>CALGUG010000021.1 GCA_937902315.1 uncultured Chloroflexales bacterium
CCGTTGCGATTGAAGAAGGTCTGCGCTTCGCAATCCGCGAGGGTGGTCGTACCGTCGGTGCCGGCGTTGTGACCAAGATCGAAAGCTAGCACGTACTATTGATTTTGAAGGGGTAGTGAGCTCTCGCGGCTTGCTACCCCTCACACTGCTAGTTAAGGAACGTGTAATGGCTGTGGCAAAAGAGCAAAACAAACCGACGGGACAGAGTGAAAACGCCCTAGTACGTACATTCCGCGAAACGCGTGCCGAATTGCGAAAAGTTGTTTGGCCGACACGCGAAGAAGCGTTTAGATTAACTGTAGTCGTTATTATTGTTTCGGTTATCATTGGTCTTATTCTATTTGTAAGCGACTCGATTTTCCTTGCGCTTTATTCACTGCTGGTCAGCTTGGTTTCCGGCTCGTAGGGAACGAATTAGTACATAGATTATAATTGAGTACAAGCAGTATCCTACTGGTCGGCAGAGGGCAACTGTGGCAGAGAAAGACACATCAACCAATACTGGGGCCTTGCAAGACGACGGACGTCGTTGGTATGTGATCCACACTTATTCGGGTTACGAGAACAAGGTCAAGCAGAATCTGGAGCATCGCATCGACTCTATGGAGATGCATGACCAGATTTTCCGCGTGATCGTACCGACCGAAGAAGAGATCGAGATCAAGAACGGCCAACGCCGCACCGTACATAAAAAAGTTTTCCCTGGCTATGTATTGGTGCAAATGAATATGACAGAGAGCTCGTGGTACGTTGTGCGCAACACGCCCGGCGTAACGAGTTTTGTTGGGCACGGAAACCGACCTACTCCACTTGAGGATGCTGAAGTTAAGCACATTCTCAAGCAGATGGAGGAGGAGGCACCAAAAGTGCGCGTCAGCTACCAGATCGGTCAGGCTGTCAAAATCACCGATGGCCCCTTCACCGATTTCGAAGGTATTGTTGACGGAATTGACCAAGAGCGTGGTCGCGTTCGGGTATTGGTCTCATTTTTTGGACGCGAAGCACCCGTGGAACTTGACTTCTTGCAAGTGACGCGATTGGTTGAGTAGACACGATTGAGGGCAATTTGCAGCCTTCGGCTCTCAGCGCCAATCTAGACTTAGGATTCTCTTGAAGAAGAGAGATCTAAGGCTAGGTTTATGGCACTGGGAGCTTCATGTTGTTTTGTTCGTGGAAGGAATCTAAACGTGGCAAAGAAACTTGTCGCCGTAGTGAAGCTTCAGCTTCCAGCTGGTAAAGCAACCCCGGCTCCTCCGGTAGGTCCTGCGCTCGGCCAGTACGGTATCAACATCGGTCTGTTCGTAAAGGAATACAACGAAAAGACAGCTTCTCAGGCTGGTAGCATTGTTCCTGTTGAGGTAACGATCTACAGCGACCGCTCGTTTGTAGCTAAGACGCTGACTCCGCCCGCTGCAGACCTGTTGCGCAAGGCTGCCAACGCTGAAAAGGGTTCGGGTACACCCAACCGCAACTTCGTTGGCCAGATCACCCGCAAGCAGCTGCGCGAACTGGCAGAGGTCAAGAAGGCCGACCTCAACGCTATCGATATCGAAGGCGCTGAGAAGATTCTGGCTGGTACCGCTCGCAGCATGGGCATTAAGATCGTCGATTAATTCTCGCGCTTCGGCGCTTTAGCAATTCGTGGGAGAGCAAACGTCTCGTTTGTACCACGGAGGAGCCACCATGGCAAAGAAACACGGAAAGAAATATCTTGAGGCTCTCAAAAAGATTGAGCCTAACCACCTCTATTCTCCTGAAGCCGCTGCACGTTTGGTGAAGGAGACTTCATACGCGAAGTTCGACGCCTCCGTTGAGGTTCACCTCCGGCTTGGCATTGATCCGCGTCACGCAGACCAGAATATTCGTACGACTGTAGCTCTGCCTCACGGCACTGGTAAGTCGGTTCGTGTTCTGGTGTTTGCTCAGGGCGATGCTGCACGCGCAGCTCAGGAAGCTGGCGCTGACTACGTTGGCAGCGACGATATCATCACCCGCATCGACAAAGAAAACTTCTTCGATTTTGATGTTGCGATCGCAACCCCCGATATGATGGGTAAGGTTGGTCGCGTAGGCCGCAAGCTTGGTCCGCGTGGCTTGATGCCGAACCCCAAGAGTGGTACGATTGTTCCCGGCGAAGAGCTGGCTCGCACCATTCGCGAAGTTAAGGGCGGTCGTGTAGAGTTCCGCAACGATAAGACCGGTCTGTTGCATGTTGCCGTTGGCAAGACCAGCTTTACGGAACAGCAGATCTATGATAATATTGCAGCATTGATGGAAGCCGTTAAGGCCGCTAAGCCGGCTGGCCAGAAGGGCGTGTACATCAAGAGCGTAACTGTTACCAGCACAATGGGCCCGGGCATTCCGGTGGATGTCAACGAAGCCCAGTCTATGCAGGTTAGTGCTGAAGCCTAGTTTCACTACCGAGACAGGACGGGGAGTAACGACGAAGCTCCTAACATCTGAATAAGATCGCTTGTCTACCAAAGACAGCCGGTGCTACGACGTAGCTTAAAGGCCAAAAGGCCACCCGCCGAGGTAGTGAACGAGAACTTCTGAGCATCACAGCTTGCTGCTGTTGTTCAATTCTTGGGTCACTATACCGTGCGGCATAGTGACCCAATTTTTATGTCGATTCCCGTTAGGGAGGGGGTGAAGAAGAGTGCCAACACAACGAAAAATTGATACCCTAGCCGAACTGACCGACAAGCTTAGCCGCCAGCAGTTGACGGTTGTGACCGACTATCGCGGTCTGACCGTGGCAGAGATCACCGAACTGCGTAGCAAGCTGCGCGAGGTAGGTGCTGAACTGATCGTTGCTAAGAACACTTTGGTGCGTCTCGCTGCTCGCGAAACGGGTAATGAGGCTATCGAGCCGCTGCTCGAAGGCCCGACCGCGCTCGCGATCTCGTATGATGATGTCGCGAAATCCGCCAAGGTTCTGAACGATTACATCAACGCTTCTCGTAAGAAGATTTCGGTTCGCGGTGGTTTGCTTGGTAAGGACGCTCTGGCCGCTGATGGCTTAGAGGCCGTTTCCAACCTGCCTTCACGCGACCAGGTCGTTGCCACTATCATGGGCAGCGTTCAGGCTCCGGCCAGCCGCATTTTGGGTGCCGTCAGCGGTGTTGCGCGCAATATCGCTTACATTCTGCGCGTCTACAGCGAGCAGGGCCCCGCAGGCGAAGCCGCCAACTAGTTTTAATGTACCGATAGCTTTCACAACGAAGAAAGCATCTCTAAGATTATTCATTTAAGGAGTATTACTATCATGGCTTCTGAGAAAGTTACGAGCATTCTTGAGGCGATCAAGGAACTGACCTTGGTTGAGGCAGCTGAGCTGTCGAAGGCACTGGAAGAGGCTTTTGGTGTTACCGCTGCTGCTCCGGTAGCTGTTGCTGCTGCTGGCGCTGCTCCGGCCGCTGCTGCTGGCGCTGCTCCGGCCGCTGCTGCTGAAGAGAAGAGCGAGTTCGACCTCGTGTTGAAGGAAGTCGGCGCTAACAAGATCCAGGTTATTAAGGTTGTGCGCGAGCTGACCAACCTGGGCTTGAAGGAAGCTAAGGACCTGGTTGAGGGCGCTCCCAAGACCATCAAGGAAGGCGTCAGCAAGGAAGATGCTGAGGCTGCTAAGGCTAAGCTGGCCGAGGTCGGCGCTGTTATCGAAATCAAGTAAGTTTCGTTACTCAGCAAAAGCGAAGAGACCAGAGCATTTGCTCTGGTCTCTTCGCTTTTGGGCTTTGGCAAAGCGTAACTTGACTATTTCAGTTGTACTCTTTCCCCTGTTTTTCGTTTCCCCTTATGAAAATGCATGCCTTTACGTGAATTCATACCAAATCCGGTTGATTAGGTTCTCTTTGGCCTTCGGCAGAGCGGAACGCGACTCTTTTTGGTGTGTGCGATTTCGCGCGGCAGCGTGAAAACTCCACAACCCTTTTCCCGGCTTTTCGTTTTTCTGAGTGAAGAGCATGCACGTCTTTAAGTCTTTAAACGGATTTGGTATCAGCTTGAGGATTGGTTTGGGCATTGAAAGGCAGCGTTTGAACCTGCAAGGTGCTTGCACCTGGCAGGTCGCAGCGAAGTCAGCGAAGGCAGCGAAACGGGTAAGCTGGATGGATGGGCGGCAACTTGGTAGCCGTAGGCGGACGCGGTGAGAAACGAATGGAGGCTACAAGACTTGTTCGCCAACGCTATGCTTTGGTCGATAGATTGGGAAACAAAGCTGGACGACTAGGATTCGCCAACGGCAGAGATCAACATTTGCTCTAAAGGCGGATCGGGACTGAAACGCACGACCAGATAGAGGCCGCGGCCCGATTCGAGCGGCACGTTGAGATCGAGCGGAGCTGAAGCGCCGACTTCGATGCGGGTTGTGCCGGTCGCCGACGAAGCGTAGATATTGCCAGCGCTGTCACGAAATTGAAAGGCGTTGATCGGCACGTCGAGCGGCGTCTGGCTGATATTGGTCACTTCCCCAACTACCCGCACTCCCCCAGTGGTAGGAACAAGCTCTTTGATCGTTACTTTGAGGCGGGCGCTCTGAGCCACAGGCGTTAAGACAGGCGCGCTCTGGCCTTGGCTTAGGTTCTCTTGGACGCCTTTGATCAGCTCTTGAATGCCAACCGGAATATCGCCCCAGTTGGTTTGGGCGGCACGAGCAGTCTCAGCGGCACCAGGTATCGTTGGTTGGGGAGCGAAACGTTGCTGAAGGGCTTGATTTGGGCCGAAGAGGTTTCCAGATCGGCTTATCAAGATGAGAACAAGCGCAACAAGCACACCCCAAAACCAAAAAGGTATGTTACTGCGAGAATTGTCATACATAGTTCTATTGTACAACCTAGGACATTGCTTGACAAACTCCTTTGATTGCGCTAAACTTTTGCAGATTTTATCTCCATAATTATAAATTATCAATTGTTTCGACGCAGTGTCGCAAGAACGCGAAACGTTCAGGTCGTTGTCGTATCTGCTAACTCATGCTTTCGCATTTCTGCCTCAACATTAGAACAGAGGAGGTGGTTGGCGGCAACGTTCTAAGGTGAAGTTATCAATCGCTAATTTCTCAGGTAGTCCAATTAGGTTTAGGTAAGTACAGATTCTCCCGAGTGTGAAAGGAAACCTTACCCATGAAACGACTGCTGAGTCTTGTAACCGTAGCCTTCTTAGCAAGCATGCTTGCAGCTTGTGGTGGAAGCACTCCGGCCGCTGCACCAACAGAAGCACCGGCTGCAGCCGCTCCAACCGAAGCACCTGCCGCTGCACCCACAGAGGCCCCCGCTGCAGAACCGACTGAAGCACCGGCCGCTGACGCTGAGCCAACCGAAGCACCTGCCGCTGCTAGTGGCAATGCGGAGAAGATCATTATTGTTTCGTCGTTACCCCGCACCGGCTCTTCAAAGGGCCAAACCGACACTATCGTAAACGCAATCAAACAGCGCCTTGAAGAAGCTAACTACTCGGCTTGTAGCGGCAAGTTCACGATCGAGTACCAAGATCTTGACGACGCAACCGCTGCTGCTGGTCAGTGGGACCCCGGCCAAGAGGCATCGAACGCTAACCGCGCCGCCGCCGACCCCGATGTGATGGCCTACATCGGTACATTCAACTCGGGCGCAGCTGCGATCAGTATTCCGATCTTGAACGAAGCTGGTTTGGTGATGGTTAGCCCAGCTAATACCGCTCCTGGTCTGACCAAGCCCGGCAAGGGTGATGTTGGCGAGCCAGAGAAGTATTACCCGACCGGCAAGCGCAACTACTCTCGTGTGGTGCCTGCCGACGACCTGCAGGGTTATGCTGGTGCGAAGTGGGCACAGCAGTTGGGCGCTCAGAAGGTGTATGTGCTTGATGACACCCAGCTCTATGGCAAAGGCTTGGCCGATGTGTTCGAAGCCACCGCTCGCGAGATCGGTCTTGAGGTTGTAGGCCGCGACGGTATCGACGGCAAAGCCGCTGACTATCGCGCTTTGGCAGCTAAGATCCTCGACGCCGACCCCGATCTGGTTTACTACGGTGGTATCACCCAGAACAACGCTGGTCAGCTCTGGAAGGACATTCGCGGCGAAGGCTTTGAGGGCATGATGATGGGCCCCGACGGCATCTCTGAGACCGCCTTTATCGAGGCTGCAGGCGATGCTGCTGAAGGCACCTACACCACCTTCGGTGGTACGCCTCCGGATCAGTTGACCGGCAAGGCTGGCGAGTGGTATCAGGCTTACAAGGCCAAGTACAACAGCGAGCCCGAGCCCTATGCGATCTATGGCTACGAGTCGGCAAACGTGATTATGGCCGCTATCGAGAAGGTTTGTGTCAAGGATCGCGCTGCCATCCTCGACGCTGTAATGTCAACCCAGAACTTCGATGGCGTGTTGGGCACTTGGAGCTTCGATGCCAACGGCGACACCTCGCTGACCACCATGAGTGGTTCGCAGGTTAAGAACGGCGTATTCACCTTCGTCCAGGTGATCGAATAATTAGGTTTTGAGCTCGTAGTGTTTGACAAGGGCGTTCGTTGAACGCCCTTGTCTCGTATTGATAGCTCCGCCGAGCTTACTTACTTCATTCAAACCCATCAGCAATCTCAATAAACATTCCAATTCAAGTTCAGGCTCCTTGGATTGAAGGGCAATGAGGGCGTCCATCAGTCGCACACTATAGAGGCTTTAGGCGACGAGATAGGCTTCAGCCAAAGACAAAGGGAAAAGCTATGGCAACACAGACCGTTGATACTTCTACAACAGGCAGAAATATCCCTTGGGGTTTGATTGGACGTATCAGTCTTGTAGTCTTCTTTGTGCTCTTTCTTGCCGTACCGCTCTGGAACACGATTCTAGAGATGATCGCAAACCCGCAGTTGCTGTTACGACAACTCATTATCGGGCTTACAAACGGCGCCTACATCTCGTTGATCGCACTGGGCTACACGCTGGTATACGGTATCGTCGAGCTGATCAACTTCGCACACGGCGATGTTTACATGATCGGCGCTTTTATGTCGCTTACGCTGATCGGCCTCTTCGGTCTGCAAGCAGCGACGCCCCCGGAAGTTCGCTACCCGCTCATGCTCTTGATCTTGGTCATTACGATGGCCTTCACCGCAACGTTGAATGTTGGCATCGAGCGCTTCGCCTATCGCCGTCTGCGCACCGTCTCGCGGCTCGCTCCGCTGATCAGTGCGATCGGTGTCTCGTTTATTTTGCAAAACGTGGGCCTGCTCTGGGGTTATCTGCGCTTCCCCGCTTTGAATGGAGTTATGGGAAGCAATGCCGTTGCGCCTAAGAGCTTCCCGAACCTGCTGCCGACCCAAAATCTCTTAGAGCCACTGCAAGCGGTATTCGGCGAAGGCTTCCGAGTACGTTTCACCGGCAAAGACCTGATTATGATCGGCACCGCGGTTGTGCTCTTGGGGGCGCTCTACTTCTTTGTTCAGCGTACCAAACTGGGTAAAGCGATGCGCGCCACCGCACAAGATCGCGACGCTGCTGCGCTGATGGGCATCAATGTCAACCGCACCATCTCCTTGGCCTTCCTCTTGGGCGGAGCATTAGCAGGTGCAGCAGGTATGCTGGTTGGTCTCTACAACGGTACTGCAGTGTTTAATATGGGCTTTAAAGCGGGTCTCTTCTCGTTTACGGCTGCGGTGTTAGGCGGTATCGGCAATATCACTGGCGCAATGTTGGGCGGTCTGTTGATCGGCCTGATTGCGGCGCTGTCTGACCAGTATATCAATGCGAAGTGGACGAATGCGGTTATTTTCGGCATTCTGGTTCTCATTCTCGTATTCAGACCGACTGGCTTGCTCGGCGAGAATGTTCAACAGAAAGCGTGACGATCATGAATCCACGAATTCGTGCTGGCTTAGCAGGCGGCATCTTTGGAGCCTTAATAACCCTTATCAGCGTTGACCAAGTCGTCTATCTGGCGGGCATGCTGGCAGGAACGACGGCTGGAATGATGGTCGCTTATATGGAGCCACAAAAGAAGTGGCTCGATGGTCTGCGCCAAGGTATTCAAGCTGGTCTATTGGGCGGTCTGTTTATCGTCATCGCAAAACTACTGCGTGCGATATTGATCAACCCGCTGATCGGCGATTCGACCGATTTGGGCGGCCAATTTATGCTTGGACTAAACGGATTGGTCATCGCAACCATTATCTCGGCGATCTTTGCGGTGATCGCCACTTTACCACGGCCGCAAGATCTAATCGGACGCTATGCCATGGTCGCCATCTTGACGCTGATCTATCCTTGGATCGACCAATACTTCCAATACCGCTTTATGGGTGAAGTTATTCCGGTATTGGTATTTGTCTTGATGGCGCTCGGCCTCAATATCGTGGTAGGCTACGCCGGTCTGCTCGACCTCGGCTACGCGGCCTTCTTCGCGATCGGCGCTTATGCGACGGCGATGGTAGCCTCGCCCCACTTCGGAATCAGCCTGAGCTTCTGGTTAGTGATCTGGATCGCGGCGGCGGTCGCTGCGATCTTCGGCGTAATTCTTGGCGCGCCAACCCTGCCCTTGCGCGGCGACTATCTGGCGATCGTAACGCTGGGTTTCGGTGAAATCGTGCCGATCGCGGCCACCAACCTCGATACCTTCTCGCTCAGTATCCTCGGCTTCAAGGTCATTGACAACATCAACCTGACGGGTGGTCCAAAAGGCATCAACCCGATCAACCGTCCTTATCTGCCGGGCATCGGGGCCTTCCAGTCTTCCCAGCCGATTCCTTGGTACTACTTGATTCTGATCATTATGATCTTCTCGATCTTCTTTATTTTGCGTCTGCGCAATTCTCGCTTGGGACGCGCATGGACGGCGATGCGAGAAGATGAATTGGCTGCCGAAGCGATGGGCATCAATATCGTCAAAACCAAGCTGTTGGCCTTCTCGATGGGCGCAACCTTCAGCGGTTTTGCCGGTGCCTTCTACGGCTCTTATATCAGCGCGATCTTCCCCGAGAGCTTCCGCTTTGAAGTCTCGGTTATGTTGCTCTGTATGGTGATTCTGGGCGGTATGGGCAATATCCCGGGCGTGATTCTGGGCGGCTTGCTGATACAGTTCGCCGACCGTCTCTTCCTGCCCCAACTCTCGAATATGATGCAGTCGATCATCAGCAGCCCACAAGTCCAGCTGCCGTCAAGCCTCTCGTTCTTACACGAACTGAGCTTCGCCTCCGACTTCCGCCTGCTGCTGTTTGGCATCACACTGGTGGTTATGATGCTGCTTAGACCGGAAGGTCTCATACCGAGCGAACGACAACGTATGGAGCTGCACGCCGACGAAGAGCCAGTTGTCGAACAACAACAGACCGAAGTCTATACGGCCCGCAATCAAGAGACAGTCTAAAAACGGGAGGTCGTTGTGTCTGAAAACCTATTGCTCAAAGCGACCGGAATCGTCAAGCAGTTTGGCGGCTTAACGGCTGTCAACAATGTTGACTTTAACATTCCGCGCGGCAGTATCACCAGTTTGATCGGCCCGAACGGTGCTGGCAAAACCACCTTCTTCAATATGATCACGGGCCTGTATGTTCCAACTTCGGGCACGATCGTTTTCGACGGCGAAGAGATTCAAGGGCTCAAGCCTGATGCGGTAACCACGCGCGGGATCGGGCGTACCTTCCAAAATATCCGCCTGTTCGCGCATATGACAGCGCTAGAAAATGTACTGGTCGGCCAACACTGCCGCTTACATGCCAGTCTTTTGGGGATCTTGGCGCTGACGAAAAAAGTGCGCGAAGAAGAAGCAGCCGCTCATAAACGGGCTCAGGAGTTGCTCGAATATGTCGGTCTCGGGCGCAGCCGAGCCAACGAGCTGAGCAAAAACCTGCCCTACGGCGATCAGCGCCGCCTTGAGATCGCACGCGCGCTCGCCACCAACCCCAAGCTGCTGCTGCTCGACGAGCCGACGGCGGGCATGAACCCCCAAGAGACCGATGACCTGACCCGGCTGATGCGTAAAGTTCGCGATGAACTGGGCATTACCGTCCTCTTGATCGAACACGATATGAAAGTGGTCATGGGCATTTCAGAACATATCACTGTGCTCGACCATGGTGCAAAGATCGCCGAAGGAAGTCCAGAAGAGATCCGCAACAATGAGCAAGTGATTGAAGCCTACTTGGGTCGTGGCGCTGCCGCCCACGGAAAAGGTGGACGACAGACAGCAGCTACGGGTCTAAGGACATAGTGTCAAGGTAAGCGATCGTTATGAGCACAACAACTCCACTGCTTGAACTACGTAATGTGCATTCCTATTACGGCAATATTCAAGCGCTCAAAGGCATATCGTTGACCGTTAACGAAGGCGAGATCGTTACGTTGATCGGCTCAAACGGTGCTGGCAAAAGCACGACGCTGCGCACCATTTCGGGCATTATTCACCCACGCAGCGGCGAAATACTGCTCGACAATAAACGCATCGACCATATCCCGCCTCACGATGTCGTCAAGCTTGGTGTTTTGCAGTCGCCAGAAGGGCGACGGATCTTCCCACGCTTAAGTGTGCGCGACAACCTTGAAATGGGCGCCTTCACTCGCAACGACACGGCTGGGATCGCTGAAGATATGGAGCGGGTTTTCGATCTCTTCCCACGTCTACGAGAGCGCGCAAACCAGAAGGGTGGTACACTTTCTGGTGGAGAGCAGCAGATGTTAGCGATCGGACGAGCCTTGATGGGGCGACCGCGCGTGCTGCTGCTCGACGAGCCTTCGATGGGTTTGGCGCCCGTATTGGTCGAGCAGATCTTCAATATCATCAAAGAGATCAACAGCCAAGGCACAACCGTGCTGTTAGTCGAGCAAAACGCGCTTATGGCGCTAGAGATCGCCCATCGAGGCTATGTGCTTCAAACCGGTCAGATCGTGCTGGCCGATACAGCGAAAGCCTTGAGCGAAAACGAAATGGTTCAGAAGGCCTATCTGGGCGTTGAATAAGCTGTGGATGAGCTGTTTGCGAGCACGGCCTGGCCCTTGCTGATGGGAGAAAGGCAAGCATGACACAAGCGACGACGATTCGGTCGCTCTCGATCGAGCGTTTAGATATTCCGCTGTTGCGACCGTTCGGCATGCTACGCGAACCTCAAGAGATCGTGCGAAACCTTTTAGTCTGCATCGAACTAGCAGACGGCAGCTGTGGATACGGAGAGGCGGCGCCTTATCCTGATATCACAGGCGAAACGCAAGAGGCAACTTGGGCCGCACTTGAAGGAGTACGTTCAATCGTCGAGGGCGGCGATGTACGCGAATGGCGCAAGATCAGTCAGCGCTTACGCGAGCCACTCGATCAAGCGCGTTCTGCGCTCTGTGCGCTCGAAATGGCCGTGCTCGATGCGCTCACCCGCACTCTCAAGTTACCAATGTGGGCCTTCTTCGGAGGAGTATCCACAAGCCTCGAAACCGATATGACCGTCACAACCGGCACGGTGAGCGAGGCAGCTGCCCAAGCCCAAGCGATCATTTCACGAGGTATCTCGACCATCAAGGTCAAAGTTGGCACGGGCAAGCTCGGGCTCGATCTCGAACGGATCGAAGCGGTTCACGCGGCTGCCCCTTCGGCGCCACTGATCTTAGATGGCGATGGCAAGCTGAACGCCGACGAAGCACTTCAGCTGGTGTCAACGCTGCATATCGGCATGATTTCGCCGATTCTGTTCGAGCAACCGGTCGGCGCCCACGAACTACACGCTATGAGCCAAGTCGCCAAGTGGGGCGGCGTGCCCGTAGCAGCCGATGAAAGCGTGCAGTGCGCCAGCGATGTCTACACAATCGCCTCGTTACGAGCAGCCCAAGTCGTAAGCATTAAGCTGATGCGAAGCGGCATCGTCGAAGCACTCGATATCGCCGCGGCGGCTCGCACCACGAACTTGCAACTCATGATGAGTTCACTGCGCGAGTCGATTCTGGGCACAAGCGTGGCGGCTTGTTTTGCTGCTGGCATAGGCGGCTTTAGTTATGTCGACCTCGACACCCCTATGTTCTTGGCCCAAAACCCCTTCCAAGGCGGCGCAGTGCGGCGCGGCTCGACCATCGACCTAAGCGGCATCAGCGCAGGCCATGGCGTCACCCCGCGCACAAGCCCCAACTAAACGCAACGAAGAGCGGAATCTGCTTCCGCTCTTCAGCCTATCAATCACCCAGCAAATCTGCTTGTTTCCTTCAGCGCTCTGGCGGAGAGGTCTCTACCCTCCATCCGTTCCCTAGCGCGTCCGCCTTCGGCTATCAGGGTCCCAGCCATCCATTCAGCGCATCACCTCGCAGCTTGCGCTGCGACCAACAGGCTGCGCGCAGCCTGTTGGTCCATACGACCAGCTTTCTGGTAACACGCAAAACGGGAAAGCCAAGTTCCGCTCTGCCGAAGGCCAAAAAGCAAGCGATCAACTAGACGCGCTGGCTCAGACTGCCTAGCGTTTAGGCTTTTCGCATACTGAGCGCGATGCGACCGCGAGCGCTATCGACGCTCAACACGCGCACTTCGACAATATCGCCGACCTGCACCAAATCGAGCGGATGCTTAACACGACGCTCGCTCAGCTCGGAGACGTGCACCAAGCCATCTTGCTTGACCCCGATATCGACGAAAGCCCCGAAGTCGACCACATTGCGCACCGTACCCTTGAGCCACATACCGGGCTGAAGATCTTCCAAACTGAGCACATCTTCACGCAACAAAGGCGGCGGCAGATCTTCACGCGGGTCACGCCCGGGTTTGGCCATCGCATCGAGGATATCGCGTAGGGTCGGCTCGCCTAGCTCAAGCTCGCGGGCCAGCTCTTCGAAACTGGTGGCTCCGCCCTGAATGGTCGCCTGCACCTCGTTGGCTACTTCGGGCAGCTTAGCCTTGCGATCGGCGCTGAACTGCTCGATCAGCTTGCGGGCGGCGGGGTAGCTCTCGGGGTGAATAGCGGTCGCGTCGAGCGGATCATCGGCGTCGGGAATGCGCAAGAAGCCCGCAGCCTGCTCAAAAGCCTTGGGGCCGAGACCCTTGACCTTGAGCAGCTCTTTGCGCGACCGGAAGGGACCATTGGCATCGCGATAGGCCACGATCGCCTTGGCGACTCGACTGTTCAAACCCGCCACATAGGTCAGCAGCTCGGCGCTGGCGGTGTTGAGGTCGACGCCCACATAGTTGACCGCGCTCTCAACCACGGCCTCGAGGGTGGAGCCCAAGCGCTTCTGATCGACATCGTGCTGATACAGACCCACGCCCAGCGCCTTGGGGTCGATCTTAACCAGCTCGGCCAGCGGATCTTGCAGGCGGCGCGCAATCGAAATATTGCCGCGTTGAGTCGCATCGAGATCAGGGAACTCCTCTCGGGCGGCGGTGCTAGCCGAATAGACCGACGCACCAGCCTCGCTCACAATCGTATAGCGCAGATTGGCGTACCTGCGCTCTGTGCTGACTTCGCGAATAACCTCGGCCACCAGCGCCTCGGTTTCGCGGCTGGCGGTGCCGTTGCCAATTGCGATGATCTGCACGCCCCACTGGCGAATGTGGCGCAGCAGCTCGCTCTTGGCTCGTTCGGGCTCATGCAGATAGATCACCCCGCCCTGCAGGTATTTGCCGGTCGCATCGACGATCGCGACCTTGCAGCCGGTGCGATAGCCCGGGTCGATGCCCATCACGATGCGCCCGCGCAGAGGCGGCTGCAACAAGAGGCCGCGCAAATTGGCCGAAAAGATCATCAGGGCATGCTCTTCGGCCCGTTCGGTCAGCTCTTGGCGCAGATCACGCTCGATGGCGGGGGCCAACAAGCGCTTATAACCATCGGCGACCGCAGAGCGCAGCTCTTCGCCCAGCCAGCCAGCAGCTTTGGCATAACGGCGCTGCAGAGTCGCAATGAAAGCATCGTGATTAGCGTTGAGGTCGACCTTCAGGGCACCCTCGCGCTCGCCGCGATTGATGGCCAAAATACGGTGGGGAGGCAGGCTGCTGAGCGGCTCGTTGTACTCGTAGTACATAGCGTATTTGCCCTCAGGATCAGCATCTTCTTTGGCTTTGCCAGTGCCAATAATGCCCGTCCGGCGGGTTGCTTCGCGCACGGCTTGGCGAATCTGAGCGGTTTCAGCGATGGTTTCAGCCACAATATCGCGCGCTCCGGCCAGCACATCGTCAACCGAAGCAAGACCTTTTTCGGGATCGATAAAAGGTGTAGCCAGCTCCTCTGGGCTGCGCCCATCGTCCTCTTGGGCCAGCAAAAAGTCGGCCAGCTCTTGCAGGCCTTGCTCGCGTGCGATCTGGGCGCGCGTCCGTCGTTTGGGGCGAAAGGGCAGATAAATATCCTCGATCGCTTGTAAGGTCTGAGCAGCGGCCAGCGCTTCGGCTAGTTCAGGTGTAAGGTGTCCGCCCGCTTCCAAAGCAGCCAAAACCTCACTGCGGCGCGCCTCGAGATTGCGCAGGTAGCTGAGACGATCAGCGAGCGTGCGTAGCTGCTCTTCGTCAAGGCCGCCGGTGACCTCTTTGCGATAGCGCGTAATAAAGGGGATGGTATTACCGTCGTCGAGCAGCGCGACCGTGCGTTCGACCTGAGCGAGAGGATACGAAAGTTCCGCAGCCAAACGGGATAGAATCTGTTGCATAGACTTGGTCTCTATATTCTTTCCTTGATCACAGCCTGTGGGTTGAGATGCTTCAAGTATCGCGAAGGATAAAAGAGGAAAAAACCAAAGGAGAGATCGAACTGAGTAGATAGCGAGAATACAACTCCTCAATCCATTATAACAGGATCCCCAACGATCTGAGAGCGAATCGGTCTCTTTTGTTGTGTGAGTGTACAAAACGTTAAACGAATGTAGTATGAGCGGGGTGCGTATCGCTCCCTTCTCCCGCAATGCGGGAGCTATGCATTACCCCAAAGTCGTGTCGACAGCAAAAGGCGATCGTTCGCATACCACCGCGGAATTATCCTTGAGAGCACAGAACTCAGAGAGGTTGTATGCGATTTCGCTACGCGAAATCGCATACAACATCATCATTCAGCCCCTCGCCCGCAGTGCGGGAGAGGGGGCCGGGGGGTGAGAGCAGATAACGCTGACCGTATGTCGATTTGTGGGTAATGTACAGATGCGGGAGAAGGGCCGGGGATGAGGGCCAGCTAGCCCATCTGATAGCCGTAGGCGGACGCGCTAAGGACCGAATGGAAGCTAGAGAATTCGCCGCCAGAACTAGAGAGATCACGAGATTGAACGGCGCTGCTTTGCTACAGCTCAAGCATACGCGATCAGGCGGAGGAAGGTTAGTTGTGGCACTAGTCTTGCATTAATGAGGAGTGTGAATGGTGGGAAGCTATATGGCTAGCAGAGTTTCGGACCAGCTATGCTAGCGATTGTGTGTTCCAGGTTCACAGGCGCAATTTAGGCATCAGCAGGCACGAAACGGTTTTACGGTTGTAGTTTCGTTCAAGACAGAGTAGAAACTGTTGGTCTTAGGGTACGGGCAGATCGACGCCTGGCTGGTGCACAAAGAGAAGAAAAATGAATTATGTATTGTAAGAAACAGGCACTTGCAGGTGCCTGTTTCTCTTTGTAGCATAAGCTAGCCCGCCGCGGCAGAGTTGGTATGACCCAATTCGAGCAGCTTGGCATGTTGATCGGGAAAAAGACGCTGAAAGAGTTGGGTTTCGAGCATGGTGTGAGCCGAAACCGAACCATACTGTTGATCAATAGCGCTACGAAAGTCTTCATTATGTTGCTGGCCCAAGCCGCTATAGACCGGATTCAAAGAGAAACTGATCGATATATCATCGTTCAAGCTGATCAAGACATCGTTCTGGCAGGAAAGACAAGAATAGTGCGACTTTAGTTGAAGGGCTGTCAGCGGCAGAGCTAGCAGCGCGCTGCAGGTGGCGCAACGTACTTCCCAATGCAAGAGCATCATACGGGCTGCTACAGCGGCGAGCAAAACATTCAAAGCCGTAGTCAGTTCGATCTCCAGACGCTCTGCGAACAGGTTGGGGTTCATGCGATAGAGCTCACAATTAGGAGAATTAGCAAGATAAAGCTCAAAAGCATCTTGTAAAACCACACTGATACCATATCGTTGAAGGGTCGAAGTATGTGCTATTCGATGATGGTGTTTATTCTTCATAGCCGTATCTTTTGCTAAGCCAATAAGTTGTGGTAGTTAGAACGAGCTTTTTTCAAAAATTGTTGACTCGAAAAAGAGATTTCTCACAAATAAAAAACGAGGGCCGGTAGGACTACCAGCCCTCGAATCGCTGCTTCAGCTTAAAATGCCGTTGATGATGCGGCTTTAGAGCTCTACAATCGTGAGAGGAACGGGGATAAAGACCAAAACAAAGATGACCAGACCTGCTATAGCGATCATGCGCTGTTTGGGGTTGAGTGGCGATAGCTCATTTAGAAGAGGGGCGCGGGTTTGACCGATGAAGAAGGTCAGCACCGCCCAGACCCACCAGCCCTCCCAGAGGAAGCCCATCGCGGCCAGAATAAAAGGAATGACCATGCTGACATAGCCAGCGATCTTGCGACCGACCAAGGCGTAGAGAATGTGGCCACCGTCAAGCTGTCCAGCCGGAATCAGATTCAGGCTGGTCACCAAAAGGCCCGCCCAACCAGCCCAAGCCACCGGGTGAATCCAGACATCGACACCATCGCCGGGCAAAAAACGCCCAAAAACCGCAAACTTCATCAAGGAGTAGATGATCGAGTTGCCTTCGAGCATAAAGGCATCGATATCGCTGGGCGGAAACGGAGCAAGCGACGAGAGAGAGAGCCCGATCCAGAGCACAGGGATGGCTACAACTAAACCAGCCAGCGGGCCAGCGATCGCGATCGTAAGCATTTGGGCACGGTTTTTGGGCGGCTCTTTCATCTGAATCACCGCGCCCATAGTGCCGATCGGCCCCAAAGGAAAGGGGATAAAGAAGGGAAAGCTGGCTTTGACGCCCAAGCGGCGCGAAGCGAAGTAGTGGCCCAGCTCATGTGCCCCTAAGATGCCCAAGAGCGAAGCTGCATAAGCGATACCAGTGAGCAGATTCTCTTCGGCGATCAGGTAGCCAACAAAAATAGTCGATAACAGAGTCAGGCCAAACAGCAGCAGCGCCAGCCAGAGGCGCGACTCGGCCGGTTTGATCAAGCCGGGCATCGCGATCAGGCAAGCCCCTAGCTCATCTTCTTCTAAAAAAGCGGTGTAGTTCAGCGACTTGAAAAGCGGAGCAACCTGTTCGTAGGCTTGGTCGGGATCGGTCAGCAAACGGCCGCGTAGGCGCAATACTGGGACAGGAGGCCGCTTCTGCACATCGAAAGTTTCGACATGCATCACCCGTTCGGCATATTCGCGTAGATCGGCTATATCGTTGAGTGGTAAAGAAAGCTCTTGTTGGGTCATAGGCTTGGTACGTGAACGCTAAAGCAAGATCCTTGATAGCGTTTCACGTTTTACAATCTTGTCGGCAACACAGTTGCATTTTGGGCTACAAGCAACAACATTCGTGGGGATAAACGTACAATCTGGGAGGAGAGCAATTTCTAAACGAGTTCTTCGCCACGAAATCCCGGTGGATCACACTCAAAACAAAAGTGGCTTTGGTGCGCGGCATTGCGGGTTCACAAACGGACTTCAACAACCTGCACACCCATTCGCCAAATCCGGTCTACAGTTACGAATAATCTAGATAAAAAAGATCTCGAAGCGCATCAGCGTGAGATCTTCGAGATCCTCGCCCACTAAAGCGTGGAGTTATGTAATCTTAGGCCTCGGAAGAGGTCTCGCTCACATAGTAGGACCAGTCGTGTGCGCCGCGCGAAAGCAGCTTCCAACGCCGTTGGACTCTACCCGCTTGGCGGAGTCGTTCGAGAGCTTGGGCGACCTCCGCGCGCGGCGCGCCCACATTTTTTGCCACATGCTCTACGATACCGCCAGACTGCTTTACAGAGGCGTATACTTTTTCGTCAAACTCCTCAGTCATCTCTCTACCATCACTCTTATAACATTCGCCAGAATCAAATATCGGCGCTCTAGGATTACAAATTTCACAGGGGCACGACGCACGCCATTGTGCGTTCAATGCCCTAGTGTCATAGTACCAGATAATATCAAAAATGGGGAGACCAATTTAGAGCAAATATCGCCCCGGATTGATCAGATCGTTAGGATTCCACTGCGCTTTTAAGTTGCGCATCAAGCCGATCGTCTCGGGCTGCTTGCCCCAGATATCGAGCTGAGGGCGCAGAGTGGGGGCAGCATCCTCTACCACCAAATAGGCGTTGGCCGGTAAAGCTACACGTGCCTTCGTTAGGGCCGCAACAACTTCATCGGGCTGATCGGGCGTCTGCCAGCGGGCGTAAGCCAGGCCAACCCCACCATAGAGGGTGATCGCCGTAGGCCAACCGCGCTCCGCCGCTGGAGCTTCGAGGATCTGAGCCAATTGGGCCAACTGTTTGGGCTGGGCACCAGCGCGTAATAGCAGTTCGCTTTGGCCGCCAGCCGCGATCTGGGCAAGGGCTTGCCAGAGCTGGCTATCGGCTTGATCGTCGAAGACTGTCGCTTTGCGGCTGTTCAGTTTCGCGCAGCGCTCTAGAGCGGTGGAGACCTGACGCTCGACCGCAGCTTCGATACCTGCGTAACGCGCGATCACGAGATAGTCGATCGGGCTAGCGAGCAGACCCTGTAGCTCGCCGAAGGCTTGAGCTTGCACGTAGTTCAGCGCCAAGATGCTGACTGGACCGATTGGGTTGGCGCGCAACTGCTCGATCGCTTGCAAGGCTTCGCTGGCGTTGGCAACGGGCAACGCCACGCTGCGATGGGCTTGCAAAGGCGAGGCTACTTTGAAGGTCACTTCGCTGATAATGCCGAGCGTGCCCAGCGCGCCCAAATGCAGCTTGTGCGAATCGTAGCCCGCTACATTCTTCACCACTTTGCTGCCGCTCTTCACGATACGCCCATCACCCAGCACCACCCGCATGCCCAAAGTCCAATCGCGGGGCGGGCCATAGCCGAGTCGCAAGGGGCCTGCCGCAAGCGTAGCCAATAGGCCGCCGATGGTGGCATCGCCACTCACAGGCGGGTCCCAAGGCAAGGTTTGGCCGTGCTGAGCGAGAGCTGCCTGTAGCGTCGCTAAGCTGATACCAGCCTCGACCGTCACCACCAAGTCGGCAGGGTTATGCTCGATGATCCGATTGAGGCCCTTCAGATCGAGCGCGATATCGTAGCGCGCAGGAGCCGCGCCAATATGTTGGCGCGTGCCACTGCCCCACGGCACAATCACAGCCCGCTCGCTATTGGCCTGGCGTACCTGCTCGGCCAAGGCATCGATCGAAGATGGTTGAAGAACGGTGGAAGGCTTTAGGTTATAGAGAGAATAATCAGTCATATCAATAGATAACATTCCAGCTTTCAGAGCAGAGCATCACTCTGAGGCTTCTATTCTAATCTCACTAAAGGGCAGCGCCTTTTCACCATTCGTCAAAGGCAACCACAAACCAGATTGTTGCTGGCGCAGACCCACCCGCAACTGATAGCTGCCAGCGGGTAACTGATCGCTGGGAATGACTTGAAAGGCGATATCGTTAACGTATTGAGTATACCATTCTTCCGGTGGGTCGCCGCCACAGTAGGGCATAGCTTCGCCAACCGTTTGCCCGTTCTGATCAACGATCTCGACCACAACTTGATAACCCGGCTCGATCGCGGCGGCGGCCTGCCAATAGAACGAGATCACAGCGGCTTGACCCGGCTTCAGGCTATGCTTGTCGAGGTCGTAGCCGCGCAGTTGAATGCCCTCTTGCCACTGGCCCTCAAGCTGATATTGAGGCACGATCTCGTTGGTCAGCAAGCGCGAGGTGGGAAAGTTGGTGATCGGCTGATTCTCGAAGGCTGTCACAAAATCGTCGAGATCAAAACGGAGCGGCTGCTCTTGAAGCGGCTCACGACTATAGATATCGATCATGCGTACACCTTCGACCATTACCATGCCATAGAGATGGTAGTCGCGCAGCACCGTATCGATCGGGATCTTGACCGGATTACGGGGCAGTCGATCGACAAAGTAGTAGGCAGGTCGATCATAACAGCGGAAGGTATCGCGGGTATACCAGCCAACAAGCTGCTTCATGCCGTTACTTTCGAAATCGCCCTGCAACTGGCCGGTCTCATACAGCGAGCCGATCACCTTCCAACCAGAACGATTGGGGAAGGCGAAGCTACCACCAGCCGGGCGTTTATCACCATAGAAGGCGGTATAGACCGCAGGACGCAGGCTGGGATAAAGCGAGACATACTGCGGCAAGGGTCGCACAAACAGCAGATTGATGTAAGGCATAGCCAGCAGAATCACCAGCATATGGGCGGTGATCACTGGCACGCGCAGCCAAAGAATGCGCCGCATCCAGATAAGAGCGCTCACCAAGGAGTAACCGATCAGCATGGCAGCGGGCACATGGATGTTGTAGAAGTGCGTATCGGGCTTGGCAATGATAAAGGCTTCGCCAACAAAAGGTGGTATAAACCAGAGCAGCAAAAAGCGCAGCATAAGCGGCGAGTGCTTCGATAGAAGCAGGCCCAGCAAGGGTAGGCCCAAAAAGAGCCCAGCCGCACTACCTCCGCCTGGCAAAAGCAGCAGGTTAGGATCGAAGAGCAAACAGGCGGCGCCGACACCCGCCATGCCTGCCAGTAGGTAGCCAAGCGCTTGCGGGCGCACAAAACGCACACACGCGATCACCAAAGCAAACAGCAGAACGCTTGCGTACCAATAGAGCTGATAGCTGGTGTTGTAAAAGCTGAAGCTACCGGCATAGGTCAGCAGGTTGTTAAAAGGCGGACCGCCCGTCGATTCGACGAAGGCGGGCTGCTCAGAGAGTCGCCGTCCAAGGTAAGAGGTGGTGCGCTCAAAGCGCTCGCTAAAGAAGAACGGCCCATAAAAGCTCAGCAAGACGGCGAAGCCCAACACAACCGGAGGCCAGAGATACTGCAGCCAGACCCGCAGCGGCCAACGCTGTCGCCAACAGCCCGCCAGAGCAATGCCTGCCACGATCGGCAGAATAAAAATACCGTCATAATGGGCAAACATGCTCATTGCGGCGAAGAGGGCAGCCGCCAGCAGATAGCGGATCGAAGGCGAAGCGGAATAGAAGCGCCAAGCGCTGCCGATGGCCGTGATGCCCATTAATATCACAAGGCTTTGATACTGCACGATGCGACTAAAGGCGATCAGGTAGCCGTCGAGCGCCAGCACCCCAGATACCAACAGCGCGATTAAGAGGCCGAGCCGCCCTGGGAAGAAGATGGAACAGAGCACGAAGCTGCCAAATACGATCGTGATCCCTGCAACGGCGAAGGGCAGGCGCGAAAGTAGCTCGTTGGTTTGACCCAACACCAGCATGGGGCCAGCGGGCAGCAGTATCTCGGTCGGGCCCTTACGGTGAAGCCAGACCACCTGTTCATGGCCATGGAGCATACCAGCCGCCAAATAGATCGGTCTGATCTCGTCGGCCTGGAATTCGGGAATGCCGAGATTGAGCAAGCGCGGATAGCCTGCCATCACCAAGATAAAGATCAGCGGCAGTTGGGCGAGTAGCTGTTGGGAAGTCGGCAATCTCAAACGCAGAGGATGAGCGTTCCAGAACTGCCACGAGAGGGCACAGGCCAACACAAGGCAGAGGCCGTTCACTATCAGAATCGGGGCCGCAGTTAACGGACCTGGCAAGGCTTGCAGAGCAAACAAGAGCATTTGCTGGAACACCAAGCCGCCCGACACGCTCAAAACGAGTCGAATGAGCGGATGGCTCTCGGTGCGAAACCAGCGCAAAGCCAGCATAACCCCCGGCAAGGTCAGCAGCACCAAGACCGCTATACCTCGTACATCGAGTGGAAGCGGTGAGAAGATCAGAGCGTGTAGCAATCCGATCAAAGGCACTATCAGCCAAGCAGGATGCAGTGTTACGACTGTTGAAGGGCTAATCGAAGCGCGAGCGAGACTAGCGCCCAACAAAAACACGAGGCTCAACAGCAGCAGTTGCCAGAAGGGAGGCGTCGGAAAAGCCAAATAAAAGGTATAGGGATCGAAGCTGGCCCACCATAAGATCACGCCGCCGAACAGCGTAAGCGTAATGCAGATCCAAAGCGGCACACTAGGCCTACGGCGCGTCAGGCTGCGATAAATGATCGCCAAACCATACAAAACCAGCCCAGCGATCCACACGAAACAGATTGCGACCTTGAGCGGAGCCTGCCAACTAAGCCAACCATCGTTCAAAGGCGCAACCTGAACCCATTCGAGCGCAGCAGCACCTAACACGCGATAAGGGTCTTGATAGGCTGGGCTGCTCAGATCGAGCGGGATCGCGCCATCGTGGGCGGGAGGCGGCAGAAGGATATGATAGGTGCGCCAGCCACCTTCGACGGCAAAGCGCCCGAGCGTGCGGCCGTTAGTGCTGAGCGTCAATTCGTTCTCTGGACTTTGGCGCGCCCCATCGCCCAACATGCGCAGTTTTAAGCGCTGGCCGGTCGCCCCAAACAGGGTGATTTGGCTATTGGGGCTGCTCCAGCGAAAACGAACATCTCCATCGCGCTCAACTCCCCAAAAGCCAACCACAAACTGTTCAGCTCGCTCACTTCCCAGATCGAGCCGCCAAGCTGGAGCGTTACGCAAAGCAAACGCCAACAGAACCGCCGTAGCGATCAAAATGATAACGAGATACAAGGGCGCTATTCGTTTTGGGGAAAGCAGAGTGCGTGAGGCAGTTGGCGTCGTATCCATCATGGTTTCAGGTATCTGGCGAAGCATGCGAGCGAAAGAGGATACGGAGCAACAAGTGCAAACATACTACGAGCCGTTTCTCGTTTGGCGTTGGCGCACCACTTCGTACATCAAGAGCGCCGCAGAGGTAGCCGCATTGAGCGAATTGACCGCCCCAACCATGGGGATGCGCACGGAGACATCGGCCTGTTCAAGCCAAAACGGCGAGAGCCCTTCGTTTTCGGTTCCGACCAAAATCGCGATCGGCCCGCCGAGATCGGCCTCGTAGTGGCTTTGGGTCGCTTGGGGCGTGGTCGCCACGATGCGAATCCCGTGGCGGCGCAACCACTGATAGGTCGCCTCGTTGCTGGCTTCAGCAACTGGCACCTGAAAGACCGCACCTTTACTGGCTTGAATAATGTTTGGGTTGCCCCAATCAGTGCGGGGCGCGCACGAAACCAAAGCATCGACGCCAGCTGCATCGGCGGTGCGCAGCATTGCACCGAGATTGCCCGGCTTCTCAATCGCTTCGGCCACTACCACAAAGGGCTGACGCGGCAGCTTAATCGCTTCCAACCGCATGCCCGGCAGCGGAAAGGTCGCCAGCCAGCCATCAGGCCCTTCGCGGTAGGCCATCTTTTCAAACACTGGCCTGCTCACCTCGATCAACTGCGCGCCAACAGCCTCGATCTGATCGATCAAGGCCCGCTCGCTCGGGTCACGAAAGAGCTCTGGGCAGTAGAAGAGCGTCACGGGCCGCGCCCCAGAGGCAACAGCCAAACTAAGCGCGTCGCGCCCTTCCACCCGAGTCAGGCCTGCGGCGAGCCGATCACGTCGATCGCGCAGAGCGATCACCGCTTTAATACGAGGATTTTGCAGACTTGTTATCAACATACGAACTTATATCTCGATCTTTTTATTAACAATCAGCCATTGAAGCGCCTCATAGACCGCTTGCAGCGAGCTATAGCGCGGCTGGAAATTAAGCAAACGTTGAGCCTTGGCAATACTACAGTTCGGGCTATGGGCGATATGATCCCACGTCGCCTGCGCCTCCTGTTCAGATACGGTATTGCGCCACTCTTCCCAAGGCAGAAAGCGTAGTTTCGCCTCTTGGCCAAACCAACCCGCTACCGCCTCAGCGTAACCGCGTAGCGTTATAGCATTGGGCGAAACTACATGGAAGCTCTCGCCCAGCGCGCTGCTGCGATTTGCCATAATCTTCTGACAGATCTGGGCGATATCGTCGGCGTGAATATGGTGCACCGTCTCGAGGCCAAAATTGGGCAGCGCCAGCTCTTCGCCGCGCGCCAAACGCACAAAGACCTCTGGGTTAAAGTGCCCGGCCGGATTAAGCGGAACCCAGCCCGGCCCAACGATATGGCCCGGGTGGAAGATCGAAGCGGGAAAGCCTTCCCGACGGGCTTTATCGAGCAGATAGGCTTCGATAGCCGCCTTCTGAATGCCATACTCGCCGAAAGGCCGGCGAGGCTGCTCTTCGGTAGTCGGCACCACCACGCTCGGCCCATGCACCCAGATCGTACCACAATGCAGAAAGTGCTGAACATGGCCTTGCAGCGCCTCAACCAGATGCTTCGCGCTCTCGAGCGTAAAACAGATCATATCGATCACAACATCTGGCTTGAGATCGCGAATACGCTGACCGAAGGTTCCGGCCGCCTCTTCAGCCGTTCGATCGATGGTCACTTTCGTGACTTTGCTCCACGCGCCGTGGGGCTGGTAGGGTTCGCGCTGACTGCGGCTCACGGCGACCACATCGTGGCCCTCTTCGACAAGGCGCGGTATCAGATAGGTTCCAACATGGCCCGTAGCACCAATCACAACAACTCGCATCTCTTCACCTGTTTGCAATCGTCGAGCACACTTCGCTCGCACTAAGGCCCTTCCCTTGTAAACCCTCGCTGGCCGCCTGTTTTAGATCCAAGCACCAGCCGCCAGCGCCTTAGCCGCGCCCTTGGCGTGTTTGATATCGCCACACGAGGCACCGGTCGGCACCAACTTACAGGAGTTCAAGAGACGGCGCGGATCGAACGAAGCCCGCAACTCTTGGAAGGCCGCCAAATCGTCCTCATTGAACATCCAACTGATGTAGTCGCGCTTTTCGATGCCGATGCCATGCTCGCCGCTAATGCTGCCGCCTGCATCGACACAGGCCCGCAAGATCTCTTCGCTGGCCGCGATCGCACGCTCGCGCACACCAGGCTCGCGCACATCGAAGAGCAAGAGCGGGTGCAGATTGCCGTCGCCTGCGTGGAAGACATTGACAATGATCAAATTGTAGCGGGCCGCGACCTCTTCGGTGAACATTAGCACCTCGGTCAGCTTCGAGCGCGGCACAACCCCATCTTGAATATGGTAGTGCGGCGCGATGCGGCCACAAGCCGCCAACACGCCCTTGCGTCCCGCCCAGAGACGCGCCCGTTGGGCCGGATCGGTCGCGGCCCGCACCTCGCGAGCGCCCAACTTGGTGCAGATCTCGGTGATCAAGGCGGTCTGGGCGTCGAGCTCTTCCTGCAAGCCGTCGATATCGATCAGCAGAATAGCGCGTGCATCTTCGGGATAACCTGCCTTAGCATAGGCTTCAACGGCCGGAATGGCGCGGCCCTCAAACATCTCAAGCGCCGCTGGCACAATGCCCGCCGCGATAATCGCCGCAACACTATCGCTCGATGCTTCGAGGCTATCGTAGATCACCAAGAAGGTGCGCACATCTTCGGGGTTGGGTGTTAGACGCACCAGCAGCTCGGTCGCGATGCCCAGCGTGCCTTCGCTGCCCACAAACGCGCCCATCAGGTCGTAGCCGGGCGCATCGGGAGCATCGCCGCCCAGTTCGACCACGCTACCATCGGGCAGCACCACTTTGGCCGCCAAAATATGGTTGTTGGTCACGCCATACTTCAGACAGTGCGGACCGCCAGCGTTTTCGGCCGCGTTGCCGCCCACCGTCGAAGAGGTTTGGCTGGAAGGATCGGGCGCGAAGTGCAAGCCATAGGGAGCCGTAAATTTGCTCAACTCGGCGTTGATCACGCCAACCTGAACCCATGCGGTGCGATTCTCTTGGTCGATATGCAGCACTCGATTAAAACGTGCCATCGAAATCACCACACCGCCCGTATCGGCCACGCTTCCGCCGCTCAAGCCCGTCCCTGCACCACGCGCTACAACCGGCACACCCGCTTCGATCGCGATGCGCATACAGGCTGCAACCTCTTCGGTCGTACCCGGCACCACAACAACATCGGCCAAGGCTTGGTCGAGTGCCGAGGCGTCGTATTCATACAACATCAATTCTTCGGGGCGATGCAAGACATAACGCGGCCCGAGCACGCCGGAAAGATCGGCGATCAGTTTATCTCGATCGTGCATACCAACACTCTCTCATTCGCACTGCAACAACAACCTCTAGCGACCGCGCACACGCCGTTTAAGGTCAACCGAGGGACGGCGCAACTGAATAATATCAATCAAGCCACGCGGATAGTCCTTGGCCATAGCCGTTGGGCCGCCTTTAACTCGCCACAAGATCGATGTGATCAAAATCAAAACCAATAACACAAAAGGGCTAGAGGGATTGATGATCGACTGGAAACCATAAATGGCGATCAAACTTGCAAAAAAGATAACAGCGAAGCAGCCCTGAGCTACTTGAATCAAATAGACAAAGTCGTTGGTCTGACGATAAGCGTTAACGCACGCGATCGCCCACCAAAGCTGAAAGAGTAAAAGTGCTGTAAGAATGCACAGAATTACAACAAGCATGGCGCATTCCTCTATGATCTATCGGTAAATAAACCAGACATGTGCAATCATAGCACATGTCTGGTTTAACTTGAGCTTAGTTATTGCTGTGGATCATGCGGTGAATAACACGCACCGCCTCATCGCCCTCTTCTGCCGAAACCACCAACGAAATATTGTTTTCGGCGCTACCCTGAGCGATCGCAATGATATTGATGCCCACCTCGCCTAGCGCACCGCAGACCCGTCCGGCGATGCCGGGCGTGCCGCGCATACCCGAACCGACCACCGCCACGATCACAATCGACTCGAGCAGATCGATATGTTCGAGGTCTTCTTGCGAGAAGTCTTCGGCCAGCTCTTGGCGCAAAGCTCGCACCACCGCGCCCGAGTCGGAACGCGGCACCGAGAAACAGACATTTTGTTCCGACGAGGCTTGAGTGATCAGCAGGGTGTTGGCTCCAGCGCGTGCCACTGCTCCGAAAATACGGGCCGCCACACCCGAAAGGCCCAACATGCCTGCCCCGCCAACCGTAATCAAGCTGACATTGCTGATGGCTGTCACCGCTTTAATCGTACCGGGAACCGTTTCGTTGCTCACCAAGGTGCCCGGAAAGCTCGGGTTGAAGGTATTGCGAATGCGCAGAGGAATATTCCGCTTCACAGCAGGCAAGACCGTGCGAGGATGCAACACGTTCGCGCCATAGTAGGAGAGTTCGGCCATTTCGTTATACGAGAGCCGCTCTAAGGTGATGGCCTCTGGCACAATCTTGGGATTGGCCGACATCACTCCATCGACCTCTTTCCAGAACCAGATCTCGTCGGCATCGAGTGCCGCGCCCAAAATGCTGCAGGAATAGTCGCTGCCGCCACGGCCCAAAGTGGTGGGAATGCCGCTCTGAGTCGCACCAATAAAACCAGTGACCACAGCGACAGTTCCCCGCTCTAAAAGCGGCAAAAGGCGCGCACGCGAGCGTTCGCGCGTCTCGCTCTCAATGGGGCTTGCGTCGCCATAGCGCTCGTCGGTCACAATCAATTCGGTTGCGTCGATCGCTTCCGAATCGAGTCCGGCGCTTCGTAAAGCCGCCGCTATCAATCGCGCATTACAACGTTCACCCTGGCCACTGATCAAATCAAGCGCGCGCGGCGTCACTTCGCCCAACACAGCGATCGCTTGGCCAAGGTTATTGATGTAGTTGAAGAGGCCTTCGAGTTCGGGCTGAAGACGAGCACACTCGTCGGGCGTCGCAAGCTCTGCAGCCGCATCCATATGCAACTTCACCAGTTGCGGAGTGATATCGGCAAAGGCCGCGCCGTGTCCGGCAGCAGCAGCACGGGCAGCACCGATCAAGGTGTCGGTAGTGCGTAAGGTGGGCGCATTCATCGCCGACACAACCACCACCACCTCGTGCTGCTGGGCCTCATGCCGCACAATCTCGACGACACGTCGAATAGCATCGACGCTGCCAACCGAGGTGCCGCCGAATTTCATCACGACACGCATAACTCCCCCTACAATGCTTGAGTTCAAAAATACGGAATATACAAAAAGTGCCGAGGATCTTGAGCCTTCCTCGGCACTCCGTCTGTATGATACCACAGGTTCCAGTTAGGTTTGAAAAAACAAACGCGGCATCGTAATAAGCAAAAACACCTTTTCAGAGCTGCTAACAGTCCAATCAAGCATCGCTCTGGCTTATGTATTTTGCCATACCCTCTAGCGGCTCGTTTTCTCCCTTCCATGCAGCCCTTGGCGCGTCCGCCTACGGCTACCAACGCGGCCGACCTTCCATACAACGGCTAGCTATCGGCGCTGCATCGCATTCAGCGCACTAAACATAGGCTCCAGCGGCCCTCGCTGACAAGCAGCGCCTCGAACAATGCATCTTTCTTCACCACACAGGCGCAGTGGCTATCTATTCAAACCCTGAGCCTGTCAAAGGGTACGAGTAGTCGTTGGCTGTGGTTTGGCAATGGCACCGACCAAGCCTATCGAAGCCAACGTCTGCTTGCAATGGTTCTGAGAGTTGGCTTCGACAGGCTCAGCCAACGTCGTGTGCTCGGCTATCAGGAACGGGCTGTCATAGCACATCGGATCCACCATCAAGTCGGGCAGTGCTGTGCTCCCTTCTCCCGCACTTGCGGGAGAAGGGTCGGGGATGAGGGCAGCTAGCCGATCTGATAGCCGTAGGCGGACGCGGTCGAAGCCTCTTTTGAGCTTAGGAAGCTCACCGCCAGCGAGACGAACCACGCAACAACAAAAAAAGAGATCTCACGCTAAAACGCGAGATCTCTTGAAAAGTTTTCGCTCTGAATCAGCTCTTGGCTCAAGCAGGCGGCAGATGCAAGAGAGCACCCAGGGCTGTGCTATGGCCGGCATGGCCTGGCACGATTAGATCCATGCCGTAATAACCGCCCACCGTTTTGAGCACCTTGCACACGCTCGCCATATCGGTGAGGTGGCCGATCACCACCACATGCTCGATCTGCTGAGCGCGGGCGGCATTGATGGCGGTCACGGCGATCACTTGGCTGACCAGCGTCACCAACGAGGCCGCAAGGTCTTCGCGGCTTACATCGATCGCCTCGCGCCCCAAGCGCCCAAAGTTGACCGCTGTAGCGTCGGCTGGCAGCGAACCGATCGGCCCGCTGATCACATCGGCCAGCGCTAAGTCGGCCCCGTTGGGATCTCCCTTGCAGGCTAGGGCATCGATCTCGCGCGGATCGACCGTCTGCAAAAGCAAACGACCGAGGCCAAGCAGGGTGCCGCCGCCCACGCCGCTGCCCGTGATATGGTTGTAGCTCGTGTCGCGAGCGGCCACCGCCGCCGTGCCCGATCCAGCGCTCACTACCACCAAGGGCGTGCCAAAAGCAATGCCAGCCTCTTGGGCTAGGGCTTGGCCGCCTCGCCCGATGGCGGTCAGCTCACCTATCGGAACGATCTCAGTCGATCCGATGTATCTCGGCAATACGTTATGTTGACCGCCTGTCACCGCGATCCGCTTGAAGTCGCTTGTGCGCAGGCCGACGTGTGCAAAGAGCTGGTCAAGCAGTTCGGGCGTGGGCTTGCCTCGCGAAGCCTGAGCCCAATGGCGAATATCGCCATCTTGCTCGACTACCAGATCGGTGTTGCTAATGCCAAAGTCAATCGCCGCTCGCATGCCGCTCCTCGTTTGGCTCGCTAAGCTGGGCGGGTCCAAAACCAAAGGGCAGAAGCTCCTGCGGCGTGGTCTGTTTCAAATCACCATGCAGATTGGTTAACAAGACCGTCGCATTAGGCGCTAGTTCAAAGATCACTTGGCGGCAAACACCACACGGGCTAGCCACGTCGTGCGTTTCGGTCACAACCGCAATAGCCGTGATCTCGCGCTCGCCAGCTGCATAGGCGCTGGTAAGCGCCACACGCTCGGCACAGATCGTGGGCGAATAGGCCGCATTTTCAATATTACAGCCGGGGAAGATCTTACCAGAAGCGGTCAAAACCGCTGCCCCGACGCGAAAATTCGAATAAGGCGCGTATGCTTGAAGGCGCGCTTGGATCGCTGCTTCGACCAAAGTCGCGTATTCAGGTCGCTCCGACATGTTCATATTCTCCTTCTTGTGTGCCAACATCAATCTGTTGTGGCCCTTGATAGACGATGCGCACCAATTCGGGGCGAACGCCCTGCACCGCCACAACTTCAATTGTCGCGCCCTCTACCTCAACAATATCGCCTACAACTGGTACACGCCCTAGTCGTTCATACACAAAGCCTCCGATGCGATCGGCGTCCTCGGCCTCCAGCGTAAGTCCGGTGATCTCGTTGATCTCGCTGATCGGCACACGGTCATAGGCCAAGATCTCGTGATCGTTGATCTGGCGAATACTGCGCTCTTCGGTATCGTACTCGTCTTGAATATCGCCGACGATCTCTTCTAAGAGGTCTTCGATCGTTACAAGACCAGCTGTACCGCCGTATTCATCCACAATCACAGCGATGTGCACCTTACGCCGTTGCAGGTCGCGCAACAACGTGCCGACCTTCAAGGTCTCGGGCACAAAATAGGCCGGGCGCACAAGCTGCTCGATCGAGACATCGGTCTTGCCCTTGTGCATAGCCTCCATCAGATCGCGAGCGTACAAAACGCCCACAATCGTATCGATGGTGTCGCGATAGACCGGAATACGCGAATGGCCCTCTTCCAAAACCATACCAAGCGCTTCTTCGAAGCTGCTCTTGACATCGAGCGAGGTGATATCGACGCGAGGCACCATTACCTCACGCACAAGGGTGTCGCCCACCGAAAAGACACCTTCGATCATCTCGCGCTCTTCGTGCTCAATCAGGCCCTCTTCTTCGCCTACATTCACGAGCATACGCAGCTCTTCCTCGGTGACAAGAGGCGAGTTCAGATTGGTTTTACCACTGAGCAAGCGCATCAGTGGCATAACTGCGGCATTGTAGAGCACCAAAAAAGGCCAAAGCAGAGTGGAGATCAACGAGAGGGGGCGGGCCAACATCAGGGCCATCGCTTCGGGGTTGCGTAATACGATCGCTTTCGGGATCGATTCACTAAAAATCAGGATCGCTATCAGCAAAAGGGCGAGCGACCCTATCTGAACCCACAAACCAAATCGATCACTGAGATACAAAGTACAAGCAGTAGCTCCAATTGTGGATGTCGCTCGTAAAAATAAAACTGTCGCTCGAAATCGATAGGGGTCGTCTATGAGGCCTTCAACCACGCGAGCACGAGCCGTTCCGCCCATGAGTAGGGTGCTCAAGCGATGTCGGCTAATATTCATAAACGCGGCTTCCACCGCTGAGGTGAATCCAAGCACTAACAGACAGGCGATCACTCCAGCGGTGATAATACTAGGTTCAGGGTCCAAATCTCAGTTCTCCTATGTAGACAGAGCATGGATCAAAGGGCATCAACGGCGATGGCCAATTGAGAAAACGATCGAGCAATAGACCATCCTATTGCAAACATGCTCTGTTGGCGTAGAAGTGGTTCACTTCTACGCCGAATGATTACGAAAAGAGCGCACTCACAGAGAGATCTTTGTGAATACGCATAATGGCCTCGGCAAAGAGCGAGGCAACGCTCAAGACATGCACACGGGCATTGCTGGCACCCGGAGGGGGTGGAATGGTATCAGTTACAACGGTTTGCACCAATACCGACTTATCGACGATGTTGATCGCATCGGCAGCGAAAATGCCGTGGGTGGCACAGGCATACACCGCAGAGGCACCGCGTTCTTTGAGCGCGCGGGCCGCTTCGGCCAAGGTTCCTCCCGTCGAGATCATATCGTCAACGATGATCGCAGTTTTGCCCTCGACCTCACCAACCATCTCGACCACTTCCGAAACATCGGGTTCGGGCCGCTGCTTTGCGATGATGGCAAGGCCTGCTCCGATGCGTTCACGGAAGACATTGGCGCGTCCTACACCGCCAGCATCGGGCGAAACCACAACCGGGTTGGGCAAGTTAAGCGAACGGAAATAGTCGCTCAAGATGGGGCCAGCTTTGAGGTGGTCTACCGGAATATCGAAGAAGCCTTCGATAGCGGGAGCGTGCAGGTCAACGGTCAGCACACGATCGGCACCAGCCGTGCGGATCAAGTTAGCAACGAGTTTGGCAGAGATCGGCTCGCGACCTGAAGTCTTCTTCTCTTGCTTGGCATAGCCGTAATACGGTATCACAGCTGTGACGCGTCGGGCTGAAGCGCGGCGCAGAGCGTCGATCATCAGCAGAAGTTCCATTAGATGCTGATTGACCGGCGAACAAGTCGACTGGATCACGAACACATCGGCGCCACGCACGTTCTCTTCCAGTTTGATGCGCGTTTCACCGTTTTTGAAGGTTCCGATCGTCGCACGACCAAGACTCATGTTCAGCGATTCGGCGATCTCTTCGGCGAGCGCTGGGTTAGAATTTCCAGCGAAAATTTGTAATCGGCCGTCCATATCTCCCCATATGTACAACGAATGCCCTTACTCAGCTTAATGCTCTTCTGAGTAGCAGACAGCTCGCACGTTTGATAGCTCGTTCATCACGAGGCGGTTACTCACTAGTCTTACTTTAAAGTATACCCGAATCAGTCGCGACTGTGAGCATGTTTATAGCTAAACGGGGCGATTTCCGATCCAGCAGGAAGCTCTTGATCCTCTAGTACGGCAAAACGCACCTTGCTAGCGGCCCCCAGCTTGGTATTAATAAGTTGAACATGTGGACCAACAACGCAGCCGCTAGCCACATAGCTGTTGCCTTGCAACACACAGCCCGGCAGAATCGTGGCATCTGGCTCGACCGTCACACCGATGTCGATATAGGTCGCCGCAGGGTCTACAATGGTTACGCCTGATTCCATCAACTGGTTCAGAATACGTTCGCGCAACACCGCCTCGGCCTGAGCCAACTGCAAACGCGAATTGACGCCCCAAGCTTCACGCTCATCGCTGGTAGAGACAGCAACAGCCGCGCCCGGACCGAAGTCGCTGACCGCCAGAGCAACCATGTCGGTGAGGTAGTATTCGCCTTTGCTTGCGCTAGGGGTCAAAGCATCGATCCGTTCCCACAGCCATTCGGCTTCGAAGCACATAAAACCGCTGTTGACCTCGGTGATACGTCGCTGCTCGTCGTTAGCGTCGCGCTCTTCGACCAGGCCAACGACCGCGCCGTCGGCATCGCGCAGCACACGCCCATAGCCGGTGGGTGGGTTGGCTTCAAAACTAAGCAGACCAACACGCGCGCCGCTGCTGCGCACCGCATCGACCAGTTTCGCCGCTGTCTCGGCCCGAATCAATGGACTATCACCATAGAGTACCAAGACATGGCTGCTCTGACCGCGCAGTATCTCACGAGCTTGAGCGACCGCATGGCCTGTGCCTAAGGCTTGTTCCTGAACAACATAGCTGTAACGAGAACCTAATGTTTCGGCGATGATATCTTTGATGCCGGGCGAGACCACAACTACTTGTTTATGGGCCTGCAGCGCATCAGCGACATCGAGCACCAATTGCAACGCGGGGCGTCCACAAAGGGGATGAAGGACTTTGGGCAGACGTGAGCGCATCCGTGTGCCAGCACCGCCAGCAAGCACCACGATGCTAAGTGAGTATTCCATAAAAATCAAAACACAGCGAAGCAATGCTCCACTGTGACACTAGAAGCCGATATGTCTAGGACATATATGGCGATTATTTAGACTTCGTGCGGCTGACCGCATTGTTACTCTACGCTCGAGACGTCTCGTCAACGATCGTTCGATCAAGAGAATTGGCTGCCGGACCAGGATTCGAACCTGGACAGACGGATCCAAAGTCCGTAGTGCTACCATTACACAATCCGGCATCGCCATTTCCGAACGACGTTATTATACCACAACTTTAAAACTTTGCTACAGAAATCTGGCCCAATTTCAGAGCGATTTTGAGGCAGTTTCCAAAATTGCTCTATTCTCGACACATCTCCGTTTAAGACTAGTCCTTTAAAGCGACCAAAAAAGGTATTTCTGCTGACAAGCGGAGTTCACTACCAGATAAATTAGCTTTTTAGCCAAAAACGTGAAGATATTCACAATCTAGTCAACGATCCGTTATTGCGCATTCTGTAGCTACATGGCGAATAAGCACCCAATATGTATACGTTCAAAGAGGTAAGGGTCTTTACAAAGTAATCTAAAAAGGGTATAAGAATTTTGTCAAACGTTTCCAAATTCTGTGTATAATAAGACAGCATTCCCATAGAAACAATTTAAGAATCTTATTATTATACTTTTGTCGATCGATTCACTCAAAAATAGAGAGCTTTTGAGAACTAAAGGTCCTTCCACCTCAAATAGCTGATACAGAACAAGTATCCAGTGGAATTGGTCTTATCTCATAATTAAGAAACCTAAAGAGCCTTAGATTGGCAACTCTACTTTTAGAGTGCATCATCGCACCACCTTTTCCACCTTCGTCCGTCGTTCGTCGGTATCACTGTAGTGTTTGGCGCAACACAAGCATAATAATCTTGTATAAGCCAAAGTAATAAGCCTTTTATCACAGTGCTATCGCTGGAAATAGGAAATACATAAGCTATAGTTTACAAAATTAATCATATTTGTTATATTGCGCAACATATTTTTCCTCAAACCCCGTGATAGCCTTTCGTTAGGAGGAAACAGAATGTACCAGGGCATCGAAGTCATCGACTTCCATCTTCACTTCCCAACCAGCAAACCATGGTTCCCAGAAGATCCAACAGCGCGCAAGAGCCGCCGATCGCGCACTCCTGCCGCCGAAGCTGCACTGAAGGCTTACAGCGATAAGCTGCGCCAAGAGTGGCGCCAAACTTGGGACTTCCCAGATCCCGAGCGAGAGCCACGCACCGACGAGGAGCAGGCCGATCGCTGGGCAGCCGAAGTCGAGAAGTATGGCCTGCGCGCAGCTGTGTTTGTAACCGGTGGTGGCAACGACAATTTGGCTAAGATCGTTTCGCGCCACCCCGACAAGTTCATCGGCATGGCCCACCACCACCTCTTCGCTCCCAACGCTGCCGAAGAGCTCGAGCGCTCGGTCAAAGAGCTTGGTCTGCGCGCTTATAAGCTGATCGCGCCCACCATCGAGCGCCCGATCAGCGATCCCGAAGCTTACCCGGTATGGGAGAAGGTTGCCGAACTGGGTATTCCGGTATTGATCCACTATGGCCCGCTGGGCGGTGGCGGTGGTTTGGCTTGGAGCATCAACATGGATCCGCTCGCAAGCCTGCACGATGTGGCTCGCGACTTCCCCGAGATCCCGTTCGTGATCCCGCACTTCGGCTGTGGCTATGTGCGTGAGGTACTGCATCTGGCTTGGTCGTGTGGCAACGTCCACATCGATACCTCGGGTTCGAACCAGTGGGTACGCTGGATGCCAGATGAAGATCTGACCGTGAAGAAGCTCTTCCGCAAGTATGTCGAGACCATGGGCGCAGAGCGCATTATCTTTGGTACAGACTCGAGCTGGTTCCCGCGCGGCTTTGCAGTTCGCTACCTCCAAGACCAGATCCGCGACTGTCGCGAACTCGGCTTGAGCGACTCGCAGATCCATGCGATCTTCTCGGGCAACGCGGCTCGCTTGCTCCGTCTCGACGAGAAGAAGTAGAACATTAATCTAAACAGCTAGGATCTGGTGCGATCTAAACGGTCGCACCAGATCAAATGACAGAACTATCTCCCCGACTAGGTTTTGTCGTTTTAATAAGCATCGAAAGGATTTAAGCATGTTCGGAATGCGGAAATGGCTCCGTTCCCTGAGCCTCTTGGTAGTCGTCAGCTACTTCCTAGCTGCTTGTGGCGGTGGAAGCACCCCACAATCCAGCGACAGCAGCTCAAACGCCGCACCAACGGCTGCTCCTGCCGAGCAACAGGCTGCTGAACCAACCACTGCGTCAGAATCCACAGATTCCAATACCTCTGGAGAGGCTGCTAGCAGCGACGACGAAGTGGTTACGATCGAGTACTGGCAGTACAACTTCGCCAGCCGTATCGCAGCGATCGACGAACTGATCAAGCAGTTCGAGGCCGAGAACCCCAACATCAAGGTCATCCACAACTCGGATATCCCCTATGAGCAGTTCCGAGACAAGATCGCTGCTTCGGTTCCAGCTAACGCTGGTCCTGACGTAGTAGCACTCTTCTACGGCTGGATTCCGGCTTGGGTCGATGCTGGCTATCTCGTTCCTCTGCCCGAAGACTCCTTCTCGGAGGCTCGCCTCAAGAGCGAATTCACCTCGCTGATTGAGGGTAGCAAGTTCGAGGGCAAGTACTGGGCTGTTCCGACCGCTGTGCGCACCATTGCACTGCTCTGGAACAAGGATCTGTTCGCTGAGGCTGGTCTTGACCCCGAGCAGCCCCCCAAGACCCTCGACGAGTTCTATGAATACGCTGTTAAGCTGACCAAGCGCGATGGCGACAACATTGTTGTTCAGGGCTTCGCTCCGGAAATGGCCGGTCAGGCTCACCACTGGTTCCGCGAAGTTCTGGTTCGCCAGTTCGGTGGCCAGCCCTTCAGCGAAGATGGCCGAACCATCACTTGGAACAGCCCCGAGGGCTGCAAAGCCTTCACTTGGCTGACCAGCCTCGAGACCGAGGCTAAGACTGGTAGCAACGACCTCTTCGACGGCGCTACCCAGGCCTTCTTAAAGGGCCAGCTGGCAATGCACATCGATGGCTCGTTCCGCTTGGGCACCATCGCTTCCGATGCTCCCGATCTGAACTTCGGTGTGGCTGAGCTGCCCGTCAGCGACAACGGCGTGAAGTCGACCTTCGGCTCCTACTGGGCTAACGGTATCACCAAGCGCGCTGCTTCGGATCCGAAGCGCTACGAGGCTTCCGTTAAGTTCCTCGAGTTCATCACCTCGGCTGAAGCCGGTTCGATGTGGGTGAAGGCTGTAGGCGAGCTGCCCGCTCAGCTAGAAGCCGCCAACGACCCCGAGCTGTTGGCTGATCCGAAGCTGGGTGCCTTCGTGGCTGGTCTGGGTTACGCTCACGCGACCTTCTTCGCCGATGAGAGCAAAGAGCGCCAGATCATGCTCGACGCCTACGACGCAGTACGTCTGGCTGGCGCCGATCCCTGTGAGGCTTTGAACGAGGCGGCAGCGCTCAACCAAGAGATCTACGACGAATTCTGGTCGTCTCGCTAAATAGTCAAGGATGGGTAGCCCCACGTAGGAGCTACCCATCCTTGTATTCCATGGACCCGTTTTTTAGGCATTATCAAAAGGTAGGAGCTAGCAGATGCACCGTCTCAAGCTCAGGCATCGCCAATATCTCGTCGCGTACCTGTTCTTAGCCATCCCGATGATCTTCTTTATCGGGTTGCGCCTCGGCCCCATGTTGTTCGCATTCAACATGAGTCTGCGCGACTGGAACCCGCTCGCATCGGAACAACCCTTTGTGGGCTTTAAGAACTTTCAACAGATCTTCACCGAACTGAGCAAGCCTCAATCGGTTACATTCAAGGCCTTCCGAAACACCTTTCTCTATATGCTACTAGGTGTGCCAACCCAGCTCAGCTTAGGGTTGGGTATCGCGCTCCTGCTCAACAGCATCGATCGCTTCGCAGGCTTCTTCCGCTCGGTCTACTTCATTCCGTTCGTTACATCAACGATCGCGATCTCTTGGGTCTGGCGCTGGCTTTATCAGCCACAAACCGGTCTGTTCAACATTTTGCTTAGCACCTTCGGTCTCCCGACTCAAACCTTTTTGAAAAATCCCAACCAAGCGCTCGCATCGATTACAGCTACCACTGTTTGGCAAGGGCTTGGCTTTACGATCATTATTTTTCTAGCTGGTTTAAAGCAAATTCCCAAGTCCTTTTATGAAGCGGCTAAGATAGACGGCGCCAATGCTAACGCAATCTTCTGGAAGATCACCTTACCCTTGCTCAATACCACAATCGTCTACTTGGTGGTGTTGCAGAGTATTAACTTCCTGCGCCTGTTCGACCAAGTGTTGAGCATGACAGAGCAAGGAAGTGGTGGACCGCTCAATAGCACAACAACGGTCGTCTTGCGCGTGTATCGCGAAGCGTTCGGCAGCCTTAATATGGGCTATGCATCTGCGCTTACAGTCGTTCTCTTTTTGATTATTTTGCTGATAACCATTATTCAAATGCGCGTGATCAGCCGCAACTTTGATTACTAGGATTAAGTATATGGCTGCTATTGGTAAAGATCTCAGCTCTAAAACGCGCGACAACGTGCAGTTAGAAAGCGTTTTGCGACGGCGCTTGCGCATCGTAGCGTATATTCTGCTTTCGATCGGCGCGATCACTATGATTGTTCCCTTCTTGTGGATGTTGAGCACCTCGTTTAAGACGATGCCCGAGATCACACGGGGAACCTTCCTACCACACGAGCCTACACTTGACAACTATCGCCAAGTTTTAACAACAACAACACTGCCGCTTTGGTATTGGAACACAATCGTGGTTGCTGTGATCAGCACCGCCAGTGTGGTCTTTTTCGACACCTTAGCTGGCTATGTGTTCGCTAAGTTCGATTTTCCGCTCAAGATGGTCTTCTTCCTTATCATCTTGAGCACCCTGATGATTCCGACCGAAATGCTTTTGATCCCCTGGTATATCCTCTCGGTACAATTCAACTGGGTAGACACCTATTGGGGCATCGCATTTCCCGGTATGATCACGGCGGCGGGCGTCTTCCTTATGCGCCAATTCTTCCATAGTGTGCCGAACGAACTGCTCGATGCAGCTCGTATCGATGGAATGCCCGAGTTCCAGATCTTTACCCGAGTAGGTGTGCCGCTCGTTATGCCCGCTATGGCATCGCTGTTCATCTTCAACTTCTTGGGCAACTGGAACGCCTTCCAGTGGCCGCTGATCGTCACCTCGAAGAAAGAGATGATGACCTTGCCAGTAGGCATTTCGTTCTTCGCTTCTGAAGCGAGCACCCAATGGAATCTGATTATGACAGGTGCAAGCCTTTCGGTGGTTCCTCTGCTGATCGTAGTGATCATCTTCCAGCGCCAGATCATCGATGGTATTGCACTCACAGGTTTGAAAGGCTAGTCTTGTGAGCAGTTTCCCCCATCCTTTGTACCGCACCCACGTTCTCTTGCCATCGTTTGAGCTATCGCGTGCTCATCTCTTCCTGCCGCTGATTCGCGCCAACCAGGCTCATGTCACCATGTTGGCCGATCAAGGCATTATCTCGGAAGAGAAGCGAGCAGTGCTCTTGCGCGGCTTAGCTCAGATCGAGAGCGAGGGAGTGGATGCTCTCAAGCTTGAGCCTGGAGTTGAAGATCTCTTCTTCGCCATGGAGAAGCGCCTGATCGAGCTGACGGGCGCGGATATCGGCGGCGATCTACAACTGGCTCGTTCGCGCAACGATCTCGGCGCGGCGCTGCACCGCATAGTGACGCGCGGCGAATTGATTCGCCTGATCGCGGCGCTCGACAAGCTGCGAGCTGCGATCCTCGCGCTTGCCGAAAAACACATCGACACCTTGATGCCGGGTTATACCCATACCCAGCCGGCCCAGCCAACTACCTTTGCTCACTACCTGGGCGGTGTGTTGGCCGCGCTCGAACGCGACGCTGTGCGCCTACGAGCGGCCTACCAGACCACCAACCAGAGTCCGCTGGGCATGGCGGCCTTCACCACCACCGGCTTCCCGATCGACCGCAACAGCGTGCAAACACTGCTGGGCTTTGACGGACAGCTCCCCAACGGCCAAGATGCGATCGGCGCTGGCGACTATGCGGCTGAGACGGCTGCCGCTCTACAGATCATCGGCGGGCACCTCTCGCGCGTGGCCCACGACCTACTCTTCTGGGCGACCCAAGAGGCAGCGGGCATTCGGATCGATGACAGCTTCATTCAGATCAGCTCGATTATGCCCCAGAAGCGTAATCCTGTAGTTTTAGAGCACTTACGCGCCCGCATCGCCCAGATCTATGGCGGCGCAAACGCTATCGCAACCCTGATGCACTCTAGCCCCTATGGCGACACCCAAGATGTCGAAGACGAGATGATGATGCCGCTGATGCAGCTCACCGACATCAGCTGGGGCGTGATCGACCTCTTTACGGCAGTCTTTGAGACGCTGGAGGTCAACCGCGAGCATCTCCGCGCGCGCGCCGATGCAGGCTTTACAACCGCGACCGAACTGGCCGACAGTTTGGTGCGCGAAAAAGGTTTGGCCTTCCGAACCGCCCACCACATTGTGGCAACCGTGGTCAAAACAGCGGTTGCGGCTCAACGCGAAGCTTCGTCGATCACAGTAGAGGATGTTGAGGCTGCGGCTCAGACGGTATTGGGCCACAAGCTCGAACTCAGCGAGCAGTTGGTGCGCGATGCGCTCGATCCCCAGCGCTTTATCGAGCGACGCAGCATCGTGGGTGGGCCCGCGCCCGAAACCATGCGCGCCAGCCTGCAGAACGTTAAGGCCACTCTGGCAAACGACCAAGCTTGGTACGAGAACTGCGTCGCCAAGCTCGACGCTGCTGAAAAAGAGCTGTTAGCTCGCGTCAATATCGGCTAGCTTCTGAGCGTATATCGACCCGTTCTAGAGAAACTCTCGGCAAACAACTGCCGAGAGTTTCTCTTTTTCGCGCGAAAACTCTCATTGCCAACCCAGTAGATCGCTTACACTAAATCCGCTTTGCTTTCTATTGCTGCGGCTCGGTTTTGCCCAAAAAGGAAGATTCTTGGCGCGTCCGCCTACGGCTACCAACATCCCACCCACCAAATGAGGCTTGTAACTGTGTGTGCCGAGAGACCTTCCCAAAGCCAACAGTTCAAACGGGCTTGGTATTACTTTTTGGCCTTCGGCAGAGCGGAACTTGACTTTTACTGTACCTATTTAGAGGATCGGAAGGCGCTTTGGGCTTAGCAGCACACCCTTCTCCCGCAATGCGGGAGCTATGCATTAGCCAAAAGTCGTGTCGGCAGCAAAAGGCGATCGTTCGCATAGC
>CALGUG010000022.1 GCA_937902315.1 uncultured Chloroflexales bacterium
TCAACATTCACCCCCTCGCCCGCAGTGCGGGAGAGGGGGCCGGGGGGTGAGGGCCGATAACGCTGACCGTATGTCGATTTGTGGCTAATGTACAGCGTTTTGCTGGGCGGGCTGTTGGTAGCCGTAGGCGGACGCGCTAAAGCTCGAAATGAGGGCTAGTGCCCTCGCCGCTTGAGGGCTGAACTGATCGAACGGATTGGGTGTAAAAGGCTATGTGTGCCTTGTTTGAGGCTGAAGAGGCGCTGTTTGGAAGATCGAGGAGATTGCTGGGAGAGATATCGGGGCTGTAGCTTGTCTATGTTGTCTGGCAACAGAATAAAAAGAGAGATTTCACAGCGGGTGAAATCTCTCTAGCGTAGTACGCAGCTATAAGCTGCAAAAAATAATGCCATAGTATTATTGTGATTGCTTTGAACTCAACAAGATTCCAAATGCGATACCGAAGATCGCAACCACCAGTGCGATAGCATTGTCGCCTAGACTTGAAAGTATGCCCGGCAACACGATCAGATCGCTGGTTAAGACCAAGGCCAACAATAAGCCGACCACTGCTCCGATACACGCTCCGATCACCAAGCGTAGTTGGGCCACTCCCTCCTCGTTCGTTCGCTCTGACCGATCTAGCTCGGCCAATTCGTTCCGATACGGATGCAATCGAGAAGCCAGCGCACGTTTTGAATGGTTTTGCATCGTTGTCCTCCTATTCTGTGTTGGAAAGAGAGCTTGCACCTATGTAGCGCAAGCTCTCTGTTTCGTGTAAGAACTGTATGGAGGAGGGGATACCTTACCTATGTTCCGCCCTCGTCCGACCGCTTGGGCCTTTAGGGTGTGCAGGTTTAGCGCACACTACCTCGCTGGAAGAGGTTCACAATGCCCAGTAAGACTACTGCGCCAATGAAGGAAACGATCAGAGCGCTGAGACTGAAGTCGCTATTGTTGATATTGCTTCCGCCCAGGCCGAGAATATTGAAGAGGAAACCGCCAAGGAAGGCACCAACAATACCGACGATGATATTTAGCAATGCGCCCTGCTGAGCATCCGTTCGCATAACCAAACTGGCCAACCAACCAACCAACGCACCGAACAGCAGCCATACAATAAAGTTGATCATGGTCTAACTCCTTTTATAAAATATCGAGATGTCTAGCCTGCTAACACTTTGTCGCACTGGGCTGACATTAACTTCATATAGATTAGGTCCTACAACAAGCGGGCAAACCGATAACTAACGCAGGTCTTGTTTCGCGCGCTCCCAGGAATAGCGCACGGCGTCCTTGAAGCGTTCCCAAGATCCGTAGAGATTTTCGTCCCAGTTTTGGCGCATATGCGGTTCAACTTGGTCCCAGTCGTAATTGCGATATTGCGGATCGGCCGAGAAGCTGTCGCCGTAGCGATAGGCCTGTGCGTATTGATCCCAGGCATAGCCCATGGGCTCGTAGTTCACAATAAAGTCATCGCGATAGTCGGCTTCGTGCAAGCTCCACGAGTCATTGGTTCCTCGGGTATATGCATCGTTTCCGCCTCGCTCGTAGTCGCGAGCGATCAGATCCTCATCGCGTACATACGAACGATCTCCGTCGTCGTCGATGGCCTCGCCAGCGATATCGCCAGCCGCGCCGACCGCCGCACCTGTTGCTGCTCCAGCGACTCCGCCGATCGCGGTGCCGACGGGTCCACCTACGCTGCCGATCGCAGCGCCTGTGGCGCCTCCTGCCACAGCTCCGCCGACAGTGCCGACTTTGCTGCTCTCTTTCCAAGTATCACCAGCATCGGGATCGCTATAATCGTTAGGTGGGCGCGAAGTTGGCGACCAACCTTCGGCCTGCCAGTCAGCGGCACGCTGTTGAATATCGACAGCGCCAGCCCGCTCGAAGGCCCTTTCGGTTGCATCGATCATGTTCTCGTGAACATGCGCGCTCACTAAGGTGCCACCGCGTCGCAGTCCTTCGTTAAAGAGCAGAGCATCGTCGTGCGAGACGCCCGCGTTGCTCAGTACGCCGATCAAACCGCCAAGGCCTGCGCCTACGGCTGTGCTGCCCAGAGCGGCCGCCAAAGGACCGGCTGCCAAAACAGGGCCGACGCCCGGAATAGCCAGCGTACCGATGCCTAGTAAGAGCCCCAATGCACCGCCGATGGTCATACCACCCAGCGCGCCTTGGATCGCGCCTGTCTCTTGGGGAGGCTCGGCCAGAGGCTCGTTCGGTTCGCCGTATAGTTCACGCTCTTTGAGCTGATCAGCTGGTCGTTGTGTGCTAAAAACGCTGATGGCGTCGCGTTCGATACCAAGCGTTAGCAGATCGTCTACCAACACCTGCGCATCGCTAAAGGTATTAAATAGTCCGACGATCGTCTTAGTCATGATACTTGGGTCCTTTCTGGATATTCCGTATCTTGGTTCGACGAGTCTAGATAGGGTACAGAATGTTGCTTATTTAGTTGCGGCAATTTGCCCGGGATAGGACGTAATACTGTTCAACACTGAACACAGCTTGCTGCGATGAGAGATGAAAGTGGAGTGGAGGGCAGTCAAAATCTAGATGAAGCGCTCAACCAGATCAGACTGATGGTATTGGAATGTTGTAAATGGGTATAGGTCAATCTAGGATTGATCTATGGAGGGCCTGTGTAGGGATGCTACTATATTGCTGCTTCCATACACTCTAAATATACTGCAAGTGCCGTGCCACCGATCGTTTTTGCGAAATATGCTTATTTCAACGTCGCTAGATCTTACTAGACCTTAGAGCACGAACTGTGCCACCGTATCGTCTAACCGGTTGAGCTTGAACCTGCAGCGACCGTAATCACTTCGCCGGTGATATAACTCGAGTCGGCTTCCGATGCTAAAAAGACGTAGGTTGGTGCAAGCTCCTCGGGTTGGGCCGGTCGTTGTAGCGGAGTGTTCTGTCCAAAGCTTGCAACCTTGTCGGGGTCTTGATCCGCCGGGTTGAGCGGTGTCCAGACCGGCCCCGGCGCAACACAGTTGACCCGAATATGTTTGTCGGCCAGGTTCTGTGCCAGCGATTTGGTAAAGGTGTGGATCGCACCCTTGGTTGAAGAGTAGTCCAGCAGCTCTTCGCTGCCATCGAGACCGCTTATCGAGCCGGTATTAATGATGGTGCTGCCTGGCTTGAGATGCGGCAAGGCTGCTTTGGCTACCCGAAAGTAAGCGTAAATATTGGTCTTAAAGGTTCGGTCCCACTGCTCGTCGCTCAGCTCGTTGATGGTTGCTTGATGTTGCTGATAAGCGGCGTTATTCACAACGATATCGAGCCGCCCGAAGGCATCGATAGTGCGCTCAACGATGTCTTGACAGAAGTCGGGATCGACTAAGTCTCCCGCCAGCAGTAGTGCCTCTTGCCCTTCGGCCTCTACAGCTTGTTTGGTCTCTTCGGCGTCAGACTGCTCTTCGGGCAGATATACAAGCGAAACATTCGCACCTTCGCGCGCGAACAATACCGCCACGGCCCGCCCGATACCCGAGTCTCCACCCGTGATCAAAGCTACCTTTTCGCGAAGTTTATCGGCACCTTGATAGGTCGGTGCTTTATAACGCGGTCGGGGTGTAACATCCGACTCGATTCCGGGCTTCTCTTGTTGCTGCTGAGGGAACGGAGGGGTCGGTTGCTTCTGAACCCCCTGCTCTCGTTGCTTGTTTGGCATTGCGATCTCCTATCCTTTCATTCGCGTAGCATGCCCGCGACGTTTTACCTAGAGTTTGGCACATGAGCTTGGACTGAAATTTGACATGCCTCAAGCTAAGCTCAGTGGTACAATCACTGAAGCGAGCGAGTAGACATGTATAGAGCAGCCCAAAGGGTGGAGAACGAAGCGAGGATGAGGGTAGGAGCACTAGGATATACGGTTTAAGAATATATTCAAACTGTTTTATATATCAATCAGTTGCTCCCATTTACCAATCTTGTTTAAATAATTAGCAATCAACGTGCCAAGCACCTTGCTATTTATGGCTCAGAATATGTCTTAATTGATTATTTCTTTTATTAAAGACTTTTATTAGCGATTCTCTATCACTTTGCTCAACAAGTTTCATCCATTTCTTTCGTTATTGCTGGTAGAGCCGTTAGTTTACAATCGTTCTAGCTGTACGAGAAAAGCATGCGCATATCAGACCAACGTTCAGAACTGCATACCTTGATCAGAAGCGCAGCCATCAGTTACCCGCCAGCTCCATGGACTCACCGTTCGATCCATGCTATTAGCGGACTAACTGATCTGGGCTATCTTCCTCATAGTGACTACCTGCTTGTCTTGTCACAGCAAGGGCGGAGCATCTATAATTGTCGCAATGGAGAGCGGATCTGTCGCGATACTACAGGCAGCCTTGACTTTGATGTCTATGGCCTAACCGCTCACGCCTTCGGGCCATTCGCGGGTATCAAAGTGCGTACCGCTGGGCTGCACGGCGGCGGCCTTGCGCTAAATCATCCCGCTGGCTGGCAGCTTCAAGCCGTGACGCTCGATTGGCCCGAACAGGCTGTTGTGCTCTCGCTAACGCACGACTGGCTTCAAGAGCTGCTTGAGCGTGAAACTCAGCAGATCTACTGCCTCGCGAAAGATCAAGAGATCCGCACCTTCGGGTTTTCGCCTACTGGCTACAGTATGGTTGTGGCAAGCGCTGATCGCTTGTTGATAATTGCTCAGCCAGAATGCTAAACAGGCATGAAGGAGGATATCTGTGGAGATAGTTTTGACTTCTGTCGCTGACGATCTCTACGAGGCCTGGGAGAAGGCCTGCTCTGATCTCCCCTATGTAAAACTTCACCGTGGTTCGATCACAGATCTAGAATGCGATGCTGTGGTTAGCCCTGCCAATAGCTTCGGTTTTATGGACGGTGGGATCGATATGATCTACACCAAGTTTTTTGGCTGGCAAGTGCAAGAGCGCCTGCAAAGCTTGATCAGAGTGCTGCACCACGGCGAGCTATTGGTGGGCGACGCCGAGATCGTACCCACCGACTCGCCCAAGATCCCCTATCTGATCGCGGCGCCAACCATGCGCGTTCCCATGCAGATCAACGACACCGTCAATCCTTATCTAGCCGCGCGCGCCGTTTTCTTATTGATCAAACATGGCAACTTCCGCTTGGGGCCGCTAACAGGTCAACCGATCAGAGATCATATCAAACGGGTGGCCTTTCCGGGCTTGGGCACGGGTGTGGGGCGTGTTCCGCCCATAATCTGCGCTCACCAAATACGTGCCGCAATCATCGAGGTTGTGTTAGAGCGTAACTTCTTCCCAGAATCGTGGCTCGATGCCCAAGATCGCCACCAGTGGCTCTGCGATCTCGATTACTGCAAGCAGCAATACCTAGCCGAGTAAGCTCTTTCTTTTCGCCCAAGCACAATTCCCATAGTGGGCAGTGAGCCAAGCTTGGCCAACCGACGTTGTGCTGCCTGCTTGGTCTATCAGAGCCTTATAGTTGAAGGAACAACGATGCGTTTCTTGAGAGATCACTGGTACGATCTAGGTCTCTGTATTGTCGTCGTCATCGCTTTGGCTCTTTGGTTTGGAGATTTCAGCTATCTCGCCTGTTTGTTATGGCTCAGTTTCGCATCTCTCTGCCTCCACCAATTTGAGGAGTATCGCTATCCCGGCTACTTCCCCGGTATGGTCAACAAGGTTCTGTACGCAAGCAGGCAGCCCGATCGTTTCCCTTTAAACAGCAATACCTCCTTGATCGTCAATGTCGCTATCGGTTGGTCGATCTATTGCTTGGCCGCACTCGTTGCTGAGCATGCCCTTTGGTTGGCGATCGCAAGCATATTGGTCTCGCTCGCCAATATCATCGCCCATTGCTTACTGTTTAATCTCAGGGCCAGAACGCTCTACAACCCCGGCATGCTCACGAGTTTGCTGCTCTTTCTGCCTATCATGCTCCTTTTCTTTTGGCATGTGCTGCAAGCAGGGCTAGCCACTTGGAGCGATTGGCTGATCGGCATCGTTTTGGGGATCATCTTAAACTACGTGGGTATTCTAAAGCTGATCGATTGGCTAAAAGACGAAAAAACCAGCTATATCTTTGCTCCACGCCAGATGATCCCCTATAAATAGCAGCTTAAAGCCTGAGTTTTATCTGTGTGAGGGTTGTAGCCTTGTTTCCACTCAACTTCCAAGGCAAAATTACAGAGGTGCGTAAGATCGAACCACACGAAGTGGGCAGCCAACATCGACGTACCATTCTCCAAGCCAGTTACCGCGACGGAACCTTACACTTCCCTGACCCGCGTTGGCAGTGTTGTTACCTTGGCTCGGGCGAAGAGAAGGCATGTTATTGTGTCGCCGATGAAGAGCGGCGCGTCTTTGTGATCGAGCTGATCGACGAGCGCCACTATCTCAATGGACGCTTTATCGGCGGCCACTACTTTTTTGAAGAGCGCCTCGGCCAGCTGCGCGGCCAAGCCTTCTCGCCAACAGCCTTGATCGGTTTGCAATTCACGGGCCTGATCAAAGTACGCGAGTTTGTCTACGGCTACGAGTGGGGCCGCTTTCAGCTCCAGCCCGACCGCCGTCGAGCCATCGATCGCCTGCTCACTGCGCTCTTACAGGCACGTTTCCAAGAGCGTTTTGAGCACTTCCGCCAGCACTACGGCGATATTCACGACCGCAACCTCATGTTTGAGATACGTCCAGCTGCACAGGCTGGCTTTCCACTCTTGATCAAAGACTGGCAGGGCCAGTTGCGATGGGTGCGCATCGGCCTTCAGGGCATTGATCTACGCTAAGGCCGTTTATCGAGCGATCTATTGCCTATGCTTATGATTTTCTTCTCTGCTTGACCACTCACAGCCGTCTCGATAGAAAGCCATCTCAATGGAAGCGATTGAAACCGAGCGACTCGTTGTTCGAAACTTCCTTAGCGAAGATTGGCAGGCCCTCCAAGCTATGATCGTCGCTTATCAAGCCTCTGATAGCGCGCGTTTTGAGCCAGCTTGGCCCACATCCGACAAAGAAATGGCCGATATCGCGGCTTGGTTTGCTTCCGAAGATAACTATTTGGCGGTTTTCCTCAAAGCAAAACCCGAGCTGATCGGTTTATTGGCGATCGAGCCACGCTGCAATCTGTCTGGGCAGGTTCGCAACTTGGACTATATCTTTCATCCTGCCTTCCACGGCCAAGGTTATGCCTTTGAGGCATGTCGCGCTATCATCGATTACCTCTTCGCGCAGTTACAGATTGATAGCATTCTTTCTGGCACTCATCCCGAAAACCACTATTCGCGACGTTTGCTGCAAAAACTCGCTCTTAAACAGCTAAGCGAAAGCGAATTTGCCCTGTCGCAGGCTGAATGGCGGGCAGGGCTGCCCAACTTCTAGCAAATCTGCTTCATCTCTTTAGTGTTTGGCGTTATCTTCTCTAGCTTCCATTCGCTCCTTACCGCGTCCGCCTTCGGCTACCAACATCCTATCCAGTAACAGCAGCCCTATCTATCTGTAAAATGCAGCCGCCTAGAATGGAATGACCCACACAAGTTTCGTAACTGAGAGAGGAGCTTGAGAATGCCCAAGGCAAAGTCTGAACAGCTAGTCCCCAATGGCGATATTCTTGAGATCTTAAAAGCCCGTTTTGAAACTCATATGCAGCGTCACGCTGGGCTAGAGTGGCCCAAGATAGTAGCTAAGCTACAAGCCAATCCGGCCAGGCTACAAACCCTTAACGAGATGGAGCTTAGCGGCGGCGAGCCAGATGTTATTGGCTATGATCCAGCTACGGATGAATATCTGTTTGTGGATTGCTCGCCTGAGTCTCCCAAAGGACGCAGAAGCCTGTGTTACGATCGCGCGGCCCTCGATGCGCGCAAAGAACACAAACCGAAAAGCAGCGCGCTCGATATGGCCGAGGAGTTGGGGATCGAGTTACTCGATGAAGAAATGTATCGCAAGCTGCAAGAGCTGGGCGAGTTCGACACCAAAACATCGAGCTGGCTACTAACTCCTGCTCCCGTGCGCGAACTGGGCGGCGCCCTTTACGGCGATCGGCGTTACAACCGCGTGTTCATCTATCACAATGGAGCCGAGAGCTACTACGCCTCGCGTGGCTTTCGCGGCTTGTTACGAGTCTAGGGCTGCAACGAGCTCTGGGCCTGTTGTTTGAGGTCGCTTCCGATTGACGCATTAATATTCTGGCGGAGAGGTCTTTACCTTCCATTCGGCTTCTAGCGCGTCCGCCTTCGGCTATCAACATCTAGCTTGTTACAGTCGGCTTCTATCTGTGGTCCGAAGCCATCGACAATGGGACGCTTCAAACGGGTTTCATACCAAATTCGTTTTAAAGAGCTGCGTTCGCTTAGTGCGGGAAAACGAAAAGCTGGGGAAAGAAAATATAGTTGAGCTCTGCCGAAGACCAAAAAGTGAGTGATATCAAATCCGTTGAATGGCTTACACGCTCTTAGCTCAGAAAAACGAAAAGCCGCGAAATCTCACACAACAAAAATAGTCAAGTTCCGCTCTGCCGAAGGCCTAATAGAAAGCAAGCTAGCGGATTTGGTATAATCTACCACATTTGCTACCATCTACACGCTTGTAAGAGCCGCTCTCGGCTCGTGAGCGAAAAGCTAGAAAAGGCTGGAAGATCGCTGCACACAACGATCTTCCAGCCTTTCTCTATGGTACTGCAGCAATCTAGCTCAGCAAAGCTGTTTAGGGCTGAAGCGAGGGCATCCGATCGGTCAGCACCACTTTAATTTGGGCAGGATCATAAACCACGATCCCTTGCTCACTTGTTTCGGTCGGCAGGCCTGCCGCCTGAACCTGTTCGACTACTTGATCGAGCTGCTGGCGCGAGGGTAGCACGATGGTAAAGTATTGAATGCCCAGTGCATCGGCGGGCGCGGGCGGTAGATTATGGCCCTTCCAGGTGTTAAAGGCGATCACATGCGGCTGCAGGGCATCGATACCCACCTCGCCCATGCGGAAATTGGGGAAGATTGGGCCTTCTTCAAAGCCCAAGACCGATGCATAGAACTCAAGCGAACGTTCGAGGCTCGAAACATAGAGGTGCATATGGCCGACTTGGGTGCCTTCCGGCAAAGGTAGATCGATCGAATCATTATCGTTCAGTTCGCTAAAGAGCGCATCGAGGTCGAGCGGGTCACGCCCCGTGCCGATCCGTCCATTGGCATAGCGCACCCGTAGATCGCCGTCGACAATCTCATAGACAGCATCGTCGAGCGAGCGCACATACAGCTCGATCGTATTGCCCTCTAGATCGTCAAGATAGGTCGTTTTAGAGATGCCATGGTCGGTTGGTGCATTGGGGTAGCGTAGCGCGAAGAGCCGAGCTACAGCGCGCGCCAGCTCTTTGCGATTGGGGTAGAGCAATGCAAAATGATACATACCCGAGCTGCGCTGGTAGCGCTTGGCCTGAGGCAGCTCGCTTAGGCGCAAAAGCACCTCGGAAGCGCTGCCAAGCGCGGCCTCTCCGTCCTGTTTCCAGTGAACATGGAAGCCGAGCACACGGGTATAGAATAAAATCTGTTTTTCAAGGTCGGCTACTGTAAGATGAACATAGCCCAACCGAACATCTGATGGCATCCGAAAGCTGTTCGCTCTTGCTTCGGCACTCATTCTCTTCTCCTAAGGGCTAGCAGGTAGGATATTTGGTCGAGCCGCCAGCTTCAGAGCCATTCGTACTCGCCCTGTTATCATTGTAGCACGCTTCAGAATGCCCTTTAGAAGGAGAAATTCACCTGTTTTTCCTCAAGGTCTGCCTGCTTGTTAGTTGAACAGGCCTGCTAGATAGCTGAGCAAGCCCGCTGACTGGCTATTGCGCTTAGTAATGCCGTATTTCGTCTTCGCTTTAGCGCTTTCATGCCCTTGCATGGCGTTTGGGGTGGTGTGCAATACGAACAGGGGTTCTTGCACGAAGCTTGGGGCGGTGTGCAATACGAACAGGGGTTCTTGCACGAAGCTTGGGGTAGCGTGCAATACGAATAGGTGTTCTTGCACAACACTCGGGGAGCCTTGCAATACGAATAGGTGTTCTTGCACGGCGCACAGGCGTTCTTGCACAACACTTAGGGAAGCTTGCAATACGAACAGGGGTTCTTACACAACGCTTTTAATTCACCACTGCGGCGCAGAGACACTGAGTCTTTTGAGAGTTTTTGCTTGTATCTACACTCCATTGTAAGTGCTTGCGCTTAAGGTATAAGGTACCGAGTCTAACTCTTGTTTTCTCAGTGTTTTAGTCTCTCTGTGGTAGATGATTAATTCAATCTCTTTATCTCTGTGGTTAAAAAATGTCCCTTCTCAAGGCTATTTGTAGCGGCCAGCTTAACGCTGACTTGGACCAAACTTAGTGCTGACAACGCGCTATGCAAAACGTGGTACTCTATATGGGCTAGGCGCCGAAGTTATTGCCGCTTAGCATTGGCTCCAGTGTGATACAAAAGGTTTCAACGATGAACATCGGTATCGCCTCCTACGCTTTTCATGGCCTCTTACGCGACGGATTGATCGACCTCTTTGGTTACCTCGAAAGCTGCCGCTACCGCTACGACCTACGCACCGCCGACATTTGGAATGGCATGCTGAAAAGCCTCGACGATGACTATATCGCTCAAGTAAAGCGCGCGCTCGATGAGCGTGAGCTGACCTTGGTGAACCTTTGTGTTGATGGTCCGCACATTTGGGAAGATGATCCTGAGGTACGCGAAGCTCACTATCAGCAGGCGCTGCGCTACTTGCAGATCGCTAAAACCCTCGGGGCGCGCACTCTGCGCATCGACGCTGGTGGGCGCGATGAAGATTTCACTGATGAGCAGTTCGAGACGATTGTGAAGCGCTTCCGCGAGTATGCGCAGTGGGCTTACGACAATGGCTTCAAGGTAGGCCCCGAGAATCACTGGGGCGCCGAGGTAAAGCCCGAGAACATGCGCCGACTCTGCGAGGCCGTCGATCATCCGGGCTTCGGTGTGCTGCTTCACTTCCGTGGCAATCCCGGCGATGAACTGATGGCGCCTTGGGCGATGCACACCCACATCTCGTGGGAGGCGACCAACAGCCACTTGGCCGACAGCATTGCGACTCTGCTCAAGGTGAACTACCAAGGTTGCTGGTCGGTCGAGCACCACAGCGGTGAAAATGAGTATCGCGAGGTCGCGATCCAGCTAGCGCTGCTGCGCGATCGTCTGCAGCAGGCTGGCTTGTACTAAAGTAGCTTTGTCTTCACCGCAGAGGAACCGAGTTTTTTAGAGAACATTCACCACGGAGGCAGAGAGGCACCGAGTTTTGTAGAGATTGTATTGGAAAGTGTACGAATGCGGTGAAGTTTACACCTAAGCCTGTAATACTTGAAGCTCCGATCCAATCTCTTTATCTCTCAGTGTCTCAGTGCCTCAGTGGTAAAACTTGTTCTAGCGCCTCAGTGTCTCGGTGCCTGGGTGGTAAAACTTGTTCTAGCGCCTCAGTGTCTCGGTGCCTCAGTGGTAAAACTTGTTCTAGCGCCTCAGTGTTTCGGTGCCTGGGTGGTAAAACTTGTTCTAGCGCCTCAGTGTTTCGGTGCCTGGGTGGTAAAACTTGTTCTAGCGCCTCAGTGTCTCGGTGCCTCAGTGGTAAAAGGTATGCTTCCTCACTAAACCGCGCCCTCAGGCGGCGTTGTTCAGGCGTAACGCCGCGCTAGAACGATGGACAGCGCCATGATCAGCACGACGAACAGACCGTAGCCCCACGCTCCCCCTAGGCCGATCTCGGAACGGGGCAGATACCACCACCACATATCGAAGAGATGCTGGTTGCTTGGTTGATAGTACCAAGCCCAGCGCTTCACGGCATGACTCGGCAGCGGCTCGATGCTCGTATCGAGCAGGGTGAGGTTGCTTTTATCGAAGTGGCTGGCGTTCAAGGCCATCAGCGCCACGCCCAGCTGATCGTCGCGCTCGCTGAAACCGATCTCGGCTGGGTTCCATGTAGTGCTCTGCAAGCTAAAGCTCGTTTTTCCTTCGGGCAGGAAGAAGGTGAGCAGGCGTTGCTGACCGGGCTGCATACCTGCGACCTCGCGGCCATTCCAAGCCAAGCTAAGCTCGCCCACGGGCGCATCGGGTGGACGCCGATCGTCGAGCAGCAGTTCCAGCTTGCTAGGGCTGCTGGTTCGGCAACTGAGTTGTGCCTGCGCCCCGCTGCGACGCGGTAACAATGTGCCTTCACCGCCCTCCGTCGGATAAAAGCCCTCTTGCAAGGCGCAATGATCGTCTGGATAGTTGGCGCTTGCCAAGCGCTCGTTTAATAGATTCCAGTGTGCGGCGATCGGGGAAGGGCTGCCGAACAGGAGGCTACCTTCGCGCAGGGCTGTGTCGTTGTAGTAGGTGTTGAAGTTCACCAAGATCCCCAGCAGATTGACGATGAAGCTGAGTGCTACGGGCAGGCTAAAGAGTGCCAAGGCACGGCGTTGGCTGCCTAGTGCATCCCACAGCGCCGCCAGCGGTAGTAGCCAGACCGGCAACAGAGCCAAAATGTAGCGTGGCCCCCATGCTGCACCACCTTCCCAGGCGGTTCGGCCAGCGTGCAAGAAGGTATAGCAAATGCTCAAGAGCGCAATCGTCAGCGTCAGACTCGGCTGGCGGCGCGCAAAGCTCCATAGGCCAAGCAGACTCAATACAACGGGTGGGGCATAGAAGATCAGGCCGCGCTCGACTTGCAGAAACATCCCCGACAAGCCCACTAGCAGCGGTGTCGTAAAGACCCAGCTTTCGCTGCTGTAACCTGTGCTCCAAGGCAGATCGCCGCGCGCCAAGTTGTAGCCTACAAAGCAGAGCAGCCCGGGCAGAAAGCCGATACCATAGAGCACAAGCGTTGCAAGCAGCTTTTGCAGCGCCTTGGGCAAGGGCGCAATCAGGCTTTGCAAGGCTGGGTGGAGCTTTGAGAGCTCTGCAAGCTGGGCTTTGCTGACTAGAAAGAGCAAGATCCAAGGCAGAATCACTCCGGTCGCCACGCGCGTTGCCAAGAGCAGACCGCACGCCAGTCCGCAGAGCAGTGCCGCCCGCCAAGCGCCGCTGTTATGAAAGTTCCAGGCGCGCTCTAGGGCAACTAGCAGCAGCAAGGCCGTTAATGGCTCCGAGAAGAAGGTGCGGGCATAGACCAGGGCCGGAGAGGCGAAGGCGAAGATCAGTGCGCAGGCCCACGCGGCAGAGCGGCTATAGCCCAAGCGGCGCACAAACAGCAGTACGAAACCAGCTGTGAGGGCCGTGATCGGTGCGTTGATCAGACTCACGAAGAGGTGCGAGAGCATCGAACCTGCTGGCGTCGCCCCGCCGCCGATCAATTGGCCGAGCAGATAGCCCGGAATGGCAAGCAGCGAGGGAAGAATGCCGAAATGCGAGTACCACAATCCGTTAGGGCCGCGATGGAGTGCGATCAGGGGCAGAGAATTGTCGTTTGGTAGATCGACGGCGCCGCGTGTAAGCATGGCTGCCGTCACTTCGTACATGGTTTCTTCGTCGGGCGAGTAGAGATGGCCGCTCGTTGTTAGCAAATAGATGCAGAGGCTGAGCAGAACAATCCAAATAAAGTCGCGCTTCATGCTTGATCCGTCACAAACAGCGAACAGGCAGCACTCCCCTTGGTTTGGGAGCGCTGCCTGTCATCGGAGGTGTTAGAGCACCTTCACAAGCTGCAAAAAGTCGTTGCGTTCACGGTTGGCCGCCTCGATCGCGGACGTCGAGCCGAGTACCACCACTTGGGCCACCTCGTTGAACTTCTCGAGCAGCTCACCAAAGGTTCGGAAGTCTTCGGCTTTGGTCGCGAAGATCTGGTCGCGGGCCTGTTGCAGGCGCTCTTCACTATCGCCCAATAGGTAGCGAACCAAGGAGGTGTAGCCCTTGGCATCGGGCAGTTGATAGGCGTCGATATCGCCGATCGCTCCGATGATACTCTTGGTCAGTTCATCGTCGTTCAGCTTCAGCTCTTTGAGGAAGCGGCTGGCGAGATCGTAGTTTTCGAGCGTGCCCAACAGGTTGGGGTCGCGGTAAGAGGTGAAGCTAAAGACACCCGAGAGCCGATCGAAGGAGCAGAAGCCGCCGTAGGCGCCGCCCTGCATACGCACCTTCTCCCACAGCCAGGTTGTGCGCAGGTAGCGCGAGATCACCGCTGCGGAAGCGTTGTACTCGTAGCCCAGATCGTAGAGGTTGGCCGCTTTACCAACGTAGTTGACCTGTGCGGGCAGGGTCAGACCTTCGTTGCCCTCGCTCAAGCCGCCGTGCCATTCGACTAGCGGACGGTTGTGGCTGGGCAGCGCATCGAGCAGAGCCTTGATCTGAGGCTGCAACTTGAGAGTTGTCGCTTGATCGAGGGTGACGTTCACCAGCGCGCGGCGGCGGTTGATCAGCAACGAGCGCACCTCTTCGAGGCGGGCCAGCACGCTCGGCCAATTGTTCTCGACCGCTTCACTCAACTGGCGCAAGAAGAAGAGATAGCTGATACCGCCCAGCTGCTCGTCGATCCAGTCCATGGTATTGAACTTCGAGCGCATGCGCAGATTGACGAAGCTATGCCCGCTGGGGATCAAGCCAGCTTCCAAGCCGGCCTTAGCCTTGAGCACCATCTGACGGAAGCGCTCTTGGTTGTTGAGCTTCACGCCCAACAAGACATCGCGCATGATGTCGAAGAGCTTCTCGGCCTGATCGGCCATGGCTTTGCCGCGCAACAGGAACCAAGCGACGTGCTGTTTGCGGTCGTTGTGTAGCGAGGTCAGTCGGCTGACCCACACGCCACCGGTGTTGCGCCCAATGCGCTGTGAGAGCTTGACGAAGTCCTCTTGCTCGGTGCCCATTTCGGTGAGGGCGCGCCCGAAGAGCGGCACATAGGGCAGCAAGGCGGCCGGAACGCTGCGCAGATCGAAGCCGAGATCGAAATAGACGATGCCGTTGGTGTGCAAGTCGTGGCTGATAAAGGGTGTGCCGTCGATCTCTTGTACCTCGATCGGAATGCGCTTGTTCTGGCGGTCGAGATCGCTCAGCTTTAAGCTGGGGATGCTCGCCAAGGCTTCGGGCGAGTCGGGTCTCTCTTGCAGCTCTTTCAGATGGGCGGCGCTCGCCATCACTTCTTTGAGCTGTTCTTCGTTCATGCTGGCACGAATAGCTGCCAAGCGGGCAGCTTCGTCGGCCTCTTCGCGTGCGGCCAGCTCGGGGTCGGGGCGCAGCAAGACGCTGGTGCGATGCGTGTTTTCCAATAGGTAGCGGCGGATCAAATCTTCAAAGTAGCCTTCGAACGCCAGCTTTTTGATGACCGACAATGGCTCTTCAAAGGTCAGGCCATCGAGCGGGTTGCGGTCGTAGAGCCAGGCGTCGAGCGCGCGCAACATCACCACCAAGCCGCGCGGGGCCGAGCCAGTGTTGTTTTCGCGTAGGCTGAACTCGACCGAGTTGAGCGAAGCCTCGATCGTCTCGGTTTCGATTCCGTTATCGACCAGATCTTTCAGGGTTTTGAGGATCAGCTCGTGGACGGCGGGCGCATCTTGCTCGCGAATGCCCTTCAGCCCGACCGAGAAGGTTAGTTGCAACAGGCCATCGTTCAAGCCGCCACCTACCACATCGTCGCCCAAGCCGGAATCGATCAGAGCCTTGCGCAGCGGAGCCGCCGGGCTGCCGAGCAAGATATCATCGAGGATGGTGAGGCCGAGATTGAGCTGGGGATCGTTCGACTCAGCCAGCAGCCAGTTCAGCGTGGTCATAAACTTCTTGCTATTGTCGCTATCGGCAGAGGCAGCATAGCTGCGTTCGACCGCACGCGGTTCGCTGAATCGGCTCTGGAGAGCGATTGACGAGTCGACTTCGATCTTGTCGAAGTCTTTCAGGTACTCGTTGACAATGCGCAGACGCTCTTCGACCGGATCATCGCCATAGAAATAGATCCGCGAGTTAGAGGGATGGTAGAAGGTCTCGTGGAAACGCTTGAACTGCTCGTAGCTCAGATCTGGAATGTGGCGTGGATGACCGCCCGATGACACGCCATAGGTTGTATCGGGGAAGAGCGACTGCTGAGCAGCCTCGTAGAGGTTGCGCTCGGGCGAGGAATAAGCGCCCTTCATCTCGTTAAAGACCACACCCTTATAGGTTAAGGGTGCGTCGAGCGACTCAAGCTCGTAGTGCCAACCCTCTTGTTGTAAGACATCGGGTGTGATGCGCGGGTAGAAGACCGCATCGAGATAGACATCGGTCAGATTGTAGAAATCTTGGAGGTTTTGGCTCGCCACCGGATAGACCGTTTTGTCTGGATAGGTCATCGCATTCAAAAAGGTCTTGAGCGAACCTTTGAGCAATTCGACAAATGGTTCCTTCAAAGGATATTTGCGCGAACCACACAGCACCGAGTGTTCAAGGATATGCGCTATACCGGTTGAATCGCTCGGCGGAGTGCGGAAGGTGATCCCAAAGACTTTATTTTCATCGTCATTTTGGAGTGACAACAGCTCTGCGCCCGTTTTGCGATGTCGAAAGAGTTGGGCGAAGGTGTTTAACTCGGAGATGTTACGTTCCCAAACTAGCTCAAAGCCATGCAATTCAGTCATTAGTCACTCCTTGATATACCACCACAAGCGGTTGTATAAGGATAATCTTTCGATTCTTTGCGTGAATCGTTCGTCTAGAAGGCAATCATACCATGTTTTTGCAGAAAAAAGCAGGCAGGCTGAATAGACAAGCCCGTCCGAGCTGGACGAAGGCTTATTTCAACGTATAGAGGGCAGGTGCGGGGTGATGAGCAGTGTGGAGAAGCGTAGTGCAAAGTTGTTTGCTGGGAAGCTACACCGGTTCAGACTTTTAGAGTTGTCGCACAGTGTTAACCACGATGTCGACGACCGTACTGCGCAGTCGCGTGCTTAACAAAACGCGCAGATGCTCATCAAAGTCGTGCAGCAGCAGCTCTTCTTCAAGCAGATCATCAACTACATCCTGTAACTCTTCATTCTCTGCTAGCCAAGCTTGGCTGTAGTGAGCGGGTGTATAGGTTGAAGCTTGCATTATCGATCGCATCTGGCGCTCCCTTTTATAAAAAAGATCCTGCTCGTCAAGATCTCTAGATTGCCTGAGCTTGACGAGCAGGGAAGCGAACTAATTGTGCCCAAGCGCTGCGGGATTCACTTGGAGATTAGGATATTCGAGCAGCGACTGAGGTGCAAGAAAGTCGATCTGGATCATCGCGGCGGCCTCTTTGACCAGAGCGAGCAGCTCTATAAAGTCGACCGCATCGAGCACAAGGCCAACTTGGCCGATCCACAAGCGACGGTTGTGGTGCGGATCGCATTCGAGCATACACCAAGCCTGCTGTACCTTGCTCTCATCGCTGGTGCCGTATTGTTCGAGAAACTCAGCGAAGAACAGAAAGTCTGGTTCGCTCAGGCGCAGGGTCGAGATCTCCCAAATCAGATGGATGGTGCCGTGCTCGCACTGCGAGATCATACGCGATTCGTTGCCATAGGCGATGACCGTCATATTTAAACACATAGCGCGTGCCCTTATTCTGTAATCCAGCGAACTTTTTGTGCGATAGGGCGGCGAATCCCTTGCGGCCATTCGCGCTTCGGCATACCTACGTAGAGAAAACCGAGTAGACGGGCTGGCTCTTCTAGGTCCGCCACCTTGGCGACGTGGGGATGGATCACTACTTTGCCGCTGGTCCACTTAGCAGCTAAGCCCATCGATGCGGCGACGGTGTGAATGATATAGGCCGAGATGCCCGCAGCGATCTGCTCTTCCCACTCGGGCATGCGCGGCTTGCCATGCAGATCGTACTCGGGCGACATACCGATGCTGATCCACACGGGCGCTTGCCAAGCTCGTTCGCGTTGAGCTGCTTCGCCCGCCTCGCTGTAGAGCGCTGGCGGCGTGACCAAGCGATAGGCCTCGCCGAAAGCATCGCTCAGCTTCTGGCGACCATCGCCCGCGAAGACCGTAAAGCGCCACGGCTCGGTCTTGCCATGGCTGGGCGCCCAGTTAGCAGCTTCTAGCATCGTTTCAACCAAGGAGAGATCGATCGGCTCTGGCGAGACATCGGCCAAGCCAAAGCTGCGTCGCTTACGAATCGCATCGAGTAATGCGCGAGTTTCGGAAGGAATCGAGAGAGTTTCTTCGGCAGACATGGGTATCTTTCTTATATATGGAATGTTGTACTATCAGCTTCAAGACAAAGTAGCTGGTGTTAGGGTATACTAATCCTTCGACTTTGTCAAGTTATTGCTATCGAAACTGATTAAACCCTAGGAAAGCTGCTATTTGGCCTTTGCCATGGGTTTACTGAGCGCTGTTTTGGCATTGGCTTTCACTGTAGAGGCTGAGAGGCACTGCGTGTTTAGACCCAGTCTGCTTGCAGCCTTGCTTTTTCAGGCGGTCTCGGCTGACGGGCAGCTAGCACCCCTTTTGGGCGGGCAGGATGTTGGTAGCCGTAGGCGGACGCGGTTAAAGACCGACTTGGGGTAAAGCCCCCGCCGCCATAGTGTTGTAGCTAGCAATGAGGACTAAGACACAGAAACAGGTTTTACCACAGAGACGCTGAGGCTCTAGAACAAGTTTTACCACCGAGGCACTGAGACACTGAGGCGTTAGAACAAGTTTTACCACTGAGGCACCGAGACACTGAGGCTCTAGAACAAGTTTTATCACCGAAGCACCGAGACACTGAGACACTGAGTCTTTTGAGAGTTATTGCTTGTGTATGCAGTACCGTTTAAGTGCTTGCGCATAAAGTTAAGATAGCGAGTCTAACGCTCTTTTTTCTTTATTTCTCTGTGCCTCTGTACCTCTCTGTGGTGAATGAAAAAAGCACCCCCCGTTTGGGAGGTGCTTGAGGCTTGTTTAGAACAATTACACGCGGCTTGCCGCCACAAAGTGACCGGGCGAAACCTCGACCATGCGCGAATCTTTCTCGGTGTAGTCGAAGTTCGGGTCCATGATCAAGTGCTGGCGGGTGCGCTCGATATCCGGGTCGGGAATCGGCACTGCCGAAAGCAGCACTTTGGTGTAGGGGTGGATCGGGTTGTTGTACAGCTCGTCGGTTTCGGCCAGCTCTACAATCTTGCCCTTGTACATCACCGCTACACGCTGGCACATGTGGCGAATCATGCTCAAGTCGTGTGCAATGAACAGGTAGGTCAGCTTCAACTGCTCTTGCAGGTCTTGCAACAGGTTGATAACCTGAGCCTGAATCGACACGTCGAGCGCCGAGATCGGCTCGTCACAGATGATCAGCTTGGGCTCGACTGCGAGCGCACGTGCGATACCGACACGCTGGCGCTGACCGCCCGAGAACTCGTGCGGATAGCGGTTTGCGAAGGCGGGGTTGAGACCCACCAGCTCCAGCAGTTCGTTCACGCGCTCGCGCACGGCCTTGCCTTGGCGCAGATTGTGTACGCGGATCGGCTCGCTGATGATGTCGCCGATCGTCATACGCGGGTTCAAGCTCGCGTAGGGGTCTTGGAAGACCATCTGCACGTTGCGGCGCATCTTGCGCAGGGCATCGCCGCGCAGCTGAGCCAGGTCGGTGCCTTCGAACAGCACCTGACCACCGGTTGGGCGGTAGAGCTGCAGCACGGTACGACCGGTTGTGCTCTTGCCGCTACCCGACTCACCTACCAGACCCAAGGTCTCGCCGGGATAGACGTTGAAGGTCACATCGTCGACGGCCTTGACAGCGCCGACTTGGCGCTGGAAGATGATGCCACGATTGATTGGGAAGTGTTTGACCAGGTTCTGTACCTTCAACAGAGGTTCGGAACCGGCGGCTTGATATGTTGTCATGGCTGCACCACTTTCTCTCCAAATTCACGCGACTTCTTAGCGGTGCGAAGGTCATACCAAGCAGCTGCAAGGTGCTCCGGATGTCCATCGGGAACGGGCAGAAGCGGCGGAGCTTCCTTCCAACACCGTTCAGTAGCATACGGATTACGCGGTGCAAAGGGATCGCCGATAATCGGCTGGGTAAGATCTGGTGGCATACCGCCGATCTGAACGAGACGCGTACCGCGCTTCTGGTCGGCGCGCGGCAACGAGTTCAACAGACCTAAGGTATAGGCGTGGCGGGTGTCTTTAAAGACCTCGCGCACAGGCCCACGTTCTACGATCCGGCCAGCGTACATTACTTGCAAAGTATCGGCCAGACCTGCCACTACACCCAAGTCGTGCGTAATCCAAATAATCGCCATACCCAACTTCTCTTGGAGGCGGCGAACAAGGTCGATAATCTGAGCTTGGATTGTTACGTCGAGAGCGGTTGTCGGCTCGTCAGCGATCAGCAATTTCGGGTTACAGGCCAAACCGATCGCGATCATCACGCGCTGGCGCATACCACCCGAGAACTGGTGGGGATAGTCGCGCAGACGGCGGCGCGCATCAGGAATACCTACCATCTCGAGCAATTCGGTTGCTCGATCGTCGGCTTCCTTCTGATTCATGTTCATGTGCAGAGTCAGCACTTCGGTGATCTGGCGACCAATGGTCAACACTGGATTCAGTGATGTCATCGGGTCTTGGAAGATCATACCGATCTGACCGCCGCGAACCTTGCGCAGCTCGTCGTTTGGCATGCTCAACAGATCTGAACCCTCGAAGAGAACCTGACCTTTTTCGATACGTCCGGGAGGTGTTGGGATGAGACGCAGCATCGAGAGCACGTGAACACTCTTACCGCTACCGCTTTCGCCGACAACACCCAGGATTTCGCCTTCACGGAGGGTGTACGAAACACCATTTACCGCTTGGACCACACCGTCTTGCGTATCAAAACGCACGGTGAGATCCTTAACTTCCATCAAGACACCCATAGTGTAGCTGCTCCTCCTACAGTGCTTTGCGAAACGACGGACATCCCCATTGATGTGACATTCGCCTACATATGACTGAGGGTTCTTATTATACCGCTGTTTGTCATCTTGCTTGTACGGTACAATAAGCGTTTTCCGTCTCCATGTGTCCTGAGGCGACGCCAGTCAACCCAGGTAACATCCCAAGCACCCCATCAATGATTGGCAGGAATGTTGAACCACCTGATCGCTTGCCGAAGCAAAGCTGCTGACTGGAAGATTTAATAGTTTTTTCTATTTGGCAAAACTGAGTGCACACAATACTGCTTTGCCTGCGCCTCGTAGCTTCGAGACTCACAAAACATACAAACAATTACACAATAGCACACTCAGGTTTGTAGAGCGACATAACATACAACCCGTATGTTCATACAAACTTGATAAGGGCTAACATGGCCCTTGAGTAGAGCTATTGAGAACGCTTGCTATGCGTAAATAGGCTTATTGAATACGCGAAGTATTGTGTACACAATACGTATCACATGTCGAGTAGTATTTGCAAATACAAATAAACTATTAAATACTTGTTTTTGTCGTTTTCGCATCCAGAATTATGTCTATTATACGCGAAATTGCCTACAATACCAAATCGACATGTCCTAGAACAAGCTCGCGATTTATGCCCCATGTTCGGGCACAAGTCGGGCCTATTGCGGGCTGTAGCGAGGCCGTTCTCATTCTGATCGGCAGCGCTTGCGAGCCGCTCTTCTGCGCTTTCGTTTGGATTGGACAATCTATACAAGAAAGCTGGCCCGATTTCCTGCCAGTTGTTCTAAAAAGGAGCAGCGAGAGCGCTCTTTTTGCCCAGAGCAGATCTCGCTACCTTTGCCGCCCAAGCTCTTTGATGCCTGTAGCGCTCTGACGGCGAAGACTTTACCTCAAAGCGGGCCTTAACCGCGTCCGCCTACGGCTATCAACATTTTGCCCGCCGCCTCGGGCTTATCGTTTTGTGCTTCGCAGCCGCCCCCCAAAGCCCCGAAACACTTGCCTGCCCCAAGCTCAAGCCCGCTTGCGCCCCTCGCGCTTAAACAAGCTCGCACTCGCCCAGCACTTGGCGCACCCACGGGGTAGTAGCAAATCTGTTGAAAGACCTGCGCTTATGGAACGCAGGAAAACAAAATCGAGGTGTGAAAGAATAGGCAAACTCCACTCTGCCCAAGGCCAAATAGAAACGAAACAAGCGGATTTGCTACAACGTGCCCTAGAGCGAAGAAAGGCCAACATTCTTGCTCAGCGCTGCGCGATGTTATGCTTCGCCTGCGCCGAGGCGCGGCGGGCGTGCTAGGCCAAGCTTAGGCAGCGCTGAGGGCGCGATGCTCGCGCCACAGGCCCAGCGCCGTCAAGATCAGCACTACGCTTACCAAGCTAGGGGTCACCACAAAGCTGTTTGCTCCCCACAGCCAGCCCGAGAGCGACCCAGCTAGCACCATGCCGATAGAGCAGAAGAGATAGGCCCGACTCTCGTAGAGCCAGACGAATGGCAGGAAGTGCGCGCCCACTAAGATCGCCAGAAACCAAGGTACAACCTCGGGCATAAGCTGATAGCAGGCGATCATGAGCGGAATAAACAGGATCTGGAGGCCACCTACATATCCCACTAAGTTGCTGAGCGCGTTCCCTTTGGCGAACAGATCGATCTTCATCAGTGCGCCGATCGCTAGACCGCCCGGCAAGAGCAATCCGGCCCCAAACAAATAGATCAGGGCTTGCCATGGTCCCGCTGGCAGTAAAAGACCTGCGACACTAAAGCCAAACCACAAGATACAGCCTGCTAGGATCATCGGAAGGCCCCGCACAGTACGCACAGCCAGATCAAGCTTAATTGTTGCTAGCTCCACAGGAATTACCTACTCCTTTTGCTGTTGCTCAACAGCTTGCTTACCCCATGCCGAGCGTTCAGGCGGCGGCGTTTGCGCAGGGAGCCGCCCTGCAACGAGGCTCGTAAAGATAGAGCGCCGCATCTTAAGCAGCGCCCTAAGCTATAATAGCCCGCTTCATCGGCCTGTCTATGATACCAAAAAGGCGGGGATGTTTTTTTAGCTCAAGAGCTCTAATAAAGACGTATTTACCACAGGGGCACAGAGTCACTGAGCCTTTTGAAAGGTCGTGCTTGTGTATGCTGAGATATTCGAAACAATGCTCAAGCTATATGCTTTCTGGGCCTTCTCTTTATCTCTCGGTGTCTCAGTGTCACAGTGGTGAGTGAAACAGCCTCTGTGCTGAAGTTTGCGCTTTAACTCGGCTTGCATCTTCTAGGAGCTAGCTGTTTGAAGCACCTTGAAGTCGCGACAGAACTCGTAAAACAGCCCCGAATCATCTTCATCGCCGAGCAGCGTGGTGCGCACTGTGAGCGCATCTGCTTTCGAGACGCTATCGCGGTGGGCGACCCGATTGCGAATCTCGTGTAGGACCTTGAGGTGCTGCATAAACTTTTCGAACTGCTCTAGCGCGATCTTGTTGGGAGTGAGCACAAACTTGTTCAGCGCTTGCCAGTTGTGGTTTTGGTCTTTGTAACGATAGTCATAGATATTGACGATGCTGCCGAAGGTAAAGTTATAGGGCTTCATGGGTTTATCTTTGAACATGAGCTCGAAGCGAGCTGGCCGATAGAAGCGTCGATGGAGCTCGTTTTCGAAGGCGCGCAGATGTTGAACCACACAAGCCGCCCAATCGGGCACCGAGCCCTCGCCCATATCGTACCAAATATATTCGCCCGATAACAACATATCGCGCGACTTCTGGTCGATCGAGTTTGGATCACTGATCCAATAGCGGCGCAGGCTGCCTTTGCGTAAACCGTCTTCGATCGGGCCGAACTGAGGATTACGGTATTTTGTATAGGCATCGGCTAACTGGCCGACCGCCTCGATCACCGCGTTACGAGCTTGCTCGATCTCCTCATTGTCTTGGGTTTTTTGGATGAGATCTTGGAGCCATTTGCGTAACTGTTCGATATTCTTGTTCAGATCATCTTGAGTCAGTACACGCTTGACCATCAGCGGGATAACGGCCTGCTCTTGGCCGATGATATGGCAGAGCCGTCTGTTTTTTAGGCAGTCGCACTGGGGGCAGACCCGATCGATGCGGTAGGGGCTGACATGCGGCTTGGGACAGAAGGCCAACGGTCCGCCACAGACGCTGCACTGCTCGTTGAGGCTGGCGGGGCTAGTGCCGGGGGCTGGTGCGGGGCGTAGTGTATCGCTATCGGCGATGCTGCCATAGCAGTGGATCTCGACGGGCCTGTGCAGACGGGCGTGAACTTGGTCGAGCACCTGGTTTAGATAGGTGGCGATGCTGCTTGGCGCGTAGTGGGGCGGAATCTGCCAGCCATCGATCTGGATATGGCGGCTTAGCTCGAAGCTGTTATCTAGGGTGGCGCGCATCGGCCCAAGGCGGGCGGGCTGGGCGCTGGCTTGGGCTTGCTGAGCCATAAGCTCGGCTTGCTCTGTGCTTGGGGCGCTCTGCTGCTCCTCGGGTGCCTTGGAATCGGCTTTGTCGTAGGCGAAGAGCAGGCTACCATAACGTTCGCCGATCAGTTGGAGGTCGGCCAGCATACGTTTGAGCGGGTCGGTGAACATGCGGTCGCCCGCGCGGGGCTTGTAGTACTTTGCATCGAGGATGTAGCCCGGCTCTTGCCAGATCAGCTGCTTGCCATCGCGGATCTCGTGACGCCCTTTGCGATAGATATAGTAGTCAGGGCGCACCCCTGGGGCGTTATGCCACAGAACAGGTCGGGTCGCCTCGTGTTTGAGTAGGTAGGGAGTCTGCTCAGCGCCCCAGCGGAAGTGGATCTCGCGCCTTTTGCTGTTGAAGCTATCGAGCAGACCTCTGCTCTCGAAGAGATCGACCAGTTCGAAGAAGATCCAGTGTTGGAAGAGCATGTCGGCCTTCTCGGGGTCGCTGCCCACCACATCTTCGCCCTGGTTTGGCTGGTTTTCGATCAAGCGCAGCTCGTTGTAGCGTCTGCGCCATTCGAGCAACTGGCTGTAGGCGCTGGGCATATGGTGGTAGCGCTCGCTAAGCTGGGCCTCAATCGCCTCGGCGCGGCCTGCGTCAAGCTTTGCTTGAGCTGCGTTGCGCAAAGCCGCAAACTGCGGAAAGTGCAGAGCCTTTTCGCAGCTTTCGATGATGCTGTGCAGAGGGTGGCGCAGAGCCGAATCGGGGTTGCTCTCGCTCTCTTTGGCGAGCAGCTCGCGCGCATGGGCCTGATACTGCAAGAGCGTGATGATGGTGAGCAGGTTGCCAGGCGTGGCGAAGTCGCGCCGCCGCACATGGGTATAGACTTGGAGCAGGGCTTGGTCGGGTCGCTCGTTCCAGTTGGCTTCAAAGCTGCGCACCCAGTTGACGCGGCCACGTGCGGGCAGCTCTTCGCGCTCGAGCGTATGGGGCGACTCGAAACTGAGGCGGCGCGTAATGCTGGGCAGAATGCTTTCAAACAAACTATCGCGCAACTGGAAGATCACCGCCAAGTCGCGGTAGTTGCTGAAGCTGCTGAGCGCTAGCCCAGAGCCTTCGCGTTCGCCGATTTCGTCGCGAAAGCGCTGCTCATCGTAGCGCAAGATCAAGGCGATCATGCGCGCCTGCATGTGACGAAAGCCCTGGATCATCAGATCGCTCATATCCCCTCTCCCCTACAAGCCTGCTTCGGCGATAAATGCCCTGAGCCGTCTCTTAAACAGTCCGTCCTGCGGGATACTGAGCGCTGCAGCGAAGTCGAAGCGTTCGGCTAGAGCATCGCGCTCGAGCGTATTGGGATCGCTCTGCCCAAGGCTTTCGAGTTGCGACTGGCGGCGCAGGGAGGGCAGTTTGTTGAGTTCGGCTTGCAGTTTGCTGGCGAACTGATCGAGATCGGCCGCATGTTCGAGGTAGAGCAGCAGCACACGCAGCTCATCGCGGGCCAACAACTGCAACTGGTCGGCCAGCACATCGCTCAGGGCGCTATCGAGCGCTGTGCTCCAGAGCTTCGACTCGTCGTGTTGCAAGCCCGATGTGATCAGCACACTCATCAGCAAGGTTTTGAGCACGGCGATAGCTTGCGCGGTGCCCAGTTGACGATAGCTGCGAATAGCCCAATAGATCCGCCAGAAATCATCGATCACCTTCTGGTGTTCGTCTTTGATCGCGCGCCAATTGTCCTCAGCGTCAACTTGGAGATAGTCGTCGATCATACCCTCAAGCTCGGGATTGAGCGCTTTAAGCGCGCCAACCGCTCGTCTGAGCGCAATCTTAGCCTCATCGTCGCGCTGCTTGCGGCTAGGCGGCAGCAGATCGATAAAGACAAAACGGCGTTTCATAGCTTCGCTGATCTGGTTGAGGAAGTGGCGGTCGAAGCTATTGAGGGTCGCTAGAATGCGGAAGTCTTTGGGCAGCGGTACGGCTGTCTCGCCGCCGTCGGGCGTGGGCACCATCAAGGGTGCATCGTCGCTGCCGAGCGTGGTGAGCAGGCTGCCGAAGGCTGCATCGATCGGCGCACGCGTAAACTCGTCGATCACCAGCCAGCGGCCGTGGTAGCGGCGGCCCTGCTCGTCGCGGATCTCACGGCGCACAAACTCGCGCGGAATGGCATCGTCATCGCTATTGGCGTAGTTGCTCAATACGGCGCGGCTCAACACACCCAGACGGATCTTATAGACCAGTTGTTGGCCCTGCTGGTTGTTAACAACTTGGGGCGTTAAGCCGCCCAGCACATGGCGCACGCCCCAATCTTCGGTTGCAGTGCTTAGCAGCACATCGTAACCATAGCGCGCTTGTTGTTGCTCTTCGAGCGGCTCGAACGGCGTGCGGTTGGGATCGGTTACAAAGTTGAGCTCTGTAAACGGCTCGCTATCGCTCCAGAGCAGGCTGGGCAGGCGACGCGCCAGATGGGTTTTGCCGGTGCCGGGCGGGCCGCTCAGCACAACATGCTGGCCGCTCAAGAGCGCGCGATAGATGCGCTTAATGGTTTTCTCATCGATCATCAGCTCACGCCGCAACTGTTCGATGCGTTGCTGTAAAAGTTGTGGCTCGATGTAAGGTAGCACATTGTTTACGGCATAGTTGCGCTGTGCATGCGAGCGGCGCACCTGCTTTATCTTCTCGATCAGCTCGGCTAGGCTGCGCTGCATCACGCTCTGGCCTGTGGGAGGCTCGAAAGCTGCTGGAATACTGCGCCAACCCTCGGCGCTCTTCTCGACCAGACCCGCCTCTTCATACCAATCTAACAGCGCTTCGCCGTAAGGCCATTCGCTGGCGGGGTGCGGCTTGCCGTCGAGCGGTGCGCGCAGAATCGGCATCTCGTAGCTCTGGTCGGGCTTCATCAACAGGGCCAGCGCCATATACTTCATCAGCTCTTCGCGGCTTGCATCGGCCAGTTGGGGCAGGCGTTGGTAGCGCCCTTCGCCTTCATAGCTGATAACACGCAGCCGCTTGAGATCGTCGATCAAGGTTTGGGGGTGTGGCGGCCTATCTACAATGCGCGGAATGATCTGCCCCACAAGCAGCACGATCTGTTCGGCTGTAAGCGGACGAGTGATGCGAATAGCCAGTTCGGCGTAGTTACTTAGCTTATTGCCCAAGCTGGCGGGCAGCGCGGTTTGCTTGGCGTTTGTGTCGCCCAGCTTACTGTGGGCCGCTGCATCGGGCAGCTTAAAGAAGTCGAGCTGCTTGCCAGTCTTGGCTTGATAGCCCGCGCGGATCGCCAAGAGCTGGCGGTCGACATCTTCAAAGTGTTGATCGGCGTAGTGGGCGTATTGTTTGGCCAACTGCTGCTTATGGCTGCGCGATACGATCGGCTCAAAGCTATCGGGGAAGACCATATGCAAGAGTGCTTCGCGCTGGGTATACGCCTTCTCGATCGGAATACTGAAGAGAAACTGCTTAAATTGCCATGGATCGCTCAAGTAGTTGGCGCGTTCGGCGGGTATAAGCCGCTTCCAAGCCAGAAAGGTATCGAGCAGGAAGCTTAGTTGCTGGTTGCGATAGACCGAAAAGGCGCTGCCGGTATTGGGCAAACCATAGTCGAGCGCCAGCGCTAACTCGTTTGGGAAGTCGGCGCTGCCTTCGGCCCAGCCTAAAATCGTTCTGATGGTCTGTTGCTTCTCGGCGCTGCCCGACTTCAGATTGCCCGGGTTCATCACATGCACGAAGTAAAGCTCGGCCATCAGTTGATAGATCGGGGCGCTGGCTCCGGCGAGCTGGGCGCGCAGGTTTGTTAGAAAAGAGCCTTTGCTGGCCTCGGCGGGCTGAAGCGCCAAACGCCGCTCTAGCTCGCTAAGCTGATCGAGGGTCCAGATCGGCTGGTTGGGGCTAAAGAGCGAGCCATCTTTGGCCAAGACCTGCTCAACAAATTGCTGAGCTGCCTTGTAGTAAAAGCTGGCCTGCTCGGCTGTATCTCGTGTCATAATGCTGATCCTCTACAAGCCAGTTTCAGTGATAAATGCTTTGAGACGTGCGACAAACAGCCCATCCTGCGGGATAGCTAGTTTGCGGCCGAAGTCGAAGCGCTCTTCCAAGTGTTTCAAGTTGAGCTTGGTATGCGATTCCTGCCCGAGGATTTCGAGCTGGGCCTGCAGGCGTTGGCTCGGTAGCTTGCCCAGTTCCTCTTGCAATTTGCTGACGAAGCTAGCGCGATCGGCGGCATGTTCGAGGTAGAGCAGCAGCACACGCAGCTCATCGCGGGCCAACAACTGCAACTGGTCGGCCAGCACATCGCTCAGGGCGCTATCGAGCGCTTCCGGCCATTCGGTCTCGATCATCACATCCATAAGCATGCTCTTTAGGGCGGCGATGGCCTGAGCGGTGCCCAGTTGGCGATAGGTACGGATAGCCCAATAGATCTTCCAGAAGTCTTCGATTACGGTTTGGTGCTCTGGATCGCGCACTTGGAACTGATCTTGGCTGTCGCGCTCGAAATAGGTGTCGAGCAGGGTCTCAAGCTCGGGGTTGAGCGCTTTAAGCGCCTCGATGGCCCGTCTAAGTGCGATGCTTGCCTCATCCTTGCGTTGATCGCGGCTGGGCGGCAGCAGGTCGATAAAGACAAAACGGCGTTTCATAGCTTCGCTGATCTGGTTGAGGAAGTGGCGGTCGAAGCTATTGAGGGTCGCTAGAATGCGGAAGTCTTTGGGCAGCGGTACGGCTGTCTCGCCGCCGTCGGGCGTGGGCACCATTAGGGGTGCATCGTCGCTGCCGAGCGTGGTGAGCAGGCTGCCAAAGGCTGCATCGATGGGGGCACGGGTAAACTCGTCGATCACGATCCAGCGCCCGTGGTAGCGGCGACCCTGCTCGTCGCGATATTCGCGGCGCACAAACTCGCGCGGAATAGCGTCATCATCGCTATTGGCGTAGTTGCTCAATACGGCGCGGCTCAACACACCCAGGCGGATCTTATAGACCAGTTGTTGGCCCTGCTGGTTGCTAACAACCTGGGGCGTTAAGCCGCCTAGCACATGGCGCACGCCCCAATCTTCGGTTGCGGTGGTCAGTAGCACATCGTAGCCGTAGCGCGCTTGGGTTTTGGATTCCAGTTCGCCGAAGGGCGAGTCATTGGGATCGGTCGGGAAGTTCAGCTCTTCGACTTGCACACTATCGCTCCAGAGCAGGCTGGGCAGACGGCGTGCCAGATGGGTTTTGCCGGTGCCGGGAGGGCCGCTCAATACCACATGCTGGCCGCTCAAGAGCGCGCGATAGATGCGCAGAATGGTTTCTTCATCGACCATCAGCTCGCGCCGCAGCTCAGCAATACGCGCTTGGAGAATCTCTGGCTCGATATAGGGCAGCACACTGTTGACAGCTTGATCGCGCTGTTGTCGCGAACGGCGCACCCGTTTCAGCTTTTCAAACAGATCGCGCAGGGTGGTCTGCATCACGCTCTCGCCTGTGGGCGGCTCGAAGGCGCTCGCAATGCTTTGCCAGCCCGAGCCAACCCTTGTGACAAAGCCCGCCTCTTCGTACCAAGCCAGCAGCGCTTCGCCGTAAGGCCAGTCGCTGGCGGGGTGGGGCTGCTCATCGAGCGGTGCACGCAGAATCGGCATCTCGTAGCCTTGCTCGCTCTGCACGAGCAACATCAGGGCCATATAGCGAATCAACTCGCTGCGGCTGGCTCCGTTAAGCTGAGGCCAGCGTTGATAGCTGCCATCGCCGCGATCTTGGATAACCCGCAGGCGCTTGAGATCGTCGATCAGGCTTTGCGGCTCTGGTTCGCGGTCGACAATGCGAGGCGTGATGCGTCCGATCTCTTCGATCAGTTCTTGAACACTTTGCGGTTTGCCTATACGCAGGGCTAGCTCGGCATAGTTGCTCAGCTTGTCGCCGAGGCTATTGGGCAAGCTTTTGGCGCTGCTGCTCTCGCTGCTGGTGATGCGCGGGCTGGTGTGGGGCGGATTGAAGAAGTCGAAAGGCCGCCCATATTTGGCGCTATAGCTCTGTTGAATGGCGTAGAGCTGGCGATCGACATCGCTATGCTGTTCAGTTGTATAGCTGCTATAGAGCTTGGCGGCGTGCTGTTTAAAATCGCGTGATGCGATGCGCTCAAAGGTATCCGGAAAGACCATATGTAGCAGGATCTCGCGCTGGGCATAAGCACTGTGGATCGGTTGCGCAAACAGAAACTGCTTAAAGGCCCAAGGATCGTTCAGCAGGGCAGTGCGCTCGCTCTCTGCTAGGCGCTTCCAAGCCAGCACTGTTTCGAGCAGAAACTTGACTTGAAAATAGCGGAAGGTTAAAAAAGCGATGCCAGGATTAATAATACCTTCGTCTAAGGCATCATCGAGCTGCTTAGGAATACTGACAGGATGCTCGGCCCAACTCAAAACCGTATTGATCAAGCCGCGTTTCGCCCGACCTCCAAAACGGCCCTTGCCTACCACCACCACATGGGCATAGAGCAGCTCGCCCATCAGTTGATAGATCGTATCGGAGGCGCCTGCTAGCTGGTCTTTAAGGCGTTCTATAAAGTTCTGGCCTGGCGCTTTGGCGGGCGTATCGATGAACCTCTCATTGAGGAGGCGTAGATTGGCCTCGCTCCAGATCGGCTGGTCGGGCCTAAAGAGCGAGCTATCTTTGTGAAAGATCTGCTCAACGATGATCTCGATAGCGGCATAAACGATTTTGGAACTCTCCGCAGGTTCTCGCATAGATCAAATCCATAGCTAGTCAGAGTGCGCTTGAGCGAATGGCGCTTCTATCAGCTTATCGCTATACAGAAGGGCTGGGCGGCTATGCTTGTCAACAGTGCTGAAGCTGCAAGCTTTCGGACCGTTAAGCGGTGAGGTAGGCCGCCATGCGCTCGATCCGCTGGCCCAAGGGCAACAGTCGGGCAGGCTGGCCCGTATAGCCGAGATACTGCATGCTAGTATAGCGAAAATATGGCTCTCTGCCTAGCGTTCGGCCCGTTTATACCAAATCCGCTAGCACGCTTGCTATTTGGCCTTCGGCAGAGCGGAACGTGACTCTTTTTGCTTTTCGCGGCTTTGCGTTTTTCTGAGCTAAGAGCATGCAGGTCTTTAAACGGATTTGCTATTAGCAGCATAGCCTGCGGCATGTTTGAGCACACAAGCAGATAGAAGCCTTTCTCTTATTAGTAGCGAAAGGCTGCAAAAACGCAAACAGCCAAAAACACCTGCCGGAGATCGCTCTCCGACAGGTGTATCTAAGCAGCTTGTTCGCTCTAAGCGCGAAGCGCTAGCCCTAGACTAGGCTCTAATCATATTGAGATAAGCGATTTGATCGGGTTGGGTGATGCGTGCCAGTTTGCGCATACGTTTCAGCCAGCTTGTGAGGGCGGCCAGCTTCTCGCGCTGAAGGGCTGTTTGGACGCGGGCCTCGCTTTTACGGGCCTCTTGCAACACGTCGAGCTGCATATAGTGCTCGATGCGCTGCCGCTCCTCTTCAAGCCGTTCGCGACTGTAGCCGATGCTCTCTAGCTCGGCCAGCAGGCTTGCTTCGTTGAGCACCGCGTTGTAGAGGGTGCGGGCTTGGTCGAGCAGGGCCGCTTGCGAGCGACTGGCTTGGCGCGCTTTGTTGCCCTCGGTCTCGGTGACTTCGCTGCTTTTAGAGGCGGCGCGGGGCGCACAGCGAATACCAGTGGTTTCGAGCATGTCGCGGTCGTTGGGGTAGAGGGTTTTGATAGCCGCCTTCAGTTTGCTGATCATTCTGTTAAGCTCTTGGCGATGCTGATTCAGTTGGTCGGTCAGGCCATACTGATCGCCCAAGGCGGCGTGGGCGGCATCGCGAGCATCGGAGGCTGCCATGAGGAGCGCTTGGCCCTCGGCGATCTTGGCTGGGTTGTAGCCAAAGCTCGCTAAGAAGTTTTGCAGCCCGGGGTCGGTTTCGATTAAGCCAAAGATAACACGGGCGTCGTCGAGTTGGTCGGCAATACGTAATGTAACCACGGCGCTTTGTTTCCTTTTGGCTAGCTTTCGTATTGGACGAAAGCGCTGAGCAATGGCCCGATTGCCTCTGCTCTGAAAGCTGTACCGTTGTTGTTGTTCAGAAGATATTGCGTGTAATTAGAATTAACCAATTTATTACCGAACGCTGTTTAGGCTATGCCTGTGGGGGATGTGGCGGGTGTCGGCCTTGCACGATGCTTGGGGCACGCTGCATAGTGCTTGGGGAACGCTGCACAGTGCTTGGGGCACGCTGCACAGTGCTTGGGGAACGCTGCACGATGCTTGGGGCGAGTTGCAATACGAACAGGGGTTCTTGCACGACGCTTGGGGCAAGTTGCACGACGCTTGGGGCGAGTTGCAATACGAACAGGGGTTCTTGCACAATGCTTGGGGAAGGCTGCAATACGAACAGGGGTTCTTGCACAATACTTTGAATTCACCACAGAGGCTGTTTAATTCACCACAGAGGCACAGAGGCACAGAGTCTTTAGAGAGTTATTGCTTATGTATGCAGTGAGGTTTGAGTGCTTGCGCATAAGATAGAACGTACCGATTCTAACTCTCATTATCTCAGTGTCTCAGTGCCTCAGTGGTAGGTAATTAATTCACCACAGAGGCTTTTTAATTCACCACAGAGGCACAGAGGCACAGAGTTTTTTATTGATAATTCACCACAGAGGCACAGAGGCACAGAGTCTTTAGAGAGTGATTGCTTATGTATGCAATGTGGTTTGAGTGCTTGCGCAAAAGATAGAACGTACCGATTCTAACTCTCATTATCTCAGTGTCTCAGTGCCTCAGTGGTAGATAATTCATTCAATCTCTTTATCTCTCAGTGTCTCAGTGCCTCAGTGGTAAAACTATTCCCCTCAGTGGTAAAACTTTTTCCCCTCAGTGGTAAAACTTGTTCCTGTGCTATTCGAGGGCGTCCCAGGCCTCTAGCACAAGGCGACGGGTGCGGTATTCCTTGTATAGCCTCTCTTCTTTCTCTTTTAGGACGCGGAAGGTCTCGCCCGGGAAGTCTGGGCCGTAGACATCTTTGGGGTCGAGGATGTAGCGCAGCTCGTCGCGGCTGAGGCCATAGAGTTTGGCGATGTAGGCGTCGAGTTCGGCGCGTAGCTGGGCGCGGCGCTCTTCATGCCAGATAAAGGGCGGGGGCGCTTGGTCTTGGAAGAGGCTGAGCGAGTCGACCGCTGCGCTAAGTTGGGGGTCGGCTAGCTGGTGGGTTGCGCTATGGTTGGCGCGGCGCTGAAGCATGATCTTTTCGCGCAGATCGAGATCATGCTTGCATTCGTCCCAGATATCTTGGGCAAAGGGCTGGAGATCGTAGGCTGTGTAGACCAGCTCTAGCACTCGCGGCACAATATAGAGTAGCTCTGCTTTTCCAAAGGTCTGCGGTGGAAGAGCTGGTAGCTGTTTCATAGTAAAGAACTTGGCATGTACACCAGCAATTTTTTGCCGTGCTACGAAGTCAAAAGTTAGACTATTTAGAGTCGCCAAAAGACAAGGAGTTTTAGCAACCGTTTGTTGATCAGGGAACATTAATAAAAACGTATCACCTACCGCTGCAATTGGAATAAGCGAAGCAATAATGCTTCGTTCGTTTGTAGCATTAGTAATATCGCGCCAACCAAGTAACCATAGTTTTTGCCAGTTGCGTTCTATCAGTTTGTTTTCGACATGTTCGGGTTCTACCCAATAGCGTGGGGTGATAGTAAAGCGAGGGTCTTGTAGCTCATCAAGGCTAAGATCGCGAGTATCACCATTTTCATAGCTTGCCCAACGATGGGTATATTGATGAATCAGCTTGGCTTCATAGAGCGGCAAGCTAGTAGCAGTTGGTTGGTTAAGGAATAGACCACTATCGTTAGCCATATGGAACATACTCATAAAACGAATGTTCCATGGATTTGAAGAAGTTTTTGATGCAAGTAACTGATCGCTTTGGTTTTCAGTGATTAGAACTGGCACTTTGCGATAGATCTTTTTGGTAAGCTCTGCATCAGCTTGGGTACGAAAGGTTGGAGCGGTACGAGTATTGGGATTAATAAGTGCAATCTCCTCTGGGCTTAATGTAAAGCGACGCTGAGGATCCGCTAGATGGTTGATATTAGTGGCGAAGAAGATAAATTTCGTTGCTTCCTTGGCTTTGCCTATGGTAAGTGTACAGAATTTATAGCTGCGATGGACTCCTGGGAAGATCGGTTGGCTATTTTCAAAGTCAAAGAGGCTAATAAGCTGCTTTTTACTGCTTAAAGAAGCAAAGAAGGCTTTAGTATTATCATCGGTGGCGATTCCAGTAGGTACAATAATCCCCGCTCTACCTGTATCGTTAATGATGGTACGTGCATGCTCAGCAAAAAGGGCGTAGGTATTAACATCACCTACTGCGGTAAGAGGGAAACGGCCTGAAGCTCGTACAAATCGGCTTTCACTCTCAGCGCGATGTTTAGCTTGATCAAATTCGGCGATGCGAATGCGTTGTTGGGGTGTACCATTGCGCCATTCAGCGATTACTCGATCGCGGGCTGCTTTATTTCCAGCATTGCGAATCTCTGGAACATCAACAAAGTGCTCTTGTTCTTGAAGCTTAATCCGCTCCCATGGGGGATTGCCAAGCACCACATCGAAGCCAGCGGGGCGCTCGGGGTTAAGGAAGATCTGCGGGAACTCAAGTTCCCAGTGAAAGAAGTTAGCGCTATGGGCCAAGGCATTGGCGGCGCCCAGCAGGTCGGCGCGCACGGCGCGCGGGTTATCTTCGTAGTCGGCGATGGTCTTTGTGGTGGGAATACGTTCGAGATTCTCTTTGCTGTGGGGCATAAAGAAGGCCGCGCACCAGAGGTTAAACTTCTGGAAGAGCTGCTCGGCTTTGCCGCGCTGGCGATAGTAGTCGCTGGCTTTGCTGCGCACAGCCGTCACATCGTCACTGGCTTGATTGTCGAGCGTTTGCAGGGCTTGGGCGTAGTCGCTACCCTCTTGTGCCTGAGGCTCTTGATCAAAGAGACTATGTTGGCGTTTGTTGGCTTGGTAGAGTTCGCGCTCTGTTTTATTGCGTTTGCGCAGTGCGCTGCTTACGCTTTTATCGTCGCCGCTAACGGGCTTGTAGGCATCGTCGGGAATGCCCTGTTTCACCAGATCGAAGGTGGTGCCGATCAGTCCATTGCCATGGCGGATATGGTGGTCGAGGAAGCTGAGCGGTTTGCCGCTGCTGTGTCCTTCCAGCCAAAGGGCGAGCTTGCAGAGATCGACGGCGAGCGGGTTGAGATCGACGCCGAAGATACAGTGTTGAATCACGTCGCGCACGGCTTCGCGGAAGACGCTGGGCGCGGGCTGCTCTTCTCCACTGCGCACACGGGCCAGTTCGCGCCCGAGGCGACGGGCGGCGGCCAGCAAGAAGTGGCCACTGCCGCAGGTGGGGTCGCAGACCTTGATCGACAAGATGGCTTGCTCGCGTTCGGCCTTGCTTAGCTCGCGGGGCGCGATGCGTTCGAGCAACACCGGCTCGAGCGCGCTCTTAATCAGCTCTTGCACCAGCTCGGGGCGGGTGTAGTACGATCCAGTGGTCTTGCGTTCGGTGCCGCTGGCGAATGCAAAGCTGCTAGCATCGGCTGCAACGACCGGGCGCAGATCGAGCAGGCTCTCATAGACGCTGCCAAGCTCTTCCACATCGAGCGCGCTGTAGTTGACGCGTCGCTGACTGTTGCTCTCTTGCTCGGTATAGAGCGAGAGCGAGCGCAGCGCCTTGATCAGATCGGCGTTGCTGATCTGCTGCTGGCTGAGATCGCGAATGGCATCGCCGCCGAAGAGGTCGCCGTCGAGCGGGGCGAGGCCAAGCTGGGCGGGTTCGGCGCTGCTGCTGCCTTCAAAGAGCTGGAAGGTGACTTGCAGGCCGCGCCAGAGGTCGTCGTGTTTGCTGGTTTGGAGTGCGCTCTCTTCGGCCAGACGACGCAGACGGCTGAGCGAGTAGTGTTGGAGGTAGATCGCGAGCGGTTGTTCGCTCTGTTGGGGGCCGAGCAGACGACTCCAAGCGCTCGTGCTCTTAAGCTCCTCGTCTTGGCCCGGCGCGATAGCTGCAATCAAGCCGCGCTCTTCTGCAACCATCAAAAAGAGCATACGATAGACGAGGCGCAGTAGCTGTCGGTAGAAGCCGAGCGGCGTGAGCGAGTTATGGCCATCTTTGCCACTGCTTAGGCCGCGCTGCAGCTTCTCGCGTAGCTCGTGGTTGGAGGGGTGGCTGAGCAGCCCATTGCCAAGGCTGAGCAGCGCCTCTTCAACACCATCGCGCAGGCCCTCGCGCACACGTCCTCCGCTCTCGATGGCCCTCTGATGGTAGCGCTCGAGCAGACACTCGTGGGAGGCTTGGCCCTGCTTGGGCAGGCGGCTGCGGTGCAAGAGCCTGAAGAAGAGCAGAAACTCGCTAAACTTCTCCTCCTCGAACATAGCTTGTAGGTCGAATTCAACAAAGCTGGGCCGTGCAAAGCGCGAGGAATCGCGCAGCAGGCGCAGGCGCAGGCCGTTGGTGACAATGCCCCAGAGCTGTTCGGTGCTATTAAGGTACTCTTGCATCAGGCCGTGAGGCGAGAGGCGCGGGCCGCCGCTCTCGGCGCGTGTGTCGAGCTTGGTGTGCGCTCCAGCGATGTGAATGGGCGGCGCGTCGCTGTAGAGGTCGGCGCGGTGCGAGATCGCGTACTTATGGTTGCCCACAAGATAGGCGTTTTGGTTGTAGACAGGTTCGTAGCCCAGATTTTGTAATAGCGGGAGCACCCAACGTTGGCGGGTTTCGCTGGTAAGCTTTTCGCCCTCAGGTGTTTTGGCCATGCGCTGTTGGAAGAGCTGCCATTGCGAGCGCAATACCTGCCAGATATCGGCGGCCATGTCGTTGACCGACTGTGTACTGGTGCTATCGAAGTCGCGCGGGGTCTGGCCTTCCAGCTCTCCATCAGCGATCTGGTCGAGAAGATCGGCGGGTAGTAATCCACCTTCGGTTATGATTGTCGAAAAGCTCATAGCGCTATCACCATATCTATATTCATTCACCACAGAGGCTTTTTAATTTACCACAGAGGCTTTTTAATTTACCACAGAGGCACAGAGGCACAGAGTTTTTGAGAGATAATTTACCACAGAGGCACAGAGGCACAGAGTTTTTGAGAGAGTATATCGCTATATTTGCGAATGCGGTGAGGTTTGCACCTAAGCGTGTAAAGCTTGAAGCTCCGATACATTCTCTTTATCTCTCAGTGTCTCAGTGCCTCTGTGGTAAATAGTTTATTCACCACAGAGAGGCACAGAGTTTTTTAGAGAGTATATCGCTATATTTGCGAATGCGGTGAGGTTTGCACCTA
>CALGUG010000023.1 GCA_937902315.1 uncultured Chloroflexales bacterium
GCAGAGTCCTTCCATCTCTGAGCCAAAAATCTCCCTTATGTTAAGCGCTACCCTCATCGAGAGTACTGAAACTTATTCCTTTGATCTTCCTTGCGAGCGTATTCGTCGAATTTCTCCAGAGACGACTCAATCGAGAGTACTGAAACTCTATACTGTTTCGCGGGGATTCCACGACACATAAATTTCTCCAGAGACGACTCAATCGAGAGTACTGAAACACGCTACGAATTTTTCGCTCTCTCAGCAGCTTGTAAATTTCTCCAGAGACGACTCAATCGAGAGTACTGAAACGTTCTATGCGCATTTTGGCTTGCGCTTCAGCCGGCGTGATTTCTCCAGAGACGACTCAATCGAGAGTACTGAAACACTTCTTGCTATATGGAGAGCCGACTTCTATCATATTTCTCCAGAGACGACTCAATCGAGAGTACTGAAACCTACGGAGAGGTTCATCTGAAGTGTCAGGGTAGATATTTCTCCAGAGACGACTCAATCGAGAGTACTGAAACATGTCTATTTGAAAGAAACGCAACGCGGGTGGTCGCATTTCTCCAGAGACGACTCAATCGAGAGTACTGAAACCATAGTAGCGCGGATCACTGTCACGCGCCCGCCTGATTTCTCCAGAGACGACTCAATCGAGAGTACTGAAACTCTTCCTTCTTCTGTTTGCAATGAATAGTTCAAAAATTTCTCCAGAGACGACTCAATCGAGAGTACTGAAACATTCTGATAGCCAAATTGCTGCCTATCTGGAGTAATTTCTCCAGAGACGACTCAATCGAGAGTACTGAAACCATCAGTTCCACCGCGCTTTCAGGATAAACGGAAATTTCTCCAGAGACGACTCAATCGAGAGTACTGAAACATAAGCCTGTTGGCGATCGAGCGCTTATCTGTCGCATTTCTCCAGAGACGACTCAATCGAGAGTGTGGGGCTTGAGGGAGGGGTGTGCTTGTTGAGTTGGCTTGGGGCTGGGATTGAGGGACCGAATGGAGGCAGCTTGTGTTGATAGCCGTAGGCGGACGCGCTAGCCGCCTTTTTTGTTGGTTATGCCCTAACCGCCAACTGAAAGAACGGCTGTTGCGAGTGGCTTGTGTCTGGGGGAGCAGCTGTAAACGAGCGTGCTGCTTGTGAACGATGGGCGAGGCCGTACCCTTGGAGTGGCTCGGGGTGCGGCTTTTTTGTTGGCTGGCGATCGCTCTCAAAAGCTGCAGGGCGGCTAGTATGCAGCTTGCAAAGCCTGAAAAAAACTCTCTTTTTCTATCAAAAGCCTTTCAGCGGCTCCCAAGCTGAGCCGAAGGGGCTGGGAAACAGTGCTAGAGGGCTTTTAGGTGTGCTATACTTCTTACTGACGCCGACAACAAGGCTGGTATCGAAGTGCAGCCCGCTAGGACTGCGGCAGAGACCTACTTGGATGTGGCCAAGTGTGCTGTAAGGGCTGCTTGTTGGACGATAGAGATTCGCTGTTGAGCATAGAAATAATGGAGATTTCGCATGAGCGATGCGACCTATGATGTGATCGTGATTGGTGCCGGGCCTGGCGGTTATGTGGCTGCCATTCGCGCTTCTCAATTGGGCTTGAAGACTGCTATTGTGGAACGCCAGTTCCTTGGCGGTGTCTGTCTCAATATCGGTTGTATTCCGACCAAAGCCATCTTACACAGCGCCGACCTGCTCGATGAGGTTCGCGATGGTGCCAAGTTTGGTGTGGTTACCAAAGATGTAACGCTCGACTGGAACCTGGTGCTGAAGAATAAAGAGCAAGTCGTCAAGCAGATGACCGGCGGTGTCAGCTTCTTGATGAAGAAGAACAAGATCGACGTGCATATGGGCACGGCCAAGCTGAGCGGCGGCACCAATGTGACCGTGACCGACGCCGATGGCAAAGAGAAGACTCTGAGCGCCAAGAATGTGATCGTGGCGACCGGTGCTCGCCCGCGCGATCTGCCCCAGATCGGCGCCGCTTTCAGCGATCGTGTGATCTCGTCGACCGGCGCTCTGGCGCTGCCTGAAGTGCCCAAGAGCCTGCTGGTGGTGGGTGCTGGCGCGATCGGCTGTGAGTTCGCTTCGGCCTACCGCTCGTTTGGCAGCGAGGTGACTCTGGTCGAGGCGCTGCCGCGCATTGTGCCGCTGGAGGACGAGGAGATCAGCGCCGAGCTGACCAAGGCCTTCACCAAGCGCGGCATCAAGGTGATGGCTGGCGCCAAGCTGGGCAAGGTCGAGACCGGTGCAGATTCGGTGACGGCTACCATCACCGATGCTAACGGCAAGGAAGTGCAGATCGTGGCCGAGCGCATGCTGCTGGGTATCGGCGTGATCCCCAACACCCAGAACCTCGGTTTGGAAGAGGTCGGCGTCGAGACCGATCAGCGCGGCTTTATCAAGGTCAACGAGAAGTTCCAGACCAATGTACCCGGTATCTACGCGATCGGCGACTGCATCCCGACCCCGGCTCTGGCTCACGTCGCTTCGGCCGAGGCGATCGTGGCCGCCGAGGTGATCGCAAACCACGAGACTCACCCGATCGACTACAGCCGCATTCCGGCTTGTACCTACTGCCACCCCGAAGTATCGCACGCTGGCTTGACCGAGGCTCAGGCCAAGGAACAGGGCTACGATGTCAAGGTTTCGAAGTTCCCATTCGCAGCCAACGGCAAAGCGACCATTTTGGGCGATCGCAGCGGTTTTATCAAGATCGTGACCGACGCCAAGTATGGCGAAGTGCTGGGCATGCATATGATCGGCCCGCGCGTGACCGAGCTGGTCGCCGAGGCTGGTCTGGCTCTCTCGCACGAGGCGACCGCCGAGTCGCTGATGCGCACCATCCATGCCCACCCGACTCTCTACGAAGCCCTGGGCGAAGTGGCTCACGCCGCTGCTTCGGGCGCAGCCATCCACGTTTAATCATTCACTGACTTGTCCTAAATTGGCGCTCTAAGGAGCGTAACAAACAGGGCCTTTACAACGCAACGTCTCGACGTTGTAGAGGCCCTAGTTTCCTACACCCTTTTTTCGGGACGATCGAGCGATTTAGGCCCTTTGTACGATCCTCTTGCGTTCAGACAGCCCATTGTTGGTCTAGATCAGATCGAACACAAACAAGACTAGTTGTAAGGAGTAGCATGCATGAGCAACGAACGCGATGTAGTGATTGTGAGCGCCGTGCGCACAGCGATCGGTAGCTTTGGCGGTAGTTTGGCCGAAACCTCGGCCGTCGATCTGGGCAGCATCGTGATAAGGGAGGCGCTTGAGCGCGCCAAGCTCAGCGGCGAGCAGGTCGACGAGGTGTTTATGGGCAATGTTTTGCAGGCGGGTCAGGGCCAAAATACGGCTCGCCGGGCGGCTATGAAGGCTGGTTTGCCCAAAGATGTGACCGCCACCACAATCAATATGGTCTGTGGATCGGGCCTGCGCACGGTGGCCATGGCGGCTCAGAGCATTCGCTTAGGCGATGCCGAGACGGTGGTTGCAGGCGGCACCGAGAGCATGAGCGGTGCGCCCTATTTGCTGCCCAAGGCGCGCTACGGCTATCGCATGGGCGATGGCAAACTGATCGACCATATGGTTCATGACGGTCTGTGGGATCAAGATCTCGATGTGCATATGGGCATTACGGCCGAGAATATCGCCGAGCGCTACGGCATTACGCGCGAGCAGGCCGACGCCTTTGCGCTGGCCAGCCAAGAGAAGGCGGCTCGCGCTCTGGCGGAAGATCTGTTTGCGGCCGAGATCGTTCCGGTCGAGGTGCGCCAAGGCAAGCAGACCGTCAGCTTCGCCAAAGATGAGGCGCCGCGCGACACTTCGCTCGAGAAGCTGGCCAAGCTGCGCCCGGCCTTCAAACCGCAGGGCGGCATTGTGACGGCGGGCAACGCTTCGGGCATCAACGACGGCGCGGCGGCCACCGTGGTGATGAGCGCCGCCAAAGCCCAGGAGCTGGGCCTCAAGCCCTTGGCGCGCATTGTGAGCTACGCTTGGGCGGGCGTCGAGCCGAGCGTGATGGGTCTGGGCGCGGTTCCGGCCTCGCAGAAGGCCCTGGCCAAGGCGGGCCTGAGCATCGATCAGATCGATCTGATCGAGGCCAACGAGGCTTTTGCGGTGCAGAGCTTGGCGGTGATGCGCGATCTGGGCGTCGATCCGGCCCGCGTCAACGTCAACGGCGGCGCGATTGCACTGGGCCACCCGATCGGCGCGAGCGGCACGCGCGTTTTGGTGACGCTGCTCTACGCTTTGCAACGCCATGAGGCGCGCTATGGCTTGGCGACGCTCTGTATCGGCGGCGGCCAAGGCGTGGCTATGGTGGTCGAGCGTATCTAAACTTGAAAAGAGAGAGCTATCAGCGCACAAGGCTGATAGCTCTTTTTGCTTCTTTGGCGGAGAGGCAGCTAGCCCCCATTCGGCTTCTAGCGCGTCCGCCTTCGGCTATCAAATGCTTGCTCCTCCCATGCGGTCCCGCCTGCGCGGCGCTGCCGCGCCCGCTGCCGCGTTGCGTTGGCTAGCGCGGCCAGTACATAATGATCAGTACGCCTAGCAAGGCGATGGCAGCCCCGATAATGTCGTAGCGGTCGGGCGCGATCTTGTCGACCTGCCAGCCCCAGAGCAGCGACAACAGCACAAAAACCCCACCATAGGCGGCGTAGACGCGCCCAAACGAGCTTTCCGGCTGAAAGGTCGGGATGACGCCGTACAAAAAGAGGATCAGGCCGCCCAACACGCCCAACCAGACGCTGCGTTGGTCGCGTAGCCAGAGCCAGACCAAGTAGCCGCCGCCGATCTCACACAGACCAGCCAGCACAAAAAAGCCGAGCGAAACAAGGATACGAGACATCGCCTCATTCAAAGCCAACCTCGGGCGCGACCTCGGCGAAGATCTTGGCGAAGTCGGCGATCGAGAGCGGGCCGGTGTACATCTGCTTGTTGATGTAGAAGGTCGGCGTGCCGGTGACGGCCAGCTGCGCAAGCGCTAGATCGGTCTGAACTTGGCGGCTGTACTTGCCGCTGGTCAGGCACTCTCTGAAGGCAGCTTGATCGAGATCGAGCTTCGAGGCGATATCTAAGAGGCGCTCTTTGGTGAAGCGTTTGCTGTCGGGCGCATCGTGCGAGGGCTGGTTCAAAAAGAGTGTATCGTGCATCTGCCAGAAGCTGTTCTGCTCGGCTGCACAATAAGCTGCTTGGGCCGCGTTTTGAGCGCCTTCACCATGGAAGGGCGCGTTCTGAACCTCGAAACGCACTTTGCCCGTGGCAGCATACTTCTCAAAGAACGCGTGCTCGTAGTTGAGCGCAAAGTAAGCGCAGGATGGGCATTCGTAATCCATATATTCGATCACGCTGATGGGAGCATCTTTAGGGCCCCAAGCTCGACCGTTGGGTTCGGCGTTGGCGGGCGGTGCAGCTTGCGAGACGATGATCGTGTCGTCTCTGGCTATTTCGGTCGCTTGATGGCCTAACATGGCCGCACCGATAATCGAGACGATCACCACAACGGCGGCGATGATCAGCCAGGTTAAGGGTGATCGTTTGGTTTTTACTTGTCTTGCGCGCGATGTAGCGCGCCTTCTAGGCGTAGACACGATAGCTCTCCTTAGATGTTTTTGCCCTCTGGGAAGCGCATACAGATCGACGAGGGCCTTGCGTATAGACGCTAGCGCTAACTGCCAAGCACTATACCATAATCAAAAGAAGGCATACATGCGCTGTATGCCTTCCCAAGGAGAGATATAAGGAATGTTTTAGGCGCTCTGGTCGCGGAAGCGTAGCAGTCGCATACCGTTAAGGGTGACCAAAACCGAAGTGCCAACATCAGCGAAAACCGCCATCCAGAGCGTGCCGTAGCCCGCCAGCACCAAGACCAAGAAGAGCAGCTTGATCGCGATGCTGAAGATCACATTGGTCTTGACGGTGTTCATGGCCACCTTGCTGAGCCGAATAGCGAAGGGAATCTTGCGCAGATCGTCGCTCATCAAGGTGATGTCGGCGGTCTCCATGGCTTGGTTGGTGCCACCGTTGGCGGCGTCGATCGCGATGCCGACCGAGGCGCTGGCCAGCGCGGGCGTATCGTTGATGCCGTCGCCGATCATGGCCAAGGGGCCGTACTGCTGTTGCAGCGCTTCGACCGCCGAGACCTTATCGGCTGGCAGCAGGTCGGCGCGGATATCGGTTACACCCAAAGGCTCGGCGATCTTGTGGGCGGTGGCGCGCTGGTCGCCCGTTAGCATGGCGATATTGTCGATGCCGGTCTGCTTCAACTGTGCGATGGCCTCTTGGGCGCTGGGGCGCACCGTGTCGGCCAGGGTGATGGTGCCGCGATAGCTGCCAGCTACGCTGACCAGCACCGGGGTATACCCGGCCATAGCGTCGGCGTGGGCGGCGCGGCACTGCTGTTCGTCGTGGGCGATGGCCGCATCGAAGTAGCTATGGCTGCCGACCAAGACATCGCTGCCAGCCACCAAGCCGCTGACGCCGCGCCCGGTGAGAGCGGTGACCTGTTCGGCGGGGGCATAGCGCGCGACAAGGCCACGCGAGCTAGCCGCTTGGGCGATGGCGTAGGCCAGGGGGTGCTCGCTGCGGCGCTCGACGGCATAGGCAAGGGCCAAGAGATCGTCGCAAGCTGGGCAAGAGGCCTGACCGTTGCTGCCCTTGCAGTTGGTCGAACGCACTTCGACTACGCTGGGCTGGCCCTTGGTGAGGGTGCCGGTTTTGTCGAAGGCGACCGCTTTGACTTTGGCCAGCGCTTCGAGGAAGGCTCCGCCTTTGATCAGTACGCCGTTGCGCGCGGCGGCACTGAGGGCGCTGATCACGCTGACGGGCGTGCTGATGACCAAGGCGCAGGGGCAGGCCACCACTAAGAGCGCCAAGGCGCGGTAGAGCCAGCCGAAGCTATCGGGGGAGGGGTTCAGAAAGGGCTGCCCGAATAGCAGCGGCGGGATTGTCGCGACCAAGAGCGCGATCACAACCACGGCGGGCGTGTAGTATTTGGCGAACTGGTCGACGAAACGCTGCACGGGCGCGCGGCGCTCTTGGGCCTCTTCGACCATGCGGATCATGCGGTTGATGGTGTTGTCGGCGGCCAAACGGGTGATCTCGATCTCGATGCTGCCCTCGCCGTTGATGCTGCCCGCGAAGACTTCGTCGCCGGCGCGCTTTTCGATCAGGCGGCTTTCGCCCGTGATCGGGGCTTGGTTGACCGAAGAGAAACCAGCGTGTACAAGGCCGTCCATAGGCAGGCGCTCGCCCGGGCGAACCAGAATGATGTCGCCGATCTGCAGAGCGCTGATCGCTACGCGCTCTTCGTTGAGGCTATGGCTATGCCCGTGGGTGTGGCTGTGCTCGTGTTCGTGTTCGTGATCATGCTCGCAGGAGCAGGCGCAAGAGCAGCTCGTTTGCTCAGCTTGGGGCTTGAGCCGAATAGCGGTTGCGGGTGCTACCTCCATCAGGCTGCGGATAGCGTGGCGGGCGCGGGCGCTGGTATAGCCTTCGAGGGCTTCGCCGATTGCGAAGAGCACCATCACCATGCCAGCTTCGACGGTTGCGCCGATCGCGACCGCGCCGATGGCGGCGATCGTCATCAGCACATTGATATTGAGCTCGCGCGAGACGCTGAGGGCGCGCCAAGCGCTGCGGGCGATCGGCCAGCCTGCGACCAACAGGGCGGCTAGAGCGAGCAGATCGACCCACCAGAGGTGCATGCCCAAGATCTCGCCGAAGATCAGGCCGGGCAGAATCAAGATCGCCCCTAGCAGCGCCAAGCGGGTTTCGTTGCGCTGCCACATAAAGCTCAAAAAGTTAGGAGCTTTGCGCGGCTCTTGTTCTGGGGTGCTGGGAGCGGCGCTGTCTGAAACGGGTTCTACAACGTCGTAACCTAATTCTCGAACGCGCTGCACGATCTGCTCGCGCTCGACATCTCCTTGCACTCTGAGGCGTTCTGTTGTGAAGTGAATTTCGCAGGATTGGACGCCTTTGAGTTGGGCCACGCCCCGTTCAAGCGTTTTGGCGCAACCAGCGCAGTCCATTCCTTGAATGATAAAGATCTGTTCGTTGGATGCTAGCGTCATCTTATCCTCATATCTCTCAGCCATACGCTATTGGTGGATTAAGCATACACCTTCAAGTTAGGTTGAAGGTCAAGAGCTTTTTGGGGCTTTTTTTACAAAAAAGTAGGATTCGAGGCGAATTCTTTGTTGCGCTGGGCAGAGAGCTTTTGGCAGAACGGCTGGGCGATACGCTGCTAGATTTGGGGGCTATCGGCGCAGGCTGATGCGATCTCGTGCGGCGGAAGGGAGGTTGGTAGCCGTAGGCGGACGCGCTAGCAGCCTGTTTTGGGGTAGGAGACCAAACCGCTAGGGAAGCTATTGAAAAGAGGAATGGTGTCTGATTGTGCACCATTCCTCTTGTTGTTAGCGTAGTGCGGCTCTACATCTCCCAGGCTTCTTCGATCGCCATAAAGAGACGGGCGTAGAGGAAGGCGTTGTCGCCGCGCACAGTCAACATATAGCCCTCTTGGGTAGTTTTGATCTCGGGCTGCGGTTGCGATGAGGTGTGGGCGCGACAGTCGGCTTCGAGGTGCATCAGGCGGGTCAGCGATGCGTGGATTTTGGGATCTTGGCCGACCACCAACACATCGTAGGCATCGTTGTTGTGCCAGACATGCACATGACAGCCGCGCAGGTTGGCGATAAGTGCTTGGGCCTCTTCAGAGGTGAGGCGGCAAGAGGTGATCTCGAGCAGGCGCGCGAGAGTGGTTTCGGCGGGCTGGCGCATCGGGTCGGTGCAGATCCGCTCGATCAGGTTGTCGAGACGGGGGCGGCGATGCGAGTCGCTGTTTTCGCGCACATCTTGCAGCAGGTGGGCGAGTTCGTGGCGCTGCACCAATAGCGGGGTGATCTGCCGTTCCAATGCGATGTAGCGCGCCTCAGCTATCGAGAGCAAGAGGCTGTCGTCGACTTGATCGTTTTCGCGGGCGTTCAGCAGCGCGCGGATATCGGCTAGCGAGAAGCCGAGGTGTTGAGCGCGAATGATAAAACGTAAGGTCGATTCAGCCGATTCGTCGTACAGACGATAACCGGCTTCAGAATGACTGGTTGGCATAAGTAACTTTTGCTCTTCGTAAAAGCGAAGGGCTGAAGTACGTAAGCCAACACGTTGTGCAAGTTGGCCTACGGTCATATATTCTGAAGCCATGGCTGTTCCTTTGACACGAGCTGATTTCTCATCGACTGTTTTTGGGGGAGACGACAGGCTTTCGCCGAGCAGATTTGGGCTTAGGTGCTGCTCAGGCGTCTAGGGTGGAAGGGCTTCTGCTGAACGCTGAGCCGAAGCACTTCCTAAGGAAAGCATTGGATCGTTCTCGCCCCGATCACAGTAATTGCAAATAAATGTGACCCTTTAGGCATTGTATGCATAGCCCCGCACAGCTGTCAAATATGGCTAAAAAAAGAGGAGTGCCAGCTACGGCACTCCTCGCAAGCGGCAACTGCGAGTGCTTAGATGTTGGGTCGCAGTGCGCCGTAGTAGCGTGAACTCCAGTAGGAGGTATGCATGCTGACCGACGAGAGCGGTGTGCCCGGAGCCAAGGCTTGAAGCACCATGCCGCCGCCTACGTAGATGCCTACGTGGCTGATACCACGCTTGTAGGTGTTGGCGAAGAAGACGATGTCGCCCGGTTGGAGGCTGGCTTTATCGACGAAGGTGCCGTAGCGCTGGCTGTATTGGCCCGCCGCGCTGTGGGGCAGGTTGAGGCCATACTGAGCGTAGACGTATTTGGTGAAGCCGCTGCAGTCAAAGGCGCCCGGTCGTGAGCCACCCCAGACGTAGGGGGTGCCACGGAACTGCATCGCGAAGGCTACTACGCTGTTAGCTTGAGCCGGCGAGAGCGAAGGCGCGTTGGCGCGCGTGATCGTACCGGACGAGCTGTTGTTGGTGGTAGGCTTGGGCAGAGCCGGAATGTTCTGAGCGACCGGAACACGGCGCAGAATGTAGGAGCTTACCGGCAATACCTCGGTCGAGACCCAAGCGGTCTTGCCATCGCTGGTCTTGACGTTCAGCCACTCTTTGTAGCGACCGATCAAGTTCACAACATTGCCTGCACCGATCGTGCCGAGCTTGTTGTAGGCGGTGCCGGGGCCACCACGCAAGTTGATGGTGCCATCAACTTCGGCAACTAGCGCCGGGTTGGGGTCGGGTGCACTGGTTAAGACATCGATGCGCTCGACCACACCTTCGCCGATCTGAAGGTATTCGTTGGTTACCCAGCCGATCTCGCCGCTTGGCAGGCGAACCTCAAACCAGTTCTCGTAGCGCGAGAGCAGGTCGAGCGTAGTGCCGCCGCTGATGCTGTTGATCTTGACGTAGTTGGTGCCGGGGCCGTCGCGCAGGCTCAAGCCATCTTCGATCACGGAGGCGATCTTGGGTGGCGGGGGCGGCGGGATCTCGCTGGCTACTGAGAGGACGCTGCGGGCTACCTCTGACTCGGCCACGACTTCTGCTGCGACCCAGCCCTGCTTGCCATCTTCAGTTGTGACTACAAACCATTCGTTGTAGACCTGGTTGAGCGTGAGCGGGGTGCCGCCAGCTAACTGAGCGACAACATCATATTCCTGGCCCGGACCGTTGCGCAGGTTGATCTTATCGCCAATAACTGCGCTTGAAACAGTCATGGGGGCCAGCATATCGCTTCGCGAAAGAGCGGCTTGCACTTCGGGAAGCGCTAAGATCTCGCTAAAAGCACTATCGGGAACAGGCAGGTCATCACCAAAAGCTTCTTCGGTTCCAGTTGATTCTAGCTCGATTGGACCAAGTGCGAGTACTGCTTCGCCTAAGTCTGTTTCGGGCGCGGCGGCGACACTGGAGTCGGCCGATACGCTGGGCGGTTGAACCGGAATAACAGAGCTTAGAACCACAGTAAGTGGTACAACAAGCAGCATCACAAGATGGAGCCAGAGCCGATGCGGCACGTGTTGCAATGCTTCCTGCGTCGATGCCTTCGAAGTCGTTCCTAACAGCTTCGAAAGAGACGTAGTTTGACGCTTGCGCGAAGCATGCATGTGTGTTGCGCGTCGATTTAAATCATCTAGCGCGCGATCATGGCGCGAAGAAGAAGAATGTGCCAAAATGTACCTCCTTTTGGCGAGAGTGATTACAGGTAAATAGTCGTGACGTGCGCTAGCCTCCTCAGGAGTAAGCGGCCTATTTGGTCTGTTCATTTACATGGGTTGAACATACATGGACCAAATAGTGGATTTAGATGGCAAAAGCACAACGAGGAGGTGGCGTATCGGGGCCCAGCCTATACTGATGAGGAATGTTATGGGTGTAGGCGGCCCGCTGGGTCGGGAGACCGGAGAGGTAGAGGACGCCAAGCAGTACGATCACTAAGGAGAAGAGGGATTCACTCAAGGAGCTATGAAGCATGTCGAGCGACAACGACCCGATTGTAGGAGGGGATGATAAGAGGGCCGCGAGATAGTTCGAAGGCAACCATTGCGATGTTGTGGCGATGCAGGTTTTGGCGGCCGAGGCGCAAGCGAAGATAGCCTGTGCGATCAGCTGCGAAAACATGGAAATGAGAAGATACCATACTTGCGAGAGTATGAATATCAGGCCCACAACATCGAGGGTAGTATCAATGATTAGCTCAGATCTATCTACTGGCTTCATAGTGGCATCACTATACCACAGATCTGAAAAAATGATGATACGAAGATTACAGCCTCTTATCATCGAAGCAAAACTACATCTTATAGTTTCTTTTTAAGCTTTTTACGTTTAACCCTTTCAGAAGCATATTTTTTGATATAATCTCGCAAAAGGCGCCTAAAAATGTATCAAAAATAGTTATATTATCCGATGCTTTGTTTAAGCGATTGTAATCACATATTTGCCATGTCATTGAGTTGTAATTTCTAAAATCACCCAAAAGTACTGCGCTTGTGCTCTGTTGAAATGTGTTTTGCTAAGGAGCTTGATCGCCTATTAGGGGTAATAGATACGGATCTGCGCTCCTGCCGTGATTGCTAGCGCTTGTTGATTTGGTATCCAAGTTACACCGTGAATCTGGTAGGTTATCATTTGTATGCGACAGGTGGACCAAGTGGACCAACCTTGGAGCGAGCGATCGCAGTTGCGAAGTTTGAGATCGTAGGCTGTCTTATGAAATTCGGGCTGAAGGGTGCTTAGCGACCAGACGAAGAGATTGCCGTCTTCGCCTATGGTGGCGAGTCGAGTGCCATCGGGCGAAAAGGGCGTGCGATAGACGCGTCCGGTGTGGCCTCGTAGCTCGGCAATGCTCTGTCCGGTATCGACCAGCCAGAGGCGGGCGCTGTCGTCCCAAGCCCCTGAGGCGAGCAAACTGCCATCTGGCGAGAAGGCCACGCTCATGACCGCACCACGGTGTCCGAATAGCTGCTTTTGTACGGTTGCCGTGCTTGTATCCCACAGCGAGATGGTGTGGTCTTTGTTGCCCGTTGCGAGGAGTTTGCCGTCAGGAGAGAAGGCCAACGCGTAGACTTCGCTTGCGCCGACTTGGGCTTGCCAGAGCGCTTTGCGGTTTGTGGTATCCCAGAGAATGATGCTGCCGTCGCCGGAGGCGGATGCGATCGTTTTGCCATCGGGAGCGAAGGCAACATCCCATACCGCTCCGGTATGGCCTTGGAGATAGGCGACCAGCGTGCCGCTATGTACATCCCAAAGACCTACAGTTTTATCCCACGATGCGCTCGCGAGCAGGCTGCCATCGGGTGAGAAGGCTAAACGAAAGATCTCTCTGGTATGGCCGTGCAGGGTGGCTTGCAAGGAGCCGCTCGCTCGATCCCAGAGACTGATGGTGTGGTCAGCCGAGCCAGTGGCGAACAGCCTGGCATCCGGCGAGATGGCTACTTCGTAAATGGGCGCGCTATGGCTAAAGCGTTTGGAGCGCTGAAGGAGATGGTTTGTCTCCAAGCCTAGTAGTGCGAGCACGAGCAGACTTAAGGAGATTAAGAGACTGGTTCGGCGCATAACAAGGCTCCTTTGGTAGACATCTTGCTTAGAGAGAGGAGAGGCTTGATCGTTTTGATTGGCTTCCTGAAGTAGGCTTTTGGACGCTTTTCGCGACTTCCATGATATCATAGGCTTTGTTGGAAACCCTGAGCTGGATAAGTGTTTGGCTTGAGCTTTATAGAAGGTTTTGTGCGATTCACTTTCCATTTTATTAGAGAAGCGAACTCAGGGACTCTCTGACTAGGCACTAGATCTGGTGGTGTGTTTTTAATTCAGCAACGATATAGCAGCCGATTTTGGGCAAAAATCTACTTTTTAGTATGTTTGTTCTGGATAAAAATGTGGATAAGTGGATAGAATTTCCGCCAAATGTGGATAAGTGTGGATAACGAAACGATTTACAGGTATTTTGTTTCACGTTTTACAATGTGTCGGCACCAGAGGATAGACCAAACATCTCAACGATCATGCTAGGTTGTGTGGTATGATGATGAGATAAATTATGGTGTGGAATAGTACAGTTTTTATGAGTGTTAAGCGGGCATGACGGAAATATCAACCCCTGTAGCGATACCTCCAGCGTTGACAGCTGTTGAGAAGCTGCCGTTGCTTTGGCAACAGGCACAGCAGAGTCTTGTGCTGCAGGCGGCACGCATACGAGAACGCGCCAGTTCATTTATAGCTCGGCCTGTAGTTGTGCAAAAGCTCGATCAAGCGATTGCTGAGCTTGGTAGCGGATTGATTCGCTTAGAGGGCCCTCCGGGAAGCGGAGTCACGTCGCTGTTGTGTCATTTGGCAAGCACTCGGCCTTATCCATTTTGGTTGATCGATGAGGATGCTGGTCACGGTGCTGCAGGATTGGCGGCTCAATTGATCGCGCTGTATGAGCTGCCTGTGCAGTTGGTCGCACCAGCTATTCAAAACGATGCGCGCATCCTCGAAGAGCTGTTGGCCGAAGCGGTTCAGTGTAAGAAGCACGACGGGCCCTTGGTTATTTTGATCGATGCTGTCAGTGAAGCATCGCAGAATCTACGCCCTCTTCCTGTGATCTTTCCCGCCCAGATTCCCGAGGGCGTTGTTATTGTATACGGCTGTAGTGCTACGCATACCACTCCTGTGGCTGCCGCCGCTCGGATCGCGATCGACCAGATCGATGAGACGCTCGATCTGTCTCGTTTGGCAGGTCGATTGCCTAGCTCGGTGACGGTACGTCAAGCATTATTTAAAGAGAGCGGAAGAAACTTTTTATATTTACGTTTTGTTGAAGCGCTGATACAAAATGGCTTTATAAAGCGTGACCGAGTTCCCCAAGATTTAGAGAGTTTGCATCGGCTCTGGTGGAAAAACCTCGATGACCTAGAGAAGCGTTTTGTACTTTTGTTGGCCGCCTCTGGCGAGCCTTTGCCGCAAGATCTCTGTGCTGAGCTGCTTGGCGCTGATACCGAACCGTATGTGCAAAAGTGGAAGCGTTTTGTTCAGGTGAACGAGCTTGAGAGCGAGATCGAAGAAGAGAAGCTGTTCTGTTATTCTTTGTACCATTCTTTCACGCGAAGTTTCCTTGCACGCCATGCTCGCAAACAGTTGACCGAAGTGCATGGGCAGATCGCGGCGCTGGTTCAAGAAGAGGTGCTGGGCGATCGTCCTCGTGACGTGTTGCGACCGATCTCCTCTCAGCGCTCTTGGCAAGCGGGCGCTTATCTCTTAAACAGCTTTGCCCGCCATAGCTTTTGGGGCCCGCTCCACGTTCGAACGAGCATCTTGCCTCTAGTAGCGGGCAAGCCTTGGGTGCGCCTCCAACAGCGCCATGGATCGGCGGTTACGGCCGCTCAAGATGTGGCTTGGGAACTGTGGGGAGCCATTATCGATGGCTCCTTAAGCCGTTTGGCGCGCAGTACCTTCTTGGCTGGCTCTTTAGCGACCTTAGCGCGCTCCTTGCCAACCGATGCTCCGGCAGATGCCCTGACTTTGATGTTGGATACGCCTGAGCGCGACACTGTTTTGAAGCGGATCTTAGCGATCTGTGAGCAGTTGCCCGATGGGCGCGAAAAGGCGGCTCTGTTGCGTCGTTTGGGCGAAGTCTGTTATGTTGAACGTCGTATGCGCACTACGGCAATGCGCCTTTTGTCGCAAGCGATCGATCTTGAGGCTCAGGTGCCTTCAAAAGCCTGGCGCGATGCGCGTGAACAGCTATTGGTGACCATAGCCTTAGCGACCCTCAAGCAGGGTCACTGGAAAGAGACCCTAGAGATCGTTCCTCTGATTAGCCACAACGAACGGCGTGGTATGGTCGAGACGGAAGTGGTGCGAGCATTGATCGCTCAAGGGGATCTCGCTCGGGCCGAGTTAGTGGCTCACGCTATCATTCACGATAATATGCGCGCTTGGGCCCAGGCCGAAATCGCTGTGGCTCAGGCTCAGCATAACAATTTCGACGGCGCGGAGAATCTGCTGGCCAATATCAGTCTCGAGACGGCTAATGCTTGGGCCCATATCGAGATCGCCTGCCACGAGGCGCGCAGCGATGAGGAGGCTGCGAAGCGACGGATCAACGCCCTGAGTTCGCCCCATCAACAGGATCGTGGACGGGCACGGCTCGCGCAGGCGCTCGCTCAGTTCGACAAAGATGGCGATGCGCTGACAATGGCAGAACAGATCGAGGATGTCGCTGAACGTGTGACGGCCTTGTTAGGTTTGCGTCTATCGCTCGAAGGTCTTGTAGCGATGTTGGCTTTAGAGCAGGCGACCGCCGTGATCAGCTCGTTGACGGGCGACGATCGCGTGCCATTGATCGCCGCCTTGGCGGCAGCTCATGCGGCTATCGGGCGCTCGGAACGAGCTATCTCGATCGTGAACGAGTTGGAGGCCGATGAGGAGCGAGATCGTGCGTTGGCCCGTGTCGCGGTGGCTCTGGCAGGCAGCGGCGATTATGCTCAGGCTCAACAGGTTATCGCTAGGTTGAACGATCCAGACGAGCGCGACTGGAGCTTGACCGAGTTAGCTAGCGCTTTGGCTAACGTTGCGCGTTGGGACGAAGCCTACCAAGCTGGTCATCAGATCACAGATGAGCTTGAGCGAGCAAAGTGTCTGCATGAGCTGGCCCTCAAACAGGCGCGACAAGGCGATGTTGTACGCGCCTATGAGTCGGCGATTACGATTGAGCCATTTAGCGAGCGGGCGCGAGCCTTGACAGCCTTGGTGCCACACTTAATTGCGGCAGATCAAAGAGAGACCGCCTTCAAAACACAAGAGCTCTTTGCTTCACCTGATATCCGTAGTCGTTACCAAACTGCTCTTGTCACTGCTCTGCTTGAATACGCCACAAGCAAATCTTCCGAGCAGGCCGCTGCTATCTGGGCTGATGCCCGTAAGCTGGCATTGACGATCAGTCGACCTATGGAGCGAGTCCGAGCTTTGATCGCGCTCGCCCACCATGTTGTCGATCAAAATCCGGTGTTGGCTCAGTCTACGCTCGGTTTGGCGTTGCGTACCGCCTCCAGCAATCGTCAAGAGACGTTGCGATGCTTGGAATGGGCGGCTCCAACCTTGGTTCGTCTTGGAGGGGCGCGTTTAATGGTGGATGTCGCTAAGGCGATCGATGATATCGATACTTGGTTGTTAGCATAATCTCCATTGATTGTTTCACGTTTTACAATGGTGGCTAAGGCTATGCAGGTCGATGATTTGATCCACGCTTGTCCTGGCCGTTCCACGTTGATTGTTTCACGTTTTACATTCGTCCCACAAACATACTAAACGCCTTGACCCCGACCCGGTTTCGTCGCGATGTGCAAGCAAGCTATTTGCTTGTACCTTGGTTTAGATTTGTCCATGAAAGTCCAGTTAGTTCGCGTTTTCGCACTCGTCTGTTTAGTGTTTGTGTGCGTGAGTGTCTGTTTTACTCCTTCTCAGCAAGCTTCCTATGCAGCCTCCTCTCCAGCCAGCGATGAGATCTTGCTTGTTTCCATCAAAGCTCCACACAGACAAAGTGACCGTTCTATCTTCGACCTTGGCCTAGATCTGCTTCCCTCGCAAGATGGGGGCAGTTTTAGTGCGCTCGTTTCACCCCAAGAGCTTGCTCGTCTGCGCTCGCAAGGTTGGCAGGTAGAGGTCGACCCGTTCCAGAGCCGTTTGTTATCAGACCAACGCGCCTTTTTCGAGACAACGAACTCGTTTTCGCTGGCTCAGAGCCAGCGGGGATACCGTTCCGTGCGCGAGACAGAGCGCTACTTGTTTGAGCTTGCCAGCCGTTATCCCGATTTAGTGCGTTTAGAAGATATCGGCGACTCATGGCTTAAAGAACAGACACAGGGCGAAAAAGGCTACGATATCTGGGCTATTCGTCTCTCAAACCGTGCGATAAGTGGGCCAAAGCCGGTGTTTCTGATGGTTGCGGCCCTGCATGCGCGCGAGATCGTGACAAGTGAGTTAGCTACACGTTACATCGACTTCTTGTTAGAAGGCTATGGCAGATCAGCTATGGCAACTTGGCTACTCGATGAATACGAAGTAGTCGTTATTCCGATCAGCAATCCCGATGGGCGCGAGTTGGTTGAGCAGGGCTACTATCAACGTAAAAATGTTAATAACAGCGCCGGAGAGTGTTTTGGGATAACGGTCAACTATCACAACGGCGTAGACCTGAATCGTAATTTCGCCTTCGATTGGGGCACGATCACTCAGCCGACCCTCTCGTTTTGTAGTGAGGTCTTCCCCGGTCAAGATCCAGCGTCGGAACCTGAGACCCGAGCTTTGCAGGATTTTATTGACCGCTTGTTTGCGCTGTCGCTTGCGGCCGATGCTCTTGGCGATCCTCAAGCGCGCAGCGGCATGCTGATCTCGCTACACTCCTACGCCAATATGATCCTGTGGCCGTGGGGTTCGTCGCCCGAGCCTCCACTCCATGGCACTGCCTTGCGTGAACTGGGCCTGAAGATGGCGAGTTATAACGGCTACCTTGCCCAACAAGCCTATCAGCTCTACCCGATTTCCGGTAGTCTTGAAGATTGGTTCTATGCGAACTATGGTGTGGCGAGCTTCACCTTCGAGGTCGGACCAAGCTATGGAGCTCGCTGTTCGGGCTTCTTCCCAGCATATAGCTGCCTTGATGGAGAGCTATTGGGTTCGTTTTGGCCTCAGAACTTGCCCGCTTTTATCTATGCCAACCAGGTTGCTCGAGCGCCCTATCAACAGGTCTACGGTCCAACGGTTGAGAAGATACGTATAGAAGCTGGCGAAGAAGAGGTTCAGATACGTGTTTGGCTTCAAAGCCCCAATACTCCGATTCGCTCGGCAGAGCTGTATATTGACTATGCTGCTTGGCAGAGTGGCCTGGCTTGGCCGTTACATCCTGTAGATGGGAATTTCGATTCACCTTACGAGGAGGCGATCATCACGCTGGATCGTTCCATGTTCGATACGCAGCGATTGTTGCTTATTCGTGCCAAGAACAGCACTTGGGGCCCTGTAGCGCCTTTTTGGTCGACGGAGCAGGCGCAATATTCGAGCTATCTGCCCTTGGTTAAAAGGTAATTGATGACTAGCAAGCGCTTTAGACGAGTGCTAGCTTTATGGTACAATAGGCCCGAATCGGATTGAGATGATCAATATCACCATTCGTCATACCACTGAATCAACCTGTGTTGAGTTTGTGATGAGTCGATGCCTGAGCTATACCACGTATAAGATAAGATGCTAGCGACTTATGCTGTGTGATACTCGGGCGGAGTGAGAGAGTTTTTGATACAGCGCCGACAACTCGTTTCACGTGAAACAGCAGCGCGACAATTCTTACGGGCGCTCGCTGATAGGAGCTATTGTTCTCTGACCGATAACCCTCCTGAGCAAGCGTCTCCTGTATCAAAGCCCCAGGTCTTTCAGAAACCCCCTGATCGATTCGTTGTGCATGCCCTGATCACGTGTTTAGTGCTGGTCTTGATCTGGGGTGATTTACTCTTTGCTTGGAGCACAAGCCAGCCGCGTTGGGAATCCCCCACGGGCGGCTTGAGTGCGCTTGAACCGGAATATGAGTGGAATAGTGAGCTCGTCTTCGCTCTCGGCCCGATCGATGCTCAAGCCGAGACGATCGAGTTAGAGCAGATTGCGCCCTCGCTGATCGCTCCTAAAACGGTGACCAGCCCGCTGTTTGAACAGTTCTATATCCTTCAGCCCAACGATACTCTCGAGGCTATCGCTCGCCAGCATGGCATCTCTTCAGAGAGCTTGATTTGGGCCAATGCTCTGCATAAAGATCCTGTGCTTGCGGTAGGTCGTGAACTGCGTATCCCCCGTATCGATGGTTCGCCCTACCTTGTGCAAGCGGACGATACGCTTGAAAGCATCGCGCAACGCTTTCAAGTTCCTGTCGAGGCGATCGAGCTCTTGCCCGAAAACCAGATCAAAGACGGCCTTTTGCCAGCGGCGGGCACAGAGATATTTATTCCAAAGGGCCAGACCCCCAATAACGAAGCGGTCGAAGCAACATACGGCTCATTAGAGGCTTTTGCTCAAACGCCTGCTCGTCTAGCGGCCATGGTGCGCGACTACGAAACCAATGTCCGTTCCGGTCCTGGCCGATCCTATCCTAAAATCGGGCAACTCAATCCGGCCTGGGTTATTCCACTCGCTCGCCATGAAGCGTGGATCAAACTAGATTTTCAAGGGCAGCCCGGTTGGGTCTTGGGCGAACTGCTCGATATCCCTGAGGAGCTCTATCAAAATCTGCCAGAAACAGATGATTTTCCACCGCCACCGCCGATCTGGGTCTGGCCTGCTCGCGGAACCTTCACCTCTGGCTTCGGTCCTCGCTGGGGAACGCTCCATAACGGTATCGATATCGCTAATCGCGCTCGTACTCCGATTTATGCGGCCCGCGCTGGCACAGTGGTTGAAGCGGGCTGGTGTCGTGGCTACGGTTACTGTGTTCGCATTAACCACGGTGGCGGCATCGAGACCACTTACGGCCACTTGTATGCTCAGCCGATCGTCAAAGTTGGCCAAAAGGTCGAAGCAGGCCAGCAGATCGGTTTGATGGGAACAACCTATGACGCCAGCGGCGGCGGTTTCTCCACCGGAGTGCATCTTCACTTTACCGTTAAAGTGAATGGGCGAGCCGTGAATCCGCTCAATTACTTACCATAAAACGTGTAGTACCCCTCTTACTGCCTCGGTTGTGATTTCTTTTCCCAAAACCTTTGCCTACGGGGTTGCAAAATCCGAACAAGTGAGTACACTAAGGACATAAACCATGTGTACTCACCTGTTGTAAAACGTGAAACATCTGTGACCGCAAAACCGAGAATTCTCGCCCTCGCCAACCAAAAAGGCGGCGTGGGAAAAACAACGACTTCGGTCAACCTCGCAGGGGAGCTGGCGCGCCGCCAGTTTCGAGTCTTGCTCGTCGATTGTGACCCTCAAGGCAATGCTACAACCAGCTTGGGTATCTCTAAAGCCACTCTTCAGGCAACTACCTACGACCTGTTGATGGGCCATGCTAACCTAGGACAGATCGCAATCGACACAGGCCGTAAAGGACTGGATCTCGTTCCGGCAGATCAAGACCTCGCTGGTGCCGAGGTAGAGCTTGCTCAGGCCGAGCGGCGTGAACATCGCCTTGTCGAGGCCCTTACGGAGGCCCAAGCCTACGACTTCGTCTTAATCGACTGTCCGCCCTCGTTAGGCTTGTTGACACTCAACGCTCTCTGTGCAGCTCACGGTGTTCTCATTCCTTTACAGTGTGAATACCTAGCTCTCGAAGGATTGGCTCAACTCAAGGGTACGATCGATCGAGTCGCCGAGAGCCTCAATCCGGATCTGACGATTGCAGGCGTGATTATGACCATGTACGATGGTCGAACCAATTTGGCTCAACAAGTTGTCGAAGAGGTGCGCCGGTACTTCCCGCAGCGCGTCTTTGACACCTTGATACCGCGAAGCATTCGACTGGGTGAGGCACCTAGCTATGGGCAGCTCATAAGTGAATATGATCCGTCGAATCGAGCGGCTAAAGCCTACGCTCAGTTAGCCAAAGAGCTTGTACAACGCCTTAATAATCAGTGACGAATTTCATAAGCAATTTGGTGGCGGCTCACTGCTCTTTTCAAGGACAGTGAGCCATTCACTATTAGGAAGCAGAAAGGTCTGTCTGTGACTAAACGACGTGGAGGGTTAGGCAGTGGCCTTGGTGCGCTCCTCCCTACAAGCTCGCCAACACAGGCGATTCGTGATATAGAGGTTGCAAGTATCTCCCCTAATCGCAGCCAACCGCGTACTGTCTTTAACGAACAAGCCCTGAACGAACTTGCCGCCTCGATTCGAGAACACGGTATCATTCAACCCTTGATCGTTGTATCGCGCCCAGAGGGTGGCTACGAGCTCGTCGCAGGGGAACGGCGCTGGCGGGCTGCCCAACTGGCTGGTCTCGAACGAGTGCCCGCTTTGGTGCGCGATGTAGCCAACGATCGCATGCTTGAACTCGCATTAGTTGAAAATATTCAACGTGCCGATCTCAACCCCATCGAAGAAGCGCTCGCCTACGAAGCGCTTAAACGAGAGTTGAAGCTCACCGATGAGGAGATCGCACAGCGGGTCGGCAAGGGGCGCGTCGCTGTTACCAATGCTCGCCGCTTGCTAGGGCTTGTTCCCGAAGCGCAACAGCTTTTGCTCGATGGGCAGATCACTGCTGGCCATGGCCGTGCGCTTCTTATGCTGGAAGACCCAGAGCAACAGAAGCTTTTACTTGATACCTTGCGCAGCCAAGAACTCAGTGTGCGGGCAACCGAAAAGCTGGCCTCGTTGGCTGCCTCACCCCAACTAACCGACTCGATTCGTCGCGCACTTTTGCAAGGCACGATTACTGCTGGTCATGCTCAAACATTGATGCGTTTGTCGAACCAAGAAGACCAAAATGCGCTCTTGGAGATGATTCTCATCGATGGCCTAGGAGTACAAGAATCAGAACGTTTGAGCGAAATGGTTCTGAGCGGTATTCCAGCAGCTCAAGCTCGGCGCAGCCTGCGCGCATCTAGCGCTGCGGCTTCGTCAGATACACGTACTTCAGAAAAGCGTTTAGCAGACAATCAGCCCTCGTCAGATGTCGGCGCGCAGCGTGGTTTACATCCTGATGATGCAGAAGTAGTGCGCCTCTTTGAACAAGCGCTCAGTACGCCGGTTCAATTACAGCGCAGCGCCCACCGCATCAGTTTAACCATTCGTTTCTTTGATGATGAGCAGCTACGATCATTTTATGATCTTTTGATAGGAGGGCAAGAAGACTAGCATGGCTGCTATAGTCGCTTTCGGTAATCCCGTTTATGACACAATCACGACGCCGCTTGTGACTACGGGTGGTCGCGTGTTATCTGGTTGTTCAACCAACGCCTGTTTAGTACTCTCTCGTCTCGGGCACACCACAACCTTGGTTGGCCGGGTCGGATCAGACTACTACGAACGCATACAAAGCGATGCCGAACGTTACAACCTCGCTCTGGATATCGAATTAAGTGACCAAACAGGTGGCTTTCAGCTGATCTACGATTCTCGAGGTGACCGAACCCTCGATATTCTTGGGGTCGCTGGTCCGATCTCATCGCTGCCTCGTACCAGTCTTGCGCAGGCCGATGCTGTGATTATTGGCCCGATTATGCAAGAAACCTCCGGCGACTTTATTCGTCAAGTGGCATCCCAAACCAAGGCTCCACTCTTTCTGGACCCCCAAGGCCTATTGCGCCGGATCGAGGCAGACGGACGAGTTGAACACTATCGCGATCCGGTCATTGATGAGATCGCACCCTTGTGCACCGTTATTAAAGCCAACGAGCTTGAAACTCGCATTATCACAGGGCTTGATCCGCGCCAGGCAGGCCTAGAAGCCGCTCAACGTCTGCATGCGCTTGGCTGTAAGATCGCGATCGTGACGCTCGCTGAAGCAGGCTCGATCATCTACGATGGCCAACAACACTATCGTATCCCTGCCTATCAAACCGTGGCCAGCGATCCGACTGGTGCTGGTGACACCTATCTGGCTGGTTTTATCGATTCCTACCTGCGCGACCCACAAGACCTCTTCAGCGCAGGCTGTTCGGGTTCAGCGACCTCATCGATCTGGATCGAGCATACTGGCCCTGATGCGGCTGTGGTTCGCGACGAAGTAGATCGTCGTCGTTCAATTGTGATCGATCAGGCAGAAAGAGGCTAACTTATGGTACCGATACTCGCTCGCTTTCGCCAACTGTATGAACAAACAACCTTACCGCTCGGGCGAACCTTCGTTCGACTTGGTATTTCGCCCGACGCCTTCACCTATTTGAGCCTTGCTATGGGTGTCGTCACTGGGATCTTGCTGGCAAATCAACAGTGGCTCTGGAGCATTGTCGGTATCGCACTGGTTGGCCTGACCGACATGCTCGATGGGGCCACAGCCCGCGCTGGCGATATCGCTGGCCCCTATGGCACGGTGCTCGACCACACCGTCGACCGCTATGTCGAATTCATCATCCTCTTCGGTATCCTGTTTAGCGGCGTTGTGCCAGCCTCCTACATCATGTTCACCATGTTTGGTATGGTTATGGCAAGCTATGTGCGCGCTCGTGCCGAGTCGACGGGCAAACTCGAATCGTGCAACGTCGGTATGGCGGGCCGCCAAGAGAAGCTCGCTCTCTTGCTGGTTGGCCTTGTGGCTCAACCGTTTTTGCCTGAACTCGCTATTCTGCAGTGGGCGATCTTAGCCGCAGGCATTATTTCGCATATTACCGCTCTACAACGCCTGCTCTACACCCGACGAATGCTGGTCGGCAGTGGCCCGCGCCGTGGCCTTTACAAAGATCCCGAGATGATTTAAAGCCTTTGTACTTCTGGTTCTTTTATTAACACGCGAAACGCCGCCCATCAGTTAATAGGCGGCGTTTTTCTCTATCTGCTAGCACATCCGATTGATACGTTTAACGCTCTGGCGGCCTGTTCTCTTCCTTCTATGCGGTCCTTAGCGCGTCCGCCTACGGCTACCAACACTGAAACCTCAAAATGAGGTCGTATCTGCCTGTGCCGAGAGACCCTCTGAAAGCGGAACGATCTCAGTGGACCTTGTATGAAGCTGTTGCAAAGATTAGGCAGAGATCTGCTGGGCCAATAGAATCGCCTGAGCCACTTCTTTCATGGTCTTGCGGCTATTCATAGCCAACTGCTGAATCTTGCGGAAGGCCTCGGCCTCCTTGAGATTCTGGCTGTCCATCAGATAGCCCTTGGCGCGCTCGATGATCTTACGTGTCTCGATCTGCTCGCTTAGATGCTTGATCTCTTCGCTGCGGTTGCGGCGCTCGGCCCAGCGTACTCGAGTGATTTCGATGGCGGGCAGCAGTTCGCCTGAATGGAAGGGCTTGACAAGATAGGACGATACACCAGCATCGCGCGCTTGAGCTACCAACTCTGCACCGCTATAGGCCGTCAGCAGAATAACTGGCGCGATCTGCTCATCTTGAATGATCTTGGCAGCCGAGATGCCATCCATACGGGGCATTTTTACATCTAAAATCACAAGGTCTGGGCGAAGCTGACGAGCCATATTCACTGCACTTAGGCCCTCATTTGCTTCTCCAATCACCAAATAGCCAAGTTCCTCTAACGACTCACGTAGATTCATGCGGATGATCGCTTCATCATCTGCAATCAGTAAGCGTAATTGTTGGGCCATTTTTTACATCCTCTAGTTAAGAAAACCCCTGCAGCACAGAAGTGTTACAGGGGGCAGCTTCGCTTAAATATTTCTTTATAATGCCATATAGTATAGCTGTTTTAGGCCCTGATTGACAATGTACATTACGTACAAACTCTATCAAAGCCTTGTTGTGCATATCACAAAGCAATAATACTCCTAGATCTGCTCTACGTCAAAACGAAGCGATTTACATTCGTTCTTTCTCTGAAATGCCGATTCGTAACGAGAGTGATTCGAATAGAACTTTGAAACGCATCAGCCTATAGCTGGCTTGCAAAACAGCGCCATGGCATTGTTTAATATTGGCCTATTGTTCTAAAAAAGATAGTAGTTTCTTCTGTTGTATTCGCTTGATCATTCCCTTAAACACAACGATTTTAGATTCAGTCTCAAACTAGATCCGCTCCGCTTTAAAGACGTGGATTCTTACAACGCGAGAAACGAGAACCGGGGAAAAGAGTGAGTCGCCTTCCACTCTGCCGGAGGCCAAAACAGAAAGTGCTTAGGTAGATACGCTATCAATGCTAAAGAAAGAAGCGACCTAGGAGGGCCCTAGGTCGCTTCTTTCAGCTATAAGTTTCGGCTTAGCGAACGATCACGCCCGCTGGCGGTTTCACACCTTTGCCATAGGCGTAGAAATCAGCCCAAGGCAGATAGCGGGTGTAGTAGTTATCGTTATGGCGAATGCTTCCATCGGGCATGGTGACGGTACGATAGTAGTTCACGGTAACGCCCCGTCGCCCGTGTACAAGCTGCTTCACTTTGCCAGGCGGCAGGCTAGGATCATAGGCCCAGACCGGCGGCCCTGGTTCGACCCAGTTGCGTGTAACTGGTCCGCGATAGCTGACCGTGCGCCCATCGCTCACGCCCCAGATCTTGAAATTCACTGTGGCGGCGCGTGTATCGGTCAGAGTCGTGATATAGATCGGTGCAGCAGTATCGTTACGGAAGCGGAAGTCGATATCTGGGGTAAAGACGGTTGCATCAAAGCCCAGAATGTTTTCGTAGAAGTTGACGATTCGGCTGTGGCCTTGGCGCATAGTGATCTGCAAGCCAGCGTTCGAGACCGCGCGGAAGAGCGTGGTCGACACTTGACACAGGCCGCCCGCCAAGACGCGCTCGAGGCGATCGCCGACGATGCCATAGCCATCGACGAAACCATCGGCCTCCGAGAAATCGCTGATGCTGTTAAATGAGAACTCGACGCCAGCCGGCACCATCACCCCATCGAGCAGGTCGGCCGCCCGTTTGATATTGTGTTCACGTTCAGCAGCAGAGGCCGGGAAGCCGGTGGTTGCCTCGCCCAACAGCACGATCGCCGACACGGGTGTGCTCAAAGCGGCGGCATCGGGGCGTTCGTGCAACGACAGCCAACCCAAGTTGCTCAGCACCACGTTGTATGGCTCATTACCGGGGCGATATTCGAAGCGGGCGCGCTCGAAATATTGCACCAGTACATTTTCGTTGCTGCTTGGATCGAACTCGACAAACTCTTCTGAAAGAGGATAGCCAAAGGTCGGCAGGCCGCCGTGGCTCTCCCAGAACCAGCGGAATGCTCCACCAAGCGTATGCATGCTCTCTGGGAAGTAAAGAATATCAGAGCTGGGCGAGCCGAAGACAGGCTGGAAGGCTTCGTCGCTGCGCCCTTCCGAGAAGCTGCGACCCAAGGGCGTAAGCTGAGCGCCTTCGGCAACCTCATCGCGAATCTCGATACGTACCTTTTCGAAATATTGCACCGTTAAACCGGTAGCGCTGTCTTTAAAAGCCTCTGTGAGCGGGAGGCCAAAGACATCGGAGCCGCCATGGGCATCGTAAAAGCGCTTAATCACAAAGCCAACGTTATGCCCAGTTTCGCTATAGTGCTGAAATGCTGCATCGCTTGATGACGGAGCTGTTGTGGGTGCAGCAGCCGGCGCGGCTTCGCTCGGATTGCTCGGCCACACCAGAAGCGCGAGAAGCAAAAGCGGAAGAACTCGACGGAAGCGTTTCATCTTTTTTTCCTCTGCTTAAGACTTGCATATGTTGCGCGGATTATACACGAAAGTTTCTGCGAAGATGTCGCTGATCTTGTATAACTTTGGTTAAAAAGAATTCATTTGGCATATAAAAGCCCTAAAAACATATGTAGAGATGTTCAAAGCGTGCCAAACCAGCGATCTTGTCGTTTTATATGTAGCGCCCGGTTGTGGGCAGAGCTTTTAGCGCTGCGTATCTATTGCTTGTTTTCTGGGCGCTTTCGAAGCACAACAATACGACCTTGGGTGGCGGGCAAGCTGTTGGTAGCCGTAGGCGGACGCGCCACAAGCCTTGTTTGGGGTTAAGACCTCGCCGCTAGAGCGCACGGCTTATCGGAGAGGGTGCGATGTGTAAGCAGCGCCTTTTATCGCTCAACAAGGTGTCCAAGCATGCTTGCCTTTCTGTTAAAATACAGGGACAGAAACAAAAGATATTAAATACATACTTGTTTCTTATTGGTATCGACTAAGAGTGATAATGACGGGAATCTTTACATTGTTACGATCTCGCCATTCCGAGCACTCGTTCAATATGCGGTATCATATACATACACTACTCGGGAGAAGTTAAGCTAAAGGGAGTCACATGGAGCTGCGCCATCTACGTTATTTTGAAGCGATCGCACGCTTGAATCATGTTACCAAAGCAGCGTTGGAACTCCATGTTGCACAACCAGCGTTAAGCAAGCAACTGCGCGATCTAGAGGAAGAGCTTGGTGTTACGCTGTTTGACCGTGTTGGTCGGCGTGTCCAGCTCACCGAAGCCGGCGCTGCCCTGCTACCGCACGCACGCGCTATCTTGGGGCAAGTTGAAGCGGCGCGTGCTGCGATGGCCGAACGTATTGGGTTGCAACGTGGATTAGCCACTGTGGGTGCACCTCCTACGGTTGGCACACACCTGTTGCCAAGTGCACTTGCTGCCTTTAATACCCGCTACCCCGGGATCGAGCTACGTTTGCGTGAAGCAGGAATGGCAACTCTGTTAGAACAGCTTGCCGCCGGTCTTGCTGATCTTGCAGTAGTCGCTCTGCCCGTTGATGACCCTGATCTAACAGTGGCACCGCTGTTTAGTGAGGAATTGGTTTTAGCCGTTGCGCCTCACCATCCGCTGGCTCATCGTTCAAGTGTGCGCCTTAGCGATATGGCCAACGAAGCGTTTGTGCTCTCACCGCCAAACTACGAGTTGCGCGAAACAACCTTGGTGGCCTGTAGGCAGGCAGGCTTTACGCCACGTGTTGTGCTCGACGGTGGCGAAATGGACACCCTCTTGCGTTTTGTAGCGGCTGGCTTGGGCGTTGCACTGGTGCCCCAGTTGGCGGTAGCCGATCTGACCGATCTTGTGCCGCTCCATATCAGCGATCAAAAATTGCGCCGTTCACTTGCGATCGTTTGGCGTGGCGATCGTGTCGCATCCCCCGCAGCACGAGCCTTACGCGAGTTTTTGATCGAAACGTTGCGCCATGGCAAGCAGAGCTAAACAGTTTGCCCAACCACAGATTGTGCTCACAAGGAGCAAGCGTTATTCGCTGGGCTCCTTGTTTGCTTCTTGCTCGGCTTTTTGCAACTGAGCCAAAAAGGCTCTGTCTTGTTTGCTCAGCACGGCTTTGGCTAACAGATCTGGGCGACGTTTGTAGGTGCGGGCTAAGCGCTGTTGACGCCGCCATTTGGCGACCTCGCCGTGGTGTCCCGATAGCAGCACGGGCGGCACTGCGAGACCCTCCCAGACGGCTGGGCGCGTGTAGTGAGGATATTCGAGCAAGTGGTCGCTGTGGCTCTCTTCAACAATCGATTCGGCATCGAGCACATCGGGCACCAAGCGCGAGACGGCGTCGATCACCACCATAGCAGCCAACTCGCCGCCGGTTAGCACATAGTCGCCGATCGAGATCTCGCGGTCGATTAAAGTCTCGCGAATCCGTTCATCGATCCCTTCATAATGGCCGCAGACAAAAACAAGACGCTTTTTGCTTGCCAGCTCTTCCGCAATGGCTTGCGAAAAGACTTCGCCATCGGGTGTCATAAAGATCACGGTGGGCTTTTCTGCCTGCTCGTCATCGGTTTGGGTCACATCTCGAATGGCCGCTGCCAAGGGCACCGCTTTCATAACCATACCTGCGCCGCCCCCATAAGGAGTGTCGTCGCAGGTACGGTGTTTGTCGGTCGCATAGTCGCGAATATTGTGAATGCCGATTTCGATCAAGCCAGCCGCTTGGGCGCGCTTCAAAATACTTTCGGTCAAAGGCCCCCTGAACATCTCAGGAAAGAGCGTCAAAATATCAAAACGCATAACTGCCTACTATAGACTTTTACGATTCCAGACCCGATCCATCGACGCTCACGCCTTTGGCGCTCTCTGGCTCTTCAACGCTCTCAAGGTAGTGTTCGAAGAACGCGAATACACGCTGCATATAGCCCGGTCGATCGGCGAAGTAGGCCCCACAGTGCTCGGCTCCTTCGATCAACCATAGCTCTTTGGGCTCACCTGCCGCTTCAAAGAGTTGGCGTCCATGTTCGGGCGGAATAAGCGTATCATTCAATCCGTGAATGATCAAGAGGGCAGCGGGCGAGATACGATCTACCACATCGATCGGTCGAATACTGCTCAGGCGATAGCCATAACGCGCCGCGATCGTCAGATCGGTCGCTGTCAACAGCGGCGCGGGCGAGATCCGCAAGGTATTGCGCATGCTGTTGAGAATGACATCGCTAGCTGACGCGAACGGGCTATCGGCGATAACCGCCTTGATTTTTGGCTGAGTAGCGGCGGCCAAGATCGAGACCGCAGCCCCCATCGAGAAGCCGATCACGCCGAGCTGTGCGTCTGGAACGCGCTCGAGAGCGTAATTGACGGCGGCATGCATATCGTCGACTTCGCGATAGGCTAAGGTATTGGGCGCGCTGTCGGAGCCGCCCCGCCCACGGAAGTCGAACAGCAGCACATTGTAACCTTGGCGCCACAGCCCGCTGCCAACGCCCAACATCTCGTGTTTAGCGCCGGTATGGCCGTGCGCCGCGACAACCACGCGCTTCGAGTCGGGGTTGGGCAGCCACCAAGCACGCAGCTTGAGGCCGTCTGCCGAATAGAGCACCAGATCCTCATAGGGGATATTCAGCTCCCAAGGCGTAAACGTATAATCGTCCATATAGCTTCGTACGCGCGATGGATTGACTTTATTGCTGGCGTACCAAGCTACACCCGCCGCAGCACCCATAACTCCCAAGGTCGCAATGCCAAGGGAACGAAGCAGAAGCGTTTGAACCGGTTGTAAGGTTTTTCGCATACTCATGGCACTATCAGATGAAACTAAGAATTTTTAATAGGACTACTTTCGTAGCAAATATTGTACCACTTAGCGTTCGTTTTTGCCCTTTAAAACCGCTCTAGGGTTGCGATTTTGTAATTGTCTGTACAAAATTCCCTTGATCGCTTTGGGTTGAGCAGTTTTTCGCCTTTGGCAATCTGGAACATTTCTATATTGTTGTATGCAATGCACACATCTTTTTCCCCAATTTTTGTCGCTCTCGCAGTGGAATCGTCACCATTTAGCCCAAAATCGCACACCGCTCAACGGATTTTGCATCAACTCTCTTTGATCTGTTCAGAACGTTAGCGGCAAGACTTTTCGCTTCCATTCGGTCTTTACCGCGTCCGCCTCCGGCTACCAGATGGGCTAGCTTGCCCTCACCCCCCGGCCCCCTCTCCCGCACTGCGGGCGAGGGGGTGAATGCTCCCCATTCTGTGCTCTCAAGGATACTCCCGCGATGCTATGCGAACGATCGCCTTTTGCTG
>CALGUG010000024.1 GCA_937902315.1 uncultured Chloroflexales bacterium
TGTGCGTATTGCATGCTTCCCCAAGCGCCGTGCAAGAACCCCTGTGCGTATTGCATGCTTCCCCAAGCGCCGTGCAAGAACCCCTGTGCGTATTGCAGGCCGCCCCAAGCTTCGTGCAAACCCGTTCGAGCGCAGCGCAAGCGCTTCGGCCTGTCTCGCCGTTCTGCCAGAGGCCATTGCTAGCCAAGACTGCGCTTAGAACACCCGATCCGTTTTATAAGACTTGCCTTCTCTCGGCACGGGCATGTGAAAAACAGGCGCAAGAAGAGTAGTTAAGTTCCACTCTGCCGAAGGCCAAATAGAAAGTCATCAAGTAGATTTGCTCAAACACCCCAAGACTTGCTGAAGCAGAGAGACAGTGTAGCGATGCGCACTCTGCGTTTGTCGAAGGGTAGGCTCTGTGGTTCAGCGCAGCCTTGCTCCCTTCTCCCGCATTGCGGGAGAAGGGTCGGGGATGAGGGTGGGTGCTCCCAGCTGATAGCCGAGGGCGGACGCGCTAGAAGCCGGATGGGTGCTAGATGCCTCTCCGCCAAAAAACACTTGCCCCGAGAAGCTGGAAGGCGGAGCGATATGGGGAAGAAAGAGGCCAGCTCGTTCCGTACCCTTCGACAGGCTCAGGGTACGGAACGAGCTATGGCGTTGCGCTATTGGCGGGTGATGCGGTCGATGCCGCGCATATAGGGGCGCAGCACCTCTGGCACCACGATGCTGCCATCTTCCTGCTGGTAGTTTTCCATAATGGCGATCATGGTGCGCGGAATGCCCAGACCCGAGCCATTGAGGGTGTGTAGGAACTCGGGGCGGGCGCCCGGCTCGGGGCGGAAGCGGATGTTGGCGCGGCGAGCTTGGAAGTCGAGCACGTTCGAGCACGAGCTGACCTCAAGCCACTCGTTTTGACCCGGTGCCCACAGCTCGATATCGTAGGTTTTGGCCGAGGCGAAGCCCAGATCGCCCGTACAGAGCAGCTTGGTGCGGAAGGGAATGCCGAGCAGGCGGCAGGTCTCTTCGGCGTCGGCGCGCAGCTTCTCTAGCTCGTCGAAGCTGGTATCGGGATGCACAAACTTATACATCTCGACCTTGTCGAACTGGTGACCGCGCTTGATACCGCGCACATCGCGTCCCGCGCTCATCTTCTCGCGGCGGAAGCAGGGCGTATAAGCGCAGTAGTGAATGGGTAGCTGCTTGGCGTCCAAGATCTCATCGCGGTAGAGGCTGGTCACAGGCACCTCGGCGGTCGGCACCAACCAGATATCGTCTTCGACATCGCGATAGAGGTTGTCGCGGAACTTGGGAAGCTGGCCCGAGGCCCAAACGGTCTCTTCCTTGACCACGAAGGGCGTGTAGACCTCTTGGTAACCCTGGTCGCCGTGCAGGTCGAGCAGCCACTGAATCAGAGCGCGCTGCAGACGCGAGCCAAGACCCTTCAAGACATAGAAGCGCGAACCGGTCAACTTGACGCCTTGCTCGAAGTCGATAATGTCGAGCGCTTCGCCCAGCTCCCAGTGCGGCTTGGGCGTAAAGTCAAACTGGCGCGGCTCACCTTCGTAACCCAGAATGACATTGTGATCTTCGTCGGGACCATCGGGCACGCTGGCATCGGGGATGTTGCGCAGTTCAAGCAGAGCCATGCGCTGCTGCTCTTCGAGCGCGGCGACCTCTTTGTCGAGGGCGCTGATCTGATCGCCGATGGCACGCATCTCGGCGACTTTGGCAGCGCGCTCATCGGGGTCTTTGATCTTCGGCACTTCCTTCGAGCCAGCGTTGCGCTGGGCTTTCAGCGTTTCGACCTTGTGCAGCAGGGCACGGCGCTTTTCATCGAACGCCAAAACGGCGTCGATGTCGGCTGGATCGACACCAGCGCGCGCTAGTTGGGCCTTAATTTCATCGGGTTGTTCGCGTAGACGACGAATGTCGAGCATAGTATTCCTCTTTCTAAGGTTGCGTTAAAGCTGTTTCGAAATATATTGAATGATCTGGAACGCCTCTTTGAGGTCTAGATCACCGGCTGTTTGCTCATTGAGCTGATGGATAAGCTGTGTCAGTTTGGCTCGCTGTTCTGGATCAGCGATCTTACGCACATCAAAAGCAGGTTGGCCGTTAAAGCGTGTTATCAGCCCAGAAGCATCTTTGCCTTGTTGCAAGGCTTGTTCGAGCGCGTTGTTCACGAGCTGATGCTTGACCACCAGCAGGCCTTCGGGCGGGGGTATAGCTTCTGGCTCGTCGTGCTGCAAACGAGCGATCTCTTCGGGCGTAAGGTCAAGCTCGCTCAGCGTAAACTGCGGCTCGCTGGCAGAAGAATGCTTTTGAGCAGATGAAAGCGGATCGGAAAAACCGTCGTTATGGTAGACGATGCCCGAATCGGAACGGCGGACCAAAAAGAAGACGAGGGCAGCACTGGCAACGATAAGCAGGACGACAGCGATAATGACAAGTGGACTGAACATAACGCTCTCCTCTCCGTGACTTGTTGGCTGCGCTCTTGCGCCTCTGATCGCGCTCTCTTAGGCCTCCTAGGTCGCTTTCAACAGGCTGAAGATGAGTTTTAGCATTTCGCTCTTGGGCAGCGTGCCTGTTCGGTTGATCTGATGCAGGCTGCGATAGATCTGCTCGCGCTGCTGCTGATCGCTCACGCTACTGAAGTCGAAGACGAAGCCGTCGCCATAGGGTCTGAAGAAGCGACGAGCGTTTTCTTGCTTTTCAACGAGATCGCGTAACATCTGATCCAGATCGCTGTTTTGAACCAGAACCGGGCCATAGGTTGGCAGTGCCGCTAACTCTTCCTCGCTCAAGCGGTTGGGCGCTGTGCCATTGGCTTGAGCCTGTTTAGAACGAAATTTAAAGAAGAGCAGCAGAAAAATGGTATCGATAAGTACAAAAACAATAACACCGATAATAATCAGTTGAGTGCTGTCCAAAATGTTTCCTTCCCGTTTAGAGCAGCGAATAGTGCCAACTTATAGGCTGACCATTGCGGTAAGGTAGAACTCCGTGGAACTGACGAATGCTTGTATCGAATACGAGCGGCAGAAAGTAATGGTCGCCTGGCCAAACATTGATCTCGCCCGCTAACAGTTTGGGGATCGACACCCATTCCAAGCTGCCTTCGGGGTTGCTCGTCTTGGGCGTGCCGCTCCATTTGGTGATCAAAAACAGAAAGCCGAACCAGTCTTGACCATGTTTGCCAAAGCCCGGCCAACTGATGGTGCCGCGTAGCTGCATGCTCAGGCATTCGACGCCAGCTTCTTCGGCTATCTCGCGCCGCATCGAGGCTGCTACATCCTCATTGGCATCGATTTTGCCGCCCAAGCCGTTGTATTTGCCGAAGTGATGGTCATCGGGACGGCTATCGCGATGAATCAGCAAGACCTGATCGCCACTGGGCGCGAGTATATAGCCGAGCGTGGCGAGAATGGGCGCATAGGGCATATCTCAACCTCTTTTACCACCAAACAAAAAACCCCTCGTTCGCAACAGGAACGAAGGGCGAGAAACCTCGCGGTGCCACCTTCTTCTGCCATCGCCTCGCGGTCGATAGCCTCAGGAACTCAACATTTGAGTTCAACCCAGATAACGGTGGGGCCGGAAACACTTACTCACAGCCTAGCTGCGTTTGCGTGCTCGACTCGGGAGGGGAAGAAGTTCACAACAGCGTACTGCTTCGCAGCGACCAGCAGCTCTCTGAAACGTGTAATGACTTCGTCTCCGTCAACGTCATTGCTGGCTAGTATACCATGTGCGCTCTGCTTGCGCAATCGACCCTGCGGCCGAGCGGCGAAACAGAGCGCAGTTTTTAGCCTGTGATACCAAATCCGCTCGATCACTTTCTTCTTGGCCTTTGGCAAAGCGGAACTTGACGATTTCTCTTCCCGGCTTTGCGTTGCCCTGCGCCAAGAGAATGCAGGTTTTTCAATGGATTCGGTATGAAGCTGTTTGGGAGGGCGCGGATCAGCGCTGGCTGGCGATCTTGCGAGCGATCTGGCCGACCAGATCGAGCGCAGCGCCTACTTTTTCGGCTTCGTAGCCGATCGTGATGCGCAGATGCTCTTCGGCGCCGAGGTAAGCTCCCGGAGCAACCAGCACTGAAGCCTCTTGGCGGATACGTTCGGCGAACTCGAAGGAGCTGAGCGGCAGATGGAAGCGCACGAAGGCGATGCTGGTCGCTGGCGAGTCGTTGACGCTGAACAGGCCATCTTGCTGGGCGATCCACTCTTGCAGCACCTGCCAGCCAGCGCGCGAGATCTGCTTTTGGCGCTCGAGAAGCTGGGCGCGTTTCATCGGTTGCAATGCGATGGTGGCCAAGGTCATGCTGGGCGCGGCGGCGGCGATCACGGCGTATTCGTGGCGGCGCCAGAGTTCTTGCATCATTTCGGGCGAGCTGATGGTCCAGCCGATGCGCAAACCGCTCAGGCCGTAGGCTTTCGAGAGGCTCGATGTGCAGATCAGCTTGTCGTACATGCCCCAGAAGCTGGGCGTCTCTTCGGCTTGGTTGCGCTCGGTGCCGCGGTAGACTTCGTCGGCGTGCAGCCACGCGCCCACACGCGCGCAAGCCGCGACGATCGCTTCCATCTCGGCTTGGCTAAAGATCGTGCCGGTCGGGTTGTTGGGGTTGACGACTGCCACCAGCTTGGTGCGATCGGTCACTAGGGTATTGAGCTGGCTTAGATCGAGCTGCCAGTTGTTGTCGGGGTCGAGGCGCAGCTCTTTGACTGTGCAGCCTAGATTTTTGGCGATGCCCCAGATTTGGCGGTAGCCGGGCGAGAGCACCACCACTTCATCGCCCGCTTCCAAGAGGGTGGTCGCGACCATGCTGTTGGCTTGGGATGCGCCAACCGTCACCAAGACCTGCTCGGGGCTGGGCTTGTTGGGATAGAGCGCTGCGATCGCGCTGCGCAGTTCGAGCGTGCCGTTGACTTCGGGGTAAAACAGACCCGTATCGAGCAGTGCTTGCTGCTCGGCTTCGTTCAGCCATTCGCGGGTGTTCAGACATTTAACGCTGCTGTCGGCCAGATTGTAGCGTACCTTATGTTCGTAGAGAGACTGATAGTGCTCAAGCTCAAAGGGAATAAACGTACCAGCCATAGTCTGCTTTCCTTTGAAACGATCTTCCGCAGAAGCTGATTGTATCATACGAAGTGCGCTCGATTGCTTTGGACGAAGCATTCTGCTAAATTCTCGGGCGATCGCTGTCCACAGGGCTAGAAGTTTGTTTTTTTGGGTGGGATGTTGATAGCCGAAGGCGGACGCGCTGAGGAATGAATGGAAGCGAGAGACCAGGCCGCCTAAGCGTTATTGCTCGCAAGCTCTGTAACGTGTTAGGATGCTGCGATCAGTTTCTTCTGATTGTAGGTTGAGCGCCGTTGAGGAATGCATATTTTGAGGAGAAGGGGAGCTAGATGATTCTTGAGGCCGCTTATTTGCAGGTTAAAGCTGGGCTGGAAGCTGATTTCGAGGACGCGATGCGCCAAGCCGCGCCCTTGATCGCCTCGACGCCGGGCTATGTCGCGCACGAAGTGCAGCGTTGCCTTGAGGTGCAGGGCAGATATTTGCTTTTGGTGCGTTGGGAGACTCTTGAAGCTCATACGATCGGTTTTCGCGGCTCGCCTGCCTATCAAGAGTGGCGGCGTCTGCTCCACCACTTTTACGATCCGTTTCCGACAGTCGAGCATTTTGAATCTATCCGCTTAGAAAGTGATGATTGATCGCTTTGGACGGTTGTATAATCGATCCAGTCGTATCACGATAAGCCCAAATCAAGAAAAAGGAATCCCACATGTACACTGTTCATGATCAGCGTCCTCGTTTGCGCCAACTTGATGTTCAGTTGAGCAGTCATCAAGGACAAGAAGTCTTTGTTTTACGCGACCCATCGCGGATCTCTGAACATATTTTATTGGTGCCGCGTTATTTGGGAGCGATTCTGATCATGTGCGATGGCAGCTACACGCTGCAAGAGATCTATAATCTGGCGCGCTCAACCTATCATATGGAGATCGGCTTCGACGATTTGCGGGCTATGATCGGCACGCTCGACGAAGCTTTGATGTTGGAGAACGAGCGCTTTCAGCAGGCTCAAGATCAGGTCTTAGCGGCCTACCGATCGGCGGAATGGCGCGAACCCTCGCACGCCGATTTGGTCTATCCGAGCGATCCCGCTGCCCTCAATCAGATGATACGCGATTACCTCGACCAAGCGCCGCGCCGCGAGCCTTTGCCCGCTACTGGCAAAGCGATCTTTAGCCCGCATATCGACTATGCGCGCGGCGGCCAGAGTTATGCGGCTGTTTGGGGTGCTATGCGCGAACAGCTCGCCGAGATTGATCTGGCGATTATTCTGGCGACCAACCACCAGCCCTGCGATCAGCTCTTCACGCTGACCCGCCAAAACTATCGCACGCCCTATGGGGTGTTGCCGACCGATCAATACGCTATCGATATTTTGGCAGGTACGATCGGTGAGCGCGATGCCTTCGCCTATGAGCTGAATCATCGCGGCGAGCATTCGATCGAGCTTGTGACGGTTTGGCTGCACGCCTTGCGCGAGGGGCGTCCTTGTCGGATCGTGCCCATCTTGTGCGGATCGTTTATGCCTTTTATTTTGAGCCAGAGCCAGCCGACCGATAGCCCGATCGTGCGTATGGTGATCGCCCAACTGCGCGAACTGCTGCGCCGCGAGCGTGCGATCGTGATCGCCTCGGGCGATCTTTCGCACGTTGGGCCAGCCTTCGGCGGTCAGCCTTACGATCAAGCGGGCTGGGAACGGATCGCGAACTCCGATTCGAAAGTGATCGAACGCTTATGCGCGGGCGACGCCGATGGTTTTTACGCCGATCTGGCCGCTACGCGCGACGCGACCAATATCTGCGGTCTCGCGCCCTTCTATCTCTCGCTTAAAACGATCGGTGGCGCGCAGGGCCATTTGGCTGCCTATCAGCAGTGCCCCGCCGATGCTGATGGCACCTCCTTGGTGTCGGTCTGTGGCATCGCCTACTAGGCGTTCTGGGCCGTAATGGTCGACTGTTTGCTCGACGTTGGGGCTTGGAGCGGTAGGGTGAAGCTGAAGCAGCTGCCTTTGTGCAGCTCGCTTGTAACCCAGATACTGCCGCCGTGTGCCTCGACGATGCGGCGCACAATCGCTAGACCGAGTCCGGCACCGCCGCTGCGTCGCGCTCGGGCGCGGTCGGCTCGCCAGAAGCGCTCGAAGATGAAGGGCAGGTCTTCGGGCGCGATGCCGCTGCCCGTATCGCAGACTTGGAAGAGCAGCATAGGGCTGCCGTCTTTCTCGTTGCTGCTGCGCTGAACTGACAGGCTAATTGTGCCGCCAGCTGGGGTGTGGCGCAGGGCGTTGTTGAGCAGATTGCTGATCACTTGGGCGATGCGTTGCGGGTCGGCGCTAACTGGTGGCAACTGTTCTTCAGCTTCTACCACGATCTCTACTTGGCGCTCGCTGGCTTCTAGTTCGAAGGCATCGGCGATGTCGTAGAGCAGGTCGGCGGCCTGCAGCTCGCCCGGATAGAGCGGAAGCTGACCGGCATCGGCCAAGGCTAACAGGCGTAGATCTTCGATCAGGCGCTCGAGCAGGGCTGTTTCGTCCAACAGATTGACGATCTGCTCGGGCGAGGCTTGGTAGACACCATCTTGAATGCCCTCCAGGCGGCCTTTGATGATCGAGAGCGGGGTGCGCAACTCGTGAGCGATATCGGCCGTTAGTTGGCGGCGCTGCTGATCGGCGCGCTCTATACTTTCGGCCATGGCGTTAAACGAGTGGGCCAAGTCGTTGATCTCGTTGATAAAGTTGCTCGGCACGCGCGTGCTCATATCGCCCTCGGCCATCGCGCGCGAGGCCAAGGTTAGGTGGCGCAGCGGGCGGCTGATTCGGCTGCTGAAGAAGGTCGCCAGCAGCAGCAATACCGCCATCAATCCTAAGCCGCCACTCAGCAAGCCACGCCAGAAGCGACTCTGTTGTTCGCGCAGTTGGGCGCTCGGTTCAAAGCTCAGAAAGAGGGTGCCGATCTGCTTGCCTTCTACCCGAATCGCTATCGCGTTGGCATAGGCTCGATGATCGCTTGTGCGCTCTCTGAGCGGAATATTGCTGGCGATTAAACTGCCCGACTGGTCGATCAGTGTGTAGTGGACAGTACCTAACTGATACTCGTTATTGAAGCCTTCTAGCTCTTTCTCAAGCCCTTTCCACGAGCCATGTTGGCTGTAGTAGTCGCTTAAAAACTGCTCGTAGGCGAAGGGTGGCGGCGCCATATAGAGCAGTTGTGGCGAAGTGCGAGTCTCTAACCTATTAGGGTTGGGTATTACTAGCGGAGCTTCAGGGGGCGAAGGCACGCTGTTTTCAAAGTAGTGTTGGCTGTTTTGACGAATAGCCAAGGCAAAAAAGCCCGCCATACCACCGATGCCGAGCACGATCACCAGCGCGAACGCGGCCAGCATCACTACAAACAGCGGCGGTCGCCATCTGGGCTTGCCTTTAAGCAAGCGAATATGTTTATGAGTGTGGAAACGCTTCGGCAAATTTATACCCCACTCCATAGATCGTCACAATGTAATGTGGATTGCGCGGATCATCTTCGATCTTGCGGCGTAGATTTTTGATATGAGCGTCGACGGTGCGATCGTAACCGGCGAAGTCATTGTTGTAGACGAGCTCGACCAATTGATTGCGCGAAAACGGCCGCCCGGGTGCGCGCGCCATCACCGCCAGCAGATCGAACTCGGTCGCGGTCAGATCAACCAGCTCGCCTTTGCGCTTCACACTGCGCCGCTCAAGGTCGATGATCAGATCGCCCGCCACCAACACGCCGCTAGGAGCCACCTCTCCCTCGCTGCGGCGCAAGACTGCTTTGACACGCGCCACCACTTCGCGCGGGCTAAAGGGCTTGGTGATGTAGTCGTCGGCACCTAGCTCTAGGCCTAACAAGCGATCGACTTCTTCGACCTTAGCAGTTAACATAATGATCGGCAGCTTACTGATGCTCTGATCTTGGCGCACCATACGCGTCAGATCGATCCCATCGATCTCGGGGATCATCAGGTCGAGCAGCATCAGATTCGGGCGCTCGTTGCGTATCAAGCGCAGGGCTGTGCGTCCGTCGCTGGCGATCAAGACCCGAAATGATGCGCGTTCGAGGTAGTCGCGCAGAATCGTGGCGATGCCTGCTTCATCTTCAACTACAAGAATCGTTTTCGTGATCATAGCAAATCCGATTGATAGCTTCAGCTTCTGGCGGAGAAGTCGCTAGCTCCCATTCGCTCTCGACCGCGTCCGCCTACGGCTACTAGCATCCCGCCCAACAAACGGGGCTTGTATCTGTGTGCCCCGAGACCGCCCCCCAAACATAAGCATATCACCTGATTTCGCATCGTAGTGCTACTTGTCTTTCTAAACGCGCTTCTCGCTTGTTTAAAAGATGCCGAATCGAGAGAGCTCTTCCTGCTAAGCGAGCTCTCTCGATTAGTTATAACGATCTGGCTTCTCGTTTGGCCAGAGCAAGCTTGTTTAGTTACCAGCGGGCGGAGTAGCTGAGGCTTTCTGCTTTTTGAAGAGGCGTACCAGCAAGAAGAGCAGCAGGGCGATCCCAGCGAGTTTAAAGGCGATGCTGATCAATAGGAAGGGCCCGAAGACGAAAGGTCCATGCCCGAAGGGGCCTCCTCGGAAGTGTTCGTAGCGTTGGATGCTCATAAAAGGCCCGTGACGGTTATCGTCCGAGCGGCGGAATTCGCGCTGCGATGGACGATCACTGTCTGAACCGCGATATTCATAGCGGAAACCGCTGCCCGCGTCGGGGCCAAATGGCTGCTCCATACCAGGCTGAACAGCTTGAGGGGGCAGCGGCGGCTGGGGTGGCTGGGCATAGCTGCCAACATCAGGCCGTGCAAACTCGTAGTTTTGAACGAGTGGCGCGCTCCTTCCGCTCAGAGCAACAAGCAGTGCCAGTCCTCCAAGAGCTATTGCTAACCACACTTGCCAATTTCGTTGTTCCATATCTCGTCTCCTCACATACCACTGTCAGTCGATATCTCTAGCATACCCATGAATTGTGAAGCAATTTTGAAGATATCTCAGAGATTTTGTGTATATGAGCGAGACGTTGTGGAATGCAAGGCAGCTTAAAACGACGGCTGGGCCACAGCCGTTGTGGTCGCTGAAGAAGCGTAAGCGTTTCGGCTTAGCGTTGACCTAATTCCCCGTGCTGCCAGCGAATATTGCCCCGTAGTAACAAGTTCGAAGCACGCAGCTTGTAGGAAAGATCGTTGGCAAGGTTTCGCATTACAATAAAGCCGATGCGTGGCTCGTTTTCGCACAGGTTGGCGAACTCTTTCTCGTTGAGCACTAACAGCACGCAGGCCTCGACCGAGATCACAGTGGCCGAGCGGGCCGCACCGCCGAGCAGGGCCATCTCGCCGAAACTTTGACCTGCATAGAGCATGTTAATCGTTCCTGGTGCGACTGTTCCATCGCTCGAGCGCGTATTGATCGCGATGCGTACACAGCCTTCGATAATCACAAACAGGTCACTTTCGCTCGAACCTTCTTTAAAAACGATTTGGCCCGGATAGGTTCGTTCAACACGACAAATATTGATGATTTTCGATAATTCCTCATCTGTAAGCTGAGAAAATATCTCGACGCGGCGTAAACGTGCAAGAACATTTGGATTCATAAACGCTTCTTTCCAGGTAGCAATAGCTTCAGGGGAACCGTAGTATAGCATCATTGTAGCTTATTTTATAAGAATAAACGCTGTTTTGATAGAGATATTACGATATAGCTTGCTCAATAGAGTTGTTTGTATTCCTATGCACTCTTATTGTTGTAAACGTATACGTAGACCTGAAATAACGCCATTTTTACCACTTTTTAACTGTTGTGACCATTTTTATACGTTTGCGTGTGTGAGGCATAGCGATACAAGCAAGGCGGTTGGCGGGTCTGCCTAGCGATTGACTGAAATGGCAGATCGGTTTAGGATAAAGCACCGCTATGGGTAAACAGCTCAGAGCAGTGGATACAAGTAGGCTCAAGTATAGGACGAATGCTTGAGCTTGACTCCCTTCTCAATACCGAACTCTGTTCTGCCTTTAGATGGATTTTGATCGGATCTGGTTTGATACAAGGAAACAAAGATGTTTGAGCTTCCTGAAGGCCCATTTGAGGCATCGTGGGATTCGCTGAAAGGCTATGAGATCCCCGAGTGGTACAAAGATGCCAAGTTCGGCATTTTTATCCACTGGGGCGTCTATGCCGTGCCAGCCTTTGGTAACGAGTGGTATCCTCGCAATATGTACATTGAAGGTACGCCTGAGTTCGAGCACCACCTCAAGACCTATGGTCCGCACGCCAAATTCGGCTACAAAGACTTTATCCCACACCTGACCGCGGCTAAGTTTAACCCAGACGAATGGGCCGCCCTGTTCGAAGAGGCGGGCGCTCGTTTTGTGGTGCCAGTCGCCGAGCATCACGACGGCTTCCCCATGTACGATTCGGCCCTGACCGATTGGTGTGCCAGCAAGATGGGGCCGCGCCGCGATATCGTAGGCGAGCTGGGGGCGGCTTTGCGCAAGCGCGATATCGTGCTGGGTGTTTCGAGCCACCGCGCCGAGCACTGGTGGTTCTTTGATAAAGGACGCACCTTCGATTCAGATGTAAACGATCCGGCCTACGATGGCCTGTATGGGCCAGCTCAGCCCGGCCCCGAAGATCTCCAGGCTTCGACCTGCTCTAACCCGCCCGACGAAGCCTTCTTGGAAGATTGGCTGGCGCGCTGTTGCGAACTGGTCGATCGCTACCAGCCTCAGGTCTTCTGGTTCGACTGGTGGATCAAACAAAAGGCCTTCCAGCCCTATCTGCAGCGCTTTGCGGCCTACTACTACAACCGCGCTGCTCAGTGGGGCAAGGGCGTCGCTATCAACTATAAGTTCGACCCATTCCCCGAGGGTACGGCGGTATTCGATGTCGAGCGCGGCCAGCTCTCTGATACACGCCCCTTGCTCTGGCAGACCGATACCTCGGTTTCCAAGAACTCGTGGTGTTACATCAACAATCACGACTACAAGCAGGCCAGCGAGATCATTCAAGATCTGGTCGATATCGTCAGCAAAAATGGCGTGCTGCTGCTCAACATCGGTCCGCGCGCCGATGGCACCATTCCCGAGCCGGAGCAAGCTATGCTGCGCACGATCGGCGCTTGGCTGCGCACGAACAGCGAGGCCATCTATGCCAGCCGTCCTTGGCGCGTCTATGGCGAAGGCCCGACCGAAGTGGTTAGCGGCGAGTTTACCGATACCAAGCGGGCGGCTTTCACCAGCAGCGATATCCGCTTCACGGTTGGCAACGGCGCGCTCTACGCCATCAGCTTGGCTTGGCCCGAAGATAACCGACTCACGGTGCGCTCGTTGGCGACCCACCTGCGGCTCTACAACGGCAGCATCGAGCAGGTGAGCTTGGTGGGCTACGATGGCGCGCTCGAATGGCAGCGCGATAGCGAGGGCCTGCACGTTCGGTTGCCCGAGCGCCCCGAAGGCAGCGTAACTGCGACCCTCAAGATTGTGGGTACCGGCCTGTAGAATTGGCTTTTTATACGAAATCCGTTTGAATCGTTGTATTTTGGGGAGGTCTCTCGGCACACAGCTACAACAGCGGGGTTACGGGCGAGCTGTTGGTAGCCGGAGGCGGACGCGCTAGCCGCCTTTTTTTGGGGAGAAGACCAAGCCGCCAAAGTGCTGAGCTGATCAAACGGATTTGGTATTACCTCGATCGGAGCGAAGCTCAGCTTCGTTCCGATTGATTTTTTAGCAGCTTTGCCGCAAAATGGAGCAGCTATTAAACGTTTTTTAGACTAGACGGAAAAAGAAGGTATGCTCCGACGCGCTGCTCTATTGCACGACAGACCAATGCTACGCCGCTTTGCAAGCGCCTGTGTTGCTTTGTTGACTGTCAGTTTGATCGCAACATCGCTGCTTCCTCAAGCTCAGGCCCAAACTGGTTTGCGCCCACTGCTCACTGGAAGTCAAGTCTCTCCTGATTTTATCCCTCTCGGCAGCTCGGACGATCTGACCCCCGGCGGTCGGGCCAGCTATTCGGTCATCCTTGAAAACGATCTTGCTGTCGCTCAACAGGTCGACGCGACGATAGCCCTGCCCGAAGGAATGCGCTATATCGAGGGTTCGCTGCGCGTCAATGGTCTGCCAAGCCAGCAGCCTGTGATCGATGCGGGCGCCAACCTCTCCTTTCCCGGCTTGCATGTGCCAGCGGCTCAGGGCGGCGACAACCTAGCGGGCATTCACGTTTTCTTCCACGAATATCCTACCATCGATGAAGTCGAAGAGCGCCTCGCTTGGGCGGCAAACTTGGTTGGCCCGGGCGGCACGATCAAGATCTTCCACCCGAGTATTACTGAGCGAACGACCGAACCCTATGAGTGGGCGGTCTATGCGGTGCGCCGTATCTACGAGATGGGTATGCGCCCAGTGGTACGTTTGGGCTTCGCCAACGGTGACGCTAGCAGTTTCACCCGCCGCCACGACGATCCGGTCGGCCAGATGAATCGCTACGATGCGGCCAACGAATATCAGGGCATCGCTACGGGTGTGCGCAACGTCGTGGCGGGTTTGCTAGCACAAACCGCTGATCTAGCGGCACAATCGCCTTCGGGCGAGCTGACCGTGATCGTGGGCAACGAGCCGAATCTCGAGTGGGTCGAGCGCGATTGGTTTATTGATTACGAATATGTGCGCCAGCCCGATGGCTCGTTCGACACCAGTTGGCTAACCACCGATCCCAACGATCCTGATGCGGCGGCCAACAATCCCAACGGCTGGAAGCTGTTTGTGCGAGGACTCCCCACTTCTGAGCGTCCTGTGACCTACGATACCCGCCTCGACGACTACACCTACTATCTCGGCTACGATGGCGCTGTCGAGTTCGGGCGCTTTCTGCGCACCACTAGCCGCATGCTGAAGGAGCTAGAGAACCCGCGTCTGATGATCGCGGCTGGCGCGATCGCCTCTGGCGGCGGCGATATCTACGGGCGCTACGCTTACCATCAGCGCCACTTTATGCGCCGTATGCTGCAGAGCGTGCCCGATGCGCTCGCCTATGTCGATCTTTGGACGACCAACAACTATCCTTATACCTTGCCGCCCGACAACAACTACCACAACCATCCGGCTAATTTCGACCGTTACCCCTTGGGCGAGCAGTTCTGGCATACCGAGATCGGCATCGATTCCTATCGGGGCGACCTCGACTATCTGGCCTATCTAAAGCGGCGCGGCATTGCTCAAAGTGTGCCGACCCGTGCCATCATCGGCGAGGTGGGCTACGGTATCGGGCCGGGCTGGGGCACCGAGTTTGGCGGTCCCCACATTACCGAAGATCTGCGCGCTCAGTATATGTCCGACATTTTCGAGCGTTACTACAACACATGGCGTGATGAGTTGGCTGGTGTGAACCTGTGGCAGTTGGGTGATCCCGATCACAACCAACCGACCTACCATATGTTCGATATGGTCTACCCCAACAGCGCTTCGCTCGCAGGTTGGCCCACCAATCGCCATTTGGTCTACGATGCGATCGCTACCCGCGCCTCGCGACCGGGCCCGGGACGCCTGATCGTCAGCTTCGAGGTGCAGCTCGCCGAGAGCTTGCCATCGCAGCCCTTGGTGGCAAACCTGCTGTTGAGCACGGGCCAGACCGCTAGCTATACACTCTATGGCCCTAACAGCCGTTCAGAGGCTCAGCCCAATCCTACAACACCGCCAGCGCCGACCCTCCCGCCGCTTGTCGATCCAGATCCGAGCGAGCCAGCAGCTCCTGAGCCAGATCCGAGCGAGCCAGCAGCTCCTGAGCCAGAGCCGAGCGAACCAGCCGCTCCTGAGCCGGAGCCGAGCGAACCAGCCGCTCCTGAGCCGGAGCCGAGCGAAGAGCCGATCCCGCCTCCCGCCCCGATAGGCTCGCCCGTTCAGCCGCCTGTTCCGACTGAGCCACCTTCTGAGCCAACGGCGCGTCCATTGGGTGGCTAATACTGGAACATTTTGCTTATTTTGCTCGTCAAAGCCCTCAGGAGCCTGAGTGGCAGGATTGTGTAGAGCAACAAGGATATAAGCATGACAGATCGAGCAACTACCGAAAAAGAGATTCAGGATATTAAGGCTCGTATCTCGCAGGCCGATAAAGACATTAAGCAGCTGCGCGATTGGATTAGTGCCAACGAGCGTTCGCTCAACGGCATGCAAGAGACGCTGCGCCGCATCACCGAAGAGGGTATTACGCGTGCTCGCACCGACCTCTCGCAACGCGAGCAGGAGGCTCAAAAGCTGCGCGGCGAACTTGCCCACAACGAGCAGATCCTCAATCTGCTTAACGAGCTCGAGCGCAAAGAGCGCGACATCGTTACTCTAGAGCGCGAACAAGAGAAGATTATCGTGTTATTAGAGCGCCATCGCAGCGAAGCTATGCAGCTTAAGCGTGCCCTCGATGAGCTGACCCAGCCCGCTATGCTGCCGCCTACAGAGATTGTGCTGCCCAACAATCAGCGCATTCCGCTCGATAGCAGCAAGGGCGAGTACAGCGTTGGTTGGAACGATGGCTCGGGCGGGCCGCTGGCCGATATCGACCTGCACCCAGTGGGAGGCAGCACTAACGGTGTTTCGCGCCGCCACGCGATGCTGCGCCTGATCGACCGCCAATGGACGCTGACCGATCTAGGTAGCACCAACGGCACTTACATCAACGATGTGCGGATCGACCCCAATCGTCCGGTGATCTTGGCCGATCGCAGCCGCATTCGTTTGGGCAATATTCAGATCTTCTTCCGCTTTATCACCCAAACGACTCGCCTTTAGCGTTTGTTTTATATGAAAACACCCTCAGCGTAATTCGTCTGAGGGTGTTTTTATTTCACTTGGTTATGGACTTATAGTAGAGTAGACAGAGCGGCGGCTAGCAAATTCAGCTCCAGAGGAATATGAGAATGTCCCTTACAAAGCAGGATCAAAACTATAATATCCAATTCGATATGCTGCGCTCCTTAGCGATTATTGGGGTTCTCATTATTCACTCAATGAATCGTTATACCGTGGGCAGCCCAGTAGCACCTTTTTTTGAATTATTTACTATCCTTGTTCGTCCTTGTATTGCAATCTTCTTATTTCTATCTGGTGCGCTGTTTGTGATAAAGCCAATCGATCTCAAGCAACTTAAAAAAAGATTGACTAGGACCATTGTTCCCTACTTTATATTCTCACTGTTTGCTCTATACTACACTTACAAAATAGGACTATTTTCAGTTATAGTACATCGACCGATTCAGTTATTGATCAATATATTAGTAGGAAATACACTTGGAATATACTATTTTGTTTTTATTATTGTTGTAATGTACTTAATTGATTATATATTGCTTGCGAATGATACTTTAAGACGTTATATCGTACCGATCTTGTTCGTTGCCTATGCTATAAACCTTATTCATACAACTTACGGATATCAGCTTTGGCATACTATAACAGCCAAGGATCTAGGAGATTATAGCATATATGCAGATAGATCGCCCTTTTTATGGGCCTGTTTTTTCATTGCAGATATAGTGTATCAACAGCAGCACGTTCAGCACTATATCGATAGATGGCGATCCTCCATTAGGATCATTTGGATTCTCATCTGTACCCTCTATATCATCTTGTTTTTTTCTCCCCTGCCTAAACCGCTCATTGATGGTTATCACTCGCCCATGGGAAGTGTATATGCTCTATCTACCATCTTTTTCTTGCTGACATTTCCAGTAAAGTCCTTGAAATGGAGCTATTTAAGTGAGAGAAGCTATTTCATTTACCTTTTACATATATTCATTGTTTATGGATTTTTAAATGCTATCTATGCGATGCAAATGCCGGCTGCTCCTTGGATGTCCTTATTGAGCTTTGCTCTATCGCTAATACTCTCGCTGCTCTTCTATGAGCTCTTTTATCGTGCTATGCCACCCTCTAAACGTTGGTTGCTTGGCATGAATAGATAAAAGATCTCTGTTTGAAGCGTTCAAGGTCACATCGCCATTTTCAAGCGTTATCTAAACTTCTCACCTCTCAAATCCTCTTGATCTTTCAGCATTCTGGCGGTGTATTCTCTACCTCTCATTCGGGCCTAACCGCGTCCGCCTACGGCTACCAGATGGGCTAGCCTACCAAGAGGCAGCCATCTCTGCCTGCGCGCGATCGCTCGATAACAGACGATACAAACGAATTTTGTAGTACTAGGAGCTGATATGACATTCATTCGAATTGTCGGCTTGGGAGAGGCCTTTCGCCACACACTGATACAAGCCCCCTTTGTTGGGCGGGATGTTGGTAGCCGAAGGCGGACGCGCCAAGGACTTTCTTTTTGGGGCAAAACCTAGCCGCAGCAATCTGAAGAAAGCAAGTAGACTTGTTATTCATTCTGGCAAAGCGCAATGAGGTTTTATGCAGCTTATTCCTGCCGATAGGGTTTCTAATTGGGTTGCAGCATTGCGCGAAGCTGGCGACTGGCAACAGATTATTCAATTAGTCGTGCAGTTTGAGCGCACTGAAGGCGCTTGCGTTCAGCCTTGGGCGGCGCGGCGTTATCGCGCCGAAGGCAGCTATGAGGGTTATCTGGCAGATCTGGCTGCTCAAGAGTGCTTCGCTTGAACAGCAAGCTTTGCTACTTGGACAGATCGTACAGACGATCGAAGAAATCTCCGAAGTATCTCTTCAGGCTTGGATCTACACGAAGGAATTGCTACTAGCGATTGCCAGACACGATCGTGCCCCACTTTTGGAGCGAGCACTCCAGATCATCGACAGTATCCCTGATGCAAGCAACCGCTTCGATATGCTGCTGTCATATGCCGAACTGTTGTCAAGCGATCAAAAGAGCAGCATAGTCGAGCAGGCACTCCAAACGAGTTTGCTCATTGAAAGCCAGTGGCATCGCGGCAATGCCATTGATGCTCTACTGTCCCATCTGTCTGAAACACAGCTTCTCGATCTTTGGCACAATCTTGATCGTTGGCTTGGCCCTTTTGAACGGAAGAGTATTTTGCTAAGTTTGTGTGATAGATTGCCTGCGGAAAGGAGAGATGCTTGTCAGCGGCGCGCATATGTGGCCTGTTTGGCAATAGAAGATAAGCAACTTCGGCTTATTTCTTTGGGTCAGCTACTATGCCACACCCCAATCGACTTGCAACCTGAAATTATCGCTCAGGTGCTTGATTTAGTTGCTGCTCTGGAAGATTCTTATGCGGCGGTAAGCTATCTTGTGACAGTTGCCCAATATGCTGAAGATGAGCAGCGCAGCCTCATCGTAGCTCAGACCTACAAGCGCATAGAAGAGATCGATGACCACTCTCGTTCAAAAAACTTGCCCCAAGTAAAGATCGGTGTGGCGTTATCTTTTTTGCCCGAGTTGGTGTGCGAAATATGGGTGTAAGAGACCCAAGGCAGGGGCGAGAACATAAAGATGTCCTTGCCTAAGGGCCCCGTGAAGTAGGCTTCTTGGGTTTCTGCCAAGTGGGTCGCCAGCGCTATCTATTCGTCGCGATCCTCTTTGAATTCGACATTGACGACCTTGAAGAGCTCTGTTTCTGGATTAAGGTAGGTAAAGGCTGTATCGATTCGATCGAACAGAGCTACATGGCCATCGACAAAACGGTAGCGAAACTCCTCAATTTGATTGGCACAGCTCGATACTGCATGAATTCAGGGCGAAACTGAACGAATGGTCATGTTGTTTCACGCTCTGATAAAAGCGAGTGATATCCAATTCGAGGCTGACACAATAGGCGGGTTCGATCGAATCTCGAAAGACTTGGCAGTGCACCGCACGCTTCTAAGTCGCCATGTCGATAATCTGATAGCTATTCATCAATTTTTACCTTTGTTCTGTTTAAGCGTGCCGTTTACGTTGGGTGAATGCCAGATCGTACAGCCTCTCAAGATCTCACTATTTGGCGCTGCGCTGTTGAGCGATATAGGCGGCTAAGCGCTCGCCTGCGCCTTCGAGGTGTTGGCGCAGAAGCTGCAGCGCCCGCCCTTCGTCTTGGGCTTGGCAGGCGGCCAGCAACTGTTGGTGCTCTTGGTGCGAGTTCTTCTGTTGTTGCAGCAGCGCCGGATAGACTCGCAGATAGCGCCCGACATTGTCGTGCATAGTGCGGATCAGCTCGATCATGCGCGGGCGTTGGGCCGGAGCATAGAGCGTCAGGTGGAACTGCCAGTTAGCCTCACTCCAGCTATCGGCGTCGCTGGTTGTTTCGGTCTTTTTCATCAGCTCGTTGGCGCGCTTAAGAATGGCTGGGCTGAGGTGGGGCAGCGCCAAGCGTAGCGCGGTTGTTTCAAGGCCCACGCGGATATCGTAGATCTCGCGGATATCTTCGGGCGAGAGCGCTGTCACAATGGCGCCGCGATGGACGCTCATCTGCACCAAACCCTCGCTGTGTAACTGACGGATCGCTTCGCGGATCGGCAGACGGCTCACGCCGAGCTGCTGGGCCAGCGTCTCTTGGCGCAAGACCTGTCCCCCGCTCAAGCTTCCATCGAGAATAGCCTGGCGCAGACGCTGAGTCACAGCTTCGACCGCATTCACCCCTTCGCCAAGCGTTATTGCTTCAAGTTGGAACGATGACATAAGCTCCTCGTAGATCTAAAAGCACGCTCTATAGACCATTCTACTGCCCCGATTGTATGTTACACGCTCGGCCTATGCTAGAGCGGATCTTCCTTTTTTGCAATTTGCCTCAAACTTCTTACCGACGGCCCTAAAGGGTGTCTGAGCTGTTTTGCGCTTCCTGAAAAGCAAAAACCTCTCTCGTAGTATACCAAAAGAGCGACTGGCAAGATTTCGCTTTTTATGGGATACTATTGTCAGAAATTGTATCCGATTATATAATTTTGTATCCAATTTTACTAGAGCGATATCTTTCGTTAGATACAGGCACGTGCGGTTTGCGAGAACAAACGGCATGAGGTCCCTATCCATAAGCTTAAAGAGGTTTGAAGTATGACCGTTTCGTCTACAGCTCGCCATTTGGTTGCTAAGCAGCCGTCTCGTTCGTTGGAATTGAAGCCAGCTCCTCCGCGTGAAACACTTGAAGCGATCCAACAGCGTGTCCTTTGGCTCGCGACTCGAATGATCCACGAAGCGAACCATGTGCGGCCTAACCTTGATGGAAGCAAGGTCGGCGGCCACCAAGCTTCTTCTGCTTCGATGGTCACGATTATGACGGCGCTCTACTTTCACTTCTTGCGCGAAGGCGACCGAGTGGCCGTCAAGCCGCATGCCTCGCCTGTGCTGCACGCCATCAACTATCTGATGGGCCAACTGCCCAAAGAGTACCTGACTACCTTGCGCGCCTTCGGCGGTCTGCAAGCCTATCCAAGCCGCACTAAAGACCCCGATCCGATCGACTATTCGACGGGTTCGGTCGGCTTGGGCGCGGTCGCTCCGGTCTATTCAGCGCTGGCTCAGAATTACGTTGACGCCCACTTCGGTGGTACAACGCAGCGCCGCTTTGTTTCGCTGATCGGCGATGCCGAGTTGGACGAAGGCAGCATTTGGGAGACCATTCTCGAATCGGCACTGGAAGGTTTGGGCAACGTGCTCTGGATCGTTGATATGAACCGCCAGAGCCTCGATCGCATTGTGCCGGGTGTGCGCATCGCCAAGATCAAGCAGATGTTTGCCGATGCCAATTGGCAGGTTCTAGAAGCCAAATACGGTCGTAAGCTGCAGTCGCTGATCGCCCAAGAGAACGGTGAACTTTTGCGCATGCGCATCGATGAGATGAGCAACGAAGAGTATCAGACCTTGATCCGCCTGCCGGGCGCCCAACTGCGCCAGCGCTTGATCACGGTCGACGGCCAGGCCTGTCCGCGTATAGAGGCGCTGCTGGCTCAGGTCAGCGACGAAGAGCTGCCGGGCGTGATCGGCAACTTGGGTGGCCACGACTTCGATGTGCTGTTGAGCGCTCTTGACCAAGCCGATGCCGATCTGCGACGTCCGACCGTGCTGTTCGCCTACACCATCAAAGGCTGGGGTCTGCCGATCGCTGGTCACCCCCTCAACCACTCGATGTTGATCAGCAACGAGCAGATCGAAACGTTGCGCGAGTCTTTGGGCATCGCGCCTGACGCGATCTGGGACGCCTTCGATCCAGCTTCGCCCGAAGGGCGGCTCTGCGCCGAGGCGGCCAAGCGTGTGTATGGTAGCGCTAAAGAGCCGATCCCCACCATCGATGCTGGCTTGGTGCCGAGCAGCATCGGCCTGCCTACTACGGGCGTGACCAGCACGCAAGAAGCCTTCGGCCGCGTATTGGTGCGTTTGGCCGACCTGCCCGAACTGCGCAAGCATCTGGTGACCACCGCGCCCGATGTCTCGATCTCGACCAATTTGGCTGGCTGGATCAACAAGACCGGCGTGTATGCGCCGAAAGAGGAGCCGGAGTACGAGGGCGAATCGCAGATGCTGATGCGCTGGCGGCGCAGCCCCTTGGGCCAGCACGTCGAGCTGGGCATCTCCGAGATGAACCTGTTTATGCTGTTGGGCATGTTTGGGCTTGCAGGCGAGCTGAACGGCCAGCCCTTGATCCCGATCGGCACCGTCTACGATCCATTTGTATGTCGCGGTCTCGATGCCCTGATCTATGGTCTCTATTCGGGCGCCAAGTTCGTCTTTGCGGGCACACCTTCGGGCATTACGCTCTCGCCCGAGGGCGGCGCTCACCAGTCGACCATCACCGCCTCGATCGGTATGGAGCTGCCCAACCTACACTACTATGAGCCGACCTTCTCGTGCGAGGTTGAGTGGTGTCTCTTGGAGGCCCTGCGCGACTGTTGCGACCGCGTGAATGGACGCGCTAGCTACCTGCGCCTCTCGACCCGCCCGATCGATCAAGCGCTGTTGGCTCCCGCGCGCGAGCGTTTGGGCGAGGCTACGCTGCGCCAGCAGGTGCTCGACGGTGGCTACCGTATCGTCGAGGGTCGCGAAGGCTGCGATGTCTCCGCTCCGGTGGTACAGATCGCTACGACCGGCACCTTGCTGCCAGAGGCGATCGAGGCCGCTCGTTACCTGCAGAGCGAAGGTGTGGCCGCCAATGTGTTCAATCTGACCAGCCCGCGCCGTCTCTTCGAGCGCTGGCAGGCCGCTCTGCGCCAAGGCAAGGGCCAACAGGCGCTCGATTGGTTGATTCCGGCCGCGGAGCGTCGCGCTCCCATCGTGACGGTGCACGATGCCGCTTCGCACGCCCTCTCGTGGCTGGGCAGCGTACACGGCGCACCCGTGCACGCCTTGGGCGTCGACCGCTTCGGCCAGTCCGGTGCGCGCGCCGATCTCTACCGCTCGGCTGGCATCGACACGATGAGCATTATCGAAGCCGCCTTCTCGCTGGTCGATAACCTCTAATTCTCGGCGGAAGCTAGAGTTTGTGGAATCGAGCGGCAGAGCTGGGCTATTGCTATCACATTCGCTTGTGCGCTTCAGGCGCTGCAATCGTTGGCGGAGAGGTCTCAACCATCCATTGGGCTTCTAGCGCGTCCGCCTTCGGCTATCAGAGTCTGTTCCATCCATTCGGCGAGTTAGCTCGCAGCTGCCGCTGCGAGCCGCTTGCTGTACACAGCAAGCGGATTTGCTAGCAAATCTGTCGAAGGCCAAAACACAACTGAAGCGGTTTTGGACTTAACTCCCAAAACGGGAGCAACAGAGTGTTTTCGTACCCTTCGACAGGCTCAGGCTACAAAAACGCTTCCCTATTGCTGCGCTTATGCGGAATGCGGCACCCTTCTCCCGCCTTTGCGGGAGCTGTACATTAGCCACAAATCGACATACGGTCA
>CALGUG010000025.1 GCA_937902315.1 uncultured Chloroflexales bacterium
AAGTTCCACTCTGCCGAAGGCCAAATAGAATGAAGCAAGCGAATTTGGTATGAAAAGTCTCGCAGTGACGGGCGTGCTTCGTAGCACAGCCAGCTAGAAGCCCGTTTTGTTGGGCGGGATGTTGGTAGCCGTAGGCGGACGCGCCAAGGGCCGCATGGCAGCTTGAGCGCTCGCCGCCAAAAGCGCTAGGTGACCTAAACAAACAAAAGAAGCGCTGCCCCAAACAGTTTGGGACAGCGCTTACGTCTAGGTTCTCAGGCCAATGCGCTAGGCGCTCTTGGCGTATTGAGCCTCTTTGCGGCGATACGACTCGTCGAGCAGTTCGACAATGTAGCGTACTTGAACATCTTTGCCGCGCTTACGCAGTTCGGCGGCCAGCTGCATAGCACAGCCCGGGTTGCCCGTTGCGATCACTTCGGCGCCCGTTGCGAGCGCGTTGTTGATCTTGCGTGCGCCCAACTGACCAGCCAGCTCGGGCTGCAGCACATTGTAGATACCCGCCGAGCCGCAGCAGAGCGAGCTTTCGTGCATTTCGCGCAGCTCGAGGCCAGGAATAGCGGTCAGCAGCGCGCGCGGCTGCAGCGTAATGCGCTGGGCATGCGCCAAGTGGCAGGGCTCTTGATAGGTCACCGTCACGGGCAACTCGCCCAAGCCCTCGCGATTCAGGCCGATCTGAGCCAGATATTCGTGTACATCCTTGACCTTGGCAACAAAAGCGGCCGCGCGCGCGCTCCACTCGGGATCGTCATGCAGCAGATGGCCGTACTCCTTTAAGGTCGAGCCACAACCGGCCGCGTTGATGATGATCGCATCAACACCCAAGGACTCGAAGGCAGCGATATTGCGGCGAGCCAAGTCACGACCGCCCTCCATATCGCCGCTGTGAACGTGGAGCGCGCCACAGCAGCCCTGATCGGGCGGCAGAATCACATCGCAGCCGTTCTTTTGCAACACGCGAATGGTCGCCTCATGCACACCTGCAAAGACCGTCGACATAATACAGCCCGTTAACACCGCAACGGTGGCGCGGCGCTGGCCCTCGGCCCGATAGATCTGGCCCTTGGGCGTCATAAACTTGCCGTCGATCTTGGGCAGCATGTTCTCCATCTCGTCCATGCCCATCAGCTTGAGCAAGCCGCTCTTGCGGGCGATCCACTGTACGCCCGAGCGCTGGTAGAGCGCCATCGAGCCAGAGAATGCCCGGAAGAGCGCCATATGCTTGAACAGGCCGTTGAAGACCACACCGCGCAGCATACGCAGCCAGAAGGGGTGCTTGCGCAGCGTTGCAGGTGGATTGGGAGCGCTGGCGATCTTGTTCTGCTGGGCAGGAACGCTACCGGTTCGGACCTGCTCGATCTGAGCGCGGCTGGCCTCGAGGATCGAGCCGTACTGCACGCCGCTCGGACAGACCGCCTCACAGGCCCGGCAGTTGAGGCACTGCGCCATCTGCTCTTGAAAGACTTCGCTCTCTAAGCCGATGCGTCCTTCGCTGACTGCTTTTATCAGATAGATGCGACCGCGCGGCGAAGACATCTCTAAACCAGTCTCGCGATAGGTCGGACAAGAGGCCAGACAGAGGCCACAGTGGACGCACGAGTTGATAATGTCGTCGCTGGGACGATCGATATCGCTAAAGCCAAGCAGCGGGATCTGCTGTTTGGTTGGGGTTTCTGACATGCTCATAAAGCTTGCGCCTCCGATTGGCACTTGTGGGTCGCGGCTCAAATGCAGTCTTAGCGCATTAAGGTATCGGCTAAACGACCCGGATTAAGGATTGCTTGTGGATCAAATTCATCTTTAATACGCTGCATCACATCGATGCCCTCGGGCGCACGCCCCCAGACGGGCAGTTGGCCGCGCGCTTGGCCTGCCAAAGCGTTCAGGCGGGCGCTTGGGGCGCGCTGGCCGAGCGCAGCCGTAAGCTGTGCATAAGCGCGCTTGAGCTGTTCGCCCTCGCCGCGCAGACGCAGATAGGCCACGCCGTTCAAGGCGCGCGCATCGATCGTCAGGGCCGCTAGCTGGTCGCGCAGCTCTTCGCAGGCGATCAAGGCCGCGCCCATTTCAGATGGCAGACAGATCAATCGCAGCACCACCTCATCATCGGCCACTTGAGCGGTCTGAGGCAGGTCGTTAACGCCGGCCCAGAAGGCCGTGTGCTCGGCGTCGCGCAGCACCTCGAGCGAATGCACCCCGCTGGCGCGGGCCAAGTTCGGCAGGTCGCGCACATGGCGCTCAACTGCGGCAGGCAAGCCTTCGGCGCAGACCGCGACCGCCTTCAAACCGCGCGCCTGCTCGGCACCCGAAAGATATTCGACCGCGACCGGCAGCAATTGACTGGCGTGAATGGCGTCGACAAAAGCGTTGGCCTGTTCGCTGCGCTCGAAACCGCACCAGACCGTGGCAGCCGCACGTGGGCGCGGGATCAGCTTAAAGTTGGCGCTGGCGATAACGGCGAGCGTGCCCAAACTGCCGAGATAGAGCTTCATCATATCGAAGCCGCTGACGTTTTTGACCACCATACCGCCTGCTTTGCTGATCCGTCCGGTCGCCTCGACCACACTGATGCCGATCAGCAGATCGCGAGCGGTACCGTAGCCCAAACGGCGCGGGCCATCCATAAAGGTCGCCAGCAAGCCGCCAATCGTGGCACGGCGCGGCAGCGGGCCGTCGAGCGGCAACATCTGGCCGTGTTTGGCTAGCAGATCGTCAAGCTCGCCCAGCGTCATGCCTGCTTCCACCGAGATCGTCAGATCGTCGGGTTCATAGACCAGCACCCGCTTGAGGCCATCGGTGCGCACCACTAGATCGACCTGCTGAGGGGGATTGCCCCAACTCTGTTTGGTGCCAGCGCCCCAAGCCACTACTTTGGCTTGGGCGGCATAGGCCAGCGCCATCACATACGAGAGCTCCTCTTGACTGGCAGGGCTGACCACAAGCTGGGGCACCTGCTCGCCGATACGAAAGTTGGCGCAGGCTTCGGGCGTGCTGAGAATCTGCTCTGGACCAAGTTGCGTGCTTAGCTGCTGAAGCAGCTCATTCTGTTCTATCATCATTGTCTGCACACTCCCACAGGCTAGAGCCAAAGCTTACCACGCTCTTTAAGCTCGCTCCATTCGACTCCTTTCGCTCGCAGAGCCGCTAATTCGCCGCAACCGCGCCCCTTGGGGAAGACCTTGCCGGGGTTGAAGAGGTCGTAAGGATCGAAGCTCTGGTGCAGTCCCGCCATAGCGGCTAGGTCTTCGGTCGAGAAGAGCAGCGTCATAAAGTCTTGCTTTTCGACGCCGATGCCGTGCTCGCCGCTGATCACACCGCCTTGATCGATCGAAACCTGCATCACGGCCGTGCCCGCTTCGAGGGCGCGCTGATTCTGGCTGGCGTCGCGGCGGTTGAAGAGGATGAGCGGATGGAGGTTGCCATCACCGGCGTGGAAGACGTTGGCGATCGGCAGCTTGTACTCGCGCGAGATGCGCCCGACCTCTTCCAAGGTGTGGGGCAGGCGGGTGCGCGGCACAACCGTATCGACCAGATAGTAGGTCGGCGCAAGGCGTCCCATCGCGCCAAAGGCGTTTTTGCGAGCGGCCCAGACTTGGTTCTGCTCGGCGGGCGTGCGTGCCGGGCGCACTTCGATAGCACCGTAGCTGCGACAGACCTCGGTGATCTCAGCCAGCACCTCGTCGAGACCATCTTCAACACCATCGACTTCGATCAACAGCGCCGCGCCCGCCGATTCGGGCAGGCCCAGCTTGTACATATCGTTGACCGCCTTAATCGCCAGTTTGTCCATCATCTCGAGCGCCGCTGGCAACAAACCGCTAGCGATCACGCTCGACACGGTGGCCGAAGCTCCGGCGATATCGGGGAAGAGCGCCAAAACGACACGGGTCTGTTCGGGCAGGCGGGTCAGCCTGAGCCAAGCCTCTGTCACCAAGCCGATCGTGCCTTCGCTGCCCGTCAAGACGCCGGTCAGGTCGTAGCCGCTCATATGCGAGACGCCATCGCCGGTCCAGATCACTTCGCCGTTGGGCAGCACCACTTGAACGCCCAGCACATGGCTGGCGGTCACTCCATACTTCAGACAGTGCGGGCCGCCGCTGTTGTTGGCGATATTGCCGCCAACCGTGCATGCCCGTTGCGAGGATGGATCGGGAGCGAACTGATAGCCGTAGGGCTTGAGGTATTGCGAAAGCTCAAAGTTGATAACCCCTGGCTGAACACGAACGCGGTTATTGCGCGTATCAACCTCTAGGATTTTATCCATACGAGACGTGCTAATCACGATGCCACCTTGCATCGGCGTCGCACCACCGGACAACCCAGTACCAGCGCCTCGGGGCACAATCGGCATACCAGCACGAATCGCAACCTTTACAACACCCGCGACTTGGGCGGTTGTGGTCGGCAGCACAACAACGTGCGGCGCGTGAATGTCCATCACGCAGCCATCGGCGTCGTAGGTCATCAGCGCATCGGGCTGATCGACGACCCCTCGTTCTCCCACTATACGGCGCAATTCCTCAATGACTTGTGCGCGGTTCATGACACCCTCGTCGTGTGAAATATCTAGCGGAATAGGCCTATTGTAGCACGCTTCCGAACTCCTGGCTGCATAGAAGTGTTGCGCTTTGCGCCAAGCATTTGGTATACGGTATACAAAAATGTCACCCAGAATCGCATTTATGTGCATTTCACATCGAAAGAATGCGGTATGATAGCCCCACTTCAACTGCTGAAGGCAATAGCCAAGGAGGGCTAGCATGCGGATTACCGACATTCAGACCTATCCGGTTTGGGCTGGACATCGCAACTTTCTGTTTGTGACGGTCGATACGGACGAAGGTATTTGGGGCGTTGGCGAAGCTGGCATCACCGGGCGCGAGCTCGCGGTGATGGGCGCGATCGAGCATCTCAAACCGCAACTGATCGGTCAAGATCCCTTCAATACCGAGCATATCTGGCAACTGCTCTGGCGTGGCGGCTTCTTCCCGGCCCAACGCATCGTCGGCAGCGCGATCGCAGCGATCGACATCGCGCTCTGGGACATCAAAGGCAAAGCGCTGAACCGCCCGATCTACGATCTGCTGGGCGGCAAAGTGCGCGACAAAGTGGTCTGTTATCCCCACAACTCCGGCGAGAACCACGATATCAGCGGCCTAGTCGAATCGTGTCTGAAATCGAAGGAAGAGGGCTGGAAGTTTGTGCGCTGGGGCTTGCCCATCGCCGAAGGTGGCATTTTAGAGCCGCGCCAAGCAGTACGCACCGCGCTCAAGCAGTTTCAGGCCGTGCGAGAGGCGGTCGGCGACGAGATCGAGATCTGCTTCGATGTGCATACCCGCCTCGACTTGCCCGATGCGCTCGAACTCTGTCGCGAGGCCGAACAGTTCAAGCCCTACTTTATGGAAGATCCGCTCCGCTCTGAAAACCCCGATTCGTTCAAAACGCTGCGCCCACGGACTTCGGTGCCGCTGGCCGCTGGCGAGCAGTTCAGCTCGAAGTGGGAGTTCCGCCAGCTGATTGAAGAAGAGTGGATCGACTACGCCCGCATCGACCTCTGTATCTGTGGCGGCTTTACCGAAGCGCGCAAGATCGCGGGCTGGTGCGAGACTCACTACATCAAAATCGCGCTTCACAATCCGCTTGGCCCAGTCTCTTCGGCAGCCTGTCTGCAGTTCAACCTAGCTGTCCCCAATTTCGGCGTGCAAGAGCAGCCACGCCGCCCCGGCACCGTGCTGACCGATGTGGTGGTCGAGCAGCCCGTGTGGGAAGATGGCTACATCTTAGCGCCCACCAAACCCGGCCTTGGCATCGAGTTCGACCGCGAAGCCGCCAAGCGCTTCCCGATGCAGCAGCGCGATCTGCCTCTGGTCAAACGGCTCGACGGCTCCTTCACCAACTGGTAATACCAAATCCAGTAGATCACTTTCTTTTTTGGCCTTCGGCAGAGCAGAACTTGACCATTTTTGATAGGTGACATTTCGCGCAACAGCGCGAAATGTCACCTATCTCCTTCCCGCTGTCCCGCTGTTTTCGCTTCCACGCATTGTGAAAAGCCAAGCCTTTAAGCGGATTCGGTACAAAACGTAAAGAGCCACTGCTTCTGATAGCAAATCCGCACGGTCGCTTGACTTTTCATACCAAACCCACTTGATGGCTTTCAATTTGGCCTTCGGCAGAGCGGAACGTGACCATTTTTGTTGTGCGAGATTTCGCGCTATAGCGCGAAATCTCGCACAACTCTTTCCCCGGTTTTCGTTTTCCTGCATTGAGATAATACACGTCTTTTAACGGATTTGGTATCAGGAAGCGCTTGGAAGCAGGCGGATGAGCAGCCGAATGTAGTGAACAAGGTGTTGATAGCCGGAGGCGGACGCGCTAGAAGCTGAATGGAAGGTAAGGAGCTCTCCGCCAAGGTAATAGCTGAAGCGAACTAGCGGATGTAATATGAGATTATGACAAGCCTATACAGCGTTCGAAACTTTTCTCCTTCTAAAGTCTGATTACATGGTAATAACAGCATGCTATATTTAGCTAGGCTATTATATAGCTTAACTAAATAATTTAGTCATTCAACAGTGATGTCGAAGACTTGCGAGTAAGAAGGCTCTCCCGTCTTCGACTTTTCTATTGTTTAGCCTATGTAAAGTAAAAAACTATGCAAACAGAACGAGCAGCGCAAGAAGATCGGTTTAGTTCGACGTTTCACCGACTGCACTGGGAACTGTACAAACACACGATGGAGACGTTCGAGACGATTCAGCTCACCATGTCGCAATATGTGACACTGTGTAATCTCGAACGCCTAGGTGGCAGTTGCACGATGTGCACCCTAGCACAAGAAACGTTTCAGAGTGGTCCGACCATGACTCGCATTATCGACCGTATGCAGAGCGCAGGTTTGGTCTCACGCGAACGCGATCCTCACGACCGCCGCTCGGTCTTGATCAGCATCACAGAGGCGGGCAGAGCAAAAAAGGCAGAGGCAGAAGCGCTGAGCCGCATCAATATCTCGATTATGACTCGAGCCTGCAGCGATCAAGAGCTTGAAACCATCAACAACACCTTATGTAAACTCCTCGACGGCATGAACGACGTGCGCGCCTGTCTGCACAAAGCCGCCATTCCACCATCTTAGCGACCTAGCATTCATCTTCTCGCTGAAAACAAACAAAGGACATCAATGGAAAATACTCTCATGCAACAAAATGCGACAGCTCGTTCCGGCACATCGCGCCAAGAACTGGCGATTATTATCACCATGCTGATCGCTTGTTTTGTCGTCATCCTCAACGAGACGATTATGAACGTGGCGCTACCCAAGCTGATGGTCGAATTGAGCGTTAGCGCCAGCACTGTTCAATGGCTCGCGACCGGATTTATGCTGGTTATGGCGATTTTGATCCCGACCACGGGCTTTTTGATCAATCGCTTCTCGACCCGCACGCTCTTTATAGCCGCGATGGGCACCTTTTCGATCGGCACTCTGCTCTGCGGTATTGCACCTAGCTTCATCTTTTTGCTAGGCGGGCGTATTCTGCAAGCCTGTGGCACAGCGATTATGTTGCCGCTCTTGACAACCACCATTCTGGCCTTGATTCCGCCCGAACGACGCGGCAGCATCATGGGCACCATGAGCATTGTGATCTCGGTTGCACCTGCGATTGGCCCGACTATTTCGGGCATCATTATCCAGTCACTCTCATGGCGCTATATGTTCTTCTTTGTCTTACCGATCGCCCTGCTGATTCTGGGCTATGGCTATATGAAGCTGCAGAACATCAACGAATCCAAGCCGACTGTGCTCGATAAGCTCTCGGTTGTCTTGGCAGCCCTCAGCTTCGGTGGCATCGTTTATGGCTTTAGCAGCGTGGGAGAGGGCGGCGGCAGCTTTGCCAACACTCATACCCTTATCCCGCTGAGCGTAGGTTTTGTCAGCTTGGGCCTGTTTGTGTGGCGCCAGTTCACCCTTAAAGAGCCGCTGCTCGATCTGCGCGCTCTGCGCTACCCGATGTTTGCGCTCAGCGTGGTGATTATGATGATCAGTATGATGGCGCTCTTCTCGACCGCCATTCTGCTGCCGATTTATCTGCAAAGTGTGCGCGGCTTAGCACCGCTCGAAACCGGCCTCTTCTTGCTGCCGGGCGGTATTATCAACGGTCTGGCCTCGCCAGTGGTGGGACGGCTCTTCGACCGCTTTGGACCGCGCTTCTTGGTACCGATCGGTACGATTCTGATGACGCTTACGATCTGGAGCCTGACTCAGATCAGCGCCGAAACCAACACCATTTTGTTGCTGATGGTGCACGTCTTGTTTAGCTTGGGCTTGGCGATGCTCTTCACACCGGTCTTTACCACGGGCATGAACCAACTGCCGCGCCATCTGCACGCCCACGGTAGCGCGATCGCCAGCACCCTGCAACAGGTTGCGGGCGCGGTTGGAACAGCGCTCTTGGTGGCGATTATGTCGAACGGTGTGGTAAGCTACCTCTCGCAGGTGAGCGTCGAAGTGACTGCCGAAGTGCAGCGCGCCGCCCAGATCTCGGGTCTGCACAGCGCCTTCTGGCTGGCGACTATCATCGCGCTAACAGCCTTCATCTGTTCGCTCTTCCTGCGGCGCACCCACGCACCCGACGGCCAAGGCGAGCCGATCGTAGCCCACTAACTCTTTCATTCAATTCACCACACGAGACACCGAGTAAAAAACCGTACCCTGAGCCTGTCGAAGGGTACGGTTTCTTAAAGTCTCTGTGTGACTCGATGCCTCTCTGTGGTGAATAAAGCGAAAAAAGGAGGTTCGGCGAAGTGCCGAGCCTCCTTGTGATTCAGACGAGCTGATTCTAGACGTTATAGACAGGGGTGAGCCAGTCGCGGTACTCAGGCTTCTTGCCGCGCACAACATCGTTGAAGATCTGATCGAGCTTGCTGGTGATCGGGCCCATCTTGCCGTCGCCGATTGTGTGGCGATCCACCGATCCGATCGAGAGGATCTCGGCGGCCGTACCGACCATAAAGATCTCGTCGGCGATATAGAGCTCGGTGCGATCGACCGGGCGCTCGACAACCTGCAGACCCAGCTCGCGCTTAGCCAGCTCGAGCACCGAGTAGCGCGTGATGCTCTCGAGAATGGCGTCGGTGGTGGTCGGAGTGACCAGCACGCCATCGCGAATCAGCATCACACAAGAGCCAGGGCCTTCGGCGATCTTACCAGCGGTGTTCATAATAAAAGCCGTATGGTAGCCGTTGATATGCGCCTCGGCCATCACCAAGCTCGAGTTGCGATAGTTGGCGATATTCTTGACACGCGGCGGCATCACATTGTCGGAGATGCGAGTGTACGAAGAGACACAAGCGGTCTGAACCCAGTTTTTGCCTAGGTGCGATGGGTTGGGGCGAGCGGTGATCGCGATATCGACCGGCTCGAGGGTCGCTTGGGTGCAGCTCTCGAAGTCGCCGCCACCTTTGGGATAGCAGTAGGGGAAGATGTAGGTGTCGGTGCTGGCGTTCAGAGCGCGCAGCAGCTCGAGCACGGAATCTTTCAGCTCGGCGACGCTATAGGGCGACTCTTGGCGCATCAGCTTCTGCGAGCGCAACAAACGCTGCAAGTGAGCGTCGAGCTGCCACACATAGAGCTGCTTTTGCTCTTCGTTCCAATAGGCCATAATACCTTCAAAGATGGCGTTAACGCCCGTCCAGAAGGTGCTAGCCAGATGAACGGTCGCGCTCTCCCAAGGAACGACTTTGCCATTCCACCAAAGATAGGCCGGAGTACCAGAGAAATCAGGTGCAAACGTCTGAATTTTTTCGCTGTCTGCCATTGTTGGCTTCCTTATTGTAGTGTGTACGGATATGTTCAGTCTTTTGCAAACATGCACAACCGGTGCTAGACCATAAGGTGCTACCACAGCGGTTATATGCTATGTACAACAGAGGCTTGGCAACGTTCCTATCATACCACAACTGGCATAGTTCTCAGCGTAACAAGCTCGTTTGCCGCTTTAGCTCCAAAACTGCCTTAAAAGCCACAAACAAAGCAGAGACGTTTCCAACAGCGCGTTCCTATGGTTTTGTCTCGGCTTATGCGCATAACACAGCGCTTGATCAGCTCAGCAGGCAGGCGACGAGGTCTCTCCCGCCAAGCAGGCTACAAGCGCGTCCGCCTACGGCTATCAGCATCCCGCCCGCAACCCGAAGTCGTATCGCTGTGTGCCGAAAGATCCCCTCAAAACCCAAAACGATTGTGTATCAATCAAAACGAGGTCTCGATGAGCAGGCTTTCCTCATCGAGACCTCATTTGTAAGCGCTCTAGGCTGATGCGCAAACTAATCGGTGTGGAAGACTTCCTTCATATTGGCCCACCACTCGCCTTCGGCGCGGCCTTCGACCGGCTCTTGCATGGGGTCGGTGTGGGTCCACCACTCTTGGGTCTTAGGATCAGCGGCCATCTTCGCCATATCTGCCTCGAAATCGTCGCCCACATATTCGAAATAGGCGAAGAGCAGATTGCCATGGCGGAAGATCGAGTAGTTGCGCATATTGCACTCGTGGATCTTCTGCAAGACCTCGGGCCAGACGGCGGCATGAATCCGCTCGTAGGCTTCGATCTGATCGGGTTTGACGCCGATCACTTGACCGTAACGTTTCATAAGAGCTAGCTCCTTCTGGACTTATAAACAAATCAGCTTGATCGTAGCAAATCCGATTACTTTTTTGGCCTTCGACAGAAGAGATGTTCCGCTTCTAGATGCTGGAAAGCTAGGTGAAGAGAAAGGTCTCTCACCTAGCTTTCTGGTTTAAAGCAACGTTAGCACTGGGCGAGCAGATTAATCCTTCAAAAAGATCTCGACCACAGGCACGATCACGTTCGGCTTCACAACGGGCAGCTCGAGCGCAACCGAGCCCTTGCGCACAGCGGCTATCACATGGTCGGTCGCCTCTTGGTGCTCAATGATCTTGACTTCGCTCGCGTCGTGCAAGAACTGAGCATACTCGATCTTACCGGCCAGACCGTCGAGGTGAATGTGGCGGAAGGGCCAGTTGAAGATATGCAGATAGAGGCGATTGCCCTTCTGGGTGTAGCGCCCATCGAGCGGCGCGGGGTACTCGCTCTGAGTCGCTCCGTAGATCGAACGGGAGTTGTAGCGCATCCAGTCGGCATAGACCTTGAGCGCCGCTTCGGCACGATAGTCGAAGGTGCCACGCCCGGTCGGGCCAACGTTCATCAAAAGGTTGCCGCCGCAGGCGACGCTATTCACCAACATCTGAATCAGTTGCTCGGGCGACTTCCAGGTCGACTCGTCGCGGTGGTAACCCCACGAACCGCTAAAAGTCTGGCAGCCTTCCCAAACCACCGGCTTGCCATCGACATGCACCCATTCGCGCGGCTGAATCTGCTCGGGGGTGTGGATATCGGCCTTTTCGGGCGGCAGGTCGAGGCGGTTGTTGATCAAAATGTTCGGCTGCAACTGGCGGGTCAGCTCATAGAGCGCTTCGCTCTCCCATTCCAGGTGGCCCTTGCCGGGCAAGCCCTTGTAGTCGCGACCGGGATACGAGAAGTCGTACCAAATGATATCGATCTTGCCGTAATTGGTCAGCAACTCGCGCACCTGCTCACGCATGTAGGCGGCGTAGCGCTTCATGTCGCGGCTCTTGTTCAGCTCGGCGGCATCTTCGCGATCGCGCAGCGGGTGAATGCCGTCGATCGGAAAGTCGGGGTGGTGCCAGTCGAGCAACGAATAGTAGAAGCCAACCTTCAAACCAGCTTCGCGGAAGGCCTCTACAAAGGGTGCGATCAGGTCTTTGCCATAGGGTGTGTTGGTGACCTTATAGTCGGTCTGCTTGGTGTCCCAAAGACAGAAGCCTTCGTGGTGCTTCGAAGTCAAGACCACATACTTCATGCCAGCGGCCTTAGCGGCAGCCGCCCACTCTTTGGGATCGTAGAGATCGGGATCGAAATGATCGAAATATTTTTGATAGTCCTCGTTGCTGATGCGTTCGAAGTGGCGCACCCATTCGTGGCGGGCTGGCAGTGCGTACAGACCCCAGTGAATGAACATGCCAAAACGATCGTGAACGAACCAAGAGGTATCGCCAGCAGTTGGAGCAGGTTGCAACATTGCTTTTCCTTTATGTTGAAGCTACAAAGGCGCTACAGCGCGCCGAAGGGCAGCGGGCGATTCCGCCCGCTGCATGCACAATTAGAGAGCACCAGCTTGACCCATTCGCTTAGCGAAGCGGTCAACCATGATCACCAAAATCAAGCCGATCACCGACTTAAACAAGCCGATCGCCGATGCATAAGAGTAGTTCGGTACAGCCGAGGCGATACCAACGCGATAGACATAGGTATCGATCACATCCGAGGTGCGCAGGTTGAGCGGATTCTGCATCAACAAAATCTTTTCGAAACCAGTGCTCAAAATACCGCCCATACTCAAAATCAAGAGCAGAATCGCCAGCGGCATCAGCTCGGGCAAGTCGATATACCAAATGCGCTTGAGTTTGGAAGCGCCGTCAACAATAGCGGCCTCGTGTAAGGTTGGGTCGACACCCGAGAGGGCGGCTAGGTAGATCACACAGTTGAAACCGAGCGTCTGCCATAAGCCAGACCAAACATAAATATGGGCAAATAGCTCGGGCCTGCCCATAAAGTTCACCTGCTGAAAGCCCAGTTTCTGAATGATCATATTGATCAATCCAGTGTTGGGGGCCAAGAATTGCAGGATGATACCAACCATTACAACGGTTGAAATAAAGTAGGGGGCGTAGGTCACCAACTGAACGGTAGACTTAAACCAACGCTTGCCAACGTAATTCAAACAGAGCGCTAAGGCGATCGGGAAGGGGAAACCTACCACAAGCGAATAGACGCTCAGGACCAATGTATTCTGCAAGGTGCGCTGGAAGTCGTAGGAGTTGATAAAACGATCGAAATGGCGCCAACCAACCCAAGGACTCCCTGTAATTCCCAAGGGCGCTTGGAAATTTTTAAAAGCGATCTGCACACCGTACATCGGCCAATACTGAAATACTATCAGATAGATGATCGGCAAAAGTAAGAGCACAAAGAGCTGCCAGTGTCTGGCGAGTTCTCGTAGAAGCTTTTTTCGTGTCTTTTGTTTTGGGGCACTCTGAGCTAAGGGAACTTGCATCGCAACATCTCTCTTTCTGGAACCTTACGTTAGCCTTTAATCGAACCGAGCATGATGCCCTTAACAAAGTGACGCTGCACAAAGGGGTAAACAATCATCAGCGGAGCAGATGCTACGACAATCAAGGTGTACTTCAGCAACTCGCTCATTTGTTGACGCAAAGCCAATTGTTGCGGATCAATATTAGACATCATATTGGGGTCGAACTGATTCTGAATCAGAATCTCACGCAACACGAGTTGCAAAGGCCAGAGCTCTTTGCGCTGCAGATAAAGCATCGCGCTGAAGTAGGAGTTCCAGTGGCCGATCGCATAGAAGAGCGCGATTACAGCCAAAATCGGGCCAGCAAGCGGGAGCACAACCTTCCAGAGATAGCCGAAATCGTCGCAGCCGTCGAGCTGAGCCGCCTCGAACAGTTCGCGCGGAATCGTCGTTTGGAAGTAAGTGCGCATAATCAGCACGTTCCAAACAGAAATCGCGCCCGGCAGCAAGAGCGACCAGCGCGTGTCTAACATACCAAGTTCGCGAATCACCAGGTAGAGCGGAATCAGACCACCGCTAAACAGAGTGGTGAAGTAGAACAGGAAGGTGATAGTGCGTCGGAAGGGGAGATCAGGTCGCGATAGCGGATAGGCCGCTAAAACGGTCATAATCACATTGATGATCGTTCCAACAACGGTGTAGTAGATCGAGTTGCCGAAACCGCTCATCAAGTATTTATGCTTAAACACCGCCTCATAGCCAGCTAAAGTCGGCTCAACCGGCCATAACCAAACCTGACCAGAAGTAACAGCTCGCGGGTGGCTAAACGAGGCACTTACAATGTAGATGAGTGGATAGAGCACCACAATCAATACCACTGTAAGAATCGCATAGTTTATGATCGTAAAGATCTGATCTCCGCGGCCTTCTCGAATACCACGATGTTGGGTCAACATACAGGATTCCTCATAAGAAAATGACAGGCGCGGTGCGTTACGCACCGCACCTGTCTCAATGCATAAGCCTAGCAACAATGCGCTTGCTTATTTTTGTTTTGAATCGTAGGCCTTCTGGCACAGCTCGAGGTAGCGAGCCAAACCGGCCTGATCGAGAGCATCGAGATAGCTCTGCCAATCAGCATCGTTATCGATGTCGAGGTCACCGATGGTGAAGCGAGCCAACATCTCCTCTACGATCTTCTTGAGAGTCTGCTCGTATTCGGCAACTTCCTGAGCATCTTCCGCGCTAAAGTAGAGCGGCGGCACGGCCAGAGCCGGATCCTGAGCCATCGGGGTCAGCTTGGCCGACTCGTTGAAGAGCACGGTCTCCAGCTCGAAGGGGTTGTCCGACATCTGAGTCAGGCGGAAGTCGCTCGAGCGGAAGCTCGGGTTAGCCTGCATCCACTGGTCGTTCTGGATGTTGCCCCAGCTCTTGAGGGCGACATAGAGCGCCTGCTCGCCATTGATACCCTTCTGGCCTTCTTCTGCCCACTCCCAGCCGATACCTTGCGGGCCAAAGTAAGCCGAGAGCTCGATCTCTTGCTGGTAGAAGCCATCGGCCCATCGCAGAGCAACAGCCGGGCTCTTGGCAGCGCTGGTGATGATGAACTTACCAACCGAGAAGGGGTTATAGGGGTCGAGCGGTTGAACCGCAAAACCGTTTGGTCCCTTCAGCGGGGGAACAACGACGTACTGGTTCCAGCGAGCGCCTTCGACGTTCTCGATCGGCAACCAGCCCGGATAGCCCCACGGAATGCTACCAACAACGTTGTCTTCGGCCTGGCCAACACGCTGCAGGGTCGGCGTATCCTGAGTGAAGCCGTTCGGATCAAGCAGACCTTCCTCATACAGCTTGTTCAAGAAGCGCAGACCTTCGCGCCACTCGGGCTTGTTGTAGGTCACATCAACCTTACCATTGTTCATAAAACGACGTGTGGTAGGGTTGTAGAGGAAGGAGTTCATAAAGTAGAAGTCGAACTGGCTGTTCCAGCCGTTGACGTTGGTGGTCAAAGGAATCTCGTCAGCGATACCGTTGCCGTTCGGATCCTTCTCTTTGAAAGCGCGCAGCACTTCGACGTACTCGTCCAAAGTGGTCGGCATCTCAAGGCCCAAGGTGTCGAGCCAGGGCTTGTAGATCCACAGCTTTTGGGCGACCGAACAGTGGTAGCAGTCGTTGATCTCGGGCAACGAGTAGATGTTGCCGCTCGGAGAAGTAACGACATCCTTGGCCAACGGATACTGAGCGAAGGCGTTCTTGATGTTGACGCCGTAGGTCTCGATCAGATCGTTGAGCGGAATGAAGATGCCTTGCGAACCGTAGAGCTCGATCTGAGCAGCGGTCATGCTGAAGCCCATGATCACATCGGGGATATCGCCGCTCGACAGCATCAAGTTCAGCTTTTGAATGCCATCTTCGCCCTCGGGCAATACGATCCACTCGACATGAACATTGGTCTTCTCTTCGTACCACTTAGTGAATTCGTTGGTAGCAAAATCCTCCACACTTGGCTGGTTTGCAACAGCCACGCGCAAGGTCACCTTCTCATCAACGATCGGGAAGTAGCCTTCAGGAACTGGCTGTCGGCTCAGCTTGCCATCGCGAGGATCATCATCTGTGGGGACCTTCTCAAGCGCAGGAGGAATGCGAACTTCAATATCACCACTAGCAGCAGGAGCATCAGTAGAGGTAGAGCCGCCATCCGAAGCAGCGGGAGCGGCAGAAGAGCCACTGTCAGTACTAGAGGGACTGCTTGCTGGCGCGCCGCCACAGCTTGCGAGGAAAAAACACACAAGCAGGACAGCACTACAGCTTTTGAGTAAACGTAACATTCCGGGTGTACTCCTTTGTAGTTCTCGGCCTTTAAATATTACTCAAACGGTGCACGTGAAGCACACCGAACGTACATACTGAGGAAACTCCACCTACAACCATGGAGATGGTATAACTGTTATCCCATGTACAGACAGGACTTCCAAGCGGCGGGGCTTGGGTTTACAGAGAAAAATTGAACTCAGTAGTGAATTCATTAGCGGATACTTGTATGTATACACTAGCTTTATAAACTTGTCAAGTTGAATGAACTAGGAACGAATTCATTATAATTTTGATAAGCAACATGATCATTCAGCGCTTATTATGCACGTTTGCAGCTTATCTAGCGATTTTTCTAGCACAAAACGAAACAAAACAACGCGGCAACAGTATAAAGGAAAAGCCAACAACGTCATGCAGGTACCTGTTGAAGGATTCTTCTCAGTCGCAATGCCTACGCCCCCACAAGAGGCTCCATTTCGCCACGCAAGACCACACCAAATCCGATCACTTTCTTGCTTTTCGGTCTTCGGCAAAGAGGAAGCTAACTCTTTTTGTTATGTGAAATTTCGAACTTCAGCACGCTGGCGGCTTGCTCCCTTCCCCAAAGAGGGCTGCTAGCGCGTCCGCCTACGGCTACCAACAGTTCGACCGTAAGCTCACTGTTGTAGCTGTGTGCCGAAAGGCCACCTCAAAATCCAACGTTTCAAGCAGATTTGCAAACGGTAAAAACTAGACTGAAACGTGGTAAGCATATTGACAGACTTTTCTTGACATTTTATAAAATAGATATCCTAGTACGGTTTGATGCTTCAGAAACGGGTTTAGGCCAAACCTGTTCCGCAGGCGTATGCCAAATCCGCTTAGAGGCTTGCGCCATTGCAGCGTGCGAAAGAAAACTGGGGAAAAGGTCAAGTTCTATCCCGCTGAAGACCAAAAACAAATACTATCATCAACCGGACTTGATAGTAGGTGTGGAAGATTCTGATCAAGAGAGTAAATCTTACCAACATTACAAAGATATAAAACAACGCTTGCCTAACAAACCTTGACAAAGCACCTTAGTCCGGTATACTTTGAGCAGTTGAACTCACTTTTGGATACAGCAATGAATACAAAATCAGATTCATTAGATCCTTTTGATCTGGCTAAGACCAACGTGGCTAGTAGCGTTATTTGGCAGGCGTTTGCGCCCTTTACCCAAACGGCTGATTCGTTAGTTGCCCATGCTTACGAGCTGATTTGGAAGCAGATTGTTGAAGGTGAGCGTCAGCCGGGTGAACGACTGATCGCTGGCGAACTCGCTCGTGAGTTGAATGTGAGTCGTACGCCTGTACAACAAGCGCTCTACCAATTAAGTCAAACCGGACTGGTCACCATGACGGCGGGCAAGGGTTTTCATGTCACGATCTTCAACGCCACCGATGTACGTGACTTGTACGATCTGCGCACGATCTTAGAGGTCGCAGCGATCACAGCCGCTGTTCCACACGTGCCGCTTGAAGAGATCAAGGCCTGTCAAAGTCTCATCGAACGTATTCGGCAGCTACCGAAAGCAGAACAAGGCTCAGGATTTGTATATTCTGATATCCACTTTCACCACTCGCTGATCGCCCAGCATAGCGGCAACCGACGTTTAGCCGAGGCGGTTGCGCTCCAACGCGCCCAGATGAGCCTCTTCATAATCGATGGCACACGCCAGCCGGGTGGCATCGAAGCGGCGCTGAGCGAGCACGAATTGATCATTGAAGCCATGCTCGAGCGCGATGTAGCCAAGGCAGCGCGACGCATGGAAGAGCATATTCAGCGCGTAAAAGAGGATGTGCTGCACGAACTCGCCAATATGCGCCCTCCACGCGTGCGCCGCTTTCGTAGCGTCGATCTAAGCTGAGGCGGCAAGCGGATCTATCTAAATGATGGCCGCATTTAAATTTTGCAGAATAGCATCGACGCTTTCGCTTAGGCTGAGATCTGTTGTATCGAGCCAATAGCCAATTTTGGGCGTTTCGGTGCGCAATATCCGGTCAAAAGCTAAAATCTCTTCACGGCTGCTGTAGCCGCTCTTTGGACGTGCCGCTTCTCGTTCGGCGATCACATAGGCTTGAGGGCAGAGCACAACCAGTGCGAGCGGCTTGGCATGCAAGCGTACTACCTCTTCGAGGTCAGGCCCCAACACGATATCTTGATAGACCACTGTAAAACCCGCTTCACGATAGAGCGAAGCGCTTTGGGCTGCGAGCTGATAGCGCAGATGCAGTTGCTGTTCGGCCTGTTTGGAAAGCTCAAAACCCATAGGCGCCTGGCCCTGCACAATCATTCTACGAAACAGATCACCCCGCAGATGAACGCTCGGCGATATATGTTCAGCCAAAGCCTGTGCAACGCTCGACTTCCCCGACGCCATTAGACCTGTTACGAAGATCAGATCAACCATAATATCTCCTCTATTCTCTATCGGTAGGCACGGGCGTAGTTGCTTGAAGGTGTGAGAGGTATAGCATATTTTACAGCAGTGGGCTCTATTTTGATTCCTTTCATACCAAATCCGGTTGATTAGGTTCTCTTTGGCCTTCGGCAGAGCGGAACGTGGCTCTTTTTGCTTTTCCCGGCTTTTCGTTTTTCTGAGCGAAGAGCATGCAGGTCTTTAAACGGATTTGGTATCAAAACTCTTCCCCCGTTTGGTTTTCCCGCGTTGCGAGGGTCCAAGTCTTTTCTTGGATTTGGCGATACGAAATACCGTTGAATCGTGAGATTTTGGACGGGCCTTTCGCTGCAACTAGAAGCGCATTGTTACGGGCGGGATGTTGGTAGCCGTAGGCGGACGCGCTTGGAAACTTTTTTGGGCAGAAGACCAAGCCGCTAGAGAAGCGAGCTCGACAAACAGATCGAGCGTTTAGAGCGCAGGCTGCAAGAGCGGTGCTTGAGCTAGCAGGATGCGGTATAATGCGCAACAAGAGAAAACAGAGTAAGAGATACGCGATCTATGCGCATTTTGAATGTTGGGCTGGGCGGCGTCACGCGCGAATTCCGCAATTGGCCAGAACGCATCCATGCCCTTGCAATGGCACGACGCGGCCACCACGTCGTCGCATACGGCTATCACGATCCATCAAACCCACTGCTCAAAGCCGAGCAAGAGATTATCGACGGTGTTCTGGTGCGGCGCTTACCGCGTCGGCATTGGCCTACCCCTGAGCTCTGGCGCGCGCTGGAAGAAGATGGGCCTTTCGATCTGGTTCACTTCGAGCACCCGCGCAATGTGCTGGCCTATGGGGTTGCGCGCTGGTGCAAAGAGCGCGGCATTCCAACCATCTATACGTGGCTTGGGCCGTTTCACGACCGCTACTTGATCGATGACCGCGAGCAGCCCTACGACGAGCGCCCCAAATACGAGCGAGTAATCTATACGCATCAACAGCTACTCAAGCGCATTCTGCTCGATCTGCGCCCATCCAAAGGCTTGAAGCACTTTCAACCTAAACAGATCGCCAAAACCGTGCTCGACCACTTCCGCAACTATTGGCTGCACTACCCCTTGGCCGAAGCTAGCGCGCTGCTGCCCTGTTCGTACCACGAAGAGCAGATTTTGCGCGAGATGGGCATGCAGCAGCCGAGCTATGTGGTGCCGCTCTGGATCGATGAGCCTTATGTGAGCGAGCTAGCCGCGCGACAGAGCACCCTGCAGGAAGAGCTGCCCGATCTGGAACTTAACGGGCCGACGGTTTTGTATGTTGGACAACTGACGCGCCGCAAATGTTACGATCTGATGGTCGAAGCTATGCCCGCCGTCGTCCAGCAGCATCCCGATGTGACCTTTTTGTTTGTGACCCATAACCCCGAGCAGCAGGCCCATCTGCTAGCCTTGGCCGAACAACGGGGCGTCGCCAAGCATCTGCGCTTTCTGGGCCGCCTGAGCGATGCAGCGCTCTTCGCGCTCTATCGCGCCGTCGATGTCTTCGCCTTCCCAAGCCGCTACGAGGGCTTCGGCCTGCCAACGCTCGAGGCCATGGCGGCGGGCTGTCCCTTGGTTAGCACCGATATACCGGTGATCAACGAAGCGGTGCAGCATAACGAAAACGGCTGGTTAGTGCGCTATAATGACGCCGCCGATCTTGCGGCGGGCATTATTCGTCTGCTGGGCGATGAGGCTTTGCGCGATCGGCTGATTATGGGCGGCTACGCGACCCTACGCGAACGCTATAACGAAGAGCTGTTAGCGAGTCGGATCGAATCGATCTTTGAAGAGCTGGTAGTCAATCACGCTATGAAGGCCTAGAGTCCAATCCTGGCTATGGACAAAGAGAAAGTTAGCCAAGCGCTGGCCGCTCGACAACAAGAGCGCCAAGCCCTGCTGGCTGCTTGCCAACGTCTGCTGCAGCAAGACGAGTGGATCGAAGCCGCTTGGCTGTTTGGTTCGAGCAGCCGAAGGCAAAACGATGCGCTTAGCGATCTTGATCTCTGGACGGTGGTCAAAGACGAAGCCATCGCCGGATTAATAAACGAGCGGCGCGCTTATGTCGAGCAACTTGGGCCCTGCCTGCTTTGTTTGGAGTCGCCGCGCAACGCTCCGGCAGGTGGCGCTTATCTGATGGCGCTCTATCGCGGAGCATACGGCCCACAACAGATCGACTGGTATTGGCAGCCCGCCAGCACAAGCTGCTTGCCCAACGACGCGCTTTTGTTATTTGAGCGTCGGCCCTTAGTGCGCTGTCTTGAACGCAGCACGCTCGATCTCGTGGCGGGCGAGCGTGATGCAGCCAACAGCGTTCAACAGCGAGCGAGCTTTTTCTGGGCCATGAGCTGTATCTGCGCCAAAAAGATGGCGCGCCACGATCAGCAGAGCGCTCAAGCTATTCTGCAGGCGCTGAGTTTGGCACTGCACGACTGCCAACATTTTTTGCAGCAACCAAGCGATCAGCATCTCGCTGAGACGCTGCCAACTTTAGACCAAGAGGCACAGTTTCAACTCTTGATCGGGCTGGTTAAGCAAATGGAAACCTACAATCCGCTGATCTTCGCTGATGATGACCCGATTACAGCCAGCTTTGCTGAACAGTTCAGAGCCTTCTTGCCGCTCTGTCAAGCCCTAGCCATAATGCCCAAGCTGCTGTGTTAGCATGCCTGCGGCCAACTATAGAGGAGCATTCTGCACTATGGCAGAGAAACAGAATCCTAACGCGCCCGAAGCGCACTACGACGAAGCCTATTTCGTCGCACAACTGAATAAATCCGATGCCAAAGTCGCCTGGCAGTATGGGCGGATCTTTGGCTTAGCTGGCATTTCGTTTGCTAAAAAGAAGCTGCGTGTGCTCGATGTGGGCTGTGGCGCAGGGCCAGCTTTGCGTTTTCTAGAGAAAAAAGGTCAAGAGGCGGTCGGCGTCGATCTCGTCTACTATCCGCTGGCCGAAGCGAGCCGTCTGGTGCACCCCGCTGTCGGCTTGATTCAGGCCGATGTGGGCAAGTCGCTGCCCTTCGCCAACGATAGTTTCGATGTTTTGTTGTTGAGCGAACTGGTAGAACATCTGCCCGATGAGCAGCCTTTGCTGCGTGAATGTCTGCGCGTGCTGCGCAAGGGTGGTCAAGTGGTGGTAACGACTCCTAATCTCTGGGATGCCCGCCGCGCCCTCGCGCCGATCACAGGACGTGTCTGGAGCGGCGATACCGATCCCACTCACTGCAATCTCTTTACGCCGTCTCGCTTGGGCAAGGCGCTTAAAAAGGCGGGCTTTCGCGATGTGCATTGGCGAACGGGCATTAAGCCTATGCGCTGGCTCTCGTCACGCCGCTTGCGTATGCGCTTGGCGCTGCCCTACCCGCCCGCGATCGGCAACGGTCTGCTCGCTGTAGGAACCAAATAAAACCGTGACGCGCAAACAACGTAGCTGTCTGCTCTGGGTTATAGCCTGCCTCGGACTGTTGGGGATCGTGTTTATGCTCAACGGCTTATACGCCCTGCAACGCCCCCAACAGCCCAGCAGAATCGGCCAACTGCTCGACGCCCGTCAGCGTTGGCTCCAGCGTCCGTTTGCTGCCTATGCGATCGAGCTGGAACGGACAGAAGGTCCGTATAGTTGCTTCCAAAGCTTTGTAATGAACGCTGATGGCGAGGTTGAACAGCTCCAAGGTGATTGTCGGGGCGAACCTTGGAGCGTCGAGCGCTTGTTCGATGAAGTCGAGCAGCACCTCACAAGCGTACACTGCGCCCCCAATGGCTGCGCCTGCGATGGTCGCATCTTGGTCGAAGCTAGCTACGATCCCCAATTGGGCTATCCGACAGAACTGCGCTATACCGCTGTCCCTCAGTTCGATATCAGAGGCTGGTTTCGCAGCGCCTTTTACCAGGCGCATCCACGCGAACTGCCCCACCTAATCGTCACTTCCTTCCGTCCGATCGAGCCCTAACGCAAGCTCTCTTCCTTTTGAGCGAGCGGCTGCCAACCAGCTTGTTCCATAATCTGCTGCGCCTCTGCACCCGTAAGAAAGCTGTACAACTCGGTGAGCGACTGGGCGGCGTGCTCGTCGCGAGCGCGCACGATATGCCACTCCTGTTGGAAGGAGACATTTGCGAGCGAAAGCTCTTCGAAGCTTCGATCACAGGGAAGACAACTCTGGGGAATAAAGGCGATGCCGAGTTGCGCACGAACCGCTTCGATGCTGAGAGTGATACTTTCGGTTTCGAGCACGACGTTGAGTTGAGCAGGATTAAAGCCCCGTCGCCGCAGCCATTCGTCAACCTGGCGACGCAGGGGGGCACCTAAAGGGGGCAAAATTAAGGACTGCTCGACAAAGACATCAAGCGAGAGAGGCGCCAGATCGAGCACGGGGTGCTCGCAGTGCGCCAACAGCACAAGCTCTTCTTTGGCGAGCGAACGAGCCTCCCAACCGCGCCGCCGCTGCGCCTCTTCGATAATCAAGAGCTGAAGCTGCTGTTGAGCTAAACGTTCGAGCAAGAGACGTAAGGGAGCGACCTGCACTTGGATCGAAACAGCTGGAAAACGAGCGTGAAAGGCGGCTAAGATCTGGGGCAGAATGATCTCCACGCTCCCAGAGCTACAGCCCACAACCACATGTCCGCCGACATGACCTTTCAGCGCTTTGATGCTCGCCTCAGCCCGTTCGGATAGCGCTAATAGCTCACGTGCGATCTGCAAGAGTTCCTCACCCGCGTGGGTAGGAGCCATGCGTTTACCGATCCGGCGAAAAAGCCGAACGCCATCCAGTTGCTCTTCAAGCGCGTGAATATGCTGACTCACCGCTGGCTGCGACATATGCAATTGCTCAGCAGCAGCGCTATAACTTCCAGCTTCAACAACGGTCACAAATGTTCGCAGATGAAAAGTATCAAGCATAGCAATTGGCATCTGATCAACAGCACAAGGCTGTTTATCTGCAAAAGGACACAGGGGCTAGAGCTGAAACAGACAAGTCCCACTAAGCGATTAACGGATATTTGGCCTTTAACTCGTTAGAGTGTCTTATAAGTATTGTAGACAATCTAGCGCTGAAATGCGAGGCCTCTTAGTGGTTACGTCGGGACAGGGCTGCTCATAGGCTTCAGATAGACTATCGGCAGCGTGCAAGCTTGTTAAATGAAAAGCAGTCCCATAGCCGCAATCGCATAGACTGCCAGCAGCTGTGCGCCCTCAAGCCAATTGCTCTCTCCATCGAGCGAGACGAGTGTTGCCAAAAACACACCCAAGCTCAGCAGGGCGACCTCGAATAAGCTGAAGAAAAGCGTCATTTCGTTGCCGAACAATAGGCTGACAAACACCAGTAAGGGGGCCACAAACAGAGCGACTTGTGTACTCGAGCCGAGCGAGATCGCCAGCGAGAGATCCATCTTGTTTTTATAGGCAACCTGAACCGCAACAATGTGCTCAGCGACATTGCCGATAATCGGAATAATGATGATTCCCAAGAAGAGCTCGCTCACGCCGAGCGCCGCCACGACTGGTTCAACCGCGCCTACCAAGAATTCGCTCAAAAAGACGATGCCCAAGGTACTAGCCGCAAGTAGAGCAAGCGTGGTCGATAGGCTTTTTGAAGCCGACTGAGTTTGATAGGCTTCGTGCTCTTCAACACCCGTTGTCACGTGCATCTGATGATCGGGTTGTTGAAACGAGAAGACTAGGCTAAGGATATAGAGGATGATCAGAACGGCAGCCACGCCTAAGCTGAGCGCGTCGAGGGAGGGATCAACAACGATAGTACGGAATACATCGATCTGACCGTTCTGAAGCTCGTGAATAAACTCAAATAGGGTAGGAATGATCAAACCGATCACGGCCAAGGTCATCATGGTGGAGTTGACCGAGGCGGCGCGCCGATCGAAGCGCTGAATGCCATGGCGCAGACCGCCAAGCAACAGGCTAAAGCCTAGAATCAGCAAAATATTGCCCAGAATCGAGCCCGTGATCGAGGCTTTAACCAATTCGATCTTACCAGCCCGCAAGGCTGCGATCGTAATGATCAATTCTGCAGCATTGCCTAACGTCGCGTTGAGGAAACCGCCTACGCGCGGCCCAGTAAAGTGCGCCAACTCCTCGGTCGCTTCACCCAACAAACCGGCGAGGGGAATAAGCCCCAGACAACTTGCTACAAAGATGATGATCGGCTGTGGATAGAGGAACTTGGCGAGAAAAGCAATGACCACAAAGACCATCAAGAAGCGAAGATACTTCACGCCTGAGACCTCTTTCTTTCAGTGCGCGCTAGCGAAACCCAACGATCTCTCTATCAATCATAGCACCAAAATTAGAGGTGTATGCATGCTTTGTGGCCTAAACAAGCGTCTCAAAGTAGAGAAAGCCTGTTTTAGAGCTAGGGCTGCCACTCCAGAGTGTCAATAAAGTGCAGGAGCTCTTCCTTTGTAAGCCCTTGGGCATCGATCACTAAAACCTGTCGCTCCTCGCGACGGGGAAGATTGAATAGAAAACGCTGCGGATCATTCTCATTCTGTGGCAGTTCGGTCAACTGCCGATCATCGATGTCTGCCTTGAGTAGAACGTGGGCTTGATAGTGTTGATTACGAGCTGGCACGATCTGGACATATTTGTTGTTGTAAAGCTCGAATTGACCATCGGGATGTAGTTCCCGCCAAGTCATCACAACTTGTTTATGCTGGCCCTTATAGCGAATAAGAAAAGGCAGCAAGTTGCCGTTGGCAGGCAGACGCTGAACGATGCGGGTCTGGTCGGCATCAAAGGCTTGATCGGGCAGTTTGACCCCCACCGCACGTAGCACTTCAGGAGGAGCCAAACGAATAGTCATATCGAGCGGATACTGCAGATCGTGTACTTCGCCCGTCGCGACTTCGGGGAACTCTTCAAAGCCATTCCAAGCGCGTCGCGCCTGAAAGATACGATCGATCTCGCGCCGATCGTAGATCCACTCTTCGTTCAGCAGTTGCCAAGTGCGCAGACTGGCCTGCTCGATCTGAGCAGTGCCATCGAGCTCGGTGACAAGGCGTAGGCGACCATCTTCAACATCGATTCCGAGCAGCACGGTGATTCGTGGGCTATAGAGTGGATGATCTTTGGGGAAGCCGATCGGACTCTGGGTTACAAGGCTAATGATTTGCACTGTTCGATTGCCGAGCGGCTGGCGCCCAAGAGTCTGAAGTTCAGAAGCCTGTAAGGCCTCTTGCAAATAGGCCAAGCCGACGCTCCATGCGCCGCTCGTTAAACGCAAGCGCGCCGTCTCTTGAAGCTGCTCGGGCGTCATACGCCGCCGCACAAGCTGCTCGCTCTGAGGGGTGAGGCCCAAGTTGCCGTACAGCGAGTCGAAGTAGGACGGTCCGAGCGCATACCAGAGCTCGCGCACACCATCGCTGACTTGCAGTTCATACAATGCGCCGCCCGCTGCGTGTACGGCCTGCAGACGATAGCGGCTTGGGTTAGCCGTGTCGTACCAAGCATCGAGGTGAATGGGGGCGTACTTACCGTTGGGGAAGTACCAACGCGCCTCCCAACGCGCATGCCAGATTCCTGAGCCAGCGGGCGCCTGAAAGTGCAGATCGTAGGCGCGCTGGATCATGCTGCGTAACTCTTGCTCGCTCATACTGCTTTGGGTCGCTGTGGTAGTGGTCGGTCCATCGAAAAAGCCCGGCAATATCAAAGCAGCGATCAAGCCCACCACAATCGCAGCCAATGCCGACAAGCGTGCGGGTCGCCCCGAGAGCATGCGTTGCCACCAAGCCTGCTTACGGCTATCCTGCTCGATCATACCAAGTAGCTCGCTCAGCAAAGCGCTCGGAATAAGCAACGGCCTGAGCGCGCTGCGCAGATTGTTCTCCAAACGCTCGTACAGTTCATTCCAAGCCCGCAGATAGGCTTGACATTCGCGACAGAGCGCTAAATGACTGCGCAAATGCGGCTCCAACAAATCGCGATCGTTATGAATGCGCATCGCTTTGCGCACGTCAGTGCAGAAGTCGTTGGAGACGGCATAAGGCAGCTTCTGATCGCCAGCCGCCGCTAAAGCTTCCATGGCCGCGATGCGATTGTTGACCACCTGTTCTTGGGCAATACCGAGCGCTTGCCCGCTGTGAGCATCGTCGTAGCCCAGTTGCGAGGCAAGCGCGAGAATGAGACGTTGCGGAAAGACTAGATCCTGAAAAGGAGAGGAACGGTCGGGGCCAGCATAAAGCACACCCTCTTCGGCCTGAGCTTGAAGCGAAAAGCGCAACAACTTTCGGGCGCGTCGTTTATGAAGCCGTTCAGCTTCTTGAAGGAGCAGTGCAAGTAAGCTATGAAACGATGCATCCTGAAGCTCTTTTATGGCTCGCTTGGTCATACGACGCATAAGCTGATCGGCCTCGCTGAGCTGATTGGTGAGCAACACAGCCAGGCGATACAACGTTGTACCATGCTGACGTAGCATTTCTTGCATCTGTGCCGATAGTAGACTAGTCATGGAAATCTCCATATACCAGTAGAAGCTAAACGAGCTCCACTTATGCTGATGGCTACTCCTAGAGACGCCTTCGCCTCTTGAGCTGTTACATAACAACAGCTAGAGATCGCGCTTTATCGCGTTAGAGAGCGCTTCAAGAGCAGCATCAAGGCCAGCAACGTCGGGGCCGCCGCCTTGGGCCAGTTGGGCTTGACCGCCGCCTCGGCCGCCGACAAAACTCAGGCCCTCGCGCAGCAGCTTGCCCGCGTCGAGCGAGAGATCGGCGCCGCGTCCTAGCACGATCTGAGCTTTGTTATCGGCGCTGGCTAAGACGACCACAGCGTCGCTGCCAACAGCGATGATGCGCTCGGCAAGGCTGCGCAGTTCGGCGGGCGAACGAGCATCGAAGCGACGCACTAGCAAGCGCGCACGACCGATCGTTTCAGCTTGAGCCAGTAGCGCTTGAGCTTCGTAGCCGAGCAGCTGTGTTTGAGCCGCCTCTAGGGCGCGGCGCGCTGCCGCCTCGTTGCTTCGTAGGCGCTCAAAGGCCTCTTCGAACTGTTCAATGCCCACACTTAGTTGTCCGGCAGCGCGCCGCGCCATACCATTCAGGTCTTGATAGGATTTGAGGGCGCGTTGGCCACACAGAAACTCAACGCGCGTGCCGCCCTTCTGGCGCGACCAGTTTGTCACCACAATCATGCCCACGCTGCCTGTCGAGCGCGGGTGGGTGCCGCCACAGGCCGAATAGTCGAAATCGGGCACACTCACCACCCGAATCGGGCCTTCAACGCTGGGCGCTTTGCGCAAGGGCAGGCGCGCCAGTTCTTCGTCGCTGACAAAACGGGCCTCGATCGGGCGATCCTCCCAGACGATCTGGTTGGCCAAAGCGACGGCCGCTTGTACATCTCGCTCGTGCAAATTGGCGCTATCCAGATCGATGGTGCAGCTTTGCACACCCAGATGGAACGAAACGGTCTTGAGATCAGCCACTTCTATAAAGGCCGCCGAAAGCAAGTGCTGGCCGTGGTGCTGCTGCATATGGTCGAAGCGACGCGCCCAGTCGATCTCGCCCCTAAGGCTCTGAAGCTCTTCGGGCAGCGGCTCGGCCAAGATATGCCATACCACACCATCGCGCACTTGCACATCGAGCACTGCGACTTCAGCGAGCTTGCCCTGATCGCCCGGCTGGCCGCCGCTTTCAGGGTAGAAGGCGCTGCGGTCGAGCGCCACTGCGGGTTGACCCTTCCAATCGCCTCGTTCAACAATCTGCGCTTCAAAAGAGCGCAGATACGAATCATTGTAATAGAGTCGCTCTGTTTTCATGTCTGTTCCAAAAAAGCAAAATGGGTATCACTCGCAGTATACCAGCAGTGTCGAGCCTATGCGATGCTTGCGGTACAATGGCGGCTTATAGTTTGTTGAAAATATCTGAGATCCGTTTGTATGATCGCATGTGGGGGCACTCGGCACACAGCTAGCAGCTTGTGCGGCGGATGGGATGTTGGTAGCCGTAGGCGGACGCGCCACAAGCCTTTGTTGCGGAAGAGATCTCGCCGCCAAAATAAGCAGAAGCGATCAAACGGATTCGGTGTAAGGCTGATATATCAGCTGCTCAAGAGGTTCAGTATGTCTCAACGTCCTCCAGACCATCACACTTGGCGCACAGGACTAGCTTTTCATAGCATTGTTGCTCTCATCTATAGCCTTATCAGTCTCTATCTGCTTGCGCGGGTGCTGCCCAACTTCGCTAGCGCACTGCCCGGGGCCGAAGTTGCGCTGGCGGACGCTTGGCAAAACAGCTGGAATCTGTGGTGGACGCGCTATGCGCTTGAACATGGCCTCAACCCGTACTGGACGCCGCTGATCTTCTACCCCGATGGCGCGAGCCTCTATCTGCATACGCTCAATATCACCAATGCCATCATCAGCATGCCGGTCAACTGGATCGCGGGGCCGCTGGCGGCCTACAATACAGCGGTCTTTTTGGGCTTGCTGCTGAGCGGAATCGCAGCCTACCTCTTGGCGCTCTATCTGATCAAACAACGCTTCATCGCCGCGATTGTGGGCGGCCTCTTCAGCTTTTCGCCTTTTCATTTAGCCAAAATCTGGGACGGTCATCTCTCGTGGATCACGCTGTACTGGGTGGTCTTTTACGCCTTGGCGCTCTTTATCACGCTCGATAGCGGCAAACGACGCCCAGCCATCGCCGCCGGGGTGCTTCTGGCGCTGGCAAGCCTCACAAGCTGGTACTTTGCAGTCTTTAGCGCTGTTTTTACTGCGCTGGTGCTGCTGCTGCGTCTGCCCGAACTGATTCGCACAAGCCGTTGGCGCATCGTTGTGCCCAAGCTGCTGCTGAGCGCCGCCATCGCCCTGCTCTTGCTCGCGCCGGTCTTGATACCAACGATGCGCAGCTATCTCTACGATGATCTGCCGCCCCCACGTTATGGCGAAAGCGAACACATGCCCGGCTGGGACGGCGAAACCGTGATCTATTCTGCCGATCTGCTCGATATCTTCTTCCCCAGCTTTCTCAACCCTTGGTGGGGCGATTGGTCGCGCAGCCTGCACACCGAGATGCGTCAAGTCTGGTTTTGGCAGATCTCGCCCGGCATCGCGGTGCTGCTGCTGGCTGGCATCGGCACCATCGCCCACTGGAAGCGCGTTTGGCAGATCGCCGTGCTTGTGCTGCTGCTCTTTCTGCTCATGCTCGGGCCGCGCCTCAACGTGGCAGGTATTCCCACCCTCTTTCCGCTGCCCCACGAGCTACTGCGCTATCTGCCCGGCATGAAGCTGGCCCACCGCCCCAACCACTTCGCGATCTTTATGCTGCCTCTGTTGATGGTGCTGGCTGGTTTCGGCACGCAGACTCTCTGGAATGGTAAGCGCGCCAGTCAGATCCTCCTGATCGGCTTAGGGCTTGTGGCTCTGCTCGAATACGCCACCCTGCCCTTTCCAAGCATGAGCGCCAACATTCACCCCCAAATCACGGCCCTCAAAGGCCAAAGCGGCGCCATCCTCGACCTGCCGCCCGATGAACGAACCGCTGGCCCCATGAACAATCAGATGGTACACGAACGCCCGATCGTGGGCGGTTATTTGGCCCGCCAGTTCGATAAGCCCCTATTCGTCGAACGATTGCCATGGGCGCGCCAGCTCTGGCAGTTTTACCCCGACGAAAACTACCAAGCTGAAATTATTCCTCTTCAGCCTGATGACGCTTTGCAAGCCTTTCAATTCTATGGGATCAACACCATTCTGGTGCGTCGCAACGAGCTAGAAGACTTTCAAGACCGCGACATTCAGCGCACCATCGCCGCCTTTTTCCCTGAACTCAAGCCAAGCTACAGCGACGAAGCGCTGAGCATCTACCACTTGCCCGCAGTCGAGCCGCGCCCCTTGATCTATCTCGGCAACGGCTGGCGCGGGCTCGAACAAGACGGTGAGCGCTCGTGGCGTTGGATGGGGGATCGCGCCCATATCTACACCATCAATCCTTTTGATAGCGCTCAATGGGTCACGCTGCGCATCAGCGCCGAAGCCTTCCGCGAAGAGCGCCCGCTCCACCTGGCCCTAAACGAGCATCACCTAGGCAGCTTCACTATTCAGCCCGCCCCAAGTGAGATCAGTCTCCAACTGGCTCTGCCGCCCGGAGAGCACAAAATCACTTTCCAAAGCCAAAGTGTTATCAGCCCCGATGGGCGCAATCTTAGCATCAGCGTCTCACAAATCGTGCTTACACCGTAGCATAAAAGCGCTCAGACGGCTTGGTCTTTAGCCTCCATTCGATCCTTAGCGCGTCCGCCTACGGCTATCAACAGGGCTAAGCGGCCCTCACCCCCCGGCCCCCTCTCCCGCACTGCGGGCGAGGGGGTGAATGCTCCC
>CALGUG010000026.1 GCA_937902315.1 uncultured Chloroflexales bacterium
CTGCGATTCCCACACGGTGCACTGCGATTCCCACACGGTGCACTGCGATTCCCACACGGTGCACTGCGATTCCCACGCGGTGCACTGCGATTCCCACGCGGTGCAGTGTAAAAAGTCGGTACTTCCTTGGGAGAAGTCGGTAGTACAGCGTTAAAATTCAGCGGTACACACTCAAAATTCAGCGGTATTGCATAAAAGTTCACTGCTACACGGTCGCAAGTCGCCAGTGCACGAGCACAAGTCGGCGGTGTGCTAGCGAACGTTGGCGCTACACTAACACTGCGCAGAGAAGCGAGAGGGACTTTCTCAGGGAGCGCTTCTGGCAGGCGAGAGGGTAGAGCAAACAAAAAAGGGCGGAAACAAGCTCCGCCCTACCGCACGCTTCTATCGCTAGAGCACTAAAGCGATCGTCAGCAAGACTCCAAAAAACATATGGAGCCGCCCGGTTCCGCCTAGAATGGGGTTCAGCACACGCCCGCTTTGGGTCCACATAGCTTTGATCAGCGGAATAGCGAGCGGAATGGTCAGCAAAGGCAGGAAGATCCAAGCCGATACCAGTTGCAACAGCCAGCCGATCAGCAGCACCACATAGGCGCCGACCACCAATACAACATATTCGCTACGCGCAAAACGCTCGCCCAGTAACACCGCCAAGGTGCGCTTATTGGCTTTGCGATCGGTATGCACATCGCGCACATTGTTAACCACGATAATCGCAGTAACCAGCATACCAACCGGAAGCGCAGCAAAGAGTGCAAGGTTGGAAAAGCTGCCCGTATGAACGTAGGTTGTACCGATCACAGCAATCAGACCGAAAAAGACAAAAGTAAACAGATCGCCCAGACCGTTATAGCCGAGCGGGAAGGGGCCGCCCGTGTACATAATGCCGCTCGCGATCGAAAACAGTCCGATCACCAAAATCGGCCAGCCTCCCACTACGATCAAATAGACCCCACAGAGCGCAGCCACCAGAAAACTCAAGAGCATAGCGTTACGCACCGTTTCGGCTGCGATCAAACCGGTGTGCGTTACACGAGTAGGGCCGAGTCGCTCGGCAGTATCGGCGCCCTTTTTGGCATCGAAGTAGTCGTTGGCTAAATTGGTGCCGATCTGAATGCAGATCGAAGCGATCAAGGCGGCTAAAAAGACTAGAGGTTGAAAACTACCAAGTTTATAAGCGATCGCAGAGCCAACCAATACTGGAACAACTGCGGCAGGCAGGGTTGGAATGCGGATAGCCATAAGCCAAGCCCGAAGGGGCGAGGGTGGTGTGGCAACAGCAGACATAAGAGCTTCTTTCGTCCTTATATTGCGCTTGGGTAAATAATACCAAATCCGATAGATAACTTATTTTTTGGCCTTCGGCAAAACGGAACGTGACTATTTTTGTTGTGTAAGATCTCACACAACTCTTTGCCCGGCTTTTGTTTTCCTGCGTCGAAAGAACACAAGTCTTTAAACGGATTTGGGATAATAGCAAATCCGGTAGACTACTTACTTTTTGGCCTTCGGCAGAGTTGAAGCTGACTATGTTCCTTGTAGAGCTTTCGCGCTACCGCGCAAAAGCTCTACAAACATGTTCTTGCGTTTAGCGTTTTCCTGCATGACACGAATTCCAAAGTCTTTAAGCGGAATTCGTATAAAACGCCGCCTGTTACAGACGCTATCTCTGCGCTGCCTAAGCTTAGGGATAGCGGCGATACTTGCGGAAGTTGGGCTTGCGCTTCTCTAAGAAGGCCTTCTTGCCCTCTTGAGCCTCTTCGCTCAGATAGTAGAGCAGCGTAGCGTCGCCCGCCAACTGCTGCAAGCCAGCGTGACCGTCCGCAGCCGCATTGATAGCGGCCTTCAAGAAGCGCAATGCCATCGGGCTCTTTTCCAGCAGCTCGCGCGCCCATTGCACCGCCTCATCTTCGAGCTGATCGAGCGGCACAACCTTATTGACCATACCCATCTCATAGGCTTCTTGGGCATTGTACTGGCGGCAGAGATACCAAATCTCGCGGGCGCGCTTATCGCCGACCATACGGGCCAACAGGTTCGAGCCATAGCCGCCATCGAAGCTGCCGACCTTGGGCCCGGTCTGGCCGAAGATAGCATTGTCGGCCGCGATGGTGAGATCGCAGACGACTTGCAGCACATTGCCGCCGCCGATCGAGTAACCCGCCACCATAGCGATAACCGGCTTGGGAATAATGCGGATCAAGCGCTGTAGATCGAGCACATTCAGGCGCGGCACTTGGTCTTTGCCAACATAACCGCCGTCGCCGCGCACGCTCTGGTCGCCGCCCGAACAGAAGGCCTTGTCGCCTGCTCCCGTAAAGAGGATCACACCGATGCTTTCATCGTCGCGCGCCAAGCTAAAGGCCTCCAACAGCTCGATAATCGTCTCCGGTCGGAAGGCGTTGCGCTTCTCGGGACGATTGATTGTGATCTTGGCGATACCCTCCCCCGCCGCGTCGTGTTCATAAATGATATCGGTATAGTCTTTGACTTTCTTCCATTCGATGGGCATAATCAACTCCCTTACAGCCGCTCATGGGCGGCAAAAAACGCTTTCACTATTTGGCAATAGAGCGCAGCTTGTTCCATATGCACCGTATGTCCGGCTCCCGGCACGATCCGCAGCTTCGCATGGGGTAAGACACTCGCCATACGCTGACTGATTGTAACGTATTTTGCGTCGAGCATTCCCGCGATCAGCAACACGGGCATGTCGAGGCGTGCCAGCTCTGGCCAGAGCGAACGCTGTTGACCCGCGCCCATTCCGCGCAAACTGTTGGCGAGCCCTTGCGGACGCTGGCTCAAACGCTGTTGGCGAATCTGCTGCTGCAGCTCGGCTGGCAAGCTCCGTTGGCTCGCAAAGAGGGGCTGATTGGCCCAGAAGTCGCTAAACCATTCGATACCCTCTCGCTCGATGCGCTCTGCCAAGGCATTATCGCTAGCGCGACGGGCCTCGCGCTCGGCCGGGTCGTCGATTCCGGGCGAAGCGCTTTCAAGCACCAAAAGACGCACCCGCTCTGGGGCGGCCAAGGCCAGATGCAAAGCCACCCGCCCGCCCATAGAGTAGCCGAGCAGGTCGAAGCGTTCGATCCCCTGGGCGTCGAGCAGAGCCAGCAGATCGTCAACCGCCTGCTCCATACTATAGCGCCGATAGTCAGCGGGCACAGGGCTGCGACCGTGGCCGATCAGGTCGGGTACAAGCACACGATGATGGCGGCTTAGGTCTGGCAGAATATGCTGCCAATTATGCGAGCTCCCCGTAAAGCCATGCAAAAGTAAAAGTGGGAAGCCTTCGCCTTGGATCTGATAGTATAAACTTTGAGAAGGGTCTGTCTGCATGTCGTTCTCTGCTAGCGTGCAATAATCCCCTCCGCCGCCAGCGCCACCGAGACCCGAGGCCACAAAACGCGGTGCTGATCGACATTACGCTCGCGATCGGTGCGCACTTCAATGATCGACAAGCCTTCTGTTTGCAAAGCGCTTTCAACAGCGCTGCGAAAGCTCTGCCAATCTTCGGCCAGACAATAGCTGCCGCCATAGATCTGGGCAAATGGTGCGAAATCAAGTCCATGTGGCGTGCCGAAGACGGTCTCGAAGTGGTCGCGCTCGCTGGCTTGGGGCAAAAACGAGAAGATTCCGCCGCCGTCGTTGTTGATCAAGACGATGGTCAGGTTGATCTTGTGGAGCTTGGCGGCCAACAGGCCGTTCGTATCGTGATAAAAGGCGATATCGCCGATCGCCAAGAGGGTCGGCTGATCGCTGACAGCGGCGGCACCCAGAGCGCTCGAAACCACACCATCGATACCATTGGCTCCACGGTTGCCATAGACGGTCAGCTCGCGGCTGCGGTTGGTCAAAAAGGTATCAGCATCGCGCACCGGCATACTATTGCTCAGATAGAGCAAGGCATCTTGGGGCAACAGATCGGCCAGCTCGGCAAAGACGCGCGGCTCGGAAAGCTCGGGGTCGTGCATCAAGAGATCTTCGATTAGATCGCGAGTGATGCGCTGGGCGCGCTGCCACGCTTGGCTCCAAGCGCCTTTGATACGGCTCTGATAGCCCTTCGCCTGCAAAACTTCGTCGAGCTGCTGGCACAACAGCACAGGATCAGCATAGATCATGCTGCTTGCCGAAAGGGTTGGGTCGAGCCAGCCCGCCCCTCCATCGACGATCAACTGCTCGCAGTCGGGGTGCTGCTGCAAATAGAGCAGGAAGGGTTTGGCGGTAGGCATAGCACCGAAGCGCAAGACCAGTTCGGGAGCGTAGCTAGCCACAAAGGCAGGATCGCGCAAAAAGGCGTCGTAACAATCGATCAAGCTTGGGCACTTCTCGGGGCCGTAACGGGTCTGGCTCAGGTGGTCGGCCAGCAGCGGCCAGCCGAGCCTATTCGCCAAAGCGCGTACAACTGGGCGCAAGGCCGGGTCATCTTGCGGGCCAACCATCAACAGGCCGCGCTCAACCCGCATAAGGCGCTCGGCAAGGGCTTCAAGCTGGGGCGCAGCTAGTTCGCGCTTGCCCTGCACAGAGCTGACAAAAGGTTGTTCGGGAGCACGCTTGCCGCGCGGATGCGCCAAAGGTGTAGCGGGCAGTAGTGGCTCGCGGAAGGGGATATTGAGCTGAACGGGGCCGGGCTGCAAGCCATTGCTAGCGGCAATCGCTCGTCCGGCTACGGTGCGCACATAGTTGGTGATGGTGGGCGAGGGATCGGGCAGAGCCATATCGACAAACCAGCGCACATACGAGCCGAATAGGTGGATCTGGTCGATGGTTTGGGGCGCACCGCTGTCGCGCAGCTCTGGCGGGCGGTCGGCGGTCAAGAGAATAAGCGGAATACGCGCCTGCGACGCCTCGACAACAGCGGGGAGATAGTTGGCCGCCGCCGTGCCGGAGGTACATACAAGCGCGACAGGCTGGTGCAAACGCTTGGCCATGCCAAGTGCAAAGAAGCCAGCCGAACGTTCATCGAGTTGCAACCAAAGTTGCGCTTGAGGATGGCGAGCTATGGTTAGCGCCAGAGGTGTGCTGCGCGAACCAGGACAAACACAAAAGTGTTTGACACCGCCGAGCACCAGTTCATCGATTAAGCTGCCAACGGCAGTCGCCAAAACATCAGGATAGGAAGGTGTTTGCATAGTTAGGCCTCAACTTCACCGAGCGCACCAAGAATAGCCCGCAGCTTCAATTTGGTTTCATTGTACTCGCGATCGGGATCAGAGTCGCTTACAATGCCGCAGCCAGCAAACAACAGAGCTTGCTGGCGGTCGGCCAAGGCCGAACGAAGCGCCACAGCGAATTCGCCCTCGCCCTTGGCGTTGATCCAGCCGACCGGGCCGGCATACCAGCCACGCTCTAGACCTTCGTGCTCGCGAATCCAAGCCAGCGCTTGCTCGCGCGGGCGTCCGCCCACGGCCGGGGTCGGGTGCAGACGGGCCAGCAGGTCGAAGATGCTGTAACCTTGGACTAAGCGCCCGCTGATCGGCGTGAAAAGGTGTTGAACATTGCGCACCTTCAGAATACTTGGCGCAGTTGGAGCAGAGAGATCGCTGCTGATATCGCTGAGATCTTCCAAAATGGTGCGTACCACCACGCTATGTTCGTGAAGATCTTTGCTGCTCGTCAGTAACTCATTGGCCAAACGCGCGTCCTCTTCGGGCGTTTTGCCACGCGCGATCGAGCCAGCCAAGCCATAGGCCGAGATCTGGCCGTTCTCTAAGCTGACCAAGCGCTCCGGCGAGGCCCCAAAGAAGGTGCGCCCGCCCCGCGCCACAGCGAATACAAAGGTATCGGGGTAGTCGCGTCGCAGGCGTTCGAGCGCCGAAGGCAGATCGAGCGGCGCCTGGGCTTCGACCAAAACGCTGCGCGCCAAGACCACTTTCTCCATCTCGCCGCGCTTGAGCATTGCCACCGCATCGCCGACCGTCGAGCGCCATGCCGCGCCATCGAGCGAGTCGCGCATACGCATGGTGTTGGCTTTGTTGTTGCGTTGGGCCGCCTCGCCGATCAATGCCATCAGTCGGCGGGCCGCTTCGAGCGTCAGCGTCACCGAGGAGGTCTCGGGGCCAACCAAGCCATTGACGGTGAGGCTGGTTTGGTCGCCCACCCGCGCCAAGACAATGCGCGGCAACAAAAGCATGCCTTCGGGGAAGTCGGCCCAGATCTCGCCACGGGGCGCACTGGGGTCAAAGGCGAAACCCGAAACCGCGAGCGGGCCAGCGAAGGGCAACGTTTCATCCTCTATATCGATAGCGGCGGTCGCAAGCAGATCTTGCCAAGCCGCTTGGGCTGCGGGGAAGGGGTTGCTGCCATGGCAGTCGTGACTCCAAGCCGCGCCAAGACCCGCGATCGCTATCTGCTTGGAAGGGATACTCCAAAAGAAGCGATGATGGGTCGCGCCCATCGCACGTGCAAACAGTTCAAGGGGATCGGATGTTTTGACACGAGTACTGACACTGACTAAGACCGGGTGCCCGCTCTCACGGGCGCGCTGACGGGCGATCTCCGCCATCTCTTCCATTCGAGGACGTTTTCGTAGTGCAGCAGTAGCAACTCGCATTCCTAACATAGCGTTCTCTGTATTTCTAACACAGCGCTGTGCCGATCTGGCCTCATCGTGTGTATGAAGTGCTCGGTGCAGATAAGGCTCTCACCAAGCCAAACATATACTCTCTCTGTTCTATTATACGTCTACTTTGTGCAAATTATAACAATCTAAAGGTGGAATCCTCTTTGGCTGGTCGCTACCTCGCTTGGAGCCAAACACAAGAGTCGTTGTACAAACTTCGTAAGTATTCGGTTGTTTTGCTCTTCGGGAGCCGCTACAGCTCTTCCAAACGCAAGGCCATCTAGTGTATCATAATGTTAGATTTGTTATGTACAAATCTTTCCGAACTCTGGAGGGGGTATGCCTGACTCAATTCAGTTGTTCCACTACTACGATGCGTGTTATGGTCCGTTTCTAAGTATGTCTGAACTTAGTCTCGAAGAGGCCGAACAACTGCAAGAGCAGCAGCGCCGCTTGGGTCGCGGTTTGGCCAGCAAGCGTGCCAGCGACTATTGCAAGATTCGGCGCGAGCTCGAAATGCGAGTGCGCGAACTCTTTATCGCCAAAGGAGGTAAGCCGCGCCGTCTGACTCCCCACTATTTTACGGTCGGCCCCTGCGATTGGCTACTGAGATGGTTCAGCCAGCCGCACGTTATCACACTTGAACTGAGTCACTTCGATCCCGATCAGGTCAGCTTTACCTATGGCGACATGTTCCCTGCAATGCGCTACCAAGACGGACGCCCCTACCGCGCAAAAGTTTATACCGTAGCAGAACTAGCCGAGCTGATCGGACAGTACGGGCTGCCTCAAGAGTGGAACAGCGACGGCTCGCATGGCCCCGAGCGCTATATCGAAGCACAAGTTTGGGATTACGATGTATTGGCGGCTTATCGACCTCTGGTAAGCTCTATTTTTCATCCTCCTAGCATAGGTCATGAATGGAAACCAAACTCTCACAACTCGTTAGCCAAGTAAGCTTTCAGGGCGATCTCCAACAAGATGTGGTGCAGTTTCTGAAACAGCACGGCTTTGAAAAGACCGTCGGCCACTCAACGCGGGTCGCAGCGGAGGCGCGACGCATCGCCGAGCACTACGAACTCGATGTTGAAGCAGCAGAGCAGGCAGCTTGGCTGCACGATATCAGCGTGGTGATTCCCAATCACGAACGGATCGCCTATGCAGAAGAGCTGGGGATCGAAGTGTTGGAGGAAGAGCGCAAGCTACCGATGATTATCCATCAAAAGTTATCGGTGGCGATCGCCAAAGAGCTCTTCGGAGTAACAAATGAGGCGGTGCTGAGCGCGATCGGCTGTCATACCACCCTGAAGGCTGGGGCGTCACAGCTCGATATGGCTGTGTTCGTAGCCGATAAAATCGCTTGGGATCAAGCGGGCGACCCACCCTATCTCGCCGAGATACAGTCCGCTTTACAGCGCTCGCTCGAACAGGCAGCCTTCTGCTATCTCGACTATCTCTGGCAGCGCCAAGCCGATCTGGTAGTGCTACACCCTTGGGCGATAGAGGCCCATTTAGAGATCGCCCAACAGCTTGCGACGAGCGCGCTCCACGCCTAGCCCGCGTGCAACAAGCACAAGCGACAGCAGCTTGGGCGAGCGCAGCTGAAGAGCGTTCTCGCGCAGCTCGTGACAGCGTTAGGCAGTGCGAGAACGATGAAAAGGATGCGTATGCTGCTGCGCGATCGCGCAGCAGCATACGCATCAGCATTGATGGGTGGGATGTTGGTAGCCGTAGGCGGACGCGCTAAGGACCGAATGGTCGGTCGAGATCTTTCCGCCCGAAACCCCAATAACGATCTGAAACAGAACAATGCCCGCTAGCGGCGCTGTTCTTCGGGGCGCAGCTCGACTTTGATGCCGCCGCCCAAGGCGGCCAGCAGGTTGTAGCCCATACAGAAGAGCAGTACCGTCAAGGCGACCGCCAAAGCCCCCGCAGCAATAAAGAGCAGTACAAGCATCACTAGCGTGGTACCTAGGTTGGTAGCCAGCTCGTTGATCGTCGACGCAGCGTTGCTCAGGCCGAGCAGTTGCACCACGTCGATGCTTGCGATCGGCTGGCCGAACACTTCGATGTCGAAGGTTTCGACCCGCGAGACCGACTCGTGGATGCGTTGGATCGCTTGGCCGATCAGCCACGCCAAGCCGATCGCCGGACAGAGCGCGATCAGCCAACCAAGCGCACAACCGACCCGTAAGGCCGAGAACAACGAGATACTGCGAACGGTATAACGCATAGCTTTCCTTTCCTTCTGCTAGAGCCTCGCGCCGAGAGCAAGCGCTCGCTCTGTATGAGGAGCGACGTGAAGCTTGTTCTAGCTGGGCCTAGTCGAACATGGAATCGATCAGACCACATACTTTAGGCACGATCCTGTTCCAATCGGCGTCGCCCCGCAAAATAAAATCGGCATGTACCTTGCTGGGCTCGATGTAAGTGTTGTGGCCAACCCGAGCGCATTCGAGGAAATAGGTGCCGATAAAATCAGGATCGCGGCTGGCACGTCCGCCCTTCATGTCACGCAGCATACGGCGTATGGCGCGTTGATCGCCTTCCAGATCGATGAAGAGGCGCAGGTCGAAGCGGCTGCGTACAAATTCGTGTACAAACAAGAGATGCCCTTCCACCAGAATAATTTCTGGGGCATCTTCGCGCGCGGCGATCTCGTCGATACTGCGCAAAAGTGCGGGCCATTCGATCGAGTTTTCGTGGTTGGCGTTGAAGATCTCTTCGCCCGTTAAACTGAAACGGAGTTTGGGTGCGTCGGGGCGCTGTGGGTTCATAAAGCGATCGGCCATAATTAACTCGACCGTATGTTTCCCGCGCTCCTGCAAGGCTTTAACTAAGGCCTGTGAGAAGGTGCTTTTACCAGAGGCCGATCCGCCTGCAATACCGATGATCACTTGCTTGGACATACAACTCTTTTGCTTTCTCTCAGAAGAGGTCACACTACCGAAACACAACGACAGCACTGGCGCTGCAGTCGACTCGCTTGATACAGCAGCCTCGGAGTAGAAGGCTACTTGATGTTCTGCTCGTGTTTTCTTGCTCCATTGCAAACAGTAGCTTGTACAGAAAAGCCCGCTTGTATATTGCTTGTGCGCTTCGGTTTAGGTATTATACGACCAGTCTGAGTGCCCTGCTGCACCGGGCTTGGCGAATCGCAAACAGGCGATTGCAAACGACTAAAGTAGCTCGATGTGGTACACTAGATCGGATATAATGCTGGATTATTCTTTTATGCCACAGCATTCCGAGTCGCAATTGTGCTCGCACGCCTTCTAAGCACGTAGCATATCTGTTGAAGAGCCACCTGATAGATGTTGATCTAGTGTCCTACATGCTGAATGTGCGGTCCACGAATGAATAGTATTGTAACAGCATGAATACAAACGAATTTGACGATATTCCGCCTTACAATGACGATAGTGAGATCGAACAGATCGAGATCTTGCGTATCAACAAGCCGCAATTTATCGAGCTGCTTCAGGTCGGTTTTGAGGCAGAAACAGTTGAGGGCTTGCGTGCATACTTCCGCGCCATCACAGAACGGCTGCACGATCCTAACGACGAGCTGTTTCAGGTTCCTCAAGGGATCGAAGATGTGCAGTTCGGTAAGCCCTATCTGATCGCTGAACTCAACCAGATTCTCGAATCTTTTTCGATCGAACGCGCCCACTACTATATCGAACGCTTGATCAAGAGCGTGCGCGAAGTGCGCACCAACGGGATCAACGATATCAACTTAAATCGCTGGAAACAGTACGAAGATATCTATACCGATAGCCTCTGGCAGATCGACCGACGCGATAGCTCGGGCGTGCATAAGGCGGGCTATTGGGGCAATTTTATTCCGCAGATTCCCAACCAGATGATGCGGCGCTATACCAAACCAGGCGATTGGGTGCTCGATACCTTCGCAGGCTCGGGCACCACCTTGATCGAAGGCCAGCGACTGGGGCGCAATACGATTGGAATCGAGCTGCAAGAGCGAATGGTCGAGCAGATCCGCGAGTTGGTCAAAGCCGAGCCAAATAAGCACGGGGTTAAAAGCGAAGTCAAACATGGCGATAACCTCGCGGTCGACTACCAAGCGCTGCTAGCCGAATACGGTGTTTCGGCGGTGCAACTGGTGATTATGCACCCGCCCTATTTCGATATTATCAAGTTTAGCGACGATGAACGCGACTTCTCGAACGCCGAGTCGGTCGAACAGTTTCTCGAAATGATGGGGCAGCTCGTCGATAAGGTCGCACCTGTTCTCGAGAAGGGGCGCTATCTGGTGATCGTGATCGGCGATAAGTACGTGAAGGGTGAATGGATTCCGCTTGGCTTCCAAACCATGAATATGGTGATGCAACGCGGTTTTGCATTGAAGAGCATTATCGTCAAGAACTTCGAAGATACCTCGGCCAAGCGCAGTCAAAAAGAGCTGTGGCGCTATCGGGCTTTTGTAGGCGGCTTTTATATTTTTAAACATGAATATATCTTTTTGTTCAAAAAGCGCTGAGCCGCGCTATTGAGCGCTGAGAAGGCGCTACTGGTACGTGAAGAAGTGTTCCGATGCAAACGATTGGGCATCGGGACGCTTTTTTATTTCAAGCGGGCTGCGATTGTAAAGCGGCGCAACAGGCAAAACATGCCCCTTTTTCAGGCGCGATCGAATGGTTACTAGAGGCGGCAAGTTAACTATTTTGACATCTGGCCTACACGAAGGATCGAGCGGTGGTATAGTTCTCTTAGAGTCCCATCAGATACACCAACAGAGGCAAATGCACAAAAGCTATTGAAGAGATCATACCAAATCCGGTTGATTAGGTTCTCTTTGGCCTTCGGCAGAGCGGAACGTGACTCTTTTTGCTTTTCCCGGCTTTTCGTTTTTCTGAGTGAAGAGCATGCAGGTCTTTAAACGGATTTGGTATCAGAGATCGATGATCGATTCAGAGGGGATCAAAGGAGATGATCATGGAGAGGTATCGATTTTTAGCGATCTTTGTGTTGGCAAGCTGTCTTTTGCTTCAGGGAAGCGAGATCTCTGCCCAGCAAGATAAGTATCGGATCTGGCTTCCGCATGTCGTAAGCGAACTCGGGCCGCTCGATACGCTGGTATTACAAAGCAGCGATCTGCCCAGTAACTATACGCGCAGCAGCCGTTGGCTGAGCAATGAAGACGCTGCTCGCATGAGTTCAAATTACCCTGCCACTATCGCAGAGTTCAAGGCCCAAAAGCGCGAACAAGCCTTCTTGGCAAACTTTACATCGCAGGCTTTCGCCAACGACGGCGCGCTCTCGGTGCGCAACGAAGTGGCGCGCTATCACGACTACATGGGGGCAGAGCGCGCACTGAGATTTAGCCGCAATCAGCTTCTAGAACAAGGTGCCAATCAAATCGTTCAAAACAGCTTAGGATCGGCCTCTTTTGCAATGCGACGCGAGTTGATACGAGAATTAGATAAGGCCGAGTTGGTTCAGTTTAGCTTTGGAATCCAGCATCGACGCTATGTTTCGTTTGTCTATGTTATCGGGTACCGCCATGCGCTTGAGGAGGAAGAAGCGCTCGAGATCGCACAATTGGCAGCTCGCCGTCTAGGCGCGATTCGCTAGGCTTCTTTGGCCTCGATATAGGCCGTATAAGAGATGAGGGCACCTTGATTATGTTGTTTGATCAGGCGCTCTAGTTCGCTGTAGTTGCGCGTGCGCATAGCTTCAAGAATAGCGTGGTGCTCTTGTTGGGCAATATCAAGCCGATGGATTAAAACATCTGAGAAGTAGTAACGTCGTACGCGATCCCAGCGGTCGAAGATGCGATGCGTCATCTCCTGCAGCATTGTCATGCCTGTAAACGACGAGATGGTGCGGTGAAATTTGCTGTTCAGGTCGGGCCAGCGCTCGAATGCTTGGCGCTCGAGCACTTCGTCCATCTCCTGGTTGATGGCGCTCAGCTCTAGAAAGTTAGCGGCTGTGATACGTTGGGCGGCAGTACGGGTCGCAACCACTTCAAGCCCTTCAAGAATGGTGAAGATCTCGGTGATAGCGGAAGGGGCGATCGGAGCGACGATCGCCCCTACGTGGGGCGTCATTTCAACTAGGCCCTCGGATTGCAGCAGATGTAATGCTTCACGAACAGGTATGGGGCTAACAGAAAGCTGTTGAGCGATGTCTTCGATCACAAGTCGCGCACCGGGCAAAAGATCGCAATGCATAATGGCGTGACGAAGGGTCGAATAAACAAGGTCTTGTTTCGTTTGATAGTGAATACCTGTCGCTTTTTCCAAACGCATAGTTTTTCCTTCCTAAAGGAAAGCGATTTGAAAGTATTATATACAATATAGCTTGTAGGCCTGTCAATCACGAGCTTGGTTAGGGTGCGCTCGGGCAGATCAGCGCTACTAAGAAAGCCAAGCGATTACTTTAGGTTGTTATAACAAATTCGCTTACTCTCTTCAGATTGCAGCGGCGTGGTCTTTCCCTTCCATTCGTACCTTGGCGCGTCCGCCTTCGGCTACCAACATCCCGCCCACCAAACGAGGCTTGTAGCTGTGCGTCCGAAAGAGCTCTCCAAAAGCAATAATTCAAACGGATTTTGTATTGGCCTTGGGCAAAGTGGAAAGAGGCTCTAGCTTGCCTCAGTTTTTCCTTGTTGTTGCATGGGGATTCGCTATGTTATGCACTAGGTTCGCTGCGAGCTAGCCTAGGCGACGGGCGCGATGGCGCGGGCACAGAGAAGCGTGGAGTGGGTATAGTTTGTTTTTCCAACGATGGAAGCGTTCTTAGGGCATTCTAAAGCTGAAAACGCTTTGTGAAATCCATGATACACTGAGCGCTACAAACCAATGTTAAGGTTAACGCCAGAAGGAGTACAGTGATGTCCATTCCAACTAATCAGCAGCCTTTACCAAAGAAGGTATTGGGAAAGACAGGTCTTGAAGTAACACCGCTTTGTTTCGGCTATGCCGCGCTCGGTAATATGCCCGATACCTTCGCTTACGAAGTCGCCGATGAGCAAGCCTTTGAAACGCTGCGCGCAGCCTTCGCCAGCCCTGTCAACTTCAGCGACACGGCTGCTTCTTACGGCGACGGTGAGAGCGAGCGCCGTATCGGTCTGGTTTTGAAAGAGATCGGCGGTATTCCGGAAGGCCATGTGCTTGCTAGCAAGGCTGACCGCCATCTGCAGACCGGCGATTTCAGTGGCGACCAGATCAAGCGCTCGGTCGAACGCAGCCTCAAGCTGCTCGGTCTCGATAAGATTCAGATTATGCACCTGCACGACCCAGAACACGCGCCCTTTACCGCCATTATGGCTCCGGGCGGCCCGGTCGAGGTGCTGCTCGACTTTAAGCGCCAAGGTGTGATCGAATATGTGGGTGTGGCAGGCGGCCCGGTTGATCTGATGATGCGTTATGTCGAGACCGGTGCCTTCGACCTGATGATCACCCACAACCGCTACACCTTGCTCAACCGTTCCGCCGATGCGCTGCTGAGCTTGGCCGCCGAAAAGGGCCTAGGCGTGATCAATGCTGCGCCCTACGGTAGCGGTATGCTGGCTAAAGGCCCCGATGCCTACCCGCGCTACGCTTACCAAGATGCGCCCGATCTGTTGGTCGAGCGCACCCGCCAACTCGATGCGATCTGTAAGGAATTTGGTGTGCCGCTAGCCGCCGCTGCTCTACAGTTCTCGACGCGCGACCCGCGCATCCACTCGACGGTAGTGGGCATTACGCGCGCAAGCCGCATTCAGCAGACGATCGACCTCTACAACTACCCCATCCCCGAAGAGTTGTGGACCCGTTTGGCCGAAGTGCCGTTCGAAATGGATGATCCTGAAGCAAACCGCTGGAGCTAAAGGACTATGGCAAAGAAACAAATTTTGACCAACAAAGCACCCCAACCGGGCGGTGCCTATTCGCAAGGTCTAAGAGTCGGCGATTTTGTGTTTGTGGCGGGCCAGGTGCCGGTTAATCCCGCAACTGGTAAGCTCGAGGCCGAGACGATCGAAGAGCAGACCAACCAAGTGATCTCGAATATCGAGGCGATTCTGGCAGAAGAGGGCTTGGGTCTGGCCGATGTGGTGAAGGCGACGGTTCATTTGAGCGATATGTCGCTCTTTGCGCGCTTCAACGAAGTGTATGCCAGCCGCTTCCCTGACCCCAAACCGGTGCGCACAACGGTCGGCAGCCAGTTGGCAGGCTTTCTGGTCGAGATCGATGTGATCGCCTACGCTGGAAAGTAGCTTTATGTAAAGGAAAGAGGGCTTGGCAAGGCTGCCAGACCCTCTTTTCCTTATGTTGCGTTTTGCCAGCACATCCGGATGAGCTTATTGCTTTTTGGCCTTGGGCAGAGGAAACCTGACTCTGTTTTCTTGCTTATGAGTATGCAGCTCTTTAAACGGATTTGGTACTAATATGCTTGGAAGAGCTTAGTAGCCTTCGGCGCGGTTGACCAAGTTGATCAATGGTTGACCTTCGATGTAGCGGCGCAGGTTGAGGGCGAACAGTTCGAGAACACGCTCGCGCTCTTTATTGCTCATACCCGAGATATGGGGTGTGATTATCACGTTATCTAGCGTCCAGAGCGGGCTATCGCTCGGCAGCGGCTCGGGTGTGGTAACATCGAGGGCAGCGCCGCCAATACGCTTGTTGCGCAGCGCTTCGATCAGGGCGTCTTGGTCGATCAAGGGGCCGCGCCCGATGTTGACCAAAAGGGCATGAGGCTGCATGCTCTCTAGCTCGGCCTTGCCGATCACATGGCGGGTCGCATCTGTGAGCGGCAGCGTCAAGACAACCACGTCGCTCTGGCGCAGCAATTCGGGTAATTCCTGCATGCTATAGTAGCGCTCTGGAATTGTGCCATCAGGGTCACCCGTGCCTGCGGGCATCCAGCCGTCGTAGCGCGCCGAGCTGCTGGGGCGCTTGGTGGCCAAGATGCGCATGCCAAATGCTGAGGCCAAACGAGCGGTTTCGCGGCCGATCGCGCCGTAACCAACGATGCCGATCGTCATATCGCGAAGTTCGCGTGGTTGAAGACTGTGTTCGGAGCCTTTCAGCCATTCACACCGATCTTGCCCGTGAAAAAGCGTGCGCAAATGGTGGAAATGAGCTAAAATCATAGTGATGTTATATTCGCCGATCTGAACGGCATGCACGCCGTTCGCACTGGTGAGCATTACATCACTTTCCCACAATGGTGTACCGTGCAAATGATTCACTCCCGAACTCGCTCCTTGGATCCAACGCAAGCGAGGAGCACGTTGTAGATCAAAGCTTCCATAGTACCCACCAAACAACACTTCGGTTTCGGGCGTAATAGCTTCTTCTATCGCTTTAGAACCACGAAGATCTTTATCGACAATCACCAAGCGCGGAGAGATCGACTGCAACATGTCGCGCTCTGCCTCGCTGAGTTTTTGAGCAGATAGAACATGAACGGTATCTGACATTAGACAATCCCTTCATTAATCAAACACAACGGTCTTATTGGCATACACAAGGATGCGGTGTTCAAGGTGCCAGCGTATCGCCCGTGCCAATACAAGTTGTTCAAGGTCGCGTCCTTTTGCCACTAGATCCTCCACTCCATCCCGATGCGAAATGCGCGCCACTTCTTGTTCAATGATCGGACCATCATCGAGCTCCTCAGTCACATAATGGCTGGTAGCGCCGATCAGCTTGACGCCACGGTCGAAGGCGCGCTGGTATGGGCGAGCACCGCTGAAAGCGGGCAAGAACGAGTGGTGTACATTGATAATGGCATTCGGGTAGTGCGCGATCAACTGGGGCGGTATGATCTGCATATAGCGAGCAAGCGCTACACAGTCGATGCGCTCTTGGTGTAATAGTGCAAGTATCTGGGCGAATGCTTGAGTTTTGTTCGTCGCTGACACCGGTATATGATAATACGGAATTTGATAAAAGGCTGCAATTGGTTCAGCATCTGGATGGTTACTAATAATAAGAGGAATATCACAATCGAGTTCGGCGTGATGGTGACGGCGCAAGAGATCGAGTAGACAGTGCTCGTAGCGCGAGACGAAGATCGCCAAACGCTGACGTTTTCGAGAATCATAGAGCTTCCAGCGCATCTTCAGAGCCTCTGCAATCGGTACAAATGCAGCACGACACTCTTCCATGCTCAAATCGAAATCGCTGAGATCCCACTCAACGCGCATTAAAAACAGATCTTGGCTGGCGTCACGATGTTGGTCAGCGTGCAAGATATTAGCGTTATGCGAATAGAGGAAGTTCGCAATGCGAGCAACCAGACCTTTTTGGTCGGGGCAGGCGATTAAAAAAACAGCACTATTAACCATAGTTTTGTTCCTTGCTTTCTTATATTCTTCCGTTAGCGCCTCGTTTGGGGTTAGCTGACCTAACTCGGTGTGTGTCTCTTTCAGCAAGTTGGCATATATCCTGCTAATTTGCTCTTGATCTCATAACAAAGGTAGGCCGCAACATGGTTAAAGATAGCTACGATTCTGCTGTAGCAATATATATGACACAAGAAAAAATCCGTTTTGATCCACCCTTCCTAGCACACTACCAGCAAGCGCATCTCGATACATTACACGAGATTATCGGCGAGCTGCCGCTCTTTCCGGGCGATCGTGTTTTAGATGCGACCTGCGCTGATGGGTTTTATAGTCTTGCGTTAGCGAAGCGAGTCGTACCGGGAGGCAGTGTTGTAGGCCTTGAACACGATAGCGATGAGCTGGCACAGGTTCGAGCGATGGCCAACAACTCGGGGCTTGGCAAAGCGATCGCGCTTAAACAAGGGGAAGTAAACGCCCTGCCGTTCGATGCCAATAGCTTCGACTTCGTTTGGGCTGTGCAACAGCGCATCGAGCCCTTCCAGTTTGAGGATGTATTGCAGCAGATACAACGAGTAGTACGCCCTCGCGGTTATGTTGCTATGCTCTATCAAAATCTGTTCGCCACAACTCAGATCACATGGCCGGCAGAACTTGAGCAGCCGATTCACCAAGCGATGATCGAAGCAGGGCTTGTGCCGCAGGACCCAGGCGAATACGATCTCGAGCTGGCTCAAGCCTTCACACATGCAGGTTTGATCGTTACAAGCAATACACCCTATGTATCGGTTCGCCGACTGCCGCTGAACAATGATGAACGCAACTATCTGAGCAGCTACCTCAGTCAGCTCAGTCACTATCTGCAGCCTTGGCTTGCGCCCGAATATTTCGCGCAACTGAGCCAGCTATGCGAGCCAGATTCCGCCGACTCACTGCTCAATCGGGTCGACTTCCAGCTCACCTATCGCGATCAGGTGATTCTGGCGCATAAATAAACCAATTTTAGGTCGCATACAATCAGATGAACTGAAGATGGTGGGGGATGCAGCAGCATCTCCCACTTTTTTGCGTTATGTCATATCAAATTCGGTTGATTACTTTCTCTTTGGCCTTCGGCAGAGTGGAACGTACCTCTTTTTGTTGTGTGCTATTTCGCGCGATAGCGCGAAATAGCACACAACGTCTTTCCCTCGTTTTGTTTTCTCGCGTTAAGCAAATGCACGTCTTTCAAACGAATTTGGTATTACACTCCAAGTGGGCAAGTCTTTAAACGAATTTGGTATCAATGGAAAACGATGACTTGAACCAAGTTTGCACTTTGGGGCGCGCTGTGAGCAGGGCTAGAGGCTTATTGTGGAGGGCGGGATGTTGGTAGCCGTAGGCGGACGCGCCAAGGACCGCATGCAAGAAAGGGAACAGGCCGCTAGAGCGCTAAAACAATTAAGCAGGTTTGGGTTGAGCAAAGGCTGTGCAGAACCCTTGCTCAACCCGACACACGCTCTGCTTCCCGACGTTTTGCGAGCAGTCCTAAGGTAAGCAGGGTTGGATTAGGGCTGCAAGGTCACTTTGATTGACTGATCGCCCGAAGCGACCAGATCGATGCCCTGCTGGAACTGGGCCAACGGCAACTGATGAGTCACAATATGCTCCATAGGCAGCAGACCCTTGGCGAGCATATCGATCGCGACGGGGTAGCAGCGTGGGCCAAGGTGCGAGCCGTGGATGTTGAGCTCTTTGGTATCGCCGATGATCGTCCAGTCGACCGTAACCGGCTCGCGCATCACGCTGAATTCGACAAAGGTGCCGAGCTTGCGGATCATATGCAAGCCCTGCTCGACGGCGGAGGGGTGGCCGGTCGCCTCGATATAGACATCGCAGCCGTAGCCATCGGTCAGCTTCTTGACCTCATCGACGACATCGAGCTTGCGCGGGTTGAGGCCGAGATCGGCGCCGCAGGCTTTGGCGACCTCAAGGCGCTTGTCGTCGAGATCGAGCGCAATCAAGAGGCGAGGGTGCTTGAGGCGGGCCGCAGCGATCATGCCCAGGCCGAGCGGGCCAGCTCCGGCGATCACAACGACATCGCCGAATTCGATGTTGCCGCGCTGCACCGCGTGGATCGAGCAGGCCAGCGGTTCGATATAGACGGCGTGTTCGATCGGGATGCTGTTGGGAACCTTGTAGTTGATGGCATTGGCGGGGAAGATCATGTACTCGGCCATAGCGCCGAAGGCCTTTTGGCGGAAGCCGTAGATATCGTGCTCTTGGCACATCCAGTATTGGCCGCGTTGACAGTAGCGGCAGTTCCAACAGGGCACAATCTGCTCGGAAACAGCTAGATCACCCAGCTCCAAGCGGTCGCCGCGCGTGTTCTCTGGGCCTTCGCCGATCGCCACTACCTCGGCGACGAACTCGTGACCGGGGATCACAGGAGGCTGGCAGTAACCGACACGGTGCTTATCGCCCCAAAAGAGCGGCGCGCCAGAATAACACTTGAGATCGCTGGCGCAGATGCCGACCGACTTGACCTTGACCAAAACCTCGCCCGGCCCGGGACGCGGCACAGGGCGCTCTTCGAGACGATAATCTTGGGGGCCATAACAAACCACGGCCTGCATCGTTGTAGGCAGGTCTTGATTGCTGCGAAATGACATATCTGGTTCCTTCCTTGTGAACACAATAGGGTTACGGTGCAACATTGCCCTCAACCATGGCCCTATTGTATGGGAAATGGCCGCCTTTGAAAGTGCCCAGATTTATAGCTACTCGATATCCGTTTGACCAGTTTAGCACTCTGGCAGCTTGGTCTTGTCCCCAACGAAGATCCTCACCGCGTCCGCCTGCGGCTACCAACAGCTCGCCCGTAAGCACGGTGGTGTAGCTGTGTGTCGAAAGTCCGTCCCAACATACAACGATTCAAGCGGATTTCGTATGACGATGTTTGTTATTTGGTGCGCTGCACAACGATGAAGGTTTGTGTTCTGTGGAATAGCGCGTTCGTACACGAAACTCCACAGAACAGCTCGCGCATAGCTACGATCTTGATCAAGAGACGCACAAGGGATAAAGCGGAATTAGGCTTGTGATTCGAGGGCTTCGATGCGTTCGAGCAGTTCGACAACGGTGGCATTGAGGGCGTGAATGCGTTCGACTTGATCGTTGATCAGGCGCATCAAAGCGGGGTTAGCAGGTTGACTTTCGCTTTGACCGACATGGCGTTCCAAGCTCTCCTCGGCCGCTTTGCTTTCGATCTGCTTTTGCAGTTCGTGAATACGGTTGCCCTGTTCGACCAGCGCTCGGGCCAGCGACTGGATCTGAAGGCGCTGTTCTTGGATGCGTGTGGCGAGCGACTGGAGCGAGAGCAGCTGTTCACCCTCTTGTTGGGTCGTGGCGAGGTAGTCGTTAAGAGCTTGGGAAAGGGTTTGGATCTGGCTCGACTGGGTGGTGAGCAGACGCTCTTGCATGCGTAGACGATCGTTTTGCAGACTGATGGTGCGCATTAAGGTTAAGATATCTTGCTTTAAAGAGGTGATTTCTTCACCGATATCGAAGTCGTGATCATCGAGATAGGTCGATAAACGCTTTCCCAAAGCTTGAATCCGCTCGATGTGGCGGTCATCTTGCGTATCGGCAAGATTCAGAACGGCGGTGAGGAGATCCATATCTGACGCTCTCCTAATCGTCATACACTGCTCCCTAGAAGTCAAGAGAAGATAGTACGTAATAGTGTAGTAGTTTTGGCGGCTCTATTGTACCGCAGGTTAGAGATTCAGATTCGTGCTCAGTATGCCGTTTTGGGCCGATTCAAGCTGCGTTTCTGCTTATCCTTTTTAGGATTTTTGTAGCTTGTTGATGTCATCCTTTGCCGTAATCGCTTTTGGTATTACATTGGTACTAATAAGACAGAGAATACAAAGAGCATTCGTTCCCATCAACCAGTGAGTAGCCGCCATGTCTGAACCCGAGCAGATCAGTCAGCTCCAGAACGAGCTTGCCCGCCACTATAGCCTGTTGGTAAGCCAGCTTGCCGCCAAGGCGAGCGAGCAAGCGATTGCCAAGACCCGCCGTGCCATTGCCGAGTGCAAGGAGGCCTTGCTTCGCCTTGGAATTGTTGTTGACGATGAGAAAGAGCTGGCAACAGCACGCCAGCATCAGCAAACGATCACTGGGAATGCCAATGTAGGAATCGCTATTGCAGGCGATATGACAGGTTCAGTATTCCAACAGTTTGGTGGGGTACGCTATGAGAGTGGTGCGATTCATTACGGCGATAATGTAGCCGGAAATAAAATAGTTCATAAGATTCCTCCAAAGCGACCGCCAATCGATCTTGAAGAGGCCAAGCGTCGGCTTGCTGAAATGCCGGAGGATATCGTTCCGCCCGTGGACAATCTACCGGTTGGTTCGCGTATGCAGCCGCGACGCACCGATCATTTTGTGGGTCGCCAGCACGATCTGCTTACGCTTGCCGTGCAGCTGAAACAGGGTGGGATCAGCGTGATCACCACGGGTATCGGTGGCGTGGGCAAAAGCACCTTAGCCAGCGAGTTCGCCTATCGCTATGGGAGCTACTTTCTAGGTGGGGTCTTTTGGCTGTCGGCTGATGATCCTGCGAACCTTGCAAGCGAGATCGCAGCCTGCGGTGGTTACGATGCTATGCAAGCCTTCCATGAGAGCGAGCAGTTGACGCTTGAAGCGCGTGTCGCTCGGGTGAAGGCGGCTTGGGAAGAACCGATTCCCCGTCTCTTGATCTTTGATAACTGGGATCAGGTGGGAGTACGCCAAGCGCGACACTTGCTTGAACGGTACCTCCCCAAAGGCAACAGCTGTCGGGTCTTGATCACCAGCCGCAATAGCCAATGGCCAAGCGATCAAGCGCTGCATGTGGTGCCACTGGGCGTGCTTAGTCGAGCAGAAAGTATTGCCCTGCTGCAACGCTATCGAGCCGATTTGAGCGAGGCCGATGCAAATGCGATTGCGGAGGAGCTTGGTGATCTGCCTTTGGCACTGTATTTGGCAGGCAACTTCTTACAGCTGTATCAAGGAGAAACCTTTGCTATCCCACAGATCTATCTTCGCGACCTCCATAGCTACCGAGTTTTGAATCATCCAGGTTTTGAAGATGATGAAGACGAAGAGAGTAGCGATGTGGGAGAACGTAGGCGAGAACGCGGTTTACGGGCAACCTTCCACCTCAGTTTTCAACGCCTTGCTCCTGAGAAGGCGGTTGATGCGCTTGCCCTCAAAGCCTTGATCCATGCCGCTTTCTTTGCACCCAATGAACCAATACCACAACCACTGCTCATACAAGCCTTTGCACAGACGACTGATCCATCAGATCTGATCCAAGCAAAGCGACAGGTCGATGCAATCAAGCGTCTATTGGAGCTAGGATTTGTGGAACAAGCCAGCGATGAGGCTCTTGCAACAAGCACTACAGATCTATCAAATGCAGTTGGGAGAGGGTCACCCCGATACCGCCCAAAGCCTCAATAATCTTGCTGCCCTGAATTACTCACAGGGGCGATATGGGGAGGCTGAGAGGCTCTATCTCCAAGCACTCCGCATCACAACAGCCCAGTTAGGAGAGGATCACCCCCATACCGCCTCCTCCCTCAATAATCTTGCTTATCTGTATGAATCACAGGGGCGATATGGAGAGGCTGAACCGCTCTTTCAACAAGCACTACAGATCTATCAAATGCAGTTGGGAGAGGGTCACCCCCATACCGCCTCCTCCCTTAATAATCTTGCTGCCCTGTATCAATCACAGGGGCGATATAGGGAGGCTGAACCACTCTATCTCCAAGCACTCCGCATCACAACAGCCCAGTTGGGAGAGGATCACCCCCATACCGTCTCCTCCCTCAATAATCTTGCTCTTCTCTATCAATCACAGGGGCGATATGGAGAGGTTGAGAGGCTCTTTCAACAAGCACTCCACATCAGAACAGCCCAGTTGGGAGAGGATCACCCCCATACCGTCTCCTCCCTCAATAATCTTGCTCTTCTCTATCAATCACAGGGGCGATATGGAGAGGTTGAGAGGCTCTTTCAACAAGCACTCCACATCAGAACAGCCCAGTTGGGAGAGAATCACCCCGATACCGCCACTTCCCTCAATAATCTTGCTGGCCTGCACCTTCGACAAGCTCACTATCAAGAGGCAGAAGCGCTTTTTCAACAAGCGATCTCAATCTATGAACGGACTGTAGGCAAGGATCATCCCAGTACACAAAATGCTCGTGCAGGCCTTGCGCTTTGTCAGCAACTTGGATCAGTGCTTTCCAACGCAAAAGCAGCAGTTGAACGGGCATTGCTCAGCCCTCAGATTGATCGGGCAGCCTTAGCTCAAAGGCTAGAAATAGCGGCTCAATACATAGAAGCAAATGAAACGAAGCATCTGTGGCATACTCTTGCAGCTCAATTACGCAAACTGGCTACCAAACTCGCTGATCCTGAAGAACAAGACAGGCTGAAGGAGAAGCTGCAGCGGGCAAGCGCACAGGTAGAGGAAGCACTCGCACATAACGATCCAGAAGCGATTGCTGCTCTGTATGAACGGCTCAGCGTTGTTGCCGATGCCTATGCTGGAGGAACGCAGGTTTCTGCGATTCACGCAGCGTTTGCAACAGCATTACGCGAACTGGCAGGCAAACTCCAGGCAGCATCATAGTAAATTTGCTTGGTTGCTTGGCTTTGCAGGGGGCGTTTGGGCGCAGGCAGATGAGAAGCCGAATGTTTGGAAAGGACTCTGATAGCCGGAGGCGGACGCGCCAAGGAAGGAATGGAAGGGAAAGACCTAGCCGCCAAAAGCGTTAGACGGCATCAAAGGCTTGTTGAAGAGCCAAAGATCGAAGAGGTTAAAACTGGACTGGCCTAAGCTCAGGCCAGTCCAGAGATTTGTTAGATCCGTTCGAGGATGACGACCGGGATCTCGCGCTCGGTCTTCTTTTGATATTCGTTGTAGTTGGGGAAGATCTCGGCCATCTTCTTCCAAAGGCGCGGTTTCTCTTCGGGTGTGGCGGTACGTGCGCGCGCAGCAAAGACCTCGTCGGCGACCTGCAACTCAACCTCGGGATTTTCGACCAAGTTGAGATACCACTGGGGATGCTTGGGAGCACCACCTATCGAAGCCACAACCAAGTAGTTGTCGCCATCTTTGCCATAGATCAAGGCTGTACGACGTAACTTTCCACTTACGCGCCCACGGGTGGTGAGCAGCAGGGTTGGCACACCCTGCCAGATATGGCCCTCGGCGCCGTTGGTTTTCAAATAGTCGTCGATATGCTTGGCGACCCAATCGGTAGGGCTGTCGTAGACCGGTTCACTCATGGCAACTCTCCCCTGTATGTTTAGTACACCACGAGGACATGATACCACAGCCCTTCCGCCAAGCTGCCTTGTTTAGATCAACGAGAGCAACTGCATAATCTGAAGGCTCAGTTCGCGGCGTACATAGGATCGCCCGATTGTAAACGACATAAAGGAAAAGAGAAATGCTCCGATCGTTGCAGCAGTTAAAATGCGCGCTTGCAGACGCTTGTTTTCGATCGGCCACCACGAAGCAGCCAAGAAGAAGCCGAGCGGAGCCAGACCGCCAAGATAGTGAACATAAAGCTGTAATACGCCCGCTCCCTGGTCTAGAAGTTTCACACCAATCAATGCTTGGAACATCAGGGCAAGCTGGGCCACAATAATGCTGATGCGCGCTTTTGTGCTTACCGCGATTCCGCGCCAGGTCTCCCAAGCGACAATCGCCATCGCAATAAAGGTAGTCAACACCACTACCATACCAACTTGGGTATGAAAGGAAGCGGTTGCGGTTAGTCTTTCGAGCATCTGTACCTCTCCTCTACATAAAACAGCACAATATATAAGCTATTCAAGCGAGCGCCAAGCTATGCCTATTGCTACTAGCAAAACGACCGCCCAACACCAGAAAGGCGAACCTAAACCAAAGATTTGAATCAATGTTCCACCGAAGATCGGAGCGAGCACATTGGCAGCGCTCACAAAGGCGGTGCTGCTGCCCATCACCTCGCCGCGTCGCTCGGGTGGTACACTGCGCGACAACAAACTGTTGACGCTCGGCGAAACCATACCAGCGCCAATCGAAGCAGGGATCATCGCCACCAAGAGCCAACTTAGGCCGAGCCAACCCGTATTTTCGTCACTGGGCAGCTCTACTTCGTTGCGGCTCGCTGTAGCGCTAGAGGCTTCGCGATACATCTGCTCTTCAAGCACAGCGCGCTCATACCAAGCTACGGGCTGGGCCGGAGTAGCAGCGGTTAAGCCCAAACCAAGCGTCAAAAGGGCCAGACCAGCCAGTGCGACCTTGCGCTCGCCCCATTTGCGGCTCCACTTGCCGATCAAGCCACCTTGGACGATGACCACGATCACGCCCACAAAGACAAAAACCATAGCGTTGCCGCTGCCATCGAGGCCCAAACGGCCCAAGGTCAAGAGCGGCAAAAACTGCTCGAGGCCGCCAAAAGCAAACTGCTGAACAAACATCAATATGAGCATTAAGCCAACGCGCGGCAAGGTGAAAAGCGCCCACAGATTTTGGAGCGAAACGCCCTCTGTGTGGCTGCTGGTTGTCGCGGTCGCCTGATGGGTTTCGGGCAGCCAAAGCCACGAGATCAGGATCGAGGCCGCCGATAAAGCAGCTGCGATAAAGGCCGGCACATGGTAGTTATTGCCACTGAGCGCCAAGGCTATAAAAGCGATGACCGGGCCGATAATAAAGCCCAAACCAAATGCCGCTCCGATCAAACCTAGGCCTTGAGTGCGGGTTCGCTCGGTCGTGCTATCCGACATCATGGCTTGAGCGATCGCGATATTGCCGCCCGAAATGCCGTCGATAATACGCGAGATAAAGAGCAGCCAGATTGTATTGGCCACGCCCAACAAGAGAAAGCCGATCAGCGTACCGATCTGGCTGGCGATCAAAACGGGCTTGCGCCCATAACGATCCGATAAGCGCCCCAGCCATGGCGCAGCGATCAACTGCATCAGCGGGAAGCTGGCGCCCAACAAACCGATCATAAATGGACTGATGCGAAACGAGGCCGCATAGAGCGGAAGCAATGGAACAATAATGGTAAGACCAAGTAGGTCTACCAATACCACTACCAAAATGGGAAGTATCTTCTTAAAATCGAGTTTTTCGCCGCTTGTTGCAGCCGGACTTGCTTGCGCGTCCATTCCAACTAACCCTTCCTACTTACTAAAATGTTCTATTACTCTATCTAGCCAAACTAGCTCGGCTTCGAGATGAGCAACACGATGGTCAAGTAACAATTGAATCGAGCCCTCGTGGACCGGAATGGCTCGAGCTTGTTCTAAATCTTGCTGCATAGCTGCGCGCCGCTGCACCAGAAGAGTACGGGTCTCTTCAGGAGATATGGCATCGGCATAAGCCAAGCCGATATCATCTGTAAAACGAACTGGGGTATAGCTACTTAAGTTCTCTCGTAATAAGCGTTGGAAAACTTGCTCGCCCTCAGGTGTGATCTCGTAAACCTGACGCGGCGGGCGATTACCTTCGCGTTCTTCGGTTTGGCTGATCCAGCCGCGCTTTGCCATTTTTTCAAGCAAAAAATAGGTTGTTGCTTTCTTTAAATCGGTACATGTCGTCAGATCGCGCTCGATAAACTCATGCAGTTGATAGCCGTACATGCGCATCTGACGCAGCAAACCAAGCAATAAAAGTTCACGCTCCATAAGATTCACATTCTGAATAGTCAATATTGACTATTCAGAATGATACTCCTTTCTGCTCAAACCGTCAATTCCTTTTCGACATTGTACAAAAAAGAAGCGCCAACGGGCACTTCGTTCTCTTTCTTGTCATATCAAATCCGCTTGTGCGCTTCAGGTGATTTGTTAGGTTGGCGGAGAAGTCTCAAGCTTCCATTCAACTTCTAGCGCGTCCGCCTCCGGCTATCACCATCCTTTCCAAACATTCGGCTTCTTGTCTGCCTGCGCCCAAGCGCCCTCTGATAGCAAATCCGCTAAAAGACTTGTACTCTCTCAGCACAGGAAAACGAAAACCGGGGAAAGACAAATTCCACTCTGCCGAAGGCCAAATAACAATCAATCAAGCGGATTTGGTATCAATTGTAGTATCGCAAAAAGATGAATCTATGGGCAAATAAGCCGAAATTGGCCAATTAGATTCACAATATTTGTTATACTGTTCGTTACGTACCCAAAAAAACGCACCAATTGTTGGTGTAGGAAGCGTAGTTTATGCATTCGTCCCGCTCCCCTCTGCGAAACATCTCGTCCGCACTGCGCTGTATTGTTCTGTTAGTAGCGATAATGGCTACGTCGCCAAGCACACTTCAAGCAGCAGAAAAGATCACCAAAAAAGTTTTTCGAGATTTTAGTGTCAGTGGTATTGATGATTCTTCAACAGGCCACAATAAGCCTAGCTCCCAGGTTGGCTCCCTGTCCTTTTCATTGGGCAATCGTGTCTGGATCGATGTCAACAACAATGGCCTGCGCGATACCGGCGAGTTTGGTATCGATGGTGTCTCGCTCAGCCTCTTCCTCGATGCTGATGACAATGGGGTGCCCGACGATCTTGGCACGCCAATTCAAACAACTACCACCGCCAATGGCGGCTACTACCGCTTCGATGATCTAGCAGCCGATAGCTATGTGGTGCGGATCGATCCTTCGAACTTCACAGGTGTAGGCGTGCTTGTCGGCTATGCATCCAGCACGCCAGCGAGCGCAGCCCCCAACGGCGATGCAGATAACGACGATAATGGGATCAATAACGCCAACCCTGCCAGCAATGGCATTCTGAGCGGGACAATAACGCTTGGCCCCGGCGCTACTGAGCCGATCAACGAAGATGATGTCTTTGGGGCGGATCAAGGCGCACCCAACGCACAGGCCAATTTGACGGTTGACTTTGGCTTCTTCCCTGCCTTTAGCTTGGGCAACCGAGTATGGGATGACCGAAACAACAATGGTATTCTCAATCTTGATGAACTTGGTATAGACGGCATAACAGTCCGCTTGTATAGCGATGCAAACAATGATGGTGCGCCAGATGGCGCAGCGATCGCTACCACCACCACCGCGAATGGCGGCTACTACTTGTTCACCGAGCTCTTAGGTGGCAACTATATTGTCGAGATTGTTGCTCCAAGTAATTATAGGAGTAGCACAGGCTACGCTGTCAATCCTCAAACAAGCTACGAGCCAGCACCAGACCCCGATAACAATATCGATTCGGATGACAATGGTACAACCTATGCGGGTCAAACCATCCGCAGCGCAACCGTAACCTTGAGCTGGGGCGCAGAGCCAACCAATGATGGCATTATGCCTAGCGGTTATAACGATCCTGTGCCCAATAATAACGCCAACTATTCGGTCGACTTTGCTATCTATCGCCCAATGTCCTTGGGTAACTTGGTATGGCGTGATGATAACAACAATGGCCGCGTAAATAATGGCGAGCCAGGGATCGCAGGTGTCACTGTTCGCATCTATGTCGATAGCGACAACAATGGCATTCCAGACGATCTGACCGGCAACGGTTCGGTCACTCCTGATGATGCGATTCGTACAACCACCACCATCGCGTCCGGTCACTACTTGTTCACTAATTTGGGTGAGGGCAACTATGTTGTTGAGGTGGTAACGCCTGAGGGCATGACCAGTAGCACTGGTTTAACCATAAACACTGCTAATTTGCGCCCACTATACGAAGGTGCGCCAGACCCAGATGATAATCGCGATGACGACGATAACGGTACCAATTCGCTGAATAATGGAGTCCGTGTTGTTCGTACCGCTACTGTCGAACTGCGCCTAGGCACTGAGCCGCTGGGTGAGCCTCCTATTTCAGACTTGCCCGACAGTAGCCCTGATGATAATGCCAACTACACGGTTGACTTCGGCTTCTACCCGGCCTTGTCGCTTGGTAACCGTATCTGGTTCGATGGCAACAACAACGGTGTCATCGACAGTGGTGAGACAGGTATCTCGGGCGTAACGGTACGCTTGTATCGCGACCTCAACAATGATGGTGTGCCAGACGATATCACTGATAGCAACTTCGACGGCAATCCCGATAATGATGGCTTTACTATCAATGATGCTATTGCGACCACAACAAGCAATGCATCTGGGCATTACTTGTTCACCAACTTGAACGCGAGCCATTACATTGTTGAAATCGTACCTCCAGCAGGCTATCGCACAAGCACTGGTGCCATGGCTGCAATCGGGCCCTACGAACCAGCGCCGGATCCCGATACGCCACCTGAGAATGATAACGATGATAACGGCAGCCTTGTTGGCGCAGTCATTCGCAGTAGCAGCGTAAGCTTAACGATCGATGGCGAGCCAACAGGCGAGACCCCAACAACTGGCATCAGCGATCCAACTGCCGATAACCGCAGCAATCTTACGGTCGACTTTGGTTTGTTCCAGCCTGTCAACGTGGGCGATCTGATCTTTGAGGATATGGATGCAAACGGCTTCTACGATGTGAGCATTGATCGTCCATTGGCGGGCGCGGTTGTATCGTTGTTGGCAAGCGATGGCGTGACAGCAGTCAGCAACATCGATGGGCAGCCTGTCACAAGCCAGACCACAGGAGCGAATGGCCTCTACAACTTCACCAACTTGTGGCCGGGCGATTATATTGTCACGGTAAGCGCTCCGGCTGGGTTTGTCTCGACTATCAATACGGCTAATAGCAATAATCCAAACTCGAACATCGATAATGATGATAACGGTCTCGGTTCGGGCAACTCTGTAACAAGTGAGGTTGTTAGCCTTGCGGGTGGTCAAGAGCCATCCAGCACCCAAGACGGCGATGATACAAACGGCAACCTCACCCTTGACTTTGGCTTCTTTGAACCAGCCAGTCTGGGCGATTTGGTCTGGAACGATAGCAACGTCAATGGCCTGCAAGATGGTGGCGAGACGGGCGTAGCGAATGTGACTGTTAGGCTCTACAATGCTGCCGATAACTCTCTTGTGAGCAGCACCACCACTAATAGCAATGGTGAGTACCTCTTTGAAGAGCTGATTCCGGGCAGCTACTATGTGATCTTTAGCGATCTGCCTACGGATTATGGTTTTGTGCCCAGCGATCAGGGCGGCGACGATGCGCTTGATAGCGATGCCAACCAGCTCAGCGGACGAACAGGCAACTACACGCTTGTGTCGGGACAACACGAACAAAGTGTCGATGCTGGTATTGCTCCCAGCGCCCACTTACGTTTGGGCAATCTGGTCTGGGCCGACTACAACGACAATGGTCAAGTCGATATAGGCGAGCCGGGGATCGCTGGGGTTAGAGTCGAGCTGCTGAATGCCACTGGCACCAGCGTGCTGGAGAGCACCACCACCAATATCAACGGTAGCTATCTCTTTGACAACCTCAATCCGGGCGAGTATATCGTGCGCATTCCCGCCAGCCAGTTTGCGACGGGTGCAGTTTTGGAAAACTGGAGCTCGTCGGTCGGTGGCGGCAGCTATGAACCAGCCGCTGATCCCGATAGCAACAGCAGCGACAATCGCGACAATGGCAGCACGCAAGGCACGGGCGATGTTCAAACTTTGCCGATCAGTCTTACCTTACGGAATGAGCCGGACATTGCGGTCGATGGCGATGATCGCGATGGCAATCTGACGATCGACTTTGGCTTTGTGCCGCAACTAGCTAGCTTAGGCGATAAAGTTTGGTACGATAGCACCCGTAACAATCTCCAAGATACGGGCGAGGCGGGCGTGCCAAATGTGACCGTGCGTCTGCTCAATAGCGCGGGCAGCGTGATCGCCACCACCACTACCAACGGCAGTGGCATCTATACCTTCGGCGATCTGATTCCGGGCGTCTACTCGCTTGAGTTCGACATCAGCTCGCTTCCATCAAACTACCGCTTTACAAGCCAAGATAGCGGCGGCGACGATACGCTCGATAGTGATGTCGACC
>CALGUG010000027.1 GCA_937902315.1 uncultured Chloroflexales bacterium
GATTTCGCTACGCGAAATCGCATACAAGCTCTCTGAGTTCTGTGCTCTCAAGGATGATCCGCGATGGTATGCGAACAATCGCCTTTTGCTGCCGACACGACTTTTGGCTAATGCATAGCTCCCGCATTGCGGGAGAAGGGAGCAAGGCTGCACTCGCTGTGCACCAGCGAAAGACAGCGCTTACGCTTAGCAGATCGCAGCCTAAGCAGCGAAATAAGACGTCGTCTGGGAGGGTGGGATGTTGGTAGCCGTAGGCGGACGCGCCTAGGAGCTTCTTTTGGGGAGAAACCTAGCCGCAGCAAGCTAAAGGAAGCAAGCAAATTCGCTATAGGTATACTGGCCAGAAGCCATATTCCTCCTCACAGGCGGGCCGTGGAGGAATATGGCTGGCTTATGAGAGGGCAGCGATGCGCAGGCGCGGATTATGAATGATGCTGCGCAGTTCGCCACAGGTGCGCAAAAGCGCCATACGTGCCCAGCCTAAAGAGGCATTATTATCGACAGCGATCAAGAGCAGTAGATTCTCGATCTGAGTCATAAGAATACGTTGGGTTTCGCCTTCGTGAATGACGAGACGTGGTGACTGCTCTTTTTTGCCCAAACTACGGCCAAGATCGGCCATTGCGATCGAGTTGCTGGCGGCCAATGCGGCGATATTCAAAATATTGAGATCGCGCATACGGGTCCAGTGAGTCAGAACGATGCCGCTCATGTCTGCGATCAGAGCACAATAGACGTTGGGTTCCTGAGCGAAGTCGCGCAATGTATTCTGCATTGCGACGATCTGCTGGGCCGAAAAAGAGCGCCCGTTGCCACTGCCCATAGAAGGAGTAAGCTGAACAGCGATCGTCGGTTTATTGGCTTCGGGACGAGCAACTTGAGGCGAACTCGGAACAGACTTTTTGGGAAGAAGACGCTCAGGATCGAGCAAAAGATCGACCGCCATGCGCAGTTTGTCGGGCGAAACCGGCTTGGTCAAGAGACAGTCGATTTTTAAAGCGGCTGCCTGCTCTTCGGTCAGATCTTCAGGGCCGATCGTAAACACAATCACCGCAAGCGGAAGCTCTAGCTCGCGAACACGCTGAACTAGATCGAGGCCGCTCATACCAGGCATACGAATGTCAGTAAAGAGGAGATCGACATGATTTCGAGAAATATACAGCAGAGCAGCTTCTCCCGATGAGACGTCTGTTACAGTATAGGGCGAGTCATCAGTTAGCGACATTGTAACAATACGTCGAATGTTAGGATCATCATCGACCACAAGGATATTGGGCATAGGTACGCCTCTTTCTGCCAAGGTGTTATGAGGCACTGAAGATAAGAGCCTGCGAGATTCAAGCGACGGTACAGGTTGTACGGGTACCACGACTTTGGATGAGCACTACGCAATAGGCACTGTGTTTGAATGTACTTTGTATTGTACGATCAATTTGCAGAAGGGCAAGATCGTTTTCTTACTAAAGCGAGTCGTTGAATACAAATAAGCTGTCTAGGCGCATATACAAATGTTGAAGATTGGCCTGTTAAGAGGCTTATGATTACGTAGCTTAAACAGCTAGGCCAAGCTCGTTTAATCTAAACTGTTCTCATTAGAATATATGGTACTTTATAATTGAGTAAGAATCCAGTCTCTTTTAGTGAGAAAATCATTGAAAAAGGCGATTGATCAGAAGCTTTGAGCACTGTTTTCCCTCGTTTTCTGATCAATGGAGCCTAACCTCAAGGAAGGGTAATACCAAATCCGTTTCAAGACCTGCGCCTTTGGAACGCAGGAAAACAGGAACAAGGAAAGAGTCACGTTCCTCTCTGCCGAAGGCCAAATGAGAAAGTAATCAACTGGATTTGGTATAAGAAAGCGGCCCGGAGAGCTAGGCTTGGCTTTGGGTCAGGCCAGCTTTTGTCAGCTCTTTCGGGCTATGCTAGAATAGGCCGTTTGATACAGGAATGATATGCTTTCACGACGCGTTTTATGGTTTGCAACAATCGGCTGCCTCTTGGTTGGGCTGTTAGGAGTCATGCTCTATGGCTGGCAGCGATACGATCGTTGCGCCTATCTGCCCATATTTGGAGAGGAGCTGTTGCCCAACGCCGATCTGAGCGAGGCCGACAGTTCTGGGAGCATGCCAGCCGGTTGGGGGCGCGGAGCAGCGAGCGCGCGTTACGCCGATTTCAGTGTCTTTCCGGATGGTAGATCGCTTCAACTGATCGGAATAGCTAATTCGATTCAGACCCCCCTAATCACATCGATTCGGCCCGGCTCGAGCTATTGCTTTCTAGGCCAGGCCATCAGCGATTCCAATCGTGGGCTTTCGACCCGTCTGCAGATCTCATTCGCTTGGTTCGATAATGAACAACAGCTGATTCAGATCGACCGAACGGCGTGGCAGCAGGTTGTGCTGTGGGAGGCCGACAACCCGCCCGCAGGTTGGACCCAGCTCGCAGCAGCCTTTGAGGCGCCCGCAGGAGCCGAAGCCTTGCAGATCACCATCGCCCCATCCTCCGACGATCGGGTCTATCTCGATCAGATGCATGTGCGTGCTGGCGGCAAGGCCATCGCAGAGCGCACCCAACGCGCCCCAGACCACAACGAGCCGCAGATCGACCCGAGCCTCGATCTGCGCGTGGCCGCTTGGCCGAACGGCAAACGGGCGGCAGTCTCGTTCTCGTTCGACTGGGAGACAGCAATGGGCGGGCTGATCCACTCGCGCTCGCAAGGCGACCCCCACGCAGACGAAGACTACCTTGTGCGGGCCATGCGCATGCGCGACGGGATCACAACCACACTCGAGATCTTCCGCCCTTTTGAGGTGCGAGCGACCTACTACGCAACCGGCTACAATTTTCTGCTTGGCAATAGCGAACGACGCCGTTTTATGGGCGACCCGATCTTTGCCTGGGCGACGCCCGAAGAGCGCTGGATAAGCGGTCGCTGGGTCAACAGCCCTTGGTTCGGTGACGATCCATACGGCACAGTCGCGAGCCACCCCGAATGGTATTTCGGTGATCTTATTCCGCTTTTACAAGCTGAAAATCAAGATATTCAAAGTCATACATTCAGCCATCTCTACGGCGGGCTGGCTAGCCCGAGCGAGTGGCAGGCTGACTTGGCCACTTGGCGCGAGATCGCTGCCGAGCGAGGCGTAGCAGCGGCAAGCTCGTTGGCCTTCCCGTGGAGCAGCAGCGCCGGCATGAGCGATGCAACTTGGGATCTGCTCGAACAGGCGGGCATTCGCTCGGTCACGCGGCTGAGCGATCAAGCCGCTTATCGGCTGGTGAACGAAGAGGAGCTGCGCTGCAAAGCGGTTCCCGGCCACGAGCGCATTCTGGCCTGCCCCGACTTCTACCTGACGGTTCAGAGCCGCGAACAGGCCAAAGCCTTGATCGACAAAGCGGTCGCCCAAGAGGGCATGATCGATCTGTGGGCCCATACCGAAGAGGTGACCTCACCCGAACAGATCGAGGCTTGGAGCGATGTGGTCGCGCATGCGGCCCGCAATCCAGCGGTTTGGATCGCGCCTTTGCGCGAGATCGCCGATTGGCAGCAGGCGCTGAGCGAGCTGAAACTAGAGGCGATTCCGGCCAGCAGTCAAGCAACCTACGGTCAAGCTGCTTTGGCCTTCCGAATCAGCAATCCAACTCACAAAGATATGCATGGTATTACGCTCGAACTGCCATTTGAGCCGGGTCTTCTGATGCTCAATGGCCAAGCATACGAGCTCGATTCTTCGTCGCTGAACAGGCTGGCCTTGATTCTGCCAGCGCTGGCTGCCAGCGACGCGCTTGAGGTTCAGATATGGCCCAAATAGATAGACAGAGCAAGCAGGCATGGCTCAATTCAGTAGGTGCGTGGCTGCTTTCAGAACGAGCCGGATTGCGGCTCTATCAATGGCTCTGGTTGCTGCTCTGTACTTTGGGTGGCCTGCTGATCGCGACCCCACGGATTGTGTCGCAACCAGTGGTCTACCATGCGGTAGCCGAAACCTATTTCGATGTCGATCGTTACGGCGGTCTGTACAGCAATAACGAGCGCGACTTTAAGATCGCGCTCGACGATAGCAGCAATGCCATCCGCCAACGCTTGCTCAACGAACGCGAAGTGCGCTTCGGCTTGCCGACCTTTACGATTCAGTTTACGCCGCTCGAAGCGGGACACGTTCAAGTGACGGGCATCGCGCCGACCGCCGAAGAAGCCCAGATGCTGGCCAACCGTGGCGCGGAAGAGCTGGCGCGCCAAGTGCGTGCAGCAGGCGGACGCGAAGTCGTGCGTAATATGCTCGGTTGGGAACTGGTGCGCGCTATGCGTGGCGAGGCGGCCAGCAGCCCATTCGAGGGCATTTTGCGCAATATGCTCGAGCGCAACGCCTTCCCGCTCAACCGCGAAGTCGAACCGGTCTCGCAGCCTATGGAGATCAGCCAGATGCCCCAAGAGCAGCAGAGCGATGTTGCGCGGGCGCTGGAGGCGCGCTACGACCTGTGGAGCTTTGAGCTTAGCGCGCGCGATACCTGGCTCGATAACACTTGTTCGATCGGCGCTTTGGTCAACCGCGAGCGCGAAGAGGCGCTGGTGAGCTGCGCCAACAACGATAGCGAGGTGGCGTTGGTGCTCGAAGCGCGCAACCGCGCTATCGCCAGCCGCGAAGTGATCGGATCGGCTCTGCGCTATATGCAGCAAGATCTGGGCGCCGTCTTCCGGCCCGATCTGCAGAGCGCGGCCTATCGCGTGCCCGCCGAACTGCCAAGCGCCCCAGTCGATCGACGGATCGGCATCTACCTGGGGCTAGCGGCCCTGCTCAGCTTCGGTTTCGGCGCCTTTAGCGTGGCGGTCGATCGCACGGCTGGCGTTATGCCGAAACTCTACGATCTGTGGTGTTATCGCGAACTGATTCGCAACTTGGTGCTGCGCGATCTGCGCTCGCGCTACAAAGGCAGTGCGCTGGGTTATCTCTGGACGCAGCTCGCGCCTCTGTTGATGATGCTGGTATTCTATATCGTTTTCCGCATTCTGTTACGCAACGATATCGCGATGTTCCCAGTCTTCTTGCTGGTTGCGCTCTTGCCGTGGAACTACTGCTCGGAATCGGTGGCTGGTGGAGCACGCTCGATCGTCGATAACGCCGCGTTGATCAAAAAGGTCTACTTCCCGCGCGAGATTTTGCCCTTGGTGAGCGTCTTCTCGAGCTTGCTGAGCTTTCTGCTCTCGCTGCCCATGCTGCTCTTGGTGATGGCGATCACCCAACTGAGCTTTGCACCCTTGAACGGGAATCTCAACTTCAGTTGGACGATCAGCTTCTTGCCTGTGATCGTGCTGATCCAAACCATTCTGCTGATCGGCCTAGCGCTGTTTTTTGCAGCGCTCTCGGTTAAGTTTCGCGACACAGTGCACTTGCTGGGCATTTTGTTGCAATTCTGGATGTTCCTTACTCCCGTCTTCTATGCCCTTGAGCAGGTCGCTAGCCCCGATACGGCACGGCTGGTCTATTGGCTCAACCCGATGGCCTCGTTGATCGGCTTCTACCGCGACATTTTGTACGGCGGTTTGGCGGTTGGCAACCAGATCCCGACGCCTGCCCTGCCCGCGCTCGATGCTGTGTTGCGCACCTTTTTAACCGCTCTGGTGATCTTGATCTTGGGCTACTGGTTCTTCCAGCACAACAACAAGAACTTCGGTGAAGAGATCTAGCTGGGTCGTAGGCAGTCCGTTCGGCTCGTTGTGCCATTGAGGGCGCTTCACACAGGCTGGAGCGCTTCGTTGGGGAGGGCTAGCTAGCCCAGTTGATAGCCGAAGGCGGACGCGCCAAAGACCGAATGAAAGGTTAAGAACTCGCCGCCAGAACGCTAAAGACAACAAGCGGATTGGTTATTTGAAGGCGGTCGCCGCCGTAGAGTGGGGAGTCGTGCTACAATTCAGACCGCGACATTTTTATGGTGGATCTTTGAGGATCGCTCGGAGCGCCGCTGGTCTGGCTAGTTTCGCTGGTCAGAAACCTTGTTCTCGTTAGAGAGTGCGCGCCCGAAAGCGTGATATTTGCAATCAAGATAGAATCTAGGAACGACTCAGACCATGTCGTCTGCGATAACTTTTACTAACGTCAGCAAGCGATTTAAGCTCTATAGCGAACGCCGCAACACGATTCAAGAGCGGATAGCGGGCTTGCTGCGTCCGCGCGGCACCGCCGAGGTCTTCTGGGCCTTGCGCAATGTTAGCTTCGATCTGCAACAGGGCCAGAGCCTTGGCTTGGTGGGCCACAACGGCAGCGGCAAAAGCACCACGCTCAAGCTGATGACGCGCATTCTCGAGCCGACCTCGGGCACGGTCAAAGTCAAAGGACGGGTTGCGGCTCTGCTCGAACTGGGCAGCGGTTTTCACCCCGATCTGACGGGCCGCGAAAATGTCTTTTTGAACGGCTCGTTGATGGGCTTCAGCCGTCGCGATATGCAGGCTCGCCTCGATGAGATCGTCGCCTTCGCCGAGATGGAGCGCTTCATCGATACCGAAGTCAAGCACTACTCATCGGGTATGTACGCCCGTCTGGCGTTTGCGGTCGCCACCTCGGTCGATCCCGATATTTTGATCACCGATGAGGTTTTGTCAGTCGGCGATGAAGCTTTCCAGCGCAAGTGCGAGGAACGCATTTATAGCTTCCGCCAAGCTGGCAAAACCATCATCTTCGTTTCGCACGCGCTCGACACCATTCAGCGGCTCTGCGACCATGTGGTGTGGCTCGAACATGGCGAAGTGCAGGACCAAGGCCCGCCCGGACCGATTATCAGCGCCTATCTCAAGCGGGTCAACCAGCAAGAGCAAGCCCGTCTCGCGGCTGAAGCGGGCGAAGATAGCCCCAGCGAGACTCTAAGCGCATCGCAAGGTTCGCGCTACGGCTCGCGCGAAGTCGAGATCAGCGATGTTCAGTTTCTTGGCCCGAACGGTACAAGCCAGACTGTGGTTCAGACCGGCGAGCCGTTGACGATTCGCATGCACTACCATGCTAAACAGCGTATCGAAAAGCCCGTTTTCGGCATCGCTCTACACCACGAGAGCGGCGTGCATCTGACCGGGCCCAACACCTTCTTCGACAAAGTGCCGATCGAAGCGGTTGACGGGCGTGGCTGGGTCGATTACACTATTCCGTCGTTACCGTTGCTAGCTGGTCGTTATTTGCTTTCTGCTGCCGTATACGACGAAGCAATGGCGCATCCATACGACCATCATGCCCAAGCATTTGTACTAGTTGTGCAAAGCGATCATATCGCTGAGCGTTATGGATTGATGACGCTTGGCGGGAAGTGGCGTTATCACCAAAGTTAAATTGAGTGCCCACGAGGAATTGAATGAGCATATCGTCATCACAATCGATTGATAGCCAATTGCTGCGTCTGCCCTTCGACCAATACGGGCGCTACCGTATGGTGGGCGAGGCCGTAACTGCCGCAGCTTCGGCTCTACAGCGCGATCAGTTGACCATTCTTGATGTGGGTGGTTTCTTCCGCGAATTCGACGGAACAGCGCGCCTACCCGCCCAGCTTTTTATGCCCAAACATAAGGTAACGGTGCTCGACATGCCGCCCTGCGACCTACCGGGCTATATTCAGGGCGATGGGCGTTCGCTCGACTTCTCCGACGCTGCCTTCGATCTGGTGATCACCTGCGATACGCTCGAACATGTGCCAGCCGACGACCGCGCCCGCTTTATCGGCGAACTGCTACGGGTCAGCAAACTTGGCGTTATTCTGATCTGCCCGATGTCGTCGCCCCAAACGGTTCTTTCAGAGAAAATCCTCTTCAGCTATATTTTGGCCGAACTCGACCGCGAACAGCCTCAGCTTTTGGAACACAAAGGCTATGGCCTGCCTCAATTGCCGCTCGTAGAGCAGATCTTTAGCGAAGCAGGCTGTCAAACCAACACCTATCCATCGGGCTATGTCTATGCCTGGCTGCCGATGATGTTGGCCAAGCACTACCTCGGCTCGCGCGGCGATGATCCGGTATTGCAAACCGGTCTCGACGAGCTATACAACAGCACCTATGGCAATATCGACCGCCGTTCGCCCAGCTATCGTATGATGGTTGTCGCCGCCAAAGACAATCAAAACAACTGGTTGGAAGCAATTGAAGCCGCTTTACGTCCTACCGTGCGCAGCGACGAAAGCAACGACGAACAGACTTGGCTCGGCCTGAGCATGCAACTGCTCAGCATGTTGCAGATCGGCATGAGCGATCGCCGCGAAGCCCGTCGCGAAGCCCATTTACAGCAAGAGATCGCGCAATTGCGTCAACAAGTGGCCCACCAAGATCGGCTCTTGGTCGATCTGGCCGAGCAGAACCAAGCGCTGCATGCCCGAGTCGGCGCGCTGCAAGATGCTCTGCTCTGGCGCGAAGGCCTGCTCGACGAAGCCAACAAACGCGCCCAGTGGCTTGAGAGCCAAGCCAACGATGCCCGCGCTCAATTGCAGGCGGTACAAAGCGGCCTTGTAATGCAGATTCTGCGTAAATTCGGACGATAAAGCGGACTTTCTTCTCACGATATAAATAGGTAGTGTATGTTTCGGCCTACTGTTTCGGTCATTTTAGTCAACTACAATGGATATCGTCATCTCGACGCATGTTTGCGCTCGCTGATGCAACAAGACTATCCCGAAGAGCTGTTAGAGATTTTGTTGATCGATAACGGCTCAAGCGACGAGTCGATTCCATTTATTGAAAAGAACTATCCCAAGGTTCGCCTGATCCGCAACGCTCAAAACATCGGCTTCTCGCCAGCGGTCAACCAAGGCGCGCGCGAAGCCAAAGGCGAATACATCGCCTTGATGAACAACGATGCCTACGCTGCGCCCAACTGGATCAGCGAAATGGTCAAGGTTTTAGAGCGTCACAAAGACGAAGGTGGCATCTGCATCGCCTCGCGCATGCTCGACTGGTACGGCAAGCGAGTCGATTTCGATGGCGGCGGCGTCAGCTTCTATGGCTACGGCGTGCAGTTGCACTATCGCCTGCCAGCCGACCGCGTGAAAGCTGCCGAGCGCAAGCTGCTCTTCGCATGTGGCGGCGCTATGCTGATCGACCGATCGGTCTTTTTGAAGGTGGGCGGCTTCGACGAGCACTTCTTCGCCTATTTCGAAGATGTCGACTTCGGCTGGCGACTCTGGATCGCGGGTTATGAAGTGTGGTTCGCGCCCGAAGCGGTCGTTTACCACCGCCACCATGGCACCTCGGGCGGCAGCCGACCGCACCAAGTCTACGCCCTGTTGCAGCGCAACGCCCTTGCGACCATCATCAAAAACTACGACGAAGAGCATCTCAAGCAGGTGCTTCCGGCCGCGCTGATGCTGCTCAACAAGAAGTCGCTGCTCTCGAGCGCCGATACGATCGACCGCAAAGAGTTCGATCTCAAGAGCGGCAAAAAAGACGAAGCCGCCGAAACTGCCAATGTGCCGCTGCCGACTCTGAGCTATCTGGTCGCGGCTGGCGACCTGCTGGACGATCTGCCCGGCTTGATGCAGCGCCGCGCCGAAGTGCAGGCCATGCGCCGCCGCCCCGATTCCGAGATTCTGCCGCTCTTCCATCACCCTTACGGCAAGATCTTCTTCGGCATGGACTACGCTTTGCTGCAAGAGCAACTAGTCGATGCCTTTAAGATCCACGAGATGTTTGAGGGCATGCGTCCGGTGCGCGTGTTGTTTATGTGCGGCGACCCGCTACGCAAAAACCTGGCAGGCACAGGCATGCGCGCGCTCGAAATGGCGAAGGTCCTAAGCAAACACTGCCAAGTGATGTTGGTCGCGCCCGAAGAGATCAGCATCGAAGAGCCGTTGATCGACACCTGCGTGCTCAACTATGGCGAGCACGAGCTGCTCAACGAGCTGCTCAAAGAGTGCGATGTGGTGATCGCCCAAGGTCTGGCGCTCGAACACTTCCCGGCGCTGCGCTTGATCGACCATGTGCTGGTGCTCGATGTCTACACACCCTTTGTGCTCGAAAACTTGGCCCAGAGCGCTAACGCGCCGCGCGAGCAAGCCAATATCCACTACGATATGTCGATTCGCGCCATCAACAACCAACTGGCGGCAGGCGACTTCTTTATCTGCGCCAGCGAACGGCAGCGCGACTTCTGGATGGGCGCTCTGATGGCGCAGAAACGCATTAACCCCGATACCTACAACAATGATCCGTCGCTGCGCAACTTCCTAGAGATCGTGCCCTTCGGCGTTTCGAGCACGCCGCCCAAACACACCAGACAAGTGCTGAAAGGCGTGTATCCGGGCATCAACGAGGGCGATACGGTATTGCTCTGGAACGGCGGAATCTGGGAGTGGTTTGATCCGCTTACCATCCTGCAGGCCATGGCTAAAGTGCGCGAACAGCGCCCGAACGTCAAGCTCTTCTTTATGGGCAAGGGTCACCCCAACACCGCCGGTGTACCCCATATGCCAATCGCCGACAAAACGGTCGCGCTGGCTAAAGAGCTAGGCCTCTACAACGAGACCGTCTTCTTCAACGATGGTTGGGTCGCCTACGACGATCGCCAAAACTATCTGCTAGAAGCCGATATCGGCGTGAGCTCGCACTTCGACACAGCCGAAACGCGCCTCTCCTTCCGCACGCGCCTGCTCGACTGCATCTGGGCTGGCTTGCCTATGATCGTCAGCAGCGGCGATACACTCTCTGAGCTGGTGAAAGAGCTGAACCTCGGGCGCGTGGTCGATCCAGAGGATATCGACGGTTGGGCGGCCGCGATCCTCGAGATGTCCGACATCAAAGGCGGACGAGCCAGCTTCGCGCCAGCTTTCGCCAAGGCCCAAGAGCGGTTATCGTGGGAGCGCAATATGGAGGCGCTGATTCGCTTCTGTAAGCACCCCCACCACGCCGCCGATTCGCTCAAGCAGCGCCAGATCTTGCACGCGATCGCCCAAGGTTTGGGCACGCCCGAGCAGCAAGAGATGCTGAAATATATTCGTTCGCTGGAAGAGCAAATCGAAAAGAAGAATGCCCATATCGAGTGGATCGAGGGTATTTTGAACCAAATGCAAAATGGACGCCTTATGAAACTTCTTCGACGGTTTGGCAGGGCATGATATAATACTACGGACTGTCATAAGTGAACCGTGAGCCGCCTCAGAACTCAAAAAACCTATATTTGGGGCACTTATGGTCAAAGCGGAGAGGGATCGTTATGATCGTACCTGAGCAGGCTAAACCCCCGAAGATCGTCGATCTACACGAGGAGGTTGTTGAAGAACAAGCAACTTTACGTGCTCTACTCGAAGTTCGACGGCCCGCTTGGGTGCCTGATTATGTTGGCGACGACTATGATCGTGATCCATATGCATATCAGACAAGGCAAGAGCTTATGCCCGAAGGCGCAAACCATAACGAAGTTGCTTCAGACCAAATCGGGAGCGCACTACGACCATATGTTGCTTCACGTGGTTGGTATCTAATCGGCGATACCTACATTGTGTATGCTCCACCGGCTCGCTTTCGTAAGCATCGTATCGCGCCCGATCTGTTCATTAGTCGGCAGCCGATTCTGCCGCCCCATCGGGAATACGCCCTCTACGATTTAGAGGAGCCGCCGATCGCAGTCTTTGAAGTGACCTCGGTCGGCTCGCTCGAAAACGATCGTGCCAAACAACGGGTCTATGCGCTCTTAGAGATTCCACTCTTTGTGCTCGTCGATATCGTCGATTCGTTTGGTAATCCGCGTTCGCAGTATAATATTGAAGTTCGCCATCTCAATCAGTGGGGCCACTATGATCTGGTTCCGCCCAATGCCGATGGCAACTATATGCTTGATGAGTTGGAGCTTATGCTGCGCGCCGAGGGTCAGAACCTGATCTTCACCACAGTAGCGAGTGGAGAACGGCTGCTTTCAAGCGTCGAAATGGCAGAGGCACGAATCGCCGCCGAAAATCGCGCCCAAGCCGAATCGATGACCCGCGCCGCTGCGAAACAACGCGTCCAGCAATTAATGGCCGAGCTGGCACGTTTGCGCAGCAGCGAACGCGAGCGCACTGCCTAGGGCGAAAAACAGTACCAATGGGCGGTTAGGCGCACCAGCGTACTTGCTTTTCGATATGTCGAACCATGCCACATATTTTGCTGATCAGCCATGACGTTGTTGGAAGCCGCATGGCTGGCCCCGGTATCCGTATGAGCGAACTCGCGCGCGTCCTTGCGCGCGAGCATACGGTGACATTAGCGACCCCACAACCCGCCGATCTTCTCCCGAGCGGCGTCAACAATCACGCATACCGCTGGACCGACGCCGCCAGCCTAGCAGGCGCGATCGAAAACGCCGATCTGATTATCGCCAACGGCTTTGTGCTCGAAGGCCACCCCGAGTTGGCCCAAAGCTCAAAACCCTTGGTGCTCGATCTCTACGACCCCACAGCGCTCGAACACCTTGAATTGCTGCGCGACGCCCCGCTGGCCGAGCGCCAAGCGCGCAATACGGGCGATGTACGTCTTTTGGCGCGCCAACTAGCGGCGGGCGACTGCTTTCTGTGCGCCACCGAACGCCAACGCGACCTCTACTTAGGTGCGCTCTTGCTGCAAGGGCGTCTCACACCGAGCCTCTCGGATAGCGATCCCGAGTTGCGAGGACTGCTGCGGGTGGTGCCGTTTGGTCTGCCCAGCGAAGCGCCTCAACGCGGCGAAGCAATGCTGCGCGGCGTGATCGATGGTATCGGCGACGACGATCTGCTCTTGCTCTGGAGCGGTGGCTTGTGGGACTGGATGGACCCGCTGACGCTGCTACGCGCGCTGGCAGAGCTCGACCGACCCCAAGTCAAGCTGGTCTTTTTGGCAGGAGCACACCCCGGTCTGGCACGCCCAGCCGAAATGCCAGCGCGCGCCCGCGCCCTGGCGAGCGCGCTCGGTCTGCTCGACCGCAGCGTCTTTTTCTACGAAGACTGGGTGCCCTACCAAAAACGAGCCAGCATGCTGCTGGAAGCCGATCTGCTGGTCTCGTTGCACCGCCAGCACCTCGAGAGCGCCTACGCCGCCGTTCGCTCGCGCTTTCTCGACCACCTCTGGGCCGGACGCGCCAGCCTGATGACCAAGGGCGATGCGGCCAGCGCTCTGGTCGAAGAGCACCAGCTCGGACGCACCGTGCCGCCCGACGATGTAGCGACCTTGGTGAGCGTGCTGCGCGAGCTGGCCGACCAGCCCGAGATGCTGAAGGTCTACGGTGAACGAGCCCGCAAACTAAGCGAGCAGTACCATTGGGAGAAGGTAGCCGAGCCGCTGCTCGACTTCTGCCGCAACCCCCAGCGCACCTCCAGCCGCTTGAGCCAACAGCAGAGCGCAGCCAGCGCCCAAGCCGCCAGCGCCGCCCTGCACGAGGCGATGGCCAAGCTCGACGCGCTCTGGAAGCTGACGCCTCAGCCACTTAGCTCTAGCCTGCCGCTGGTCGGGCAAATGAAAGAATTCGCCAATAGCCTGACCCGCTGGTATGTGCAAGCGCTGGTCGATCAGCAAAATCAGTTTAATGCCGCTGTGGTGCATAGCCTACAAGCGCTAGCGAGCCGGATCGATGCGCTCGATGACCAGATCCGTTGGGAGCAGCGCGCGCTCTGGCAGGGTATCGCCGATGCCCAAAGCGCTATCGCCGCTCTCGACGAAGCCGACAGCGCCCTCGCCGAGCAGCTTCAGCGAAATCAGGAATAGCTCAAACGACCTGCCAGATGTTCGTTTCTGGCAGGTCTTTTTACTCCTCACCCGATCGCCACCTCCTTTGTTCATCCATTCTTCCGCTCATACCAAAGCCGTTTAAAGACTTGCGCCCTTGTAACAACGCAAACACAAAAGCTAGGGAAGAGTTGTGTGAAATTTTGCGCGATCGCGCAAAATTTCACACAACAAAAAGAGTCAAGCTCCGCTCTGCCGAAGGCTAAATAGAAAACAATCAAACGGATTCGCTATCATTCCTAAGTCTATTCCATTGCAAAACGCAAAGAATTACAATGAGGTCGTTGACTATCACGTGTGTTGTTTTCTAATCTGCAAAGGAATACCGTGCGAGATCTTTTCATTGTTGCGGCATTGTTAGCCAGCGTGCTGTTCGCTAGTCAGCCTGTGAGCGCCAGCGAACAACAACAGCTGGACGAGCGCTGCTTCCCCGAGACGGGCTACTGCATCAGCGGCGCTATTCGCAGCTATTGGGAGCGTAACGGTGGTCTGGCGGTTTTCGGCTTCCCAACCTCGCCGCTCCAGATCGAAACGGTCGAGAACTGGAGCGGCCCGGTGCAGTGGTTCGAGCGCGATCGCCTCGAAGATCATAGCAACCAAGGGCTGGGCGTGCTAGCTGGCCGCTTGGGTGCCGATCTGCTTGAAGCCGAGGGCCGCCCGTGGAGCTACGGCTCGCAAACACCTCAAGCGGGCTGTCGCTTCTTTGAGCAGACGGGCTACAATCTGTGTGGGCGCTTTTTGCAGTACTGGGAGCAGAACGGCGGCTTAGAGCGCTTTGGCTACCCGATCACGGACGTTATGCACGAGAGCCTGCTGCCGAACCTGAGCGAGCTGACCTTTCAGTATTTCGAGCGCCGCCGTATGGAGATCCACCCCGAGAACCAAGCACCCTACGATGTCTTGCTCGGTCTGCTGGGCAACGAGATTCGCGGCCACTACAGCCAGTGCAACCCTGCCGTCAGCGACTTTTTCAAAGACATGCACACCCGCATACAGCGAGCCAATATCGCGCTGGGCTGCCCTACATCACCCAAGACCGATCTGGTAGAGGGGAGTTATCTCTATTTTGAGCACGGCGAGATGCTTTGGGTACCACTTGGCCCGGGCCGCTCACTGATCTATGCGATGCTCTATCAGCCCTCGAACGAGCGCGGCCGCGAATATTATGTCTTTGAGGATGCTTGCTGCGATGAGAACAGCAAGCCCTACATCCACCCGGGCCGCGGCCCCGATGAATATCGTTTCTATCCGCGCAACGGCTTTTTGCGCGTCTGGGAGCAGAATCCCGAGCTGCGCGACCGCATCGGTTGGGCCACCATGTCGCAAGAGGGCCGCCTACAGGTGGGCTACCAGCAGTTCAACGAAAAGTCGCTTGTGATCGGTCTGTATACGCGCTATACCCGCTGGTTTTTAGGCTTAGCTGGCAATCAGATGCAGACTTATCCTTAGTAGTAAGCAATCTCCGACAGAGCAGAGCATCTCTTGTATCTCACTCTGGCGGAAAGAGTGCTAGCTCCCATTCGGCTTCTAGCGCGTCCGCCTCCGGCTATCAGAACGTAGCTCCTGCCCTCATCCCCGACCCTTCTCCCGCCTTTGCGGGAGAAGGGAGCCCGAGCGCGCGACGCACAAGCCGCCCCCAGAACCGACATACCAAATCTGCCAACAATTACAAGCCTGCATTAAAGCTATAATGCTGCCTAAACTCGACGATGCAGATTGCGTATGGAGAAGGCTATGGATGTACAGATTCGTGTTGCAAGCATTGCAGATAGCGCTCAGTTGGCCGAACTGATCACGAGCTTTAATCACCCCGAAGGCGATATTGTGGTAAGCGCCGAGCAGTGTGCAGCTCGACTGCGCGCCTGTGCAAAGACCGAAACAACGATTGTGGCCGAGCAAGTAGGGAGATTGATCGGCTTTGGCTGCCTGCGCTTGGTGCCGTCGATGTCGAGCGACGAGCCTTACGCCGAACTCAGCGAGCTCTTTGTGCGCGAAGAATTTCGCCGCCAAGGCGTCGCCAGCGCGATTATGCAGCATATCGAGCGGCTCGCGCGCGAGGCAGGCGCTAAAGAGATCATGCTGCTGACGGGCAAGAGCAACCCTGCCCAGCACTTCTATCGCTCGCTTGGCTATCAGGATTACGCGCTCTCACTGTATAAAACGCTCTAATGCCAGTTGCAAGCTGCTAGCCACCCTCATCCCCGACCCTTCTCCCGCTCGGCGGGAGCTGTACATTACCCACAAATCGACATACGGTCAGCGTTATCGGCCCTCACCCCCCGGCCCCCTCTCC
>CALGUG010000028.1 GCA_937902315.1 uncultured Chloroflexales bacterium
GCTGAACCTCCAAGCTCCGCCCACTGCCACGCCAACACATACGCCAACCAATACGGCTACTAATACGCTCACTCCGAGCATAACCAACACGGCTACTAATACGCTCACTCCTAGCCAAACCAATACGCCTACTAATACGCTCACTCCTAGCGTGACCGATACAGCTACCAACACCCCTACCAATACGCAAAGCCCAACAGTGACCGATACAGCCACCAACACACCTACATACACACCTAGCGCGACAGCAAGCGCTACGGCTACAGCGAGCACAACGCCGACACCCAGCGAGACACCTCAACCATCTTTTGAAATTTATCTACCCAAGGTGCTGGGCCAAGAGCTGCGCCCCAACCTTGTTATTAGCGATCTAAAAGCCGATCAGAACGGCATCCAAGTAGTGATTCACAATAATGGCGATGCAGCAACCAGCGCTGGCTTTTGGGTCGATGTCTTCATTAATCCACACCAAGTACCAACGGCCAATACGGTCTGGCAAAAGATCGCCCCTGCTGGAGCAGTCTGGCTGGTTAAAGAGTCGCTTGAGCCGGGCCAAAGCCTTACTTTGACCCAAAGCAGTCCATTCTATGTACCCGACTATAGCTTCGGCTCATTTGAAGCAGGGGCGGTGCTCTACGCCTATGTCGATTCCTACCATTCCATCAACAGCTATGGTGTCGAGCTAGAGCACGATGAGAGCGACAATCGTTATGGACCAGTTAGCGCTAGCGCTGCAGGCAGCACTGCAAAGCTAGCTCAGCAAAGCTGGCTCACGAGGCTCATCAATGCATTACCATTCGCCCTGTATATGAAGTCTAATCTCAACGTGCCATTTGTAGGAAGTATATTGATCGCTCGTCAATAAAAACCGAAAGATAGGAAATAGCGAATCTGCTTTAAAGACGGGCGTGCTCACAACATGAGAGAAGGAATAACGGGAAACGAAGCTCGGCACCCTTCTCCCGCAATGCGGGAGAAGGGCCGGGGATGAGGGCAGGCTACCCATCTGATAGCCGTAGGCGGACGCGGTTAGGTCCGGATGGGAGCTAGAGAACTATACCGCTTGAGGGCTAAACACAACAGGTAGAGGTTGGTACAACGAACCGGTAGGCGGAAGCTCTTACGGGCTTTCCACTCTACCGGTTTTGTACGTTGTTTTCTGGGACCTTCTCGATTCTAGGGTGTATTGCCCTCTGTCCGAGAGGACCCATAGTGGCTGCGCACTGCTTGATGCAAAGCGCTACTTCTTCTCACTAGCTACAACAGTCGATTTCTTGGCCGCCTTCTTCGCATTGTTTTGCTGCTGTTTCTTGATGTTCTTAGGACTCTTGTCGCCCATGACACGGCTCCTTTCAGAACGCTAGGTTCAACAGACACGAATACAACGGAGACAACGGCTGTATGTGTCACTTCAGACACAACTGTGGCCGAATATAGCCAAGGATCTCTGTTATGCCTTCATACACGACCGTTAGCCTATTGTAGCATGCTCCTTAGAACCTGCCAATACTTTTTATGAACCTTTCTTAATCAAAAGCTAGAGCTGCCTATAAAAAATCCGCTTGAACTTGACCACAACAAAATGCCTAAGAAAAAGTTATATGGGATTCCGCGTAACAGTGCGAAATCCCATATAAGAAAAAACGTTGCCAAAGCCAAAACATGCTCAAGCGGATTCGGTATCACATAAGGGTGCTTCGCATTAGGCACTGCCTAGATAGCGCAAAACAACTCGTAGGCGTTCTTCAAGCTCGGTTGGCGCATCTGCTGGCAGGGCGGCAATCGCACTGGTCGCCTCAGCATTGCTATAACCAAGATTGATTAACAATTCTATAAGCTCGCTATTGACACCCAATACACTCGCACTTGAAGCTGTTTGCGCTGTACTTGCCGCTGTTGGCAGCGTTTTGAGGTCGAGCTTGCCTCGCAATTCCAAAACCAAACGCTCAGACATCTTTTTGCCGATGCCCGGAACTCGCGCCAAACGCGCGGTGTCGCCATTTGCCACTACTAGTCGCAACTCATCGGGATCAACGCTGCCAATCAAGTTCAGCGCTACCTTTGGGCCCACCCCACTTACACCTAAAAGCGTCTCGAATAAGGCGCGTTGCTGAGCAGAAGCAAAGCCATACAAGGTAAGCGAGTCTTCGCGCACCACAAGATACGTGTGTAGGTGCAGTTCATCGCCAATCGCTGGTAGATTCGCAAGCACCGGTCTGGGAGCATAAACTAAGTAGCCTACTCCAGCAACGTTAAGAATCACATAATCGAGGCCAATAGCTTCTACACTACCTCGCAGTGAGGCGATCATACAATTCCCACTCTTTCACAGACTAATCAATAGAGCGTTCTAAGTAAAGAAACCCGTTAGACAAGGGCATTTTAGCATAGGTGCGTTCTTCAACTTCCATACCATGCCCTTATAGGCTTGCAATTGGTGTCAAGTTGACAGCATGCCAGAGTACGGGTATACTCCTGCTTGCCCCTACATTCATAACCTGTTCTCAACAACCACCGACAGTGCTGTCTCCCTTACTCGATGGGTTGAAAGCTAATCCAGGTGCGTCTTGTACCATACTCCAGCAGAAATACGGCAACGTTGTCTTTCCAAAGCACATGCCGTTGTTTTGCTGTTGGCAGAATCGGTTCACAACAGGAATTGTTCTCTTTGGGGTAAGAGGAGGAAACATGGAATTGGTTCGACATCTTCGCGCCGTCGCTGCCATTCTGCTAGCAAGTGTATTATTAGCCGCTTGTGGCGGTGCAGCACCAGCAGCGCCCACAACGAGCGAGGCCCCCGCAAGCGAAGCGCCCACAACTTCAGATGCTACTACTACCGAAGCCGAAACTTCTGAATCGGCTGAGGCTCCCGCATCGACCGATGCTAACACCAGCGGCGATGAGCCCTTTATCTTCGGTCTGATCTTGGTTGGCCCGATCAACGACAGCGGTTGGAACGAATCGCACTACGCCGCTGGCAAATACGTCGAGAGCAAGGTCCCCGGCACCCAGATGATCTACATCGACAAGGTGAACTCGGCTGACCGCCCTAACATCACCGTCCAGCAGGTGATCGACGAGCTGATCTCGCAAGGCGCCAAATTCATCATTTCGAACTCCGATGACTTCAAGGATGGCACCTTAGAATCCGCCAAGGCTCACCCTGAAATCAACTTCCTGCACGCTTCGGGCGATAGTGTTCTGGCTGGCACCGCTCCCGAGAACTTGGGCAACCTGATGGGCCAGATCGAATACGGTAAGATTATCAGCGGCTGTGCTGCTGCGCTCCAGACCCAGACTGGCAAGATCTCTTACCTCGGCCCGCTGATCAACGACGAGACCCGCCGCTTGGTGAACGCTACCTACTTGGGCGCTCGCTATTGCTGGGAGAACATCGTCGGCAAGCCAGCTGAAGAGCTGCAGTTCAGCGTCACCTGGATCGGCTTCTGGTTCAACATCCCGGGCGTCACCCTCGACCCCACCAATGTCGCCAACGACATGATCACCGCTGGTAACGACGTGATCATCTCGGGTCTCGACACTACCGAAGCTTTGGTCGAAGCTAACAAGGCGAGCCAAGCTGGCAAAGCTGTTTATGCTATCGCCAACGACTTCGTCAACGGTTGTGCTCAAGCTGAAGATGTTTGTTTGGGATCGCCCTATATCAACTGGGGCCCCGACTATGTCAAGCAGATCAGCGCCGCTCGCGAGGGTACTTGGAAGGCAGGTTGGGACTGGGTTGGCCCCAACTGGGAAGATATAAACAACCTCGACACCAGCGCTGTCGGTTGGACCTACGGCAAGGGCTTGGATGAAGAGAAGACCGCCAAGCTGAATGAGTTCATCAAGCAGTTGGCCGACAAGAGCCTGAACCTCTACACCGGACCGCTCAACTTCCAAGATGGCAGCGTCTACCTCGCTGAAGGCGAGAGCTTGGATCTGAACGATATGGAGCAGGCTAAGAAGATTTGGTATACCCCACAACTGCTCGAAGGTATTGAAGGACAGAGCGCTCCCTAATTAGCGCTTGCCTTCCACATCGTTTTTGGCTTGGAGTGCCCAACGAGGTGCTCCAAGCCAAGATCTATTCAAAACAGCTGATAGCATGATTGTCTTTTCGTCTTTGTCTTTATTTTTCCATCCCGCTTCTGCTCTAGTATCAGTTACTGCAATCTATGGAAGTAGTCGTCACGAATCTCACAAAAACCTTTGGCTCACTACGCGCCAATGATTCGATCAGCCTCCGCTTCGCCGCAGGCCAAATTCATGGCGTGTTAGGAGAAAATGGTGCAGGAAAAAGCACACTGATGAAACTTCTCAGTGGCTTTTTAAAACGCGACGGAGGCAGCATTAGCCTCGACGGGCAGGTTGTCGAACTCGATACTCCAGCTGAGGCATTGCGAGCGGGTATTGGTATGGTACACCAAGATCCACTTGATGTACCTGCATTTACAGCATTAGAAAATATCTACTTTGGGAGCCAGCGCCACCAGCTTCCTTCGCTGCAAGCTGCACGCAAAGCACTGCTCGAACAGAGCCAAGCTCTCGCCTTCAGTATCGATCCCGATACACGCATCAGCTCGCTCAGTGTAGGCCAACGACAACAGCTCGAGATAGTTCGGCTCTTGATCTGCGGGGCGCGTGTCTTGATTCTCGACGAACCGACCACTGGTATCACTGCGGCCCAATCGCGAGCACTCTTTAATGCACTGCGACAGCTTGCCGCCGAGGGTAAAACCGTGCTCTTTGTATCTCACAAACTCGAAGAGGTTGCAGAGATCTGCCATACTGTGAGCGTTTTACGAGCGGGCAAGGTGATGGGCGAAGGCCAGATGATGATGCCACAGCCCCAAGAAAAGCTGTTAGAATTGATGTTTGGTACAGCAGCTTCTTCGCACCAAAAGCAAACACTTCGCCAGCGAGCAACTCCCCAAGGTGGCTGGAGCCTTTCAAATGTAAGCGTGCGCGAAGGGCCGATCAATCTCCAAAATATCTCGCTCGACTTCCGTGGTGGCGAGATTACCGGGCTCGCTGGTCTCGAAGGAAGCGGTCAACAAACACTCCTGCGCTTACTCGCAGGGCGCATCCGTCCACAGAGCGGCCAGATCAAACTGAACGGCGTCGATGTCACCAATTGCAATTCGCGCGAACTCTTGCAGCGTGGGGTGGAATACCTGCCAGCCGATCGCCTGCACGACGGCTTGATCGGCTCTTTTACACTCACTGAGCACTTCGCACTCTTGGCCGATAACCATGCTGCTTCCGATGCAAGTCAAGCCAACTCAAAACAGACAGCGCAAGATTCGAAGCACAAGCTAAGAAGACTGCTCGTCGATTGGCAGTCTGCACTGCAAGCAGCCGAACAAGCGATCGCGGCCTATCGCATCAAAGCGACTCCTTCAAGCCCGATCGTCTCGCTTTCGGGAGGCAACCAACAGCGCGCCCTCTTGGCCTTACTCTCGAACAAGTGTCAAGGCTTGTTGCTCGAACAGCCAACGCGTGGTCTCGATATCGCCTCTGCTGAGATGGTTTGGCAGCAATTGATCGCTCGCAGCGAGAGCGGTACGGCAGTTGTGTTTGCATCGGCCGATCTCGATGAGATCCTTGAATACAGTGATCGCGTCATCGTCTTCTTCGGCGGTAAAGTCTCTGCACCGCTCGAGCGAGCACAACTCTCTCATAGCCTTTTGGGCGAGTTAATCGGCGGAGTAGGTTTTTAGTTTGGCAACACGCTCTCGAATAGTCCTACTTTGTATAACACACGCTCTTTCAACAAACGGATAGCGTATGGTCTTCCCTAAAGATATACAGGAGCGCCGCTGGTTCAAAATAGTCATGCAACTTCAACCAGTATTAGCTTTGCTAGGCGCACTTTTAATCACTTCGCTTGTGTTGCTCACAAGTGACACAAACCCAATAGAGGTTTTTCGTGTTTTAGTAGTCGGTGCTTTCAGCACACCGATCAAAATCAGCGATACGATCGCACTCACTACTCCGCTTTTGCTTTGCGCAACCGGTTTGGTTATCACCTTCGCGGCGGGCATGTACAACCTTGGGGTTGAGGGCCAAATGGCTATGGGGGCGGTAGGCGCTATGGCGGTTACCCGTATGCTCGAGACAGCGCCACCGCCACTGGTATGGGCTCTGGCATTGCTTGGCGGCATACTTGGAGGAGCGATCTGGGCCATCATTGTAGCCTGTTTAAAGCTATTTGGGCGCATCAGCGAAATCTTCGCTGGTATGGGTCTGAACTTCCTTGCAACTGGCGTCTGTCTCTATTTGGTATTCGGCCCTTGGAAGCGACCCGGCACAGCCTCGATGTCTGGCACACAACCGCTGCCAGAGCATCTGTGGTTGCCGACCTTGAGCGGCTTGCGCCTTGCGCCACTCGGACCGATTCTAGCCTTAATCGCACTCGCCATCGTTTGGTTTGTTCTAGCACGCACAAAATGGGGATTAAGCATTCGGGCGATCGGCAACAACATGAACGCTTCCGAACGCATGGGCATTCCTTCGACCCGCCGAATGATCGAAGCCTTGGCCTGCTGTGGAGCGCTGGCCGGCTTAGCTGGAGCGCTACAAGTCTTGGCGGTCTTCCACACCTTGATCCCGAATATCTCGAGCGGTATCGGGCTTCTAGCGCTGCTGGTGGTTTTGCTGGCAAATACTCGCGCTGCCTGGATCCTGCCGATCTCGGTGCTGTTTGCAGTCTTTACAGTGGGCAGCACCCAGCTTCCTCTTACCCTCCAGATCGATAGCAGTATTAGTGGAGTGCTTCAAGGCGCTCTCGTGCTCACAGCGCTCGCCCTACGCGGCCTCAAATCGAACAAAGCCTAAAGAACATAATAAAAGAGCCATCCTGATGAGGATGGCTCTTTTAAGATTTTTTTGAACTAGCTTGTCGACTTCAGACCACCGTTGGTGGCGCTGAATGAGACTTGAACTAGTTGCTAACGTCGAGACCGCTGCTGATGGTGCTGAATACGGTGCTGACCTGGTTACCGAGAATGGTCAAAATACCAATAACAACAATAGCGATAAGAACCAGGATCAAAGCGTACTCTACCAGGCCTTGGCCTTCTTCCTTAGCAAAAAAGCTTCGCAGCATGACGATAACTCCTTAAAAAGATAGAATTGCGAACTACAACGAGAGTTACCAACCAACCTAACGAAACTAGCCAATCAGCCGTCCGCCGGTTAGAAGCAATATACTACAGTGTTGGAACGCGAACAGATTAAGTTGTTCAAGCCAGCACTGAGTGACAAACTAGTTGCTAACGTCGAGACCGCTGCTGATGGTGCTGAATACGGTGCTGACCTGGTTACCGAGGATGGTCAGAATACCGATCACAACGATAGCAATCAGAACGAGGATCAAAGCGTACTCTACGAGGCCCTGGCCCTCTTCCTTAGCGAAGAAGCTGCGCAACATTTACATTCACCTCCTTAGTTCTGTAAGTTGATAGCACGTAGAACGTTGCTATGAGGCTAGTATAGCATGCCGTAGATCAAGCTCAATAGGCTCATGGTACTGCGAATATAAAGTACTATTCATAGTACCGAGCGTATATTTTACGCTTTTTTTATCGATAATGCCATATTTTTATCATCTTTGTACTCTTAAAATCATCCTTGCCGCTTATAATAATTATATTTTATCACTTTCATAACTAATTATACTACAAAAGATAGTCCTATCTACACCCTTATTTCATCCCTTTTTAGAGGGAAAAACTAAATTTTACTACTTTTTACTCTCTATAAATATGAAACGATACTCCCTTATTTAGGGAGCGAATCATCAGTTTCTCGCTCTTCATAATAAGGAATTCATACTAATTCCCATCTCTGCGCTCGCTCCAAAAGCTAAAAAAACTGACATCTATCGTATCAGGAGCTCTAACACACCGGCAAATAAAACAAAGACCCCCTTTGCAAAGGGGGTCTAGCAAAAGCTTTTGTAGTCGTGTTAGGGAAGGGGAATAACTGCAGCGATGCGTGTACCGCGCCCGATCGCGCTTTCGATACCGAACTCGCCTCGTAAGAGCGCTTCGATCTGTTGACGCATGCTGGCGATGCCCATATTACGGCGGCTGCCTTCTTCATCACCCAAAGCATGCTCAACTTGAAAGCCTTCACCATCATCTTCAACAATGATCTGAAGCTCACCACTGGAAGCATCAAGCAGCACACGCGCTTGGTTTGCGTTGGCGTGTTTGGCCACATTATTTAAGGCCTCTTGGATGAAGCGGAAGATCGTCACTTCATAATGGCTCGGCAAACGCGCTTCCATGTTCTGAACCATCAAGTTGACTTCGAGATTATTCTTTTCGCCGAACTGAGCCACAAAGCGGCGCAGAGTCGGGATCAATCCGAGATCATCGAGGGTCATGGGGCGCAGATCGAAGATGAACTTGCGCGTCTCTTGAAGGGTGTTGTTGATGGCCGTTTTGAGGCTGCTTAGTTCGGCCCGAGCCTGCTCGATATCGCGGTCGATGAGGCGCTGGCAGATCTCGGCACGCAGCACCAAGTTACTCATAGACTGAGCGGGGCCATCGTGCATCTGTAACGAGATACGTAGGCGCTCTTTCTCTTGAGCTTGAATAATATTGGCGATCATATCTTCGCCAGAACTGGTGTTGCCGCCCCCCGTATCGCCACCAACACCATTTTCCAACATTTCATCGAGAGTTCGCACCAATTCCGAAAGCAGCTCCTGTTGGGTGCGCAAGCTGGTTTGGCGGGTCTGGAGTTGCTCTAACTGGCCACGCATCATATGCAAGCGCATCTGCACTTCTTGAGCAGCGGTAAAGAGGTTTTTGATCTCGGCTTTGCTATATTTTTCGAGATTAACTTCAAGGTCACGCAGACGATTTGAGACAGATAGCTCGCGTTGACTGTGTTTCTCTACATCAGCAGAGCTTTGACGCACCAAAACTTCAATTTCGCTTAACTCACGCCGAGTGCGATCTTGTTGTTCTCGGTATTCGTCACGCAGCGCCTCGAGACGCTGTTGGATTTCGCTGTTGGCCATAGCCGGTCTCCATCGTTTCGTACGATTTGTTAAGAGTTATTATAGAACCAGCACGGAAATGGCGTCAAACCTAAAACCATTGCAGTGCTAGTGTATATGATAACAAGCACCAAGATCGAAAGTGGAGAGACATTCTGGCCTTACATGAGGAAAGCGTACAGCATAGGGACATCCAAGCCCTATGCTGTAGTAGTTTTATGGGCGAACAAACGGTTCTCCCAGCGCGGCAGGTGCAGGCGATGCGATGCGTCCCAGCAGGCGCAGCAATGGCCGGCCGATCTGAGGCGGCAGGCTCTCGACCCAGCGCAACACGAGCGGATTGCCGCTGCTGTTCACGATCACCAAGACGATGATCATCAGGAAGAAGGGTGCAACCTGGAACATTTGAGTCGGCATGCTCGAGATCTCTTTTTGCAAGAGACTGGCCGCGCTCTGCAAGATGCTGAAGAAGTAACAGCCAACCGCGACACGCCAAGGATTCCAGCCGCCGAAGATCACAATAGCTAGCGCGATCCAACCGGTGCCAGCCGTGTGGCGATAGCTCCAGCCCTGCTTGAGGTCGAGCGAATAGGCGGCACCAGCGATACCCACCAAAGCTCCACCGATACAGAGGTAGAGGAAGCGCTTTGCGATCACGTTGTTGCCGCGCACAAAGGCCGTGGTCGGTCGTTCGCCCAGCGCGCGCAAAGCCAGACCAGCGCGGGTGCGGTACATGTACCACCAAACGGCGGGTATCAAAAGAAAGCTGGCGTAGATCAGCAGGTCGTGATCAAAGAGAACCGGGCCGATGAAGGGGATATCCTTCAGACCGGGAATGGCGAAGTGCGGTATAGCGGGACCTTGAATACGCGAGTAATTAGCCCCCAAAAACGAAGAGAGGTCGGTCGCAAACAGGGTCAGCACAAAGCCGACAGCGAGCTGAGACTGACCGAGGGTAATGCTGAGAAAACCCAACACCAAGGCTACCGCAGCGCCCACAGCAGCTCCGGCCAACAGACCGAGCAGCACGTTTCCAGTGTTGTAGGCCGCCACAAAAGAGACCATAGCTCCTAGAAGCATGGTTCCGTCGAGTGAAAGATTAATAACACCTGCACGTTCGCTTATTGTTTCACCAATGGCTGCGAACACTAAGGGTGCAGCACTTGCCAAAACCGAGGCAAGAATGGCTATAAAATAGGTCGTTGTCATATGATTCTGGGAATTTGTTTAGCATCTGAATGGCGCTTATTATAGCCGATTTAAGCCCTGTTGCAAGTCAAAATCATGTGAATCACACATTCATTACTCATATTATTTTTAGAATACAGAAACAGCTCCGGCAACGACTTTAGCAGGCGTTGAGGTCGCTAGCTCCCATTCGTTCCCAAGCGCGTCCGCCTACGGCTACCAACATCCCACCCAACAAACAACGGCCTATCTGTGCGTGCTCAGCGAGCGCCCTGAAGGCAGCGATACGCAGCGCCCGACATTGTGGAGCAGTGTTTGGCTTTGCAAGCAATGGATAGCCAGGAGGTGGCGACGCGGGCCGCGCAGCGCTTGAGGGAGCGAATGGATGGAAGGCGACTTGATAGCCGGAGGCGGACGCGGTTAGGATCTTTGTTGAGGGAAAAGCCGTCTCCGCCAAAGAGCCAAACAAAATGGTTCACACCAGCTTTGCACACTCGTGTGAACCGAACAGAGGCCTTAGCTTGTTAGCAAGCTAGCTGAGTCAGTCGAACTTTTTGTAGTAAAAGACCGAGCCATCGAGCTGGCCGTTGGCCGAACGGGCATATTGGGGGATGACACCAGCGACCTTGTAGCCCGCGCTTTGATAAAGCTGCTCGGCGACATCGCCCTCGCGTGTATCGAGCACCAACAGCTCGCGCCCCAACTGGCGGGCTTGCTCTTCGATCGCTTCGAGCAGGGCACGCGCGATGCCCTTGCGACGGGCTGCGGTGTGTACCATCAGCTTTTGGATCTCGGCCCGATGCGAGCCATTTTTCTTCATACATGGCTCGAGCTGAATACTGCCCACCACACGATCATCTTCGAGGGCGGCCAGCAGGATTTGGGGTGTCTGCTCTAAAAGCCTGATCACGCCGCGCCAATAATGGGCCGCCTCCTCGGCGCTCAAAGGCGGCAGAAAACCGATCGAAGCGCCATCATCGACGACGTTTTGTAACAAAGCGATAAATTCTTCAAGCCGCTCGGCAACTTGAGCAGCGTTAAAACGAACAATGGTATACATTGCAAACACCTTCTAACTGAGGCCCTCTTGGGCATAGTGCAGCGTCGATCGACGGGCGATCAGTGGAACCAAAACCAATCCGCAGGTCACACCAACAGCTGCAACAAGGTACATTGTTGTAAGGCCAGCGAATTCTAAGATGAAGCCCAGCAGCCAGCTACCGAGGCCGATGCCGAGATCCATACCGAGGTAACAAATTGCGATAGCACGGCCGCGAGCCGTGGGCAGCAAGGCGATATTATGGGCCATAAGGGCCGGATGCAGCAAACCGCCGCCCGAGGCTACCAAAACCGCTCCGATGCAAAGCCAGAGAGTATTGTTGCCCAACCCCAGTGCCACCAAGCCAAGCCCGCTCGTAAGAAAGCCAACGATGATCACTTGAGCGAAATATTCACCATTGAGCCAGCGGCTGGCGACCACACGGGTCAGAATGATGCCAGCCGCATAACAGCTGTAGATTACGCCCGCGCTCGACAGGCCGCGTCGTTCGACCAAGAGCGGCATAAACTGCAAAAAGGCACCAAAACCTAGGCCTAAAAGGGCCGCCGCCAGCATCGGCAAACGCAGATCGCGCGGAATAAGCAGCACATTGCGCCAATCGAATACGATCGAGGGCGAGCCTTGCGAGGAGGGCACACCCCAGGCGAGCAGCACCGCGACCAAGGCCATACAGCCCGCCGCAATAAAGGCACCCATGATGCCGATCCAAGCCAGACTGAAGTCGATCACAGCGGGCGTAAAGGACATAGCCACATTGGCGGCGACGCCGAAGATCGCCAGCGCTTGGCCGCGTTTGGCCGCCGGAGCGAGCTCGGCCACTAGGCTGGTCGAAGCGGTTGTGAAGGCGACATAGCCGCCCGCTTGCAGAACCCGCAAGATAAAGATCACAAAGGGATTGTGAACGAACGGGATGCTAAAAGCGCCCAGCATAAACAGGGCGGCGCCGACCAGCACATTGGGGCGCGAACCCCAACGGTCGGTGGTATAGCCAAGCAGCGGACGACCGATCAGCGATGCGATTCCGAAGGCTCCTAAAATTAAACCAAGCTGCCAATCGGGCATAGACAAGCTGGTCAGATAGTGCGGAAGAGGCACAAGCAGAGCATAAAATGCTGCGAAGAAGAGCAAGGTCGCAGCCCAATTTTGCCAATACGAACGGCTCATTCGTTTCTCCGATCTAACAGGTATACTGCTCACTGTAGCGGCGAAACTGGTATACTTCAAGATAGAAACATCGATAGGCACTATTGATTTTTTTAATAGCTTCTTGGCAGACTGAGGTGCAGGTAGTATGGATATCGACCAGCTCACGGCCTTCGAGCGGATCGCACGCGAGGGCAGTTTCAGCCGAGCGGCTTGGGAGCTGGGCATCGCCCAACCAACGATCTCGGCGCGTATTCAAGCGCTCGAGGCTGAGGTTGGTGGGGCGCTCTTTCAGCGCAGTGGCCGTCAGATCACACTTACAGCCCTAGGATCGAGCTTTCTGCCCTATGCTCGTCGAGCCTTAGCGGTGCTAAGCGAAGGCTTAGAGGCAGCGCGCGAAAGCAGCACTGGCAAACGGGGTAGAATCACGTTTGGGGCGCTTAATTCGCTCTCAGATGCCTTCTTGGGGCCGATCATCACACAATTTCACAACGAGTTTCCCGATGTCGAGCTCTTCATACGCTCGGGCGATCACGAACGGATCGTCGATCTGCTCTCGGACGGGATCATTGAGCTTGGACTGCTGACCTGGCCCTGTCTCGATTCGCTGATCAACGGTCATCAGCCGCTCTTTTTTTTATCAGAAGCGATCATCGTGGTCTGCGCGCCCAGCCACCCGCTGGCGGGCGTGAAGGAGATCGGGCAGAAGCAGCTGGCCGCCGAGGCCAAGCCGCTCTTGATCGGGCGCTGGTGGCTGCATGTGCATATCAATGTGCTGCAGTTGGCCCAAAGCTCGGCCGATGTGCTCTACGTGCCGATCGAGACGGCGCGCACCATGGTGCTAGCAGGATCGGGGGTCGGGTTGTTTACACGTGCTGCGGTCATGAACGAGCTGAACGAAGGGCGATTGGTCGAATTGCGTGTGCCCGATCTGCCGCCGATTACGCGCGAGAGCGTACTGGTGCGTGGGCCACGCAGCGCATCGCTAAGCCCGGTAAGCCAAACTTTTATCGACTCGATTCGAGCGCGGGCTGCCCAACTCAATCTTCTGCGAGAGGATGTATAATAGAAGAAGAGTGTGCCATATCGAAAGGTGATGCAAGAAATATCCCAAAGCCAAACCAGACTGGCTTCTCGCAAGGCTCGGCCCTAGCGAAGGGCACGAGGCGATAGGGACAGATTGCACGAAAAAGCAGATCGGCCATTGGGCGTGCAATACATCAGTGGCAGATTTTGTTACAATAGATAATGGCCTGAGATTATTTGGAAGATTACTGTATCAGCGTCGCCGCTGGTTCTGGAGAGTGGCGACGCTGATTCTGTATGTATAGGAACGAAGGCACATAGCGTGTGTGCCGTTTGGAGATAGAAATGCCGAAGCGGACTGATATTCAATCCATCCTGATTTTGGGAAGCGGGCCGATCGTGATCGGTCAGGCCTGTGAGTTTGACTATAGCGGTGCTCAAGCCTGTAAAGCACTGCGCGAAGAAGGCTACCGCGTCATTCTGGTCAACAGCAACCCGGCGACGATTATGACCGACCCGCAGCTCGCTGATGCGACCTACATCGAGCCATTGGAAGTCGCTTCGCTAGAGCGCATCATCGCCAAAGAGAAGCCTGATGCCATTCTACCCACTGTTGGTGGCCAAACGGCACTGAACTTGGCTGTAGCGCTCGAAGAAGAGGGCGTGCTCGCGCGCCATAATGTGAAGCTGATCGGCGCATCGGTGAGCGCGGTAAAGCTGGCCGAAGACCGCGAGCTCTTCAAAGAGAAGATGATCGAAATCGGTTATGAGGTGCCCAAGAGCGGTATCGCGCATAGCGTGCAAGAAGCGCTCGATGTGGTGGCTCAGACCGGCTTCCCTGCCATTATTCGCCCCTCGTTCACCTTGGGCGGCGCTGGCGGCGGTATCGCCTACAACCTCGAAGAGTTCCGCCAGATGGTCGAGTTCGGCCTCGATGCCTCGCCCGTCAACCAGATTTTGATCGAAGAGAGCGTGATCGGTTGGAAGGAATTCGAGCTAGAGGTAATGCGCGACCGAGCCGATAACGGCGTCATCATCTGTTCGATCGAAAACATCGACCCGATGGGCGTGCACACCGGCGATAGCATCACGGTTGCTCCGGCCATGACCTTGACCGACCGCGAGTACCAGCGCCTGCGCGATATGGCGATCAACATTTTGCGGGCGGTCGGCGTCGAGACCGGCGGTTCAAACGTGCAGTTCGCCGTCAACCCCAACAACGGCAAGGTCTATGTGATCGAGATGAACCCGCGCGTCAGCCGCTCTTCGGCGCTGGCGAGCAAGGCGACCGGCTTCCCGATCGCCAAGATCGCTGCTAAGCTGGCTGTGGGCTACACCCTCGACGAACTGCCCAACGACATTACGCGCGAAACGCCCGCCAGCTTTGAGCCTATGCTCGACTATGTTGTGGTGAAGATCCCGCGCTGGACCTTTGAGAAGTTCCCCAAGGCCGACCCGACCTTGACCTCGCAAATGAAGAGCGTGGGCGAAGTTATGGCGATCGGACGCACCTTCGCCGAAGCCTACCAAAAGGCTTGGCGCTCCCTGGAGCAGGGCCGAGCTGGCTGGGGCGCAGATGGCAAAGACAAGATCGATCACGATCGCCTGCGCGAGCGCTTGATCACGCCGCACCCCGAGCGACACTTCTATGTGCGCTACGCTCTGCAGATCGGTATGAGCGTCGATCAGGTCGCTGCGCTGACCAATATCGACCCATGGTTCATTCACCAGTTCGAGCGCATCGTCACCATGGAAGGCCGCCTGCGCGCCTTCAATCTCGACACGGTTCCCGCCGATCTGCTGCGCCAAGCCAAGCGCATGGGCTTCAGCGACGAGCAGTTGGCCTATCTCTGGAATGTGCCGAAGCCAACTGCACCGCACGTCGGTCCGGCCATGCTGGTGCGCGAGAAGCGCAAGGCGCTGGGTATCACCCCGACCTTCCATCGTGTCGACACTTGTGCGGCTGAGTTCCCGGCCTTTACGCCCTACATGTACTCGTCGTATGAGACCGAGGACGAATCAGAGCCGACCGATCGCCGCAAGGTGATCATCTTGGGTAGCGGCCCCAACCGCATCGGCCAAGGTATCGAATTCGACTACTGCTGCTGTCACGCCGTGTTCGGTCTGCGGGCAATGGGCTACGAGACGATTATGATCAACTGTAACCCCGAGACGGTTTCGACCGACTACGATACAGCTGATCGTCTCTACTTCGAGCCGCTGACCCTCGAGGACGTGCTCAACATCGTTGATATCGAGAAACCCGACGGCGTGATCGTACAGTTCGGCGGTCAGACCCCGCTCAAGCTGGCCCGTGGCCTCGAAGCCGCTGGCGTGCCGATCTGGGGTACTACGCCCGACGCGATCGACCTGGCTGAGGATCGCGACCGCTTCGGCGCGCTGCTCGACCAACTGGGCATTCCTTCGCCGGCTCACGGCAGCGCGACCAGCACCGAAGAGGCGCTGGAAGTCGCCAAGCGCATCGGTTATCCGGTAGTGGTGCGCCCTTCCTACGTCTTGGGTGGCCGCGCGATGGCGATCGTTTACGACGATGCAACCCTCGAGCAGTATATGCGTGAGGCTGTGGCAGCTTCGCCTGAGCACCCGATTCTGATCGACAGCTTCCTGGAAGATGCCTTCGAGATGGACGTTGACGCAGCCAGCGATGGCAACAACGTCGAGATCGCGGGCATTATGGAGCAGATCGAGCTAGCTGGCGTACACAGCGGCGACAGCGCCTGTGTTATCCCGCCCTTTATGGTGGCCGACAAGCATGTCGAGACCATGCGCGACTACACCATTCGCCTCGCCAAGGCTCTGAACGTGGTCGGCTTGATGAACGTGCAGTACGCTATGAAGGATGACGTGGTTTATGTGCTGGAAGTCAACCCGCGCGCTTCGCGAACCATTCCCTTCGTTGCCAAAGCGACCGGTGTTGCTTGGGCACAGATCGCAGCCCAAGCGATGGCTGGCAAGCCGATCGACAGCAGCAACCTGCCCAAGATCAGCTTGACGGGCGGCGAGCAGACCAAGACCTACCACGTCAAAGAGGTGGTGCTGCCGTGGAGCCGCTTCCAGGGCGTCGATACGCTGCTTGGCCCAGAGATGCGCTCGACCGGCGAGGCTATGGGTAGCGGTCATACCTTCGGCGAAGCCTACGCTAAGGCCCAGCTCGGTTGTAACCATCGCCTGCCCACCAGCGGCGCGGCCTTCCTGAGCGTCAACGATCGCGACAAGGCCAACCTGATCCCGATCGCGCGCGAACTGCACGAATTGGGCTTCACGCTCTTTGCGACCGGCGGTACCGCCGCTGCGCTGAGCAACGCTGGCCTGCCCGTCACCCCGATCTACAAGGTGAACGAAGGCCGCCCCAACGCGGTTGACTACATCAAGAACGGCGAGATCGCGATGATCGTCAATACGCCGCTGGGCAAAGCCAGCTACTTCGATGAGGGCGCGATTCGCCGCGCCGCCATCACCTACGGCGTGCCGACCCTGACCACGCTCTCGGGCGCTGCTGCGGCTGTCCAAGCCATTCACGCTATGCGCAACGGCGGCTGGATGGTCGAAAGCCTGCAAGAGCTGCATAAGATCGAAGCCTAAAACAGGCCGGAAGAGGAGCAGTCGATCTGGCTGCTCCTCTCCTTCCCCAGCGTGTCATAACAAATCCGGTTGATTAGGTTCTCTTTGGCCTTCGGCAGAGTGGAACTTGTCTCTCCCTGTTTTCGTCTTTCTAGCGTTACAAGAGCGCACGTCTGTAAACAGATTTGGTATCACACCACTTCCGGCCGATCACTTTTTAGCCTTCAGTAGAGCGAAAGTCAGCTCCTTCCCCAATGTTCGTTTTCTCACCTGACGCGGCTGCACGTCTTCAAGCGGATTTGTTATCATACAACTTCCCTTTGTGTTTGCGGGCGGTCGCTTCGCACAGGGCTAGCAGCCTCTTTTGCTGGGCAGAATGCTGGTAGCCGTAGGCGGACGCGCTAAGGAACGAATGGAGGGGAGAGATCTAGCCGCCATAGCGCTGAAGTGAACAAGCCGATTTGCGATGATTGCAGAACGAGGAACAGGACAAGCCCATTTGCAAAGAAAGGAGCAGCGTGTATGCAAGAGCACGAACTGCTCGCCTTGATTCGAGGCGGTGTGCCCACCCGGCCGTCGGTCTGGGCGGAACTGGGCGCGGGCAGCGGCAACTTCACCTTCGCACTGCGCTCTCTGCTCCCTCCTGAAGCGCAGATCTATGCCATCGACCGCGATAGAAGCGCGCTTGAGCGCCAACGCCAACGCCTGAGCCGCGAGCCTGAGGGCGCGCAATTGATCATTCAACAGGCCGACTTCAGCCAAGCGCTCGATCTTCCCGAGCTCGACGGCGTACTGATGGCCAATGCGCTCCACTTTGTGCGCGACCAACAGCGAGTGCTCGAACGGATTCACAGCTATTTGAAGCCGTCTGGCAGGCTGTTGCTGGTCGAATACGACCAACGCTTTCCGCTGCCGTGGGTGCCTTACCCGATCGCGGCCTCGCGCTTCGCCGAATTGGTGCAGTCGGCGGGTTTTGTGGCCCCTCGCTCGTTGGCTATGCGCCGCTCGCCCACACGTGGCGACGTGATGTACAGCGCCCTCGCCTATGCCAGCGCCTCAGCATTTCAACCTTAAGCACGATGCAAAGCAAACGAAAACGGATTTTTATAGAATGGGGCATCGGCAACGACTGGCTGCTTTCCAGCGAGATCGAATACAGCGACGGCAGCGAAGAACGCGTGCGCGGCCTTGTCTGGCCCGAGCATGTGGTCGCGCCCTATCTACGCGTCTGGATCGGCTATGTGGTGATGGGGATCGGTCGCCAAGGTGTCTTCTTTACTCCTAAACGCCGCTGGGCCTTTAAGCTGCTCTTGGGTCTTGAAGGCTGGAATCAGGAGTAAAGTCTGCTAGATGGCGTCAACACTTTGGCGGCGACCTCTCTCGCCTCCATTCGTTCCTTAGCGCGTCCGCCTACGGCTACCAGCATTCCGCCCCACCAAAGAGGCTGCTATCTGTGACGCGAGGCCACCCCGAAAACACGACAAGAGAAACGAATTTCTGATGTTTTATACCCGCTTTGTAAAGGGAGAAAAACTATGTTTGAAGGTTCACGGGTACGCATTCGTCAGTTTGGCCCAAACGATTTAGAGCTAGTCGCCGAATGGGCGCTGCATCCCGAGATCGTCGCGCCCTACAACAACTTTGGGCTGGTGCCGCTCAACGATACGGCCCGTGGCTACCAGAACGGCGGTTGGATCGGGGAAGAGTACGGTCGCTTGTTGGTCGAAACACTCGAGGGCGAAGTAGTGGGCGATGTGAGCTACCACCAAACCCGCTACGGCCCGAACCGCGCCAGCGCCGTCTATAACATCGGCATCAACCTGCTGCCCTCGCAGCGCGGCAAAGGCTACGGCAGCGAGGCTCAAAAACTCTTAGCCGAATATCTCTTCAGAACCTATCCGATTATGCGGGTTGAAGCCGCCACCGACATCACCAACATTCCCGAACAGCGCTCGCTCGAAAAGGCGGGCTTCACGCGCGAGGGCGTGCTGCGCAAAGCGCAGTGGCGCGATGGCGATTGGCACGATTTGGTTCTCTACAGTAAACTACGAGGCGAATAGTTCTTTCCCTTCCCGCATTGCTGCGCAAATTCAAAGGAGAAGCGAGATGTCACAGAATCGACATCGGCCTCGTTACCACTTTTTGCCGCCCGCCAACTGGATGAACGACCCCAACGGCTTGATCCAGTGGCGCGGACGTTACCACATGTTCTACCAACATAACCCCTTTGCAGCGGTCTGGGGCAATATGAGCTGGGGGCACGCCGTAAGCGACGACCTTGTACACTGGCACGATCTGCCGATCGCGCTGCGGCCCGATTCCGAGGGTGTCGATACAGATGGCTGCTTCTCGGGCATTGCCGTCAACAACAACGGTGTCGCAACCATCGTCTATACGGGCGTGGTCGAGCCTGCCCAACTGGCCTGTATCGCTACCAGCACAGACGACGATCTCATTCACTGGGAGAAGCACCCCAACAATCCGGTGATCAAAAGCACACCGCCCGATCTCGATCTGGTGGCCTATCGCGACCACTCGGTCTGGCGCGAAGATGGCATGTGGTATCAGGTGGTGGGCGCTGGCATTAAGGGCGTCGGCGGCGCGGCCCTGCTCTATCGCTCGCACGATTTGGTCGATTGGGAATACCTGCACCCGCTCTGCGTCGGCGATGTCAATCAGCGCGATCCGGTCTGGACGGGCACGATGTGGGAATGTCCGCTCTTCCTCGACTTAGGCGAAAAACACGCCCTGCTGATTTCGGCCTGGGATCACGCCACCTTCTACACCGTGTGTATGGTGGGAACCTACGCCAACAAGCGTTTTACGCCCGAGCTGACCTACAAAATCGATCTGGGCGATAACTTCTTCTATGCGCCGCAAGCCATGCGCGACGACCAAGGGCGCTGGCTGATGTGGGGTTGGTTGCAAGAAGGCCGCAGCCAAGAGGCCCAAGTCGCCGACGGCTGGTCGGGTGTGATGTCGCTGCCGCGTGTGGTGACACTGCGCCCCGACGGTCGGCTGGGCTTAGCGCCCGCGCCAGAGCTGAAAACGCTGCGCCAAGCGCCCAAGCAGTTCCATAGCCGCAGCATCGCGCCGGGCCAGCGCAATCTGCTCGACGGGCTGCAAGGCGACTGCATCGAGCTGATCGCCGAGATCGAGGTGGGCGACGCCGAGCAGGGCGGTCTGCGCCTGCGCTGCAGCCCCGATGGCAGCGAAGAGACGCTGCTCTACTACGATCGCAACGCTGGGCAGCTTGTGCTCGACACCAGCAAGTCGAGCAGCGATCCATCGACCGAGCGCACAAACCGTAGCGGCCCTTACCGCCCCGCAGCGGGCGAGCCGATCCGCATCCAGCTCTTTATCGACCGCTCGTGTATCGAAGCCTATGTCGACGGCTGGTGCTGTCTGACGGGCCGGATCTATCCCGCCCACGAGGAGAGCCTCGGCATCGATCTTTTCGCCCAAGGCGGCACGGCGACGCTACGCCACCTTACCGCTTGGCCACTCAACGATATCGGTCGCCCCTAGAGCTATAACAAGCATACACGGCGCTGGGGCACTCACCTCAGCGCTCTTTTGTCGTTGCTGGGGCAAACACAGTTTCGCTGATTCGCTGTATACTGCCCTGCAACATGGATTCATCTCACAGGTCTGGTAGAGGAGTCGAGCGTCTTATGTTCAAGAATTTGGTATTCCGCAACCGGCTCTACGTTTCAGTGGCGACCAGCCACTTAGCAGTAGATATGCTCAACAGTTTGGGGCCAGTGCTGCTAGCAGTCTTAGCGATTCCCTTGGCGCTCTCGAATGCCCAAATCGGTCTGGCTCTCACGCTCTATACCCTTGCAGGTGCTATCTCGCAGCCCTTCTTCGGCTGGTGGGCCGACCGTATGGGCAAGCGTTCGGTCGCGCTCGGTGCGATCGGTGTACTTTGGACAACCGTATTCTTCATTGCTGTGGCCTTCGCAGGCACATGGGCCTTGATTCTGCCGCTGTTTGTGCTGGCTTCGTTCGGTTCGGGGCTCTTCCACCCAATCGGCACAGCGACCGCCGCAGCCGCCGCTCCTAAAAACCAAGCGGGAACGGCCACCTCGGGCTTCTTCTTCGCCGGTCAAGCTGGCCTGGCGCTCGGCCCGATCTTGGGCGGCTTGCTCTTCGGCAATGTAGGTGCCTTCGGTATTCTGCCCTTGGCGGCAGTAGCCTTTATTCCGGCCCTTTCGATGCTGTTCGCGCCGCCGCCCAGCGAAGTAGGTTCGGCTAAAAAGGCCAGCAAGATCAGCCGCTACGAAGCGACGCTCTTCGCCATCATCGCCTTTGTCGTGCTGGTGGCGGTGCGCTCTTCGATCCAAGCAGGCTACCAGTCGTTCTTGCCAAAACTCTTTGCAGATCGTAACTGGGAACCGTGGATGTACGGTTGGTTGGCGGGCACCTTTATGTTCACCGCCGCGATCGGCAATATGGCGACCGGTATCTTCGCCGACCGCTACGGCATGCGAGCCGCCACCGTCTGGCCGCTGCTACTTAGCATCCCCAGCGGTTTGATCTGTCTCTGGGCGCCGACCGTGGCCGCCGCCTTTATCACCAGCGCCTTGGCTGGCCTCTTCATCTGCGGTCAACACAGCGTCTTGGTCTTGCACGCCCAGCGCCTGTTGCCAACCCAAAAGGGCTTTGCGTCGGGTCTGATCTTGGGCTTTACCTTCGCCACCGGAGGCTTGGGCACGTGGTTGGCGGGCATTGCGGGCGACATCTACGGTCTGCTGCCGACCATGCAGGTGCTCACTGTATTGGCGCTGCCCTGCGCGCTACTGGCGCTCACACTGCCGGGCCGCGAAGAGCCAGAAGCCAGTACCAGCGAGCAGATCGCTCCCAGCCCTGCCACAACCGGCGACTAAGATTTAGCGGAGAGGTCTTGGCCTCCCATTCGGCTTCTAGCGCGTCCGCCTTCGGCTATCAGATGGGCGCACCTGCCCTCATCCCCGACCCTTCTCCCGCAATGCGGGAGAAGGGAGCCTGGACGCGCTCAGCCCTACTCCCACTCCCAAGCACCTATTGGCTGAGCCTATCGAAGTCAGCGCCTTTTCGTACCCTTCAACAGGCGGTTCCTGAGCTTGCCAAAGGGCAGGGTACGAAAAGGCGCCGTCTGTTGTTGGATGGGATGTTGGTAGCCGAAGGCGGACGCGGTAAGGACCAAATGGAAGCTAGAAACCCCGCCGCTAGAGCGCGGAATGCATTAAGCGGATGAAAACAACAAAGTGGATTGAAGCATACAGAAGGCGCTTGCGAGTAATTCGCAAGCGCCTTCTGTCTTTTCGCGAAAGGACCGCCTTATGCCGATGCTCGCTTGAGCACCTCAGAGAGCGTGACCTGTTTACGTAGCGTCGACCGTCTGCCATGCTGAGGCTTCACACGCGCCACATATTGGAGATGTTGGAGCGTAATGTTTGGATGAACAGCAGGCCGCTCTTGGATCGGATTGTATTCAGGACTGCTATACCAGCGGCGGGGCTTTTGCACCTTGTCTCCCTCCAAGTTTCTGCGCGGCAAAACAAACGAAACCGCATCCTAAATCGACTCAACACTCACACGTTCAGGGTTGCTGCTCGCCCGTGTCGCATGGCCGTTTTGAGCAGGCCTTGGCAAAACACAAGCGGCTCGCTTCCCTCATCTTCGGCATTCCTGCTACAGAATCGAATTCGCACATAAGCCAAAGCGACATGTCTAGCGAAACGGCAAAACTCGCATAGGCGGAGCTTTCGCCTGAGAGGTATTCGGCTTACGCTTTGCTACGAACCAATGTCGTACTTTTGCCTTTCTGCAGCAATGGGGAGGGGTTTGGCCCCCTCCCCATTGAAAATGGATTTGTATTATAAAACGCTTCAGATCTTTGTCAAGAAACGTTTCGTTTTTTTGCCTAACGTTAAGCGCGCTTGCTCAGTACGACCTATCCGCGCTACTTATTGCGGTTACGATTGCGCAAGAAGGGCGGGATATCGAGATCGTCGCTGCTATTGAAGGTTGGCATCGCACGTTGCGGCGCCGGAGTCACTGGTTGCGTAGCCGGACGCTGAGCTGGTGGCTGGGCCGGGGCAGCGGCAGGGCGCTGCGATGCGCTCGGCACTGAGGCGGGTGCGGCGATCGGCGATTGGGGCACGCTACTCGCCGCCGGATAAGAGCGCGTGCGCGAAGCGTTTGGGCGTGGATTCTCCGAGAAACCCGTAGCGATCAGGGTGATCTTCACTTGACCCGGAGGGAAGTCGGGATCGACAACGACACCCCAGATGATCTGGGCGTCGGGGTCGACCGAGCGTGCCACGATCTCGGCAGCTTCGTTGGCTTCCAAGAGCCCAAGGTCTTCTCCACCGGTGATGTTCATCAGCACGCCACGCGCACCATCGATGCTGACCTCCAACAAGGGGCTAGCGATGGCTTGGTTCATGGCGTCGATCATACGGGTATCGCCCTCGCCGATACCGATCGCCATCAAGGCCGAGCCGGCCTGCGACATAATCGACTTCACGTCGGCGAAGTCAACGTTGATCAAACCGCGCTGCGTCACTAGGTCAGAGATACCTTGGATACCATGGTGCAGAACGCTGTCGGCCATCTGGAAGGCCTGCAGCATAGTGGTGTTCTTGCTGGCCGTCTGCAAGAGGCGGTCGTTTGGCACTACGATCAAGGTATCAACGGCGCCTTTCAACTGCTCGATGCCCTGCTCGGCGCTCTTGCGGCGGTGGTTGCCCTCAAACGAGAAAGGTTTGGTCACGACACCGACCGTTAAGGCACCCAGTTCCTGAGCGATTCCGGCGATAATCGGGCTAGCACCAGTGCCGGTACCACCGCCCATACCAGCGGCGATAAAGACCATCTCGGCACCGCGCAGCACTTCGTACAACTCTTCAGTCGTCTCTTCAGCCGCCTTCTGGCCGATCACTGGGTTGCCACCGCTACCCAAACCTTTGGTCAGCTTTTCACCGATGCGAACACGAGTAGGAGCAACAGAATGGAGCAACGCCTGTTGGTCTGTATTAACCGTAATAAATTCAACGCCTTGAACGCCTTGGTTGATCATGCGATCAACTGCATTGGAACCACCGCCACCGACACCGACCACTTTGATAATCGCATTCGGAAAGTGATCGAAACCCATATCGAAATCAGTCATGCTCCTGCTCCTTGTTGTGTTAGACAATAGACGACGGACAAGTGACGATGCAAATAGAATTATAAGTTAATAGATCAATCCGAGCTTATTTGCCATCGTCTGTTATCCAGTTATGGAAGGAACTCGCGCAACCAGTTTTTGAAACGCTCATAGGTGTTACCCCAGCTATTGCGTTCTGGAGGAGTGTTTTGAGTCCCAAGCATGGTTTGTCCATGGCGTGCGCCCCAACGTAAGAGGCCCACGCTTGTGGAATAGGGAGGGCTGTCAAGCGAGTCGGCCAGCCCAGAGAGCTTGTTTGGCACGCCAACCCGCACAGGCATCCCCAACATATCACGAACTAATTCATCTAGCCGCGGCAACATCGATGTGCCACCAGTCAAAACGATTCCGGCTGGCAACAAGCCTTCATAACCGCTCCGGCGAATCTCGTTATAGATCAATTCAACGATCTGTTCGGCGCGGGCCTGAAGGACTTGGTTGATCATATTCCGGCTAATCTGCTGCTTTTCGCCGACAGCCAGCGAGTCGATATCGATCAGATCTTCATCGGCTTGCTCGCCCTCGTCGGCGATCGCACTGCCATACTTCAGTTTAAGGTATTCGGCAGTGTTATAGGGCGTATGCAACACATAGACCAAGTCGTTGGTGAAGTGGTTGCCACCCACAGGAATAACGCAGGTATGCCAGATCGTCCCTTGGATGAACACGGCGATATCGGTTGTGCCGCCGCCAATATCAACTAAAACGACTCCGCGATCGGTATCTTCGGGAGTCAGCACCGCTTCGCCCGAGGCCAACGGTTGCAACACCAAATCATCGATCTCAACGCCCGCCTTTTGTACGCTCTTGATGAGATTCTGGATCGCCATCACTTCGCCTGTGATGATATGGGTTTGTACCTCCAGACGATAACCGCTCATCCCAACAGGATTGCGGATTCCCTCTTGTCCATCGACCACATAGGCGCGCGGAATAACGTGAATCACTTCGCGCTGGGTCGGAATAGCGACAGCTTGAGCGGCATCAACTGCACGAGCGATATCGTTGCGAGTGATCTCGTTATCTGATCGACCGATCGCGACCACTCCGCTGCTATTGAGCGAGGTAATATGGCGGCCCGATACACCGACAAAGGCTGTGCCAATGCGGTATCCGCTCAGGCGTTCAGCTTTCTCGATGCTGGTTGCAATCGATGCCACAGCGTCATCGATATTGACCACAACACCTTTATCGAGGCCTTTGCTCGGGGTCAGGCCAACGCCAAGAATGTTTGCTGTACCATTTTCCTGAACCTGGGCTACGACCGTGCAGACTTTCGTTGTGCCAACATCAATGCCTACGATGGTTCGTTGCATAGCATTTCTCACGACATTTGAAAGAAGCTTACGGTTGTTCTACAGTTTCCGTAGCTTGTGTATTATTGCGAAAAAACGGGTTTGAAGGACGTAGATCGAGATAGCTAAATGCCGTCTGCTCGCTAAGAAGGCGGTTGAGGATCAGCAGTTTTCGATCTAAATTATCCGTTTGCCCAAACACAATAGTCTGATCGCTCGCCGTCGTTATGTATACTCCTAAAGCGATATCCCACCCTATCTGGCTGGGAACAAGATTGAGTTCCTGAGGCAAACGTAAACTCAGTAGGCGGGCCAACTCGAGCGCATCAGGGTCAACTTGATCGTTCGCTTGAAGCGAGCCGACGCCTCTATCTACGATCACAAGCGTTCCTTCATCGGGCGGTGTAGTGGCCGCATCGAGCACTTTACCGGTCGCATCCACCAAATACTGAACGCCGCCAACCTGCCAACGCATATCGGGCTGACGCTCAATAACACGCACAACTGCGGTACCGGGCAAGAAGACATTCACGCTGGCTTGTTCGACATAGGCACTCGCCAAAAGGCGCTCATTGGCAGCCACAGTATCTGCAAACCAGATAGGCACACCCCGCAGCCCAGTCAACTGAGCGATCGCCTCATCGGAGAGGGCGGCGTTGCCATACACATCGACCCGCTCGATCGTATAGGTGGGGGCCGTAAAGAGGTGATACAACACGCCGATACAGACCATAAATACCACCGCACTAAAGAGCTGGCCTGTCGCGAGCCAAGTGCTCAACAGGCGTCGCGTCCCCGGGTGTACCTTGGAACCTTCGCTCCGTCGCGTCTGTTTGCGCCGCGCCGCACGACGTGCAGCAACTCTGGCTTTTGTATTGGGCGTATTGAGATCAACCTTGCTCATTGAACCAGCTACTTTACGCTTTGCGCTCTAAAGCCAACGAGATCAACTTGTCGACCAATTCGTTATAAGACAGGCCGCTCGCCGCCCAAAGTTTGGCATACATGCTGATACTTGTAAAGCCTGGCATGGTATTCACTTCGTTGATCCAGAGTTTGCCCGTCTCTTTATCGAGCAAAAAGTCAACTCGAGCCAGACCCGAACAGTCGGCCGCTTCGAAGGCGCGCAGGGCCATCTCGCGCACCTCGGCAGTCAACTGCTCGTCGATCGGAGCGGGAATCAGCTCACGCGATGCGCCATCGATGTATTTCGCATCGTAGTCATACCAATCGCCGCTCGGCACGATCTCGCCGGGCACGCTGGTCTCGGGGTTCTCGTTGCCCAAGACACTGATCTCGATCTCGCGGGCGGCGATACCCTGCTCGATCACGATTCGGCGGTCGTAACGGGCCGCTTCGGCCAGACCTTCGGCCAATGAAGCACGATCGGTAACTTTGCTGATGCCGACGCTGCTGCCCATATTGGCCGGCTTGACAAACATCGGATAGCTCAGCTTGGCTTCAACCGCATCGTAGACCGCTTCAGGATCGCGCTCCCAATCGCTGCGTCGCACCAAGATCCAAGGCAGTACCGGCAGGTCTGCCGAGATAAAGGCGGCCTTCATCATGGCCTTGTCCATACAGACCGCGCTCGCAAGAACCCCACAACCCACATAGGGGACATTTGCCAGTTCGAGCATACCCTGAATGGTGCCATCTTCGCCTTTGGGGCCATGCAACACCGGAAAAACAACATCGATGTCGCGCAACAAGGCTTGGGGTGCGCTCACAATGGCATCCTCACTGCGGCCTGCGACCAGATGTTGAGGAGAGACTAGCTCTTCGGTTTGCTCGATCTCACTGCTCTCTTCGAGCATAGCCTGCTCGCGGGTCGCCAGTTGGCGCGCCATGTCGCTTGGCAGCTTGCGCCGATCTGCGTTAGCCACCAAATATTCCCAAGCGCCTTGAGGAGCTTCGCTTGTACCGATCAGCCAACGGCCCTCTCGCGTGATTCCAACCGGAACCACATCATATTTATTGGGATCGAGGGCCTGCATCACGGCATGAGCCGACACAATCGAGACTTCGTGTTCTCCACTCTCACCGCCAAACACAACCGCCACTCGAATCTTATCGCTCATAAGGTTCTCTAATCTCTATCAGAAACTGATGTTGGCCTAACCGACCACTACTACTTCAAGTTCGAGTTCTATCCCAAACTGGCGTAGAACTTCCGAACGAATAATATCAATTAATTGTAAAATATCGTCGCTACTGGCACCGCCACGATTGACGATATAGTTTGCATGGCGTTCTGAAACGATCGCGGCACCACAACTTCGCCCTTTGAGACCGGCTTGCTCAATCAAACGCCCAGCGCTCGTTCCTTCAGGATTCTTGAAGACGCTGCCACAGCTACTACCAACGGGCGTTTTCCCTTTACGCTCGCTGGCTATGCGTGCCATTGTGGCTTCAAGGGCAGCCGGATCATCTCGCTCAAGTCGCAACTCTGCTTCTATAACAAGTGGGTGGGTTCGACCATGTGGTGCGGGGCTGAGCACTGCCTGACGTTTCAAGAAGCTCGTACGATAGCCATACTCTAAACGGCTCTGCGGCCACTCCTCAACCTGGTAGTCACCTTTAGCATCGGGGACTAACAACCACGCGCGCTGAAGCACGCTCGCGAAATCTCCGCCATAACAACCGGCGTTACCATATACACCGCCGCCAAGCGTTCCAGGTAACCCTTCGGCCCAAACCAGTCCTCCCCAACCTTGGGCGCTCACACGGCGCACCGTGCCAGCCATAGGAGCAGCGGCTTGCACCTTAAGCAACGCTTTATCATCATCGATCTGTTCGATCGACCAATCGCGGGCGCGATAGCGCACAACCAGGCCAGGAAAGCCGCTGTCGCGGATCAACAGATTGCTACCGCCGCCTAACACAAAGATTGCAACTTCGCGTTCTGCGGCCCAAAGCAGCACGTTGCGAAGCTCTTCGGGTGTGGTGGGTTCGGCATAGTAACGCGCTGGGCCTCCAACGCGCCAAGCCGTACGTTTTGCAAGCGGCTCATGTTCAAGAATGGTTGGTATCTGTGTATCGTTTTGCATATCTTACATAAAAATAGCAGAATTCATGTCTTGCAAAGAAATAGCTTATGATTCTGCGCGTTTCAGCCATTCGAGAACACGTTCACCCACAAGGTAGCTATCTCCTGCTCCCATGGTGAGAAGAACATCTCCAGCTTGCAAAAGCTCGGTTAGGGTGTTCACTGCACGATCAATACCACCAACGGGTACAACATGATCATGAACGAGAGAAATCTGCTTTGCTAACACGCTGTCAGAAATTTCTTCTTGATTTGTATTTTGTTCTCGAGCACCATAAATTGCGCCAATTAGAACGATATCTGCCTTTTCAAATGCTGAAGGCCAATCATTGAGCAGCGCTCGGGTACGAGAATAGGTGTGAGGCTGCAAATAGGCGATGATTCGACGCTTGCCAAAACGAGCTCGCGCAGCTTCGATATTGACACGAACTTCGGTTGGATGATGGGCATAATCATCGATAACCGTGATTCCGCGCGCTTCACCCTTCAACTCAAAACGGCGTCCTGTTCCCCGATATTCGAGCAACGCAAGGCTTGTATCGGCCATATTCAATGATAATTGTTGAGCGACAGCCAAAGCTGCCGTGGCGTTGCGCATATTGTGAATACCCGGAACCTGTAGACTAACACCAACTTCAACTGGCGGGTTGGCACGCCGACGCACCTGAGCGAGCGTATAGCCCGCATCTACCGTGCATGGGCCGATCAGCCAATCGTTGTTTGCGTTAAAGCCATAACGGATCCAGCGCTTGTCACCCGAAGCGGGTTTGGCAGCCCAACTCTCGTCGACGATACAACACTGACTCTGGGCCGCAAAGAGGGCAAACGCTGCCTCATACTCGTCGCGCGACGGATAAATATCGACATGATCCCATTCGACATTGGTGATCACCGAGATCTTAGGACGCAGCGACAAGAAGGTGCGATCATATTCATCGGCTTCGATCACAAACGGCGCGTTGGGATCGCCCCAGCGAGCGTTGGTGCCTAAATCGGGCGAATAGCCACCGATCAAGAAGCCAGGATTCAAACCAGCACGCTCAAGCACTAAAGCGATCATCGCAGTTGTGGTTGTTTTGCCATGCGTACCAGCCACAGCGATAACGTCGCGCTGTTGCGACCATTCGCGCCATAGTTGAGCTCGGCGGTAGATGGCAATCCCCGACTGTTGGGCCGCCAACAGCTCGGGATGCTGGTTAGGCACCGCCGAAGTAGCCAAAACAACATCGGCCCCCACGATGTAGCGCGCATCGTGGCCCTTATAGATCGTCACACCGCGCTGTTGCAGCGCGTTAGTGAGCTGATTCGTATTCAGATCCGAACCACTCACCGAATGCCCTTGATCGAGCAGAATATTGGCGATGGCGCTCATTCCTGCGCCCGCGATACCAACAATGTGGTAATGCATCGAAACCCAGTTTCTATATTACTATGCGGAAAAAACGCTTTATTACAATAGATACCTAATCTATTGTACTGTGTTCTATAACACGCAATCGTATCTATAGTCAAGAAGTTGCTAGAAACGCACGGTATTGAACAGTTCTGAGGGCTTCTTGGGGATAGAGACCCAACTGGGCCGAGATTTGGCACCCAGTTGGGTCTTTCGCTCTTCTCTCTTCTCCCCACGAGTGGAGAACTCGTTAGGCTTTCCAGAGTTTGGGGAGGTTAAAGACAAGAATGAAACCCAACAACAAGAAAAAGATCACAATCAGGGTTGGTACAAACGGCGTTACATCAGGCAGGGCATAAAAGATGGTTGCGATCCAGCCCTCGAAAGCTGCTCCGCTATTGACCAAATCAACCCAGAATGCGGTAAGCCCACTGACGATCAGTAAGGCAATAAAGCCCCCGATACACCCTCCCAAGATCTGTGCAAGCGGCTCACCCTTGGTATCAGGCTGTGCTTTATACCACTTCGGCTTGGCGTTAAAGAACCAGCCGAAGGCGATAAGTGCTATAAAAAGCATAAAACGAAAGAAGAGTGGAATAGCGAAGTCTGGTGTGATCAATGGGTCGAGCAATGGCTCAGCCGTATAGTCGCGCCCCAAAGCGAAGGCTGCGATACGCGGGCCGTTCTGGTAAAAGCGATTTACAACTGTAATAAGAGTCTGTCCGCCCTGCACACATAAAAGGTAGGCTGCCACCGTAAAAAGCGCGATCGTCAAAATAGCGCGGATACCCCGCATCCAACCGATATAAAAGCCGATGCCGATTAACACCAAAAGGATCATAATACCATTGATGCTAATGGTTAGCACTTGTAACGCAACCACCAAGGGTAGATCGAGTGTAAGGGCAGCGAGACTACGCATAAACTCCTCACTCCTTGTTGCCTGAGCACAACTTCCCGACCGCCACGAACATCTTCGCAGCTACAGCGAGATCCTCACATCAGTCACCATACAGCGTGATTGGGTCTGTGTGAGTATCTGGCACAGAGTTTGCGAAGCCCATGTGCACCTGCTTCGCCAGCCGAGCTCTATAAACTGAACAAGGCTGTGTTGACAAGTCAGCACCCTTGCCAACGCGCAAGCTATTTCGCTAATTTTGGTAAATTGAACAGAATAATCACACCCAGCAAAATAAAGAAAATCGTGATCAAAGCAGTCATATAGGGTGTGATATCTGGCAAAGCGTAAAAAACGGTTGCAAGGAAACCGCCGAACGCTTGACCTGCATTCACCAGCTCAACCCAGAAGCTCACCATGGCTGCTGTCCACAAGGTCGCGATAAAGCCACCTAACACGGCACCCAAGGTTCGGGCGTAGGGCTCTTTGTTATCGTCGGGTTGACTCTGATACCAGATGGCTTTTTGGCGAAAAAACCAGCCAAAAGCGATCAAGAGCAGAAAGAAGACGAAGCGAAAGAAGAGCGGAATAGTAAAGCCCGGCTCGATCAAGGGGTCCGGTACAAAAGCGCTATTAATATCGCGATTGAGCAAAAAAGCCAGCAAGCGCGGCCCATTCTGATAGAGACGGTTAATAATTGAGATAAAGAGTTGCCCGCTCTGCACACACAAAATATAGGCAAACACCGACATCAAAGCCATGGTCAACAAGGCTCGAATGCCGCGTGCCCAGCCGATATAGGCACCTACAGCAATGAAAAACAGGAGGATCAAGTATCCATTGACCTGCAGAGTCACTGATTGCAACCCCATAACCAAGGGTTGATCGAGCGTAAAAGCAATGAGATACTGCATCGCCTCTTCACTCCTTATTTTTCGACGGAACAGACCGCACCAAGAATACGTTTAACGAAGACGTGTACGCCCTGTTCGCCGCTGCTGTGTACGCCGTTTGCGCGTGCTAGAACGATGAGGAGTGTCCCACAAGCGCGACCACCGCTCACGGCCCCAAGCAGGCACGGCGGCTAAGCTGGCTTGAAGCTGTGGTATAACCTGAGCCAACGAATCGCTTTGGCGAGTCGTCTCTCGGTCACGAACATGCTGCGAAATGTTGAGCAGCACTCCCATAGCGATCATACACATCATCAACGAAGAGCTACCATAGGATAAAAATGGTAGTGTTATGCCAGTAAAAGGCACTAACGAAGTCACGACAGCGATATTCAACAAGGCTTGAAAGACAATCCATGAAGTAATACCGACTGTTACTAATGTCGCAAACGGATCAGGTGCGCGACCCGCAATTCGAAAACCACGATAGGCTAGAAGCAAAAAGCCGCCCAGAACCAATAAGGTTCCGATCAAGCCCAACTCTTCACCGATAATAGCAAAAATAGCATCGGTATGCGCTTGAGGCAGCCAAAGAAACTTCTGACGCGCCTGGCCCAAACCTACACCAAAAAAGCCACCGCTTCCCAGTGCATAGAGCGCGTGCACTGGCTGATAACCTGAGGTATCGTAATACTTCCACGGGTCTTGAAAGGCTTGAATACGGGCAACTTTGCCGGTCAAACCAATAAAGACCCAGAATGCTATAACGGCTAGGCCGACCGCACCACCGATATGCAGCAAGTTCGCACCTGCTGCAAAATAGATCATGCCAGCGATCATCACCAGCACAACCGTCGTGCCGAGGTCTGGTTCGAGCATCACAAGGCCACAGACGATGCCGAGCATCACGCCGAACGGTATCAAACCATAGGTCACGTTGTTGAGCTTCTCACCGCGCCGCGAAAGCCAGTCAGAGAAATAGACAATCAGCGCTAGTTTGGCGAATTCCGATGGCTGAAAGCTGAAGGCTCCATAGCGTATCCAGGAACGCGAATCGTTAACCATCGTCATAGAGGCTGGCAAGATCAACACAAGCATCAATAAGATCAGCGCCAAGCCCATGAGATGAACCGAATAGCGCCGCCAAACGGTATAGTTGACCCGTCGTGCAACCAACATGCCCACAGTTCCAATACATGCGCCGGTTAACTGGCGAAAGAGGTAATAGAACTGGTTCTCTTGTTGCATGAAGGCATCTACAAAACTTGCACTATATACCATAACTAGGCCTACCGCGACAAGTGCCCCGATGGCCGCAAGTAGGATATAGTCAGGTTTCCGTTTGGTGGTTTCGAAAATCATAGCCTCTGTCGCCCCTTAGGTAGAGCCAGCGCCCACCACGATTGAGCAGCTTTGAATGAGTAACTGGCGCCCTTGGATACCAACGATACAGGGCGGATCGATCAAGCGAACCGCACTTACTAAAACCAACAAGACCACAGCCGCCGCCGCCCAACCATAAGGGCTAAAAACTCGGTGCAAGACGATCTGCAGCAGTTGACGCTCAACACTAAAGCGCGCTGTCAAAGCCGCACCCACGATCGCACCACCGATCAAACCTCCGATATGGGCGTAGTTGTCGATGCGCGAGCCGCTGAAGCCGATCAAGAGGTTGATGATCAGCAGGCCAGCCATACTTTGCAACTGCATTTTGGCGAAGTCGCCCAAGACCTTGCGGTTTAAATAGAAAAAAGCCGCGTGCGCGCCAAAAAGACCAAAGATCGCACCGCTCGCACCGACCGACGGGTAGGCCGAAAAGAGATAAGAAGCGACGCTTCCAACTAAGCCCGCTACAAAATAGATTGTCAAAAAGCGGGCCGTGCCATACATACGCTCGACTTCCGTACCGAAGACATAGAGAGCATAGGCATTGAAAAAGATATGGATAAGACTTCCATGCAGAAACATGGAGGTCAGTAAGCGCCAGTATTCGCCCTGATAGATCAGAACATTCTCTTTCCAACCAAGGAATTGCAAGACCCAATTTGCAGGCTGCAAGAAGTCGGTTTGCCCTGCCCAAAAGCTTAAAATCATCGAGACGATGTAGAGCAAGATGTTGAGGCCCAGCAGGATCCAAACAGCGATCACCCGACTGGTGGGCATGCGCACCATGACCCGCTGCGGCTGAGGCGGCGGGCCAAACGGTGGTTGCTGAACGACATCACCCTCGCTAACAGGAGGACGCTGATCGTCTTGTTGTTGATAGGGTGTAGTTTCCACAACTTGTTCGTTTCTTATTCTGAAGCCTGCACGGTTATCGCTTCAACCTGCTGGGTAGAATGACTTGCTGGCTGACTGGGCGTATTGACGGTTGTATAGGTAAGCGCCAACGAGATGCCTACCATAGCAGCGACTGTGCCGATCAAAACAAAACGCTGCATAACCTGCGTCTCGCTCCAGCCCGACAGTTCGAAGTGGTTGTGCAAAGGCGACATACGAAAGATTCGACGGCCCTCTCCAAAACGGCGCTTGGTCCACTTAAAGTAGCCAACCTGAATAATGACGGACAGGGCTTCGACCACAAATACAGCACCTACAACAGGTAGTAGTAACCACTGTTGCGACTGCAAGGCGATAACGGCCAGTACCGCTCCCAACGAGAGCGAACCCAGATCGCCCATAAACACTTGAGCTGGATGAGCGTTGTACCACAAAAAGGCGGCGCACGCTCCAACCAAGGTGAAACTAAAGGCCATCAGATTGGTAAAGTCGCCATCGAGGAAGGTGATGACCCCATAAGCCCCAAAGGCTAGAGTGAGGTTCCAGCCCGCCAAACTGTCGAGGCCGTCGGTCAAGTTAACGGCATGGCTCGTTCCAATAATGATAAAAGTTGCGAACGGAATAAACCATGGTCCAATATTGACCGCTTCTGAGAAGAAGGGAATACGTACCTGACCATAATTCTCTAAGCCAAACGGCTTAGGCAGGTATAAAACCAAGCTCGCCGCGAGAGCGATCAAGAATGTCAGAATAAATTTGTGGCGACTCGTAAAGCCATAGGTCTTCGATTTCGTGCCGACCAACGAAAGATAGTCATCCATGCCACCCAGCACCGCAAAGCTGATAAGCACAGCCAGAGGCAAGAGGATCGAGAGTCGATCAGGCACAAGGTTGAAGATAATCGTAAGCACCACGACGGGCACCACAATGATGATGCCACCCATGGTTGGCGTGCCGGTCTTAACTTGGTGGCTCTGAGGGCCTTCTGCTCGGATCTGTTTACCGATCTTCTTGGCGCGCAAAAGCCGGATCCAATACTGTCCGGTAAAAAGCGTTAAAAAGAACGCAGCAGAGGCCAAAAGCAGAGCTCTCGCCATATCTTGAACCAGCAGGGCGCGTAAGGTTTCCATATCTCTAAGCCTCCTCAGATCGGTGTCGTAATGCAGACACAACCTCTTCGAGGGCGGCACCACGCGAGCCTTTGATCAACACTTTATCCTCTGGCTGCAAGAATGGCTTCACCATCGTAACAATCTCTGCATTCGTCTGAGCTATATGGACACGCTCGGCGGGCATGCCTTGGGCAAGCGCCTCTTCGGCGACCCAACGAGCACGTTTTCCAACAACAAACAGTTCATCAGCCACCTTCGAAACGCGCCGCCCGACTTGGCGATGACCTTCTTCTTCAACACTGCCCAATTCAAGCATATCACCCAAAATGGCGATTTTACGCCCTGGGAGTGTAGCTAACAGATCGAGCGCGGCAACCGTAGAGATCGGGGCAGCATTGTAGCTATCATCGATCAAAATGGACTTATTCAGGCCAGTAAGCGTAACGATTCGCGTTTCCATTTCGTCTGCGCTCAGACCAAGGCGTATCTCTTCCCAGTTCATGCCGAGTTGCAAGGCTGTCGCAATCGCAGCCAAACAGCTATAAACGTGGTGAGGCCCGATCAAACGCACGCGGAAGGCTTCGACCTCATCGCGATAATGGACCCGAAAAGCGATGCCATCGAGACCATACGACTGAACCTGATCGGCCCACAGATCGTTGTGGGGCTGCAAACCATAAAAAAAGCTGCGCGCCCGTGTTCGAGCCTGCATCGCGCGAACACGTTCATCGTCGCCATTCAATATTGCAATACCATCCACTGGCAACGATTCAATTAATTCTGCCTTGGTGTTAGCGATCGCTTCGATGCTGCCCATGCGCTCGAGGTGGGTAGGCCCTACATTAGTTACAATACCGATCTTAGGGAGCGCTAAGCTGCATAAGAAACGGATCTCGCCCGGTGCCCACATGCCCATCTCTTGAACCATGACCTCGTGGTCGTGGCTCAAATGTAACAAACTGATCGGAACAGTGACATCGCTGTTGTAACTACGCTTATTTTTTAAGGTGCGAAAACGCTGACCCAGCACAGCTGCAACGACCTCTTTAGTCGAAGTCTTACCGACGCTTCCCGTAATACCAACCAACGTAACGGCTAGTTGGCGACGGTGATAAGCAGCCAAGCGCTGCAGCGCCATTTCAGGGTTATCGACTGCGATCAGTAAAAAAGCATCTGTTGTCGCTTGAAGGAGTCCATCGCCAGTTGCTGGATCTACCAGCACCCATGCGCGTCCGCTCTCAGCAAGGGGCCGATCGGCAGGCACTTTCTCTCGGTTCACCAAAGCCGCCTGCGCACCACGCGCAGCCACATCAGCTAGATAATGATGGCCGTCAGTTCGTTCGCCTGCGATCGCTACAAACAATGACCCCGGACTGACTTCGCGCGAGTCACTCACAATATCGTGAATACCCACATCCTGCCAGTGCGCCGGTATTGTCGGCATTTGCCGCATTGCTTTCCGTTGGACGCCGTACAGAATATGCACTAGGCTAAGCACGCCGCCCTCCTCTATCTATTGGGTATTTGGCGGCATTGTAGCATAATCATCCAGTTCTTTCGAACAGGGCCACTACAAGCGCAGATCGACATCCAACTGGTCTGGCTATTGTCCTTCGCTGCGTAAAGCAGGATCGGGAGCGATTCGCGCATAACGCATCAACTGCTCCATAATCTTATGGTAAACCGGAATGGCGGTATTGACACCCCAAATATCGTCTTTCGGTCGATCGATCTTTACCAAAACAGCGTAGCGTGGGTTATCGTTGGGGCCGAAGCCGAGCACCGAACCGATCGTATAGGGTTCATAGCCACCACGACCATCAGGGATCGACGAAGTTCCTGTCTTGGCACCGATAGCATAGCCCGGCACCAACCAAGCATCGCCATAGTTGCCTGTTCGACTGCCCCAAACCACACCAGCATAGTGGTTCGCCGAGTGAATCAGCATTTGGCGAATCGTCCAAGCGACCTCTTTATCGACAACTTGGCCGACTTCTTCAGGCTGGGTCTCGACACAATTATCTTCCAGGCAGCGTTTGGCAACCACATAAGGGCGCATCATCAGGCCATCGTTGGCGATAGCCGCCATAGCACGCACCATCTGCAACGGCGAGACCGCAATACCTTGACCGTAGCTGTTGGTTAGAGGCACGATCGGGTTGTAGTCGGGCGAGCCGGGCCAGTTCACAATTCCCGCTTGTTCGCCACCGATATCGATTCCGGTCGGTTTGCCGAAGCCGAAGCGTTCGACCGTAGCATAAAACGCTTCCTCGCCCGTCAGCTCCATAAATTGCAGCGCAGCCACGTTGCTCGAATAGTAAAGCATCTTAGAGAGATCGAGCTCCCCATTGCCCGCGCGATTCCAGTTACCGAGCGTCTCGCCATAGCGCGAGATCACACCACCATCATAAACGGTGGTGTCGGCGGTCACCTTGCGCGACTGCAGGGCCGCAGCGGCTGTAATGATTTTGAAGGTACTGCCTGGCTCGTAGAGCGTGCTAACAGCTGGGTTTTGCCACTGTTCGGCAGGATAGTCTTGCCAGTTATTTGGGTCGAAGAACGGATAACTCGTCATTCCCAAAACCGCGCCCGTTTTGGTATCCATCACGATCACAGTGCCGCCCGAGGCTTGGTGTTGCACCACTGCCTCCTCAAGCGCGGTCTCGATAGTGTGCTGAATCAAGGGATCGATCGTGAGAGTCAGGTCTGCACCATCGCGAGCGGGCTGCTTCTCATAGGGGGCGATCCAGATCGGGTTAGAGTGGCTGTCCCACTCGGCGGTTAAGGTACCCGTAATGCCCTTCACTTCACTATTGAAGTAGCTTTCAACGCCGCTAATACCGTCGCCGTTGTTGTTGACCGCACCCACAACCTGCCCTGCAAACGAGCCTTGCGGATAGACGCGGCGCGGTTCGTATTGCAAGACTAGGCCCGGCTCCTCAAGCAGTTCGATCTGTTCGGCAACTTGAGGGTCGAGCCAGCGCGCAACAGGCAACCAGTAGAGTTTATCGTTGGTGAGGATCTCTTGAATCTCGTTGGGGTCGCGTTTTAACAGGGTCGCGAGGGTAAGCGCTAAACGAGGAGCGCGTTCAGGATCAATATACTTCGGCACAGCCCAAAGGCTCTCGCGATCAACATCCATAGCCAAAACATTGCCGGCGCTATCGCTAATTACACCGCGTTCTGGCATTAAGGTCACTTGCTGATCGATCTCGCCACGGGCCATAGTCGAAAGTTGCTCGTGTTGCAACACTTGGACTTCGCCCAAACGTATCGCAATCCGAACAACTAAAAGCAGCACTAAAAAAAGCAACGCTCTGATACGCCATCGAGAAATGGCAACAGGGCGAGACTGTTGTTTTTTAAGCGTACTCGTTGCTGTTCGTGTTGCCATAAGCCCTACGGTAAATCTTCATTGGAATCAATTAAAGATTCTGCTGAGGTATCATCGGCAGGAACAGATTGAGACAGAGAGAGTGGGGAGTTCATTATCGTATCTGGCACAATCATATAGATCGCTTGATCCTCGGTCATTGGCTTAAGGCCCAGCACCAAAGCGCGACGTTGAACTTCATGGAGTGATTGAGCAGCTGCTAGCCGCATTTGAAGCTGCGATCGCTCGCGCAGCAGTTGCACCCGTTCTTGTTCAAGCTGCGAAATCTCATAGCCTTTCGTAGCCACAACACCGGTTTGTGCCAATGCAATCAAACTCACCAAACAAAGAAGAATAATTGCACCCAAGAGGTAACGACTGCCATCAAGCTCTAAATAGCGCGATACCGAGCCTCGTCGCTCTTTGGCCTGCTGAAGTGGAAAGATTCTGCGAGTATTGACAGCCATATTGCATCTCCGAGGCTATAATCCAATACCTGTATAGTGCATCTTCGCTCTGTTGAGTTAAGCAGCGAGTCGATGAACTTCCCCTAAGCTTCGTCAACCCGTTCAGCGATACGCAGTTTAGCGCTTCTGCTCCGCGGGTTTTGGCGCTGTTCTTGGTCGCTCGCTACAAGTGGCTTGCGCGTAATGATCTCTAATCGAACTGGCCCGGTTGCCGGGTTATCGCCGCCTGCATAGCCCGATTCAGCTCGCATAAACTGTTTTACTATCCGGTCTTCAAGCGAATGGAAGCTGATCACAGCCAAACGCCCACCGGGTCGCAACAAGTCAACAGCTTGGGGTAAAACTCGTTCGATGCGTCTCAATTCTTGATTGACAGCGATACGTAGTGCCTGAAATGTACGGGTAGCCGGATGAATCTGGCCCCGTCTTCCACCCAACGCGCGCGTCACAAGCTCAGCAAGTTCGGCAGTAGTAGTTAGCGGTTTGCTACGACGTTGTTCAACAATGGCGCGTGCTATACGGCGCGACGCCCGTTCTTCACCATACTGAAAAATCAGATCGGCTATCGTTCGTTCGTCACTATAAGCAAGCAGATCGGCAGCCGTCTCCCCTTGGGTGGGGTCCAAACGCATATCGAGTGGCCCGTCGTGTAGGAACGAGAACCCTCGATCAGGTGTGTCGAGCTGATGGGAAGAGACTCCAAGGTCGAACAACACTCCATCGAGGGCGGATATGTGCAGACGAGCAGCGATCTCATCTAATTGGTCGAAATGTCCGTGCACTAAGGTCACGCGCTGCTCGTAGCTGTCGCCTAGGGCGGCCCGTAAGCGAGCTTCAGCCGCAGCCAGAGCAGCCGGGTCGGCATCAATACCGATCAAACGTCCATTGGGAGCGGTTCGCTCGAGCAATGCCAAAGCATGGCCTGCACCACCAAGCGTTCCATCAACCCAACAAGCACCGGGCTTGAGTGCAAGCCCTTCCACAACTTCCGCCAAGAGCACTGGCGTATGTTCAAACGAAAGCAAATCTATACTCCCAAGGCAGCGAGCTGTTCAGCCAAATGGCTACCACTGTTATCGATCGCTTCCAAAATGGACTGCCAGCGTTCTTCAGACCAAATCTCAAAATAGGTATCGTTACCAACCAAAATAGCTTGACCTCTCAAACCGGCGTATTCGCGCAAGTTTTGCGGAATGAGGACACGACCTTGCTTATCAAGCTCGACCTCGGCCGCACCCGCGAACAAAAGGCGTCGCAGGTTGCGCACATTCACATTGCCGATCGAAAGCTCATTCACTCGTTGGCGTAATTGATCAAAGGTTGCGTGGGGATACACTTGTAGACAGTGATCGAAGCCGCGCGTCAAGATGATGCCTTCGCGAAGTTCTTCGCGAAAACGTGCCGGTACTGCGACTCGGCCCTTTTCATCTATACTGTGCGCGTATTCGCCTAGAAACACTTGTTCTACCTTATTTTTTGTTCTAATTTGTAGGAATAGGTTTGTTTACCCACTTTGCCCCACTTTGCCCCACGGCTGCCCTATTATATACCACGAAAATACAGAATTCAAGCAATTTGCAGACCGATTTCGGCCCCATTTTCGATTAGTCCCTTCAAAAATCGTTTTACGATAAACACTAATAGAGAATTATGTTAAATTGCGGTAGATATTTTCTTAATAAGGTATCTTTTTCATTAAATTTATTACCAAATGTACGGAAGTGTAAAGGTTTTTTCTAGTACTCATGCCAGTCTATAGGTAGGACTATAGTCCTGGATTCGGCTGCATGGAATTGTTATCAAAAAAACCGAAAAAGTGTGCTTTTTTCCCACAAAGCATGGTAGAATCGTGCGAAAACATGCAGCCAAACAAAGATAGTCAACGCCCATTTATCCACCACCAGAGGCACTACTTTCGCTCTAGGCCAAAGCATACGCATACCAAGTCGCCTTCTGTCGTTGGCTCGCTGCCTCCAAGCAAGGCGTGCTACACTGCCACAATCGGCTAAGGGCCCGAGAGACAGCGCGCTTTGTACGAAATGCTTTCCTTACAAAGTCATGGCGGTAAGATCGCCACCATCTCAAAAGGGCTGCCAGCGCGTCCGCCTACGGCTACCAAGTCGGGCACCCTCTCAAAGACAGCGCTCTTGCAGACCAAAAGCTGCGGCCAAAGAGAAGTCGCGCTCTACCAAAGAGCAAAAACGCCCAGTAGTCGACGATATATCAAAGATTCTTTCAGTTCAGAGGAGCAGATACGGTGAATAACGAACAGTCGGAGAAGCCGCAATTGACCCATCTCGATGCCCAAGGCCAAGCCCATATGGTCGATGTGGGAGCCAAAGCCGAGACATCGCGCGAAGCGATCGCATCGGGCATGGTGCTGATGCAACCCGAAACCCTAGCCCTGATCAGCGAAGGATCGATCGCCAAAGGCGATGTGATCGCTACGGCTCGCATCGCGGGGATCATGGCTGCCAAACGCACGTCAGAGCTGATTCCGCTCTGCCATCCGCTGATGTTGACCCACGTGTCGCTTACGATCAGCCCAGAGGAAGGAAAGGGCTTACGGATCGAGGCCAAAGTGCGCACCAAAGGCCAAACCGGCGTAGAAATGGAGGCGCTTACAGCGGTGAGCGTCGCAGCTCTGACGATCTATGATATGTGCAAAGCTGTCGATCGCGGCATGCAGATCACAGCTATTCAGCTCGAAGAGAAGCGCGGCGGCAAAAGTGGGGAATGGCTGCGCAACAGCCAAGCCTAGCTTTGCAGGCGCACACGCGTGGGCGACGGCGTAGCCGGGACTTGAGGGTGCCATGGCGGAAGCGGGTACTGGGTTTCCAGCACTGGCAGTTCTTCAAGTCCTTCGCCAACCAACTGCTCTAAATAGTTCGAAAGCGTCTCGCCGTAAAGCTGACCGGTGTGTCGTGCTATAATTTTGCCCGTGCTATCGATGAAAAAGGTCGTTGGCAGGTACTGGATCTGATAGTCTTTGGCTGCCTTGCCATCTCTATCGAGTAAGACCTGCAAGCCGAGATCATTTTCAACCAGATAAGGATAGACCACATCGCTGGTTTCTGAGGTGATCGCCACCACCTGAAGGCCAGTGCGCTTAAGCTGTTTCTCGGCAGCTTCAAGCAAAGGCATCTCTTCGCGACAGGGAGCACACCAAGTCGCCCAAAAGTTGATAATTAAGGGCTGACCAAGCAGACCTTCAAGCGAAAATGTCTGTCCGCTCATACTGATAAAGGTAGCGTCGGGCAACTGCTTACCTTCGGTCACGCCGCGCTTGCTGGCTTGCAACCAGCCACAGCTTGCTAAGAGAAGACAGAGAATAGTTAAAAGGCTGAGGCGCTTCAAGGCCATCTTCACTTCCTCTTTGTTACACAGCGTGCCGCTTAGCTCTACCAAGCATCATACGTCAACTGATCAGCAGGGATCTGCACAAGGTAGGGCAGACGCCGGAACCAAGTGTCTTGGCGGCGCGCAAAAGCGTGGGTATCGTACTTCAAACGGGTGACACAACTCTCGAGGTCGGCTTGGCCTTCAAAGTAGGGGCGAAACTGAATATAACCCAGACTCGACATAGCCGAGAGCTGCCAACCATAGCCAGCTTCCAGCAGAGCGCGCACCTCATCGAGCAGGCCCGCCTGCATCATCTGATCGACACGCCGATCGATTCGCTCGTAGAGTTCGTCGCGCTCGCGCACGATCCAGCGCGTTTGCATGCGGTAGGGTGGCGGCTCGCGTCGCTGCAACTGCGAGATCGGCTGGCCCGTCACCAAATAGACCTCGAGCGCGCGGATGACACGGCGCAGATTGGTAGGCGCGATCTTTTCGGCGGCAACTGGGTCGACTGCTAACAAGCGATCGTAGAGCGCCTGATGGCCCTCGGCTGCGGCTTGAGCCTCTAGCTCGGCGCGCAACTCGGGGTGAGGTGCAACTTCGGGAACCTGCCAACCGTCCAAAATGGCGGCGACATACTGGCCCGTACCCCCGACTAGTATCGGCAGTTTACCGCGCCGAGTGATATCGGCGATGGCGGCCTTGGCCAAACGAACGTAAGTACCAAGCGAAAACTCATCGTCGGGCTGCAAAAAGCCAAACAAATGGTGAGGAACAGCGGCAAGCTCGGCTGGCGAGGGCTGGGCGGTGCCGATCTCCATGCCTTTATAGACTTGGCGCGAGTCGGCCGAAACGATCTCGCCGTTATATCGTTGGGCTAATTCGATAGCATAAGCGGTTTTACCCACCGCAGTCGGCCCAATAATCGCAAGTAAAGGTGGTAAGTGATCTGTCTGCATGAGCTCAGTGTACCATTAAAACAACAAAGGTTCACAGCGAAGCTGCTACTGATACACTATGCTACTATTGCGTGTATTCTGCAAATTGCAATCTTTAAGGATGTTACAACATGACCCGATTACGTGATTTAGGCATTACCATTGGCGATTTCCCTACAGGCCCCCACAACGCCATCACTGATGTGGCTGGGGTACGCGTCGGCTATACAACCCTGATCGAAGGCGAAGGCGATAATGCTGCCCGCACAGGCGCAACCGCCGTTCTGCCCCATGCCGAAATCTTAGACCAACACCTCTTTGCTGGCAGCGCCGTCTTCAATGGCAATGGCGAGCTATCGGGTCTAGCTTGGATCAACGAATCGGGCATGCTGACCACGCCGATCGTGTTGACCAATACCCACAGCGTTGGTGCCGCTCACGAAGGTATTATTCGCTATGCCAACCAAAACCGCGATCTCGAATATTGGATGCTACCCGTCGTCGGCGAAACCTTCGACGGTGTTTTGAACAACATCAATGGCTTGTATGTGCGGCCCGAGCATGTGGTTGCCGCCCTGAACTCTGCTAGCGATGGTCCGATCGCCGAGGGCAATGTGGGCGGCGGCACCGGTATGATCTGCCACGGCTTCAAAGGTGGCACGGGCACCTCATCGCGTCGCTTTCCAAACCCGAAGGGTGGCGAATGGACGGTCGGCGCGCTGGTGCAGGCCAACTATGGCTCGTCCCATCTCTTGCGGATCAACGGTGTTCCGGTCGGCAAACGCATCGACTTCTCGAAGCTCGAGGGCTACCAAAACCCGCGCCAGCAGATGAGCTCGATCATCATTTTGTTGGCGACCGATATGCCACTTTTGCCGATTCAGTGTCAGCGACTGGCGCGGCGCGCCACGGTCGGCCTTGCGCGCGTAGGCGGCACGGGTCACAACGGCAGCGGCGATATCTTTATGGCGTGGAGCACGGGCAATAAGATTCCAAACGGCGCCAGCGAGCCGCTCCGCAGCGTGCAGATGGTCGATCATCCCCAGCTCGATCCGCTCTTCGATGCTGCCGCCGAGGCTGTCGAGGAAGCGATTTTGAATGCGATGATCGCTGCGACCACCATGGTCGGCTACAAAGGCCGCATCGTACATGCGTTGCCGCACGACCAAGTGCGCAGCATTATGGGCCTTGCCTAGGCTGAAGGAAACAAGACCAGCCAGCTGGGCGTTTACGCTTTGCTGACTGGTTTTTTGTGTGAGCGGAACACAATTATCTTTTGTCTTTTCTCGATTTTATACCAAATCCGATTGATTACTTTCTATTTGGTCTTCGGCAGAGTGGAACTTGACTATATGTTGTTGTGTGGAATTTCACACAACTCTTTCTCGGATTTTGGTTTTCTGCGTTATAAAAGCGCAAGTCTCTAAACGGATTTGGTATTATTTCCTTGTGTTGCGAGAGCGCAGGTCGTTAAGACAGGGCGCTTGGTGTGGGGACATGCTGGGCGGCGACTTTGTAGCCGTAGGCGGACGCGCCAAGGACCGAATGGAAGGTAGAGATCTCGCCGCAGAACTAAAAAACTACCCTTCGGCTAGCTTAGAAACAACTAGTCGAAGGGTTTTGCTTTCTCTGTACTTGGCACGTATCTCCAGCTCTTCTCCCGCAAAATACGGCAGCCGATAGCCAAAGAAGGGATGCTTGCTTTAGCGCTGTTCAAGCGGAACAAGCTTTTCGCGCAGCGCCAGCAGCGCGGCTTGGGTGCGGTCTTGCAGGTGCAGCTTCGACAAGATATTGCTGACGTGGGTCTTGACAGTGCGCTCGCTGATCGAGAGTTCTTGAGCGATATCGAAGTTGTTGAGGCCACGCGCGATACAGGCCAGCACATGCCGTTCACGCTCGGTCAGCTCGTCGAGCGGCGAGGTGCGCGAACCCGATAGCTCTTGGATCATGCGCGAGGCGACGGTTGGGTGCAGGGTCGCTTCAAGCTGGCGAGCCGCTTTGATGGCGCGCACCAAGTCGTCGGGGCCGATATCCTTTAAGAGGTAGGAAAGCGCTCCAGCTTTGATGGCTGGAAAGATACGCTCATCTTCGCTATAGCTTGTCAAGACGATCACTTGGGTGGTCGGGCTGATCGTGCGGATCTGGCGGGTCGCTTCGATTCCATCGATGCCTTCCATCACCAAGTCCATCAGCACGACATGGGGAAGAAGCTGGCGGGCAAGTTCAATGCCTTCGGCACCACTTTCGGCCTCTCCTACCACTTCGATCTCTTCATAGGTGGTGAGAAAGGCGCGCAGACCGCGCCGCACCACGGCATGGTCATCGATAAGTAGCACTCGTATTGGTTCGCTAGTCATGCTCAAACCTCTTCCTTGTGAGAGTATGTTGTTGAGATTATCTCGAATATCGCTCTAACACTTCTTCTTTTGAAACCGGAATACGTACCCGCACAGTTGTGCCGCGCCCGATCTCACTTTCGATCGAAAAGCTGCCGCCCAAAACCTTGGAGCGCTCGGCCATGCTATCGAGGCCGATACAGCGTGGGTTACGCGCCGCCGTAACATCGAAGCCGCGCCCGCGGTCGCTCACTTCAAGGCAGGTCTCTTTATCGCCATAGGTCAGCGAGACGCTGGCTTGGCGTACTCCACTATGGCGAACCACGTTGGCGAGCGCCTCTTGAACGATGCGAAAGAAGGCTTGTTCCTGCTCGAGCGGCAAAAGTCGTTCACCGGAGATAAACAGCTCGACATCTAAGCCTTGGCGTTCGCGCGTGCCTTGGATCAGATCGCGCAGGGCCGGGGCCAGACCGCGATTGTCGAGCATAGCCGGACGCAACGCGAAGATCAAGCTGCGCGTCTCTTGAAGGGCGCGCTTAGAGGTCTCTTGGATCTCTTCTAACTGGGCTGCTGCCAATTCGGGGTCGCTACGGATCACTCTTTGGGCCGCTGCCGCCAACATCGTCAAACTAAACAGCTCTTGGCTAACCGTGTCGTGCAGGTCGCGCGCCAAGCGATTGCGCTCTTCGACGGTAGCGAGTTGCGCGGCTTGTTCGACCAGTTGGGCATTTTGCTCAGCTAAACGATAGAGCGAACGGAAATTTTCGCCTAGTTGGTCGGCCATGGTATTGAATTGGCGCCCCAATTGGCCGATCTCGTCGCGCGAGTTATCTTCGATATGTTGCGAAAGATCACCCTTAGCTAAGGCAGCGCTGGCATCGCTCAGACGTTTGAGACGGTTGGTCATGCCCATACCAGCCACAAGCCCAAAAACACTGCCGACCAGCACACTCATAAGCAGAATCGGCACCAAGCTACGCTGCAAGAGCAGCGGAATAAACTTAATTACCGCTACCAGCGGAGGTGGGGAGAAGCGCACATAGGCTAAACCGTAAAAGGTTTCGTCGCTTCCTAAAATAGGTGCGATCGCCATAGGCTGGCGAATACGATCGCCGCTCACCGAGGCGACGGCGTTTTCGTCACCACGCTTGGCGGCTTCTACAGCTTGAGAGATCAGACTCGCAGCTTCGGGCACTTCGATCTCGGTCAGTAAGCTGCCCTGTTCATAGGCATCGGACAGATTCGAGGCGAGCACCCTGCCAGCGGGATCGAGCAACACAACCGATGTTACTTGCCAAAGAGCTGGCATATCTGAGAAGCGTATTTCGCCGCGCTGTTCAGCTTCTTGCAGGCTCGTGGCAACCTGCATATTAAAATACATATGGGGCGGATACTCAGAAGTCGGCTCAATAGGCTGAATAAGATGCCCAAGTATGGTTTGGAGCTCTACGGGGTCTGGCTCGCCTTGCATATAACCAGAACGGGCCGCCAAGGCGATCAGTTCAGCGGTGCGCGCTACGGTTTTGGGCACAAATACATGAGCGTAAATCGACCAAACCGCAGACAAGACCAAAATAGCTTCTAATACAATTGTTGCTAAAACGGTCACAAACACATAAGAAGAAGTTAATTTCCCGCGGATAGATCGAAAGCCAAATAATTTAATCTTTTTCATGAGCGCTTCTGCATAACATCGTTAGAGCGTGTTGCCTGAATCGTAGAGCATTGGTTCACTTGAGCATCAAAAACGCGAAAAAATGTCAAGCTCTTTCCGTTTATCTATAAGTGTACAACATCTCATCTTTTTTATGCAGAGCATAGAGTACGAAGCCGATCCTGTTGATCTAACAGACCGATCTCATACTTTAGATGGAGATAACGCTCATTCCATAAACAAGTAAGTGTGGTATTCTTAATACTATATCATCTTCCACTACAAACTCCATCCTGCCCAACAACTCCTTGACTCTTTAGAACGCGGCAAAGTAGCTAAAAGAGCATCATAAAGCCAAGCAGAGTATGCTATGATAGGCCAACCTTGAATTGCTTTTGTATGGCTTGGAGATATCATGACCGTCATTCCACTTATTCAATTAGGGCTCGGTGGCGTCGGACGTGCGCTCGTCCAACAAGTGCTGCAACAACGCACAATCCTCGCACAACGTTATAACATTATATTTACCTATCACGCTTTGCTCGATAGTAGCGCTGCACTGTATGATGCCCAAGGGCTGAGCCCCGCTGAACTCGAAGCGGCCCTGGCAGCTAAAAACCAAGGCCAGAGCTTGCGCAGCCAGTCCAAAGCTCGCCCAGTGGCCGACTGGCGCGAGCTTGTACCTTCGCAACCAGCCATCATTATCGATGTTACGGCCCAAGACGGCCTCGAAGCCGCCTTCAGCGAACTGGTCGGCCTCGGCCATCGCATCGCCCTAGCAAACAAGCGCCCCTTGTGTGGTGAGATCCAACACTTCAAGGCTCTGACCAGCACGGGTGCGACTCGCTACGAGGCGACCGTTGGCGCTGGCCTACCAGTTATCAGCACGCTGCAAAGCCTGCTCGATACTGGCGACCGTATTCTGAAGATCGAAGCCTGTCTGAGCGGTACGCTCGGTTACCTTTCCAGCCGCCTCGAAGAAGATGCACCGCTCTCGGAATCGGTCAAAATCGCCCGCAGCCTCGGTTGGACAGAGCCAGATCCGCGCGACGATCTGAGCGGGCAGGATGTTGCTCGTAAAGCGCTGATTCTAGCCCGCAGCTGTGGACGCGATTGGTCGTTTAGCGATGTCGCTCCTGAAGCCTGGTATCCGCCCGAGCTGGCCAGCCTCGATGTCGAAGGCTTTATGGAGCAGGTTCAGAGTCTCGATCAGCACTATCGCGAGCGTATCGCCCAAACGCGCGCAAACGGTGCTGTATTGCGTTATGTAGCAACTGTTAAAGAGGATGGAGCCAGCGTAGGCTTCCGTGAGTTGCCACTCAGCCATCCCTTAGCATCGCTTAAAGGTGCTGACAACCTGATTTCGTTCACGACTGAGCGCTACAACGAGCGGCCTTTAGTGGTACGTGGCCCAGGGGCAGGTGTCGACGTCACAGCCGCTGGTGTCTTGAGCGACCTGATCGCTCACGCCCGCGAGCTGTAAGGAGAGGTTATTCTACCTCAGATAGCTTTCCAGTGCGATAGCGTAGCTGTGCTGGGAAGGAATGTAGTGCTTATGACAATGCAACATCAGGAGATCGCACGTGTCGTTGGCGAAAACGAACCAAGCCCAACCATACAAGCAGCTAACGCACCAACCCAAGAACTGTCGATCGATCACTTTCGCCAAAGCATGTTCGATGCTGCTTTACAAGGGCTGATCGATACGCTCGATCGGCTCTACTATCTACGAATGTTGATTCAATCGTCGGTAGCCTATCAGGGTGAACTGGAGCGAGTTATTTCCTTGAACGACCTAGAGGGCCCGATCCAAAGTGTTCGTGCGCTGGCAGAACGGGTCCAACATCAACAAGAGCTCAATCACACCCAGCACTTTTATTTTTCTCCTAAAAAAGGGCTCTAGCAGCCAATACTTGTACAGATGTCTCACTCAACGAAGAGCGGTTGTCTTAGATCAGACAGCCGCTCTTGTCTGTTACCAATCCTTTCAAGCTTTCAGGCTCATTTCAGCTAGGCTCATAGCCAAGCAGAAGAAGGAACTTGGACAAATCAGATCGCTGGGTTCAAGCTGCTGGCGGCAAGGTCCCTTCCCCAAGAAGGTCCTCAGCGCGTCCGCCTACGGCTACCAACAGCCCGCCCGCCGAAACGGGCTGCTTAGCTGTGCGCCGAAAGGCTGCCCCAAAACCCAAACAGACGCCTAGACTTCGTAGCTTTCGCAGAGCGAAGACCACTGCTTCAGGTCATACCAAATGTTGGCCTTCGGCAGAGCGGAACTTGACCATTTTGTTTTTCGTTTTTACGTATCGCAAAAGGGACAAATCTTTAAGCGGATTTGTTATCATGTCTGAAGCCTAAAAGTGGAGACAGTTAGGCGTGAAACTCAAAATAGCTACCAAAAATCGGCACATATTCGTATGACAAGTCGCTTAAAAGCGGTATACTGCTGATTATGGTCTGGCCAGCCGTTGGAGGACCGGAGCGCAAACGCACAAACTTTATAAAAAGTTTGCGTTTTCGCGAGAACGTGCTATATATTAAGCACTTATGTTTGTTATTCCTGTGAGGAGTTTTGTATGTTTCAGCCGGTTGATGCGAAGGTCTCCTTCCCTCGTCTAGAAGAGGACATCCTTGCTTGGTGGAAGGCAGAGCGCATAGTCGAACAGTCGCTCGAAGGCAACAAAAACGGGCCGAAGTTTGTCTTTTTTGAAGGGCCACCCACAAGTAACGGACGGCCCGGTATTCACCACGTCATTGCTCGCTCGTTTAAAGATATTATTTTGCGCTACCGCGCGATGCAAGGCTACCATATTATTGGCCGTCGCGAGGGCTGGGACACACACGGTTTGCCAGTCGAGATTGAGGTTGAGAAAGAGTTAGGCTTCAACGGCAAGCCAGATATTGAAAAGTTTGGTATCGCAGCCTTTAACGAGAAGTGCAAAGAGAGTGTTTGGCGCTACATTCAAGAATGGCGCAAAATGACCGAGCGCATCGCGTACTGGCTCGATCCTAATGGTTATATTACCTACGAAAATTGGTACATCGAGAGCGAATGGCAGATCTTCCGCCGACTCTGGGATCAAAATCTGCTCTTCCGCGACTACAAGGTGACCATGCACTGCCCGCGCTGTGGCACCAGCCTCAGCGACCACGAGGTCAGCCAGGGCTTCAAAGACAACGTCGATGACCCCTCGGTCTGGATCAAGTTCCGTGTGCAAGGCCCGGGCGGCAGCGGCGATAGCCACCCCTTGGCGGCCGAGCTGGCTGGCGCAAGCTTGGTAGCTTGGACAACCACGCCTTGGACGCTGCCTGCCAACGTCGCGCTCTGTGTCAAGCCCGATGCTCACTATGCGCAAGCCACCGTCAACGGCGAGCGCTTGGTCATGGCAGCCGCTCTGATCAAGTCGGTGCTGGGCGACGACGTCGAGATCGAGCGCACTTGGGTGGGCAAAGATCTGGTCGGCCTGCGCTACGACAACCTGTTCGAAGGTGTGCCCGGCGCTGGCGACAACGTCGACTGGAACCAAGCCTACCGCGTGATCGCCGATGACTTTGTCAGCTTGGAAGATGGTACGGGTATCGTCCACATCGCTCCGGCCTACGGTGACTTAGAGATCGGCCGCAAATACGACCTGCCGACGCTCTTCTCGGTCGACCTGAGCGGTCAGACCCTGCCCGAATTCGAGTCGCTCGGCTTCGCTGACAAGTTCTTCAAAGATGCCGACCCGCTGATCACCGCCAACCTGAAAGAGCGCGGTCTGCTGCTCAAGAGCGCTCGCGTGCGCCACTCCTACCCGTTCTGCTGGCGCTGTGGCACGCCGCTGCTCTACTACGCCAAGCGTTCGTGGTACATCCGCACCACCGCACGCCGCCAAGAGCTGATCGACAACAACCAGAAGATCAACTGGGTACCCGATCACATCAAGGATGGCCGCTTCGGCAACTGGTTGGTCAACAACATCGACTGGGCTGTTAGCCGCGAACGCTACTGGGGCACGCCGCTGCCGATCTGGGTCAGCGACGATGGCCAATACATGGAGTGTATCGGCTCGCTAGCCGAGCTCGAAACCAAGGTCGGTCGCAGCCTCAAAGAGCTGGATCTGCACCGCCCCTACGTCGACGAGCTGACTTGGGAAGCCCCCGACGGCCATGGCACCATGCGCCGCATCCCCGATGTGGCCGACGCCTGGTACGACAGCGGTTCGATGCCGCTGGCCCAGTGGCACTACCCATTCGAAAACACCGACCTGTTCGATACGGCGTATCCCGCCGACTACATCTGTGAAGCGGTCGACCAGACCCGTGGTTGGTTCTATACCTTGCACGCGATCAGCACCTTGCTCTATGGCCAGCCAGCCTTTAAGAACGTCATCTGTCTCGGCCACATCTTAGACGCCGAAGGCCAAAAGATGAGCAAGAGCCGTGGCAACATCGTCGATCCGTGGTCGGTCATCAACCAACAGGGCGTCGACGCCTTGCGCTGGTATCTCTTCACGGCCAGCCCTCCCGGCAACCCGCGCCGCTTCAGCAACGATCTGGTCAACGAGAGCCTGCGCAAGTTTATGCTCACGCTCTGGAACACCTACAGCTTCTTTGTGACCTACGCCAACCTCGACGGCTGGACACCCCAAGCCAACAGCAAGGGCGAGCTCCAGCTGATCGACAAGTGGGCGCTGGCTTCGCTCAACATCTTGGTGCGCGATGTCACCAAAGGTCTGGAAGAGTACGATGTAACCGGCTCCGCCCGTCTGATCGAGAAGTTCGTCGATGAGTTGTCGAACTGGTATGTGCGCCGCAACCGCCGCCGCTTCTGGAAGAGCGAGGCCGACGGCGATAAAGAGGCCGCCTACTCGACGCTCTATACCTGTCTGGTCACGGTCAGTAAACTGGTGGCACCCTTCGCACCCTTCATCAGCGAGGCGATCTATCGCAACCTGGTGGCCCGCAGCGATTCGAGCGTGCCGAGCAGCGTGCACTTGGCAAGCTGGCCGAAGGTCGACGAGTCCTTGATCGACGAGCGCTTGGTGGCCGACACCGAAGTGTTGCTCAACGCTGTCAGCTTGGGCCGTGCCGCTCGCAAGAGCGCCAACCTCAAGGTGCGCCAGCCGCTGAGCGAACTCTGGCTGCGCGCTCCTTCCAACGAGCAGACCGAGGGCCTGCGCCGCTTTGAAGACGAGCTGCGCGACGAACTGAACGTCAAGGCGGTTCGCTACCTCGATGCCAACAGTGCCGTAGTCGAATACCGCTTCAAGCCGAACCTGCGTCTGGTCGGTAAGAAGTATGGCAAGCAGGTGCCCGCTCTGACAGCCGCCCTCAAGGCGCTGGAAGGCGACGCCGCTCGCAGCGCGGCACAGCAGCTCGAAGCTGGCAAGCCGCTCAGCCTGCAGATCGAGGGTGGCGAGCTCAACCTGCTGCCAGAAGAGGTCTTGATCGAAACCAGCTCGCCCGAGGGCTACGCTGTCGCTGAAGAGAACGGTGTGCTGGTGGCGCTCAACATCAATGTGACGCCCGAACTGCGCCTTGAAGGTATTGCCCGTGACTTGGTACGCAACATCCAAGATGCGCGCAAGAACGCCGACCTCGACATCAGCGATCAAATCGTGATCTTTGTCGACGCTCCGGCTCTGCGCGAAGCGGTCACGACCTGGGGCGACTACATCAAGAGCGAAACGCTGGGCACCGATCTGGTGCTTGGCAGCGCTCCCAATGGCGCCCACAGCGAGCAGTTTGAACTCGACGGCACCACGGTAACGATCGCTATCGTGCCGCAGAAATAGTCCTACACACAATCAGGGGGCGAGCTAGCTCGCCCCCTTTTACTGGTAAGCTGGCGTGTTTCGACAGTCGCTGTGATCGTCTGCATATAGATGCTCATCTTTTCAGTAAGCGATCCCTATGCTGCACTATCTCTTTGATTGTGTGGATATCGATTAGCAGATGGGTGAGCCTAGTAGGTGTTAGTTTCACATACCTCTGATCTCTATAAGTCTTGGCAAAACCAGTGGTGCGTTAGTGTAGCGCCCATAACAAGCGCTATGTGGTATAGGCTATGGCAATAGAAAGCCTTTACATCGCTGCCGATGGTTAAGCCACAAACACCCTCTCAAGAATAACTGATACCAAATCCGTTTAAAGACGTGCATGCTCTTCGCTCAGAAAAACGAAAAGCCGGGAAAAGGAAAGAGTCACGTTCCGCTCTGCCGATGGCCAAAGAGAACCTAATCAACCGGATTTGGTATGAATTCAGTCTAGTGTCCAAAACGAGATAACCTTTGATAAGATGCTTGCTTGTACACTCATTCGCAATCTATTTCGTTTTGGATTCAAGCTGGTCGAAAACGGTAATTTTTAATAGCACGTATTTGAAACGGCAAACACAGAAGCACATTGAGCGTTGCCCAGATTCGTGTTTTATGATAGAAGTCTTGAAGTTATGAACGGACCTCGCTATCTCAACCTCGATCTGGTGATTAGCTCATTTGAAGATCTCACGCCGCTCATGGAGAGCTTCGGCGATCAGATCGACCTCCTCTACAATGGTAAAGAGAATGGGATCTATCGAGCGATTTGCGAGATCGCGGGCCGAAATCTCGGCGCCGAACAAGCCGCTCTTGCATTCTGCCAATTGATCGAAGGGCTAGAGGGCAAGGCGCTACAGCTCTGGCAGGGCGCATTCTCGCGCGACTTCGATTTTGGTTTCGAATCGGGCCAAGGCAGCCACCAGCTACGCATCAGGTTCGAGCCTGCCCTGATCGGGCGCATCGCGCTGTGTGGCGCATCGATCTCGATCACCCTTTACCCCGCAGACCAGCCCAGCATCACCCCGACGGCTTAGCCGCCCAGATTTGCTCTATGTGTCTCAGCGTTTAGTACAACCAGCAGATCACCTTGCGTCTTCCGTTTGTATTTTCCCCATTGCAAGTATGCACATCTGTAAGCGGCTTTCGCTCCCTTCTCCCGCCTCTATGCATTACCCAAAAGTCGTGTCGGCAGCAAAAGGCGATCGTTCGCATACCATCGCGGGAGTATCCTTGAGAGCACAGAACGGGGAGAGGAGGGGTGAGGGCAGATAACGCTGACCGTATGGAGATTTGTGGGTAATGTATAGCTCCCGCATTGCGGGAGAAGGGTCGGGGATGAGGGCTGGCTAGCCCATTTTGTAGCCGTAGGCGGACGCGCCAAGGACCGAATGGAAGGAAGTGACTAAGCCGCCAGCGCCTTGCCCTATTTGAACTAATCGAGCGAATGTGGTATGACAGACGAGACACGCCTGATACGAGGCTCGCCTTCAATGGTGCTTGCGCAGTCCGAACAAGCTCAGAGCAAAATAGCTCTTTAGATAACGATTTGGTTGGTGCAGAGCTGAAATTTCACGCTCAGCTAACAAACAAAGCGCTAGCAATTTTGGCATTTATCACAAAAGCCATGCTATAATGACATTCACATTCATTCGTATAAGAAGGCTCTATGGAAGCGATACAAGATTTCCTTACCAATTTGCGCCCTATCCTTAGTCTCCTCGGTGTTCTCCTAGGAGCGTACCTCGTCCTACTCTGGGCGGCATCGGTGCTCTGGGCGTACCGCGATATACGCAGCCGCAGCGACGATGTATCGGTACAGGTGCTTGCAGCTGGTTTGGTACTCTGCCTGCCCTTCATCGGCATTCCGCTGCATATGATTTTGCGTCCTCGCGAAACGCTGGCTCAAAAATACGAACGCACGCTGCAAGAAGAATACTTGCGCCGCGATATCGAAGAGCCCTATGTGTGTCCGCATTGTCAGCGTGCGATCGAGCCCGATTTCATTCTCTGTCCACACTGTCATACCAGTTTGCGTCGGCATTGCAACGCTTGCAACCGTGTCGTTGATCTCACTTGGAGCATCTGCCCCTATTGCGGAAACGATGGTTCAACAGGCCCGTTGCATCACAACTACCGCGTCCCTGCCAACGCCTCAGACCAAATAGATTTATATGAACGACCGCGTTAACTCTCGGATCGGTAACCCTCAGCACATTGCTTCGCCGTGTTCTTCGTCTACGTTGATGGAACGTTCGTGGTCAGCTATGGCTCAAGTACCGATGCGAATCATCTTGTCGTTTCTCGTGATCTTTTCGCTAACAGCTTGCGAAATTGAAGGTGGTGTTCCAACCGAAACGCCGCTTGGCACCAATACCGAAACGCTGCCCCCCGAGGCCAGCCAACCAGCGCCACAGCCAAGCGAAACAGCTCAAGCACAAGAAACCGGAACGATCACGATCGGCTTATTAGAGAGCGATCAACCGCGCGACCTGTTCCCTTACCATACGGATAGCAGCGACGCACGGGCTACCGCTCCGATCACGAATCTGCTCTATCCGCCGCCGATTCTGGCCTATAACTATACCTATACCGTCACAAATGTGCTTGAGCGAGTTCCCACGCTCGAGAACGGCGGCGCTGTCTTGCAACCCATCGATCAATACCTCGATGCGGCTGGCAACATCACCACCACCGTCACCGAAGTGATCACGCAAGTGCAGCAGATCGTTGTCACCTACAACTGGAGCCACGACCTGCACTGGGCCGACGGCACACCTGTTACCGCCCACGACTCGGTCTTCGCCTACGAAACGGCCAAGAAGGTCAATCTGGGAGAGGAAGCCAACAGCAAACTAGCCCTGCTCGATCGCTATGAAGCTGTGGATGACTATACGACTCGCGCCTATCTCAAGCCAGACTATCTCGACCCGACCTATATGACCACGGTCTGGACTCCCCTGCCGCGTCATATTTTGGGCGATACGCCTGCCGAAGAGATCTTCGAAAGCGAATGGGCCAAAGCGCCGATCGGCTACGGGCCCTACACCTTCGCAAAGCGCGACACCGGTAGTATCCGCTTGGAGCGCAACACCCACTACGTGGGCAAACAGCCCGCCGAACAGGTGATCTTCAGCTTCTTGCCCAGCGTCGATGCCCTGCGCGTTGCAGTTTTGAACGGCAGAATCGACGTTGCCAGCGCCGAGCGTATTCCAACCGATCAATTCCCCTTCTTGGCGCAACACGAGTCACAGGGGCTGATGCGGGTCGCCTTCGTCGATAACCCGATCTGGGAGCATCTCGACTTCAATCTCGACGTGCCGATTTTGCAAGACTACCGCGTGCGGCGTGCGATCGCCTACGGCATCAACCGCCAAGCCATGGTAGAAGAGCTCTTCAGCGAACATGGCAGCGTGTTGGAAAGCTGGATTCTGCCCAAACAGTGGGGTGCAGCTTCCAAAGATGAGATCACGCGTTACAAGTTTAGCCCCGAACAGGCCAACGCCCTGCTCGATGAAGGCGGTTATATCGACACAGATGGCGACGGTATTCGCGAAGCCAATGGCGAACCGATCGCGCTTTCCTTGATCACCACCGCCAACACGCCCATTCGCAGCACAGCAGCTAACCGAATCGTTGCGGATCTGGGCTCAATCGGCATCAAGGTCGAAGTCCAAGAGCTACCGATCGGCGAGCTCTATCGACTCGATGGACCGCTCTTCCAGCGTCAGTTCGAGCTCAGCCTATTTGGCTGGCTGGCGGGTGTCGATCCGGCTGGTTATTCGCTCTGGAGCTGCAAAGCCGTGCCAAGTGAAGCCAACGGCTGGACGGGCAACAACTTCTCGGGCTGGTGTTTCCGCGATGCCGACCGTGCGATCAGCGTGGCGACCACCTCGCTCGATCCCGAAGAGCGCCGCCAAGCCTACCTGACCCAGCAGCAGCTCTTCACCCAAGAAGTGCCCATGCTGCCGCTCTTCCAGCGCCTCACGATGGTGATGGTCAATCCCAATCTTGAAGGCGTCAAGTCAGACGCAACCGCACCCCTGACTTGGAATATCAGTGATTGGACACGTTCCTAAGCTAAAGCAGCGCTCAGATAAAACTAAAACAAGAGAGCAGTTGGCTTGCAAAGGCCGACTGCTCTTTTTATACCAAATCTGCTTCATGAGTTCAAAACTATGGCGGCAACAGCTCTAGCTCCAAAAAGGCTTCCAGCGCGTCCGCCTACGGCTATAAACAGTCTATCCTTCGAACGGATTTCGTATTAGCCCTCGCCAGAATTGCAGTCATACAAAATACCCAAGGAGGATTATAACAAAGCGCTTGCTTGGGATCGCATAGCGGCGACCGCCTGGGTAGTCTCCTGCTCGATCAAAGCCGCGTTGATCATAGCACCAGTGCGCATACCTGCCGCCGCCGCAGAGATCACTGTACCAAAAGGATCGTTCAGGTTGCCTGCCACCCATACCCCAGCCAGCGAAGTCGCCCCGCGCGTATCGGCGGCGATATAGCTTGAGAGAACTTGGCCCGCCACCTCGTGAGTGCTCAACTCCAGCCCCAAGGACTTGATAAACGGCGCTCTGGCCCATAAACGGCTGCTGACCGCCAAAACTCGGCGCTTCACGTACTGGCCTGCCTCTAGGCGCACGCCCACGATCTGATCGTCTTGAATATCGAGCGCCAGCACTTTGCCCTCCACAATCGGGATATTGCGGGCCATCAACTGTTCGCGCTGTTCAGGGCTAAGCGGCGGTGCAGTATGCTGAAAGAAAACGATATCGTCGCTGAGCTGGCGAAACATCAAAGCGCTATGAAGCGCCATAGGTCCGCTGGCCAAAATACCGATCGGCTGATCGCGCACCTCCCAACCGTGGCAATAAGGGCAATGCACCACATCGCGGCCCCAACGCTCGGCAAGGCCCGCCACATCGGGCAGCTCATCGAACGCACCCGCCGCCAACAAGATCTGGCGTGCCACAACGACTCTGCCATCAGCCAAGCTCACTCGAAAGCTGCTCTCTTGCTCATCAGGATCAAGTCGCTCAATCGTCTCGACTTGGCCGCGCACCATCTGGCCGCCATAGCTCTCGACCTCGGCCCGACCGATCGCCAAAAACTCCAGAGGGGGCGTGCCATCGCGCGTCAGGAAGTTGTGCATATGAGCGGCTGGCGCATTGCGCGGCTCGCCACTATCGATCATCAACACCGAACGTCGCACCCGTACCAAGGCCAAAGCGCCACTCAGGCCCGCCGCCCCGCCGCCAACCACCACCACATCATAAAGCTTCTGGGAAGCCTGATCTCGCTTGACTGTCGCTTGCATACCAACCCTTTCACACGTTTTGTTTAATTACAGATATAATGAGTCTGTAATATCTGCAATCTGTCCACAAAAAAACCGCATCCAAGCTCGGCTCTAGACTGGCTGTTGTTCGAGCCGCTTGAGCCAATCCTCACTCTGATGGGCGAACTCGACCAGTTTTCGCTCTTGAAGGTAGCTTTCCAAACGCGCTTCGGCGTCTTTCATCACATGCTGGATCACACACGAATCGTGTTGCAGACCCGCCCCGCAGTGGAAGAGCGAGGCGGTGCCTTCGATAGCTTGGATCACATCAAGGAACGAGACCTCTTCTTTGGGCTTGACCAGCTTGTAGCCGCCGTGTACGCCAGGAGTCGATTCGATCAGGCCAGCTTTGACCAGTTTGGTCAAAATCTTCGAGAGGTAGGTCGGCGAGAGGGCTTGGATCTCGGCCAGCTGCTGAAGCCCCAAGGTTGTGCCACTCGGCAGCGATACGATATGGAGCATGGTATGCAGAGCATAATTGGTGGCTTGGGAATATTTCATAAGCTTGCTTCTAAATTACAGACTCACTTTATCTATAATAGACCATAAGCGAAGCGGAGTCAAGCGAAATGAGAAAATCAAAACGGCTTATAAGGGAACTGCTTTCATGCAAGCTCTCTTATAAGCCGTTTCGGAGCGATTTAAAGAGGCCTATTCCTCGAGGGTACGCAGAACGCGATGGGCTTTCAGCGCCAACCAGAGCGCAAAGTGCTCGTCAGGGTCGTTCAAATTGAGGCCGCTGATCTGGCTAATGCGCTCCAAACGATAAAGCAAGGTATTGCGGTGAACGTGAATCGCTTTGGCGGTTTGGGCCAGATTACCAAGATTATTGAAGTAGGCTTCGAGTGTTTTGAGCAACTCGCCGCCCTGCTTAGCATCGCTGCCCTGCTTCAGATCGTAGGCGACCAGCTTCGAAAGCGTCTCGCGGTAAAAGGCCCACAGTTCGGGCGTTTCGCGCAGACGCAAGAGTAAGCGGTACACACCCAAGTCGCTAAAGGCTAAGACGCGCTCTTGACCAAAGAGCTGGCGGCCCAGCATCAACGCTTGTTCGCTCTCTTCGAGTGAGCGCGACCACTCCGAGAGGCTGTTGGCGAGCGTACCCAAAGCCAGCACCACATCGCGATAGTCGCTGGTAAGGCGCTGACGTAGGGCCTCGGCCACCTCGCGCGGACGCAGCATGGCGCGGTTGCGGCCCTGCTCGGCGCTGTCGCCGCCCGTCTCGCCGCTGGGTAAGAAGCAGAGCACAGCGCTTTCGCGGCGTAGCAGTGGCGCAGCGATATTGCGCCGATTCAGCTCGTTTTGAATGGTGTTCATCACGCGGCCCAAAGTAGCGCTGTCGGCATTCTCGATGTAGGTGAGCAACGCGACATGAGGCAACGAGAGATTGTAGCCTAGGTCTTGGCCGCGCTGATGCAGAGCTGCCGGGTCGGAATGCGGGCCAGCCAAAACCGCCGATAAAAAATCGCCGCGCAAGCGTTCTTCGGTGGCTTGGACGGCGTGCTCCTTTGCGAGCTCTAGTGCAAGTGCGATCGCACTTTGTTGCACTGCGAGGGTGTCCCATTTGTCGAGCGAACTCCCCGCAAGCGCAACGTAACCAACGATATTGGCCGCGCCCTTTAGGGGGTTAGGTACCCGGGCCGCGGCTTCGATCTGTTCGACCCAGATCTGTTGGTTGAGCACTTGAATGGGCTTTTCGATCGGCAAATTGAGCGATGTAGGCGTTGGGCGCAACGATTGCAGTGCGATGCGCGCCGAACCACGCGCCCGCACAGCACGCAATTCGCCATTGCTGCTGTAACAGGCCACGCCCTGCCCCGTGCGTTCTGCAAGAACTTCTAAGAGACCAGGCACACCCATACCAGCCAACGATCGCTGGGTCAGGGCATTGTATAACTGCGCTCCACGTCGTTCAATCTGAGCATCATAGTCGCTGATCAAACGCAAAATCTCGCGTTCGACCTCGCGCAGATCGCTCGAATCGGGGATCTGCAGCAAGGGCATGCCTGCCACTTCCGATGCCTCGCGATCCGCATCGTTCAGCTCGCCCTTCACGACCATAGCTGCAACCGAGACCCGCGCCAAGCGACCTATCAGCTCCGCCACCGTCAACTGCTCGTCTAATTCGTAGGCAGCCTGAACCGAAACCAGAGCGATCTCGCCGCCCCGCAAGCCGATAAAAGCCGGCAGCGTTGCGCGCAGAGGAGCTGGCCGTGTCACTTGTCGGGATAAGCCACTAGCACCGGCGACGGTGTGAGTTCCTGGCGGCAGTGCCAGACGAAGAATATCGCGGACGCTAATATTTGGCACAGTATTTGTGTTACTACAGGCTGAAAGCCAAGGAGATTATGTCAAGAATAGACTGCTACTGTTATTATAGCATGCCAAAGCGAATATCGTTGGGAAAATCGCTGCTTGCTTGCCCTATTATACCAAATTCGACCGCCGACAATTGTGCTTTATAAACCAAAAAACTAGAGAATAGGCAACCTCGTGCTCAACCACAAAAAAACTCCCTCCCGTCGAACGACGAGAGGGAGCAAAACCTGCACCTTAAGCTGCGAAGGTGAAGCCGAGTGCACCAGCCAGATCGCGCAGACGAGCTTGAGCGTCGCTCAGATCGCCCGAGCCGTTCTGAATGGCTTGGCCCAGCTCTTCTAAGGCTTGTAGCGCAGCGGGCGTGTTCAAATCGTCCTCAAGCGCGGCCACAAAACGATCGGCCTGAGCGCTGACATCGAGAGCCGGACCAGCGCTCGACTCTTTGGTCAGCGCTTCCTTCAGCATCTTGATGGTCTCTTCGCGGCGAATCACCTCGCTCTTCTCGTACGAGAAGTCGGCGCGATAGGGGAAGCTCAGCAGATACCAGCGCAGTGCATCGGCGCTGTGCTCTTTGAGAGCATCGCGCACAAACACCATATTGCCCAGCGACTTGCTCATCTTCACGCCGTCGAGCGCCACAGCACCGGTGTGCATCCAGAAGTTCACAAAGGGTCGCTTGCCCGTCACTGGCTCGGTTTGAGCGATCTCGCAGGGGTGGTGCGGGAAGATCAGATCGTTGCCGCCACCGTGGATATCGAGCTGCGGGCCGAGGTAGCGGGTCGACATGGCGCTGCACTCGATATGCCAGCCGGGTCGTCCGGGGCCCCACGGGCTGGGCCAAGTCGGGTCGCCCGGGTTGCCGCGCTGCCACAACACAAAGTCGAGCGGATCGCGCTTGTTGGGGTCGTTGGGGTTGTTGCCACGCTGATTAGCGGTCGCTAGCAGCTCGTCGTAGCCCATACGCGCCATAGCGCCGAAGTTGGGGTCGGTCTTGATGCTGAAGTAGACATTGCCGTTGCTAACATAGGCGTGGCCCGTTTCGAGCAGACGCGCAATGATCTCTTGCATGGTGTCGATCTCTTCGCTGGCCTTCGGGAAGAAGGTCGGCGGCAGCATATTCAAGCCAGCGCAGTCGGCCTGATACTGAGCGGTCTCGCGCTTAGCCAATTCGCGCCAGTCGACATTATCGCGGTTAGCGCGCTCAAAGAGCGGATCGTCCACATCGGTCACATTCTGACAGTAGCGAACGGTCGCACCCTTCCAGGTCAAAAAGCGCACCAGAGCATCGAAGACCATAAACGTGCGAGCGTGGCCCATGTGGGTTGTATCGTAAGGCGTTACACCACAAACATAGAGCGTCACCGGGCGATCGGTAGGAATGACGAATTCCTTCTTTTTGCCCGCGAGCGTATCAAAAAGCTGCATATATTCCTCTCAAGATAAACAACATCGTTCAAGAAGCATACACTTCCACTTCGGTCTGGTCGCCGAGACGAGCAGCTTGTTGGAAGTTAATCGGTTGAACCGCCACTAGGGTAATGTCATCGTGTTGTTCAGCTTCGCCCATAAATACTTGCACACGTTCGATAATGGTATTCACCAACTGATCGGGATCAGTATTAGGCGACAGTTCGCTTAGTAACGCCTCCAAACGTTCGAAGCCGAATATCTCGCCCTCCTCGTTATGAGCTTCTACCAGCCCATCGGTGAAGAAGAGCACCATATCACCCGGCTCGAGTATAACCTTCTGTTCCCTATAAACAGCTCCATCATACGCGCCAATTGGAAAACCGGCAACATCAATTGTGCGCACTCCGTCAGGATTCATAATCAGTGGTGCCATCATACCAGCATTCGCCACGCGCAGTTGCGAACTCGTTGTATCGAACAGAGCATACAAAACCGCTGCGTTCATACGATTAGCCTGCATACGACTCAGCAGGGTGCGCTGCACCCCGTTCAGCACCCGTACCGGAGTGACAGCATGGCGTGCTTGATTTTCGACCACACTACTGGTCAACGCCATCAAGAGCGCGGCACCCACACCCTTGCCCGAGATATCGCCCACGGCGATTCCGGCTTGCTCGTGTGGGAGTGAAACATAAGTATAAAAGTCACCGCCGACCTCATAGGCTGGCAGCGAACGAGCCGCGACCTGCAGCGAGCCTGCTTGCCAGGGCGCAGTGCTGGGCAACAGGCCAGCCTGAATATCGCGCGCCAACGCCAAACCATGGCGCAGTCGCTCGTTTTGATCTTCGATCGCCGCCAACGAGAGCTGCAAATGCTCGGCCATTTGGTTGAAGGTGCGCGCCATCTCGCTCACCTCATCGCTGCCGACCACCTGAATGCGGTGATCGAGCTTGCCCTGGCCCAAAGCAGCAACACCTCGTCCTAGCTCTTGCAGCGGCTCGATAATCAGCCGCGCTTGGCGCAAAGCCCAGCCCAAAGCCAGCATGCCCACCACCACAACCAAAGCTACCAAAATGAGCGTGCTTCGCCACGAGCTAGCAAAGGCCTCCGAGGTCAACTGCTCGGTCACCACCCACCAGCCCACCGGGCTGATTTGAAAGCGTGCGCCTACCACGGGCACGCCTTTGATGCCCTGATATTGGGCGACATCATCAGTGGCGTTAAAGGAAGGCTGGGGCGAAAAACTGTTGACGCGTCGCTCACTTGGAGCGCCAAGCATTACCTCGCCCTTGCTATTGATCAGATAGGCCTGAACCGTTTCAGTGGTTGTGGTGCGCAAAGACTGATCAATAAACACAGCCGAGATCTCGCCGCGTATCGCGCCGACCACTTGGCCCGAATCGTTGCGTAACGGCAAAACAAGCGAGAAGAGCGGCGTTCCATCAGAAGATAGATAGATATCGCCGCGCTGACCTTCGCCCTGCAAAGCCGATCGAATCACGCGATCGTGGCTGTAGTCTTTCAATGAATTATAGCTGCTCTCACCTTCAAACGGCGCGAAGATAAGCTCGCGACCCGCCCGATCGACCACGATCAACTGACGAATGTCAGGGTAATTGGCCCGCAGCAGATCTTGGATACTTGTTCGTAAACTATACTGCTCAAAATCGGAATCGAAAGTGCTTCCGATCCGAAGAATCTGTGATTCTAAACTCGAAAGATAGATCGCGATATCGCGACCGATGCTACGCGCCAAGACGCGTTGATTATTGTAGACATTCTCCTGCTGCGTCCGAAAACCGATAACGATCAGCAGAGTTCCGATAAGCAAGAGCGGCAGGGTCGATGTCAACAAATATGACCAGCGCAAGCGCATAGCGATGCTGCTTTGACGTCGAGCTGTCTGTTCGCTATGCCTCAACGCAGGTGGGTCATTCTCCCGCTCCATGAGCTGCTCCTCAACAAACGTTCTGTGCGATTCATAACGAAATCATCTGCACATGCGACTCAACTGGTAAAGCACCACACAAACCAAAACGACTTACAAAGAGGTAAGTCACTTCTCGTTCACTTGATCCATCTGGGCACAGGAGTTTGTATGGTTTACCGCAGTAGTCGTGGGCCTATTATAGCATACCCACTTAGGCCCTTTAGAAACCCTGTTCCAAAGAGAGAAAATTGCACTCCAACACCATATGTTTTCAGCATTCAGCAGGCAGATTCCAACTTGATGATACACTATGCAATTGTCAATACCATTCAGGCCTATCGATATAGGAGCACATTGTGTCCCAGATTAGCGAACTAGCACCATCGCGTTCAAGCAAGAACGACAATTGGAATTTCTCTGTTAATGTTCTCGACATTGTTTTTATTACACTTGGCATGTCACTGGTGTCACGCGACACCGTTTTCCCGGCCCTGATCGGCCATTTAACCACCTCGACCATCGCTGTTGGTCTAGTACACGCCATCTACAACATCGGTTTTTATGTACCCCAGCTCTTTATGGCCAACTACACCGAGCGTCTGCCGCTTAAAAAGCCCTTTGTAGTGCGCATGGGCGGTCTAGGCGAGCGTTTTCCCTACCTCCTTATGGGTATCATCATCTGGCTATTTGCCGAATCGTCGCCGCTCTTCACGCTCATAGCGCTCTACATCTGCATCACGATCACCGCCTTCGCGGTCGGCGTCGCCACACCCGCCTGGTACGACATGATCGCCAAAGTCATTCCGATCAACCGGCGCGGCCTCTTCAGCGGCATCGGCAGCGGGCTTGGCGCCTTTTTAGGCATGCTGGGGGCGTTTTGGGTCGGCTATGTGCTCGATAGATGGGAATATCCTACCAACTACAGCATTCTGTTTGTAGTGGCATTTGTCATGACTATGGTCTCGTGGTTGGGTCTGATTCTCAACCGCGAACCCGTCAGCGAAGAGCTTAAAGAAGCCCAATCGCTCACCAATTACTTCAGTCAATTGCCCAAACTGATCCAACGCTATCCCAACTTCAAACGCTACCTGATCTCGCTCTGCATCTTTAAGCTCGCCATGATGGCCAGCGGCTTTTTTATGGTCTATGGCATGTGGAACTTCCAAGTCGACGGCAGCATGATCGGCATCTTCACCGCCACCCTGATCGGCAGCCAAGCCTTGATGAATCTCGTTATGGGCGTGCTGGGCGACCGCTTCGGCCACAAAAACATTTTGGTAACAGGAGCCTTCGCGCTGGCCTTGGCCAGTATCAGCGCTTGGCTGGCGCCCTCAGCAGGCTGGCTCACACTCTCGTTCGCGCTGTTAGGCGTCTACAACGCCAGCGACTCGACCTCGTCGCTCAACATCGTGCTCGAATTCTGCTCGCCCGCCGACCGCCCGACCTTTATCGGTCTCGCCAACACCCTAGTCGGCATCGTAATCACCATCGCGCCCCTACTGGGCGGCCTGCTCGCCAAGCTGATCGGCTTCCAAGCGCTCTTCGTCTTGGCCGCCCTGGTCGGCTTGATCGGCTCGTCGCTGCTCTTCTTCTGGGTGCGCGAGCCGCGCCGTTACCAAGAAGCCCACAGCTAGAATCAAAACGGGGAACTGCTCTGCGCAGTTCCCCATTCTTTTGCTTGTTTGGCCGCAAGGTCCTAACCATCATCTAAGGCGCATGGCGGGTCCGCCTTCGGCTATCAACAGGGCTAGATCATCCCGCCATTCAGGTAGACCGTTTGACCATTGACCCAACGGCCCGGTCCAGCCAAAAAGGAGACGAGTTCGGCGACATCCTCGGGCTGGCCCAAGCGCTCCATTGGGTTGGCCTTGGCCGCCTGCTCGATCGTCTCGTCGTCCTTCCCATTCAGGTAGAGCTCGGTCGCGGTCGGGCCGGGCGCCACCGCATTGAAGGTGATATCGCGACCGCGCAGCTCGCGGGCGGCGATCAAGCTGAGGGCATCGACCGCGCCTTTGGTGGCAGCGTACGCTCCGTAGGTCGGCAGGGCCACCTTGGTCACCGAAGTCGAGAAGGTAATGATCGCCCCGCCCTTGCGTACACGCCGCACCGCCTGCTGAGCCACCACAAAGGTCCCGCGCACATTGGTGCGCAGCATGCGGTCGAGCTGAGCTAGATCGAGCTCCGCCAGCGGGGAGAGCAGCATAATGCCCGCCGCGTTCACCACCACATCGACCCCGCCGAAGGTCTGCTCGCTGATATCGAACAGGGCCGCAACCGCCTGCTCGTCGGCCACATCGGCTCGAAAGGCCAGAGCAGCTCCGCCCTTGGCGTGGATAGTGTTGACCGTCTCCATGGCCTCACGGTCGTTGCTGACATAGGCTACTACCACCGCCATGCCCTCGGCTGCCAAACGCTCAGCCACCGCCCGACCGATCCCACGCGAACCGCCCGTCACAATCGCTACTCGTTGAGTATGATCTATGTTCATCGTCTTTGCTTCCTGTTGGCATTTCAAAAACATCCTTAGCCTGATTATGCCCATGCCAAGCCGCAAAGTGATAGAATGATCCTGAAGGTTTCTTGCCTAATCCTGCAAAAAAAAGCGAGGAGGGTTATGCAGCAGCCGCGCAGCCAACGCCTATGCGAGCTGATCGAACGCCACTGCCAGCACGAAGGAGTGAACGACAGCGCCATCGCTCCGCTCCACCTCTTCCGGGCCTCGCATCCGGGCCATGTTTCGTTCGGCTTCTACGAACCATCGATCTGCATCATCGCCCGAGGCGCTAAAAGCGCCGTGCTCGGCCAAAACGCCTACCGCTACGATCCGAACTCCTACCTCTTGGTGGCGCTCGAACTGCCGATCAGCACCTACATCGAGCAGGCCAGCCCCGAAGAGCCGCACCTCGGCCTACATATCGATCTCTCGCCCGAACTGCTGGCTCCGCTGATCAACCACGATGAACTGGAGCCGCCGCCCAAGGTCGCTAACGACTGCATGCTGCGCGTCAACCTGCTCGACGACGAACTCCACGATGCGATTGTACGGCTGGTCGCCCTGCTCGATACGCCCCAGCACATCGCCGCGCTGGCGCCCTTCATTCTGCAAGAGATCGGCTACCGCCTGCTCTGCGGCCCCGAACACACCCGGCTGCTAGAGCTGGCCCTTAGCCGTGGGCCTTTGCAACGCATAGCGCGCGCCATCAAGCGGCTGCGCCAAAGCTACGCCGAGCCGCTGCGCATGGAGGAGCTCGCCAAAGAGTTCAACATCAGCGTGTCGAGCCTGCACCATCAGTTCAAAGCTCTCACCAGCATGACGCCCCTGCAATTTCAAAAGCAGCTCCGCCTACAAGCCGCCTACCGCCTGATGCTGGCGGGCGAAGCCGACGCCGCCAGCGCCGCCTTCCAAGTGGGCTATGAAAGCCCATCGCAGTTCAGCCGCGAATATCAGCGCATGTTCGGCGAAGCGCCAGCCCGCCATATCGCCCAACTGCGCGCCCGTTTCGGTCTTATGTCAAGCTCGTACAGAGACCTGTCTTCTCGTAATGGGGGCAGAAGAAAGAGCGGGGGAAAAGAAGCCTAGCGAGCCGCGCGCTAGCGCAAAAAGGGGCCGTCCGCTCGCCGCAGGCGGACAGGCCCGAATGGTTGGAAAGGATGTTGATAGCCGAAGGCGGACGCGGTTGGAAACGAATGGAAGGTAAAAGACCGTTCCGCCAGAAGGCTGAACGCATCGAGTGGATTCGCTCTTTAATGGAGATAATTGATCAGTTGGCGCACCCAGAAGCCTAGCCCAAAGGCCAGCGGCACCAGCAGGCCCAAGCAAGCCGCCCAGCGTCCGGCCGTCCCGCGCTGCCAGAAGTCGTTCAGCAGGGGAGCCGCCGTCAAACAGAGCGCCGGAAAGAGGAAGTGCTGTTCGCGCACACCCTGTTGGGCGAACAGCAGCAACACTAAGGAGAAGAGCACGCCCAACCACCATGAACGGGCCAGCAGCGGCAGGCCGTTGGTCGACAGGCGCTCGCGCAGCAGAAATAGCCCCGCCAAGCCCGCCACCGTCAAGACCGGAATGATGCGGTTGCCGGGCGTGAAGAGCGTGCTGATGCGCCACCAAACGCGTTGCCAAGCCGATGTCGTCGAGGTGTCGACCGGGACTTCGGTCACGCCCATGGCGCGGTTGAGGAAGATCGCCATAAAGAGCGGCACCGTGTAGTAGATCAGGGCGACGATCGCCGCCGCCAGCAGGCCGATCAGCGTCAGGCGCAGCAGCGAGGGCCGCCAGAGCGGGTTGATCGCCACTAGCAGCCAGAGCGCCGCCAGCAAACAGACCACCGAGAAGGTCACGCCCATATGGCCCAAGAGCGCAAAGCACATCACGGGCAGCAGCAAAAACCACGCTTGTCGCCAGCTATTCTCGGGCCTCGCAAGGTTCAGCAGCGTAATCAAGGGGATCGCCAAAGCTTGGCCGCCGATATTGGCCGCCTCGCCGATCGAAAACGACGAGAGCATAGGCGGCGGCAAGAGATAGAGCGCAGCCCCAAACAGCGCGGTGCGCAGGCCCAAACCAGCGCGCCAGAGCATCAGCCAGATCGCGCCCACCACCAGGCTGTCCAAGAGCGCCATGCCACAGTTGATCAAGGCGATTCGGTTGGCCATGCTGGGCTGAAAGAGCACTTGGAAGGGCAAGAGCAGCAGGTAAGAGCCGGGCGGATAGGGCGAAGGGCCGCCGCCGGCCTCGCTCGGCAGGTGCTCGGTGAAGTAGACCTTGCCCAAGCTCAGTTCGAGGATATTGTTGGCGTGCAAGCCGATATCGTTGATCAGGGTATGGGGATGCCAGACGCCAGCCAAGCGCAGACAGAAGGCCAGCGCGATCAGCAGAATCGGCGATGCCAAGAGCGGAATGCCCGCCTTTGAGGTGCCGATACGCCAAGGATCGTCCACAAAAGGGCGCGTCAGGCCGATCAAGAGCAGAGTCAACGCGTAAGTGCTCGCCAGCACTTTCAGCACAATCGGTGTAAAGATCGTGAGCGGCAGGCGTTGGAAGTGCAGGAGCAGCCCGACCACGAGCACGAGAACCAAGAGCAGCCCAAAGCAGAGCTGCTTGGGCAGGGCGGCCCGACGCAGCAAGAGGAAGAACAGGGCCACGATCGCTATCAGCCAGCCGAATTGACCCCAAGCCGGCATACGCAGGCTAGCAAGCTCGGCGCTCAGCTGAATGCGGCTGACCACAAAGCCCAGCTCGCGTGGATCGCTGCCCTCTGGCACGTAGCGCGGCGTCTCGAAGCGCAGCCGCAGATCACCTTTGCCATCGGCGTCGGCCAAGAGATGATAGATGCGCCGCTCTGGTTCGATCGTCAAGTCGTAGCTATGCTGGCCAAAGCTGAGTTGGCTGGTGGTGGGTGAACCGTCGGCTCGACCGCTGCTGGCCGTCAGAGCGACGATCCAGCGCCCGCCACCCACGCCGGGTAGTTCGACCCGCGCATCGCTTTTGGTCCAACGGTAGGCGTAACCGGGCGAGAGCGTCCACCACTCCATACCGCTCTGGGCAGGCTCGGAGCCGTTGAAGCCACTTAGGAAAGGGGCGTCATCTTCGCGCCGATGAGTGTCTCGGTCGCCGCCGATCTGCAATACTGTGCCGAACGCAGCTTGATACACGAAGCTCCAGAGCAGCAGAGCGATCGCAAGCAGCGCCCACAGGCCCGGCTCGCGCACCACACTCGCCACCACCCGCACTTCCTGCCAACAGTAACGCCCGATCGGGCCCACGATCTCTGGCAGAAGCGCATGCTTCCTTAGCGAGGCTGGTGTTACGCTCATAGACTAGTGCCTCGTAACAATCACCACACCGATCACAATCACGATCGTGCCGATAATGCGGTTCCAAGTCAGCTCTTCGCCCAACAGAAAGCGGGCCGGAATCAAGCTGATCACATAGCTCATGGCCAAAAGCGGATAGGCGAACGAAAAGTCGACGCGCGAGATCACCGCCAGCCAAAAGAGCGAGCCACCAAAAATCAGCGCAAACGAGAGGATTACGCGCCATTCGGTGAAGGTCTTCCAAAGCATCTCGAAGGTGAAAGAGAACTCACCGATATCGTTCATGGCGACTTTCAGCAACAGTTCGCCCATTACGGTCAAACAGATCGCTGTTAAAAGTAGGCCAAAAATCATAAGCATAGATCGTTTTGTATTGGCAAAGAAGCCAGAAAGCGCCTTTTGAGCAGGCGCTGATTCTGGCTCTGTTATGCCTTCTGAGGGAAGCTGTGTTCTATTGGTCATAGCTAAACGTCGTAGCTTTGCCTCAATCGAGGGTAAAGACGTCGTCGCGTTGCAAAACATAGACCCCATAGTCACAGATTCCACTGCGAATAACGTAGTTCTTCTGCATATGGAAGCCTCGGAACAGCGCACGATAGTCAGCATCGCTACGAATAAAACCACCCCGATCGAGCCAGTGCATGGCATGACCTGCGATATTCCAAATATCGGGGGGTGGAATATCTTCCATCACAAGCACTGTCGCTTGTGGCCGCAAAATGCGATGAAGCTCTCCCACCGCCGCCCGCACAACATCATCGGGCAAGTGGTGGATCACGCCCAAAATCAGGGCGACATCAAACGAGGCAGGCTCAAACGGCATTGCATCGACGCTGAGTGCAACAAACTGGCCGCGATAGTTGCGAGCGGCATACGAAAGGTAGGCTCGCGAAATATCAACGCCCGTATAGTATTCAGAGGGGAAGCAAGGAGCGAATTCCCCCGTTCCGCAGCCGAAATCGAGGAATCGACGTGCGCCTACATCGCTCCAAGGAGCAAGTTCACGCTCGATTACCTCTTTCTCGCCCCGAAAGCCAGCTTCCACAAAGCGACGCAACATATTCCAAGCTCGGGGATTCTCACTAACTTTATCTAACATCCCCTGAACCGATTCTAAACCGATGCTCATCAATCGTACTACCTTTTTTATGCGTTTGAGAGCGCCGCACTCGCTATTCTGTAGGCTGTACTATCGTTTCGTACCTGGTGCGAGACGCGCAAACTTCCCGCTATGGGCCAATGCTATAATCGAAAGTCCAAAAGGCAATCGTCCACCCATCTCTAGAAATGCAGCTTCAGTTGCCATAGGCCAACGCATAGCAACGTTGATCGGCTTCATAGGCAGACGAATATCCGACTCTTCGTGCTCAAGAGCAGGAAGCATTCGTTCTGACAAACGCTGAGCAACCGCCAGAGGGAAGAGGATCGTATTCACATAGCTCATGCGCTCGATATAGAAACCTGCTTCCTGAAGCAGCGAACGGAGCAACTTTGCTGTATAACGACGCCGTGTGTGTACCGCACGGTCGTGTTTAGAGAGCAGAAATTCGTAGGCGGGTAACCGAATCAGCAAACGACCTGACGGAGCCAACACGCGCCTGATTTCGCGCAACGCAACCAGTTCGTCTGGAACGCCCTTATGGTACAAGACCTCAAACGAAGTAACGAGGTCAAAGCTGTCATCGGCAAAGGGTAAGCTGTTGACCGAACCCCCAAGCAGCGCGCCCGGCAGGCGTTGCCGCCCAAATTCCAAGGCATCAGGGGCAAAATCCATGCCAACGACCTTGCCATAACGCTGTAGAAAAACGCCGTTACCGCCCGTACCACAGCCTGCATCAAGGATCCGAATGTTTCCGCCATGAGGATAGATCGGGTCGAGCAGCGCTGCACTGATGGAACGCATCCCACCATACCACCAATGTTCAGCTTCCACAGCTGCCATGACTTCGTATTCTGCTCGTTCCATAAACTACACACAGTCTCCATCTACCCGGAAGCTGCACTATACCAGAAGCCTGCATTGTATGCAAATAATCAAAGCCAAAGGCCGGGATTCCCCTCGACTTTATGGCATAAAGCTATGCCGTTCGGATCGATCTGGTAGTGCCCATATCACTTGCTTGCAGAGCTAGCACTCGACTCTCTGCGAGCGCGCCATGCTAGCTCAACACAATCTACGACATGTTTAAGAGGTGGCCGCCTGCTTTTCAGCGCTACGACGCTTGGAATTGAACCAAAGGCTCTCGCCACTGTAAATAATCAAGGCGATCCAAATCAAAATAAAACCGATCAAACGCTCGCGCGTCAGCTCTTCGTGGTACAAAAAGACGCCCAGAATGAACTGAAGGGTTGGCGAGATATATTGCAGCAAACCCAAGGTCACCATTGTAACCCGTCGCGCTCCAGATGCAAACAACAAGAGCGGAATGGTCGTGATCAGGCCAGAACAGGCCACCAGCAACCACGTGCTGAGACTGTTATCGCCTACAACCGGCTGATTGGTCGCGCTCAAGTAGAGGACATAGATCAAAGCGGGAATAGCCATTACGCTGGTTTCGACCGTCAGACCATCGGCCGACTCAAGCGAGGCAACCTTGCGCAAGAGGCCATAGCCGCCGAAGCTGAAGGCCAAGGTCAAAGCCGCCCATGGGAAGCTGCCATAGTTGAAGGTCAAGTAGAGCACGGCCAGCGCCGCCATAATGATCGCCACGAGCTGGCTCATACGCAGGCGCTCGTGCAAAAAGAGCACACCGATCAATACATTGATCAGCGGATTGATGAAATAGCCGAGGCTACTTTCAACTACCAATCCAGCTTGTACGGTCCAGATATAGACCAGCCAGTTGATGCCCAATAAAAATCCCGAGGCGACGAACAGCCCAAGTGTCTTGGGGTTACGCAAGGCCGGGCCGACAATGTTCCAACGTTGTTGAAAGGTTGTGATCAGCAGAGCAACAACCAACGACCATAACACACGCTGCGCCAACAGATTGATCGGGCTAATTTCTGATAAGGCTTTCCAATAGATTGGAAAAAGCCCCCACGCCACATACGAGCATGCGGCGTAGATCACCCCTTTATTGCTTTGCATAGATGTAGGTTCCTACGATTAATACTCGGCGCTCCATGCCCGAATAGTGCCCAACACTCCCTCACACCAAATCCGCTTGCTTTCTTCAGCTTGTTGCGGCTAGGTTTGCCCCAAAAAGAAAGTCCTTGGCGCGTCCGCCTACGGCTACCAACATCCCGCCCAACAAACGAGGCGTGTAGTTTTGCGTGCCGAAAGACCGCCCCAAAACCAACGGCTCAAACGGATTTGATATGATACCAAATCCGGTTGATTAGGTTCTCTTTGGCCTTCGGCAGAGCAGAACGTGTCTCTCCTTTTCCCGGCTTTTCGTTTTTCCGAGCGAAGAGCATGCACGTCTTTCAACGGATTTGGTATCGCTCGTGCGATCGGCCTAAGCAACATGCAAGATCAGCATCACCGAACGCATGCAAAAAAATGGAGAAGCAAACTAGTTGCTTCACCATTGTCGCTGATCGAATTGGGCTGATCCGGCTTTAAACGCGTCGAGCTTGCAAGGTCGTGCGACCGATCTGAGCAAGCGCGAGGTCGTCTTGTGGAGGATTAAACAGTCCAGCTCGAGCATCACGGAAGTAGCGTTCCAAGGCGTGATCGCGCGTCATGCTGAAGCCGCCAGCTACACGCAGACCCGTTTCGCTCGCCGAACAAGCGGCGTTGGTGCAAAGATATTTAGCAGCAGCGATGTAAGGAACCAAAGCGCTGCGATTCTCAGGCTGCTCAACCCAAGCACGAGCTGTATTATACAACACCGCCCGAGCCGCATCGAGTTGGGCCTGCATGCTACCGATCCACTGCTGAATATGGGGTAGTTCGGCGATCGGCTTGCCCAAGGCCGAAGGCACGCGATTATTGGCATAGTCGCAGGCGGCATCGCAGGCAGCTTGGCCAATACCCAAATAGGTCGCGCTGATAACCATGCCCCAGCTATTCAGTCCGGGGGGTGGGCCAGCGGGCGGGCCGCCGATCGGGCGTCGATTGAGTATCAGCTCATCGGGAACAAAGACATCCTCATAGAACACATCGAAGCTACCGCTGGTGCGCATCGCTAAGCCATCGCTCCAAGTATCGACTAGGCGCAGGCCCGACGAACCAGCCAGCACAAGCGCGTTGGCGGTCTCACCTTGGGGAGCTTCTTCGCTGGGCGGCAACACCACGCCGGTCAGGAAGTAGCGCAGAACGGGCGCGCCGGTCGCAAAGCGCTTGTGACCATTGATCAACCAGCCGCCCTCGGTGCGGGTCGCGCTTGTTGCAGGGGTGCCGCCGCGCGACACACTGCCCAGATTAGCCTCGGTCACAATGCTGTTGATCAAGCCGCCCTCTTTTGCGATCGTTGTAAAGATCTCTTGCCAAATAGGCGAGGGCGAATCGCCTTGGGCCTCGGCCTGCCCGCCAAGCAGGCTGCACGACATACCGGTCGCTAGCGCCGTGCCGCCGTCTCCACGGCCCAAACGCTCTTGAGCGATCACCATTTCGTATATATTGGCACCCTCGCCGCCGAAAGCTTCGGGAATGGGAAGACGCAAGTAGCCGTTTTCGTGCAAGTCGCTGAAGTTTTCGTAGGGGAAGGTACGGTCGATTTCGTGTTGGTTTGCGCGCTCAGCGAAACTGGCGGCCAAACGATCGGCCAGCGCAGCAAAACGCTCTTGGCGCTCTGTAAGAGCATAGGGAAATGGCATCTGATCAAACCTTTTAGATCAAAGACTTTCGCCGAAACCGTGTATGGTTTCGGCGAAGCATACGAGTATCTAAACTGTTACCCACGCACCGTCTGCCGCCGCCGAAGCGAAGGCAGCGTCGATCACCTGTTGCACATGGGCCGCCTCAGAGAAACTGGTCAAGCGGGTTGTTTCGCCCAAACTTGCCCTGCAACAGGCCTCAAATGTCGAAAGATACCATTGCAAGGAGCCGCTAGCTTTTTCGGCCTGAATAATGACCGGCTGCGGCACTGCAAAGCTCAGTGTCGAGATGCGACGACCGCCCACAGCGGCCTCGGGGCCATCGACCACCAACAAGCCGTTCGGATCTAGCGTATCGAAGACCAGCGAACCTTGCGAACCATAGGCCATAATCCGAATATCATCGGCGGCGCCCGGCACCACTTTCGAGGCTTCGATCGTGCCGAGAGCGCCATCTTGCAGCTTCAATTGAAGCATGGCGCTATCGTCGCTGTTGACTGGAACGGGCTTGCCCTCTGGACCGAGGCGTGTCGGCACCACCGTACGCAATTGGGCATTCACGCGCGCGATCGGCCCAAATAGATAGTTGACCAGATCGAGCAGGTGCGAACCGAGATCCTGCAGCACGCCGCTGCCGGGGCCAGCAAAACGCCAAGTTAGTGGACGATCGGGCTGCAAGTTGCTCGCGCGATAGTAGTGCAGATGAAAGCTATGCAGTTCGCCCAAAAGGCCACCTTCGATCAGTCGGCGCGCCTCTTGAATAGCGGGGATAAAACGCAGATGATAGGTGACACCACCGCCAAGCCCGCGCTCGTTCGCAAGCTGGGCGATCGCTTGGGCCTCTGCTCCGGTCGCGGCTAAAGGCTTTTCGCACAATAGCTGCTTGCCCGCCTGCAAAACGGCCATCGCCACTTCGGCGTGTTGGCCGGTCGGCGTACAGCAGTCGATCACGGCGATATCGTCACGTTGAAGCAGTTCGCGGTAGTCGGTCGTTACAAAAATGTCGCCCAATTCTTGGCGAGCACGTTCCGTCGAGGTAGTACTTCCAGAGGCAACAGCCACGATCTTGGGGCGAAGCGGCAGCGAGGGATAGAGCATTGGCAACATCTTCAAACAGAGTGCATGTACTCGTCCGATCGCGCCATAACCAATCAAACCGATGCCAAGTTCTTGAGCCATACAATCTTGTTCCTCTCGCGGCAGAGCCTCTACTCCGATTGCTACAGCCATAGCAGCTCGCTACGAGGCTTAGGTCTATCGATAATGCGAGATATCTTGGGCTGTGTAGAGGTACAGGTGTATCAAAAGCAGATACAACAAACCAGCGCAACAGCCACGGTATGCGCCGACGAAAATAACGATACACCAAAACATGCTTGCTACCGTATCCTACGCGAGAAGATCGATTCCGTCAATTGCAAAAACAGGCCCTCGAACACCCACCCCGCCTACACGCTTCTGTTCTTATATCCAATCTGTTTGATCACTTCAGCGCTCTGGCGGCTTGGTCCCTTCCCCAACGAAGCTTCTTAGCGCGTCCGCCTACGGCTACCAACAGCCCGCCCGTAAGCAGGCTGTTGTAGCTGTGTGCCGAAAGGCCGCCCCAAAATACAACGATTCAAGCAAATTTGCCCTGATCAGTCGCATGTGGCATAAGCGCTACAAGACGCTGATAATTTGGCTTCTGCCAGCCGTAGAATAGAGTCAAGCGCTGCGCTCAGCGTCTCGTTTGAAACCTGCTATACTAGGTTTATTCTGCGCTCTCACGCATTCTGAATAGTCTGGAGTAACACAGTGAATACGACACATCCAGGTGCCTTGGCTTGGAAAGAAGATCGTAGCGTTGTACGCTATCCTGACCCTGCGGTTGAGTCGCTCGATCCGCGTTTCGAGCGCTATCGCCTCGGCGCCGCAGCCGTAGAGCGGCTCTGGACGGGCGGTCGTTGGACGGAAGGACCAGTCTGGTTTGGCGATGGTCGCTATCTGCTTTTCTCCGATATCCCCAACAATCGTATTCTCCGTTGGAGCGAAGAGACGGGCGCAGTCACTGAATATCGCAACCCATCGAACAACGCCAACGGCCACACCCGCGACCGCCAAGGGCGTCTGATCAGCTGCGAACATCTCACCCGTCGCGTGACCCGCACCGAATACGACGGCAGCATCACCGTGCTGGCCGACTCCTACGAGGGCAAGCGCTTCAACGCTCCTAACGATGTGGTGGTACACTCCGATGGCTCGATTTGGTTCACCGACCCGGGCTACGGCTCGCTGGGCTATTACGAAGGCTTCAAAGCGCCCTTCGAGCTGCCCTGCAACGTCTATCGCCTCGATCCCGACAGCGGCGAACTGACGGTGGTAGCCGACGACTTCGAGCGCCCCAACGGTCTCTGCTTCTCGCCCGACGAAAAGCTGCTCTACATCGTCGATACCGGATCGCCCCAACACATCCGCGTCTTCGAGGTCGATGGCAAGCAGCTCCGCAATGGGCGGGTCTTCGTCAAGATGGCCCCGGGCGGCACCGATGGCATCCGCGTCGATACCGATGGCAATGTCTGGGCGGCAGCGGCTTGGGGCGGGGCTGGCTTCGACGGCGTACACTGCTTCGCACCCGATGGCACTTTGATCGGGCGCATTCACCTACCCGAGGGCTGTTCTAACCTCTGTTTCGGCGGTGCCAAGCGCAATCGGCTCTTTATGACCGCCAGCCAATCGCTCTACTCACTCTATGTCGATGCGATCGGCGCTCTACGCCCCTAAATCGTTCTAAAAGAGAGATCCTCGATTGCGGGTGGGGCTTGACTATTTTGTTGTGTGACATTTCGCTGTCGCGCGAAATGTCACACAACGCTTTTCCTCGCTTCTTGTTTTTGCGTGTTGCGAAAGGGACACAGCTTTAAGCGGATTTGGCATCACAGCTGAAGGGCGCCGATTCTAGCCCCGTCTTTGTTGGGCGGGAGGTTGATAGCCGTAGGCGGACGCGCCAAGGATCGAATGAGAGCTTAAGACGCCTCCGCCGATGAAGACGGCACAACATGGAAGCCACGAAAACGCGCTTCAAAGCCTTCGCCGATCGGGGCGGCGCACATGGGACCAACCTGCACCTGCTCTGGCAAGGGCAGACTGGTCTGACGCAACATCTGCTCTTTGCCCTCGGGCAAGCGATAATACAGCTCGATGGTCGTTCCATAGCGCTTGAGGCGCAGCTCAAGCCAATCTGGCAAGCGCTCGAGCGGCACCACCGACCAGTCTGAGCTGCCGTTGGTGACCACCGCGCTCACAAAATAGCTACCCTCAACATATTCGATGCCGCATTTTAGCCAATGCTCGGCGTCAATACGCAGCATTAAACCAGCTTGATCGTAGAGATCACGGTAATCGGCTTGAAAGCTGAGACGTGCTTCGAAGTCTCCCGACACCGTTTCGTAATAGAAATGGCCGTTATCGGCGATCGCTCCATTATGAGTGATACGCCAAAAATCGGTCTTAGGAGCACACTGTACCGTCAACAGATCGCCATCGTGCTTCCACGCCATTGGGTCATGCAACCATTGCATAGGTATCTCCTGAACTCTTTTCAAATCGCTCGGCACACTGCTTGACAAAGGCCATGTCAAATAGCTATGATAACAAAGCATTAGAATGCGCTCCAGCAAAGAAGCTTGTATAGTATAGATCGCAGATCTGCCAAGCAATGACGGGTACTACGTTATCAACATAGATTCGAGGGGGTCGAATGATGCAGGTATATCGCAAGATACGACGTTATTTCTGGCTGTTACTGGTGATTTGTCTCGCCAGCACAAACCTCACACCTGCCCAAGCTCAAGACTCGATTCGCTATTTCCCCGAGACAGGCCACTATCTCCGTGGCGCTTTCCGCAGTTTTTGGGAAAGCAATGGCGGCACCATGGTGTTTGGCTATCCCATCACCGAAGAGTACATTCGAGCGAGCGATGGCAAAGTTGTGCAATATTTTGAACGCGCTCGCTTCGAGCTAAATCAAAACGGTGACCAAGCCAGCGTCGCACTCGGTCGTTTAGGTGCAGAATTCGCCGGAGACCGCACCTTCCCCAAAGCGCGCCCGATCACCAATACGGCCGATCGGCGCTACATCCCCGAAACTCAATATATCATTCAATACGGCTTCAAAACAATCTGGGAAGGCTATGGCGCCCAACGTATCTTCGGTTGGCCGATCAGCAACGAGCTTGATGAAGTGATCGACGATGGCAAACGCCACACCGTTCAGTATTTCGAAAACGCTCGTTTCGAATACTGGCCCGAATTCGCGCCCGGCAAGCGTGTTCTGATCACCATGCTTGGCCGCAAGTTTGCGCCCCAACACCTGCTGCCACCGCTGCCAGCCGATCAACCGCCGAGCGGCCCGATCCCCGAAAACGGCGGTAGTGCACCTGCGCCTGCTCCTGCGCCCTCCTCTGATATGCCGCCCAGCCAAAACGCTCGCGTTTCGCCTGAGAGCGGCCCTCCCGGAACAACCTTCATCTTCGATGCTTGGGGCTTCCAACCGGGTGAAAAGGTTGGCATTTGGCTGACCGCGCCGACTCAAGCTACGACCGGAGCGAACTTCCAAGCGACCGCCGACAGCAACGGCTCGATCGCTAGCGAGCAGATCGGTATCACCACCAACGCCTCCTTCACAGAAGGCATCTGGTCCTTCAACGCCCAAGGCGTGAGCAGCAATGTTCAAGCGGTGGGCTACTTCCGCATCACCAACGCCAGCAGCGGCCCGGCTGGCAACCCCAGCAATCTGGGCACGCCCATTCACGATCAACTGCCGCGCATCGGCGATTCCTTCATCATCCCGGTAGCCGCACCCTCGGGCAGCGACTTCGTCTTTACGGGCAGCGGCTTCAACCCAGATGAAGAGGTCGGCACGTGGATCACCACCCCCGATCAGCAGAATATCCCGCTCGATAGCGAACTCTTCTTCAAAGAAGGCTCGGATGTTTACGTCAGCTTCGGCACAGGCGGCATGCCCGATGGGATCTATTCGCTGGTGGTACAAGGCAAGGATAGCGGTATTGTGGCAGCGGCCAACTTCAAACTCACCAATGAGTTTGTGGCTCCGCCCAGCACAGCCCGCCCCGAAAGCGTCAATGGCAGCGTTACACCCCAACAAGGTGGCGTGGGGGTAACCTTCCAACTACGCGGCCATGGTCTTCAAGCCAACGAAGAGCTCGAATATTGGGAAACCTATCCCGATGGCAGTTACGTGCTCTACTACGATAGTTTGCGCGCCGATAGCCAAGGACGCATCGGCTACGAGCCGCCGATGAACCTCTATGGCGACGGCGAAACCACCCAAGGCATCTACGGCTTCCACTTCCGTGGCCGCTCAAGTGGAGCGCGCGTCGATCTCTACCTTACCTACGTGCAATAAGCGCAAGCGCTAGCCCTGCATTCGATCCAGACGGGAGGTTCACACAGCCTCCCGTCTTCCATCGGCTCCGCAACACAAGCTCTAGCAGCCACTTTCGATCGCAGCTCCACCACAACGCCCCAATCCTTGCAGAGACACAAGCGCAGTTCAACACAGCTCTTCCGAACAGAGCGACCGCATTTGGCCTTATACGTTCAACGAGGTGCTATATGGACGATTCACAATCGCGCGGCATAGAGTGGGTGATCGCCCAATTCGTCCTGATTCTGGCGATTCTCGTCGCCCCACAGCGCATTCCGGGCCTGCCCCCTTGGCCCAAACGCCTCAGTCTATTCGCTCGCATCATGGGTTTAGGCAGCCTCGTTGCAGGTGCGCTGATCGGTAAAGCGGGCTTCCAAGCGCTCGGCGACAACCTCACACCCATGCCGAGCCCCAAACAAGAAGCAAGCCTTGTACAAAGCGGAATCTACAGCCAGGTGCGCCACCCGATCTATAGCGCGCTGATCTTGCTCTGCTTCGGCTGGTCGCTGCTGCGCAACAACACCACCGCGCTGCTCTTTAGCACAATTTTAGCCGGCCTGCTCGACCGCAAAGCCAGCTTTGAAGAGCAATTGCTCGAAGAGTGTTTTAGCGACTACGCCAGCTATCGACGGCGAGTCGCCAAATTCCTGCCTCGAATCTATTAGATCTTGTTGCAGGTAACACAAAGGGCTTCTGGCTATGGAAAAGACCAGAAGCCTTTGGTATTGCGCAGCGTATATAGCAAACTGATGTCTCCCAACACTAGGGCGGCCTAGTCTCTACCATCTATTCGGTCTCAAGCGCGTCCGCCTACGGCTACCAACATCCCGCCCACCAACAGACCTCCTTCGCCAACCTTGCCATACAGCGCGAATCGAGGAAGAGCTAAGAAGGCTGCCTTGCCCGCCCAAGCTGTGCGGCGATCAGCTCGGCGATCCGCTGAGCGTCGAGCGCTTCGGTATCGATCGGCGTGCCAAACAAGGGATCGCGATGGGCGGCTTCGCACTCGACGATGCGACGCGCGATCCAGCCTTCTACGGCTGTGCCGCGCTTATCTAGGCGCTGCTTAATCGTATCTAGGCTGGCGCGCAAGCAAAAGATATGCAGATCTGGCTCGAAGCTGCGCAAAGCGCTCGTCACCTCGGTAAAATAATCGCGTCGGCTGAAGGTCATAGGCACGATGATCGGCCTACCCGTCGCCTTACGCCAGAGGCGTGTGCCGAGGGCGACCGAGCGCCGCCATAGTGTAATATCTTGAAAGTCGTCAGTGCCCCGTCCTTCAAGCGCGACCCACTTCGGCAAACGCATCATAATCGAGCCAGCCCATTCAGGATCATAGATCTGCGCCCCTAAGAGCGGCTTCAAGTGGCCCGCCACCGTGCTTTTGCCAACCCCAAACGAACCGTTGATCATCACAATCATCAGCGGCCCCTTAGCCTATCTCATGCTGGCGCGCTCAACAGAGCTTGCAATACAAGCGCAGCACTTTCGGCATTGCGCGCTTTTAGTAATGCCAGATCTGTTAACTTGCGCTACAAGAGCGCAAGTTAACAGATCGAGGGAAAGAGTTGTGTGAAATCTCACACAACAAAACGAGTCAAGTTCCACTCTGCCGAAGAACAAATAGAATGAAGCAAGCGAATTTGAGATAAGCTTAGTTCGGCTCGGGCGCAATGCCGATCAGCATAACCAACCTGCTGTCGCCATGATTAACAACACTATGCGGCACATCGGCGGCGGCCCAAGCCACATCGCCCGCAGCCAAAACCGCCGTCTCATCGCCGATCGTAAAGGTTCCGCTGCCTTCGATCACATAGTAAAACTTGTCGCGCCCGGCGTGTTTGTGCAAGTTTTGGCTCTGGCCCGGCTCCAAACAGTCCATGCCAAGCAACATGCGCGCAGATTGAAACAGCGTCGTTTTGAAAAAGCGATCTGGGTTAACCCCGATATGCTTACGATAGTTGGTAAACGCAGACATGTTCACCTCATACGATTCAGCTTAGCGAAACGACGAGCGAGATAGATCTATTGGTCGGCTCAAAACGGCTTCGATCAAGCCGCCTCAGTCGCAGGGCTTTCCAGCGCCTCGCGATTACGGAAGTAGAGCCAAAAGACAACGGCGCTGATCGCGGTCAACACGGCGGCTGTTGCGAACAACCACGAATAACCCAAGTAGACGATCATATAGCCGCCGCCGAAGGCGATCACCGTCGACGAGATACCGGTGGCGGTCTCCATGGTGCCGACCACGCGAGCTCGCCGTTGAGACGGCACAAGCTCAAGGAAGTAGACCAAGGAGGCGGCGTAGCGCATCCACGAAAGGCCGACCACACCCACAAAGCCGATACCAGCGATCAGCCAATTTTGCACAAAGATGATCGGAACAATGCTGAGGGCGGTTCCCAACGAAGCCCCGATGACCACGCCACGATTACCGTATTTAGCCGTGAGGGCAGAGGTCGCCAATGCCATCGGCACACCCAAGAGACGCGCGACCGCCATAATGATGCCCAGTTGCATCGTCGGCACATGCAGGCCTTGGTCGAGATAAACGTTAAAGAAGGTGTTGAGCGTGATAACACCCGTCACCTGCAAAACGCGCACAAAGGCCATCATAAACAGCAACATACCCAAGGGTGCCACCACAGCCGCAACGCTGGGCGTTTGATTCACATCGACAACTGTCTCGTGCTCTTTGATATGGTGCGCCGTGGGGCGAGCAACAATGATCGACCAGAGCGCCAGCAACATCAAGACGCCGCCCACCAAAAGCGAATAGCGATAAGTGATCGGGCCATCGAGCGATATGTTAAACAAGGCGCTCAGCCAAGTGGGCAAGAAGCCAGCCAACAAGCTACCTAAAAAGGCCGCCATGGAAGAGAGACCAGTTTGGAACGAAAAGAGTGGATTACGCTCGGCAGGCGTCACCACATCCATAATAAAGGGTGCGCTATTAACAAAATAGAGCGCCATGCCAGCATAAATGATAAAGATATGTAGCAGCAGCCAAGGCAACTGAAGCAGAGCTGGCAGAATATCGGCCAGAGGGAAGCAGAAGGTTCCAACAACGAGCAAAACCAGACCGATGATCAACATCCGTCGACTGCCGAAACGTTCGCCCAACAAACCTGCCGGAAGGCTGCCCAAAGCAAACGCAAACGTACCGATCGAGTTAACTAGGCCGATCATTTCAGGCCCATAGTCCAGACGAGCTAGAAAGAGGTTGAGCAAGACCGAATAGATTCCGCCATCGACGACGAAGCCCATCACAAAAATCGAGACGAAATACAACAAAACGGTCGGAGAAAGGAAGGTAAGCGAACGAATGTAACGGCCTAACATACTATGTCCTTAACTAAACGATTAGCGACGATTATACAGCTTTTAGCATTTTCTGCTTGTGTATACATCGAGCGTTAATCGTATTAGCTAAGGCCGTCGAAAGCGCTATGCAATGATCGCTAGCAGGCCAAAAAAGTGCTCCGCCAAAGCAAAGTCGCCCACAATACGCGCTCGCTCACGAGCCGTGTCGATGCTCAAACCTTTGGTAAACAGCCGCCATGCGCTATCTTGGTCGATCTCGATCAGCGCGCTAGGTTGAGGGGCATTGCCGCTATAGAGCTGCCAAGCGTCATCTTCACGCATCAAGCTCCAAGCACCGCCCGCCTCGCCAAGAATACGCACCGTTACAGCGCTACCATCGGGCCCAGACTGGCCGCGATAGGCGTGGGGCAGGCCGCGCAGAAAGGTATCGAGCGCGGGATACAGCCAGCGCCGTTCGAGTTGCAAGGGCGCCCCGACCGCCTCGCGGATATGTTGCTGATGGTGCCACTTCTCGGTGTATTCGCGCGCCAAGTCGAACCACAAAGCCGAACGCCTCTCACCCGCCCAGATCACGCCCGCGCCTGTAAGGGCAGCTAGATCCTGCTCGGCATAGAAGGCAAAGATCTGGTGGCCAACAAACTCCATCAGATCGACCAACAGGCGCGGGCTAACACGTTGCGTCGCGGCAACCCAGCTCTGATTGAGATCGTTGATATAGGCCAGCAGACCATCGTAGCTCGCAAGGTCGTAGCCAAGCGGCGGCATACGCCAGCCATCACGTTGGCTCGCCAAACGGCGCAGATCGGTATCGAGCAGATGGGCCGCCATAGCGTGCACATTCCAGCCTGGCGCGGGCGTTTCAAGCAGCCACTGGTCGGGCGACAAAGAGCGCAACAAAACGAACAGCTCGGCATAGAGCGGCGGAAACAGTTCGCGGGTATCGATCGGGCCACACTTGGTTAACATACACGGCTCCTCTCTCTTATCCCTCGCTTGTAAATATCTGTTCTGTTGTAACATCGTCTTCGTCGATCCGCAAGCAGCAAGCTGCTAGCAAGACCACCGCGCCCATCGCCACAAAAATGCCCGTAAGCGACCATTCCGCCAGCAAGCCCCAAAGCAGGCCCATAGCCGACAGATAGAGCGTCGAGAGCAATTGAATCAACGAGAGGGTTGTTGCGCGCTGCACATCGGGCACATGGTCGTTGATATAGGCGCGCAAGGTCGGGCGGATGGCGTTCATACTGCCGTATTGCACAATAAAAAGCAGAATCGCGCCAAATGGCTCGAACTGAAACGCCATCGCAAGATAGAGCAGACCGGGCAAGGCGGTGCCCAGCAACATACCCCTATGCAAGCCCAAACGCTCCTCGAACCAATAGCCGTAGCGCTCGCCAAGCATCGCCAACAGCGATCCGAGCGCTAAGGCATAGCCAAACCACTGGCCCGGTACCTCAGCACGCACAAAATAGGGCTGATAGAGCACCACAAGGTAGAAGCCAAAGGGTTCGCTTAACACAGCGAGGGAGACCAGACGCCGCAAGCCTTTGTTGCTCCACAAGAGTCCTAGCCCATCGCGCAAGAGCTGCCAAGCAGAGGGCGGCTGATCAGACAGACCATGCGTGGGCGCATCGCGTACAAAGCAGGCCACCAACAGACCCAAACCGACCGAGATCACAGTCAACAAGATTGCGAACGAATAGGACGATGGCATAAGATCGCGCACCAACCAGCCGCCCACACTAAAGGCCAGCAGATTGGCGAAACGCGCCGCCGCGCTGATCAAGCCCAAGGCCCGTTTCATAGCCGCATTGCGCCGCTCGCTCGGCAGCGATTCATAGACCAATGCTTCGATGCTGCCTGACATAAAGGCGAAACCGATCCCCGCGATCACTTGGATCAGCGCAAAAAGCCATAAGCTGCTCGCCACAAAGAAGAGCAGTTCGCCTAAAAACTGGAAGCTCAGGCCGATAAGCCACGAACGTTTGCGGCCCAAACGGTCGGAGAGCATACCGGTGGGAACTTCGGCCACAAACTGCGCAGCTATCAATAAAGCATTCAGCAGGTTGATCTCAACAAGGCTCAGACCTTTGTACTGAAGGTACAAGGTCATCACCGGCAGGTAAAAGTAGAGGCTTGTCAGCAGCGAAACGAGCGCGACAAGCGTCACGGTCAGGGGGCGAAAGGCTATAGTTTGCATGTTCATACCCTCGATCAGTAAGACGGAGGACGGCTACAGAGCGGCCCACCGCACCTGAGAGCGGCATGCAAGCTTGCCTCTCAAGCAGAGGCAAAACACAGCAAACTAAACGCAGGTGATAGCGCCAATCAGAGCAGTGGGTGAACTGAATTGGAGCTTAACGACCTGCCATAGCCAGCACCTCATAAGAAAAATGCGGAATTGACGGCAGTATATCATAGGGAGCATTTATTCATCATACAAGGCACTGAATCACTGCGTCTTTTTAGAGAAGTTTGAGATAGGTATGTGATTGATTAAGCGCTGCTGCAAGCCAAAGTCCAATCCACGTATCCTGAGCCTGTCGAAGGGTACGTGAATAGCTTGACCATCGACTTTGTATAACAAGGCACGAAATAACTTGTTTATAGCTGGCGGCGAGGTCTCTCGCTCCCATGCGTTCCTTAGCGCGTCCGCCTCCGGCTACCAACATCCCGCCCAAAAAAAGAGGCGGCTATTTGCCACACAAGCGTGCCTTGGCCAAACCTGAGAAGGTCAACCAAACTAAGGTCCTTGGCGCTGACCTGTCAGCCGTGCGCTACACGCCCAGCTTACAGGTCTTAGACGTGTTTTATTCACCGCAAGAGGCACCAAGTCACAGAGTCTTTTTTAGAGAAGTGTACCGGGTCGTAGCCTGAGTCTGTCGAAGGGTACAGCGTTTTGATGGAACGCAGCCGTGCCCCCTTCTCCTGCTTGCGGGAGCTATGCATTAGCCAAAAGTCGCGTCGGCAGCAAAAGGCGATCGTTCGCGTACCATCGCGAGATTATCTTTGAGAGCACAGAACTCAGAGAGCTTGTATGCGATTTCGCTACGCGAAATCGCATACAACATCACCATTCAGCCCCTGGCCCGCAGTGCGGGAGAGGGGGCCGGGGGGTGAGGGCAGATAGCTCTGACCGTATGTCGATTTGTGGCTAATGTACAGCTTGCGAGAGAAGGACTGGGGATGAGGGTGGCTAGCCACTCTGGTAGCCGGAGGCGGACGCGGTTGGGATGTTCTTTTTGTTAGCAGCCTTTGACGCCTGATGATTTGGGCTATTGCAGCTTAGGAAGAAAAAAGAACCAGCCAACCGAAGGAGTTGACTGGTCCCAGAGCAGGTTTTAGAAAAAAAAGCTTATTTGAGCGTGTTGATCCACTCTTGGTTGAGCTCAGTCAAGCTCTTGCCATAGACGCCTTGGTAGTCGGCTGAACCGGGCGCGCGACCTCGACCGCTCTCGTAGAGCTGATGGAAAGCATCCCAGCCATAGGTACGGGCCAAGTAGTCGACGAAGCCGGCCCAGATCTCGTAGGCTACATCGGAGCCATTGGCTTCGGCGCGCAGCACGTTCAAGCTGATGCCCGTGTCATAAAGCTGTTTGGCTCGCCCTTGGAAGGAGGTGGCATCGCAGAGACTGAGCCAATATTCGCCCGAGATCCAAGTCGCTAAGCCTTCGTGCAAAATGGTGTCGGCGCGGCTCTGAACGGCCGATCCATAATATTCGGCTTCGAGTTGGTGAGCTAATTCGTGGCTGATGATCACAAGCGCTTTGTACTCATCTTCGCCCGGTCGGTAGAAGAGGTGAATGTAATTGTCGCTTGTATAGGCCATACCGCGTACGCCACGCTGGGGCGCACGAGCTGGATTATAGAAGCCGATCGAGACGCGCTCGCTGAGCGAGACTTGGAAGCGTCGTTGGATATAGGTTAGAGCGTGCTCTGCATCGTATGAAAGCCGCTGAACTTGTTCAGGGCTGAAGCTGTTTGCACCAACATAAAAATCGATTCGACGCCCCGATTGAACCAATTCACCCGCAAGGCGTGGCCCATTACCGGGGATGAAGGTTGTAGGTGCGATTTTGAGTGTACCGATATCTTCGACTTCGCGGCGTACAAGGGTGGCGGTGGGTTGAGGCGTAGCGGTTGTCGTCGGCGAAGGGATCTCAAAAGCGCTTGCTGCTGTTGGGGTGAACTCGGGCAAGAGTTGGGCTTGAGATGATGTTGAGTTATTAGCAGAATAAGCACCAGTTAGGCACACTACAAGAAACAGGCAAGCTACCAGCGCAAACAAGGCGCGTCGAATATCTGACATTGTAAATTTTGCTTTCCTAGGTACAAAACAAGGTACCTGTCGTGTGCATAGTTTTGTACAATAACAGCGAACGAACTAATTAATCGTGCCTTTGGGAGCAAGCGACAAGGCGATTGGACAATAAGTTCATTCCCAAACAGATGAATACACACCTTCCTTGCATAGATTCAGCTTGTGAGTGTCGATATATACCACGAGAGATATAGACTGTCAAGTTAGTGGGTTGAATGGCCGAAAAAATACTCTGTTTGAAGATATTTCGCACTTTTATTACTTTATACGACTTATTATAGTAAAAAGAGATAACCAATTTGCATCCATTTTATTGCTTCTAAGGCAGATAAAATGGTTTTGATTCAATTAAGCTTAGCCGCTCGAATGGGCTGTTTGCTGGATCGCTAGCTTGAAGAAAACATTTTTAGAGACAAATAGTGTGCTGAAATAAGCCGTTTTGGCTAGCGCTGGAGCCTAACCTAAGCGAGGTTAGGCTGCTCGGTAGCACTAAAACATACTTCTTGTTCGTTGCACGGCTATAGCAGCAATGCGAAATCCGCTTGAACAGGTAGTGTTTTGCCCTTCGGTGGATTTGATTCCAAAACTGCTTGATCGCTCTGATTTCAGGGGGCGCTTGGGGCAGGCAGATGAGCAGCCGAATGTTTGGAAAGGATGTTGATAGCCGGAGGCGGACGCGCTAGAAGTCGAATGGAAGGTAGGGACCTCTCCGCCAACTGATACAGCACCTGAAGTGCACAAGCGGACTTGATATGATCTAGAAACGCTTTGTTCCCAAATTCTAGGCGTGATGATCGTGGGTTAGAACTTCAGAAAGCTTCATTGCTGCCTGAGCGAAGAGCGCGGAAACAATGAGCAAAAAATATAGATTGGGCTTCTGTGGGTGCAGAAGCCCAATTTTATTGTGTAGTGAGCTTGTTTAGGCTTGAATGATCTGTACACCGAGCTTGCGTAATTCGGCGAGCACGCTGGCGGGCGCTTGGCTATCAGTGACGAGGGTGTGAATCAGCGAGGCTGGCGCGATGGTCACGCTGGCTGTGCGGCCCAGTTTGCTATGATCGGCCACGATGATCAAGGTTGGGGCGCTGCGCACGATCATACGGTCGATCGAGGTTTCGATGCCAAGCTCGTTGGTGAGCCCGCGTTCTGCGCTGAGCGCGCGAATGCCCATGATGACTTTGTTGGCGCTCAGTTCGCTCAAGACCTGCTCGGTGATATGGCCGACCATCGAGAGCTCGGAGTTGCGCAAGACGCCGCCCACCAAGATCGTAGTGATCTCGGGCATGGAGGCAAGCACGTTGGCGACATTCAGCGCATTGGTGATCACCTTCAGGTCACGCTTGCCCGTTAAGTGGCGCGCCACTTCGACCGTGGTCGAGCCAGAGCCGATCAAAACCGTGTCGCCATCTTCGATCAGCTCGGCGGCAGCTCGCCCGATGCGACGTTTCAGATCGGCGTGTTCGCTCTCGCGCCGCAGCATGGGCGGCTCGGGTTCGGCCTGCGGCAAGGCCATGGCCCCCCCATGGGCCCGTTGAAGGATGCCCTCTTGGGTCAGTTTATCGAGATCGCGGCGAATGGTCGCCTCGCTCACATTGAGGCGTGCACTCAATTCTTCTACAGTGGCGGTCTGCTGTTGACGCACAATCGCGGCAATAAGTTGCTGACGTTCTACCACTAATCGTCCCGCCATACTGCGCTCCTCTGCCAAATCTTGCTGCAGAAACAGGTATCACGTTTCAAGTTACTTGTCGCCCTATTGTAGGCTTCGTGCTATGGCCCTGTCAAACAGAGCTGCAAAAATGTGCGCGTATTTATGCAAGATTATGCTCATTTATGATCGAAAATGAGTGATTTTGATTGACATTGAGCGATCTTGCTGTATACTAAGATCAACTTTTCCAGAGATAGCAAGTCTAAAGATAGATATTGTTCGACGTGGAGCATCTTTCATGAGCTATGAAACGCATACCTGGCGGGAGATTCAATCTCAGCCACAGGTTTGGCCAGAGGTATTGCAGCAGATCGAAGAGAGCGCAGCCGCTCTTCGCGGGCTATGGCAAGATCAGCCATTCGACGCCGTGGTTGTGACCGGCTGCGGCTCGACCTACTATCTGGCCTTAGCTGCCGCCTCCTTGATCCAAAGCCTCACAGGCATAGCGGCGCGTGGCGTGCCCGCTTCGGAGATTTGGCTCAATAGCGAGGCCGTCTTTGTTACGGGGCAGCGCGTCTTGCTGATCGCAGTGAGCCGCTCGGGCGCAACAACCGAAACCTTGCGAGCCATCGCCAAGTTCCGCGAACGTGGCAATGGCGCGGTGCTAACCCTCTCGTGTTACGACGAAGCGCCGCTCTATAGCCTAGGCGATCTGAATCTGCTGTTTAGCGCGGCCCAAGAGCAGAGCGTGGCCCAGACGCGAGCCTTTAGCGCGCTCTATCTGGCTTGTGCAGCCTTGGCGGCGCTTTGGGCGGGGCGCAACGACCTGCTGGCGCAGATGAAGCAGCTGAGCAAGGCGGCACGCCAGATCCTCGACCAAACCCATGAGCTTGCGCATCGAATCGCCTACGACAAATCCTTGCAGCGCGTCTTCTTCCTCGGCTCGGGCATGCACTACGGCCTCGCCTGCGAGCTCAGCTTGAAGATGAAGGAGATGTCGCTCAGCGATAGCGAGCCGTTCAACTTCCTCGAATATCGCCACGGCCCGCAGTCGATGGCCGGCCCTGCGACCTTGATCGTTGGCTTGATCTCGGCGCGCAACCGCCAACACGAGCAGGCTGTGCTCGATGAGATGCGTGCGCTTGGCTCCACGGTGGTAACGATCGGTCCGAATGGCGATCTTCCCTTCCCGACCGACTTAGACGATTACGCAAGCGGTGCCCTGTATCTTCCTTTCGGACAGCTCTTGGCCTACGAACGGGCGATCAGCAACAATCGTAATCCAGACCGCCCGCACAATCTCGAGTCGGTGGTGCGTCTCGATACAACAACATAGTCGAATATCTATCGGCACATTTCATCACTACATCGGCGCAGAGACGATCAAAGACGCTCGGGTCGTTTATTCGCGACAGCTGCCCTTCTAGGGACTACATCGAGGTGGTATTATGCAGCGCCTTTTCTGCCTTTTAGTCGTATTCGTGACCATCCTCCTGTCCGCCTGTGGTGGTGCGCCCAGCACCACCTCCTCGACGGCGCCTGCCAGCAGCTCAGATAGTGCGGCAGACGCTTCGAACTCGACAACAGCGCCAGCCAGCGATTCTGGCGCTGCGGCCAGTACTTCGAACACAGACGCTCCAGTGGAAATCACCTACATGATGTGAGGGCTCCTGAAGAATTAGCCGTTTGGAATGCGATTGTTGAAGCTTTCCACGCCGCTAATCCGAACATTCGCGTCAAAGTCGAAGTCAGCGACTGGGATTCGTATTGGGATAAGCTCAAGACGCTTTACGCCGGCGGCACGCCGCCCGATGTCTTCGCTATGGACGCGCCGCTTTACCCCGACTGGCAATCGCGCGGTGTATTGCTGAATATGCAGCCCTACATCGACGCGACCCCCGGCATGTTCGACGATATCTACCCCAATACACTTACGGCCTACAAGCGCGACGACGGCTACTATGGCTTGCCTCGCGACTTCCAAACCGTTGTGCTCTACTACAACAAGGATATGTTCGACGAGGCCCAGCTGCCCTACCCCGATGAGAGCTGGACCTACGAAAAGCTGCGCGAAGTCGCCAAGGCTCTGACGAAAGATGTTGATGGCGACGGCATTATCGATCAGTTCGGCTTCTCGCCCGACCTCTGGGATATGGAGACCTTCTGGAGCTCGGCGCTCTGGAGCCATGGCGCTGAGGTGATCAGCGAAGATTACAGCAAGACGCTCTTGGGCGAGCCGAAGGCCCGCGAGGTCTGGCGCTACATCGCCGCCATGGTTCTCGAAGATAAGTCGGTCCCCACGCCAGCCGTGTCGGCCGAGTACGGCGGCGATCCCTTTGCGGCGGGCCGCTCGGCGATGGCGATGTCGGGCCACTGGGTTGTGCCAGAATATGCTCAACTTGATTTCGCTTGGGATGTCGCGCCCATGCCTTCCGGCCCGGCGGGCCGCTTCACAAGCGTGAACAGCGCGGGCTTTGTGATCGCCAAGGATAGCAAGAACCCCGACGCCGCTTGGGAGTTCGTCAAGTTCGCGGTTGGCAAGGAAGGCCAGCAACGCCTGACCGAGTTGGGCTTTGCGATCCCGGTGCTTAAGTCGATCGCCGAAAGCTCGACCTTCCTCGAACAGCAGTCCGCGCCGATCAAGCATCAGATCTTCCTCGACGCTATGGAATATGCGCGCCCCAAGCCGACCTTCGCTGGCTATGAGGAGTGGGCAAGCATTATCGGCGATGGTCTGGTTCCGGTCTGGAACGACGAGCAAGACCTCGACTCGACCCTCGACGAGATCGTACCTGCCGCCGACGAAGTGTTAGCCCGCTAATTGAGTTGTTGTAACAGCCCGTTGTGTGTCGATCGCACAACGGGCTGTTGCGATAGGATAGTTGCCTATGCACGCTGGTATTAAACCGCTGGGCGGCGAGCGCTGGTGGCTTGTGGTGCTGCTCTTCCCGACAATGATCGGGCTACTGTTCGGCGCTTTGGGCTCGGTGCTGGCCACAATCGTTATCAGTCTGCTGAATTGGGATCTGATCACGCCGCCGACTTGGGCAGGCTTTGCGAACTATACAAGCCTGCTCAGCGACACGCTCTTCCTGCGCGCAATGCGTATCACGGTTCTCTTCAGCCTCGCCTATGTGCCCGGCACAATCATCCTCTCGTTGCTGATCGCCCTGCTGCTCAATCGCAAACTGTTCGGCCTATCGCTCTTCCGCACGATCTACTTTCTGCCCACGGTCTCTTCGGCGGTGGCGGTGGGTTTGGTTTGGAGCTGGATCTATGGGCGCGAACGCGGTCTGCTCAACTATCTGCTCAGCTTTGTGGGCATTGCGCCGATCAACTGGCTTGGCTCGCAAAACGCGCTCTGGTCGATAGTCATCGTCAATATCTGGGGGGCGCTCGGCACCGGTATGGTGATCTTTTTGGCAGGCTTACAGGCCATTCCGCGCGAATACTACGAGGCGGGCAGCCTAGATGGCGCGGTGGGCTGGAAGGCTTTTCGCTACATCACCCTGCCGCTGATCACGCCGAGCATCTTTTTCCAAACTATCATCACCACCGTTCACGCCTTCCAAGCCTTCGAGTACGTCTATGTCTTGACGCGCACAGCCAACGGTGCTTCGAACGCGCCGACCTTGGTCTACTCGATCTATCGCAATGGTTTCAACTTCTTCCGAATGGGCACTGCCAGCGCCCAGGCGATCGTCTTGGCGCTGATGATCCTGCTGCTTACGCTGTGCTATTTCTGGCTAGAACGTCGCTTGGTGGTCTATGACTAAACCTATTCCAATCGTGCAAACCCGCTCGACCTCGAGCATCAAGGCCAACAAACTGCTTGGCGACATAGCAAGCTATCTCTTGCTCTTGTTCGGCTCACTGATAATGGTGGGGCCGTTTTTGTGGATGATCTCGACCTCGCTGAAGCTGCCAGCCGATCAGTTCAGCCGCTCGTTTATCCCCGACCCGATCACCTTCAGCAACTATACACGCTTGTGGGAGCTGTTACCCTTCACGCGCCTGATCATCAACAGCTTGACGATCTCGGTGTTGAGCACGGTCGGCCAGCTCTTAACCTGTGCCATGGCGGGCTTCTGTTTCGCAGTGATCGACTTTCCCTATCGGCGGCTGCTCTTTCTGGCCCTCTTGTCGACGGTGATGTTGCCGCCCCAGATCACCTTGGTGCCCAACTTCATCCTCTTCCGCTGGCTAGGCCTGATCGGCACGCAGGTACCGCTCTGGTTGCCAGCCTTCTGGGGCGGAGCCTTCGGCACCTTTCTGCTGCGCCAATACTTCTTGACCATCCCCTTTGAGCTGGCCGAAGCCGCCCGCATCGACGGCGCCTCGCTGATGGCGATATTTCTGCGGGTCTACCTGCCCTTAGCCCAGCCAGCGTTGGCGGCTCTGGCGATCTTCAGCTTTATGGGCGCTTGGAATGACTTGCTCGGCCCACTGATCTATCTGCCCACCGACCTCGAGCGCACCACGCTCACAGTAGGACTTTCCCTCTTCCAGACCCAATATTCTGGCCGCTGGACCGTGATGATGGCTGGAGCATTGGTGAGCGTTTTGCCGGTGATCTTGTTATTCTTGGTGGCGCAGCGCCGCTTTATCGAGGGCATCGCCCTTTCGGGAGTGAAGCGCTAGTCGTTTGCGCCGCTGGTCGAGCACAATCCGGCGAGATCCCTCAAGGCGATAAGCATCCAAAGAGCACTGGTAGCGATCTGCTCCAGTGCTCTTTGTGTGTGATGCCGCTTAGCGGGCGAAGGCCAAGAAGGGGTTGGTTTGGGTCAGCTGCTTGATGGTGGCATCGTCGACGCCAGCCGCCGAGAGCTTGGGCAAAAAGCGCTCGATCAGATGGGTGTAGGGCTTGGGTGTGCCGCCGCCCGGCTGGGCCGGATCGTACCAGCCCACATCTTGGCTGAGCAGCAGGCGATGGCCGAAGCCTGCATCGAGCATAGCCAAGATGCGCTCGATAAACTGCTGATCGGTCGCATCGTCGTTGATCCAGTCGTATTCGATCCAGGCGCCACGGCGCGCCATCTCGAGATTGAGGTTGAAGTCGGGATCGGCGCTGGCGTGGATCCAGATAAAGCGCTCGGCGGTGTAGCCTGCCCGCTCGATGATATCGAGCTGGTCGCGCACCACCCGACCACGGATGGTGTGACTGCCGATCACGGCGTTGGTCTCGCGCCCTGCTCGGGCGGCGGCCCGCAAGATCTTAGCCTCGCAGGGCGTGATGCCGTCGTCGCCCGCGCTCAGCTTGATCCAAGCGGCTTGAATGCCGGTCTTTTCGATCTCGTAATTCAGCTCGCCCAGCATCCAGCTATAGATTGTGCTTTCGCTGGCGCGCAGAGCCCAATCGGGCACCCATGGCTCGCGATAGATACCGGTGGGCACCACGAAGGGCAATCCTACCGCTTCCGAGACATATTTGAGGATATCGGCCCGTCGCCCGGGGCCGACCGGGGTGCATTCTACCAAAGCGGTCACCCCGAGTCGTTTGATCTTTTCAAGCTCAGGTGCCATTAACGCCAGCACTTCTTCCGGCTCAGCTTGGGCGTGCCCGGGCTGGTCGGGTGTGCGAAGATCAACAAAAACATGTTCGTGAGGCAGAATCAAACCTAACGAATCGGCCTCTCGCGGCCCCAAGCTGGTAATCAAACGCATCTACGCGCCTCCTCACCCTTGTATTAACTTGCTAATTGGCGAACAACTTCAACAAGTAATTGACGCTCCACAACTTTAATGCGCTCGTGGAGGCTCTCCTCTGTGTCATCTGGTAGTATCGGAACTTCGCGCCGTGCCAAGACCGGGCCTGCGTCGAGTTTTGGCGTGACGTAATGGATCGTGCAGCCCGTGATATGCAGACCTGCTTTGAGCGCGTCGGGCACAACGTGGGCGCCGCGCAGGGCCGGAATGACCGTGCCATCACTAGTGGTATAGGTCGGGCCTTCGTCGTCGGGCAGCAGGGCCGGGTGCTGGTTGATGATGCGCTTTGGAAAGCGGTCCAAGAAAATCGGCGAAAAGACTCGCATAAAACCTGCCAACACCACTAGATCGGGCTGGAAGGCAGCCGCTACGGCGGCAAACTGCTCCTCCCAAGCCTTGCGGGTCGCACTATGGCGTGGGCGCGTCAGCGGGATACAGACCGTCGCGATATTGTGCTTAAGCGCTCGTTGCAGGCCGTAGGCGTCGGCGCGGTCACTCAGCACCGCCGTAAGTTCTGCCTTGCCGAGCTGGCCCGCCTCTTGGGCATCGATCAGCGCCTGCAGATTACTGCCGCTACCGCTCAGCAGCGTGATCACGCGCGTCATAACTGCTTTCCTTGTGCGTGCAGACCGATATCGCGTCGCACCTGCATGCCGGGGAAGTTCAGCAGGCCGATCGTAGCGTAGGCTTTGTCGAGCGCGGCTTGCAAACTATCGCCCATACCCGTGATGCCCAACACGCGCCCGCCCGCCGTCACAAGCGCACCATCTTTGAGGGCGGTGCCGGCTTGGAAGACCAAGCTTCCGCTCTGGGTCGCAGCCTCGAAGCCTTCGATCAGCGCGCCCTTCTCGGGAGTGCCCGGATAGCCCGGGGCGGCTACCACCACACAGGCGGCGTATCTGTTGCGATCCCAAGTCAGCATATCGGGCTTGAGCTCGCCCTTGGCGCAGGCATAGAAAGCCGCCAACAGATCGCCTTCGAGCAGCGGCAGCACGGCTTGGGTCTCGGGGTCGCCGAGGCGAGCGTTGAACTCGATCACGCGCGGGCCATCGTCGGTCAGCATCATGCCAGCGTAGAGCACGCCGCAGAATGGTGTTCCGCGCTTGGCCAGCAGATCGACCACCGGCTGCATCGACTTCTGCACGATCAGGTCGAGCGTGGCTTGGCTGATGCGCGGCGAGGGAGCGATCGCGCCCATACCGCCCGTGTTGGGGCCGGTATCGCCTTCGCCGATGCGCTTGTGGTCTTGCGCGGGCGGCAGCGGCAGCAGCGTCTTGCCGTCGCAGAGCGCCAAAACCGAAACCTCAACGCCGCTCAAACGCTCTTCCAGCAGCAAATGATGGCCGCCGGGCAGCTTCGCAAGCTCGTCGATCGCTTTGAGCGTTTCGTCCACATCGTTGGCGACCACGACGCCCTTGCCAAGCGCAAGGCCATCGGCTTTGACCACCCAAGCCTTCTGGGACTGTTCGACAAAGGCGCGAGCGGCCTCAGCTGAGTCGAAGGTCTGGGCTTGGGCGGTCGGCACACCCGCCTCGACCATCAAGCTTTTGGCGAAGCTTTTGCTGCTTTCGATCTTGGCGGCGGCGGCCACTGGGCCAAAGGTCAAAAAGCCCGCCGCCTGGCAGACATCGACGATACCAGCGGCGAGCGGATCGTCGGGGCCGACAACAATCAAGTCGATCTCTTTGTCACGAGCGGCGGCGACCACGCCTTCGAGATCGAGCGGAGAGACGGGAATATTTTCACCCAGCTGAGCGGTGCCAGGGTTGCCAGGTGCGATAAAAAGCTTTGTCAGCAAGGGCGATTGGGCCAGTTTCCATGCGATCGCATGTTCACGCCCTCCCGAGCCGATCAGCAATACTTTCATGGGGTATAACTCCAGCGGCTTGGTTTGGTGGCACTTCCACCACAACAGATTTCTGGGCCGATTGTGAGGATTATAGCATGTCCGCTCGGCCTGTTTCGCAGCAGTGTGGGCAATCTCACCGCCCGCCTAAGCCGTTCTTCGCTCGAAATCGCTACAAAACTCCGCCTTTAGCTGGATTGTCAGGGCCAGCTATTTGTGATATGCTTCTCGACAGTGTGGAAGATGTATGGTTTTGAATGAGAAAGGAGGAACTGCACGAATGACTCTGCTAGTTGTCATTCTCTGTGCCTAACAGGAACGACACTACCTGGGCTTCGTGCGCCTTTTTTCCAGGAGTTTCAACAACCATAAATCGATGATTCGAATAGTTCAAGCATCTTTGTTTCGAATTTTCATGTGCTAGACACATGTGCTTGATATGCCGTGGCGCGGGCGATCCGCGCCACGGCTTTTTGCGTTTAGGGAGGGGAATTATGCCAGTTCTTTCGATCCACAATCTTGGCAAATACTTTGGAGCAGATTTTATCTTCGGCAATGTTAGCTTTCAGGTCGAGCGCGGCGAGAAGGTCGCGCTGGTCGGTATGAACGGCGCGGGCAAAAGTACGATTCTCAAGATCGTTGCGGGCCTCGAGAGCGCCGATAGTGGCAAGGTTCATCTGGCGCGCGGCACCCGTCTCGCCTATCTCTCTCAGCAGAGCCAGTTCAGCGGCGAGTTGACGCTTTGGGAGGAGATGGAGGCTGCATTGGTCGAGATCAACCAACTGCGCCAAGAGCTAAACGAGCTTGAGCACGCTATTGCCGATAGCAGCGCTCCAGATTGGCAGCAGCGCATGGATCGTTACGGCGACGCCTTGCAGCGCTTCGAGATGTTGGGCGGCTACGAGATCGAGCACCGCATCGAGCGTGTTTTGCAGGGCTTGGGTTTTGACGAAGAGCAGTATTTCGAGCCGCTCAGCAGCTTTAGCGGCGGCCAGAAGACCCGCGCGGCGCTTGCGGCTGCCCTGCTCTCTAACCCCGATCTGCTGCTTTTGGACGAGCCGACCAACCACCTCGACTTGAAGGCGGTCGAGTGGCTGGAGGAGTTTTTGAAACAGTGGCAGGGCACGCTCTTGATCGTCTCACACGACCGCTACTTCCTCGATGTAGTGACCAAGCGCACCATCGAACTAGCCAACGGCACCATCGATGGCGATTATCCCGTGCCCTACAACCACTATCTGATTCTGCGCGAGGAGCGCCGCGCCCGTCAGCTCAAAGAGTACGAGGCCCAGCAGGAGTATATCGCCAAGACCGAGGAGTATATTCGGCGCTTCAAAAACAGCACACTTAGCGGTCAAGCGCGAGGGCGCGAGCGTCGCTTAGAGCGCTTGAAGGAAGGTTGGACGGGCGTCGACGGACGAGTCGAGCGTGTGCTCGAACCGCCCAAGGATCAGAAGAAGCTCAACTTCAAGCTGCAAAGCTCGAAGGCCAGCGGCGAGAGCGTGTTGCTGCTCGAAAAACTGGCGGCTGGTTATCCCCAGGCGAGCCACGATCCTGCGTCGCGCAACGCCATGCGCGTGCTGGTCAATCTGCCGCGCCTCGAGATTCGTCGCGGCCAGCGTGTAGCATTGATGGGCGCGAACGGCTGTGGCAAAACGACCTTGCTGCGCACCATCATCGGCGAGCTGCCCGCTCTGCGCGGCTCGATCAACCTAGGCGCCAAAGTCGAGATCAGCTACTACGCCCAAGGCCACGAACGCCTGCGCCCCGAGGCCAGCATCATCGATGAGCTGTGGCGCATTTCGCCCAAAAGCCCTGAGCTAGAGCTGCGCAATCTGTTAGGCCGCTTCCTATTCAGCGGCGACGATGTCTTCAAGCAGATCAAGACGCTCTCGGGTGGCGAACGCGCCCGCGTCGCACTGGCCCAGATGCTCTTGCTCAAGGGCAATCTGCTGGTGCTCGACGAGCCGACCAACCACCTCGATATTCCAACCGTCGAGGTCTTGGAAGAGGTTTTGGGCGACTACGACGGCACTATGCTGTTTGTCTCGCACGACCGCAGCTTTATCGACGCGGTCGCCAACACGATCTGGATGGTCGAGAATGGCACGATCAAGCAGTTCTACGGCAACTACAGCGAATACGTAGCCAAACGCGCCGCCTGATAGCCTAAGCGCTCGTGTCCTGCTTTCATCTCCATCAGGCGTAGAGGCGGCTAGCTCCCATTCGGCTTCTAGCGCGTCCGCCTCCGGCTACTAAACAGGGCTAGCCACCCTCACCCCCCGACCCCCTCTCCCGCACTGCGGGCGAGGGGCGCGCGGCTATCCCTGAGCCAAAGGCGGGGTAAAAGGTTTGCCAGATCTCTGGCCCAAATAAGACAGTGTTTGGCCTGCACCTTGCCGTAGGGGCCGATTATATATCGGCCCTTCAAACATTTCTCAATCAGGGAAGATCGCTCTACAATCATCAAAAAACTCTGTGCCTCTCGTGCCTCGTGTGGTGAATTGCGTTCGGTGTCTCGTGTGGTGAATACAAGCCGTCCAAGAACCTGTAAGCTGGGCGCGCAGCGCACTGCTGACAGGTCAACGCCAAGGACCTCAGTCTACTTATCCTCCTCAGGTTTAGGCATGCTACTCTTGTGTGGCGAATAGCAGCTTCCTTTTCGGGTGGGATGTTGGTAGCCGTAGGCGGACGCGCTAAGGAACGCATGGGAGCGAGAAACTTTACCGCCAGCGTTAAAAACAAGATCTGTCGTTCTGGCAGCCCTTTTAGGTCGCAGATTTACCCAAAAACTGGTTTCGACAGTCTTAGCCAAGCTATTCATGTACCCTCCGACAGGCTCAGGGTACGTCTCGGTACAGCTCTCTAAAAGGCGCAGTGTCTCGACTCAGTGCCTCTGAGTCTCGCGTGGTGAATACAAAACAGTGCCTAATCATTCAAGCACGAATCAGACCTTGTGTCCTAGACTCAGGCGCACTTCTATGGTACCATCCAAGGCGTATCAATTCTTGGCGATCTTGCGTCAGTAGATCAATAAAATCACTATTTTAGAGGGTATCATGTCGAAAATTCGTGTAGGCGTTCTGGGTGCCACAGGCATGGTAGGCCAGCGATTCATTCAACTGCTGGAGAACCACCCGTGGTTTGAAGTTACGGCTTTGGTTGGTAGCGAGCGTAGCGCAGGCAAGCGCTACGGCGATGTTGCGCATTGGGTGCTGCCCGGCGGCGTGCCCGATAGCGTGCGCGACACTGTGGTTTTGTCTGAAAACGAGACCCTCGATACCCCGCTGATTTTTTCTGCCTTACCCAGTTCTGTTGCTACCGAAACTGAACTCAAACTCGCCGCCGCAGGACATATCGTCTGTTCCAACGCTAGCTCGCACCGTATGGCGCCCGACGTGCCGCTGTTGGTGCCAGAGGTAAACCCCGATCACCTCGATCTGATCCCTATTCAGCGCAAAAACCGCAACTGGAGCGGCGCGCTGGTCACCAACCCGAACTGTACTTCTACGCCGATCGCCATGGCCTTCCGCCCGCTGCACGACGCGATCGGAATCGATAAAGCCTTAGTGGTCAGTATGCAGGCCCTTTCGGGCGCGGGCTATCCGGGCGTACCCAGCATCGACGCCTTAGACAACGTTGTGCCCTACATCGGTGGCGAAGAGAGCAAAGTTGAGAGCGAGCCACAGAAGATGCTCGGCGTCTTCAACGGCCAAGGCGTCGAAGATGCCAGCTTTGTGATCAGCGCCCACTGTAACCGCGTTGCCGTCGCCGATGGTCACACCGAGTGTATCTCGCTCAGCTTCAAGCGCCAAACCAGCGTTGAAGAGATCCGCGAGCTGCTGCGTCAGTGGCGCGGCCAACCCCAAGAGTTGAGCCTGCCCAGCGCTCCGCCCCAGCCCGTAGTCGTGCTCGATGCGCCCGACCGACCTCAGCCCCGCCTCGACCGCGATCTCGGCAAGGGTATGTCGACAGTGGTGGGCCGCATTCGCCCCTGCTCCATCCTTGAATACAAGTTTGTGGCTCTGGCCCACAACACCATTCGCGGCGCCGCTGGCGGCTCGATCTTGAATGCCGAGCTGATGGTTGCTCAAGGCTTAATTTCGCGCTAAATTGGCTGTATTCGATACAAAAGCCTCCCTTCAAATTGAGGGGAGGCTTTTGTAATACAAGCATCTACACAAGAGCTATTTCTGGAGGGAGTTTTCCTTTTGGAGAGAGCTTTCCAACGAAGTGATGGCCTGCATCAGCTGTTCTTGGCGCATGGCCGTCACCATATCGCCGCGTGTACGTTCTAAAACCGCTCGTAATGCGTCGGTGGTACGGCGCAAACCGCCCGTGATCGCCTCGGGATAGTCGACCGTGATCAGCAGGCTGTAGGCGTCGTCCATCAGGCTCAAGAGTCGCTCGCCCCGTTCAACTTGGCCGTGGCGCAAGCCATCTAAGATGGCGCGGCGAAGCTCGCTGGCCGCTTCCGCCAACCCGTTCAGATAGGCGGCTGGCTCGACCTGCAAGTCGTCGGCGCTCGGCGGCGGCTCGTCGCGCAAAAAGGCATAGACCAACGAGGCTTCGGCATACTCTTTGAGCGCATCTTGGGTATAGCCTGAAAAGAGCAGATCAGGATAGTTGGCCACTGCATCGCGCAACTCGTGAACGATCTCAGCGGCCTTATCCAAGAGCTTCTGCGCTTCTTCAAAATCGGATCGGTGAGCGGCTCGGATCGAATTTGCGCATTGGCGCACAAGCGCGCGCGCCGAGGTGATCGCTTGTTCGCGCGCGCGGTGTCGAACTTCAATCCATTCGGTTGCAGCCGCAACATGTTCTGCTAAATTCAATGTTTTTCTCCACTAGAAGGGTTCTGGTGGCGCAACATTCAGTGCTAGAGCGTTGGCCCACATCACGATTGTGCCCCACGAAACAAATGCCCCCATTAGGAGTACCACTACTTTACCTGCTATACCGTAGCGCCAGATCCGATCGAAGATCGGCGCTGCAGCAAGCGAAACCGCCCAGATCGAGAACATCAGGAAGCGGGTGGTTAAAGTCGAGCGCGTAATAAAGGGCAAAACTGCTTGGCTAAGACTTGTTAAAAAGGTTAACACAATCAGGCCGATCAGTACAGTTCGCAGGTCGATATCCATGAACTTCCCAAAACGCCGATTGAGCAACCAGCTCGCTACTGCAACGATTGCTAGCAAAAACGGGAAGAAACCATAATGCATCAAGATCCCGTCTTCCCACAAGTGGCGCCACGACTCGGCACGGCTTACGGGTTGGCGACCTGTCACCTCTAGCAAACCTACCGTTGCAACCCCAGTTACTTGTTCCCAAATCAAGCCGAAAAAGGCGCTGTAGTAGATCGCTGCCGCCGTTAGCCCACCGAGCACAAACACACCACAGACCTGTAAGGCCGTGCGACGGTGAGGTGTATTCCAACAGCAAACCAGCAACATTGGGACCGCCATAGCGATCAAGGTCACATTGTTAAGGAAGAAGCCAGTGTGGCCGAGATAGACCCAACACTGCACTAAGATCAGCAGGCTCCAGATAAATGGCTTATCGAGTGGCGACGCTTTGCCATTGTGCGGCCAGCAAAAGATCAGGAGCGTCCAGAGTAACAGCGTGGCCCATTGGGTGAAGAGATGGGTCTCGAAGGCAAACCAGGTGGTCATATAGCCGCCCGCCATAATCGCGTACAGCCCGCCACCGATCACCCCGATCCGCAAGCTCCCCAAGGCCCGTGCTCCCAACAGCGCAATCAAGAGCGGGGTCGTAGCCTCAAGCAGGGCCATCAAAAATTCAAAGATAACCCAAGTCGGTATACCCGTCAGCGATAGGGGTGCCAACGCGATGTACATGCCGCTCGGGAAGGGGAAGGGCAGACCACGGTGGGCCGCCATAATATTGACGCTTCCGCTAATCGTGCGGATAAAACGGTGCCAATGCAGGCTAAGGTCGCCATACATCGAGCTGGGGTAGAGCCGCCCGCCGTACTTGAGCACAAATGAGGCGACCATTATTAAGATCAGCCAGCGCACATAGACCGGATTCGGCTCGATATCCAAGGCTCGCAAGAGCTTCGGTACAAAGTACTGCAATAGCACCGTTAAGAGCAGACCCCAGGCGCAGCCCAAGAGCAGGGCGCGGTTGCCCAAACCGAGGTAGGCTGGCACAATGAGAGTCGCCCACATGGGCACTACGACCAAGGGCAATAACAACACAAACAGGCTCTTGGGGCTGAAACCGAGCCAACGTCCCGTCGGCCAAGCACACACCAGCACCAACAGCCAGCTCAGCAACACCGGCCAATAGGGCATACGCGCCCCAAATGAGCCCCAACCGCGCAAAGATACATCGCCGATCGCCACGCCCAATTGGCTGCGCGAGTCACCTTTGATCCGCCATGGCTCGCTCTGGATAATCAGATCAAGGTCGCCGGACGACATCCAGCTTTCCGGCACTAAAATCCGATAGTGCGCTCGTTCTTGGCGCAAGGTGAAGCTCATCATCTGCTGGTTGATCTCTAGGTTCAATACGGTGGGGCGTTCGGGATCGATAAATTGGGCGCGATGGGCCAGCAATTCAAACTCCAGCCCGATATGTTGAGCGCCGACACCCGGAAAGACGAGCCGACCATGCTCTTTCGACCAACGAAATTCATGCTCTCCTTGCTGCTCTGGAGCATAAAAGTCGAAGGTAAAGGCATTGGCGCGGTCGTAGCCATCGTCGGAACCAAGATTGATCGTTTTGCTAAAGCCAGCTTGAGAGGCGCTTACAAATAGCAGCACTAACAAGCCAAGCAAGACCAAAAAGCGCCAATCGGCAAAGAAATAGGCGAGCCTTTGAGTCTGCTGAGCCGAGCGAGAGAGTGTTGCACCTTGTGAAGCACGAGTGGTTTGTATCATTTGTCTAATGCCTTTATCCGTTGACCCAGGTCTTAGGATTTTCCAGCGAGCACAGAACGGGCTTGGTTCACACCGCCTATCAATAAAAGAATACCACCGATCAGACTGATCACAAGCCGGATACTGAAGATCAAGACCGAAAGCGCGACCGCGTTAGCTTGGCTGACGCCGATCTGGCCCAAATAGAGCACAAATACGCCTTCGCGAGCGCCCAAGTTATTGAAGAAGAGCGGTATCAAGCCCAAAATATCGGTCAGCGGTACCATAAAGGAATAGAGCACAAAGGGCACAGCCATGCCCAAAGCCGCTCCCGCAACCACGTGCATCGCGATCCAAGTGCTTTGGAAGACGATCGACATCGCCAACACGCCTAGCATTGTGCCGGGCGCTTGGCTGGTAGTTCCCAAAGCGTCGACCATTTTATGCAAACCCGCGCTGAGTTTCTTGGGAAAGGGCAAACGATCGAGCATGGCGTGCATAAAGTTCGTATAGCGCATCAAGATCATAGCGACTGTGGTGGCGACAGCACAACCTAACACGATCAAAACCACTAAAAGGTTGACCTCTACATAGGCGCGGGCGAAATAAAGCGTCACACCGCCCATTACGCTCAAGGCCCAGAAACCTGTGATTCGTTCGACCAATACCGACGCAGTCGCACGCCCGTAGCTATCGATGCGCGCGCCTAGCTGAGCGGCCCGTACAGCATCGCCGCCCACCGTAGTCGGCAGAAAGTTATTGGCGAACTGCCCGATCATATACAGATTCAACAACCAAACAAAGGGTAGTTTATGGCCTTGGGCGCGTAAAACCATCTGCCACTTAAAGGCGCTGATCGCATTGCCCAACATCTGTAGCGCCAATGCCGCGATCAATAATCCGGCACTGATGCCTTTCCAGCTCTCCCAGATCGCTCGGGGATCAACATACCAAACGAAAAAAGCTAAGAGACCGATACTCACCACAAGGCGCAGTATGGTCATAATAAGACGGCGGGAATTCTGCATACAAAACCTAAAAAACGTTGTTTAGCCTTCATTTCCAATAGATAGAATAGGGCTAACTGTATCAGAAGAAACTAGCAGCGTCAAACCTTCGCTCAGATTTGTGTATAATCACCCCATTACCCCTTGTCCACCCTCCGCTAGCCCAGCCCTCAAACAAAAACAGAACTTTCGCAATCGTTCCCAAATCGTCCCAAGCAATTTTTTATGCAGTATGCACAATCTTCTGCTTGTTATGCTTGTATAGAACTCACGACGTCCAGCACCTAGAGAGCTTCGATTTTGAATTTTATTCTTTACATTTATGACCGTTGCAACGCATCAATATAAGGTTAAAACGAACACAATGTATCAGTTTTTAAAGCTTAGTCACAAGCGTAACAATTTGTACAAAATGACAAGGGGGTCTGTTTGACAAAAGAATTTGCAGTATAATCCAAGCATTCGACCGCCTTTTATATGTAACTTTCAGATGGGATGGTTAAAGATGGCTAGCTCACTTCGCGATTTCTTGGAGATTCCTTACGAGCAATTGGAAGAGTTGAACCTCGCAGCAAAGGCGCAGCGAGCAGCGCGTACTCCCATCGATACGCTACGTGAAGAACGACTCAAGTATCTTACCGACGAAAAGGGAATCAAAGCGGTAACCGTTGCATTCTCGGACCTCGAAGGTCGCTTGCACACCCTTGACTACGACAAGAAGTTCTTGATCGAATCCTCAGACAACCTGACCTTCGACGGATCCTCGATCCGTGGTTTTTCCCAGCAGGTGGAGTCTGACCTGCGCCTAGCGATCGACTGGAGTGCTTTCTACTGGCTGCCCGCCGACGTCTTTGGCCCAGGCAAAGTTTTCGTCTTCGGCGACGTACTCGACCGCGACGGCACCCCCTATGCGGCAGACATGCGTGCCCGCCTCAAGCAATATACCAACGAGATCTACGAAAAAGAGGGCTTGGTCTGTAACGTCGCTACCGAGACCGAGGGCTTCCTGTTCCAGGGCCGCGATGCCGAGCAGGTCTATCGCGAAAAGGGTCACTTCGACCTACTCAGCCCGGGCGGTTACTACCACACCCTGCCCAACGATCCGCTCCGCCTCTTCATCGACTCCGCAGCAGAGGCTCTGCGCGCGATGGGCTTCAAGAACGAGAAGGATCACCCCGAAGTTGCTCCTTCGCAGTTCGAGATCAACTACTCCTACGCCGAGGCTATGATCGCAGCCGACCAGATTGTGCTCTACAAACTGCTCTGCCGCCAGATCGCCGCAAGCATGGGTATGACCGCAAGCTTCTTGCCCAAGCCGCTGATCGGTGTCAATGGCAACGGTATGCACACCAACATGTCGCTCTCGAAGAACGGTGAGAACCTGTTCTTCGACGCCAACGGCCCCGAGAAGCTGTCGCAGGCTGGTTGGGACTACATCGACCGCATTCTGTCGAACGCCAAGGATCTCTGTCTGGTTCTGAACTCTTCGGTTAACTCCTACCGCCGCCTCGACCCGCACTACGAGGCTCCGAACCAGATCAAGGCTTCGCCGATCGACCGTGGCTCGATGATCCGTATCCCGCTGGGCAACCGCAAGTCGGCTCGTATCGAGGTTCGCTCGGTCGCTCCCGATGCCAACCCCTATATGGTGATCTACTCGCTGTTGCGCACCGGTCTCGAAGGCCCCAACAAGGGCTCTAGCGTTCGCGCCGGCGAAGAGGTGTTGTTCGACAACATCTACGATGCGATCCAGTCCTTCCAAGGCAGCGAGTACATCGCACAGCTCTTGGGCGAAGATGTTCAGGATCGCTACGCTGAGCTGAAGACCAACTCGGCCGATCGCTGCCCCCGCAAGCTGGGCACCTTGATCAAGCGTGCTGAGATCCAGTTCCACCACGAGGTGTACAACCAGTCGCTCTGGAACCAATTCTAGTATACAATAAGCAACACATACCGCAGGTATGACGTTGCAACACACAGGCTCCCAAGGTCTTCGGATCTTGGGAGTTTGTGTTTTCGCTTGATCTCTTCAAAGCGCTAGCGGCGTGGTCCATTCCTCTCATTCGTTCCCAACCGCGTCCGCCTACGGCTATCAAGTCGCCTTCCATCCATACAAGGCATTCGTTTCGCGGCCTGCGCTGCGACCTGCTGGGTGCTTGCACCCAGCAGCTTCAAACGCTGCATTTCAATGAGAGACACAGAGTAAAGGCTGGCAAAAAAAACAAGAGCCTTGGCATTCTGCCAAAGCTCTGTTCTTATGTCTCTGCAATCTCAATTGTCAAGAGATACTATAGCGCTCAACGAGCAAGAGCGATCGTGTAAAGTAGCTGTTTGCGGTTATCGTCTACTACGAATAAACCTATCTAGCTCGCTTAGCGGCGCTTATAACAGCCCCACCAGCTTTGATAGCCTTCGCTCCATGCTTTCGCGGTTGCAAAAATCTGCGACTTAGCGTCGAAAATCGATTCTTCACGATACGGATTCCACTTCCCAGCCCAGGTGCGCTTGTGGTACTGGAAGAGACCGTGATACAAACCGTTGCGGCTAATGATCGTGGCATTCGCCCCCGATTCACACATCATAACCGACCACATCTTCTCAACGGGCTCTTTATACGGGTAAAGCTCACGCGCCTCAACCATCCAAGCCCAATACTGATCAAGCTCTTCAGGAGTCGCTGGTGCCGCAGAGACGGAAGGTACAACAAACATGGTACAAAGCAGCATCCCACAAAACAGACTCTGCAGTAAGCGCCGGATCATATTCACCTCCTGGTGGTGCAGCCATGCGAACGGAGCATGTCTGCTTGCTGGTAGCGGATAAACTGGCCGAATAGGCAAACCTATTCAGCCAGTTCCTCTTTCGCGTATGCGGCGCTATCATATCATACTTTTCTCAGCTTGGTTTCAGACAAAAAGGCCGATTTCGGTCCCTGATCTAGCATAAACCGCATCTGCTTGCCAAAACGCGTTTCGAATCTTTCGAAAAAAATCTCAAAAAAGATACTAGCTTCTTCTTGAACTATAATGGGCCAAAATCCTAAAGGAGCCATAACTATGAAAAGTGTTTGGTATTTACACGGTAGCTTCCTCTATAAACGTGATGGCGTTGAAAAAGACGGCCTTGTCTATGGCGTTGTCGAAGCAGAAAACGAGGCAGAGATCGAAGAGATGGCCCGCAAAGAGCTCACCGAGCACTATGGGCCTATTCGTTGGAACGACGGCCCAAACTACGCTTCGATCGAGGCCATCGCCGAGTGGCTGCAAGCCTTCAATCAAGATATTCGCGACCAGATCGCGCTGATGATGGCGGTCACCCGCCGCGCCAAGCTCGGCACATCAACCCGCCATGTAACCCAAGCAGGGCGCAATCTCAGCGAAGCGCTCCTAAAAATGGCCGAGGCGATCAACGAGCTGCCCGAAATTAAGGGTATCTACCATCAATCGTTTGGCTAAAGCCCGCAAGATCTGGATAATACGAAATCCGATTGAATTATTGGTTTTGGGGGGTCTTTCGACACACACAGCTACAAGCCTCGTTTGTTGGGCGGGATGTTGGTAGCCGTAGGCGGACGTGCCAAGCAACGAATGGAAGGGAAAAACCTCGCCGTAGCAATCTGAAGCAAGCAAGCGGATTGCTTAAAAGCTAGCCAGTATCCCTTCTGGCGCTGCGGCGGCTACTACAACCCGCTTAAACAACAACGAGAGCTTTAGCGCTAAAGCTCTCGTATCACGAATAGGTTGTTGTTATATTAGCTTGTAGAGAGGCATCCATTGCTCTCTTTGTCAGTCAAAACACAATTACAATTCGCGAATACGTCGAACTACAGCATCGAAAAGGGCACGTTTGGTAGGCAGTGCTCGTCGGGTCGGCCCTGCGACCACACGGCTCGCCAAGACAGGTTGCGCTTGGAGAATGGCTGTATCGGGCTGACCGACCGGCTTGGGCGTTCCAGAGATCACCGGCACATCGATTGTACCGATCTCGACCAAACCGACGATCACAAGCTCGCTCGCAAGCCTAATCGCTGTATCAGGAATAATGCCCGTGCGCTGGCAGAAGACCCGTAAAGTGCGGTAGACACCGATCAGGTTAAGCAGTCGCACTTGATCCATCGCCAAACCTGCGTTCCACTCATCGTTATCGGGCAGCGGAGCCAGCTCTAAGGGTGTATCGAGCGTAAGTACCTGATGAGGCTGCAGAGGCAGCGGGCGTGTACGCCGCCGCAAACCTTCAAGCATCAGCCAAGTACTATCTTTGGTAATCCGAACAGGGCGTTTTAACAAGTTTGGATCATGGCGAAACGCAAAGACCGCATCATCCCATTGAAGAAGCTGCAAAATAGCATCCTCGCGGACGGCTGTAACCTGTCTATCGGCGCTACGAATAATAGCTGCATCTACTAAGCGACCTGCCGCAATCGAGATAATACCCCGCTCCTGTGTCCCAACGAGCATGAGCATCCCCGTTTTTTGTCCTAATTGAAAAATGCGAAATAGGTCGACTAATGACATATCACGAAGGCTGCCCTCAAGCGCCATATCAATAACTCCTTAACAAAGTGCTAAAAGAGAAAAGCTGTTTTAACAAGCGACAAATCTGACACAACTAAAGCAAGGCTTCATAGGTTTGGTGTTCGATATGATCTAGTAAGCTAAGCAATACCTGCTTAACGCTTTCAAGATTGGTTGTTACACAAGGAACCAGAGGTATCTGCTCAGATAGATTAAGCCGTTGACGAATATAAGAAAGAGGGATGGCTGCAGGATCATCTTGTTGAGTCGCAGCCACAATGAATGGAGCATTTGTAAGCATTGTGAAGCGATGTAATAGTCGCAATGTTTCGGCAAAATGCACTGGGCGGCAACTATTAAACAAGACAACATAGCCCAAACAACTGATCTCACGCTCGGCAAACGAGCTGGGATCAAAGGGGTCGCCATCTAAATTAAAAATATCAACAATGACATCGCTATCAATAAAAATACTCGTGTGATCTAGGGGAGCTTCGATGCGTTGGCGCTCGAAGGAAGTCACTGAGGAAGGTTGAGGAATCACTAAGGAATCTTCAACCTTTTGAAGAGTTTGGATGAATTGACTTTTTCCTGCGGCGTGAGCACCTGTTACAACGATATTGTAGAGCTGCATAGTAGTAGTAGTACTTTCCTAGATATTGAAATGGTCAAAGATGCCTTTAGACATACCAAGAGCCTTAGAATTGGCACTGGGCACATTTGTAGCGCTCGAAGCTACTAGGTAAAGCTTTATGCTTAAGGTCGATGGAATACCAAGGATTTCTCGAAATATATTAGATACTTACACACCGAAGGATGTATATCTTGTCATATATTAACGTTTTCCTTACAAAGATCGTAAATGCTCTTGATTATAGATCAATAGTTAAAAAAATTGTAAAACATTTTATTTCTCCATCTTGAATATAGTCAGCAATTTCTATACCAAGCATATCTCGACATTAGGCTACTTTTAGACTATTCTCGCAACATTTTGCATTGATATACCAGATTATACGCTTAAAGGATACTATAAGTGCTCAAATCAAAGAAGCGATCACTAATATTTTTGAAATCATATCTGCAATACTATCATTCATTTCATACTGATCAGGCTTCAATCAGGTTTTTCCAAACAAAATTTCAACTTTTATATGGGGTATAGTTCCAATTATGCCTACGATCTACCACTCAACACCCGATAAGAGACAATTATGTAAATCGACAAACGTTTGCTAGCGAGAATCGATTAAACGGAAAGGCATCTAGTTTGGAAACCAAAGAAAGCAGTTTGTATAAACAAGAACGAGCAAGATCTCGTTTCTTGCTATGCATAGTACATATCCACAAAATGCTTATGTATCGTTTGCGCAGGGCAGGGATTGAGCAGATCGGTGTGTCCTTTTCCAGGTAGAAGATGAGGAGAGTGTGTTTTGAGCAAATGCAACATATTTAAGCTGGCATCAATCGAGGGGTTCACCAGCATAGCTCGATGAGGTATCCAAAATCTTCTGCAGCAAACTGAGCACATCTGACGGTTGGAAGGGCTTAGATAAGATCGCAGAGATGGCAGGCTTATGATTCTGTTGGGAGCCTGCGTCGTCGGCCCGGCCTGTCATAAGCACAAAGGGCAAACGACAGCCTTCAGCATAGAGCTGCTCTGCGAGTTGCATACCATCGCTGCCAGCGAGGTTCTGACTACAAAAGATAAGGTCGATCGCGCCTTGTTGAATGTACATACGCGCGTTTTCGATCTCGGAAGCAAGCACGACCCTATGACCTTCGCGCGTGAAGAGCGAGCGCAGCAAAGCTTGGTTGAAGCTGTCGTTATCAATAACCAAGATGCGTAGCTTGCCAGTAGAGCGAACAATTTGGCTGGGCTGGTATTGGACAGCTTGGTCGGAAGGACGATAGAGCGGCAGCGAGACGACGAAGGTACTTCCACCACCATCGACGCTCTCGACGGTGATCGTGCCACCGTGGCCCTGCACAATGCTGTAGCAGATCGACAGGCCCAAGCCGATACCAGATTGTTGTCCACCTCCCAGCGCGCCCTTAGTGGTAACAAAGGGTTCAAACAGACGGCCGCGTACGGTGGGCGAAATGCCTGTTCCTGTATCTCTGACCTGCAACTCAACGCGCTGATCGATGATACGAGTTCTTAGCGTCAGGGTGCCGCCCTTACTCATCGCATCGCGCGCATTGGTTAACAGATTGATGATGACTTGCACAAACTGGGCTGGATCGACTGCAACCACAGCTTGGTCGTCGCGTTCGCGCTCTAACTGAATGCCTAAATGTTGCAGATCGCGCTCGACGGTCTCGAGAGCCTGATCGATCAACTCATCGAGTTTTATTGTGGCGCGGCGGCCCGATTCCGACTCGGCGAAGGTTAAGAGACTACTGGTGATATGCTTGCCCCGTTGTGCCATCGTCAAAACCATCTGCAGCGCTTCGATCTGTTCGTCGTGTGAGCCTACCAAAGCCAGTTGAGCATAGCCAACCATGGCGGCCAACATATTGTTGAATTCATGGGCAACACCTGCCGCAAGTGTACCGATCGAAGCCATGCGGGCTGTATGTGCCAGATCGCTTTGCACACGCTGAACCTCTTTGATCAGGTGAATATGCTCGATAGCAAGTTCAACCTGCATGGCGATCTCGCTCATCATGCGTAGATCGCGCTCGCTGAGGCGTTGAGTATGCTCGACCACAAACAGCACCACAATGGCCTCGCCGTTGCGCACTGGCACACACAGAGAGCTTTGCACACCCTCACGGCCCTTCGCCACCGTTTCGCCTTCGAGCAAGGCCCGCACCGGATGGTGGATCAAAGCGGGCTGACCGCTGTTTACAACCTCGGCGAACATAGGGTCGGCGAGCGAGAGTGTACGACAACGGCGCGCATAGTCGGGGTCGGAAGCGCTCAAGAGCGTGAGCTGATTCTGTTCAAGCGACCAGCAAGAGACGAGAGCGTAGCCAAAAGTCTCGGCCACGCTGAGGGTCAGTTGTTGAGCGAGAGCATCGAGTTCGGGCGGGGCAGCCGCGATCGCCATGCGCACACGGTCGCGCAGTATGAGCTCGCGGGCATGGCGCTGGGTCGCCTCGAACAGGCGGCTATTGGCGATAGCGAGTGCGGCGTGGCTGACGGCAACCTCGGCGTGTTGAATACCCTCTTGCTTAGTCATAAACGATTGCTCTTCGTCGCCAAATAAAACGATGCCGATCGCTTCGGCCTGAACCAACAGTGGCATGCCAAGCCAACAGCGGGCTCGGCTCAGGCGGCGCAATTGGCTGCTCTGGCTCAGATCGCCATGGGGATCAACAAGAGAGATCGGGCGCTGTTGTTGAATGATCTCATGAATAAAAGCCAGTTCGTTGGGGCTTAGCTCGATCGTCTTGTAGTGGTCTCGCAGGCGGCCAGCAGCAGCGACGGGCACGATCTGATCGTCGTCGTCGAGCAGAAGCATCATACAGCTGCTACAGGCCACTAAAGTATGCAAATGGCCTACCAACTCGGGCAAGAGCGTCTCGAGCTGAAAGGATGCGCCAGCGGTGCGGCTCAAGGCCGAGAGTTCTGCCAAACTGGCTAGCTGCTGTTCGCGGCTGACGGCCAGATTGGCGAGCCGCAGCGCCAAACCTAACTGAGCACAGAAGGCATAGACGATATCGATCTCGTTGCGGTTGAAGCCGCCCACGGTATCGCGATCGAGAAACAGGAAACCCAATACCTCATCTTGGCCGAGAATGGGTAGGCCCAACCAAGAATGGATATATTCGCTGCCCTGAATGTGACGCCAGCGCGGTTCAAGGCTCACATCGGGGATCATAATCGGTATGCGATTGATGGTGATATCGGCCACCAGCGGCAAAAGATCGCAGGGAATGGTTTTGCCGATCTCAACGATCCCGTCGTATAAGCCTTGCGCAGCGACCAAACGTATCTGGTCGCCTTCGAGCAGGAAAATAGCCGAACGAGCAGAGGGAACCAGCAACTGAAGTTGCTTGATCAGGGTCACCATCAGATTGATAACATCTGGAATCGTAGAAATAGCGCGTGTCCGGTCAATAACGACACGCGCTTCTTGAAAAGGTGCGCGTTTTAATGCAACACGCACCCATTGCCAGAGCGTATCAGCCCATAGCGACACTGTTTGGAAGTTCCATAACTTTCGGCGTAGTTTCATACGCGCTCATCGATAGGGCTGGTTAGCGCCAATCTTTACTACGGTACCCTAACCAGTTTAATGAATTGGGATCGTCACGCCAATTCGGTCGTGCCTTAACCCACAGATCCAAAAAGACTTGGCGGCCAAGTAAACGTTCGATCTGGGAACGAGCCGCCGAACCGATCTTTTTGAGCATGGCCCCGCCCGAGCCGATCAGTATCCCTTTCTGGCTCTCTTTTTCCACATTGATCGTCATGCGAATATAGGTCGCATTCTCTTTTTCTTCCCACTCGTCCACCTCAACCGCGACCGAGTGAGGCACCTCTTGTTCGATATTGTAGAGCACCTGCTCGCGCACCAACTCGCTAGCGATCTGGCGTTCGGTCTGATCTGAAACCTGATCGCTGGGGTAGAGCGGCGTTCCCAAGGGCAAGCGACGAACGATCTCATCGACGAAGGCCTCGAGACCTAAGCCCCGACGGGCCGAGATAGCCAGCTCCATATCCCAGTCGCTGAGATCGCGATAGGCCTGCAGATGAGCCTGACCATCGCTGCGGATATCAACTTTGTTGAGGATCAGCAAACGAGCGGCGCGGGCACGTTTCAGCTCGTTGGCGATACGAATATCTAACTTCGATGGCGGCTTGCTGATATCAACCATCATACAGACCACATCGGCGTCGGGAATAGAGCGCCGAGCGACCTCTACCATAAAGTTGCCCAGCTTATGGCGCGGTACATGGATACCGGGCGTGTCGATAAAGACGATCTGAGCGTCGGGGCGGTGCAAAATACCGCGCACCGGCACGCGGGTGGTTTGTGGGCGCGGCGATACGATCGAAACCTTTTGGCCGAGCAAGCGGTTGAGCAGGGTCGATTTGCCGACGTTGGGCTTACCGACCAGCGCCACATAACCCGAGCGAAACTGGCCTTCGGGAAGCTGGATCAGAGGCGCAGCAGGGGACTCAGCCGGTTGCAAATCAGGCTCGTCGAACGGCTCCTCGTCTTCAGCAGCAGTCTGCTCGTCTTCATCCTGCTCTTCGTCGTAGTCCTCTTCCTCGGCGCTCGGAACAGCAAAGACGACCGGACCATCTGGGCCAGCGGGCGCATCGTCGAGCGCTACCATAAAGGGCGCAAGGCGTTGCAAAACGGCCTCTTGCTGGTGTTCCGGCTCGAGCGCGATATCGACACCTAAGATGACACCGTCATCGTCGAGGTCGATAATCGCGTTCGCAGGGAGCGCGACCTCTTGGGCTGGCTCTTCATCGCTGATGGTGACCCGCAGATAGCCGGTCTGAGTATCGAGATAGGCATGCGGTTTATCGAGAATAAGCTCTAGTTGATCGAGCGTGATTTCGTCGTCAAGATCGAGCCGGAAGCCGATAATCGCGCCCGCTTGGTCGAGCAAAAGGGCTGCAGGATATTCGAGATCGTAGCTGACCTGTCCTTCGGTCAGCTCGGTAAAATAACAGTATATCGTTCCAGCTTCAGAATCATGAGAAAATACGATCATTTTATAACCTTTTTTCAAGCTAAAGAATAACATTCAAATCTTTTGTCATTTGCTAGAGCATGACAAAATAGACGAACAATCAGGGGGTTTTAAGAGCGATTACCACTGTTTCTATAAGAAACTGACTTTTGAGTATAACAATAAAAAAGCAGAATTCTTATTGGGGTCCAGCTCTTAATTTTTGTGGTTGGAACAGTACCTGCATCTCCAATAGTCGTCTTCAAGCGAGACGAACTGTAACAGATATTATAAGCGCTACAACAACATTCAAACGATCGTTTCGTTCCCCTGTCTATCATACTACAGATGTTCCGGTTTCAGCCACGCCAAATAGAAATCTAAGAAATGACAAAGACTTTGAGATCTATTGGGTGCGTTCTTAGCGAAGACAAAGGGGCGATTTCGATCTCGAGACGACGATACGAGCATTCTTGCCAGTTTGTTCACTAGTCGGATAATTATTATAACAGAAAAGGGCCGACGAATCGCCTTCATACAGCTTGACAATAGCCTAAGACAGCGATCATCATGCTGGCGACGGTACATGTTGGCAGAGATCTCGGCTCTCAATCGCGTTGGTTTTCGAATGGCCCATTGTTTTTTAGAGTGATTGTTGGCCTGATGATAATGGAGAGCGTGGTATCTTATGCTCTCTAGTCGACTCGGTCAATACTTTTAGAGGAGATTTGCATGCACGTTCAGCCCCTTGACGACGAGAACCAGGCGGCAGTCTTAAAGTTCTTACGGCGTGCACCCTACCGTAACGGTATTCTGCTTTCGAATGTCACCCAGCTGCGCTCGCAATGCGAGGTAATGGTTGCCACAAACCACGATCAGATCATCGGCGTAGCGACGCATTATCGCCCACTTCCGTTCATGAATGTCTCGTTTGCAATCGAGCATAAGGATATTCTGCCACCCTTGCTAGAGGCAATGAGCGAACGGGTTAACGCGTTGCAGGTCAGCCGCATCTCGGCGCTGCTGCCCGAGATTCGGCTCCAACAGCTGTTACCCTTTGTTGAAGCTGAATCGCTGGAATTTGAATTGCAGATGGCCGTTGAGCCCGAAACGTTGCGTGCGGTAGAGGCTCCAGAAGTACGCCGATTGAAGAAGCAGGATCTGCCACTGATGAACCAGCTCGCTCAAGATGCGGGCCTGACGGCTTGGGTCGATGAAGTGCTCGATGTCGGCCCTTCCTTCGGAGCGTTCGCCGATGGGCGTTTAGTCTCAATGGCGAGCACACACTATGCCACAACCGACGTGATCGAGATCGGGCATGTCGCAACCCATCCTGACTATCGACGACAGGGCTACGCCCGCAAGTGCGTATCGACACTCTGTAAAACCTGCTTCGGTCTGGCGCCGCGCGTCTACCTTATGGTCGTAGAGACCAATACGCCCGCTATGGCGACCTATCGAAGCTTAGGTTTCCAGCCGATCGAACGCTTCGGCATGATTAGTTTTCGGCTCAGGCTGGAGTAAGCTGGCTTAGGCCACAAAGGAGAAGAGGATCATGACAGAATTCAACAAACATCCTGCGTATCTGGTGCGTTCGAGCGATCCGTTCAACGGCGGCGCACCTCCCAGCCTGTTGCAAGAGCAAGATATTACCCCGCCAGAGCAGTTTTTTGTGCGCAACCACGGCGCTGTGCCCGAAGTCGATGCTGCAAACTTTCGGCTCGTTATCGATGGGCTTGTCGATCAAGAGCTCAGCCTCTCGCTGCAAGATCTGGCCGAGCGCTTCGAGCGCGTTGAACAGATGGCGACCATGCAGTGCGCGGGCAACCGCCGCTTAGAGCTGATCGCTTACAAAGCAGTGCCGGGCGAGCTGCCCTGGGGCGAAGAGGCGATCAGCAACGGCGTCTGGTCGGGCTATCGCCTCAGCGATGTTTTGAAGGCGGCTGGTCTGCGCGAAGGGGCCGCCCACGTGGCCTTCGAAGGTCTTGATCTGGTGGAACGACACGGCAAAACCTTCGAATTCGGCGGCTCGATTCCGCTCAGTAAAGCGCTCTCTTCCGAAGTACTCTTGGCCGACCGTCTGAACGGCCAAGCTCTGCCGCCCGTACACGGCTTCCCGCTGCGCGTGGTCGCGCCGGGCTACATCGGGGCGCGCAGCGTCAAGTGGCTGCACCATATCAACGTGCGGGCCACACCATCCGACAACTACTTCCAAGCCCACGCCTACAAACTCTTCCCGCCCGAGGTCACTGCCGAGACAGTCGATTGGGAGAAGGGCGAGATGCTGGGCGAGCTCTACACCCACGCCGTGATCGCGCTGCCCACAGCGGGGGCCGAGTTGAGCGCAGGCCGCCAGAGCATCAAAGGTTACGCGCTGGCAGGCGGCGATGCGATTCTGACCGGGGTGGAAGTCTCGATCGACGGCGGCCAGACTTGGCATGCCGCCCGCTTCACTCAAGCGCCACGCCAATACATCTGGGCACATTGGGAGGTCGAGCTTGAGTTGCCGGCGGGCAAGCAGCAGATCGCCGTGCGCGCCAGCGACACCAAGGGCAGCCAGCAGCCAGGCGAGATCGCTAAGGTCTGGAACTTCAAAGGCTATATGAACAACGCTTGGCACCGCATTGAGGTCGAGGTTAAGTAACAACTAGGCATCTAAACGACCAAAGGGATTCCGCAACAAGAAGCGGAATCCCTTTTTCATTGCTTTTGGCCTTCGGCAGAGTGAAACGTGTCTCTTTTTGTTGTATCGAAATCTCATACAACTCTTTTCCAGTTTCTCGTTTTTCCGCATTGATAAGGATACAAGTCTTTGAGCGGATTTTGTATCATTAAGCGGATTTGGGGATGAAGCTGCTTGGTGCGCGCACCAAGCAGATCGCAGCGCGAGCTGCGATATGACAGGCCGAATGTTTGGAAAGGATGTTGATAGCCGAAGGCGGACGCGCTAGCAGCCGAATGGATGGTTAGGAGCTCTCCGACAGAGCGAAAGATTAGGAGAGCAGCGCTTGCATCGCCTTGCTCAGCTCTTGTGCGATCAGATCGACGATCAGATCATCGAGGCGCGACACCGTGTAGCCTTGGGGCGCATCGCCCGCCGCAAGCTCGGTCGACTGACCCGGACGACCGCTCGACTGGCCCTCTTGGTAGGTCAGGAAGATGAAACGGGCCATGGTCTGCTGGGCGATCTGACGCATCACGTATTCGGCGGCGGGATTACTGTTGCTGGCCGCGATGGTAAAGATCTTGATGCCCTTGCTCTGGGCCTCCAGCAGCGTGCGCGGATAGGGCGGCGAGTCGGGCTGGTTGACATGGGGCGGGGCGTCGGCCACCATAAAGGCCAAACGCAGGCCATGCTCGTTCCAACTCAGCTCGTGCACCGCGCTATACAGGCCCTCGTTGACCGCCTCGGGCGTATCGCCGCCGCCGCCCGCACGCACGGCCAGCAAAGTCGTGCGGAAAGCTTGCACATCGTTGGTAAAGTCGCTCACACGGGTCAGATAGTCGTCGGAGCGATCTTTGTAGGCGACCAGAGCGAAGCGCAGTTCGGGCGAGCCGGGCAACTGCGAAACCCGCTCTGAGATCGAAATAATCGTCTCTTGAATGCGTGTAATCTCATCGTCCATCGAACCAGTCGCATCGAGCAAAAAGAGCAGATCGACGCTGAGCGGCGGCCTGTCGGGTTCGCTGGCTATGGCGATCTCGTGCACACGGTCGATCTGGCCGCGCAACAGCTCGTATTCGGCTTGGGCTTGGCCGCGCTCGACCAGCACCCGAAAGCTCTGGCTGTTGTCGGAGGCGTTGACGCTGGCCGGGTTAAACTGCAGCCAGCCGTCGCTATAGCTCAAACCCTCGAACAGCAGCGTCTCGCCCTCGTAGACCTGCACGCGCGCATCGAACACGCCGCGCTGATCGTTGTCCATAATGCGCAGCAGATAGCGCTCGCGCAGATCGATCGGCAAGCTGTTGAGGCTGCCCTGATAGTCTGCCAGATAGTTCAGATAGGCCGCGAAGTGCTCGTTATCGTCGATGCTGCCCGCTTGGAGCGGCTGCTGTTGGCCAGAGGCCATGTGCTGGGGCTTGGAAGGGTCGCCCTTGCCCGTCGCCGGATCGGAGGGAGTGGGCAGCGGGGCGATCTCGCCCGCCGCGCCGTCGCTTGCTGCGCTCTCATCTGGGGCGAAGCCCATCGGAGGAGGAGCGGACTCTACCGCATCTTCGCGCGCTTCCGCAGGAGCGATGGTCGGCGCTGCAGCAGGGGCAGCGGCTCCCGAGCCTGCGCCCGACTGGGCTGGTGCGCTCGTGTTGGGTATTGGTATGCCGCCACAAGCCGCTAATAAGATCGAAGCTACAAGCAGAAGAGCGTAAAACCGCAGACGAACGATTACTGTTTCCATCGTTTGGCCTTTACTAGAACATCTATCGCTTCTTTGGATAACGTTCTAGCTGGCCACTTAGTTCCCAGCAGCTCGCCAAGCCTCGAGCGCTTCACAAGCATCTCGATTTGGCGGATGGGTTTCTCGCTCCCATTTGGCTTCTAGCGCGTCCGCCTACGGCTATCAGATGGGAGCTCATGCCCTCATCCCCGACCCTTCTCCCGTAAGCTGTACATTAGCCACAAATCGACATACGGTCAGCGTTATCTGCCCTCACCCCCGGCCCCCTCTCCCGCAGTGCGGGAGAGGGGGTGAATGTTGCTGTTGTATGCGATTTCGCTACGCGAAATCGCATACAAACTCTCTGAGTTCTGTGCTCTCAAGGATAATTCCGCGATAGTATGCGCAATATTGCCTTTTGCTGCCGACACGACTTTTGGCTAATGCATAGCTCCCGCAATGGCGGGAGAAGGGAGCCACTGCACCACAAGGACGTACCCTGAGCTTATCGAAGGGTACGAAGCGCACTTCGTCTTTGCAACAGCAAAGCTTGGCTGAACTTATTGCAGCCAAGCTTGCTCTTCTGTCTATCGCTGTCTTAATCGGCGTTTTCGTATTTCCAAGGAAGCCAGAGTTGAGCATCAGCCAGCGGCTCGAACTGGCTCTGGAGGCGATTGTTGCTGTCGCGCAGCAGAATCAGCATCTGCCCGGCTTGCTCGCTCAAGACGGCGAACTGCGCGCTATCGGGCGACCAGATCGGCAGCACTTCGTCGGCGCTGCTGTTCGAACTGCGTGGCTTGCTGCGCCCATCGATCGACATCAGAAAGGTCTGCCAAACGCCGTTGGAGTTGGCACTGAAGGCGATGCGCTCACCGTCGGGGCTGACGCTCGGGTAGCGCTCGTCGTAAGGGGTTTCACTCAGCTTGCGCACATCGGCCAAGCGCGCGGCCAGGCCTGCGCTGCTGTCGTTGTTATAGACAAGTTTGGCGCTGTAGAGATCGAAATCGCCGTCGCAGTTGTTGACCCAGAGCAGGCCACTGCCGTCGGGCAGCCAGGTCGGGTTTTCGCTCACGCAGTTGCTTTGGGTCAGCTGCAGCGCTCGACCCGATCCCCACGCCATCAGGTAGATCTCGGGCTTTCCGGTGCGATCCGACACAAACAGGATCTTGCTGCCATCGGGCGAGAGAGCCGGATCGTAGTCGTTGGCGGCGCCCAGCGGCAAGGGCCCGGGGAAGGGCTGGTCGGAGCTGCGCGTTCCATCGCTGAAGCTTAGGCGCACGGGTGGCGAGCTGTGCAGCGTATCAAAGGCGTAGAGCTGGCGGTAGCCGCTTTCAGGCCGGACCAGATCGCCCAGCAGCCAACGCTGTTGCTCTTGCCAGTGCGGGCGCAACGTCAAGTCGGGCAGCTCTTCGGCTATCAGCCGTGCCTCGCCGTTCTGCCAAGCGTAGATCGACCACTGCTGCTGAGCGTCGGCGCGCGCCCCGAAGTAGAGTGCCGCTTGGCTTTGGTGCGCCAACCAAGGCTGGTTGAGGTTGGGGTAGCGCCAAGTCAGGTAGTGCTGGCCGACGTTGGCGAATTCGACTTCGAAACCGCGCGGGTTGCCGGGCGTGTAGGTCAGCACGCGCCGCTCGAAGAGCTGCACTAAAACCTCGCGCTGTTGACCGCCCACTCGGGCGCTGATCCAATAGGCTTCGCTGATCGGACGGCCGACGTAGCGCTCCCAATCGATCAAGCGGTCCGATGTGATCTGGTTGCCGACCTGAACGAAGCCTTGGCGGTTGAGAAAGTCCCAAAAGACGGCGGGGATGTTGTGGCCGCTGGTTTCGTCGTACCAGACGATCTCGCTCGGGCCGCTCGCCAAGTCGGGCCGTAGGCTGAGGCTGCCGTCGGCATGCAGGAAGCTGCTGATCGCTTGGCCGCGCAGGTTCGGCCAGCGCCCATCAGTTTGTGGGCTTTGTAACGCGCCGAAGTCGGCATAGGTGACGCTCTCTTCGGGCGTTCGCAGGTCGCCTACAACCGCGATCTGGGCGGGTTCGCGCAGATCGATATCGTTGGGCTGATCGCCGAGCTGGATCTTGCCGGTCGTCATTTCCCAGACTAAGCGGCCCATCAGCTCGGACGAAGCTTCGTCCATGCGACCTTTATCGAAATATTGCACAACGTGCAAACCGGTCGGGGATTGACGATAGAATTCGCTGTGGGTGAACCATGGGCGTTCGCCCCAATACAGCGGGCGCCCGTCTTGCACACTGGGGGCATCGCTACGTAGCCAGAGCATAGCGTACTCGTCGTTAGCAAAGGGGAGATCGGGGGGCGAGTTGAAAACCGCACCGATGCTGATCAAAATAATCACGAGCGCAATCAATCCAAGACCGATAAGCACATTTTCGGGTGATGCTTGTTTAGGTGATCTTGCTTTCATAGCGCTCTCTCGTTACATTCTGTGTTGCTTATAATTTTCTTTTCAGCGGTATAATGCCCCACACTATCGAGTGCATATTCAAAGTCGAAGCTGTGTTCGCTGAAGAGTCAACTTTACTATACAAACAAGCGCCATTTATTTGAATGACTAAAGACTGAATATAAAATGAAAAAATGGTGTATCATGCCAAATATGATCTTTTTGGATAAACTGCTCAACGAAATAGTCTGAGAACAGCACTATTTGCAGAAGTGTATTTGCTTGCGAGGATATACAACAGACAGGCTAGAACACAAGAATATTTTGACGACAAACAATGAAGCTTTTTATTGGTTATAACAATCTTGAATTTCCTTTACAATCCATTCAATCATCGTTGATGCCCTCGGTGCCCGTATGCACCGGGGGCCTTTTGCATACACAACAACCTTACTAAGGAGGTTTCAATGTCCATCGATTGGGAGGACAAACTTGCACGTGAGGGTTTGACCTTTGATGACGTTCTGTTAGTTCCGTCGGCTTCGGAGGTCGTTCCCGCAGATGTTGATGTCAGTACCCAGCTGACTCGAGGTATCCGCCTCAACATTCCTATCGTTAGTTCGGCAATGGACACGGTGACCGAAAGTCGTCTGGCCATTGCGCTGGCTCGCGCTGGAGGTTTAGGCTTCATTCATAAAAATGTCAGCATCGAACAGCAAGCCGAGATGGTTCGCAAGGTAAAGCGCTCCGAAAGCGGCATGATCACCGACCCGATCACACTGCCGCCCGACAAAACCATCGGCGATGCGCTCGACCTCATGGCCGAATATAAAATCTCGGGTGTACCGATCACCTCAGCCGAGGGAGACTTGGTCGGTATTCTGACCAACCGCGACCTGCGCTTCGAGACCGATCGTAGCCGCCCCATCCACGAACTGATGACCAGCACCAATCTGGTGACCGTGCCCGAGGGCACAACCTTGGAACAAGCCAAGAGCGTGCTGCACAAACACCGTATCGAGAAGGTGTTGGTGGTCAACAAAGAGGGCAAGCTGAGCGGCATGATCACCGTCAAGGACATCATGAAGCAGATCGAGCACCCCTTCGCTTGTAAAGACGAGCAGGGCCGTCTGCGAGTCGGCGCGGCGATCGGTGCTAGCGGCGACTACCTCGAGCGCGCCGAAGCCCTGATTCGCGCTGGCGTCGATGTGTTGGTGATCGATACGGCTCACGGTCTCTCGATCGGCGTGTTGAACGCAATTACAACGGTACGCGAACGCTTTGGCAATGTGCAGTTGGTAGCGGGCAACGTCTCGACCGCCGAAGGTGCGATCGCTCTGATCGAGCGCGGCGTCGATGCGGTCAAGGTCGGCCAAGGCCCCGGCTCGATCTGTACCACCCGCGTCGTTTCGGGCGCTGGTATGCCCCAGATCACGGCCGTAATGGAGTGCGCCCGCGCCGCCGAGCGTTTCGGCGTGCCAGTCATCGCCGACGGTGGTATCAAATACTCGGGCGACATTCCCAAGGCGATCTGCGCGGGCGCGCATAGCGTGATGATCGGTTCGCTCTTTGCAGGTACCGAAGAGAGCCCGGGCGAGAGCATCCTCTACGAGGGCCGCTCTTACAAGAGCTACCGAGGTATGGGCAGCATCGGCGCAATGAAGAAGGGCAGCGGCGATCGCTACTTCCAGAGCGGCGAAAACAAGAAGCTGGTCGCTGAAGGCATCGAAGGTATGGTCGCCTACAAAGGTCCCTTAGCCGACACGGTCTATCAGTTGGTCGGTGGTCTGCGCGCTGGTATGGGCTACGTCGGCGCGAAAGACATCGAATCGCTCCGCCGCAACGGACGCTTCATTCGCGTCACCATGGCGAGCTTGGTCGAGAGCCACCCCCACGATGTGACGATCACTAAGGAGGCGCCCAACTACGAGCGACGCTAAGCCAGCGCTCTTGCAATCGAAAAGGGAGGTGCGCAGCAGAGATGCCGAACCTCCCTTTTCTTTTTTCTGCCGCAGGCCCGCAAAACAGCTGCGACTCAAACTGATACCAAATCCGTTTGTTCTCTTATGTCGGCGGAGAGGTCTCAACCATCCATGCGGTCCTCACCGCGTCCGCCTTCGGCTATCAACATCCTATCCAAACATTCGGCTGCTCGTCTGCTTGCGCCCAAGCGCCCCCTGGAAAGCCAAGCGATCAACCGAATTTCGTACTACTGGGCCTTCGGCAGTGCACCCTCTTCCCCGGCCCTTCTCCCGCAAGCGGGAAACGGGAGTCTGGCCGCGTTACATCAAAGCGCAGCACACTACTGACAGGTCAGCATTTCCCATCTGTTTGGTCGGTTCAAGGCTTTTTGGCCTTCGGCAGAGCACAACTTGTCTCTTTTTTGGGGCGGTTTCGCCACACTCATAGCCGCCTGCTGTAGCGAGCTACCTGTTTGTAGCCGAAGGCGGACGCGCTAGAAGCCGAATGGTTTGGTTAGGACCTCGCCGCCAGAGTCTTGAACTGATCAAACAGATTAGGCTTCGCTCTTGCTCAAATGCTGCAAGAGCAACATCAGCAGATACAAGCCTGTGACATTGCGTCGAATGCCCCAAGGCTGAGCGCCCGCTCCTCCCTGTAGGCGCAGGCTACACACCAACAGCCTGCCAGCGCCAAGCTTCAACTCTAGCAGATAGTCGCTAACATCGAAGTGGCGCGCATCGAGTCGGCGCATAATCGACGTGATCTGCTCGGCGTCGGGCAGCACCTCGGCGATGCGCTCGCTCTGAATCGAAACATCGCTGCCGAGCGTAAAGAATTGCATATCGGCAAAGCCATCGACCGGGAACTCTTCCCAGATCGGGTGCTGCGGGAAGAGCTTGAGCGCTTCGCGCCAGAACGAACTGCGCCGTGCGGGCAGCGGGAGGTTGCCGCCTTGCAAGAGCAGCACACGGCCGCCGCGCCGAATATAGGCCTGCACCTCCTCGCTGAGCAGGTTGGTGATCAGTAAAGGCGGCAGGTCGTCGCCGCTCAAACCTTGAACGGGCTGAGCGACTTGCTGTAGTTCCAATGCCTCCAGCGCCGAGCCGGGATCATAGATGCCCACACGCTCGGGCCAGCTTGTGGGGCGCGGAAAGATCCAGATCGGCCAGCTATTGCTGAGCGCGAGCTGAGGATGATCGAGCGAGACTTCGAGGCGCAGCGCTTCGGGCTTGCGCACATAGGGCAGTGTACAATCGATCACACCCGCCTCGCGTGGAATGCCCGCCACAATCGGCTCCTGCGCTTGGGCGCTGCCGCTGGCGGCCACTCGACCATCGCTATAAACGAGCTTCCAATGCAAGGGCGCTTGAATCGCTTGTTCGCTGGTATGGCTCAAAATGATGTGCCAGCGCATAGGCGTGCCAGCCGTCACGCAGTGGCGATCCATCGGTTCGACCCGCTCGCCTTCGGGGATCCAGCGCCGCCGCCGCCCAACATCCATGCTCAGCACAGCATCGGCGTTGAAGCAGCGATACTGCTCGGGGGTGCCGCGCGACCGCCCAAAGTCGTCGAAGACACCCGCGGTGGCGATCGGCGTATCGCGCAGACCAGTGATAACATAGCCACCCGTTTCGGGGCGGCGGCGCAGCGCCTCCAGCCAAAATTTGCGTATCATCAAGGCCTGTTTTGTGCCGATCTCGCTCAGTTCTTGGTTGCTAAAGCCCAGATTCGCCCGTTGCAGACGCTCGCGCCCTTCAACCAGCGCTTTAACCTCGGGCCGCCAGTCATAGACCGGTATCTCGCTGGTCATCCACCACGGCACTTGGCCGCCGTTGGCTGCGATCAGCTCATCGTGATCGCGGAAGGCATCTTGATCGCAGGTCTCGCCGAAAATCCACGGGCGAGGCGCTTGCCAGCCGCGCAACCAGTTATCCAAAATCGGCTCGAAGTGGTGAATATCAGCGTAGGTGTGGTAGGAGACAAAATCGGCGAAGTCGAAGGGCAGGCCGCCGTAAGCCTCGCCCGAGCCGCTGTTGTCGCAGATCAGCACACCCGACGACAGCTCGCGCACGATCGTATTGAGATGCTTGAGCAGTGGCCCATCGATGCTTGCGTTTAGCTCACAACCGATGCTATAGATCACAACCGAGGGATGGTGGCGTGTCAGGTGCATCAGCTCAGCGTACTCTTTGGGCAGCGAAAGGCGCGAGCTAGCGGTCAGCTTAGGTAGCCACATCGGCCACTCCTGCCAGATCAGCATGCCCTCTTCGTCGGCGATCTCGTAGTAGCGCTGGTTGGGCACAAACAGGCAGAGCTTAATCATATTGAAGCCCAGCTCGCGCACCCGCCTGATCTCATCGCGAATCGCTTCGTCGCTGAAGTTCGGCGCGATCAGATCGGGGTCCCAGCCCCAGCTCAGCGCGCCACGCAAAAAGATCGCCTTGTCGTTCAGCAGCACCTGTTTTCCCGAAGCGCTTAGCTTGCGAAAACCGACTTTGGCGCTGGCCTCGGCGATCATCTGCTTCTTTTCAAGCAACTTGAGGCGCACTTCGTAAAGGCTTGGGCTATCCGGCGACCAAATTTCGATCTCGTCGAGCGCCAAACTCAGATCGAGCGGATTGTCTGGATCGACATTGAGGCTGCTGCTCGCGATTACTTCGCCGCGCAGCAACACCTCGAAGCTCAGCTTCGGCTTAACTAAGGGGCGGCTGGTCTGAATACGGGTACGAACACGCACGCTTTTCGTGCTTAGATCGGCGTCCCACAACGGTTCATCGAAGCCGACCGGCAGCGCGATCAGCCGACACGACTTCCAGATCCCGCCAAAAGTGGTGGCGACATCGGGTAGAAAACCCGCCAGCGAGGCCCGCACCGGATAACGCTCGCCCGGTTTGTAGAGCACCAGATCGATCTGGTTCTCTTCGCCATAGCGTAACAGCGAGCTGATATCGAAGCTAAAAGGCGTCCACAAGCCGAAATGATCGCCGATCCGTTCGCCGTTCACAAGTACTTCAGAGGCGTAACTTACGGCATCAAAGGCCAAGATCACCGGTTGCTCGCGCCACTCTGTCGGAACCATGACGCTGCGACGATAATAAGCAGGCCCTTCGTTGCGTTTCGAATAGCCTTGCGCCTCCCAACAACCCGGCACCTGAATCGTGCTCCAATCAGCATCACCAAGTCTAAATTCCCACTCGCCGTCGAGGGAGATCGTGGGTGCGCAGTCATTGCGAAGCATAAGCAGCCTTTCTGTATAGACTGGATGTTATTCTCAGATTGATCGATCAAAAGCCTTTGGTTTAAACCCAGCCCTATTGCTCCAACGAATAGATACACCTAACTTTGCATACCAGCGGTTCGTTCTAGAGACTGTGCTTCTCTCTACGAGCCTAGATATCTAACTTGTGCAGAAACAAATCTTAAAAAATTATTTTACAGTGAATAGTATGACGAATTAAGCAGTGTTTAAAAGGCTTCCCATACTGATCGATTTATGCGCTATAGATCGCTAAAAAAGCCAGAAAAATACGTGCAATCTACATCAAACTAGCGTATCGTAGCCTCTATCCAAGCTTACTTCATCTCCTCACATCAATCTCGATCTAGAGCGGCCTTTTCACCGTCGCTGACATCTATCTCGTTCGATCTCTTCACAAAGCTAGGCGCTTAAGGTTGTGGCTCAGCAGCTCAGCTTGTAGGCATCTGTTGGAGGAAGCTATGACTACGCCAGAAGAGATCCAAAACCAACAAGAACGCCTTCAAATCGCTCGTAGGGTGCTCGTTATCTGTCTCCAGCAACTCGCTATGCTTGGTACAGCCAATGCACAACCCTCACTGTTTACCAGTATCCGTGAAGGGCGTCCCCATATTCGCCAAACGAAAAACAGCTTCGCCTTTGGAATAGTGAAGTTGAAGACCAGCTCGACGACGAAGCTCAGGACTTTGAAATTCCTCTAACCCTGCAAACTCCCCGAAGGCCATCTGCCCAAAACTTCATCACCCAGCTAAGAGCCGAGCTGCTCAAAGATCCCGACACCAAAACTCATCAAAGCCGAAGCATACAGCTTGATTTTCTGGCTATTCGCGAAAAAGCCTTCACCATCGATACGCTTGGCCTAGTACAGGCAGATCATTTTAGCGATGAGCAATTTGCTACTACTGATCAGGCCTATCACCATTTAATGTAATGAGTAGTTGGCGGCCTTCGATCTTTTTTAGACGTGCGCGTAAGAAAACTTGTTTGTTCGCTTTTGTTTTCGAGCAAAGGGTGATCTCGAACGAATTATCTGGATTCTCAAGCAGAAAAAAATCATAATCCGATTCTTGAGGCAACAGTCTCTTCCTCATGGATTATCGATCTCGAGACACACCAGCTCTATACCCACGATATTTTGGTCGCTGCGATCCCGCCTACCCTGATCATTCCTGAGTTTCGTTTTCTAGGCAAAACATACCTCGAAGGTTTTATGGCTCGTTACAGTTCAGAAATAGCAAGTCAATTAGGGGATCCCAGCTAGAACCAGTGTCTACAGGGTAGCGCAGGTGGCAAAAGCAGGATCATCTCAGTTTTGCTGATCGCCACCTGCCTAAATGATGTAGCACTTCTTAAAGTATACGCTCCCAAAGCAAATGCTTGCTTACCGCATCGCTTCCTCGTTACGCTGTTAAGCGGCGTGTTTCGGGCGCCAATAGACCGCCAATGCGATCGTCACCAGAGCGATGCCGCAAGCGCACACCCCATTCCAGCCCCAACGCTCCCAAGCAAAGCCGCCCACGAGCGAACCGAGCGAGCCGCCCACAAAGTAGGTCGACATATAGATCGTCGTGATGCGGCTGCGCGCATCTGGTCGCAGAGTGTAGATACGGGTTTGATTCGACACTTGCGTGCCCTGTACGCCTAAATCGAGCAGTATCACGCCAACGATCAGGCCGGGCATCCACCAGCCGAGCAGCCAAAACAGCACAAACGAGAGCAAGAGCAGCAGCAAGGTCACGCCCGTCGCAATACGCGGGTTGTACTTGTCGGCGATTCGTCCGATCAGCGAGGCCGCCAAGGCACCAGCGACGCCAACCAGACCGAACAAACCAGCCACATCGCTGCCATAGTTGTAAGGTGGCGTCTCCAAAAAGAACGAGAGCGTGACCCAAAAGATGCTGAAACAGGCGAAGGCCAGCGCGCCCAAGATCGAAGCCTCGCGCAAGATCGGCTCTTCACGCAGCAAACCCGGCAGCGAGCGCAAGATGCCCAGATACGAAAGTTTAGTTTGCGGCTGGCTCTTCGGCAACACCAAGCGCAACACCACCGCCAGCAGCAACATCATGACCGCCGCGATCTGCAACATCGCGCGCCAGCCGAACAGCTCGCCGATAAAGCCGCTCACAGTGCGGGCCAGCAAAATACCGCAGAGCAGGCCAGTCATCAGCGTGCCGATCACCTTGCCGCGCTCCGTTGGGTGGGCCAAGGTCGTCGCCATAGGGATAATGATTTGAGCGGCCACTGCGCTCAAGCCGATCACCAAGCTCATCACGGTCAGCATGAGCAGATTGGGCGATACGCTGGCCAAAACAAGCGCGACGGTGGTTGCGATCAAGCTGGTAAGGATCAAACCGCGCCGCTCGCGGATATCGCCCAACGAAACGACAAACATCAGGCCGAGCGCGTAGCCGAACTGCGTCAAGGTTGCGGTGATACCGAGCTCTTTGGCGGTCACTCCAAACTCACGGCTGATCTCGGCCAGTAATGGCTGAAGGTAGTAGAGATTAGCGGCGGCCAAGCCACAGGCACAGGCCAATACCAAAACAAGCGGACGACTGAGGGTCTGAACTCGGCTCTCAGCCTCGGCTTGCGAAGAAGAAATGCTGTGCGACATGCATACTCCATCAACGAAAAAAATCCGATGGAGCTAGTATAGCGCACCGTGCCATTTCAAGAGCGCACCCTGAGATTGTCGGAGAGTATGCTCTCTTTCAGCGAGCGAGAAGACACTGCGACCCTAGATGAGCTTATGGCGGCTGCGTCCAAACCAAACAAAAAGGCTGTAACCGCGTCCGCCTCCGGCTACTAAACAGGGCTAGCCACCCTCATCCCCAGCCCTTCTCCCGCAAAGCGGGCGAAGGGAGCACGACTACAGCACCCCAAAACGTCGTACCCTGCCCACAAAACCATACCCTGAGCCTGTCGAAGGGTACGGCCTGATCACAACTTTAGCCTTCTAGGGCGCTATCCTTTCTGCAAAAGTCGGGAAAAGGCTTGTGTGAGATTTCGCGCGGCAGCGCGAAATCTCACACAACAAAAAGAGTCAGGTTCCGCTCTGCCGAAGGCCAAAGAGAACCTAATCAAGCGGATTTGGTATGATTCAGTGTCTCGCGTGGTAAATATAGCCGAGGCCCTCACCCCCGACCCTCTCCCGCAAGCAGCAGAAGGGAGTCTGGCTGCATTTCAGCAAAGAAACTGCATAAGGGCCTTAGTTCGTTGGCTTCGACAGGCTTGGTTGGTAAACTTGTCGAACCACAGGAACCGCTTGTCGAGGGTACGACACGCTGCATCTCTCTGCAAAGACGCAGTGTCTCAGTGTCTCACGTGCTAAATAAAAAACGTCCAAGACCTGTAAGCTGGGCGCGCCAGCGCACTGCTGACAGGTCAGCGCCAAGGATCTCACTCCGTTGACTTCGACAAGCTCAGCCAACGGTAATAGCAGCGTCCTTGTTTGGGTGGCATGTTGGTAGCCGTAGGCGGACGCGCTTAGGAACGCATGGGTGGTAGGAACCTAGACGCCAAGGCATTCGCTTGCTCTTGCCTTGTATGATGAAATAGAATGCTCTGAGACGAATAAAAAGCGACTGCCATACAAACTGGGTATGACAGTCGCCACAACAGACGAAACGTGATCGATTAGGATGGCTGTTCTGAGAGCCAAACAGTCATCTGGCCGGGCGCTCGGTTATCCCAAGCATAGTAGGGAATAGCGCGCAGCGTACTTGGCTTCGCGGTCGGACGCTCGGTGCTATACAAGGTGTCGTCCCAGCCTTCAGCAGACAGGGCTTTGGCTGTTCCTTCGAGTACAACGACACCACTGAAGAGCTCTGGCTCAAAGCGCGCTTCGAGCTTGATATCGCTCGACAAGAGATAGCGGTGCAGCGGCGCTTCGAGATCGGTCTGTTCGACACAGTAGATGATCGGGCCACGGCGCAGCGCCACCTTTGCGATGTCGGCACGCACATCGGGGTGAGCGTAGAGTCGATCGACCGTCATCGGCAGCTCGAGCGCTACCACATCGTCGCTGCTCCAAGTACGAGTCAGGACGACATAGCCGCGTTCTGGATTCAGCGCGACGCTCTCGCCATTGATCGAGAGGCTGGCGCCACGGCACCAGCCCGGAATGCGTAGGCGCAAGGTGAACTCGCTCGGTTGGGCCAGTTCGAAGCGCAGCTTGACCGAGCCATCCCAGGGATAGTTGGTCTCTTGGCGCAGTACGACCTCTTGGCCCTTCAGCTCGAAGCGAGCGCTGCCCTGCACATAGAGGTGAACAGCGATCTCGTTCTCGTTGTAGCCATAGATGTAGCTGCCCAAGGAGGCGAACAGGCGCGATAGGTTGGGCGGGCAGCAGGGGCACAAGAACCACTCGCTGCGGTGGTGGGTGCCATCGCTCGCCAAGGGGTTGTCGTAGAAGAAGTGGCAGCCATCTTCCGAGCCGCCGCTCAGCACGGCGTTATAGAGCGCCAGCTCCATCACATCGCTGTAGCGGCTGTTGCAGTCGATCTCTAACATGCGCTGGGCCCAGAAGACCAGCGCGATGGCGGCACAGGTCTCGGCGTAGGCGCTCTCGTTGGGCAGATCATAGTCAGAGGTGAAGCCCTCGTTGTGCTTCGAGGTGCCGATACCACCCATTACATACATCTCTTTGGTTGTGAGGTGGGTCCAGAGGCGCTCACAGGCTTCCATCAGCGAGCTATCGCCATCTTCAGCCGCCAAATCGGCCATGGCGCTCAACAGGTAGGTCGCGCGCACAGCGTGGCCAACCACACGATCTTGCTCACGCACCGGCGCATGGGCTTGGCAATATTCGTAGTTGCGTGCCCAGAACTGCTCGGGGGTTTCGCCACGCTCGCGAGCTTCGATATCGAAGTAGTAGGGCTGCTGGCCGCGCTCGTTGATGAAATAGCGGCTCAGGTTGAGGTAGCGCTCTTCGCCCGTCACGTAGTAGAGGCGTACTAGCGCCAACTCGATTTCGGGGTGGCCACAGTAACCGCGCTTTTTGCCCTCTTCGCGACCAAAGGTGGCATCGATCAGATCGGCATAGCGGCACATCACATCGAGCAGCTTGCGGCTGCCGGTCGCCTCGTAGTGGGCAACTGCTGCCTCGATCAAGTGGCCCGCGTTGTAAAGCTCGTGCCAGTCGCGCAGATTCTTGAAGCGATTGGCCGGATCGACGGTTGTGAACCAAGTGTTGAGATAACCATCGGGCAACTGACGCTTTTCGAGCAGATCGACGACTTGATCGACCAGAGCCGCTAGCTTGGGATCGGGGTGGGTCGCCAGAATGTAACAGGCGGCTTCCAGCCACTTGGCCACGTCCGAGTCCCAGAACATCACCGGGGTGCCACCCCAAGCGAGGCGTCGCGTGATCTCTTCGCTGGGCGCCCAATCGGTGCGCAACGCGTCGATGCGGCCCGTCTTCACAGACTGCTCGTAGATATGGTAAATGGTGTGCTCGCGGTTGCTGCGCTGGCGCGAGGCCCAGAAGGTGTCTTCGATCGACACCTTAGTAAAAGGGAGATAGCGCAGATTATGCTGCGGCTTGCCTTTGTAAGAAGTTGCGTTCGTCAAGGTTCATTCCTTTGATAAAGCATCAGGGCTTTCCACGCTTCGCCGTGGCTCGCATGCCTGCGACGAAAGCTAAGCCGTACAGGGTACAATCTGAGACCGAAGGCACTAGTATACGCCCAAGTTCGCGCTTGGTAAAGCTAAGCACCTTCAGAGAGCAGAGTTTTAACCCTTCATACCAGTCAAGACAACACCTTCGATAAAGAAGCGTTGTGCGAATAGGAACACCAGCATGGTCGGAATAACAACCACGGTCGAAGCCGCCATCAGGTATTGCCATTGGGTCGAGAACAGGCCACGGAACTGAGCCAAACCGAGCGCCAAGGTGAACTTATCTTGCGAAGAGATATAGATCAAGGGCGCAAGGAAGTCGTTCCAGGTGTTCAAGACGGTGAAGATCGCTACTGTCGCCAGCGCTGGCCCGGCCAAAGGCAAAATCACTCGCCAGTAGATTCCAAATTCGCTCGATCCGTCGATGCGAGCCGCATCAGAGAGTTCGGCCGGAATGGTGCGGAAGAATTGGCGCAACAAGAAGACATTGAAGGCGCCACCACCAAACCAGACCGGGAACCAGAGCGGCAAGAAGGTGTCGATCCAGCCCAGATAGCGGAACATAATGTACTGGGGGATCATCAAAACCGCATAGGGAATCATAATCGAGCTCAGCACGATCATAAAGACCAGATCGCGCCCCGGAAATTGAATACGGGCAAAGCCATAGGCGCACAACGACGAGGTGAACACCACACCCATGGTGGTTAAAACCGTGATGATGAAGGTGTTCCAGGCATATAGACCAAATGGCAACAGGGTTAAGGCTTCGGTGTAGTTCTGCCAACGGAACGGGTTCGGGATCCACTCTGGTGGGAAGACCCAGACCTGCGACTCGACTTTAAACGAGGTGCTCACCATCCAGACGAAGGGCAAGGTCATCAGCACCGCGCCCGCGCAGAGCACAATCCAAGTGATGGCTCGCCGCAGCAAACCCGGCCTACGGCTAGTACCAGTCCATAAACGCTGCATCGATGACTTACGCGCAACGTCGTTTTGTGTAATTGTCGACATCTTCTTCCCCCTTTGGTACGACGTTAACGCGGCTCTTCGTAATAGACTTTGCTACCTAAGGAGCGGAATACAAAGAGCGAAAGCAGCAAAACGATTGTGAAGAGCACCCACGAAAGCGCAGCTGCATAGCCCATCTTGAAGTCTCGGAAAGCGCTTTGATAGATGTGCAAGCCGTAAAAGAGGGTTGAGTTTTGTGGGCCACCCTTGGTCATGAGGTAACCTTGAGTGAAGGTTTGCAAGGCTCCGATCAGACCCATCACCAAGTTAAAGAAGATCACTGGCGACATCATCGGAATCGTTACATTGAAGAAACGGCTCCAATAGCCAGCGCCATCGATTTCGGCTGCTTCGTAGAGATGCTGGGGAATGCCCTGCAAGCCCGCCAAATAGATCACCATACTGCCGCCGACCGCCCACAGACTCATCAAGATCAATGCGGGCATCGCCCAACGCGGGTCTTGCAGCCACAAAACCTTGGGCAGCCCGAGCCAACTCAGACCAGCGTTCAACAAGCCGAATTCCGAGTTAAAGACCCAGACCCACAAAACGGCATTGGCAACCGAGGGAACAATGCTTGGAATGTAGTAGAGCATTCGAAAGAAGGCGATGCCACGCACTTGCACATTCATCAGCATCGCAACCGCAAAACTGATAATGAGAGAGAGAGGAACGGAGACGAGCGTAAAGTAGAAGGTAGCTTGCAGCGACTTCCAAAACAGCTCGTCTTTGAACATTTGGGCATAGTTCTGAAAGCCAACAAATTCGGGCTTACGCAACATATCCCAGCTTGTGAAGCTCAGCCCGATAGCGATCAGCATTGGGCCAGCGACCCAAATCAAAAAGCCCAGCACAATCGGCATAATAAAGAGGTAGCCTGTAATTGTGCTTCGGGTTCGCATCGAAAGGCGCGACGAATGAGCGGCGCGTTGGCGCTGTGCAATCATTGCAGTACATCCCTCCTTACCAATGCTGTATACAGCCCTGCACGTATTGCTGCATGCACCGCACCATGCAGATTCGCCTTTTGGCTGGGAGGCAAGGGCTGCGCTGCTAGAAGTTGTATTCTAGCAGCGCATACAGTCATAGTATCGCTACGAAATATCCTTCAGGCCTTTCGCCAGCACCTCTTCAGCCTTAGCAATAGCATCCGATTCGGCCAGCGCTTGTTCAACCGTCTTCTCGCCGATCCAAACCGGGTCGAGCGCAGAGCTGATGATCTGCTCGGCCTCGCCGAAGCCTGCGGGATAGAAGTAGTTGCGTGCGTACTTGCCCAGATAGTCGGTCACCAACTGTTTGTAACCTTCGGGGTGAACGCCCGGAGTGATCCACTTGTTAAAGCCCTCTTCGCTCATAAGGCTGGTGTGGCTGGGCAGCCAGAGGCCGACCTTGAGCAGGCCGAGCTGATATTCGTCGGAGGAGAGGAAGGCCAAGAGCTTCCAAGCCTCTTCGGGGTACTTAGTGTTTTTGTAGATGACGTGCATGTGCGCTTGGGCGACCGTCACCGCTTCCTTCATCTTGGGCAGCACACCTGTACCGAACTTGAAGTCCATCTTGGCGAGATCTTGCAGCGCCCACGAGCCGTCGACCAAGATCGCCAAGCGCTTGGAAGCCAGCATCTGCATACCATTCAAGCCCAACTGCTCGAGCGCAGCGGCGCGCATGGCGACCTTATGTACGCCCACCAAATCGGCGATGTTCTGAATACCCTGTATGGCCTCGGGGGTGTTCAGCTTCACCTTATAGTCTTTGGTATAGGACTCGCCGCCATTGCTGAAGACGCCCAAGTCGCGCATCTGGCTCCAAGTCGGCCAGTAGACGCCCCACTGCGAGACGTTGTTCTCATCGAAGCCGCTCTCGTTGGGATGCTTGCCGTTGGCATCGACGGTTAGTTGGGTAGCGATCTCAATAAACTGATCCCAGGTCCATGCCTTGGTGGGGTCGCTCGAAGGTGGCTCGATACCGGCCGCCTCGAACATTTCGACGTTGTAGTAGAGGTGGGGCATAACCCAGCACGAGCCGATGCCATACCACTTACCATTGATAACGGCGCGCTCTTCTTCTTGAGGCTGAATGAAGTAGTCGGGCTTGCCGATCACGGGGTCGTTCTTGACGCGATCGGTGATATCCATCACCACGTCGCGAGCGACATAGTCGGCCATATTGCCGGTCCAGAAGACATCGGGGGGTGTACCACCGGCCAACATGGTCTTGAGTTTGGTCTCGTACTCTTCAGGGGTGTGCATCCAGTTGACTTTGATGCCTGGATTCTGAGCTTCGAACTGGTTCAAACCCGCCTGCACATTGTCTTTTTCGAGGATGCTACCCCAGCCCATCATGCTGACCGTAACAGTACCGCCGGTTTGCGCAGGGGCTGGTGCCGTATCGCCACCGCTCTGCGCTGTATCACCACCGCTGCTAGGAGCACTACCACAAGCTGCCAAAAGGGCAGCACCAGCACCAAAACCGACCATACGGGTCAGAAAAGAACGTCGGGAAATATGGCCGCGCTTACGAGCCACCTCGTTATCCATCTGTGACATAGTTCATACTCCTCAGTGATATGAACACCTACATTGCACCATTACAAACCGTCACTATCCGCCGTTGGATGATTATGTTTGGAACAGAGTCCCCGAAAATGCTTGGTTTTGTGACTTGGTAGCGGGTAAAATGAAAACCCTAGGCAGTCTCCCTCAGCACTAATTCCAGCTTGACCGTCTCGATCATCTCGCGCGTGTCTGGTCCATCTTCCACTAAGTGTAAGAGTCGATCGGCCGCGCGTCGACCGATATCTAAAAGAGGAATGCGAATAGTAGATAAGGACGATGGCCCTAGCTCTGCCGAGCGCACATCGTCAAAACCAACAATCGCAATATCTTCTGGGCTGCGCAAATGGTAACGATGCAAGAGTTCCATGGTGCGGATCGCAAAACCATCGTTGGCTGCGAAGATCGCTGTCGGCGGCTGATCGAGCGCTAAGAAGCGTTCTAAAGCTGCTTGGGCAACATTGGGATCCCAATCTTCGCCGCCATAGACCAGAGCGGGATCGTAAGCGATCTGAGCTTGCTCCAAGGCTTTTTGATAACCAGCATTACGCGCCCGAGCAGAGGCGTAGCGAAAATCACCCGCGATATGCGCGATACGGCGATGGCCTTGTTGAATAAGGTATTGCATAGCGAGTAAGGCGCCTTGCTCATCATCGTAGGTTACGGCTGGCATTTTAAAGCGCGGCGAAGCTGGACGCTCAACAGTGACGCAGGGTATATCGGTACGCTTGATCAATTCCATCAGCGAATCGGTCGCTGGCGCATCTTGTACCAAACGAATCACAACCCCATCCAAGCGTTCGCTGCGCAAGAGCGCTTCCAGTGCTCGTTCATCTTCATCGACGCGCATCGGATAGACCAGCACATAGTGATCGCGCTCTTTCAATCGTTCGGTTAGACCTGTCAACAGCCCGGCGCTATAGGTTGAGATAAAAACCTCCATCGGGTTATAGTCGTAGACAATATACCCGATCATATTGGTTCGTCGCGCTCGCAACCCGCGCGCCATCGCATTAGGGTGATAATCAAGCTCTTCGATCGCTTTCATCACCCGCTCTCGCGCCTCTACTGAGGTTGGCCGTGGCCCGTTGTTGAGTACATATGAAACAACAGAAGCCGATACTCCTGCTACCCGTGCTACATCTTGATAGGTGATTCGTTTCTTTTGAGGCATGACTCTGTCACATATCTCTAGTCAAATCGATTCGAGTAACAGTACAAACAGATTATGCCAGTGTATCTAAAGCATAACGGCGCAACCTGTTTGGAAGAGCATCTCAAACGAAAGCGCTGGCCAAAATGATATAGTATGTAGAGCAAGTAGGGATCTAATCGATTCGAATATAGTATAGCATGTCTTTGTTGTCAAGTATCAGTTCGTGGTTTTCTCACTATAAAAATAAGAGAATCAAGGAATATTTGTTGGTACAGCCTTATATCGCTCTCAAATACGACTAAATAGAAGCTGAAAAAAGCCAAATACAATTGTGCCTTTTTTCACACAAACAGCATAAAAATCTAGCTCAAATAGTTAAAAAGTGTATCAGATGAGCTTTTTTGTAAAAATTTGTACTTGAAAGCGTTCTATGCTCCAGAAGTGAAGAGATCTCCACATTATCAATCGCCTACATCAAAGCCACTAACACCACGTTAGGCTCTCACTGTACAAATTTCCTTTCACACCCACTTAGTCTGAGGCGCGTGCTATCAAAGAGTACGTGCTTAATCGAAAAGGGTACTGTGTTTATTCGATCAGCGCGAAAGGAAGAGCAATGATTTTGCCCAAACAGCGAGATCCGCGTTTTATCACCATTCGACGCGGCGGCACCCTCACCGACCACGATCACCATCTGCTGGCCCTCTGGGCGGCCACCTGCGCCGAACACGTTCTGCACTATTTCGAAGCAGCTCAGCCCGACGATCTACGCCCCCGCCGCGCCATAGAACTGGTGCGCGCTTGGACACGCGGCGAAGTCAGTATGACAGTCTCGCGCACAGCCGCCGGGCATGCCAATGCGGCCGCCCGCCCTTTGAGCGGCGCCCCCCGTTTCGCCGCCTATGCTGCAGCCCAAGCGGCGGCGGTCGCCCATGTAGCCGCCCACGAGTTAGGCGCAGCGGCCTATGCCATCAAAGCGGTACGCGCGGCGGCAGCCAAAGCCGAAGCCGAGCAGACGGGCCGACGCGAATGCCAATGGCAGCGCGAACAGCTGCCCGAGGAGATTCGCGAGCTGGTGCTCGACGATCAACGCCTTCGCAATGAACTCTGCTGGTCGGTCTTTGAGTGTTAAGAACACGCCGTTTTTAATTCACCACGCGAGGCACGAAGGCACTGAGTCTTTTATAGGGATTTCTCGTACCCTGAGCCTGTCATACCAAATCCGTTTAAAGACGTGCATGCTCTTCGCTCAGCAAAACGAAAAGCCGGGAAAAGGAAAGAGACACGTTCCGCTCTGCCGAAGGCCAAAGAGAACCTAATCAACCGGATTTGGTATCAAAGGGTACGGCTTCTTTCTCCCTTCTCCGGCTTGCGGGAGATGGGCCGGGGAGAAGGGCTGGGGATGAGGGCCTGACTCCCTTCGCCCGCTTTGCGGGAGAAGGGCCGGGGATGAGGGTGGCTAGCCCTGTTTAGTAGCCGGAGGCGGACGCGGTTGGGATCGAATTGGAGCTAGCAACCTCTACGCCTGAGCGATAACGAAGACGAAGCGTAGGTGACCGCGCTAGAGAAAATGGGTGGCATGAGTTGGCACTTGAGTGAAACATTTCTTCTAGCACTTCGTATAGCATGCAGATAGATTGATAGCTAGCGTTTTGAGCGTTACCAAGCGCAATAAAGCCTCAATCTATTATAAAACCCTAATCTCTTGAGCTCGACAGTCGTTTTAAAAAAGCGCATTTCTTTGGCAAGATGCGTATGGTATGCTGAATTGGGTCGTTAACAGACAAGACGTCGTTTCTCTATCCAGATCGAGGAGGACCATGCTTCGTTATCTCGTCATCACTCTGCTACTTGTGAGCTCTATCGCGCTCTCAGGATGCGCTGAAATCATCGAAGTCCTTTTAGAGGAAGAAGACTCTCCTGCCGTTGTCGAAGTACGCCCAACAATGACGCCTCGTGCCCGAGCCACCCCAAGCATCACTCCTAGCGAAGTGATCGATGATGGTGATGACGAAGGCGGATCCTGGCTGGTTATGATCTATAGCGACGCCGACGACGAAGTGCTCGAATACGATATGTTCACCGACCTCAACGAGGCCGAGCTGGTCGGCTCGTCGGAAAACGTCACGATCGTAGCCCAGATGGATCGTTACGATGGCGGTTTCGATGGCGACGGCGATTGGACAACAACTAAGCGCTTTTTGATCGAATACGACGAGGATCTCGATCACATCAATTCGACCGAGATCGAAGATTTGGGCGAATTGAATATGGCCGACGGCCAAACCTTGATCGACTTCGCAACCTGGGCGATCGAGAACTATCCCGCCGACCGTTACGCCATTATCCTCTCTGACCACGGTATGGGTTGGCCGGGCGGCTGGACCGATCCGGAACCGCCTGAAGCTGGCCCCGATGGCTTAGACCTTACCTCGAACGGCGACATATTGCTGTTAAATGAGATGAGCGAGGCCTTTGGCACGATCGTTGAGGAGACCGGAATCGGCAAGCTCGACCTGATCGGTTTCGATGCCTGTCTGATGGGCCATGTCGAAGTGGCCGCCGCACTCGCGCCCCACGCTCGCTATATGGTCGCCTCGCAAGAGGTCGAGCCGGCGCTCGGTTGGGCCTATGCCAGCTTTTTACAGGCTCTGAGCGATAATCCAAGCATGAACGGCGCAGAGCTAGCCCAAACCATCGTCGACACCTATATCGACAAAGATAGCCGCATTATCAACGAGGATGCGCGCGCCAAGTTTATCGAAGAGTACTATAACGGCGAACCCTCGGTCGCTCAGCTGATCGCCGACTTCAGCGGCGACATCACTCTCAGCGCCTACGATCTGAGCGAGGTGCCGAACCTGTTGAGCAAGCTAGAGAACTTTGCGTACGCCATTCACGCCATCGATCAGAGCTTGGTCGCCAAGGCACGCACCTATAGCCAAAGCTTCGAAGATGTGTTTGGTGAAGCACCTTCCTATATCGACTTGGGTCACTTCGCCAACCTGATCGCCGAACTGAGCGAAGACAACGATGTGATCGATAGCGTACACGAGCTGAACAGCGCGATCGCAGCGCTGGTGCTGGCCGAACGCCATGGCGATGAGCGGCCGGGTGCCACTGGCGTTTCGATCTTCTTCCCCGATTCGACCCTCTACGACTCGAGCGTAGGCGGCGGCGAAGTCTACGAATTGGTCGCCGATACATTTAACAGCGCCTCTCGCTGGAACGACTATCTCAGCGCCCACTACTACGGCACCGAAATGGGCGAAGCGCCCGGTGCAGGTCAAGAGATCTCGGCTCCAGGTGCTTCTGATATCGAAATCAGCGATATCCGCTTGGGCGCCGATGAGATCAATGTAGCCGACACCACCACCCTCAGCGCCGAAGTCTACGGCAGCAATCTGGGCTTTATCTACACCTTCACCGGCTACTACAATCCCGAAGACGACACCATTTTGATCGCCGATATGGACTATATCGACGCGGGGGCTTCGCGTCAGTCGGGCGGCATCAACTATCCCGATTGGGGCGATAGCGATGTGGTCGAGATCGAATACGAGTGGGAGCCGGTGCTCTATGGCATCAACGACGGCAACGGCGTGCACTTCGCGCTGCTGATGCCAGAAGACTACGGCAAAGACAACGAGGCCGCGACCTATAAAACTAAGGTGATGTACCACTTCGCAACCGGCGGCACGCGCTATGCTGAACTCTTCTTCAAAGAGGGCTATCTGATTAAAGCGGTGAGCTACACCGGCGCAAATGGTTCAGGCTCGCCACGCGCCTTCAAGCCCCGCAGCGGCGACTCGTTCACCTTGTTGCACGATGTCATCCTCGTCCATAGCGACAGCGACGACCCGGTCGAATATACAACCGAAGAGGGCGAGACGATTATGATCGGCGACGAAGAGCTCTATATCGAAGAGTTCACCGCGCCCGCAGGCGACTATGTGATCGGCCTGCAAGCGACCGACCTTGACGAGAACCTCTACGAAACCTACACTATTATTACGGTCAACGAATAAACGCTGATCTTGTAGCTTAAAAAACGGCAGTGGCAGCATGCTTCTTTACCAAGGAACCATGCTGCCACTTTCTTTATGTTCGATCCAACATCCGGCTCATCATACCCGCTCCGTTCGATCTGTTCAGCCCTTTGGCGGCAAGTCCTCTTCCCCAAAAAGGCTTCTAGCGCGTCCGCCTACGGCTATCAACAGCCCATCCGCAACAAAGGGCTGCTAGCTGCGCCCCGAAGCCGCCCCCAAAACACCAACACAAACGGATTGGATATGAAGCCATCAGAAAGGAACGATGATGATTACAACTATGAATCGAATCTTTGTTAAACCCGAATATCGAGACCAATTTGAAGAGACGTTTCGCAAGCGAGCAGGCTTGGTCGACAAGATGCCGGGCTTTATGGGCAACCAAGTCTTGCGACCAACCAGCGAAGGCGACCCCTATATCGTCTTAACCCACTGGGCCTCGCGCCAAGATTTCGAAAACTGGACCAGCTCCGATGCCTTTAAGCAGGGTCACGCTCGTTCGAGTAGCCTGCCGCGCGAAGCTTTTAGTGGGCCGAGCAAAGTCGAGATCCACGAAGTTATTATCGACAGCAAGCCCGAGTCGCGCGACAAATCCTCCTAAACACACGGCTAGGCCGCATAGCAAATCCATTGCAAGGTGAGAAAACAAGATACCGAGGGGGTGTTATATGAGATCTCGCGTTGTCGCGCGAAATCTCATATAACGAACAGAGTCGAGCGTCACTCTGCTATCAAGCCGTGCCTTTTTTAGGCCATATGGCCCGCTTGACTATTGGCGGTATGATTGCAAAAATCTTCTCTGGAAGCAAGCATTTTTGACAAAAAGCGTTGAAACTACGTTTATAAGTAATACTACAAGAACAAGTAATTAATAGATCTAGAACTTCATTTGATGCTTTTTTAACCATTGTAGGTCCGAAAAACGTATAATAGGACGGGATTTGTTTTTGAGGATGGCTTTAATGCGAGTTTTGGTTACAGGTGCAACTGGTTTTGTAGGCATGCACTCCGTCAAGGCGCTTTTGCAAACGGGCTACACGGTGCGTGCGTTGGGGCGCAACCCCGAACGCTGTCGTGAGTTAGCTGCGCTCGGCGCTGAAGTTGTTCAAGCCGATCTACGCGAGCATCAAGCGGTGCAAAAGGCATGTCAAGATTGCGAAGCAGTCTTGCATATCGGGGCGCTCTCGGCACCATGGGGCAAACGCAGCGACTTTATGGCGATCAATCTGCACGCCACGGCTAATCTGATCGCCGCCTGCCAGCGCTACGGGGTACGACGGCTGGTCTATGTCTCGTCGCCGACCGTCACCTTCGAAGGCAAGGATGTGCTGCTGCAAAACGAGGCGGCGCCTTTCGCCAAGCGCTTCACTTCGATCTATTCCGAAACAAAAAAACTAGGCGAAGATCTAGTTAATCAAGCCCACGCCCAAGGGCTTGAAACTGTTATTTTGCGTCCCAAAGCCATCTTTGGCCCGGGCGACACCTCGCTTTTACCTCGCATCATTGCTGCCGCCCAAGCCAAACGCCTGCCGCAGATCGGCGATGGCACAAACCGCGTCGATCTGACCTATGTCGGCAATGTGGTGCATAGCCTCGAACTCGCCCTCACCAGTTCCAAAGCGGTGGGTGGCACCTATTTCATCACCAACAACGAGCATCCCGAACTCTGGTTGATCATTCGCGATGTGCTGCAGCGTCTTGGGCTTTCGAGCAAGCTGCGCCCGGTGCCGATTACGCTCGCCAGCACCGCCGCCGGACTGATGGAGCTAGCGGCGCTCGTGCATGGGCGCGAACCGCTCTTGACTCGCTACACCGTTTCGATCTTGGGGCGAACCCAGACCTACGATATCAGCGCGGCTCAGCGAGATCTCGGCTATCAGCCCCAGATCTCGTTAGATCGCGCTATCGAGCTAACCCTCAATACCCTTCAACGGAAATAGACAACTATGCCACACCAAGCTCACAATTCCTCAACCATTCCACTCGTCGATTGCTTTGTGTTGGATACCGGTTACTGTCTCGCCTCCGAACGCATGATGTTGAAAGGAGGCCGTTCAGAACAGGTTGACTGCCACGCGATCGTGGCGCTGATCCGCCATCCCGAGCAGGGTTGGATCTTGTGGGACACAGGCTATGCCCCCCGCATTCTTGAAGCTACACGCCTGCCCCCTTGGCGCCTACAGCGGATGGCAACACCCTTACGGCTCGACCAAGCACGCTCTGTGCTTGAGCAGCTCAGCGACTACGGCCTCAGTGCCAGCGATATTCGTTATGTGATTCTGTCACACTTCCACGCCGACCACATCGCTGGACTGCGAGACTTCCCCGCTGCTGAGCTGATTGCGAGCGCCGAAGCCTATGCCGATGTTATGCCGCGCAAAGGCATGAATGCGATGATGCGCGGCTTCATTCCTTCCTTAATGCCCGAAGACTTTCGCGAACGCGCCCGCCTGCTGCCCCCCTTCCACGGGCCAGAGATCGCCCCCCTTGGCCCAAGCCTCGATCTGTTCAACGATGGAAGTATGCGGCTGGTGCAATTGCCAGGCCACGCCAAAGGCCAGATCGGCCTGTTGGTCAACAGTAAGCAAGGCGAACTATTCTTTTGTGCCGATGGCGCTTGGATGCGTGAGGCGATTCGCCGCCAAGCGCCGCCCGCGCAGTTGGCCTCGCTGATCGTCGATGACCCCAAAGAGGTCGCGCTCACTATCTCGCGTTTGCACCAATTTAGCTTGTTGCATCCCGATGTTGTGCTCATTCCTAGCCATTGTCCTGAAGCATTTGCCGAGTGGGTACAGAAACCTCAAGAGACACAGCAGGATTCTCTAAGCTAAACAAAAAACTTTGCCGAATGCGTTTAGTTGACAATACTACCAGCTTCAGGCCTGCGGGCCTGAAGCTAATAAGGTTTCATAGCAAATCCGATGAGCTTATGTCTTTTTGGCCTTCGGCAGAGCGGAATTTAAGCATGTTGTCAGCCCTTTCCCTAACGTTTCGTTTTTACACCTAGCGAAGAGTGTAAGTCCTTAAGCGGATTTGGTAGCACTCGCTGTTTGGGCTTCAGCTGAGCGGAACCTCAATGCAGAGAACTTCGTACTGTCGTGTCTTACCTCACTTTTCAATGTCAATCGATCTGCTTGCTGAAAAGCTCAGCCGATCTAGGTCAGAAGCGCTGTTTATACCACATTCGTCTAAAGATGTGTACTTGCGCAACGCAGAAAACAAAAAAGGGAAATAGGCAAGTTTTCCTCTGCTAAAGGTCAAAAAACACAAAGAGACCAGCCGATTTCACTATCACATGTTTCCTCACAAAAGTGGCTATCAAAATAGTATCTCAAGGAACTAATCAGCACCGATAACGTTCAATCCATATATGGCTTCATAGTGCTATAGCAAACAGCTAGACCCATACAGATCGTCGCAACGAGCGTTGAGATTCAACATGGAGAAGATATATGCTTCCTATTCGTATCGCAGGAACGGGATACTATTTGCCAGAACGCCGTGTCACAAGCAGCGAACTTGAAGAACAGCTCCAGCTCAGCCCGGGCTGGATCGAGCGGGTTACGGGCGTGCGCGAGCGTCGTGCTGCCGTGCACGAAACAAGCTCCGAGATGGCTGCAGCCGCCGCCCGCATGGCCTTAGAGAACGCCGGGCTGCAAGCCAGCGATCTCGACGCGATTGTGGGCGCTTCGGCCATCCCTCAGCAAGCCATCCCTTGTACGGCCGTCTATGTTCAGCGCCACCTCAAGCTAGAAGATAGCGGCTGCGCCTGCTTCGATATCAACTCGACCTGTCTCAGCTTTTATAACGCTTTGCATAGCATAGCCCATATGGTGGAGGCAGGTGTCTATAACACGGTGCTGATCTTTAGCAGCGAGATCAACCGTTTCGGTTTAAACCCTAACGAGCCAGAAAGCGCCGTACTGTTTGGCGACGCTGCCGCCGCAGTCGTCATCACTCGTAGCCAGCCCAACCAAAAGAGCGCCCTTTTGCACGCCACCATGCGCACCTATAGCAAGGGTGCCGAACTGACGCTCATTCTCGGCGGCGGCTCGCTTCAGCACCCCAACAACCCTAGCACCAGCCCCGAAATGAATATGTTCCATATGGACGGGCCAGGCGTCTTTCGCATGGCCATCAAAAAACTCGGGCCATTTCTCGACGAGTTTTTCGAAGCAATCCCTTGGCAGCGCTCTGAAGTAGACGCCCTCGTACCCCACCAAGCGAGCGGTTTTGGGGTAAAGCAGCTCTATTCACGCTTCGGCTTCACACGCGAACAGGTGATCATCAACCTGCCCGAGCGCGGTAACTGTATCGCCGCCTCAACCCCGCTCGCGCTGGCCGAAGCAGTTCAACAAGGCCGGATCAAACGCAACGACCGCGTGTTGCTGCTCGGCACAGGTGCTGGACTTTCGCTCAGCGCGATCGCCCTGATCTACTAAAGCCACTGTTGTGTGCGACTCGCTGCTCCTTGCTCGCCCTCGCACACAACCCACACTTCAAACCGGCATCGACCACAGCCTGCCAACTCGATAAAGTATTGCAAAAAAATGTGATCCTCACACTAGGCGATGAGATTTTAAACTGATAGAATTGATTGCACGCTTCTCGATACCGTTTTTTATTACTGTTCTGTATTACTTAACTAAGTTAGATTTTAGGACACGCAATGACGATACGAGAACGACGGCCGCGCGAACGAAGCAATCTACGCGAAGATATCCTGAGCGCTGCGCGCTCGCTGGCTGCTCAAGATGGTTGGCAACATGTGACCATTCGTAAAGTCGCGGAGCAGATCGAGTACAGCCCGCCGATGATTTACGAGCACTTTGAGAGCAAAGAGGCGATGTTAGTCGCGCTCATGCGAGAGGGCTTCACTCAGCTTCACAATGCCATTCAGCACGCCTACAATCACGCCAAAGGCCCGCGCGCAGCGGTAAGAGCGATAGCTTTAGCCTATTGCCGCTTCGCTTGGCAATCGCCAGAACTCTACCAAGTTATGTTCGGGCTTGGCAGCGTTCCACTCTGTCGCGACCCTCTGCCAGAAGAGATCAGCGCCGTCTACAAAACAACCAGTAAAGCCATCGAAGAACTACGAACAAAAACCCAAGCCCATATCTCAAACTGCGACGACGCCGTCGAGATCTTATGGGCCTCCTTGCATGGGGTGATCGCGCTTGCGATGGCCGAGCAGATCACAGGTGGCCTAGCACAAGTAGAGCGCCTCTGCTCGATGATCGTCAATAACCTGCTCATCGCTTGGCAAGCTATCGGCGACGATTAAGCTTGCTAGCGGCTAGCAGCCTTGCGATACCTCGCGCTTGATTGTGCTCTTTATACGTGTGTCCAGTATCTAACTAAGTTCGATCAGCTAAGCACGAAGGAGGTTGTGTGACTGTACAAGATATTCAACCGTTCATCGCTATCCCCAAGGTGACAATGCCAGAGAACTTCGAGCTCGACAACGGCACGTTTCTGGTCAAAATGTATGAAGAGCACGGTCCGATCTTCCGGGGCGAGCATTGGGGGCGCGAGGTCGTATTTATGGTCGGCCCAGAGGCCAACCGCTTCATTATGACCAGCAATCGACAGCACTTTTCGCACGGCCTTGGATGGGGCCAGATGATGAGCGTGCTCGAGCTGTTCGGCAACGGTCTTCTAACCATGGATGGTCCAGAGCATGCCCACCACCGTCGTTTAATGAATCCTGCCTTCACGGTCAGCTACATGGATCGCTACCTGCCGGTGATTCACCAGGTTGTGCAGCGCCGTGTAGCCGAGTGGACCGAACAAGGAGAGGTCGATATCTTCGACGAGATGCGCAAGATCACCTTCGATATCGCCGCTGGGGCCTTGATGGGCCTTGAGCAGGGCAACGAAGTCGATCGCTTCCGCGATATCTACTACACCTTGCTCAATCTGGGCGCAATCCTCGAAGAGGGTGAAGATGGTGGCCCGCATATCGCCAAACTGCACGCCGAACTCAACAGCATGCTGATTCCCCAGATCGAGGCGCGCCGCCGCAACCCTACTGACGATGTGCTCGGCCTGTTAGTGCAGGCTCGCGATAGCAATGGCGAACCGCTCAGCGAACAGCAGTTGATCGCCCACGCCAACATTTTGCTGGTGGCAGGCCACGAAACATCTACTAGTTTGGGTTCGTGGCTGCTCACCCAGTTGCTGCAATACCCCGACTATCTGCAACGAGTGCTGGAAGAGCAAACGGCCATTCTCGGCGATCAGAGCGAGCCGCCCACGCTCGAGCAGATCAAACAGATGAAGGTGCTGCATAACGCCCTGAGCGAGACCGAACGACTCTTCCCGCCCGTGCCACATGGGCCGCGCGGCGTGGTCGAAGACTTCAGCTTCGCTGGTTACCATGTGCCCGCTGGTAGCAACGTCTACTACGCGATCGCCGCCAGCCATCGCATTCCTAGCATCTTCAAAGATCCCGAGCGCTTCGACCCCGATCGCTTCGCCGAACCGCGCAACGAGGATCGCAAACAGCCTTATTCGCTGGTCGGCTTCGGAGGCGGGCCGCGCATCTGCATCGGCATCAACCTGGCTCAGATCGAGATCAAGGCTTTCGCATCGCATGTACTGCGCAACTATCAGATCGAGCTGTTGCCGGGCCAAGATCTCAGGCAGGTTTATGGCGCAACCGGTATGCCGCTGAACGGCATTCGCATGCGTATAAGGGCGCGCTAACAAGATCGGGAAAACAGTATGCAGCTTGTTGCGCGATAGAGCAACAAGCTGCATATTTTTGGTGGGCGGGATGTTGATAGCCGTAGGCGGACGCGGTCAGGAACGAATGGGAGCTAGAAACTACGACGCCAAAGCGCTAAAGCGGTCAAGCGGAGTTGGTCTTACAAGCCTTACCTGCGCACAATCGGTAGATAGACCTGTTGGACGCGCTCGCTGATGACCATGCGGACCTTGATGGTGACACTGCTAGCAGGTTTGCCATCTTTGAGGAAGGCAACCGAGCCATTGGTCGCACGCAAGGTTAGATCGCCATTATAGACACCGACCTTATTGCTGACGCTGCCGGGATCGAAAGTGACGCGCAGGGGCGTGTTGGTCGAGCCCGAAGTAGCGGATAGGCTCAGCCAACTGATCGATTCGCTGGCCTGCCAGCTTAGTTGCGAGACGCCCTGAACCTGCAGGCCAATAACCGCCGTCACACGTCCGCTGTTCGGTCGCACCACAACGCCAACGCTATCGGATACAACAACCAGAAGCGGCGCTTGATTGGCGAACCCGGTGCGTTGGGCGTTGCCACGGAACATAGGCCAAGCGGCATAACCCGGCACGCTGTTTGAATTGGGCGAGCTTTTAATCGTGCTGCCAAGGTTGTTCCAGACGATCACTTTGTTCAGCGCCCCAGCGATAAGCTCGTAATTACCATCACCGTCGAGATCGGCGACGACCGGAACCGACTGCGATGGGTTCTGGCCGGGTGCGGCTAACTGGAACGAGGGCGGATTGTCGGCCGAGAGCTGCTGCCCGTTGGAGCCAGCCAAAACAACGATGCCGAGCGCGTTATTGACCAGCACCTCTTGCGAGCCGTTCTTATCGATGTCGGCGACGGTCACACCTCTAAAACGATCGCAGCCTTGATCGCTAAAGCCGCCAAAGACGGTTGGTTTTACGTTCCACAACTGCTGGCCCTTGCCCGTCAGCGCCACCACGCGACACTCGCCGTTCGGCAAGCCGCTGAGCGGCAGCACAATATCGAGCACATTGTCGTTATTGAGATCGGCTAGAGCGGGCGAAGCTGTAGAACACTGCGGCAGCGGAATGGTCGCGGTCACCTTTCCATTGGCAAGGTTGATCAGCTTGACCCATCTGCCCAAGCCCACGCCATTGCCATCTTTAAAGTGACAGCTTGAGGTAGCCACAAGCTCGGCGACTCCATCGCCATTGACATCGCCAACCGCTGGCGAGCCTTGAATCGCCTGCTCGAAGTTCTCGCTGCGCCAAACGAGATTGGGGATGGCGCTAGGATTGGCGTTAAAACCGATTCGACCGTTGGGGGCCTCTTGGGCTGATGGGGCGGTTGTTTTAAAGGCATAGATGAATCCACCGTTATTAAAGCCGAAACGATCGTTTTTCGATATATCGGTGCCGAAAATGACCTCAAGCCTGCCATCGCCGTTCACATCGGCGAAGGTGGGAGAAGAGAAGACCGTATCGGCGGTATGGAAGCGCCAGATCAAGCTGCCATCGTTCCTAAGCAGGTAGAAATGGCGGTCGAGCGCGCCGAAAGCGACCTCGAGCGTACCGTTGCCATCGGTGTCGGCCAGAGCGACCGTGCCAAACACGCCGGTAAAGCGCTCATCTGGCGACAAGGCGTCGATGCTGAGCCGCCACTTCACATCGCCGCTCGGGCCATGAAAGGCCGTCACTCCGCCCGGACAGTAGCGCGCATCGCTGCGGGCATAAATATCGCCATAACCGACCACAACATAGGGCACCCCATCACCATAGAGCGCGCCTACCGCCGGATGCGAGAACGAGACCCGCTCGCTAGCCGTGCCACACATGCTAGGCGGCACCTGTTTCTGCCATAAAATCGCGCCATTGGCGCTCACTACCGTCAGATACCCTTCCTGACTAATGGCTGCGATCTCTAGGCCGGGACTGCTAGGCACGATCTCTGCCGCAACAGTTGACTGTTCGTAAAATGAGCTATTGGGAATATTGACAGGAAAACCGGATCTATAAGAACTTAGCTCGGAGGCGGAAAGGGGTGAGTTGAAGCTAAGGGGTAAAAGGGCAAGTATAAAAACAAGGACAGGCCAGCGTTGGATGGACAAGCGCGACATAAAATCAGCCTTTCTAGCTCAACACAGGCTCTCAGATTATTCTTACAACTTCAAAGTGGTACAAATCAAAGCCTTATATCAGGTTAGAAAGTGTATGTCACGAAGATAGAGGCTTTACCAATGATCACATGCTTCGGCTCCTTGCAAGATATTAGCGATTGAAGGACCGAACGTAGCCCTCTTTGAACTTGGTCAATTCAGTTTATTCAGACTCCGATCCTTATCCCCCTTTCTTCCATAGCATTACTCTTATCAAATTATATGCCACCCTCACAATTTGTTCGATCTGATCTCACTTTTTGCAAAACGCTTTTCACACTCAATCCGATCAGATCGCTTCAAAAGCTGCGAAAGCCTTGTGAGCATACCTTATTCTTGCAAGCTCTGGCGGCGAAGTTCTTAGCATCCATGCGGTTCTAAGCGCGTCCGCCTCCGGCTACCAGAGCGGCTAGCCACCCTCATCCCCGACCCTTCTCCCGCAATGCGGGAGCTGTACATTAGCCACAAACCGACATACGGTCAGCGTTATCTGCCCTCACCCCCCGGCCCCCTCTCCCGCACTGCGGGCGAGGGGGTGCATGGTGATGTTGAATGCGATTTCGCTACGCGAAATCGCATTCAACCTCTCTGAGTTCTGTGCTCTCAAGGATACTCCCGCGATGGTATGCGAACGCTCGCCTTGTGCTGCCGACACGACTTTTGGCTAATGCATAGATGCGGGAGAAGGGCGTATGCTCCCCCGCTCATTCGCGATAGTCCAGACTGACAGCTTGACCTCTAACCTTCCCGCAGCTTCGCAGCGAGAAGATCTTAGACGGCTTTATACCAAATCCGTTTACAGACCTGCGCTCTTGTAACGCAAAAACGGGAAAAGAGTTGTGAGAAATTTCGCGTTACAGCGCGAAATTTCTCACAACAAAAATGATCAAGTTCCACTCTGCCGAAGGCCAAAGTCAAAGTATTCAACCGGATTTGGTATTAGGCAGCGCAAGCTGCAAAATAGTAGCTCTGGGTGGCGGGCAGGATGTTTGTAGCCGTAGGCGGACGCGCTTAGGCCCTCTTTGCGGGAGACGACCTTTCCGCCTGTACGAGCTAACGCGATGATGCGGGTAGGAAGAGATCAGGAGGATGTGGAATAGACAAAACACTAAGGCGAGGCTGATGCATAGCCTCGCCTTAGCTTGCGTTTTAGAGAGCTTTAACGACCGGCAAAGGTTTTATGCGCGGCCGTCACAGTGCCGTTATTTGCGAATGATCGGCAGATAACTGTTCATTACCGTATCGCTGATAATCAAACGCAGCTTGATCGTCAACTGCTTGTTGACAGCACCGTCCTTCATAAAGGCAGCTAGGCCCGAAGAAGACTTGATCGTGATCTCTCCGTTATAGGTGCCGGGCTTATTGTTCAGCTTGCTCGGATCAAGCGTGACAAGCAAGGGCGTCTTGGTGGAGCCCGATGTAGCCGAAAGGATCGCCCATTCTGGCGCACCCGAGACTTCCCAAGTCAATTCGCTTGCGCCTTTGACCTGCAGCGAAAGCTTCGTAACGATCTTACCCGCATCTGGAGTGATCACTGCACCTAAGCTATCGGAGGTTACAAGCAGAACCGGCATGGGCGTAACGGTACTGAGGCGCTGAGGGTTAGCTTGGAACATCGGCCAAGCGGCATAACCCGGCACACCGCGCGAGTCGCTCTCGCTCTTGATCGCATCTTTGAGGTTGGACCAGACCAGCACTTTGTTATCAACCGCCGAGACCACCTCGAGCGTGCCATCACCATCAAGGTCGGCTACAACTGGCAGACTGTGCGAAGGCAATCCTTGTTCTAGCGGGCGAGGTGGTGCCAACAACAAGGTGGGCGGGTTATCGACCGACAGTTGTCGCCCATTCGAGCCAGCCAAAATCACAATGCCCAGCGCATTGTTAACCAGAACCTCTTGAGAACCGTTGTTATCGAGGTCGGCGATGCTTACGCTCTTGAGCAGGTGGCAGCCCGGGTCGCTGTAGCCACCGAATACAGTCGGCTCAACGTTCCAAAGCTGGCGGCCATTGCCCGTTACGGCGATCACGCGACATTCAGGTTGATTATCAGGGCCAATGATATATTGACCGTTGAGCGGCAGTACGATATCGAGTACGCCGTCGCCATTGAGGTCAGCCAGGGCGGGCGAGGCGGTCGAACAGGTTTGAACAGGAATAGTCCTGATGACCGAACCGTCCGAAAGGTTGAGGATCTGGATCCATTTACCTGTTGGGTTGCCTGAGGCATCTTTGAAAATACAGCCCGAGGCAATCACAAGGTCGTCGACGCCGTCGCCAGTGACATCGCCGATAGCGGGCGACGAATACAGCGCTTGATCGAAGTTCGGGCTGCGCCAGACTAGATTGGGGATCTTGGCTGGGTCGCCAGAGAAGCTGATGCGTCGATCAGGAACTTGCTCTGGATCGGGAACAGTGGTTTTGAAGGCATAGACGAAACCACCGTTGGTCACGCCATAACTCTTGTTCTCGCTTATATCCGATGGGAAAACAACTTCGAGGCGTTTGTCACCATCAACGTCATAGAAAGTAGGTGAAGCCCACACAGTATCTGCCGTATGGAAGCGCCAAATCAAGTTGCCATTGTGATCGAGCAGATACATATGTCGATCGAGCGATCCAAAGGCGACCTCCATCTTGCCATCGCCATCGCTATCAGCAAGGGCAGGGACCGATATAACACCACTGAAGGTTTCGACTTTGGGGCGAGTCAAATCGTGGGTGCTAAAACGCCATTTGAGGGCACCAGTAGGGCCGTGGAAAGCTGCGACGCCACCCGGGCAGTAGCCTTGATGTGAGCGTGCCAAGTGGTTGCCATAACCTATCACCACATAGGGCACCCCGTCACCATCGAGCGTTCCAACGGCGGGCATAGTGCGCGTCAAACGAGCTTCCGCATTAGCACACAAGGTCGGGGGGACTTGGGCCTGCCAGAGCAGACGGCCATCTTTGCTAAATACGGAAAGATAGCCTTCACGACTAGGAATGGCGATTTCGAGGCCAGGGCTCGAAGGAACAATTTCTGCAACAACTGCCGATTGTTCGTAGAATGTTTGGTTAGCAACCGTTGCTGGAAAGCCGCTTTTATAAGCTGCTGTACTTGCAGTAGACGGACGAGCTTCAGCTGTTAAAGGTAAGATTGTCAAAAGGAGAGACAAAACAAACCAAAACGTTCTGCGTGGATAAGGCATGACGAAAACAATCCTTCCTGTTTGTTTGAATGGCGCCTCTAAAACTGTCTTTCCTCCGAACGTGCTGTATGTAAAATATTATTTTGCAAATGTTAACGTATTAACATGACCTACATTGTACATGATAAAAGATACAAATCGAAACCAATTCGTTAATCATTTAAACCAAATATATATTTATGGAATGTTAACTAATTTTGAACGTGAGCCTGTTTTTACATTTACTGCCAACTCTTGATGCTAGTATTTGCACCTTTAGCTCTGATCAGCGCCGCCAGCATTTTTGTGAAGTGTAGACTAAAAATCGCACATTTATTACCAATTCAAATAATTAAAAATAGGATATGATAGCTAAAAATGAAAGTGCTTTGGAAAAGGCTGATGCGAGCTAGACGATCAATCGTTCAAACAGCTGAGCAGTGGCAGTTATTTCGTTAGTAAGCACTTCATTTATGTTAGTAAGCTCATAATACATATCGATTCAGGATCGCGTGTCTAATCCAAGGGCTTTACCACCTAGCCATACGTCACAACGATTCAAGATATCATATGCTCCGAGTAAAACAGCGTTATCGTATCGTTTGAAGATAGAGAAGCTAAGCTCGTTAGAAGATAGAGAAACAGAATGGATAGCAACAAATCAACAAGCAAACCGCTCGTCATCGGTGTAGCCGGAGGCAGTGGCAGCGGTAAAACAACCGTCTCGCAAGCGATCGTAGAACGCGCAGGAGCAGAGAATATCGTTTACATCGCCCATGATCTCTACTATCGCGACCTCTCTCATCTGCCCTTTGAGGAGCGCACCACCTTCAATTTCGATCACCCCAATTCGCTTGATAACCAGCTTCTAATCGAGCATCTCGATAGCCTGATTCGGGGGGAATCGGTTCTATTGCCAGAATACGATTTCAGCACCTACGTCCGTCTCCCGGGCAAAACACTTCAAGTCTCGCGCCCGATCATTCTACTAGAAGGTATTCTTATCTTTGCTGATCCCGCTCTGCGCTCACGCATGCAAATCAAGCTCTTTGTCGATACAGCGCCCGATTTGCGCTTTATCCGACGCCTCAAACGCGATATCGAAGAGCGAGGCCGCACCATCGACTCGGTGATCACTCAATATCTTTCGACTGTACGCCCCATGCACCTCGAATTCGTTGAACCATCGAAGCAATTTGCTGATATGATTATTCCCCAAGGTGGCAAAAATCAGATCGCCATCGACATGGTGACCGCTCGTATCGAAGAGTTGTTAGGGCGTACACGTTCATGATCACGGTCTATCCGCTCCCTGCGCATCTGCCAACCAATCCCATTTTTGATCGCTTGTACGAGCCCTTAGCCGAGCAAGCGAACGATCTAAGGATCAGGCGTTTGCGTCCACGCTACGCCTTGCCAGCGTTGCTGTTTGGTCGGGGAAGCCGTATTTTGCATCTGCACTTTTTCGATGAGCTGACCCAGCGACCTTCGCAGCTGGCAACAGCGCTGCGCTCGCTGGGCTTCTTGATCGTTCTGCTCACATTGAAGCTGCGCGGCGTGCGCTTAGTCTGGACAGCGCACAACCTCGAACCGCACGAGCTCTTTTTTCCGTTTTGGGGCTTTGTAACATACCGATGCGTCGCACGCTGGAGCGATGCGATCATCGCGCATAGCGAATCGGCTCGCCAAGCGTTGGAAGCGCGCTACGGGCCTCTGCCGCATTGCCGCGTGATTCCGCTGGGTAATTATGTCGGTCAATATGGGCCGATCCGCAACCAAGCAGAGAGTCGCGCTTTGTTGGGGCTCGAATCGCAACGACCGATCTTGCTTTGTGCAGGCACCTTGCGCCCATACAAAAATGTCGAAGGGCTGATCGCGGCCTTTAAACAGCTTCCCAAACACAAACGTGGTCTGCTGCTGATCGCCGGATCAGCCAAGTCGCCCGAGTATTTAGCAAGCCTGCGCGAGCTTGCAGCGGGCCTAAGCGATATTCGCTTCGACTCGCGTTACCTCTCTGACGAAGAGCTGCCGACCTATCTAGCCGCCGCAGACTTGGTGCTCTTGCCCTACCATTCGATTCTGACCTCGGCCATGCTCTTGTGCGCGCTCTCGTATGCACGGCCCGTGCTCGCGCCCAATTTCGGGCCGGTCAGCGAAATCGTCCACGAAGGGCAGGAAGGCTTTCTCTTCGACCCGAAGCAAGCCGACGGGCTTCAAAAGGCGCTCGAACGAGCACTCGAACATCCCGATTTAGGCGCGCTCCAAGCGGCTGCGCTGCGTGCAGCTCAGCCCTTCGACTGGAAACTGATCGCCGCCAAAACGGCCGATCTCTATCGACAAGTAGCGCAGCTATGAGAATCGCAATCGCACAACGTTTAACGCTCGCCCATGGTATTCAGGGCGGAATGGAACAACAAGCGCACCAACTGGCGCTCGGCTTAAAAGCTCGCGGCCACACGATCAGTATCTTCACCACGCCTTTGCCGCAGAGCAAAAGCTCAGACAAAGGCGATGAAGAAGGCCTCGATGTGCACTATATCGCGCCCGGTTCATGGCGACGCTATAGCCGAAGCTGGTGGAGTGCCTGTTATCGCACGCTCAAAACCTTGCACGCCGAGCAGCCCTTCGACTTGATCTTAAGCCAAAGCGCCGGTGCGCTGGGCTATGTGCGCGCTGCCTCGCGAGAGCTGCATCTCCCGATCGTGATGCTGATTCACGGCACGCTGCAGGGCGCGCTACGCACCCAATGGCGCAACGCCAAAGATCTGCGCGGCGTCTATCGCCTAGGGCGGCTGCTCAGCCATCTGCCCTTAGACGCCATGTTGTGGCGACGCAGCACCGCCTATGTCTCGCACTGGATCGCCGTAAGCGAGAGCGTGGCCCAAGAATGGGGAGACGAGCTCAAGATCGATCCAAAACGCATCAGCACCATTCCCAATGGAGTCGATACCGACCTCTTCCGACCCGATGGGATCGCCCGCCATAGCACCCGTCAATCGCTCGGTATTCCCCAAGACGCCCAAGTCTTGTGCTGCGTAGGCCGCCTCGAGCGCGAGAAAGGTATTCATCTAGCGATCGAAGCGGCTCAGCGCCTACGCAAACGCTATCCGAAGCTCTGGCTGCTGATCGCAGGTGAAGGGGTCGAACGAGCAGCGCTCAGCCAACAAGCCAATAACGATCCGCAAATCAAGCTGCTGGGCCACCTATCGCACCAAAAACTGCCATCGATCCTAGCCGCGAGCGACATCTTCGTTATGCCGACCCTGCGCGACGAAGCCTTCCCCATGACCGTTGTAGAAGCGCTGGCCTCAGGACTACCCGTCGTCGCCAGCAGAATCGGCGGCTTATCGAGCGCGATCAGCCACGGCGAAACCGGCCTATTGGTGCCTATGGGCGATGTAGCAGCCCTGCAGTTAGCGCTAGCAGAGCTGCTAAGCGATCCACAACGTTTGATCCAAATGGGCGAAGCTGCCCGCTATGCGGCCCGCCAGCGCTTCGATCGGCGCGCCATGATCTTAGCAACCGAACGGATTCTGCTCGCGGCGATCGCCCGACCCTGATTGCAGACAAGGACGCGCTCAGCCTATGTCCATCCTCTTTCGCAGGCTGCTTCGGCCAGGCCCGGCAAGTATCGTTGTAGGAGCGTTCGCCATCGTGGCCTTTATCGCGCTCTTGCCCGTTCCACGGGCCGACGGCGAGCTGATCGGCTCCGACGGGGTTGGTTATTATGTCTACTTACGCTCATGGCTGATCGATGGCGACCTCGACCTGAGCAACGAATACGCCTACTTCGCCCATGCCTTTAAAACGCCCGAACCAACCCCGCTCGGCTTGGCGGGCAACAAACTCGCGGTCGGCACGGCCATCTTCTGGCTGCCCTTCTATCTGCTCGCCCACCTAATCGCCCTGCTTGGCGATTGGCTCGGCTTAGGACTGCGCAGCGACGGCTACAGCTATCTCTACCAAAGCGCGATCTCGTTCGGCTCGATCTTCTATGGCGTCTTGGGCATGTATCTGGCGGCGCGTTCGGCCTGCCGCTACTACAGCCAAGAGGCTTCAGGACTCGCGCTTGTTTTGCTCTGCATGACCAGCAACATCGTGTACTACATGATCTTCGAGCCTTCGATGTCGCATCTGGTTGCGCTGTTCTGTGTCTCGTTCCTGTTGAGGTACTGGCAAAGGGCCTTCTATCAGCAAGAGCGACCGCGTTGGAGATCCTTTGCGCTTCTGGGTGCAGCAGGTGGCGCTGTGCTGGTCGTACGCCTGCAAGACGCCATCTTTCTGCTGCTGCCTTACTGCTATCTGCTTTGGCGCTGGATAGAAGCGCTGCGAACGCGACGCTTCGAGTTGGCTCAGCACTGGCTGACCGGCGGGCTGCTTACCGTTCTCTTCACCCTTCTGCTCTTTTCACCTCAGCTCTACGTTTGGCAGACCCTCTACGGCACATTTTTAAGCAGCCCCTACAAGCACGATCACGACCCGCCCTTCTATTGGCTGCAACCCCAGCTCTGGAATGTGCTCTTCTCGAGCTACCATGGCCTCTTCAGTTGGCACCCGATCTTTCTGCTCGCCTTGATCGGCCTGCTCATGGCAGGCAAGCAGTTAGGCTGGCAGCGCTGGGCCTTGCTGGGCACGCTGGCGCTCAACCTCTACCTTGTGGCAGCTTGGTGGGCTTGGTGGCAAGGCGATTCATTCGGCGGCCGTATGTTTATCAGCGCCCTCTGGATCTGGCAGATCGGCCTCGCTTGTTTCGTCGAACGGCTTTGGCAACAGCGTTCAGGCCAGATCGCAGTGTTAAGCGCAGGCTGTCTGCTCTTGATCTGGAATACGCTCTCGTTGATGCAATATCGGCTCGGTTTTGTCTCGATGGGCGACCCACTGACCTGGCAAGAGATGACGATCGAGCGTCTGCGTCTACCGTGGCTTCTGCTCGAGCGTCTGCTGAACTGACACCTCATGACGAGTTCAAGGCTCAAGCGGCGAGGTCGCTCGCCCAAAGCAGGCTTCAAGCGCGTCCGCCTACGGCTACCAACGGCTCGCCCGCCGCAACGGGCTTCTATCTGTGCCGTGAGGCCGTCCCAAAAGCCACATACAATCGCATTCCATAACAAACGCACAACGATAGCGCATGGCACAGCTTGAAGCTGGCCCACGCTTCGACAATGCTATAATTCAATACACCTATCCAAACGTGTGCAAACGTATCACCTAAGGAGCTTATGCCAGAAGCCAGTGCCAATCCATCTTTGCGCCAACACGCAAAAACCCTGCTGCGCGCCACAGCGGCTTATGGCATCAATAGCGTGGTTGGTCCGATCTTGACGCTGATCTTGACGCCGATCTACGCTCGTATTCTCACCCCAGCCGACTATGGCATTTTAGAAGTCGTCTTGACCTTCAGCTCGTTTCTCGCCATTCTGGCCGCGCTTGGTCTGCGCACAGCCACGCCTGTGCTCTTCCAACGCCAAAGCGACGATCTACACCAGCGACGCCTCATAGCCAGCGCACTCTGGCTCTGCCTAGCGGCCAGCCTACTTTTAACATGGGCCAGCGCGATCGGAGCAGACCAGATCGCCGCAGTGTGGCTGCGCAACCCCACCTATGCTAACCTAGTCATTTTGGCGGTCGCCAATTTGCCCGCACCCGTGCTGAGCACTCTGCTCATCGATGCGCTGCGCCTGCGCCAAGAGATCTGGCGAGCTAGCCTTCTGAGCCTATTGCAAATCGTCTTCTTGGCGATCGCCAACATCACCTTTGTGATTGTATTGCGTTGGGGAGCGGTAGGAGTGCTAAGCGCCCAGCTCAGCGCCCAACTGACGCTCTTGTTTATCGGCTGCCTGATCGCGCCGCATCTGCTCTTTGTTCCGCCGAATCGCCAGGTCTTGCTGCCACTGCTGCGCGCTGGTTTGCCACTCATTCCTGCTGGCATCGCTAGCGTCGCGTTGGGTGTAGCTAATCGGCCGATCTTGCTGCAGTTCGGCATTAGCGCCGAACAGATCGGTATGTTCGGAATCGGCAATAAGCTCGCCTCGATGTTGGCCTTCTTGAGCGTGCCATTTCAAGCAGCTTGGCTGCCCTTCGCCCTATCGATTAGAAACAAGCCGGAAGCGCCGCGCACCTATGCGCGCGTCTTGAGCTACTACCTTGCCGTGATGATGACGGCCACCCTCGGGCTCAGCCTCTTCGCTCGCGAGGCGCTGATCGTAGTTGGCGGCTACCGCTACCTGCCCGCTCAAGACTACGTCTGGCTCTTGGCCTACACCGCTTTGATCCAAGGTAGCTACGTGATTCTGAGCACGGGCCTCTACCTGAGCGAGAAAACCGTCCACCTGGCTTGGACCTCGCTGGTGGGCGCGCTGGTGAGCGTGCTACTGATGCTGGCGCTCACGCCACATCTGGGCATTCTGGGGGCCGCCATCGCCACACCGATCGGCTATCTGTTCGGCCCGCTCGGCGCGTATCTGAGCGCCCAACGCCACTATCCGATCCCCTACGCACTGCGCGACCTGATCCTGATCGTCGTGATCGAATTGGCGCTGCTCTGGATCGGGCTGCCGCTGGCCGTCGAGACCAACCTGATCAGCCTCGGCCTACGCGCCCTGCTCTGGCTGAGCTACCCGGCGCTGCTCTTGATCTGCAAGGTCATCACTTGGCAGGAAGTGCAGCTCGCTCTCAAGGTGCTGGCTCGTCTCAAGACACGTTTAAGGACGTTTGGCAGAGCAGATTGAGATAGGCGCGCAGCTCAAGCGTTTTGATCTGCGCTATCGCCCGTTCGAAGTCGTCGCGCGCTTCGAGCTGTTTGCCAAGCAGTTGCGAAACGGGCGCATCGATGATCTGAATCGAGGCGAACGAGTCAAGCAAGTCCTGAGCGAAGGCGAGGCTATCGTAACCAGCATCCTCGATATTGGCGGGGCAGAACTCGATAACCAAGTTCGCGACCCGAGCCTGCGCTAGCGCTTGGCGCATTCCGGCCAAGACCATCGGCTCGGCACCCTCAACATCGACCTTAACTAGATCGATCTTGGCCAGCTTGAGCGAGCTACACAGCTGATCGAAGCTGATGGTCGGCACCCAGATGAAAGAGCCATCTTTGAAGTAGCTGCTGTCGACCAGACTGTGACACGAGGAGTGGGAGCTGAGGTAGAGCGGCAGCAGCTCTTGGCCGGCGGCCAAAGCGCTCGGCACGATCTGAACCTGGGGGAGGTGCGCGGTATTGCGACGCAGCGCGACCACATTCTCTGGCCCGGGCTCGCAAGCTATCACGCAGCCTCGCGGCCCTACACACTCGGCAGCAAGGCGAGTATAATAACCGAGGTTGGCTCCAACATCGATAAAAACTCCTCCCGAAGGCAACAATTGCCGAACAAGCGCGCTGGTTTGCGGCTCGAAACGCCCCGTCGCATACTCGATCCCTGTGGCGTGCGCCACGCCGGGAGGATAGTGTAGACCAGTGCGCCAGCGAGTGTAGTGAAACTGGGCCCGCAACAGCGCACGATAGAGCGGCCCGCCAATCGGCTTGAGCAGACGATGGAGCGTTGGATAACGAGCGATCGCCCGAAAAACTCGTTGAAGCTGCATCTCAGACCTGTATTAGAGAGGAAGACATGACCGAAGATCAGTATAGCACTGCTGAGCCAGCCGTCGCAGTCATTATTCCTTCGCTCGATGGCAAGGTCGAGCCACTCTTGGCTAGCATTCGTCGCCAAACGCTGCAAGCGCGCGAGCTGATTGTGGTCAAAGGTGTGCGGCCCAACGGGCGAGCGCGCAACCAAGGCGTAGCCCAAAGCAGCGCGCCTCTATTGGTCTTTATCGACGATGACGCTGTGTTAGGCGACCAACATGCTCTGGCGAACTTAGTCGCTCCGCTGCTGGCCGATCCGAGCATCGGGGTCAGCGGCGCAGCCAAGCTCTTGCCGCCCGACGCACCGGCCTTTCAGCGCTGGGTCGCGCGCGAAGTGCCTCGTATCGAGCATCCGGTGGTCCACGAGTTGTTAGAGAGCAATCCCGACCCGCCTAGCTACTACTGCGCGATCACCACGACCTGCGCTGCTATGCGCCGCGAAGTCTTTGAGCAGGTCGGCGGCTTCAGCGATAGCCTTGTGCGCGGGGTCGACACCGAGTTCTTTGTGCGCGTGCGCCGAACGCTCGGGCCTCACAAGCAGCCCTACCGCCTGGTGCAAGCCCCTGATACCTGGACCTATCACCCCGCTCCGGCCAATCTGGCGGCCCTGCTGCGCAAACACTTCCTGTACGGCATGGGTTTCGCCCAAGAGGTGCGGGCCGACCCGAGCCGCGCTCGTGGGCGCTATCTGCGCACGCCCTTGCACGCGGCGGCCTATCTGCTCTTTCGCAGCGCCATTCTGCTGCCCAATATCGTGCTACCCTACTCCTTCGCCGATCCATCGTGGCGGCCCGCCTTCAAGCCGCTCAAAGCTATCGTCAGCTATGTCAGCGCGCTCGGCTATGTGATCGGCTGGTATGTACGCTACGCGCCCAGCACAAAGGTTTAAGCTATGCGAATCGGGATCGATATTCGTTACGCTTGCGACCACTTTCCCGGCATCGGGCGTTATGTCTACTCGCTGGTCGATGCACTAACAAATCTGCCCTGCGAGCACGAATTCGTGCTCTTCAGCAATCCGGCCCTGCCCAATCGACGCTTCAACCTCAGGGCGCTCGCGGCGCGCCCGCGCGTCAAGCTGGTCGAAACCGCCGCCCGTCCCTTTCGACCTAACGAACAGTATTTGCTACCCCAACTGGCGCGCCGCGAGCGCCTCGATCTGCTCCACACGCCCTATCTGATCAGAGCCTACTTCGGCATGCCCTGCCCGACCATTCTAACGCTTTACGATGCGATCGTCTGGCACTATCCCAAGCTTGTGCCGCTCAGCACCCGCATGATCTTTCCGCTGGCGCTGCGCCTCGCGGTCTGGCGCTCGCAAGCCATAATCACGATCTCGCAAAACGCGCGCGACGATCTGGCCCGCGCCTATCGCATCGATCCAGAGCGCATTCATGTCACGCCGCTGGCCGCCGACGGGCGCTTTCAACCCCAATCAGCCGCGAGCCAAACCGAACTACGCGCCCGCTATCAGCTTCCCGAGCAGTTTGTGCTCTACGTCGGCTCCAACAAGCCGCATAAAAATCTCGAAGGCTTGATACGCGCTTGGGATCTGGTCTGCCACCAGTTAAGCGATCCGCCGCTGTTGCTGATCGCCGGACACTATGACGAACGCTATCCAGCCGCTCGTCAACTGGTGCAAGCTTTCAAGCTCGATCAAGGTGTACGCTTTCTGCCCGATATCGCTGAATCTGATCTTCCCGCACTCTATAGCGCTGCCACGCTCTTCGTCTATCCTTCGCTCTACGAAGGTTTCGGTCTCACCCCGCTCGAAGCGCTGGCCTGCGGCTCGGCCGTGATCTGCTCGAACCGCTCGAGCCTGCCCGAAGTGGTCGGCGAGGCCGCCCGGCTGGTCGATCCGCTCGATCCGCAAGCACTCGCCACAGCCATACTCGATCTGCTCAACGATCCCCACCAGCGCGAAGAGCTGCGCCAGCGTGGCCTTGAACAGGCAACGTGTTTCTCGTGGCAGCAGACCGCCAAACTCAGCCTTGCCCTCTATGAACAGACCGCTCACTATTCCTCATAAGCGATCCGATAAGATTCAATCTTCATTCGTTTGTTAAAGAGAGCCAATCTAGGGCCTAAACATCGCTAGCGATTTTGCTGGTATACTGGTGGCAACCTGATTGTGCATTTGAGAGCAAATAATGATCCAATTCGCTCTTTGAAGGTCATAATGGACCTGATACACACGAATATGATGGATAGCCTAACCAGAGGTTTGCCTCAGCAAGCCTGTACTGCTATAATTTTGGAAACCACGTATCTACTGTAGAGGTTCGCATGCCAGCATACCAGACTCATACCCATCGCTTTGGGGAGATGGTCAGGCAGGAGCAGGCTGCCGATAACCTCCTCCTCTGCGTCGAGCCAACTAATCCCTTCAGTTCTGAAGCGCGCAAAGGCCAACTCTATATACTGGTGGAAGCCGATATGAAAGCGCCTCGCAGCCCCGAGGCCTGCGAGACGATTCTGCGAACCATCCGTAAAGAGTTTTACAGTCATAGTTCCTTCAGCGTGACCTCAGCTCTACGGTATGCTTTACATAGCGCAAATGTTGCACTCTACAAGCAAAACGTCAATCTTCCACCGCAACAGCGCGTATCAGTTGGAATCACCTGTGCGGTTTTACACGAAGACGATCTTTACATCGGCCAAGTAACACCCTGTCAAGCCTTCGTCTTTCACGAAGGCAAAATGCGGGCCTTTCCCAGCTCGACGGCCTGGCGTATCACGCATAAAAGCGTCTTGGGCAGCGTTAAGCCCGGCTCGCTCGGCAGCAGCCTGTCTGTTGAACCAGAACTCTACCGCTCGACCGTGAAGGCAGGTTCCAGCATTCTGCTCTGTAGCAGTGACCTCGGGCTTTTGCTCGATACCAGCTTTATTCAAGATACGCTTAGCAGCAATGATCCCAATGCGATCAGTGCTCAGATCGAAGCGCGCATCGTCGACGCCGATAAGCCGAGTTATGGCTTAGTGATCGCACTGCTGCCGCCGCTTAGCCAAGCTGCTCGTAACGCGCCGCTCAGCCCTGCGGGCATCGGCGAACGCACCTCGCTGACCTTTCGCAACTTGGGCGAATGGTTCTCCGATGTCGTCAACGAAACGGTTCAGATCTTTACCAAACGCGAAAAACCAAAAAATATTCCGCGTTCGGAACGAACCACCATCAAACCCGATGGTCTGAGCCCCAACCCGATCGAGCGTCCGCGCCCGATCGATCTTGGCCCAACCTTTGAAGAGCGCCAGAAGGCCACGCAGTCGCCAGAGTTTCAGATTCAACAGCGTTTCCAAGCGGAACAGAAACGCTACGAAGCAGCGCGCCTCAACCAAGAACACGACGAAGAGGCGCCGCCCTCCTCCTTCTTGGGCGAGTACCCGACCGACCTTCCCACCAACATGCGGCGGATCGACCTAAGCGACCTGCTCGATAAAACGCCGACCTCGCACCCTTATCAGGCCCAGCACCAGATCCGCCCGCTCGTCGATATGACTTGGAGCGAACGGCTGATGCTGCCTTTTGTGCGGCTGCGCGAACATTTCGCCCACCGCCAAGCTATGCCACGTTTAGGCGATCGCCCGCGCTACCCGCAGCGCAACTACGCAACCCAAGCCTATAAGGGCTCGATTCTGCCGCCCAAACGCGAGTCTCCGCCCTTCCCCTGGTTGCTTCTGTTAGTTCTCGTGCTGCTTGTCACAAGCTTGGTGCTCTATGGCATGAATCAATCGCGCAACCAAGCCGACGAAGCGCTGGCCGAATTTTTGGCGCTGGCCGACCAACGCGTAGCAGAAGTTCGCAGCTCTCCTAACGATCAGATCGCGCTCGAACGGCTCGATGTACTGCGCGACACACTCGAGCAGATCAGAGTTAGTCCTTTGGTGACTACCACCAATATCACTGTTTGGAATCACTATCAGGAGCTTCTGCGCGAATACGAGCGCGCTCAAACTGCGCTCCAACGCCTGAGCTTCCTTGAAGATCCTCAGATTCTCACAACCCATCCTTTGCCCAATGGTCGCTTCCACAATATTGTGGTGCCGCCCCAAGTGGCAACCATCAGCGATACTAACGCGCTGCGCTACATCTATATGCTCGATAGCAGCTCAGAAAACACTGTGCTCTATCGCGCACCTTTCCGAGGTGGCACAACCGAAACGTTCTTGCGGCCTAACGATCCGATCGGCGATACGGTTGTGGGCAGCGTGCGCGCTCAAGCCTGGCGCGAAGACAATATCATCGCTATCGACCAAAGCCCGGGCGGCTTCAGTTACTTCTTCCGCAACAACAACCAGTGGGCCTTTAGCCAACTGGCCGGAAGCGAGCTTTGGGCCACCAATACACCGCTCGATATCGAGATCTACGACGGCAATCTCTACGTCTGGGGTGCAGAAGCAAACCAGATTCTCAAATACACTAGCGGAAGTTACGCCAACTTGCCAACACCTTGGATTCGCAGTGACCAATTGGGTGAGCGCGACTTCGCGAGTTCGATCGACATGGAGATCGACGGCAATATCTATTTGCTGCAAGCAAACGGCACGGTGTTTGTTTTGAGCGGCGGCGCCTTCGAACGCGAGATCGTGCCCGAGGGTATCTCGCCACCGATCAGTGCGGTAACCCGCTTCTTTGTAACCGGTGGGCCGACCGAAGGTCATATCTTCTTGGTGGACACGCTTAACGAGCGCATCATTCAAATCGATAAGATGACAGGCGTAGTGATCCAACAGATTCGTGTTGCAGAAGATTCACCCATTCGGCTCGATTTTCTGACCGATGTCTATGTGGAAGATAGCATCCGGCCGATCCTCTACATCGTCAACGGAGGACAAATCATTCGGGCAGATCTGCCGACACCGCCGCGCCCCTTCCAAAGCAGTCCCATGCCAACTGCAACACCGGAAGCAAATCAATGATATAGTACACAGAACGGTTCAATTGATTTGAACCGTTCTGTTATCAACAGCTCTTGTTGCTGGCTGACAACGTTTGTACGGCCTTGCCAACAGAGAGCTCTCTTTTTGTGCCAAACGAGCGCTTGCAGCTTCTGGCACAAAATGATGTACAATACAGATCCATTTTTTATATATTAATCGCTATGTTATGCTGGGTGTTTGTCTTTCTTCTATCAATTGTGTAAGCAATAAAATAAATAAGGAAATTATTCCCATGCGAAACGGGATAAACTCTTCCTTGAAGAAGGAGTCGCTCGGGTATAACATAGGATGTTGTGTTCCATAGATTATACGAAACACATAACAATTGTTCTATAGTTGTAAGAGGTCACCTGCTGCAAAGATGGCTGTAGTCATGCATAAGCCCAAAGCCTATGCGTTACGACAACCACCTACTCCAGTGTTGATAGTGCTACCTCACTAAGGCATTGTCTGCCGTTAACGAACGTATCACGCAGTTTCACAGTTAGAGAAAGAGGCTGGATCGATTATGGCCATCCCTGAAATGTGGCTTTGGATTGGGTTCAATGTATTTATTCTTGGGCTTCTCGCCCTTGACTTAGGTGTTTTCAATCGCAAAGTTCACGTCATCAGCGTACGTGAAGCAGGTATATGGACCGCTGTTTGGGTAAGCTTAGCCCTGATCTTCGCAGGCGGTGTCTTTGCCTTTGCCGGGCAACAGAAAGCGATCGAATTCGCTACCGGCTACGTCATCGAATACGCGCTAAGCGTTGATAACATCTTCGTTTTTGTACTGCTCTTTACCTATTTCCGCGTTCCAGCGGCCTACCAACACCGTGTGCTGTTCTGGGGTATCTTGGGCGCACTCATTATGCGTGGTAGCCTTATCCTGATCGGTTCAGCCCTGATCGAGCGCTTCACTTGGATCATCTATATCTTTGGGCTTTTCCTGATCTTCACCGGCCTAAAAATGGCCCTCAACCTCAATAACGACGAAGAAGAAGAGGTTCACCCCGAAAACAACATCGTTGTGCGCATCTTCCGCCGCTTTATGCCCGTTAGCAAAGAACCCCATGGCCCCAAGTTCTTTGTGAAAGAGGCCGGACGTTGGGCGGCCACACCGCTCTTTATTGTGCTCTTGATCGTCGAAAGCACCGACCTGATCTTCGCGGTCGACTCGATTCCCGCCATCTTTGGCGTCTCGCACGACCCCTTCATCATCTACACTTCCAACGTGTTTGCGATCTTGGGCCTGCGTTCGCTCTACTTCCTGCTCTCGGGCATCATGGATAAGTTCCACTATCTCAAGGTCGGCCTATCGGTTATTCTGACCTTTGTGGGCGTTAAGATGCTGCTCTCGCACACTGCCTACGCCATCAAGATCGAATACTCGCTCGTGATCATCGTCGGCGTCTTGGTAACCTCGGTGATCGCCTCGCTGATTCGCAGCAGTCGCCTCGAGAAAGCTGGCAATACGCAAAGCAGTCTTAAGTAGAAGCAGCTGTAGAGCAAAAGAACAAGTTCTAGCACACAACTCAAAATGCACAGCTGGGCCGCTTCGCAAGCGCTTGCGAAGCGGCCCACTTGATTCACACACGAGCTCTGGCCTCAAGGTCGATCGCGTTATACCAAATCCGGTTATGTATTTGGCCTTCGGCAGATTTGATTTTCTGCGTTACAAGAGTGCAAGTTTTTAAGCCGATTTGGTATGAAACGTGACTACTATATCTTTCCCTGTCCCTCGTTTGCCCGCATTGCAAGAGTGGAAGTTTTTAAGCGAGCTTCATATCGGTAGCATTGTGTGTCGAAGGGTCTCTCGGCACACGGCGATATGCACTCGGGTGGCGGGCGGGATGTTGATAGCCGTAGGCGGACGCGCTAGCTGCCCTCTTTGGGGAAGAGACCTCGCCGCTAGCGCGCTAAACACATCAAGCAGATGCCCTCTTAGATATCTTGAACGACCTTGGCCTCGTTGCGCTTGCGCAGTTGCGGCAAAAGCGAAGCGAAGCGCAGATTTACAACCGCGATGCCGCCCAAGATCATAAGCGTGCCGAGCAGCAAACGCAGATCGATCACCTCATTTAAAAAGATGCTGCCCAACATGAGGCCGACCACCGGCACCACATAGGTCACCATCGAAGTGCGGGTCGAGCCCAAAACCCTGATCAGAGGATAGAAGATCAGGTAGGCCGCGAAGGTGTTGAGCAAGCCCAGTGTTCCCACCGAGGCGATCGTGGCGAAGCTGAGCGAACCCAAAGCAGTCGGAGCTTGAGCGCCCACCAATGGCGCGGCATAGGCCAGCGTGCCAGCCAAGACAGAGGCAACCGTCATCGAGCCAGCGGCCACCACAAACGGGTCGAGCTTACGCTGCATCGCTTTGCGGCTGTATACTCCGCCGATGCCATAACAGAACGAAGCGGCGATTACGGCGGCCTGCCCGAGCAGATACAAGCTGCCGTCGCTGGTGTGGCCCGTGGCCTCGGAACTGCGGCTTGTTAGCACCACAATGCCTAGGAAGCCGATCAAGAGGCCGAGCACCTTCTTGAGCGTGATGCGCTCGTCGGGGAAGACGAAGTGAGCGATCAGTAAGGTAAAGAAGGCCGCCGTACCCTGCAAAACACTCGCCAAGCCGCTTTCGATATGAACCTCGCCCCACGAAATCAGCACAAAGGGTAAAATAGTATTGATCGTACCTAGAAAGAGTAAGTCGAGGATCCCTTGTCGATCTGTGGGCAAACGTTTACCCTGGAACAAGAGAACGATATGTAAACCGATCGCAGCGATGCCCGTCCGGAAAAAGACCAGTTGCATGGGCGTCATTTCTTCGACCCCAACCCGAATGAAAAGAAACGACGAACCCCAAATCAGCGATAGTAACCAAAAACCGCCCCAAGCCTGTTTCGTTGACATAGGAATCCTTTGTTTTAACTACTTTATTGTCTGAGATATTGTCTCAAAACTAGGACAAATGTACAATATCAGAACGCAAGGATTTTAGTTTAAAAGAAAACATTTGGGAGGTAGACAGTGGCTTCAAACAACGATTCGCAACCGCTGCTCGACGAGATCGATTGGCGAATTATCGACGCCCTCCAAGAAGATGCCCGTTTATCTTTTACCGCTTTAGGACAGCTTATCGGCCTATCGCGCCCGGCCGTGGCCGAACGCGTTCACCGCCTCGAAGATCTAGGAATCATTACAGGCTATCGCGCCATTATCGACCCGAGCCGCATCGGGCGGCCCATCGTCGCCTTCGTGCGTCTGAGCACCCCGAGCGTTAGCGAGACCAAAGCCGCAGCCCACTTCATTCCCAGTCTACCTGAAGTGCAAGAATGTTATCGCAGCCTAGGCGACGACTGCTTCATCATCAAAGTAATCGTCTCATCGATCGGCGAACTCGACAAGGTGCTCAGCCAACTCCAATCCTATGGCAAAACATCCACCACCATCACGCTCTCGCAGCTCTTCACGCCACGCACGTTAAAGCTCCCACGACCCTAAACTGCGCCTCTGCCGTGAGGAATATCGGCGTACCTAACCGCTCTCTAAGCGCTAAAACGCGCCCTGCTCAAGCATAGACGCAGCAGCCAAAGCCTCCCTCGCTCAGAATAGCTCTGTTAAAACCCGGCATGGGCAATGCCAACATGCTATAATGTGTGGGTAGTTGCTCTCTATTTGAAAGAAAAGTCCCATGGTGCTTGAGCCAAACTATGCTGCCGCAAAACGTCTTCTAGAGCATGGCCATATGCTTGCAAACGCTCATCGCCACCTCGATGCGGCCTGCGTCTATCGCCAAGCGCTACACCACTGTCCCTATCTACGCGAAGCGCATCTTGCCTTGGCGTGTTACTACGAACAGTGTGGTTTGCTAACTAGAGCGGCCGACAGTCTGCGCAGCGCGAGCAAGCTCCAAGCCGATCTGCCTAGCCTCTACCAGCTCGCTCAACTGTTGAGCAAACTCGAGCGCTTTGATGAGGCGCTCGAAACCTATCAGCATTGTCTAGCACTTGCGCCAAACAATCCCACACTCCTCTACGAGCTACTGTTAACCCGCTGCCGTCTCGGCGAGTATAGCAGCGTACTCGAAGAGCTCGATGCGCACAGCGATCTACGTCCGTGGCAACAGGCATGCCTACGCGGATACTGCCTTGAAGGTTTACAACGCTACAACGAAGCCCGCGAAGCCTTCCAAGCCGCCCTCGCAGAGAGCGAAAACCCGACCAGCCAGACCATCGTAGCCGATATCGCCCGTATCGAGCAGCGTCAAAGCGAACAACAACATCGATCACTGCCCGACCTATTGGCCCAAAGCAACTGCATCTATCTGGGAAACACCTGCGAAAAAGGCCTGCCGCGACCGATCGAGAGCCACTACCACTTCACCTATCCCGATATAGCCCGCACGCTCCACTGTTTGCAGACGCTCCATCGGCAACAGCCTTGGTCGTGGAAGGTTATCGTCAGTCTCGATAAAACTAGTCAACCGCTCGCTAACGCCATCGCCCAGCTCTTCGACCTGCCGCTCCGCTCGCTCAACGATCTTCGCCCCGACGACAGCGCTCTGATCGTCGCCACCAGCTCACACAACGGCGACATCTTCCGCCTAGCGACCGAACGCATTCCCTGTGCATTTACCAGCTTCTGTCTCAGCTTCCAAGAGCAAGCCAGCCGTCAGGTCATCCCCGATATCATCGGGGTCATTAGCCAACACCACGCCACTCTGCCGTGGGAGGCCGAACTCAGAAAACTCCGCTCTACAGCGGCTCCAGTGGAACACATTCAAGCCTGCCTGAGCCAAGCCTGCAACGCCATCATCCAAGCGCTTGCATCGCTTACAGCCCAAAGCCAACCATCGCCCAGCGCGCACCCGAACCACTCGCTTTCGCAACGCCCTCAGATCTCGCCAGCCTAGTCGAAGCCGTTTACAGCAATGAATGACCCGATCGAGCAACTTGTCGCCCAACTCGCCGCCCAACCCGTCGCCGAAGACTGCACCAACCAATACGCGCCTAACGGCGATCCGGGCCAAGATATCCGCCGTGCCAACCTTACGCGCTATCTGCGCCTCGCCATCGCCCGCAAACCCGATCTGCTGTTGCTCGGCGAAGCGCCCGGCTACCTTGGTTGTCGCCGCACAGGCATTCCTTTTACTAGCGATAAGATCCTTTTGGCGGCTAGCAACGAACACGTCCTTTTCGGGTCCGCCTACGGCTATCAACATGCGTCCAACGACGGACGTATGCCCGGCGAGCAGACCGCGACCATCGTCTGGCGCTGCTTCGCTCAACACGACCTAATCGCTATCGGCTGGAACGCTTACCCCTTCCACCCGCATCGCCCGGGCCAGCCCAACAGCAACCGCACTCCGCGCGCCAGCGAGCTGAAACAGGGCCTGCCCTTCTTGCAAAGTCTGCTGCAACTCCTCGACCCCAATATTCCTCTGGTCGCTATGGGCAATAGCGCTGCCCGCAACCTCGAACAGCTCGGCCTGCCCTACCGCAAAGTGCGCCACCCCGCCCAAGGCGGAGCGCGCCAATTCGAAGCGGGCATTGCCGAAATTGCCGCCAGCCTCAAGGCTTCCCACCACGCGGGGCACTGATTTTATTCACCACACGAGACCCAGAGACACAGGTCAAGACACTGTGTCTTTTGAAAGGTGCACCAAATGGGCTGGGCACGGCTTCTTGGGTGAAGCGCGGCTAGGCTCTCCCCTCTCCTGCTTGTCCTGTACATTAGCCACAAATCGACATACGGTCAGCGTTATCTGCCCTCACCCCCCGGCCCCCTCTCCCGCACTGCGGGCGAGGGGGTGATCTCCCCGTTCTGTGCTCTCAAGGATGATCCCGCGATGGTATGCGAACGATCGCCTTTTGCTGCCGACACGACTTTTGAGTAATGCATAGCCTGCTTGTCGGGGGGTGAGGGCCTCAGCTATATTCACCACGCGAGACACTGTGTCTTTTTGCGAGGTGCACCGTGTCGAACCCTTCGACCTGCTCAGGGTATGCAAATACGTTGGCTGTGCTTCGGCAAGCTCACCAAGCAAGCCTGTCGAAGCCAACGAACTAAGGCCCTTATGCGGTTTCTTTGCTGACATGCAGCCTAGCTCCCCCTCTCCTGCTTGCGGGAGAGGGGCCGGGGGTGAGGGCCTCAGCTATATTCACCACGCGAGGCACAAAGGCACTGAGCCTTTGAGGGTTTGCTCGCACCCTTCGACAGGCTCAGGGCACGAGAGACGTTGGCTGAGCCTATCGAAGCCAACGAACTAAGGCCCTTATGCGGTTTCTTTGCTGACATGCAGCCTAGCTCCCCCTCTCCTGCTTGCGGGAGAGGGGGCCGGGGGGATGAGGGCCTGACCCCCTTCGCCCGCTTTGCGGGAGAAGGGCCGGGGATGAGGGTGGCTAGCTGCGCTTGATAGCCGGAGGCGGACGCGCTGAGAGCCTTTTGAGAGGAAAGTACGTCTACGCCTGAGAAGGTAGGAGCAGCGTGCCGAGAAAGCCTGTCCATAGGCTAGAGCGGGCATGGTGCGTTTCTATCAGCATGCTGGTACAATAGAAGCGAGCTTGGTGTATCTCCCACAGAGCCTTGAGGTTTGTTATGCATCAAACCCGCAATATTGTGACTATCTTGGTAGGGATCGCCGCCGCTTGGTGGATCGCTAGTGGTGTGTTGCAGCTCTTTACCATGTTCGCCGATGTCTTCGCGCTCTTTGGCTTTGCATGGCTCCTCAACCTACTCTTGCAACCGCTGGTTGAACGGCTTAGCACGCTTATACCCCGCGTGATGGCTTGGGCCTGTGGATATCTTTTGGTGCTTGTTGTGCTCGCTATGATGACAGCGCCCCTAGCCGCCCAAGCAGCCACCTTGCCCGAGACCCTGCCAGCGGCTATTCAAAAGGCTACCAGCCAAGCCGATAGCTTCTTGATCTGGCTGCGCAGCCGCCAAGTGCCAGTGCCCAGCTCGATTATGAACGCGCTTCAAAACGACTCGATCGCGGCTGAGGTCGCCCCAACCTTACTCAGTTGGTCGCTCGCCATTATCAATATGGGCGGTCAATTTATTCTGGTGATCGTGATCGCAGCCTCTATGGCCGCTGGCGACGATTCGCTGCGTCGAATCGTGCTGGCTACCGTGCCCGATAACTGGCTGACGAGCGCGGGCAAGTTCTACGACGATGTGCGCAACACCTATTCGGCAGCTATTCGCGGCCAGCTGATCGTCTGGGCTATGGGAATGCTGTTGAGCATCGGCACGATGACCTTCTTCGGAACGCCCGGCCTGCTGCTTTGGATCGGGCCGATCGCGCTCGTCAGGCTGCTGCCCTATATCGGCGGCTTACTGGGCGGCTCGCTCACCATTGTCATTATGCTGCTCACTATGCCTTGGCCCGATGTGCTTGCTCCAGTGCTTGTCTTCTTTCTGCTGCAAAATATTATCGGCTACGTTGTCGAGCCGCGCGTCTTGGGACGTGCGCTGCAACTCTCGCCAGCCCTTGTGCTCTTCGCCGTGCTAGTCGGCTGGAAGCTGGGCGGCATCACGGGCATCGTCTTCGGCGTTCCCGCCATCGCGCTGATTCAAACCTTGGCCGAACACCGTCTGCGCACTCAAAGCGAACACTACTCTACACAAAAGCTTAAAACCAGCGAAGCGAGCGATCCCGCTTCGGGCAGCGAGACTCAGAGCGTAAGCCTACCACAGCGTTCAAAACCCTAGCGCTCTATAGCTCAAGAACGCACCCGCCAAGCACAATCTGTGGTATCCTGTAACAACCTTTGGAATCGTTCACGGCTGGGTCGCATGGCTGAGGCGCACGATTTGGCACACAGCTCCCATTTCGCTCGATCACAGCCGAGTTTTTCATTTCCAAATAAAGAACTTTATGGTACATTTACTCCATCCTATGACAGTTCACTTTCCCATTGCCCTGTTGCTTTGCAATGGTTTGTTGACCTGGCTTTATTTGCGCAAACAGGACAAAACGCTTGAGGTCAGCGCCTATTACAGCCTGATCATCGGCTGGTGTGGAACTGTCGCCGCTACCGTCAGCGGATCGCTTGCAGCTTTTACGCAGGTCGTTGGCCCCGATGCGCCCCATCGCGACGCGCTGATGTGGATCAACGCGCACGCGATTTTAGGCATTGCAACGATCTATATCTATGGGCAAGCCCTTCTGCAACGACGACGCAACCCCGAGGTCCTCAATAGCGATCCGGCGCGCAAATCATACCTATGGAAGCTAGTTATTGGGGCGATTGTTCTGGTAGTGAGCGGATGGCTTGGAGGTCATATGGTGTACAACTTAGGTGTAGGAGTTAGTTGATGGTTCGCGTTCTTCGTACTTTAATGTATGGCTTTTTGTATTCGCTGCTTAATTTCTTGCGCATCATCGGTTGGTGGCGCTGGTCGGTCGAGGGCCTCGAAAACCTCCCACCGCGCGAATCGGGCGGCATGCTGATCGTATGCAACCACAGCCACTGGCTCGATATCCCAGTGCTTGGCTCGCTGATGCCCTTTAAGTATCGCCTCTCGTGGCTAGCCAAAAGCGAACTCTTCGCCAATCCCTTCGCCCGTTGGTTCTTCACCACTATGGACGTGGTTCCCATTCGACGCGGCAAGCGCGATGTCGCCGCCCTCGAGCAGTCAGCCGAGATGCTGCGCAACGGCTCGGTCTTATTAATCTATCCTGAAGGCCACCGCAGCGGTACAGGCGTGCTTCAGGAAGGGCGTGGCGGCGCAATCCGCCTCGCTATGGCCAGCCAAGTGCCGCTTGTTCCGGTCGCTATCAGCGGCACCGAGCACGGCCTCAAGGGGACCCTGCTGCGCAAGCCTGTGGTCATGCGCATTGGCAAGCCTTATCTGGTCGAACCGACCGAAAACGGCAAGGTTCCGCCGCTATTGATGGAAGAGTTAACTACCGATATGATGTGCCGCATCGCCGAGATGCTGCCAGCCGATAAACGCGGGCCATACGGCCCAAAACTCGAAGAGCGCAACTTGCCCAAGCTCTCATCCTAAGATTTTGCCAACTCAAGCGCATCACACAAGCAAAAGAGGTTCCGCCGACTCAGGCGAAACCTCTTTTCTGTTTCCTCCAAGTGTCTACACTCGCTCCTAATGCTTTGTACAGAACAGGCGTAAAAGGCACATTCCATCCATAAGGTTCCAAGCGCGTCCGCCTCCGGCTATCAGATGGGCTATCCACCCTCATCCCCGGCCCTTCTCCCGCAAAGCGGGCGAAGGGAGTCTGACCCTCACCCCCCGGCCCCCTCTCCCGCAAGCAGGAACTGTACATTACCCACAAATCGACATACGGTCAGCGTTATCTGCCCTCACCCCCCGGCCCCTCTCCCGCACTGCGGGCGAGGGGCTGAATGTTGATGTTGTGCTCTCAAGGATAGTCCCGCGATGGTATGCGAACGATCGCCTGTTGCTGCCGACACGACTTTTGGCTAATGCATAGCACTGCGGGCGAGGGGCTGAATGTTGATGTTGTGCTCTCAAGGATAGTCCCGCGATGGTATGCGAACGATCGCCTTTTGCTGCCGACACGACTTTTGGCTAATGCATAGCTTAGCAGGAGAAGGCAGCTAGGCTGCATGTCAGCAAAGAAACCGCATAAGGGCCTTAGTTCGTTGGCTTCGATAGGCTCTACCAACGTCTCTCGTGCCCTGAGCCTGTTGAAGGATGCAAGCAAACCCTCAAAGGCTCAGTGCCTTTGTGCCTCGCGAGGTGAATCAAAACAGTCCCTTGTGTGGTGTGTCAGGCTAATGCGCTCAAAGACCAGTAATCTCGATCGTTTTAGTCGGCGTGACGCTAGGCGAGCCGTCCGGATCTAGAGGCGAAGACGCCGTTAAAGTAGGCGTAAAGCTAGGTATAGGCGCCTCCTCATCTTCCAGCGTCGCGGTCGCAGTTAAGGTCGCAAAGGGTTCCTCTTCCTCGCTGGTCTCGGTGATTGTCATGGTCATGGTCATTGTTTGCGAGGCGGTGGGCGTAGTTTCAACAGAGGGCGTCTCTTCGCCCTCTGCGGTCTCTGTGAAGGTCGGCGATAGGCTAGGCCATTCAAAGGTGGGCGTCAGTGTGGCTTGGCTAGTGGGCACTTCGTTCGGCACATAGGGCAGATAGTTTTCAAAAATGGTGCCGGGCGGGATAGGCGTGCGCGTTATGCTTGGGGTCAGCGTTTGGCTCGGGGTCGGCGAAGAGAAAGGCTGTTCCGTCCCATCCATCCAGCCGAGATCCTTTAAGATTCCGCGAGTGATATCGCCGACATCGTGGAGGGCTTCGCCATCATCGAGACTCGGCGTCATCAATGCATTCGGGCTGCCCGTATAGTAGGTCGTCTCATCGAGGTGCGAATAGCTTGAACCTTGATACCAGATCGAAGGAGCAAACAGCTTTACCTTTTCCCCTCCAGCTCCAAGCATGGCATTCGGGCCAGTAAAATAGACATTGTTGCTCTTTAAGGCATTGCCCAAACTAGTCGAGCCGACCGGATAGAGGCTAGTGTTAATCAAGGAATTGCCGCTGTCATCGACCGTAAAACGGTCGTAGACAAAAGGCGCAGGCCTATACCAATAAGCGCTGGAGCTGGTCATGTAAAAACCGCCGATAAAGCCCAAGCCGTGACCGAGTTCATGCAAGACCACGCTCACAAAATCGTAACGCGAAGGCGGCGTATTGCCGTCGGTGCCGAAGTACCAGAGCGAAAGCGCGCTATTGAAGTTCGCTTCGATATCAGCTGTCACTCCATACTGTGTTTCGAAGCCAGTTTTATAGGGTTCTTCATTCTTGTAATCTCTATTATCAAGCTTACTTGCTAAAGCGATCGGATAGTAGGTCACTTGACCGTTCCGTGTTGTCGCAACAAAGTCGGTCGGACCGGCCGAGCCTAATACTCCTGGCCCAAGATTGGTCCAATGTGCCACAATATGAATCGGAATAGGGCTAGAGATCTCTCTGGCCCAGATATCGACCGCATACTGAAAAGCGGCCTGCGCTTCGGGCGTAAAGCCGTTGTAGCTAACTGTAATGGTGGCAGATTGAACACTGTTCTGCAGATCTGGTCGCGGCAATACACGCCCAACATCGGGGGACGATTTGGCATAGAGCGGCACAAGATAACTAGGCACGATCTCGGGCTGGCTCTCCTGCTGAGCCTGTAAGATCTGCGCCACACTGCCAAAGCCTAAAACGATCAATCCAGCGAGAATATAGAGATGTATTCGTTGAAAGCGCATAGCCCACTCTTCTTACATATAAGTACGTTAAATCACAACACTATAACATTTTCAAATTAAAGTTTCCACCCATAAACTATACCACCTTCAACTTAGAGATAGGCCACAAAGTCTGCATCAAACGGAGGCTTTGCATTAAAAAACGCTAATTTCCCCTTTTTGCCCCAAGTGTTAGACGGAAGAGTCATTCCAAATCCACGTGAATCGTTGTATTTTGGAACGGTCTCTCGGCACACAGCTACAACAGCGAGGTTACGGGCGAGCTGTTGGTAGCCGTAGGCGGACGCGCCAGCCGCTCTCTTTGGGGAAGAAACCAAGCCGCCAAAGTGCTGAAGTAATCAAATAGGTTTACAATCATTATGTTAACCTAAACCATGATACCAAATTCGATTGTGTTGTTTAGATTGCTTCCAGACTCTTATGAACACAGGCCTTCGGCAGAGTGGAACTGCTCTTTTTTGATGTATGGAATTTCGCGCTGACGCGCGAAATTCCATACATCCTTCCCCATTTTTTCGATGTCAATCGTTGTGCCTATTCAAAGAACTCATCTGAAATTGAAACAGTCTAAACGAATTTGGTATGAACAGGCCTCTGGCTTTAGCCCGCCGAAGCAAAAAGCGAGGACCTTTGCATGTGCAAAGATCCTCGCCACTTTCTAAAAATGTATAGCGTCTGAGCTTAGATCAAACCTCGCTGAAGGCCTTATTGCTGCCAAGCAGAGCCGTTGGGGAACTCATAGGCATCCAAGGACTCGGGGTACATCGTGATGCTGTAGCCCGGGGCCGAAGGCGGCATATAGCGCCCATTGCGCATCTGAACCGGATTGACGAAGTGCTCGTGCAGGTGATCGACGAACTCCAGCAAGCGGTTTTCCAGCGAAGCGCTCACACAGATGTAGTCGAAGATCGAGAGGTGCTGCACATATTCGCACAGACCGACGCCGCCAGCGTGCGGACAGACCGGCACACCGAACTTGGCGGCCATCAGCAGCACGGCCAAGATCTCGTTAACACCACCCAAGCGGCAGCTATCGATCTGGCAGAACGAGATCGCATTGGCCTGCAGCAGCTGCTTAAAGATCACGCGGTTCTGGCAGTGCTCGCCGGTCGCCACCCCGATCGGAGCTACAGCTTTAGCGATCGCAGCGTGGCCTAGCACATCGTCAGGGCTGGTCGGCTCTTCGATCCACCAAGGCTGGTAGCGAGCCAGCTCGGCCATATTGGCGATCGCCTCGCCCACATCCCAGCGCTGGTTGGCGTCCATCATCAGCTTGCGCTCGTAGCCGATCTCTTCGCGAATGATGGCGGCACGGCGCAGGTCATCTTGCAGATCGGCGCCGACCTTGATCTTAAAGTGCGACCAACCATCAGCAAGCGCCTCGCGGCAGAGCTGGCGGATCTGATCGTCGCTGTAGCCCAGCCAACCAGCCGAAGTGGTATAGGCCGGATAGCCATCGCGCAGCATCTCTGCTTCGCGCTCGGCCTTGGTGGGCTCATTGCGTCGCAGGATCTCCAGCGCCTCTTCGGGCGTCAAAGCGTCGGTAATATAGCGGAAGTCGATACACGACACCAACTGCTCGGGCGTCATATCGACTAATAGCTTCCAGACCGGCTTGCCCTCAGCTTTAGCATACAGATCCCACACAGCGTTCACAACCGCAGCCGTTGCCAAGTGAATAGCGCCCTTTTCTGGGCCGATCCAGCGCAGTTGGCTATCACCCGTAATCATGCGCCAGAAAGCGCCCATATTCTCGGTAAACGATTCAAGGGTTTTATTGACTACCAGCGGCGCCAATGCATTTACAGCGGCCAGACAAACCTCATTGCCGCGACCGATCGTAAAGGTCAGGCCATGGCCCTCCAGACCTTCACGATTCGTCTTCAGCGTTACATAGACCGCTGAATAGTCGGGATCAGGGTTCATCGCATCGGAGCCTGCGAGAGTGCGAGATGTAGGGAAACGAATATCGCGTGCTGTCAGTTCTGTAATTTGTATCGTCATTGATGACTCTTTCTTAGGCTATAAAGAAAAGGAGTTGGGTTTGCATCAATCGCAAACCTAGGCGTGGAGAAAAGCCTCCACGCCCAATAAGACACAAGGCAAACTTACCCATTGGCAGGCTCAATGCCTGTCGCAACACCCATCATATAACTTACGGTCACTTGGTCGCCCGCTTGGATTCCCTCGTAGACCGCTTCAGGACCCAAACGCACCGCTCGAATGCGCTCTTCGCCCTCATGGGTGTAGGAGACATCGTAATAAATGGTGCCATGGATTGAAACTGCCTGAACTTGTTGAATCAAGGCCTGTTTTTTACCGCTCAGCATCATGCTGCTGTTTTCTCCGTTTGTTTGAGTAACTGTTGTTCCATCAACTTGACTGCGGCATAGATCGCATCAAGATGAGGTGTCGGTGTTTGAGTCAAGCGACCCAATTCGATCACCGCTCCCACTAGCGCTTCGATCTCGGTCGGACGGCCCGCCTCAATGTCCTGCAACATCGAGGTCTTATGGGCGCCAACACCCTCTGCGCCCTTCAAACGGGTCTCGATATCGACTCCGAACTGAATGCCCAGCTTCTCGCCGATCGCTTGACCTTCTGCCATCATAGCGCGTGCTAAGCGATTCGTATGAGGATACTGAATCATCTCAACGAGGGTTGCCCGCGTCAACGCGCTTAATGGATTAAACACCATGTTGCCCCATAGTTTAACCCAAATTTCGTTTCGTATGCGCGTCGTAACCGGCGCTTTAAAGCCCGCCTTGATCAACATGCGCGAAATCGCCAAAACGCGCTCGCTCTTGCTGCTATTCGGCTCGCCAAGCGTCAAACGTTGATGCTCAACATGGCGCACAACACCCGGCTCTACCAATTCAGAAGCGATATAGACGATGCTGCCGATCACTCGCTCGACTTCGAGATTGCGCTCGATCGTACCATCGGGGTCGACCGCTTCGATCCGGCGATTGGCGAACTCACCTTCTACGCCATGGAAGTACCACCACGGAATGCCATTCTGGGCCATCAAAACCGCAGTCTTGTCGTGATAGAGCGCCCGCATCGGCTCGACCACGCTCGCTAGACCATGGGCCTTCACCGCCACAATAACGAGATCGTGCTCCCCAGCCTCTTGCATGCTGTCCGTCACCAAAGTTGGCTGAACCTGTTCGCGGCGGCCATCTGATTCGATAATCGTCAAGCCATTCCGTCGCAAAGCCGCCAAATTAGCGCCGCGAGCGATCAAGGTCACTTCTTCACCCGACATCAACAGCTTGCCGCCGATATACGCGCCGATCGCTCCAGCACCAACAATACAGACTCGCATGGGTGTTTGCTCCTTCAACCAAAACTACTCTTCGGTGAGACCCAGCAGCTTCGCCATCGAAATGCGCTGAAGCTTGCCAGTCGCACCGCGAGGCAAGGCTTCCAGAATATGAAACTTTCGCGGCACCTTAAACTCGGCCAACAAACCGCTGCAATACTTGCGCAGTTCGGCCTCGCTGACCTCCTCTTTCAAGACCAAGGCAGCGTGTACCTCTTCGCCCAAGGTTTTGTGGGGCACGGCAAAAGCGAGCGCTTCGGCGACTGCGGGGTGGCGCAGCAGCACATCGTCGATCTCAAGGGGCGAAATCTTCTCACCGCCACGGTTAATCAGCTCCTTCAAGCGGCCGGTCAAAACCAAATAGCCATCGTCATCGATATAGCCTTGGTCGCCCGTGCGGAACCAGCCATTAGTAAAGGCGGTCGCATTGGCCTCGGGATTGTTCTCGTAACCGTCGACCACGTTCGGGCCGCGCACCACCACTTCGCCCTTGGTATTGGCGGGCAACATCGTTCCAGCCTCATCCATAATCGCGACATCGACCCCAAAGCCATAGCCGACCGATCCGGCCTTGTGGGGCTTCGGCGGCAGCGGGTTCGAAGCCATCTGGTGAGAAGCCTCGGTCATACCATACGATTCGAGCACCGGCGCGCCAAAGGTCTCTTCCAGCCGTTCTAAAACCACCGGAGGCAGAGGAGCGCTGCTCGAGCGAATGAAGCGCAGCGGATTGGCCTTAATGATATCGATATTGCGCTCGGCGCGGGCCAGCAACATCTGATGCATCGTCGGCACAGCCGAATACCAAGTCGGCTTGTAGGTCGCCAGCCACTGCCAAAATTCAAGCGCGCTGAAACCAGCCGGACAAACCACGCTACCGCCCGAAGCCAAGGTCGAAAGCATAGAGGCCACGATTCCGTGGATGTGGAAGAGTGGCATCACACACAGCGAGGTATCGCTGGGAGTAAGCTGATAGGTCGAGATGATATTTTTAGCTGAAGCAACCAAGTTACGATGGCGAATCGGAACACGTTTCGGACGGCTGGTCGTTCCGCTGGTGTGCAGAATCATGGCCACATCGTCGCGCTCGGCGTACTCGATGCTGCGCGCCGCAAAGCCTCCGCGCTCTAGCTCGAAACGTAGGCTACCATCTTCTTGGGGAACTGCGCTGATAATCGCCATGTCGGGCCGTGCAGCCGCGTGAGCCGCCTCGATGCTGTTGGGCGAGGTGATCAGAGCTTTGGCTTGGGTATCGTCGTAATAGAAGGCAAACTCTTCCTGCTTATACTTCGGATTGAGGGGAGCAGCCGTCGCACAGCTTGCCACCGCCAAAAAGGTCAAGATCAGATCAGGACCATTTTGCATGGCGATTGCGACTCGATCGCCCCGGCCAAGCCCAAAACTGTGCAGGCTCGCCACCAATCCTTCAATATTTTCGACCAACTGTCGGTAGCTCAAACTGGGGCGCTCAGGAGCCAGCAGCGCCGTATGCGACTGATCTTCGACTGAACGCAAAAGGGCAAGCAGTGTATCTTCGTTCGACATCTAAACCTCGGTTATGCATAACATGCAAACGCCAACAAAGCAGCATATGCATTACATTCCTCGTTCCGGTGTCCTAAGTATACCCCAAAACAACAAACCGACGAACTGTTTCCAGCTCGTCGGCCCGCAGATCTAAGGCTTTTCCAGTTAATACTCGCTCCGCTTATTCAGGGTTACGCTTTGGCGGCAAGCTTCTCTAGCCCCCATGCGGTCCTCACCGCGTCCGCCTACGGCTATCAACATCCCGCCCAACAAATTGGGCGTCTAGCTGTGCTGCTAGCCGCTGCGTGCTCGCTTCCAAATTCCCATGGTGCGGCGCAAAACAACAAAGAGCAGCACCGCCAAGCCGATGATAAGCAAGGTGGCGATGATCGGTAGCAACACCGCCAAAACCGCAAGAATGAACGAAACGACATCTTCGAGAAAGCTCAGCACAGGGTTCGCGGTTCCAGCGGTGGCCGTCGTCGCCACAGGGCGCACCGAAGCCCGCACTGTATGGGTCGTTCCCGCCACGATCAGACCAGCGATGCCCGCCAATAAAGGGCTGAGCTCGCCCACCGAGCTATTAGCCGCGATAAAGACCAGCGCGCCAGCGACGGGTGTGATCACCATGCCAGCTGCATGCAACATATGGTCGACAGCTGGAATCTTATCGCCCACAAAATCTAAAATCGCTAAAACAGCCAAAACAATCAATACCAACGGATGCGCGATCACCGAATATGGCTCTTGAAGCTGAATCCAATCTAAACGGGCCATAATACCAACAACCAACAACGGGATATAGGCGTTTAGGCCGGTGGCGGTAGATAAGCCAAATGCTTGTAGAAAGCTATAAAGTGCCATTGTGCTGCCTCCTTAACGACCTTCAAGAGCCTGATATTCAGCCTAGCAGTTGGTATGACGAACAAACGCACCAAAAAGTGCACACTCTCTATACGTAAAATCGCTGCAAAAGTTCCAAAAAATGGGCATAAAAAAACAGCGATATGCATAAAACATACCGCCGCTTTCGATTGGATGATACGTTACGAGAGAGTAAGTGGGACCGGCGCATAGACCTTCTCTCCCAAGGGCTATGCCCTCAGTACCAGTGGCGCTGCAG
>CALGUG010000029.1 GCA_937902315.1 uncultured Chloroflexales bacterium
TCGAAATAGGGATCTGAATTGGAGCCGTCTCAACGGCCACAATTCCATCGCAGAGCCCTTCCATCTCTGAGCCAAAAATCTCCCTTATGTTAAGCGCTACCCTCGCTCTGCAGGAGGTTAAAACAGACAAAAAAACCGTCCTTACCTGCAAAATGGTAAGGACGGTGAAACTATTGCTTAAAACAACATTGTAGGGAAGAATGTGACAATAGTTTTAAATTTGCTGTTTTAGGAGCGATTATTTCGCCCGCCTTCAATATTGCGTCGTGGGGTTACGCGCGGACCGCGACTGATCGGCCCTGCAGCGTTCTCCATCAATCCGGCGGGGCGTTCGGTGCTTAGCCCAACGTTAGGCTGCTGGGGGCCGTCGCCACCTGGGCCAGTGCTGAGGCGTCCAACCTCAGCGGCGCGCAGATCTTCAGCGACGCGCAGCAGCTCTGGGGCATCTTCATACAAGAATTCTAGTGCGGCTCCGTGGCGGTCGACACCGGTGGCGGCTACCACAACGCGGCTGCCCTGCGGGATACCGCCCGATGCGATCAGGTCGGCCAGCGGGGCATCAATGTTTTTGAGCAGTTGTTGGCGCAATGGGCGAGCGCCGAAACGCGGCTCGAAGCCTTTTTGCAAGAGATACTCTTTCGCTTCTGGGGTGAGCGTCACACTAATGCCGTGGCGCATGTACTGCTCGTTTGACTCTTTGAGCATGCGGTCGAGCACTTGACGTAATACGACGCTGCTCAAGGGGCGGAAGGCGACGATCTCATCGATACGGTTGATCCACTCGGGTTGGAATACGCGCTGCAGCGCTTCAAAACCAATTTTGAAAATATCTTGTCCGGTCGATTCAACTTCGTTGGTCGAGGCGCGGAAGCCGATGGTGCGGCGGTCGAGGAAGTCGACCATCTCTTTTGCGCCGACGTTGGTGGTCAAGACCACGATGCTGTTTTGGAACGACACACGTCGCCCACCGTTGAGCAGCAGGATCTCGCCATCTTCCATCACTTGAAGCAGCAGATTCCAAAGTTCGGGCTGGCCTTTTTCGATCTCATCGAAGAGGACGACGCTGTTTTCCTGTTCGATAATTTCGGGATTGAGCAACGGTTTTTGGTCACGACCAACATACGATGGAGGCGCACCGATCAGGGCTGAGACTTCGTGGCCTTGGCTAAAAAGCGAACAGTCGATCTTTAGGAATGCTTCTCCATCGGGGCGGAGGAGCTGGGCCAAGTAGCGAGCGGTTGCTGTTTTGCCCACACCGGTCGGGCCAAGAAACAGCAAGGTTGCGCGAGGACGCCGACTATTACCTGCTGAGAATCCAAAACGTGCTCGGTTCAGCACGCGAATGACACTTTCGATTGCTCGTTCTTGGCCAAAGATATTGTCACGAAGTTTGGCTTCGACTTCATCGAGTGGGTTGAGATTACCTCTAACCGCTCGTTTCATACCTTGGACAGCCTGAGACATTGCAAATTCCTCGCTCTCTATAGTTACGGAGAAGGGGTTTTGTTGGCCGACATGCCATTCTGAACGTGCAAGTAGCATGATACCTTGCTACTACTACCAGAGTGGCACACGCTAGAATGTCAAACCACACTCTATCTTGATGAAGGGATGTAGTTAAACGAGGATGAGCTAGGACGTGTTACTGAGCTTGCACAGAATTATTATGCAAGTGGTCTGTATTATAAAGTTGCCCATTACGGAACGCAATATGCGAAGAGTAAGGGTTTTATAACCTTCCTTTCACATAGCGACGCCCTAGGTGTGGTTTAACGATCCTATAACACAGTTTTAAAATCGCTGGTCTATGCTTCTAACGTATGAGCTTCTAAGCGAGATCAGATAGGATAGCGTCATGGCTAGCTTGTTACTTGTCGAAGAGAATCAGATCTTACTCGAAACTCTACGTTACCATTTTGAACGAGTCGGATACGATATTTATGTAGCAAGCGACGGCGAAACTGGTTTAGCTTTGGCGCGTTCCCTTCAACCTGACTTATTGATCCTCGATCAGATGATCCCCAAACTCGATGGCTTTTCGCTCTGTAGCATATTGCGCCAAGAGAGCAGTGTGCTCATTGTGATTTTGAGCGCCTTGCGCGAAGAGATGCACCGGATTGCGGGTTTAGAACTGGGCGCAAACGACTTTGTGCTAAAACCCTTCAGTTTTGCAGAGCTGCTTGCGCGGGTTCGCTCGCTATTGCGTTGGTCTGAACGCCTCACACATATGATAGAGAACGGGGTCTTGCAGGCTGCCCCATTGCGGATCGAACTTGCGAGTCGGCGTGTGTGGCGGAACGAACAGGAACTCAGCTTAACCCAAAAAGAGTTCGATTTGTTAGCCTAGCTTGTGCGCTATCAAGGCAATATGCTTTCGCGCGATCTTTTAGTCGAACACGTTTGGGCTTCTGAATTCCCTTCGAAGCATCGAACGATCGATGTACACATTCGCTGGCTATGCGAAAAGAAAGATCGAACGGGACCCTGCAAACCCAGAGCTTATTCAAACGGTGCGGGGCGTCGGTTATCGTTTCAGAAGCGTTCAATCGGATGTTATAGCAAATTGTGTGCCGTTCTCGAAGCGGGCCGACTGAGCTAAAGGTCTATATTCAGGTTGTGTGTAGTGTTGTGTTTTTGGATGCTCTCTCTTCGTAGGCAGCGAGTGCTTCGCTTTGTTGGGTGAGCTGCTGGTAGCCGTAGGCGGACGCGCTGAGGACTGAATGTAGGGTAGCGACCAAGCCGCCAAAGGGCTGAACGTATCAACCCGATGTGCTAATACTCGCTGCGTTGGGTTTTGGCCAAGCTACAATGCTAGTCTTATTGTGAAAGATACCGCAAATCTCGCCCTCGCGATACTGCTTTAGGCTTTAATTGTGTTTTGAGACGAAAAGCACCATCCTTGAGGATGGTGTTTCTTTTTGCTGAAATAGCGCCAAAGAAGACTTGTTGAGGGCCTTCTTGTAGCTTGTATGCCTTTTAGATTGTAGTTAGCGAGAAAAAATGGCGTGGTATAATGTGCAACGTACAATTTCTGTCAATGTCAAATCAATGCTCTTAGTCTATACGCAGCAGGGCTGCTACTATAGCTTGAGCTAGAGCTCGATGAGGAGAACTATGACCCCGCCTATTGCATTGCAGCTGTATACGCTGCGCGAAGAGATGGCGCAGGATTTTGAAGGTGTGTTGCGCCAAGTTGCTGAGTTAGGCTATGTTGGTGTTGAGCTGGCAGGCACGGGTGGCCGCAGCGCAGCTGAAGTGCGCGCTCTGCTCGACAAATATGGCCTGAAGGCTTCGAGTGCGCACGTGCCTCTAGAGGTCTTGGAGAGCGATCTGAATAAGGCGATCGAAGAGGCCAAGACGATCGGCTACTCGATCATCGCTGTTCCCTTCCTGATGCCGAATCGCCGTGGCGACCGAGATGGTTATCTCAAACTGGCTGCCCTGCTCGATTCGATCGGCGCCGAACTGAAGAAGCATGGCTTGCAGCTGGCCTATCACAACCATGACTTCGAATTTGTGCAGTTCGATGGCGAGTATGCGCTCGACCTGATCTATGCTAACACCGACCCCGAAAACCTGAAGGTTGAGTTGGATGTCTATTGGGTTCAATACGCCGGTGTTGATCCGGTAGCGTATGTGCGCAAGTATGCTGATCGCGCTCCGCTGATTCACCTCAAAGATATGACCAACGACGAAGAGCGCTTCTTCGCAGAGGTGGGCGAGGGTACGGTCGATATCGACGGTGTGATCGCAGCGGCGACCGGCGCTGAATGGCTGATCGTCGAGCAAGATCGCAGTCGACGCTCGCCACTCGAGAGCGTGAAGATCAGCATCGATAACCTGCGAGCTAAAGGTTATCTCTAAGCTTTGTAATCAAGCAAGAACCAGCCCTATTGTCTGACACGCTATCTCGTACATCTCAGAGAGACTAACGGCCCGTGTTCCATTGAAGGTTGTTGGTTGTTTTCGATTGGCAGTTAGTAGTCGTTTAGAAGATTGCTGACTGCCAATCTGTACCCCTTGACGCATTCGCAAGGACGCGAACAACGATCAATTGCGCTGTATCGAAGCCCCGTTTGGATACGCTTGAGAGCAGATTGATAACGTCTAGGAGAACCACACTATGGGAAAGCGGCGAATCGCGATTCTGACAGGCGGCGGTGATGTTCCGGGTCTTAACCCTTGCATCAAGGCGGTGGTGAACCGTGCCGAAGAGCAAGGTTGGGAGGTTCTAGGTATTCGGCGTGGTTGGGGCGGCTTGCTCAACTACAATATCGACGATGACGACGAATCAAAGCGGCAGTGGGTCGAACCGTTAACTCGGCGCGATGTGCGCACAATCGACCGCTATGGCGGTACTCACCTTCACACTTCTCGTACCAATCCTCAGCGTGTTAAAGCAGACATGCTTCCAGCATTTCTCAAAGAGCGTTTTCCTTTTCGGGAAGGCCAAACGACCGTTGACTGTACTCCCCATGTTTTAGAAGTGCTCGAGCATCTCCAGATCGACACCATCATTCCGATCGGTGGCGATGATACGCTCTCGTATGCGGTGCGCATGCACCAAGAGGGTGTACGAGTTGTGGCGGTGCCCAAGACGATGGATAACGACGTGTTTGGGACCGACTATTGTATCGGTTTCAGCACGGCTGTTACGCGTAGCGTTGAGTTTATCAATGCTCTGCGCACGCCGACCGGTTCGCACGAGCGCATCGCCGTGGTCGAGCTGTTTGGACGCAACAGCGGCGAGACGGCTTTGATCTCGGCCTATCTGGCCGATGTCGACCGCGCTTTGATCAGCGAAGTGCCTTTTAACCTCGAAAAGCTGGCCAAGTTTGTGGTCGAAGACCGCAGGCGCAACCCCAGCGGCTACGCCATGGTGGTTGTGAGCGAAGGCGCGGTGATCGAAGGCGGCAGTGTGATCGAGAGCGGGCCGGAAGATGCCTACGGCCATCGTAAGTTGGGCGGAATCGGTCAGATTGTGAGCGAAGGTCTCAAGCAGATTACGGGAATCGATATTATAAGTCAGCAGCTAGCCTACCTGATGCGAGCCGGAGCGCCCGACTCACTTGACCGTATGGTGGCAACCTCCTATGGCAACTTGGCGATCCAGCAGATTATCAAAGGGCATTCGGGTCAAATGGTGGCGTTGCAGAACGGCGTCTATACCACCGTTCCGGTCGATACCTGTACCCAAGGGTTGAAGCGGGTTGATATCGCAGAACTCTACGATGTCGAGAACTATCGACCGCAGGTGGCTCACCTGTTGGGCAAGCCCATGTTCTTGTACTAGCGAGAAGGGCGATTGGGGCTAGGCCTGCCTTGCAGAGCAGCGAGTCGTACTGAGCGAAGATCGTAGGCGCTTCGCTGGCTGCTCGGGTTCGATATTCAGAGCGAGGGTTCTTCTCAGATAGCCGAGAAGAACCCTTGTTGTATAGAAACGGCTCAGCTCGTAGCAGATCGCTGTGGGGCGCTCTGGCTGTGGGCGGCCTTTCCTCACAGACAGAAGGGCTTCGTTGGGGAGGGCAGGCTAGCTCAGCTGATAGCCGAAGGCGGACGCGCCAAGGACCGAATGGAAGCTAAAGACCTCGCCGCCAAGTACGAAGCGATCGGGCGGACAAGCGATGCGTGTTGGAGAAGCTGCGCTAGGGCGGTCTGTTATGCCATTGAGGCTATTGTTTTGGGCACTTTTATTGCGGCAAGCTGCGTGCCCTTTGGTGTTTTTCTATAAACGCTATATCATGACCTTCTTTCGCACATAGATTCTTCACCACAGGTGAAAGGAGTACGATATGCAATTTGAGGGCAAAATCGCGCTTGTAACCGGATCGTCGCGCGGAATCGGGCGTACGATCGCTCTGCGTTTGGCGCGAGAGGGCGCAGATATTGTTGTAAACTTCTTCCGAAACCGCACAGCGGCGGAAGCGACCGCCCAAGAGATCCGCGAGCTGGGCCGCCGCGCTTGGGTTGTGAAGGCCCACGTGGGCGACCCCGATAAGGTCAACGCCATGTTCGACACGATCGAGCAAGAGGCGGGCGGTCTCGACATCTTGGTGTGCAATGCGGCCAGCGGCTTTCTGCGCCCGGCTATGGAACAAGATGTGAAAGGCTGGGATTGGACACTCGACATCAACGCACGCTCGGTATTGCTGTGCGCGCAACGGGCTGCACCGCTGATGGAGAAGCGGGGCGGCGGCGCGATCGTGAGTTTGAGCAGCTTGGGCAGCACCCGTGTGCTGCCGTCGTATGTGGCGGTGGGTGTGAGCAAGGCCGCGATCGAGACTTTGACGCGCTATCTGGCTGTAGAGCTGGCGCCCAAGCAGATCGTGGTCAACGCAGTCAGCGGCGGCATCATCGATACCGACGCGCTGAAGCACTTCCCCGAGGGCGGCGAGGCGATGCTGAGCGTCGGACGCAGCCGCACCCCAGCGGGGCGTTTGGTCGAGCCAGCCGATATCGCCGAGGTGGTGGCATTCCTCTGCTCTCCGGCTGCGAGCATGATTCGCGGCCAAACCTTGGTTGTTGACGGCGGCTATTCGTTGACGATGTAACTACGGGCATAGAGCGCTAGTGCCGAGCGAGTATGCTGTAGATGAAGCTGCTCTAGGATGCCTCAAAAAGGGTGAAAGTATGTTTGATTTTTCTCGCTATCTCCATATTCGTTCGGCCTATGCGCCAACAATCTCGGCGGATGGTAGTTCGGTCGCCTTTATCACCAACATCACGGGCATACCCCAAGTTTGGCGGGTCGCACCCGAGGGAGGCTGGCCGGAACAGCTGACCTTCTTCGGCGAGCGCGTTTCGAGCGTCTCGTACGCGCCTGTGGGCGATAGGCTCTTGTTCGGTATGGATGTGGGTGGCAGCGAGCGCACGCAGCTGTTTCTGCTTGACGAGCGCCAGGCGCGCACCATCGCGCTGACCGAGGGCTACCACGATTCGATTCACTACTTTTCGAGCCAGGGCGGCGGCTGGTCACCCGATGGCAAACGCATCGCCTTCACGGCTAACCGGCGCAATCAGGCCGACTTCGACGTCTATATTCAAGATGTCGAGGGCGATGAGCTGCAGGAAGCTCGCTTGGTGCTGGAAGGCAAGGGCACGCGCCTTGTGGTGGGCTGGGGGCCGAACAGCGACTGGCTGTTGCTGTTGGAATACCACACGCCCGCCAATCAAGATGTCTACAAGCTCGATCTGAACGACGGCAGCCTGACCCTGCTCACGCCTCACGAAGGCGATGTGCGCTATCAGCAGATCTTGCTCTCGCCCGATGGCACGCTGATGTATTGCGCGACCGATCGCGATAGCGACGTGTTGCGGGCGGCCGAGCTGACGATCGCGACGGGCGAATGGCAGATCTTGACCGACGAGATGTGGGATGTCGATGGGCTGAGCCTCTCGCCCGATGGCAGCGTTTTGGCGATTATTCTGAACGAGGGCGGGCGCTCGCAGTGGAAGCTGATCGAGACCGTCAGCCGCAGCGAACTGCCGCCGCCGCCCCTGCCCTTGGGCATGGTCTATAGCGGCATCAGTTGGACGCCCGATGGCTCCGGGATCGTCTTCGACTACACCGGCCCGCAGCACAACACCGACATCTGGTTCTACTCGTTCGACGAGAGCCTGATTATGCTGCTCGAACAGACCAGAAACCAGTACACGCCGGTTTTGCCGCGCAGCTCGCGCCTGCTGCAGGTCACGCGCAGCTCGCACGCGGGCATTCCGCGCCGCAGCTTTGTGGTGCCCGAGCTGATCCACTATTCGAGCTTCGACGGGCGCGCTATTCCGGCTTGGCTCTATCTGCCCAAAGGCGCCGAGCGCAAAGCGGGCCAGCGTCTCGATCTGCCGATGCTGATCGAGGTGCATGGCGGCCCCGAGGGCCAGCGTCGCGTCGAGTTCAACTTGGTCTACCAATACTTCCTCAGCCGTGGCTACGGCATTCTCGCGCCCAATGTGCGCGGCAGCACGGGCTATGGCAAAGCTTACGAAAAGCTCGACAATGTGGAGCTACGCCCGCACAGTGTGGCCGACTTGGCCCATGCCGCGATCTGGCTGAGCGAGACGGGCATTGCTGACCCCAAGCGCATCGCCGTGATGGGCGGCTCGTACGGCGGCTATATGGTGCTGGCGGCGCTGACCAACTACCCCGAGCTGTGGGCGGCGGGCATCGACATCGTTGGCATCGCCAACCTCGAGACCTTCTTGGAGCAGACCGGCGAATGGCGTCGCCACCTGCGCGAGGCCGAGTACGGCTCCTTGGAGCGCGACCGCGAGCTGCTCAGGGCGCTCTCGCCGATCTACAAGGTCGATCGTATCCGCGCGCCCCTGATGGTCATTCACGGCGCCAACGATCCGCGCGTGCCGATCGGCGAGGCCGAGCAGATCGTTCGCTCCTTGCGCGAGCGCGATCATCCGGTCGAATACCTGCGCTTCGAAGACGAAGGCCACGGCATTGTGAAGCTGCACAATCGTTTGGTCTGTTATCCGGCCATCGCGCGCTTCCTCGAAACCTATCTCAAATCCTAGCTCTAGCACACGCTTTTGGCGGAGAGGCGGCTAGCTCCCATTCGGCATGTACCGCGTCCGCCTCCGGCTACTAAACAGGGCTAGCTGCCATCATCCCCCCGCCCTTCTCCCGCATTGCGGGAGAAGGGAGCACGACCCTCACCCCCGACCCCTCTCCCGCGAAGCAGGCTGCACATTACCTACAAATCGACATACGGTCAGCGTTATCGGGCCTCACCCCCCGGCCCCCTCTCCCGCACTGCGGGCGAGGGGGTGAATGTTGAGGTTGTAGCTCTCAAGGATACTCCCGCGATGGTATGCGAACGATCGCCTTTGGCTGCCGACACGACTTTTGGGTAATGCATAGCGAAGCAGGAGAGGGGAGCATACGTACCCTGTCACCACATGGCCGTACCCTGAGGCGAAGGTACGGCAAGGGCGAGCAGCAGGCCGAGCGCGTAGCGTAGCGCTGTAAGCAGCGCTGGCAAGCAGCCTGAATGGGAGGAAAGGATGTTGATAGCCGGAGGCGGACGCGCCAAGGACCGCATGGAAGGTTGGGATCTTTCCGCCGAAGGCCAAAAGTCAGCCGCAAGCTATGGCTGGCTTGCTCAGATTGACAAGTGCAAGCCAGCTCGCTATTCTATATTTTATAAAATATCAAACCCAGAAAGAGTAGACCAATCATGCAAGGGCTATACCGCACAAAACGCGATATTGCGGCTGAGCTATTGCGCGAAGAGATCGTCACCGGCAGGCTAGCTCCGGGGACCCGGCTTGTGCTAGAAGAGCTGAGTCAGCGCTATCAGCTCAGTATGACGCCGATCCGCGAAGCGTTTTCGCTGCTCGAGAGCGAAGGTTTGATCGTGCAGCTCGCGCACAAGGGCGCGCATGTGAGCGCGCTCGACCGCGAGGAGGTGCAGGAGCTGTATGCGATACGCGGCGCGATGGAGCAGTTGGCAGCCCGCGAGGGTGTGCCGCGCCTGAGCGATGCCGACCTGGCCGAGTTGGGCCAGCTTCTGCAACAGCTCGAAAGCTTCGACGATCCGTGGGGCGAGTTTCGTGCGACCGACCTGCGCTTTCATCGAGTGATCTATCGGGCGGCGGGCAGCCATCGCTGGATGGATACAATCGAGAATCTGTGGCAGCGCTGTCAACGCTATATGGTGGCGACTTCGGCTCTGGAAGGGGCGTTTCCGGTTTTGAAAGAAGACCATCGCGCCATCTATCGGGCCTGTGTGGCGCGCGATGCGGCGGCGGCGGCCGATCTGATCGGCGCGCATTTGAAGAAATCGGAAGAGCGGCTGTTACAACAATTGCTGAAACATGCAGACGGGCAAGGGGGTGGAGCGTGACACGACCTTCGTACAAGTTAGATGGCAAGGTGGCCTTGGTGACGGGCGCTGGCAATGGCATCGGCAAGGCGATCGCGCTGCGTTTCGGGGCCGAAGGAGCTGCGGTGGTGGTCAACGATGTCGACGCTGCGGCCGCCGAGGCGGTGGCGGCCCAGATCGTGGCGCAGGGCGGCCAAGCGCTAGCGCATGCGGCCGATGTCGCGGACGAAGCGGCGGTGAACGGTCTGTTTGAGGCTAGTCTGGCCCGCTTTGGCACGCTCGATGTCTTGGTGAACAGTGCGGCCTTAGTGAAGACCGAAGCCCACTTTTTGGAAGCCGATAGCGCTTGGTGGGACCGGATTTTGAGCGTCAATCTGCGCGGCAGCTTTTTGTGCGCCCATCGGGCCGCCAAGATTATGGCCCGCAAGCGCTCGGGCGTGATCATTAACCTGTCGAGCGGCGGTGCAACCCGCGCCCATCGCGGCAACGCAGCCTACGACGCCTCCAAGGGCGGCATCGAAGCGCTGACCCGCGCAATGGCGCTCGACTTGGGGCCGTATGGCGTGCGCGTCAATGCCTTGGTGCCCGGCTCGATCGATAGCAAAGGGCTGCCGAGCGAAGAGAAGTGGGCGCGCGGCGTCAACTTCCCGCTGCAGCGTATGGGCGAGGTCGAAGAGCTGGCTGGCCCTGCGGTCTTTTTGGCTTCAGACGATGCGAGTTATATCACCGGGCACTGTCTGGTGGTCGATGGTGGCTTTTTGGCACAGCAGCGCTCGGCGACGGTTGATATCTTTCCGCTGAGCCGATTTCCCAAGATCGAGGAAGAGTAATGCAAGAGCGATTCCGAGTAGGTGTCGATATCGGCGGCACCTTCACCGACCTGATTATGATCGACAGCGCGACCGGCGCGTTTACTATCGGCAAGGTGCTGACGACCCCCAACGATCCCTCTCAAGCGATCGAGACGGTTCTGCGCGATACGCTTGAGCAGGCGGGCGCCTCGCCTCAAGAGGTGCAGCAGATCATTCACGGCACGACTTTGGTGACCAACGCTATGATCGAGCGCAAGGGCGCGCGCACCGCGCTGCTCACGACCCAAGGCTTTCGCGATTCGATCGAGATCGGGCGCGAGAACCGCTACGATCTCTACGATCTGATGTTAGAGCAGCCGCGCCCCTTGGTGCCACGCCATCTGCGCTTCGATGTGCCGCAGCGCATGTATGCCGACGGCAGCCGCCTGCGCGAGCTTGATACGGAGTTTGTTGAGCGACTGGCGCGCGAGCTAGCCGAGAACGGTATCGAGGCAGTGGCGATCGCCTTTTTGCACAGCTTCACCAATCCCGCCGACGAGCAGGCCGCGCGCGATGCGGTCTTGCGGGCCGCGCCTCAGCTGCGGGTCTCGATCTCGTCAGAGGTCACGCCCGAGATCCGCGAGTTCGAGCGCGCTTCGACCACGATCGCCAATGTCTATGTACAAGAGCGAGTCGAGCGCTACCTGCGCGAGCTTGAGCAGCGCTTGCAGCGCATGGGCGTGAACGGCAAGCTCTATCTGATGCTGTCGAGCGGCGGCATCGGCACGGTCGATACAGCGACGCGCTTCCCCATCCGTCTGCTCGAATCGGGCCCGGCGGCTGGAGCGCTGGCGGCGACGGCCTACGGCAAGGCGGCGGGCTATGCGAACCTGCTCTCGTTCGATATGGGTGGCACCACCGCCAAGATCAGCGTGATCGATCAAGGCCAGCCCTTGATCGCCAACTCCTTCGAAGTCGACCGCATCTATCGCTTCAAGAAGGGTTCGGGCCTGCCGATCTCGACTCCGGTGATCGAGATGATCGAGATCGGAACGGGCGGCGGCTCGATCGCGCGGGTCGATTCGCTCGGCCTGCTGAAGGTCGGCCCCGATTCGGCGGGTTCGGTGCCCGGCCCGGTCTGTTACGGGCGGGGTGGTACGCAGCCGACTGTGACGGACGCCGACTTGGTGCTGGGCTATCTCGATCCGCGCTACTTTTTGGGCGGCAAGATGGCGCTCGATCTGGAGGGCGCTCGCAAGGCCATTCAAGAGCAGATCGCCGACAAGCTGGGCGTGTCGCTTGAAGAGGCGGCTTGGGGCATTCACCAGATCGCTAACGAGAATATGGCCAACGCGGCGCGTGTGCACGCCTTGGAGCGCGGCAAAGATCCGCACCGCTTCCCGCTCTTCGCTTTCGGCGGGGCTGGCCCGGTGCACGCCTACCGCATCGCGCTCTCGCTGGGCGTTCCGGCCATGTTGGCACCCATGGGTGCGGGTGTGATGAGCGCGGTCGGCTTTTTGTCGGCGCCGCTGGCCTTCGACTTTGTGCGCTCGTGGCGGGCGCGCCTCGACCGCATCGACTGGGAGCGCGCCAACGCCCTCTTGGCCGAGATGGAGCGCGAGGGCGAAGCCTTGTTGACCGATTCGGGCGTTCCCAAAGAGCAGATCAGCCATCGCCGCAGCGCCGATATGCGCTATGTCGGTCAGGGCCACGAGATCCGCGTGCCTTTGCCCGCCGGGCGGCTCGACGCCAGCAATGTCGATGAGCTGAAGCGCTCGTTCGAGCAGGTCTATCGCGAGCTGTACGAGCGGCTCGGCCCGCCCGTCGCTCTGGAGATCATCAACTGGCGGGTCGTCTCGTCGGCGCCCAGCCCCGAGTTGAAGCTGAAGCTAGAGAACCAGGGCGGCGGCGACGCTGCCAGCGCTTTGAAGGGCAGCCGCTTGGCCTACTTCCCCGAAGCGCACGGTTACGTCGATACGCCGATCTACGACCGCTATCGGCTGGCTCCGGGCGCGAGCTTTGAAGGCCCGGCCATCGTCGAAGAGCGCGAGTCGACCGTGATCGTCGGCCCGGGCGCGCTCTGTAAGATCGATGAGCAGTGGAACCTTGTAGTCGATTTGAGCGCGCTGCAGACGGGCGCTTCCCACTAGGAGGGCAGGACGATGACAATTGATCCAATTACGCTTGAAGTATTGTGGAACCGCCTGCTCTCGGTCGCCAACGAGCAGCAGGTTTCGCTGATGCGCACGGCGTTCAGCACCATCGTGCGCGAATCGCAAGACTTGGCCTGTGGTGTGTTCGACAGCCGCGGCAATATGATCGCCCAATCGCTGACTGGAACACCCGGCCACATCAACCCCATGGCGACCAGCGTGCGCCACATTTTGAAGGAGTATCCGCCCGAGACGCTCTCTGAGGGCGATGTGCTGATCACCAACGACCCTTGGATGACGGCGGGCCAGTTGAACGACTTCACGGTGCTGACCCCGGTCTTCCGCAAGGGCAAGATCGTCGGCTACTTCGGCAATCTCTGCCACGCCGCCGATGTGGGCGGGCGCTCGCTCTCGGGCGAATCGCACGAGGTCTACGAGGAAGGTATCCGCATTCCGATCACCAAGCTGTTTGTGAAGGGCGAGCCGAATAGCGAGCTGCTGAAGTTCATTCGGGCCAATGTGCGCACCCCCGACGAGACGGTCGGCGATCTATACGCTCAGACCTCGTGTAATGCGGTCGGGGCGCGCAGCCTCTTGCAGATGATGGACGAATTCGGCCTCGAGAGCATCGATCCGCTGGCCGATGCGATCATCGAGCGTTCGGAGCGGGCCATGCGCGATGCGATCCGCGCTCTACCGAAGGGCAGCCACGAGCACGAGGTTTGGAGCGACGGCTTCGAGGAGCCGATCAAGATCAAGGTGAAGGTCACGGTCGCCGAAGAAGATATTTACATCGACTTCGCGGGTTCGTCGCCGCAAAGCCGTCGCGGCATCAACGTTGTCATGAATTACACCCATGGCTACGCCTCGTTCGCGATGAAGGCGGTGGTCAGCCCCGATGTGCCCCACAACGAAGGATCGTTCCGTCCGGTACACGTCAGCGCACCCGAAGGCTCGATCCTCAACTGTAAGGAGCCTGCCGCAGTCGGCGCACGCCACTTGATCGGCCACTTCATTCCGAGCGCGATCTTTGGGGCGCTCTCCAAAGCCCTGCCCGATAAGGTGATTGCGGGCAGCGCCGACCCGATCTGGCTGATTATGTGGCGCGGCACTTGGCCTGATTCGGACGAAACCTTTATGTCGGCGCTCTTCCAGGTCGGCGGCATGGGCGCGCGCCCCAACAAAGACGGCCTGAACACGACCGGCTTCCCCAGCGGTGTGGCGGGCGTGCCCGCTGAGGTGATCGAGACGCTCTCGCCTATGGTGCAGTACCAGCGCGTGTTGCGCACCGATTCGGGTGGCCCAGGCAAGTATCGTGGCGGTTTGGGTCAGGCGACCAGCTTCGGCTACCGTGGCAATAAGCTCTTCGGCGTCTCGGCTATGGCAGATCGCACCCGCTTCCAAGCCCAAGGCTTGGCGGGCGGCAAGCCGGGCGCGCTGGGCGAGTACAACAGCGGAGGCAAACCGCTGCAGCCCAAGGCTGTGCTCTGGTTCGAGCCGGACACGATCGTCAACCTTAATCCGGCGGGCGGCGGCGGCTACGGCAACCCCTTCGAGCGTCCGATCGAACTGGTGCTAAACGACGTGGTGAACGGCTATGTCTCGATCGAGGGCGCCGAGCGCGATTATGGCGTGGTGGTGCGCTACAAAGGCCGCGAAGACCAGCTTGTGCGCATGCCCGAGCACTACGAAGTCGACTACGAGGCGACCGCCCGCCTGCGAGGCTTGAGCTAAGCGTTTCGGCATTAAATCGTCGTATAATGCAGACTGTCCCTTGCTGTTGCAAAACAGTCTGCATTCTCTTTTGATACAACGAGGTTGTATTCGATGGATGAACAAACATCGCTGCCGATGCTGTTTATCGGGTCGCGCCCAACTTGGCAAGCGCCCGAACTGCCGAGCATGAACAAGTTAGCGCCTCATGCTACTTTCTGGCCTTTCACAGATAGCGAATCAGCTCGCAAGCGCCTGCCGGAGCATTCGCCTTTGGTGAAGAGCCTGAACGGCGAGTGGGATTTTCTGCTCTTGGATCGCCCACAAGATGTGACTCCTGCCGCTCTGAAGGCGGGTAAATGGCGCCGATTGGCCGTGCCCGGCAACTGGACCATGCAGCTGCGCCACGAGCCATACGAGGGCAAAGCCTTCACCAAGCCGCACTACACCAACATTCAGATGCCCTTCCCCAACCCTTACCCGACCGTGCCGGAGTATGTGGCGACGGGCGTCTATCGCACGACCTTGAGCGTGCCGAGCGAATGGGCTGGTCAGCGTGTGGTTCTGCATTTCGCTGGCTGCGAGGGCATGCTGTTGGTCTATCTGAACGGCGAGTTCGTCGGCTTCAACAAAGATAGCCGCACCGCCGCCGAATACGACCTGACCGCTCTGGTCGAGGCAGGCCAAAGCTACGAGCTGCTGTGCGTCAATCCGCGCTATTCGGACGCCAGTTTCATCGAAGATCAGGATCACTGGTGGCAGGCCGGTATCCATCGCGATGTCTACCTCTACACGACGCCGAACACCTACTTGGAGGATATCGCGGTGACGACGCCCTGCGCCGAGGATTACCGTTCGGCGACGGTCAAGATTCTGGCCAAGGTGCGCAGCACAACGGTGCGCCGCATGCAGGGCGAGCTGCGGGTCGAGCTGTTCGGCCCAGATGGCAGCGCGGTGCTGGCCGAACCGTTGCGGGCCGCGCTTGCGGTTGAGCAGACTGCTTGGCGACCCGAGCCAGCAGAGCGTGATAATCGCCGCATCACGCTCGAGATCCCGATCGAGAATCCGGCCCTCTGGACGGCGGAGACGCCCAATCTCTATAGCTTGGTCGTGACGCTCGAGAGCGATCAGGGCACCGAGAGCACCAGCTTGCGGATCGGCATTCGCGATGTGAAGATCGCCAACCGCGAGCTGCTGATCAACGGCCAGCCTGTGTTGATTCACGGTATGAACCGTCACGATCACAGCGATGAGTATGGCAAGGCTGTCACGCGCGAGCTGATGGAGCTGGACGCCAAGCGCATGAAGCAGTTCAACGTCAACGCGGTTCGCTCCTCGCACTACCCCAACGATCCCTACTGGTACGAGCTGTGCGACGAGTACGGCTTCTATGTGATCGACGAGGCCAACATCGAGAACCACTACGATCCGGCTGTGTCGGCGGATCGGCGCGTAGCGGCTCATTACATCGAGCGGGTGCGGGCGATGGTCGAGCGCGACAAGAACCACGCCTGTATTATCGCTTGGTCGCTCGGCAACGAGAGCGGCTATAGCGCCAACCACGATGCCGCCGCTGCTTGGATCCGCCACACCGATCCGACGCGCATCATCCACTACGAAGGCGCGGTCTCGCCCTTCGATGGCATTTCGCCTGTGACGGGCGTTCGTCAGCACTGGGGCCGTGGTCACGCCGCGACCGATCTGGTCTGCCCCATGTACCCGGGCATCGACGACATTGTGACCTGGGTGACGACCACCGACGATCCGCGCCCGCTGATTATGTGTGAATACGCCCACGCTATGGGCAATAGCAGCGGATCGCTCTGCGATTATTATGCAGCCTTCGAGAAGTATCACGGCCTGCAGGGCGGCTTTATCTGGGAATGGGTCGACCACGGCATTCGCATGCCCGGCCCCGATGGTAAGCCCTATTGGGTCTATGGCGGTGACTTCGGAGAGACTCCCCACGACGGCAACTTTGTGGCCGATGGTATGGTCTGGCCCGACCGCACGCCCCACCCGGGCTTGAACGAGTTCAAATACTTCGCCCGCCCCGTGCGCGTGAGCGCGGTCGACGCCGCAAAGGGCATCTTCAAGCTCGAAAACCGCCGCTACTTCCGCGATCTATCCGACCTGAGCGCAAGCTGGACGCTGGTGGTCGATGGCAAAGAGCAGGCATCGGGCAGTTTCGAACTGCCGAGCATCGCGCCCCAGAGCAGCAGCGAGATCAGGCTCGACATTGCCTGGCCGCAGCAGGGCGAAGCCTTTGTGAACTTCAGCTTTGTGCAGCGCGAAGCGACGCCTTGGGCCGCAGCAGGCCATCTGGTCGCTTGGGATCAGTTGGCGGGCCCGGTCGCTCAAGCCAGCGTAAGCGCGGGCAGTGCGGCGGGCGTGAGCGTCAGCGAGGATGACGAAGCCTTTACGCTCAGCAACGGCACGATCAGCGCGCGCTTCAGCAAGAGCAACGGCGAGCTGCTCAGCTACCTCGGTGATGGCACGCTGGTTGAAGCGCCGCGCCTTAACCTTTGGCGTGCGCCGACCGACAACGACAACCTGCAGGCTCTCTTCGGCTTCCAAGATCGCGCTCTGTCGATCTGGCGGCGGGTGAGCCTCGATAAGCTGCAGCGCCGTTTCGAGGGCATTCAGATCGTTGAGGGCGACGACGATGGCCCCAGCATCGAGGTGCGCTACTCGTGGTCGGGCCGCGAGCAGTGGGACGATGTGGCTCAGACTCAGACCTTCACGCTGCTGAACGACGGCACGCTGCGCATCAAGAACCAGGTCAAGCTGGCCGAGGAGCTGCGCGACCTGCCGCGCGTCGGCGTGCGTATGAGCCTTGCGAGCGACTACGAGCAGTTGAGCTGGTATGGCTACGGCCCCGAAGACAACTACAACGACCGCCGCTCGGGCAGCATGATCGGGCTCTACGAGAGCACGGTCAGCGATCAGTACGTGCCCTACATTATGCCCCAAGAGCACGGCCACAAGACGGGCGTGCGCTGGCTGAAGCTGCGCAGCGCCGATGGACGAGGCTTCCTGATCAGCGGCGAGCAGCCATTCGAGTTCAACGCGCTGCACTTTAGCGACGAGGATCTGACCGCGGCCAAGCACACCACAGAGCTGACGCCGCGCAGCGAGGTGGTGCTCAACCTCGACGCGGCCCACCGCGGTTTGGGCACCGGCCTGTTCGTCGATACGCTCGAGCAGTATCAGGTCAACGAGCGCGAATACACCTTCAGCTTCGAGATCAAGCCGCTCAGCGAGTAGCACACCACGGGAGAGATCTCGTGCGAAAGCGCGAGATCTCTCAACATCATTTGGGATATTTTGCGAAGAGGTTCGGGCTGCTTATATGTGATCCGTGCTTGTTGTTGTGTGGGGGCGGCTTCGCTCAGGGCAGATAGCCCTTTGATTGCGGGCGGGATGTTGGTAGCCGTAGGCGGACGCGCTAAGAGCCTTCGTTGGGGGCGAGACTAGGCCGCCTGAGCTAAGAAGGCAACGAATGTGGCAGGATGTGACGAAGCGCTTGAGCGAGTTGTATTTTCGTTTGCTCATTATTTGTTGAGAATCTCTAAGCGTGAAGGTGCAACATGGCCAAAAGGGCTATAGTATAATAAGTGTGAGCTAACAAGGAATAATGCCTAATTTGAAGGTTGGATTCTATGAATAGTTTTCTGTTTACATTTATTTCTCTGTTTTTCAATGCACTCTGGATCGCGTTGCTAGCCCGTGTTCTGCTGAGTTGGGTTGACCCGATGGGCAATATGAAGATCTCGCAGATTGCGCGCGAGTTGACCGAGCCGATTTTGGCTCCGATTCGCAACATTCTGCCTAATACGGGTATGATCGACCTGTCCCCTCTGATTGCGTTTTTGCTGATCCAGATGATCCAAACCCTTATTCTTAGTGCGCTTAGGTAAAAGAAAATAGTGCTGATGCGTTCTCAACGTTTTTTACTGCTAGTGGTGTTTCTTGCAGGCATCGGCACGATGGGCGTCGAGATGGTGATGTCTCGCTTGTTGGCCCCCTACTTCGGCAGCTCTCAGCCGATTTGGGCAGCGGTCATCGGTCTGACACTCTGTTATCTCGCGCTTGGTTATCGCATCGGAGGTGCGTTGGCCGACCGTCGTCCTGATCTGCAATTGCTCTACCAAATCATCACATGGGCTGGCTTCCTAACGGGTTTCATTCCCTTGGTTGCACGGCCCATTTTACGTTTTGCCCAACAGTCGCTTAGCCAAGTGGCGGCGGGAGGCTTTATCGGGGCCTTGCTGGGCGTGCTCTTGTTGTTCGCTGCCCCGGTGATCTTAATGGCGACGGTTAGCCCGTTTGCTACCCGTTTGCAGCTTCATCGTGTTGAAGGCGGCCTAGAGACGGCTGGGCGCACGGTCGGAACCTTGTCGTCGGTCTCGACGGTTGGCTCTATCATCGGTACCTTTCTGCCGTCCTTGGTTTTGATCCCGGCGATCGGAACCGAGGCCACGCTCTACCTCTTTTCGTTCTTTTTGCTGATCATCGGCGTGATCGGCTCGCGCGATGCGCGCTATTGGCTGATGGTCGCTATTATTGCGGTTGTGGCGATCTATACCACCATGCAGCACAAAAGTATTCGGGCTGCCGATTGTTACCGTTGTGCGCTGGTGACCGAGAAGGAATCGGGCTACAACTATATTCAAGTCGCTTTGCAAGATATCCCCGACCCCAACAGCGGGATAGATATGCGCGTCAACTTGATCTTGAACGAGGGCCAAGCGATCCACTCGATCTATCGCCTGAAGTACAAAGAGACGGGCGATCCGCTCGATCTGCTGACGGGCGGCGGGCCGTGGGATTATTTCGCGGTCGCGCCCTATGTCTATCCCAATCGCAGTGTCGACTCGGTCAAGAGTTTGGCGATGTTGGGTTCGGCGGCGGGCACGGTGCCCAAGCAATTTTTGGCCTCTTATGGCTCTGATATGATTATCGACGCCGTCGAGATCGACCCAGCTATTATCGAAATGGGGCGCAAGTATTTCGACCTTGAATCAGAGACCGAGGCGGCTCCGAACTATCGCACCCACGCCCAAGATGCGCGTTATTGGCTGGCTACCACCGACAAAACCTACGATGTGATTGGTATGGACGCCTACCATCAGCCCTACATTCCCTTTCACCTGACGACAGTTGAGTTCTTCAGCGAGGTCAAAGCCCACCTGAACGAACAGGGTGTAGCGGTTGTGAACGCAGGACGCACTCCCAACGACGATCGGCTGGTCAATGTGTTAGCGAGCACTATGCTCGAGGTCTTTCCGCAAGTCTTTATTATCGATACAACCGGTTTCGCCAACTCGCTGATTATCGGTGTGAACACACCAGTTGGCGATGGCCCAGCCAACTTTGCCGATAATGCCGACGCTATGGAGGTGCTTGCGCTCAAGCAGGTGATGTACTGGGCCATGTACCAAGGTAACGAGCCGGTGCGCGAGTTTACGCGTGATCAAGCCCGTTTTGAGCCATTGACCGACGATCACGCCCCCATCGAGCAGCTGATCGACTCGCTGATCTTGAGCGAGGCTCAACGGATCATCATTGAGTAGGCTTAGTTTACAAAGCTGCCGACCCACACGCTGGCCTCTTCGATGACGCGGAAGCCGAGCTTTTCGGCCAAGCGCAAGGAGGGTAGGTTGCGGCTGTTGCATTCCCAATAGGGCTGAATGCCTTTGCCGAGCGCTTGATGTAGGAATTTGATAGCGCAGGCGCAGGCGAGACCTAGGCGTTGATACTCGTGATGGGTCGCGATCCCAATGCCGCAGTGGCGCTGGCTCATAAATTCGGCGGTACAGGCGCTGACGATGTGCTGATCAATGATGGCCGCTGCGCCGAAACCGGCCTGATAGAAGCTCTCGCGGTTTGGCCACATGCCTTCGATCTCTTCGCAGACCCATTCGCGCCACTGAATCGCCTCGTTTTCTAACAACGCTCGATCGATCGCAACGATCTGAGCGTTTCTTTTTGGCGCGAATTTCGCCACGATCGGCTTGTCGTAGCGATACAAGCGGATAAAGGCTGTGTCGTGCAGCAGACCGGGCCAGCAGCTCTGAATAAAGGCATCGGGCAATGGATCGAGTGAGCGTAGTTTGAAGTGGGCCTTGGCAAGGTTGCTTGCGCGCGGCACGATCTCGCTCGCCACCAGTTCGGCGAGGCTGTCTTGGCATGCGATGCTCGATGTAAACTGGCTTAGGTAAAACGTATTGTTTGCTTGCTCCCAGAGCAGATAAGCTGTTCCAACTTCATGTTCGATCATCCAAGCTTCGGCTTTGGTATAGCCTTCCAAAATCGAATCAATCACCAGCGTCAGTTGCTCCGAAGAGAATGCCGACCTATGCTGGTTGAGTTCATGGATCGATAGATTTTTTATGGTATTCAAATTCTATTCCCTATAGATATGCTACACTGAACGCTAGACAGAATTATAAATGACAAAGCTCCTCATTGGCTCTCAGAATACGCCCCTATTTGGCGTAGCGAAGGAGAATCCCCATGATCGCCTGGCAACGATGCTGGTTTCGCGTGAGTTTCGTCATCATTTGTGTCTTGTGTTTAGCAGTTGTACCTATTAAGGCGGCTGTTCCAGCGGAATTTGAAGACCAGCTCTTTGTAAATGTGAGCGCTCCTACCGCCTTTGAGGTCTTGCCCGATGGGCGCATGTTGGTGACCCAACAGTCTGGCCTGCTACGCTTGGTCAAAAATGGCGTGCTGCAGACAGAGCCTGTGCTCGATCTCAGTTCGCAGATCTGCACCCAAAGCGAGCGCGGCCTGCTCGGAGTAGCCGCCCACCCTAATTTCCCGAGCCAACCCTACATTTATCTGTTCTACACCCGCCGACATCCGAGCAACGTGTGTGTTCAACGGGTCAATAGTGACGACCCCTTCGCCGATTCGCCCTCGAACCGTGTTTCGCGCTTCACCATGCAGGGCGATCAGATCGATCCCGCCAGCGAGCTGCCGCTGATCGAACATATCCCCTCGTTTGCTGGCAATCACAATGGCGGCGATCTGGCCTTTGGCAAAGATGGCTATCTTTACATCAGCGTGGGCGACTCAGGTTGTTACTATGCTGATCGCAATCGTTGCGCCGGGCAAAACCCAGCCGCTCGTGAAACACACACCCTGCTAGGTAAGATACTGCGCCTCAATCCTGATGGCACTGTTCCATCTAGCAATCCGTATGCAAGCAGTGGCGAAGTATGCCGTGTAACAGGGCGAACCAGCGCACCTTACGAGGGCAAACATTGCCAAGAGACCTTCGCTTGGGGCCTGCGCAACCCCTTCCGCATCGCCTTCGATCCGAACGCTTCAGGAACGCGCTTCTTTATCAACGATGTCGGTCAAGGCGTGTGGGAGGAGATTGACGAAGGTGTTGCGGGGGCCGATTACGGTTGGAACGATCGCGAAGGGCACTGCGCCAATGGATCGAGCACAAACTGCCCGCCGCCGCCCGCGAATCAAATCGATCCGATCTTCGATTATCAGCATACCAATGATTGTAATGCCGCTGGTGTACGCGGCAACTCCATTACGGGTGGGGCCTTTGTGCCGCAGGGCGTCTGGCCGAGCGAATACGATGGCGATTACCTTTTTGGTGAATATGTCTGCGGCAAGATCTTCCGCCTCGACTATAGCGGATCAAGCTTCGCGCCGCTTACGTTTGCGAACAACTTGGGCAATAGCAGCGCTGTTCATATGGAGTTCGCCACCATCAATGGCGAAACCGCGCTCTATTACACCAGCATGGCCGGAGGCGGCCAAGTTCGCAAGGTTGTCTACACGGGCGCGCTCAACCGCTCGCCCCAAGCTGTGCTGAGCGCCAGCCCGACCAGCGGCGCGCTGCCCTTGTTGGTGCAGTTCGATGCCAGCGCCAGCAGCGATCCCGACGGCGATAGTCTGCTCTATAGCTGGGATTTCGGCGATGGTACGACGGCTCCCGCCAGCCCCAACCCGCAGATCAGCCATAGCTATACCACAATCGGCAACTATACGGCAACTGTCACGCTCGACGACGGCCGAGGCGCGCGAAGCAGTGCTTCGATACTGATCAGTGCGGGCAACCACGCCCCGTTGCCTGTGATCGAAGAGCCTGCGCCCGACAAGCGCTACCAGGTTGGCGAGACGCTCGTTTTGCGCGGCAGCGCTAGCGATGTCGAAGATGGCCAGCTCGAAGGTGCGCAGCTTGAATGGAGCGTGATTCTGCACCACAACGAACATACGCATCCTTACGCAGGGCCGACCACGGGCATCAGCACCACGATCGTTGCTCCGCCGCCCGAAGATCTGCTGGCCACCGAGACCAGTTACCTTGAGATCGTCTTGCGGGCGCGCGACAGCCAAGGCGTGACTGGCGTGATCACTCAGGCGATCTACCCGCAGCTGGTCACGATCACGCTAGAGAGCGAGCCAGCGGGCGCTTTTGTGACGGTCAACGGCGAGCGCTTCCAGACGCCCAGTAGCTTTGTTTCATGGCCGGGTTATCAGCTCAATCTGCGGGCCGATCCTCAACTCTCGCCTGAAGGCACTTGGCTGATCCCGCAGGGTTGGCAGCACGGCGGCGAAGCGATTCAGAGTGTGATCACACCAGCGCAAGATACGAGCTACCGAGCCATGTTTGTTTCAGGTGCGCGCATTTTGATGCCACTGGTGCTGCAAAGCCCACAAGACTGAGTGCGCTTGTTCTTTGCAACATTCTGGCGGAAAAGGGTGTTTCTTTTCATTCAGTCCTCAGCGCGTCCGCCTACGGCTATCAGCAGGGCTAGCCTGCCCTCACCCCCCGGCCCCCTCTCCCGCACTGCGGGCGAGGGGGTGAATGTCTCCGCGTTCTGTGCTCTCAAGGATAATCCCGCGATGGTATGCGAACTATTGCCTTTGGCTGCCGACACGACTGTTGGCTAATGCATAGCATTGCGGGAGAAGGGAGCGAGTGCCCTCATCTCCGACCTCTCTCCTGATACCAAATCCGGTTGATTAGGTTCTCTTTGGCCTTCGGCAGAGCGGAACGTGACTCTCTTTTTCCCGGCTTTTCGTTTTTCTGAGCGAAGAGCATGCACGTCGTTAAACGGATTTGGTATGAGAAGCAGGAGAAGGGTGCATACGCACTCTGTAGCCACATGACCGTACTCTGCCCGAAGCTGTACCCTTCGACAGGCTCACCAACCAAGCACGCCGAAGGGCAAGGTACGGCTTCGGGGTATGGTGAGCAGCACGCTGAGCGCGTAACACAGCGCTGCTGGCAGCGCTGGCAAGCAGCCCGAATGGAAGGAAAGGATGTTGATAGCCGAAGGCGGACGCGCTAGCAGTCGAATGGTAGCGAGCGATTTTACCGTTTGAGTACTGAACGCATCGAATGGATTGACTATCAACTGAGGAGAGGCATCAGGCAGCTGAAAAAGAAGTGTGCGGGTTTGCTATCAGCAGCGAACCCGCACAATCACAATCGTCACATCGTCGTCGACCTCTATGCCTTCGGTGAAGGCGTTGAGCCCTTTGAGCATAGCGTCGATCGCCGCTTGGGCATCTTGATCGCAGGGCGCTTTGGCGAACAGCTCGGCCACGCCATCGAAGCTTAACAACTCCCCCTGAGGCGAATGGGCTTCGAGTAGGCCGTCGGTGCAGAGCAAGAGCATATCGCCCGGGCCGAGCGTGTGGCAGCTCACCGGATAGGCGTTACTTGGCAGCGGTGAGCCGAGCGGCAAACCACCGATCTCAAGCCATTCGGTTGTGCCATCGGCGCGGCGTAAAAGTGGAGGAATCGCGCCCGCGTTGGCGGCTTGCAGCTGGAAATAGGAGTTGTCGGCGGGCGTGCAGCCCTTGGCCTTGAATAAGAGATAGCAGAGCGCGACGTTCTGGCGATTTTGGGCCGTGTAGCTGCGCAACTGCTGATTGACCCGCTCTAACACCACGTCGGGCGCCTCTTCTTGAGCCGAAACGGTGTTGAGCACGGCGCTCGTCACCGCCATCATCAGGGCCGCGGGCACCCCCTTGCCGCTCACATCGCCGACCGCCAGACTGATGCTACAAGGGTCGCGCCGCTGCATAGCATAGAGATCGCCGCCCACATCGCTAGCCGAGAGGTTGATCGCCGCAATGTCGAGCTGGCCATGGCTGAGCGTGGTCGCAGGCAGCAGACTCTCTTGAATGCGGCGCGCGACGGCCAGTTCGTAGCGCAGACTGGCTTGGGCCGAGTTCTGTTCCAGCAGACGGGCGTTCTCGACCGCGCCCGCGATGCGGTCCGATAGTTCGTCGAGCGCGGCGATCGCTTGGCGATCGTACCAACCGCCCGATTTCAACTGACCCAGAGCGTACATACCGACCGAACGTCCGCCTGCTACCAGAATAAAGGCTAACTGGAATCCGTAGTCGAGCAGCGGCTGGGCCCAAGCTGGGCTGTTGTTGTCGCGCCAGTTTTGCAGAATCAGCGCGCGCTCGAGCGGCCAGTTTGGGGGCAGCTCGATCGTGACTTGTTGGCCATCTCGAGCATAGCCCACATACTTGCCATCTTCCAACAGCAACAACATGGCCTGCTCGATATTGAGCTGTTTGGGCAGCTCTTCGCCCAGTAGTGGCAAGAGCGCGTTCCAGCCCTCGATGCCGCGCAAATTGCGTCCGGCGGCTCGTATCAGTTGTAGCAGGTTGTAGCGGCTGCGGTAGAGGTAGCGGTTGACCACTAGACGGGCGATCCGCAGCATGGGGTTGAAGCAGCCTGCGATCAAAACCGTCGCGATAAAGTTGGTGACGCTGTTGAGCTGAATGCCTGCGATGGGCACTAAAACTCGACTTAGGGTTGCGATAGTGATGGTATAGATCGTCCCTAGGCCCACTAACATCAGGCTATAGGCGATGCTGCGGTTGAGAATCTCATCGACATCGAGCAGTCGAAAGCGCAGAATCGCCAGCGAGAAGCTGACCGGAACGGCGGTCATAGGCACCATCGAGATCGCATAGGCCAGCGGGTTGCCCATTTCAAATAGGGTTGGAATGGCGAAGAGCGCCAGCCAAGGCGGTACGCCGATCAGCAAGCCCCAAGCGATCCAACGTAGTTGGGCACGCGCCGCTGGATTGCGGGTCTTGCGATAGCTATAGATGCTTAGGAACGTCGTGATCGAGGCGATGATGATTGCGATTGAAGGTACCAGCTTGCCGGTGATAAAGGTTGCACGTTGCAGTCCTGTGCCGGGCACCAGCAGCAGAGCCGCTACGCAGATCAGAAAACCGATCGCGTAGATCCCTACTGGTAGCCAGAAGGGATGCCAGATCCGCGCGCGGTGCGAATAGCCTAGGAAGAAGACGAATGCACCGCTCAGCATTCCCGTCGAGATCATCATGATCGGGCCGATGATCGGTTCGGCGATCCAGTTGAGCGGCGGTGTATTGCGCAGCGGAATCAAGATCAACGAGATGCTCAGCCCGATGAATGCGACTCGTACCCCCTGTTCGGCTGGGGTGAGTTTGCGCAACAAGCTGAGAATCGTCACCACAAACAGACAGCCCAACAGAACTAGCAAAGGGCCAGTCCAACGCAGCGCCATTTGATGGAAGGGAAAGATTTGGGAGCGAGTGGTGACAGTCAGAATGCGGTTGTCGCGGTTGATTGTGACCCGATAGATACTGTCAACCTCTGCGACTCGGTTGAGGCCCGTATCGGCCCACGTATCGGGGCTGAGTTGATTGGCCGCTAGAATCAGGTCATTCTCTTGCAGCGCGCCTGTTGGGTCATACGACACATCGACGTGTCGCATGTCGCTGACGGTGATGACGGGCAAACTAGGCGCAAATGCCGCCAGTAGATAGGAACAGGCGGCAAACAGCATCAGTAATAAGGGGGTGATGAGACGCCACCAGGGCAGATGACGTTGTTTAAAATTGATGGCGTTCATACCACTATGGAGGGCATAGCCCACATAGGCCCTCCCATCATCTCCATTATTCGCGAAGCAGACTGTTCTCCATTGTAGTCCACTCTTGCATGGGCGGCAAGTAGATCTTATGTTGTTTGTCGGGGTGCTTCTTGGGTACTTGTATCGGTTGTGTTGAGTGCTTCGGCAGCCTTACCTAACGGGAACCAGAACGAGGTAATGAACCCGACGACAATGTGTTCGATATTGAGCAACAAAAAGAGCAACGAGAGACTGATAGCAAGTTCAGTTCCATATCCGTAGAACTGAAGCGCAGCAACCAAAATGCCATCGCGCACGCCAATGCCGCTAAACGAGATCGGCAGCACTTGTACTACTGCGATCAGGGCCGAGACGCTCATCACCGTAAAGAGCGGCACGCGGTCGAGCCCCAGCGCCAAGAAGAGCAACCAGAGCCGCCAAAAGGTGAAGCCCGCCGAGATCAGCGACGAGACCAGCATGGTCAGCACAAGCGGCAGGCGCAGCGTGAGCGAGTTGAGCTGCTCTTGCCAGCGTGCGAGGGTTGCGCTCAGTTTGCCCGGCAGAATGCGGGGCAGGAACGAACTCAGCAGCCATTCGCGCGGCGTGCGCGCCAGCAGCAGACCGGTCGCTGTGAGAATGCCAACACAACTTACAACGACTAACGCGGTCTGTAGCCGTGGGTCTGGCAAAAACTGGCTAAAGACGAACACACTTAACGAAGCGATGACTGCCATAACCAAGAGGTCGCAGAGCCGATCGAGTACTACGCTGAGCATAGCGGGTGCTAGGGGCGCACCTCGGTCGCGCAGGTAGAAGGCTTTGACTAAGTCGCCCGCCTGGCCCGGAGTGGTTGCACCCAAGAAGAGGCCAACCGTATAGAGACCGATCGCCGTTTTGAGCGGCAGATCGATCTGCATATCTTTGAGAATCTGTTGCCAGCGCCACGATTTGATCCAGATAAACGGTGGCATCAAGATCAGCGCCAGCACGATCGGCCAAAGTTTTGCTTGACGTAAAATAATGAGTAATTGAGTGAAATCAATCGTTGTAAGGAAGTAGATCAGGAGAGCTGGGCCAAGTAAACGCAGCACCCACGGCAAGTATCGCTTCATAATATCCTTATGATGAGAATATAGGAATGCAACAACGGTCTAGGGTTGAGACTGCTGTTTTTCAAACCACTCGCTACTTGTCAATTCCATTTCAAAAAACTCGACCCAAACGCCCTGACGCGAACGACGGATATAAGGCAACAGATCTTTGTAGTGTGGGTCATCAAGGAAGCTCAGATCGTCGCGCGGATTGGGTGAACGCCAATCGTTGCCGATCTGGCGGAAGCCCAGTCGTTCATAGGTTGCAACGGCGCGCCGATTGGTCGCGGCCACATCCAGCACAATGCGCTGGAAGCCGAGCCGTTTGAAGCAATAGGTTAAGAACACCCGCATTGTTTCGCTGCCCAACCCTTGACTGACATAGGGCGAGCCAAAGGAGATTCCGAGGCGGGCTTCCGATTTGCGTTTGTCGACATCGCGTAACGAGACTCGACCGATCAGTTCGCCATTGTGCAGCTCAACCGCCCAAATATAGCGCGAAGGATCATAGTCATAGTTCCAATTCATTTCGGCAAACGTGATACGACGCGGTATATGCCAAAAGACTTGGGTCGGATCTGAAAAAGGCGGCCACGAGTCTTGGACGATCGTATCTGCGTGCCGCCATGGACGTAAGCGGATATGCGGCCCGCTGAGTTCGTCTTTCACACGCTTTCCTCACGAGTGCGACCGCCAGTGAGAATCATCTCGGTCAACTGTGGTAGGAGTATACCGGCGGAACCATGGAGCGAATAGTGAACCATATCCGAAAGGGCCGTGTCTTCAAGATTGATCTCGATCACCAGTGCGCCCTTCCGTAGTGCCATCAGCGGCAACGATGCAGCAGGCTGTACCATCGCCGAGGTACCAATACACAAGAATATATCGCACGATTGGGCCGCTTGATAGGCTAAATTGAGTTCACGCGAAGGCAGCCCTTCACCGAACCATAATACATCAGGACGTAAAAAGCCGCCACATGCTGCACAGACTGGCGGCCCATTCTCTTCATCTTCTTCCCAAACATCAGCGTACATGGCGCAGTCGAAGCAGCGGACGCGCGTGATATTGCCGTGGAGTTCGAGCATATTGCGGCTGCCCGCTCGCCAGTGTAAGCCGTCGACGTTTTGGGTAATCAGCGTAAAGCGCGGGTAATATTGTTCTAGATCGACAAGAGCGTAGTGGGCTTTGTTTGGCTCGGCCTCGTTTGCGATTTTGCGGCGATAGCTATACCAACTCCAGACAAGCTGCGGATTGCGCATAAACGCTTGCGGTGTGGCTAGCTCGGTCGGGTCGTAGTTGCGCCACAGGCCGGTGTTGGCCGAACGGAAGGTTGGAATGCCGCTTTCAGCTGAGATGCCAGCGCCTGTTAAAACTGTGACCGCTTCGGCACTTCGCAAGCGTTCGATGATCGCGTCTGGAAGGAATTCAGCCATGCAATGCTCCCTACTATTTGAAGCGGAACTGTAGTGTAGTGCAATTGTTAGTCTGCTTGTAAGCCTGGGCGCGTTGCGTGTTTATGGCTGTTAGGTATCAGCCTTCTCAAGATAGCGCTCAGAGACCCAGCCTGTGTACTGCTTCCCTTCGATATTGACCTGCACTTCGATCCAAACCGTATCGTCGATGACCTCTTCACCACCTAAACGTGTCACCAGCGTGCCTTTAGGGAGTTTTTCTAGCACCTCTTGATCGGTGCCAGCGCCCTTGCGTAGGTTGAGTTCATCGGCACGTACAATTAAAATTTCTTCCGGTTGGCCGGTGAGCCACGATGGCAGCGATGGCAGTTCGATCTGAGGGAGTTTGATTGCAAAAAACTGATCGACCGCAAAGCTGGCGAACATATACATGCCGTAGATGACAACACACAACAATAACAGTGCCGCGATTCCGCCTGCGATCGAGCGACGGAGGCTTTGACGACGAATCTGCTGGGTGCTCATGCCTCGGCCCAGAGGTCTGCGCGGCGCTGCCTGAGCACCGTGCGGGCTTGGGCTAAAGTCTTCCTCGTCTTGATCGTCGTACTGATCGGGGTAGGGATCACGACTTCTGGGCTGTTCAAGAGGGTTGGTATAGCCCATCGGCAGACGCAGATCTGCCAGCGTTGTGCGTAGGCTTCGCCGAGGTGTCGCTACTTCAAAGCGCTGGGTTGTATTACCGATATCACGGCGTAGTTCGTCGATAGCGGTTGCAAAGGCGGCTGCATCGGGCCAGCGCTGTTCGGGCACCCGTGCGGTCGCACGTGCCACGAGCGAATCGAGCGACGGAAGGTAGAGCAGCGGTCGTTCGGCGCTGATCGGCGGTATTACAGTCGTGAGATGCGCCCTAGCGATAGCTTGCGGGTCGCTGCCTTCGACCGGGCGCTTACCGGTAATCATTTCATACAAGAGGATACCGAGCGCATAGACCGCGTTTGCAGGGCTAGGCGGCTGACCTTGAATACGCTCCGGAGCGCGGTAGTGCATCAGGTCGAGCACAACCGAGGAAAGAGGCGTCTGCCAGCTTTCAACCAATTTGACCCGTCCCTCATCGACCAAGATCACGTTGCTACTGCTGATCGGCGGGTGTGGTACGCCCGCTTTTTGGCAGGCAGCAACAGCACCAACAACTTGGCGGATATAGAGCAGGGCATCTTCGATCGAGAGTATGCCGAGTGCGTTGATCGGCCGCCCAACTGCATACTCTGTTACCATAAAGGGACGGTTCGCGGCTTCGCCGCTATCGAAAACCTCGAGTAGGGCGCTATGTGAGCGTCGTGCACTCGCACTCGCTTCTTCAAGAAAACGCTTGCGAAGAGCTTCTTGGCTCACAAGGTTTTTACGAAATAGGTGAACGAGCACAGAACGCTGAAGACGTTCGTCTGTAGCGCGGTAAACCGTAGCAAGACGACCTTCACCGAGTTGCTCGTGAATACGATAGCGATTAAAAAGTAGCGGCTCCGTCGCCGTGGAAGAGGGCGCTTGTGACATATGCGTACCCGACATCGCCTTACGGTGTATGCCGATTCTGTTTGATAGCTATAACGAGATCGTATTGTCCTGGTTGCCAAGGTTCCACAACAACCTGCTCAAGACCGAGTTTTGTCAAGATGTTTATCAGGTGTTGGGTTGAAAAAGCCTTACCGGGAAGCCAACGTGCCCACTCGTCGGGATACTTGCTAATGACCAAGTAGCCACCTGGTTGGAGCACGCGTACCATTTCAGCTAGGGCGTGGTGTGGGTTAGGAAAATATTCGAGCGCTTCGAGACAAGTAACAAGATTGGCATGCTCATCTGTCCACGGTAGCTGTCCAGACTCTCCCTGTACTAGTATCACGTTCTGTTCGAGATCGTGGGAGTGGACTTTGAGGCGGGCCTGCTGCAACATCGCTGGCGAAAAATCAAGCCCATAGGCGATACCATCAAACCAAGGTTGTGATGCAAGCAAAAGTGGTACGCGTCCTGTGCCAGTCGCTACATCGATGGTGACATGGTGCGTCTTGCTAACGAGCGCCTGTGCTAGTACCGGTAACAGCAACTCCTGGTCGCTTGCATGGAGTTCTGCTCGTACTTGGTCGTAAAAATGGGCACCCCGTTCATAAATAAAACGAACAGCATAGCGCCCGAAATAGGTACATTCACCTATTACGACTAACCAATAGATAAAAAAGACGATGACTAACCCCATTGGCGCTAACTATTCAAGCTTTGAAGACGTTCAAACACGTCTTTTAACTTTATAAGCTATTATAGCACAGCGATCGGCCTCTCAGCTACGTATCAGCGTGGTATCATATGATGTTGGAAGCGCGTCTGATTTGCTCAAGACGAGCTATGCTATAATGGAAATCCGTATTAGGTAACGAATTAATAGGAAATACACTGTGGCGGCGTTCAAGTTTAATCCGGTTAGTAAATTCTTTGGCGCATTTAGCCGCGATTTAGGCATTGACCTAGGCACGGCCAATACCCTAGTGCATGTGCGCGGCAAAGGAATTGTGATTAGCGAGCCATCAGTTGTTGCTATAGATCAACGTACAAAAAGGGTCGAAGCAGTAGGTGCAGAGGCTAAAGCAATGGTGGGCAAGACGCCCGCCAATATTGTGGCTATTCGCCCGCTGCGCGATGGTGTGATCGCCGACTTCGATGTTGTGCAAAAAATGATCGAGCACTTCATCGATAAAGCCCACCAGCGAGCCTTTCATCTTATTCCTCCGCGACCACTGGTTGTTGTTGGTGTGCCTTCGGGTGTAACCGAAGTCGAACGGCGTGCAGCTCGCGAAGCGACCATTCAAGCCAAAGCCCGCGATGCCTATGTTGTAGAAGAACCCATGGCTGCTGCGATCGGTGCTGGTTTGCCTGTTGAAGAGCCGATCGGCAGTATGATTGTTGATATTGGTGGTGGCACTACTGAGGTCGCGGTGATCTCGCTGGGCGGTATCGTAATCAACCACTCGCTCCGCACAGCGGGCGACGAAATCGACGAGGCTGTGATCCAATTCGCTCGGCGCGAATACAACCTTTTGATTGGCGAACGTATGGCCGAACGAGTCAAGATCGCTGCTGGTAGTGCTTATCCGCTTGAAGAAGAGATTAAAGTTACGTTACGAGGTCGCGACCTGCTGACCGGCCTGCCCAAGGCTGTCGAGGTGAGCAGCGTCGAATTGCGTGAAGGTATCGCTGGGCCGATCAACAACATTGTGCAGGCCGTGCGCCAAGCGCTCGAAGAGACCCCACCCGAGTTGGTGGCCGACATTATGGAACACGGCATCACTTTGGCGGGTGGTGGCTCGTTGTTGCATGGTTTGAGTAAGCGCATCGCTGCCGAAACGCGTATGCCTGTTCATATCGCTGAAGATCCGCTTTCGTGCGTGGCTCGCGGTGCTGGCAAAATGGTTGAGGAGACAGATAACAAGGTCTATCGCGATATTTTATTACGCACTTCAGCGCCGCGCCGTATCAGAACGTAACTATGCGCAACTATCTCGATAGCCGATCGCGACGCTCTCAAGCGGGTTTTGTTTTGCATCCAATTGTCCTTGCTCTCCTGCTTTTGAGCGTTACGGGTGTGCTTTTTGTTCTCGACTATCTTGGTATTATCACGGGAGCGCGCCAAGCTGCAACCGTCTTCTTGAGCCCTATCACAGGCGTAGTTACGAGTTCGCGCGAAGAGAGCTTTTTGTGGCTTGAACGGGTTAACGATGTCCCGCGTTTATCGGAGATCGTTGCAGAACAACAGGCCCAGATCGCTGCCCTAGAGGCGACAGTTATCGCCTTGCAGCAGAATCAAGTCGAAAACGTTACCCTGCGCAAACAGCTCTCTATTCGCGAACAATACAACTGGGCTGCCAATATGATTCCGGCAGAGATCGTGGCTCGCTCGCCCGATGCTGGGCGCCGTACTATGAGCATTGCGCTTGGTAGCGAGGCAGGAGTTACGGTCGGTATGGCGGTCATCGGGCAACAGGGCAGCAGCCCGCCTGCTTTGGTAGGTGTGGTCGAACAAGTGACCCCACGTATCTCTACAGTGCTCCTCATTACCGACTTCGGTAGCCAAATCAGCGCTCGCGTCATTCACGAAAACACTTCGGCGACCGGCATCGTTCAAGGCCAGTGGCAGCGTGGTTCGCGTTTGCGCTTCGATCAAGTTTCGCGTGATGCCCAGTTTGTGATCGGAGATGTTGTTGTAACAGCGGGCCTGTCTCAGCAGCTCGGCATCGACCTTCCCTTGAGCGCGATCCCGGCAGGCATCCCGATCGGAACAGTTGAAGCTACTGGTACAAGTGGACATACGCTTGTTGCAGAATTACGACCTTTTGTGGACCCCGATCAAGTACGCGATGTATGGGTCGTGCTTGCCCCATCTCAGTAGCTGCCACCAACGAAGAACGGTGGCTCTCCCTTCCCTTTCCTAGTTCAGTCGGAGCAGACCCCATGTATCAGCAATCTCGAATCGAAGTGCGAATCGCACGCGAAGTTGGTGTTATCCTGCTTCTGCTGGTGTTCGCTTTGGTGCAGATCGCGCTCTTGCCGCGGCCATTGGGGTTTGTACCGCCCTTTATGTTGGTGATAGTGGTATGTAGAGCTTTGGTAAGCGGCGCGAATGAGGGAATGCGTTGGGCTTTCTATGGCGGCCTCGCCCTCGATATCTGTATCGGCTCGTTGTTGGGTAGCCATGCGCTCGCTCTGCTCGTCCCTGTCATCTTGATTATGACGGTGATGCGCAGCATTCGAGTCGAACACTGGCTCTTCCCGATCGCGTCGGTGTTTGTGGCGACAATGATCTATGAAGGCATTTTGGGTTTTTTATACGCTTGGTTTACGACGCCGATCGAATGGCAAAGCTATGCCATCGTTGTTATAATCCCTAGTGCTGTATTGGCCATAATACCCGCTCTACCGATTTATATGGTTATTCGCCAGCTTTCGCGCTGGCGGCAAGAATACATTCTTGAAGAATAAGCTAGCCCAAGGCTAGTTCGATCGCCTTAAAGAAGAAACGCCATGAAGTCGTTTGTCGCTTTACGTCTTGTGTTGTTGCTTGTTATTCTCGTTCTCATCTTACGTCTGTTCAATCTCCAGTTGGTAGATACCGATACACGACGTTATGGAAGCGATTCGGCAGCAACCGCAACACGCGCCCTTTATGTACCGCCGCTGCGTGGAGAGATCTACGCGAGCGATGGCAAGACCGTTTTGGCGCAAAGTGTCTCGACCTATTCATTGGCGGTTCGCCCGGGTGAGCTGCCTAGCGCTTCATCGCCGCGTCGCAAAGAGGTGCTGGCCCATCTCAGTCAGATCGCTGGTCTTACCAGCACGCTTACGATCGAGCCGATCCTTGCGCTCGACACCAATCCTCAACTGCGCAGCGACCTGCAAAAGCTTATCGGAGAAGAGGCTGTCGCCAAGAGCGACACAATAATTGCAACCGAACCTTATACCTTCACCATTACGCAGCCCTCGCGTACGCTCGATGCCCTCAAACTCTCGCGCGTCTATAGCGATGTGGTGACCTTCAACGACCCGATCTCGCCCTTGATCGCCACGAGCAACGCTCGCTACTATCAATCGGTAACCATCAAGAGCAACATTCCTCAAGAAATGGCGCTTGCTATTCGCGAGAACAGCTCATCATTGCCGGGCGTGACGGTGCTCGAAGACTATCGGCGTAGCTACCCGCTCAGCAGCCAAATCCAATCGTTGTCGCATATTTTGGGCTATATCGGGCGAATCAACGAGTGCGAATTGGTGAGCGAAAACCCGGGCCGCTCGTGGATCACGAGTATGCTCGACATCACTGCTTCAGCGCCAACCTGTCGGCGTTTGGTGCCCAAGACGATCGACCCCAATGTGGCTGGAATCGGCATTCCGCCCTACCAAAGCAATGATCGCATCGGCAAAGATGGCCTTGAAGCAAGCTACGAGTATATTTTGCGCGGCTCAACCGGCATTCAAACTCTTCTGGTAGATGCGGCTGAGCGGCCTGTCGGCCCGATCATCACTCAACGCCCCGTCGTCGATGGCAATAACCTCGTTCTTACGCTCGATATCGAATTCCAAGCCAAAACCGAAGAGATCTTACGCAAGTGGATCGAGATCAGTGATCGGCGGCGAATGGAGCTGAGCAAAGACCCAGCTCAGGCCTGGAAGGCGGAATACAAACCGATCACCAACGGTGTTGCGATCGCGATCGATCCCAATACGGGGCGTATTCTCTCGATGGTGAGTTTGCCGACCTACGACAATAACGTTTGGGTCGATGCATCGCGTAGCAAAGAGCTGCAAGCGCTTTTGACGCCATCGGAAGAGATCGCGGCGACCGCGCCTCTGCTTAACCGCTCGATTGCGGGAACCTACCCGCCCGGTTCGACCCTCAAGCAGTTTGTTGGTTCGATCGCCTTGCAAGAAGGCGTGATCGCCCCCGATACCTTGGTGCGCGACCCAAGCCGCCTTTTGGTACGCGACGAATACACCGGAGCGATTCTAACCTTCCCGAACTCAAGTCCGGTCGATAACAAATTGATCAATGTCTCCGACGCGCTCAAAGTTTCGTCGAACGTCTTCTTTGCGACTGTCGCTGGTGGTAACAAGCTCAATATCACCAACCTCAAAGAAGAAGATCCGAAATTTGATGGCTTGGGCATTACCCGTTTGGCATCTGGTCTCGAGTGGTTTGGCTTTGGTCAAAGAACAGGCATCTCGTTAGCGGGCGAAGCGATCGGGCGCGTGCCGACCGAGCGCTGGAAGCTGCAAGCTCAGCGTGCGCCTTGGACGGTCGGTGATACCTACAACATGGCGATCGGCCAAGGTAATATGGAGGTTACGCCGCTTCAGCTTGTGATGGCGGCGGCGGCGGTCGCCAATGGCGGCACGCTCTATAAACCACAACTTGTCCAATCGATCATCGATAGCAGCGGTAACCCCGTGCAGACCTTCCAGCCCGAGGTCTCGAGCATCGTGCCGGTCAAGCCAGAATTCTTGCAGGTGATCCGCGAAGGTATGCGCCGTTCTGTAACCGAAGGCATCAACTACGCCGCCCGCGACGTTTGTTCGGGCCTTGCGATCGCTGGTAAGACCGGTACCGCCGAGTTTGGCCCCGACTATACCAAACCCGATGGCACGATCACGCGCCAAAGCCACTCGTGGTTTACCGGTTTTGCTCCCTACGACAACCCTCAGATTCAGGTTGTGGTACTATTAGAAGGTACGGGCGACCTCAATGACGGTTCGGCAACTTTGGCAGTGCCAGCCGCGACCGAATTGATGCAAGCCTATCTGAACATTACTCCGCCTACCGACCGACCGAGAGAGTGCCCAAATCTGAATGAGTAGGTTTTATCGTGCAACTATTCGCGAGCGGCGCGCCTTTGGGAAGCTGATCTGGTTAGAGCTAGAGGCGCCCGAACTGGCCGCTCATCTTCGCCCGGGTCAAGCGCTCTTGGTGCGCCCTGCCGACATGCAGAGCGCAGATCCACTCTTGCGCGCGACCATCTTTCATGCTGGCAGCAACGCCAAACAAGGTACGATCACCTTCTTGCTCAGCGATGGCGAAGAGTTTCAGCAGGCTTGGCTGCTTCAATATGCCTACCCGAGCAGCACGCTCGACATCTATGGGCCGGTCGGGCGCGGCTTCGAGCTCGATCCGCGCACGGGCAACCTGCTTTTAGTGGGCGAAGGCCCTGGCTTAGCTGCCCTTGTCGCTCTCACGCAGCAGGCTGTCGCACGCAGAATCTCAGTGGTGCTGCTGGCCGCCGCCTCTCACAGCGACTACCAGATCCCAGCCTTCCTACTGCCGCCCGATGTCGAATATCAGTTCACCACTGGCCCGCTAAGCGAACTGCTTGAGCCGCTGGCAGGCAGCAAAAAACAACCTTTGTTTAGCAGCAACGCCCCGATCGTATGGGCCGACCAAGCCTGCGTCAGTTTAGATCCGCTCTCGTTGCAAGACTTTGTTCAGCAACTGCGCGCTCAACGCCTGCGCTGGACACCCGGCTTCGCCTTCGCGCTTATAGCCGAGCAGCTCGCCTGTGGCAGCGGGGCCTGTTTCGGCTGTATGCTCGAAACCCGCAACGGTTGGCAACTGCGCTGCAAAGACGGGCCGATCTTCGATCTGAAGCGCTTAGCCTAGCCTTACTTGCACTTCCGCTGGACCCTTTCAGCCCTCTGGCGTCTTGTTTTCTCCCATCCATTCGGTTTCAACCGCGTCCGCCTACGGCTATCAGAACGCCTTCCATCCATGCAGTCCATCAGGCGCGCGGCGCTGCACTCGTTGCGAACTGCCGAGTGCAGGCACCCAGCAGGCTCAAACGCTGCTGTGCGCTGCAGCGCCGCGCGCAATGCCGAAGCACTGCCGAAGGCCAAAAAGAAATTCGCTTGAAGCGTTGTATTTTGGGCTGCTCTTTCGGCACACAGCTACAACACCCTGCTTACGGGCGAGCTGTTGGTAGCCGTAGGCGGACGCGTTAGCCGCCTTCTTTGGGGAAGCGACTAAGCCGCCAGAATGCTGAACTGATCACACGGATTTGATATGAAACGGGAAGAGACAAGTACATTTGATATAAAGTTGGTTGATTAGAGCTTGCAAAGCGTATAATTCCCCAAGATGGTTTACACTTGTCTGTCCCAAAAGTCCTATTTTCTTGAAGTTAACGGCCTAACCTATTGCACCCCTGACATGGATAGAGTATAATCGGTGCCAGACTCACGGCCGGTTTGGCCGCTGTTCCCATTTGGGAGGCAACCGTGATTGTCCGTCTTAGCACAACAAAGCAGAAGCCGAAACAAGATTCGCCAGAACTGTTGCTCGAACTGCTGGATAGCCCAGTGCCCACGCAGGAGACCCCTCTTCGGCCAGTGGTGTTGCGCTCTCAAGACCAGCAGCGCAAGTTAGCATTGCGTTCTTTTTTGCAGCGAACCTGGTTTGATAAGCTGCTTGTGCATGCCGAACGGATACTTGTGCTGACGGTAGTATGTTGTTTTAGCTATTGGTTGCTTGATGGGTACGGACGCGATTGGCTCTATGCTTGGCAGCAGGCTCAATCAGAACCTGTTCAGGTCGCTCACGCTTCGGGTGTGGCTCAGCGAACCTCCAATGTTGTGAAGCAGGTAGCCGCTTCATCGTTTGCAAGCTCCCTACCCTACACCGATCAATCTATGGAACAACCGATCGAGCCGCCCGATTATCTGGTGCCGGGAGTAATGCCTTCGTTGCCGCCGCCGGGAGACCCCCGCCCACAACGAATCAGCGCTCCCTCGATTGGGCTCGATTCGCATGTGATTGAAGTTTTTGTGGTAGATGGCGTCTGGCAAGTCGCCGACTATGCTGTAGGCTATCACCATGGAACAGGACTACCGGGAGAGCCCGGCAACCTTGTGATGGCAGGGCACGCAGGTTTACGCGGAGGGGTGTTTGCCAACCTAGGCTCGCTGGCGATCGGCGATGAGGTTTGGGTTGAAAGTTCCGGCTGGCGCTACCTTTACACTGTACGCGAAATCAAGAGTGTCTGGCCCCATCAAGTAGAAGTGATGAATCCGACATCGACACCAGTGCTGACGCTTATCACCTGTACCGCATGGGATACGCAACGTCTTGTGGTCGTTGCAGATCTAGTTAAAGCTCTTCCAAATGCGTAAAAAGCGCTCAAGGCTACGTTGTAGCTATGGGCAGGCTCCTTTGGAAGCACTGCATCTGTACAGTCAGCTAGGCAATTAGGCATTGGGGGAAGTGAGGGATATAATGCAGCGGTTTTCTCGTCGCCAAAAACAATCTCAGCAGGGGCGTGGCCGTACTCCTGCCCGCTGGACTCCGCTGGAGCTACTGTTGGTGGTTATGAGTCTCGTCATGATCGCCTACCCACTCTATGCATCAACCCTAAGCCTAGTGAACCCACCCTCTGTTCCGGCTCAGGAGGCGGCGACAGCTGTTCCAGGTGATGATGAGACGGCTCCAGCAGAGGCATCAACCGAGGAAGAGCAAGAATCCGAGGTAGCGCAGGAGCCGAGCGAGGCTCCGGCTCAGGCACCTCAGCAAGAAACTAAAGCTCCTGAAGAGCCGAGCGAGGCGCCCACCAAGGCACCTGAGCCTGCTGAGGAGACTCGCGCACCTGCTCCTACTAATGCTGTTCAGCAAGAAGAAGCGAGCCCGACAGAGCGAGTTCAGGAGCCAGCCCAACGGGTCACCTTTACCCCTGACAATAGCGATGCGACCTCGACTCCGCAAACTGTTGATCCGACCAATACATCGCCTGCGCCGCCGCCGTCCAATACGCCGCCTACGCAGCCGACTGGCCAGACTCAACAGCCAACCAATACTTCCCAATCTGAGCCGACGAGCCAGACTCAGCAGCCGACCAATACAGGTCAGCCTCAGCCTCCAACCAATACGGTTGATCCTAATGTTACGGCTCGACCAACTAATACCTCGTTTGTGCCTCCCGATGGCGAGCCGCTCGAGCTGATCAAGATCGCATCGGCCAGCACAGTGGCTCCCGGCGAAGCCTTCAGCTTTAGTTTGACAGTGCGCACTACCAGCGAGTCTACCATCTCGGTTGATGTGCGCGATAGTGTCAACTCGATGTTAGAGGTTTTGGGTGCGTCGACCTCTTCAGGCTCGTGTTCGTCTGGCCAGACCGTAACTTGTAACGTTTCGGTTAGTAGAGATTCGTCGGCCTCGATCGTTATTCAGGTTCGAGCGCGCGGCGATGCCTCGGGCTTAGTGACGAACCAAGCTTCGGCCTCTTCAAACGGTATTACGGCGGCCTCGTCGACGGTGCGCGTCAACATCGCTGGCAGCACTGTTCCGACGAGCGACCCGAATGTGCCGACCAATACTCCGCAGCCGGTAGAGCCGAGCGCTACGAACGACCCGAATGTGCCGACCAATACTCCGCAGCCAGCAGAGCCGAGTGCTACTCCGAGCAGCGGCGGTGGCGATGGTGGTAACGGCGGTGGCGGCGGTAGCGGCGGCGGCGGCGGTGGTGGTGGCGGCGGCGGTGGCGGTGGCGGCGGCGGTGGCGGTGGCGGCCGTAGCGCAACCGAAGTTCCGCCTCCTCCGCCTCCTCCACCCGTAGATGATACGACGCTTCTGCCTGCTGGAGAGCCAAGCCAAGCATCGCCTACTGCGGTTCGAGTTGTTCCGACAGCGCGTCGTGTGACGCCGCGGCCCTCTAACCCAGGTGGATCGAGCGGCACTGCGAGCCAGCCTAGTGCATCTAGCGCAAGCGCTACGCCTATTCTGCCGACTTCGGCACAACAGCCCTCGCCGACCCCGCCGGCGGCCTTTTTGGTCGCCAGCAGCGATGTCTTCTTCCGCATCGCTAGCGACTGGGGCAGCGCGAATCCGGGCCAAGAGGTGAACTATACGATTGTATTGCGCAATACTCAGGCCGAAGCCGCTATCAACGATCTGCTGATTCGCAGCACCTTGCCGTCGAACTTGGTGGTGTTGGGCGCTAGCTCCGACAGTGGCACCGATCCGCAGGTGACTGGTAACGATGTGCAGTTGCGGCTGCCCAGCTTGCAAGCGGGTGAAACGGTCGAGATTACAGTACGCACCCGTATCAAAGATGGGGTCGCGCGCGGTACCTTGATAGTTACACAAGCCCAAGCGAGCTATACGGGTCTGACCCAAATGCTCTTCTCGAATGTTGTGACCGTTTTGGTGGTCGATGCAGCGCCGACGTCGGCGGCTACCCAAGTGGCTCAGGCCGCTACCAATACGCCTGCAGTTGCCTTGCCAACCAATACCCAGCAAGGTCTGACAGCGACCGAAGATCCGCAAGCCTATCCGCCAGCTGAGACTGCTACAGCGGAGAGTGCCGAGACGGAGGCGCCCGTAGAAGCGACCGCAGTGATGGAGGCTACCAATACGCCCACAGCGACCAATACGCTCGGCACCAGCCAGCCTACATCGGTTGTTGAAGCTTCTCCGACTGCTTCAGCGACCGCTGTACCTGAACAGATGGCACCATTGCCCGATACCAGCAGTACGGGGGTTCCAATCTTTGGCTTTGCACTGCTTGGTATGACGCTTTTTGTACGAACGCTACGCATCCATCGTGCGCGCGAGCGGATTTAACCCTATGTGACCGAGAGAACCGTGATGCGTTGTCGCTAGCAATGCATCACGGTTCTTCTTTATGTAATACGTAGTTGGGAAAGCATGTATCTGAAAGTTTCTCTGTTGGCTCGATTCGTTGTTTTTTTTGTTTGCCTCTGGTGTTTAGTCGCTTGTTCTGGATTGCCTGAAGCAAATATTCCGCGACCCTCACCTGTTCCTACCATTGGGCGTCTTCCCAGTGTTACCTTAGCACCACCTGCAACTGCTACCTTGCCTGCGACAGCTACTTTACCTGCGACAGCGACGCCCGTACCAGTTATCGGAGTTGTCAATATCACTGCAAATGTTCGACGTGGCCCCGGCACGGGCTTTGATATCGTTGGCTCGCTTCAGCCGGGCACCGAAGTGCTCCTTATTCAACGAGACGAAAACTGGTATCAGATTCGAACGATTCAGAGTGGCCTCAACGGTTGGATGATAGAAGATGTGCTCGATATCGCCGAAGATGAGATCGATTTGGTGTCAACCGTTGAGCCAGAAGCTGATTCGTAAGACGAAATCGCTCTGTAGTGTTTCGTGTTTGGGGTCGCCGCTCACGGGCTGATAGCACCTTCATTTGAAGGGCGGGATGTTGGTAGCCGTAGGCGGACGCGGCTGAGACCGAATGGATGGGAGAGACCACGCCGCCAGAGTGCTGAAGACATCGAGCGGATTCGCTAGGACTTACTCGGGTTGACCGATAATGTTGACGAGGGTGCCTAAGCCGCTGATCTCAAGCTCGACACGGTCGTTTGGAGCAAGCCACGGCCCTTGACCTGCTGTAGCTTCTAACAGACAGCCTTGGCTGACCGTTCCGCTTGTGATGACATCGCCGGGATAGAGGGTTGTGTGCAACGAGGCATAGGCCACGAGGGCAGAAAATGGGTAAAAGCTATCGCGGGTGTAGCCTCGGGAGCGCTCGACACCATTTACGCGGGCGATCATGGTGAGGTTGTGACGCTCGTCCGGTAACAGAAACTCTTCTAGTTCGTCAGGGGTGACGATCATAGGCCCAAGACTGGTTGCAAAATCGATCGCTTTGGCGCAACCCTGACCGATCGCCAGCTCTTCTTCTTGTATGTCGCGGGCAACCCAGTTGTTGACGATGGTGTAGCCAGCGATATACGACATGGCATCTTCTTGATAGATATTACGCCCCTGACGTCCTATCACACAGGCGATGCTGAGACCATAATCGAGCGAGCGAGTCTCGGGGTAAGGAATCTCAGCTTCCGGGCCGTAAATCGCATTGTGGTTGCCGAAGTAGAAGCTCGGACGTTCATACCAATTGGGATGAATGTAGCTTTGGCGAAGCTGATTGACAGCGATTCGATGCTCTTCAAAGCTATCGAAGATACGAATGCTCGACGGACGTGGCAGGGGAGCGAGCAGTTGAACACTGTCGAGCGGCAGCACCATTTCGACGCCGCCGATTGAAACGCTACCGATCAGGTCGTCGTCCCAAGGTATCGAGTTGTCTGAGCCATCGAAGTAGTCTTCGCCGCCTACTTGGTCGATAACCGCTTGGACGATCTCTTCAGCTGCGTCGAGACTGCTGTTGTCTGCTTCAGCTCGCAGAAGCGAAAGCATATCCCAGCGGTAGGACTCGGCTTCATCAAACACAAGCGGCGCTGCTGCTTCGAGATCGATAACGGTGTTTCCTAGCAGAACCCCTGCGCGTACTCGTCCATCGTTGGGTCGAAAGGTAATAAGTCGCATAGTTATACCTTATGATACAAAGCGTATTGAGTGTTTCTGCGCATCTTCTATAATGCGTACTATCTAAATCGATCACAGGCGATATGCGGCATGTTGGAATGAGTGATCTCAATCGGTCGATTCGTATATTGTAAAATTAGGCTATATCCATGTCTTCTGTTCCTATATTATCTCAGCGTTTTAGCTTTTTCACCAGTTTCGGACTGACGCTCTTTATCATGCTGCTCTTGGCAGCTTGCCAATTTGGTCAAGAGCAGCCAGAAGCGCCAACAGCTCAGGTGGCTGTGCGAGAGCCGACCGCTGTGATTGTTCCGGCGACGGCGACCCCCGAGACGCGCGGCGGTAATTTGACTATTCGGCTCGATCACGATGTCGAAACGTTGCGCCCTTGGCAGCCTCGCTCGCGAGGTGAAGAACAGATTTCGGGTCTGCTCTATAGCGGCCTAATGCGGCTTGATGCAGAGCTTCGACCTCAACCCGATCTTGCTGAAAGCTGGGATACCACTCCCGATGGGCGGATCTTGACCTTTACATTGCGCAGTGGTTTGAGTTGGCACGATGGTGAGCCGCTGACCGCAAGCGATGTACGTTATACACTCGATACCTTACGCTCGCTGCCCTTTACAACCACGGCGCTTTTGGCTGAGCTGCAGCGCATCGGCAGCGTGATCACACCTAACGAGCGAACCGTTGTGATCTCGATGACCGAGCGTTTTGCGCCGATCTTATCGGAGTTGACCTTGCCGATTCTGCCGCGCCACCTGCTAGAGGGCAAGGACGTTATGCAGGTGAACTTCTGGGATATCCCGATCGGAAGCGGGCCGTTCCAACTGGCCGACCGCCAAGCGGGCCAGTCGATTGTGCTTTCCGCCAACAAGAAGTTCCATCGCGGAGCACCCTTCTTAGAGCGGGTGGCCTTTGTGGTCGCGCCCGATATCAATATCTCGCTGCAGGCGCTGAGCGACGAACGCTTATTGTTGGCCGAGCTGCCTTGGAATGTCGGTTCGACCATCAGCGAGACCCACCCTAATCTGCGCTCTGCGAGCTATACCGAGAACGGTTACTACTTCTTGGGCTTCAACTTGCGCGAGGGCCATCTGTTCGCCGATGCGCGTGTGCGCGAAGCCTTGGCTGTTTCGATCGATATGCCGCGCTTGATCGAAGTGGCGACCAAAGGTCAGGGCCAAGCCATCGCTAGCAGCGCTGCTCCCGGCTCGTGGGCCGACTTGACTCCGGTCAGCACGACGCTCGATCTCGACCGCGCTCGTATGCTGCTCGATGAGGCGGGTTGGACGCTGCCAGCTGGATCGACGATTCGCCAGCGCGAGGGCATTTCGCTTACAACGCGCCTGTATGTGCGCGGCGACGACGAACGGCGCATTCGGGCGGCCCAGGTGATCGCCGAGAGCGCATCGCGGGTAGGTATCAGCCTGGTGGTTGAGCCAGCCGACTTTGCGAGCACCTTTCTCTCGAAGTATGCGCCGCCGTTCGACTTCGATATTTTGTTGGGGAGCTGGCTGAACGGCGCTGGCGATCCGAATTTTGGCGACTATAAATACTATGATCCCGACGATTTTGGGCTGTTTCACTCGACCCAGATCAATCAGGGGCCAGCCGATACGCGGGTGGCGCGCAACTTCGTCGGCTTCAGCGATAGCGCCTACGACAACCAGTCTGAGGCGGCGCGCCAGCTCTACGATACCGAAGCGCGCATTAATTCTTATCGCCAGACCCAAGCGCGCATCGCAGAGTTGCGACCCTACATATTCTTGTGGGCCGATCGGATTCCGGTCGCCCTGAACAACAAGGTAACAACCGCGGATGGTCCGGTCGATCTCGCTTCGCCAAACTATCTGTGGAATATCGAACGTTGGTACGTTGAACCATAAACGGTTCTTTTTTCAGTAGCTACAGCCATATCTTCGTTCAATGTCGAACAGACACGATGAAGCATATGGCTGTGGCTTCATTATTATAAATACGAATCTGCTACGAAAAAGCAGTAAGTTATAGTGCATTCTAGTGCTAAATCTTGGCTTTTAAAAAACACATCTTCTCCGAACGGTAAGCGTCAGTTACCAAAATAGTGTATAATAAAGCCAGTAGTGCACTGCATTATGCCGTGCGCTTTTTCATGCGTACTATTGGAAGGATCTCTTAAACAGTGGCAACATTTGCTGATCTCAATATTAATCAATCTATTCTTTCTGCTATATCAGAATTAGGATACGAAGAACCAACTCCTGTACAAGAACAATCTATACCTTTATTAATTTCTGGGCGCGATGTTATTGCTCAAGCACAGACCGGCACTGGTAAAACAGCAGCGTTTGCTCTACCGATCGTGCAACGATTGACTCCTGAGCGTATTCCACAAGCTTTAGTTTTGACTCCAACTCGTGAATTAGCTATGCAAGTTGCTGAGGCCATTTACCGCTATGGTAAGGGCAGCAACATCAGTGTTGCACCGGTCTATGGAGGACAGCCGATCTATCGCCAGTTGCGCGCTCTTGAACAGGGTGTTCAGGTTGTGGTCGGTACACCGGGCCGCATTATGGACCATATGCGGCGCGGCACCTTGAAGATGGACGCTATCTCGATGGTGGTGCTGGACGAAGCTGATGAAATGCTCGATATGGGCTTTGTCGACGACATCGAGTTCATTCTGCAGCAGGTTCCAGAAAACCGCCAAACGGCGCTCTTCTCAGCGACAATGCCGCCGGCTGTGGCTCAGTTGGCAGCCCGCTACACGCGCGAGCCAGCCCGCATTACGATCTCGAACGGTCAGATCACCACGTCGCTGACCGAGCAAACCTATTACGAGGTGCTTGAGCGCGATAAGCTCGACTCGCTCACCCGTATTCTCGATGTCGAAACGCCGAGCTCTGCGATTGTGTTCTGTCGCACGCGCGGTGATGCCGATGGTCTGGGCGAGCGCTTGCAGGCTCGTGGTTATCTGGCCGAAGTGATTCACGGCGAGTTAGCGCAAGTGCAGCGCGATCGCGTGATGAAGCGCTTCCGTGAAGGCCAAGTCGAGCTGTTGGTGGCAACCGATGTTGCTGCTCGTGGTCTGGATATCCCTGATGTCAGCCATGTCATCAACTACGATGTGCCGAACGACCCTGAAGCGTACGTTCACCGTATCGGTCGAACGGGCCGCGCTGGCAAGACGGGCAAGGCGATTACGATTATTACGCCCCGTGAGCGCCGCCAGCTTCAACTGATCGAGCGTGTGAGCAAGACCCGCATTCGCCGCGAGCGCGTTCCTTCTCTAGCCGACGTGGCTGCTCGTCGCCGCGAAGCCTTCAAAGAGACTCTGCGCGACGTATTGGCTGAGGGCAACCTCGATCCCTACATCTTGTTGGTCGAGCAGATGAGCGCAGAGGCCGATCCAGTTAACTTGGCTGCAGCTGCTTTCCGCTTGTTGCTGAACGAGGTCGAGCAAGAGGATACCATCACCAGCATTGAAGGCGATGCGGCTGGTTCAGAAGCAGGCATGCAACGTCTCTTCCTCGATGTTGGTCGTGCCGAGCACGTTCGCCCCTCTGACATTGTGGGTGCGATCGCGAACGAGTCCGGTCTGCCGGGCCGTGCGATCGGTAGCATCGACATCTACGATCGCTTCTCGTTTGTAGAAGTACCTATGGACAAAGCTCAGCAGGTGCTGCGCGCCTTGAATCGAACCACCCTGCGAGGCAAAGAGGTGCGCGCTTCGGTCGCCAAGCCGCGTCGTTAAAGGCTGCGAACGGCTTGTGATGGTAGCGTAGATATAGGTCGTATCGCTTCGAGTAAACGGACGATACTCTTCGAGTAATGGACGATCAATGGCTATCTGTGTTATAGCTGTGTCGTCCATTATTTGTATCTGAGGTGCCTATGTGTCAGCATACCGTCCATAATGCCCTCCACTGCATTCTTCCGCCCTATGTGTTGCGTAATATCGCCGAGCGCAGCTCGGATGCTGAAAGCTCGGGCGCGTTGGAAACGCTTGAAAACGATGCGGCCCTGCGCTTGCTGCGGATCGAAAAGCCCTTCCGTTTGGGCACGATCCGCAGTTTGTCTTTGAGCAACGAGCCGCTCGAACGTAAAATTCGCATGATCTATTCGGCCGAGGGCGGCCAAATGTTGCCCGGTTTTTTGGTGCGCGACGAAGGCGAGCCGCCCAGCGAAGATCCGGTTGTGAACGAAGCCTATGATGCCTTGGGCCTGACCTACGACTTCTTCTGGGAGCTATTTGAGCGCGATTCGCTCGATGGGGCGGGTTGCGTCTTGGCGGCGACGGTCCATTTTGGCCAACGCTATGGCAATGCGTTTTGGAACGGCGGCCAAATGATCTTTGGTGATGGCGACGATCAGATCTTTAAGCGCTTTACGCTCTCGCTCGAAGTGATCGGCCACGAGTTGACCCATGGGATCGTGCAGAAGGAAGTGAACCTGAACTATATGCATCAGCCCGGGGCCTTAAACGAGTCGATCGCCGATGTGTTCGGTTCGCTGATCAAGCAGCGCAGTTTGAACCAGAGTGTCGGCGAGGCCGATTGGTTGATCGGTGCCGATCTGCTGACCGATCAGGTGGCGGCCAAGGCGCTGCGCTCGCTGGCTGAGCCGGGCACGGCCTACGACGATCCGATCTTGGGCAAAGATCCGCAGCCGAGACATATGAACGATTTCGTTTCGACCAGCGACGACTATGGCGGCGTTCATATCAACTCGGGCATTCCGAACCACGCCTTCTATCTGTTTGCGACGGCCTTGGGCGGCTATGCTTGGGAGCGAGCCGGTCGAGTTTGGTACCATACCTTATTGCGAAGCGAATTTCGCTCGAATACAGGCTTTCGGCGCTTTGCGCGCTTGACCTCCGAGACGGCTGAGCGTTTGTACGGCCCAGCTAGTCGCGAAGGCAAGATCCTGCGCGAAGCTTGGCAGCAGGTCGGGATCGTCGTCTAGTTTGAGCCAACGCTGGGGAAGGGCATGCTGTCGCGTTGATTGAAAGTATGTGAGTATGGAGATTCAATTTCTAACTGAAGGGGGATTCGCAGCATTTCCCGCTCTGCGTCGACCACAACAGATCGACACAGCCTCGTTGCCTGCCGATGAGGCTGTCAAGCTGGAAGGCTTGATCGCAGCGATCGACTTCTTTAACCTGCCAAGCGAATTGCCGAAGCAGCCCGTCTATCCCGATGCATTTCGGTATACGATCACAGTTAAACAAGGCAAGCGACAACACAGCATCAAACGAAGCGATCCGCTCGAAGATCCGCAGTTGGCCGAGTTGGTGAACCTCTTGCGCGGCTATACACAACCCCCGTCTCGCTGAGCGTCAAGCAGAAATGCCTTAGATTTGGTATGATTGAACGAGCCAGCTCATCACAGCTTGTGAGGGCTGGCTCGTCTAACGCTCTTGCCCGATCCGTGCGGTGAGGGCTTTTTGTGGTATCTTGTCTAACGAAACCCGAGATGCCACGTAACGAAAGAGTGACAATGCCGACAATTGCGAAATTAGAAAACGGATTACAGATTCTGGTTGAAGAGCTGCCTCACACCCATTCCGTTTCAATGGGATATTTTACGAAGGTGGGTGCTTGTAACGAACCCTTGAAAGTGAGCGGTATCAGCCATTTCATTGAGCATATGTGTTTTAAAGGCACGGAGGCTTTTCCTAGTGCCAAGAGTATTTCTGATGCGGTCGAAGGCGTCGGCGGCATAATGAACGCTGCGACGGGTTACGAATCGACCGTCTATTGGGCCAAAGTGGCCGATATACACTTTTCGCGTGCTTTGAATGTGCTGACCGAATTGGTGCGCCGCCCTCTGTTCGAGCAACGCGAGATCGAAAAAGAGCGTAAAGTCATTATCGAAGAGATTCGCGGCACCCAAGATTCGCCCTCCGACTGGGTGCACAACCTCTTGCAAGAATCGCTGTGGGGCGCAGATCAGCCCTTTGGGCGCGATATTGCGGGTGATATCGAGACCGTAAGTAGCATTAAGCGTAACGATCTGTTGGCTTTCTGGCAACAGCATTACGGTATAGGAAATACGGTTGTTTCGGTTGCGGGCAATATCAAAGCCGAGGACGCGATCGCAGCCATCAGCGCTTCGCTCGAAGGCTATCGCAGCGTTTCGCCGCCGCCCGTGCCGCCCACCAAACAGGCCATTCAGGGGCCGCGCGTTCACTTGGTCTCAAAAGAGACCGAGCAGGGTAATTTCTGCCTCGGCTTCCCTTCGCTCTCGTTCAACGACCCCGATCGGCGCGCCCTACAAGTGCTCGACACGATTCTGGGCGGCGGCATGTCGTCACGCCTCTTCCAAGAGCTGCGCGAAGAGCGTGGCTTAGCCTACAACCTCGGCTCTTACCACCTTGAGGTGGCCGACGCCGGTATGTGGGTGGTCTATGGCAGCGTCGAGCTCGATGCGCTCTACGAGAGTATCAGCGCCAGTATGGAGCAGATCGCGCTGCTGTACGACAAGGGCGTGACCGAAGAAGAACTGCAGTTGGTCAAAGAGCAGGTCAAGGGCGGCATTTTGCTTTCGCTCGAAGATACTTGGTCGGTGGCTTCGCGCAACGGCTCGCATATGCTGCGTTATGGCGAAGTGGTGCCAGTCGAGCGGGTGGTAGCCGAGATCGAGGCCGTGACCCAAGAGGACGTTCTGCGGGTGGCGCGGCGTGTGCTCAAGCCCGGCAGCGTTCATTTGGCGGTGATCGGTCCCTACGAGCAGAGCGAGCTAGAGAAGGCGATTGCCTAGCTGAAAACGAATGAGGTGTATTGATGCGCGTGGCAATAATTGGGGCAGGTATGGCTGGTTTGAGCGCCGCACGCGAGCTGAGGCGGCTGCGGCCCGAGCTAGAAGTTCAGATCTATGAGCGCGCCAGCGAGCTTGGCGGGCGGGTGGCGACGGGCTGCATCGACGGTTTGTGCTTCGATTACGGGGCCCAATACCTCAAGACGCCCGACCCCGATCTGACAGCTCTGGTCGAAAACGAGCTAGCCCCAAGCCACCCGCAAGATATTCCTCTGCCGGTCTGGGTCTTCGACGGTCAGGGACGGGTGAGCGAGGGCGATCCGCTACAGAACAACGAGGCCAAGTGGACTTGGTCCAATGGTCTACGGCGTTTGGCCGTCGAACTTGCCGGAAGCAGTTCAGTTCGCTTGGGCGTAACGCTGGCTCGCTTCGAGGCGCTGGAGCAAGCCTATGTGCTCTACGATCAGGCGGGAGAGCGCTTCGATCAGGTCGATGCCCTGCTGCTCACGCCCGCCGCACCTCATAGTGCGGCCCTTGTTGCGGCGAGCGATCTGCCTGAGAGCCAACAGGAGCGGATCTTAGGCCAGTTAGGGCAGGTCAGCTACCGTCCTTGCATTTCGTTGGCCTACGCCTATCAGCGCCAGCCTCAGCTCGCTTGGTACGCCGCCGTCAACGCCGACCGCCAGCACGACATCTCGTGGCTGGCCTGCGAGCACGCTAAGCCCGGGCGGGTGCGCGACGGGAGCGGCCTGCTGGTGGCTCAGCTCGGGCCGCGCGCCAGCCGCGCCCATTGGGAGGAGCTTCAGGAGGGGACACTGCGCGATTGGCAGGCCGCTCCTGCTTATCTGCATCAGGTTCACCAGCAGATCGAGCAGATTGTGAGCAGCGCGCTCGGTGCGCCGCGCTGGGTCGATCTGCGCTTCTGGGATGCGGCCCTGCCCGATGGCAAAGCCGACTTCGAGCTATTGAACACGACCCGCCCGGGCCTCTTCTTCGCGGGCGACTTCACGGCGGGGCAGGGCCGCGTGCATCTAGCCTTCCAACAGGGCCAAGCTGTGGCGCAGCGCATCGCCCAGCAGCTAGCCTAACCTGAAAATAGGGATTGGGAACGGCCTTTCGGCACACAGCTACAAGCCTCGTTTGTTGGGTGGGATGTTGGTAGCCGTAGGCGGACGCGCCAAGGACCGCATGGAAGAGAAAGCCCTCGCCGCAGCAATCTGAAGAAAGCAAACGGATTTGGTATGAGAGGCCGATCGGGCCGAGCACGTACCAAGTCCAGCTCGACGTATACCCGATGGCCTATTGACGCTGGGCTGAGGAGCGGCTAGCATAACTGCAGAGTTTGTAGGAACCTTTTAGACACTGTGTAGCCATGCTCAATACGCCGAATCTTGCCCAAACGCTCGCGCGCCAACGCGTCTACCTCTACCTGCTCACGCTTGTGCTCCCCTTCTGGACCTGGATCTGCATCGGCTTTTTTACTGCGGTCGATTTTCGGATCGTCTTTTGGTCGCTCTTGGAGGTGGCCAGCCAGCGCACGCCCTACGGAGCGGAGGCGACCGCGCGCCTGATGAGCATGCCGATCGATAACATCTTCATCGGGACAGGCTCTGGCTATCCGCTGCCGTTCTACATCTTGATTCTGCCGCTGGCTTGGCTGCCCGAAGCGCTCGCTATCGCGCTCTGGACCGTACTGGGCGCACTCTTGCTCTGGCCGCTCTTCCGGTTGCGCCCCTATCCAATCGCCTACACGCTCTTGCTGCTGCTGCTCTATCTGCCTTTGCAGCGCGGAATCGTGGCTGCTCAGCCGACCTTCGTCTACTTTGGTTTGACGGCCCTCTTGGTGCTCTCGATAGAGCAGAAAAACTATTGGCTGATCGGCCTCTTGATTCCGATCCTCGTTCTCAAGCCCCAAAACGGCGCTCTCTTCGCGCTCTATGCCGCGCTCTGGTCGCTCTGGAACGAGCGGCGAGCCTTGCTAATCGCGGCCTGCTTCGGCCTTTTTCTGTTCGCCACCTCGTATTTTTGGCAGCCGAGCTGGTTTTGGGAGTGGCTGGAACAGCTCAAAACCTACCAAGACGTGACCAAGATGCCGAACCTCTTCTGGTACGGTCTGCCGCTGCTTGTGCTGGCCTGGCGCATGCCTTGGTATGTGATGCTGTCGCTCTTGCAGGTCTTTCTCTTCCCCTTGACCGACCTCTACAGCTTTACGCCGCTTCTGCTGGTTTGGTTTGTCTTGGGCGGCAAACTGGCGCTGTTTGGGACTGGCATCTCGTGGCTGTGGCTCTTCTTGGGCCTGCCCAACAGCGTGCAAGTCGCTTTGGCGCTGCTTATTGTGCCTTTGGGCGCGGCCATCGTCTGGAGGCGTTTTGGTGTGCAGTTGCTCAGCCATCCGAGCATTCGCCAGCGCCTGCCTTGGCTGCCAGCCTTCGATTCACACGATCAACAAGCTTTGCAACAGGCGGGCGAATAGCGCGCTGGCGGAGAGATCGCTGGCTTCGATTCGATCCTTGGCGCGTCCGCCTACGGCTACCAAGTCTCTTTCCACCCATTCAGGCGCTAGCTCGCAGCTAGCGCTGCGACCAGCCAGCCGCTGCGCAGCTGGCTGGTTCTTCGTTTTAGACGGCTTTGGCAGCGAAACGCGGCCTAGTGACTTACCGCTAAGCTTCCAGCAGCTTCGCAGAGACGGTTTTAGAGCACTTTGGCAGCGAAAGCAGCGAAAGCGTTGTGCCTCCATGCTTCTGCATTGGCGCTCTGCTAGCTATCTTTTTGTGATCTTCTAGACTGGCAGCTTGAGCACTAATACCAAATCCGGTTGATTAGGTTCTCTTTGGCCTTCGGCAGAGCGGAACGTGACTCTTTTTGGTGTGTGAGATTTCGTGCTGCCGCGCGACATCTCACACAAGCCTTTTCCCGGCTTTTCGTTTTTCTGAGCGAAGAGCATGCACGTCTTTAAACGGATTTGGTATAAGCTTCCAGCAGCTTCGCGGCTAGAAGATTTCGCAGGGCTTTGGGGGCGGGTGTACGCTCCCAAAGCCCTGCATTGCGGGAGAAGGGCTGGGGATGAGGGTGGGCTAGCCGCTCTGATAGCCGGAGGCGGACGCGGTGAGGACTGCATGGAGGCTAGACGACCCCAGCGCCAAAAGCGAAGGGTGTTCAAGCAGCTGCTTGAACACCCTTTTGTTGTGCGCTTTAGTCTGGCTGTGTGCCCATTTGCAGCGGGCCGATCAGAATCGATTGCTCGGGCGTTTGGCTGGCGTCGGGAGAGTTGCCAAGCATCTGAATGCTAAGGCGGCTAAAATCGGACTGACGATAAAGGCCGATCGCTAGTGTGTATTCGCCAGCAGGCAGGTCGAGCGGCAATGGAATGCGTTGGATCAGAGTCTTGTACTCTTCAGCCAGCCAGCTACTGGTCGGCTTGTTGGGATCGGCGGGCGGCACGTCGACTTGCGCGACCGTTTGGCCTTGCTGGTTGAGCACATGGATAAAGAGCGTGAAGTCCTCTTCTACGGGATTGAGAGTCTGCCACTGCAAGGTCATGGTGATCGCGCCGCTGGCTGCGATATTGCTATCGTCGATATCGTAGCCGCGCAGCCTAATCAGCGAGTCGAAGTCGGCGCGCAGCGGTTTGGCGACGCGCGGGGCGAGGCCGGGCCAACCGTCAGCCAGCGACCATGAGTCGTGTTGGGCTTCGTACTCTTCGCTCTTGATCACAAACGTGCCATCGGGCGGCGGCTCTTTGCCATAGATCTCGAGCGTGCGGCGACCGCCGCTTTCGACCGCTCCCCAGTAGTGGAAGTCTTTGGGTACCGCGATGTTTGGCTCGTAGAGCGCAGCGAAATAGAAATCTGGGCGGCTATTTGGCTCGTCGTTGCGAATGTACCAGCGCGTGATACGAGTCTTTTGGTTGGTTTGGTAGCGCCCGTCGAGCAGGCCGCTGCGATAGAGGCTGCCGATCGCTTTCCAGCCGTCGTAGTGCGGGAAGCCCAAGAAGCTACCGCTCGGCAAGCGATCGCCGTAGCTAGCGCGATAGAGATCGGGGCGGGCGGCGGGAAAACTGCGATGGTATTCGGCCGCTTGGTTGTGGAAGACCAGCCAGAGATAGGGCAGCGTGAGCAAAAGCAGCGCTCCAGCAGCGGCGCCTAAGCCATATTGCAGAGCTTTGGCCCAGAGTGCGGGGCGGTAGTGGCTGAGCAGCTGCCAGAGCTGAACGCTCAGCCAAGCCACCAACAGAGCGGTCGGCACATGCAGGGTGTAGTAGTGGCCGTTGGGAATGCCCATCAGAAAGCTCATCAGCACGAACGAGGCGCTGAACCAGAGCAAGAGCGCGCGCAGAGCTTGAGGAAGCTGAGGCGCTAACAGCAAGGCGGCCAGCGGCAGACAGAAGGCTGCGATCGCTAGATTAACTTTGCCGACGATAAAGAGCTGCGGATTGATGAGCTGAATCACACACGCAAGCAGCCAGATGCCAAGCGCAGTGTAGGCGATCGGTCGTGGGCGAAGGTAGCTTACAAGCCATGCAGCGATAGCGATAACCAGCAAGATCACAATTGTGTTGATTTGGAAGGTTGTGTTGTAAAATGTGATCATGCCGTAGTAATTGGCTAAGTTATTGGCAAACAGGCTTGAATCGCTCGAACCGCCGGTGATGCGCCAAAGCAGGTAGTTATTGGTTCGGGCTGCGCTTTCGCCCGTAAAAAATGGCAGGTAGAAGCTCAAGATAATTGCGCTTCCTAGTAGTGCAGCCAGACCAAGTTCTGATATCCAGCGTCGTAGCGGCCAAGCACGTTTCCAAGCGCCATAAAGCACGAGCCAAGCGACGGCGGGCAGCACCAGTGCTCCGTCGTAGTGGCAGAGCAGCGCTAAGCCAGAGCTGATCGCGCTCGCTAGCAGCCAGCGTCGCTCGTGCGTGGCCCCATGAGCGAAGCGCCAAGCCGTATAAAAGGCGGCGCTCATCATCAAAACAACGAGGTTTTGATACTGCAAAATGCGGCTATAGCCCAAGAGCAGGCCGTCGAGCGCAACGATAGCGCCGGCGATCAGCCCGACCGCCTCGGCCGCGCCCTGTTTGAAGCCAGCATGCCATGCTAAACGGCGCCCCAATACAACGCAGCCCAAGATCGTGACGATACTTGCGACCGCGAAGGGTAAACGCGCGCTCCACTCGTTGAGCTGTCCTGTGAGCGCGAGGATTGCCAGCGCAGGCAAGACTTCGCCCGGGCCTTTGCGTCGTTCAAAGAGCGCTTGCGGGTCGTGATGCAGCGTATCGACAGCGCTGCGGGCGACAAGTGCTTCATCACCTCCAAACTCAGCACTTCCTAAGCTTGGAAAGCGTAGCAACGAAGCTCCACACACAAGCAGCAATAACATAATCAGCGCTGTTGAACGCGGCCATGTAACAGCTTGGCTCTGTTCGTTCGTCTTACTACGCAGGATCCATACACTTGCGAGCAGACTTAACAGATTGCTGAACCAGAGCAAGCTGATGCTTGGAAGCTCGATCGGAAGGAATACAAAGCCAAACGCTACTAAGAGCAATACGGCGATGCCGCCGCTTAAGGCAAGGAATATCCGAGCCACAAGATCCTCTTCAGAGCGAAGCCATTCCCATGCGAGCAGCGTTCCTGGAACGAGGAGTGCAAGATATGCAAAACCGCTACGGAGATCGATTGCGAGAGGAAAGAGGAGTGCGCTTTGGCTGAGAAGCAATATGAACCAAGTGAGGATCAAAGGAACCTGTAAACGTTGTGGCCTCATCGCTTGCCAATACCTAGGCAATACCGACAATGATAAACCTCCTTAATTATGTCTGAGTAGTGTTTATAACTGGTGATTATACTTGAATAGTTGTTTTGGGCTGAACGCCTGAAGAGCTATAACTTGGAAAGGTCTTGACACTGACATATGCTTGCTGACAAACACATTTCGCTTCATAAGGAGCAGGGTGTAGCTCAGACAGGCGGCTTTTCGTTCACCTTTTGGCTGACACTCATATTGATCGGAATCGTCGCTTGTATCCCTCGGCTCGTCATACTGAACGACTTTATGACGATCGATGAACCATACCATTGGATCGGGCGCGTTCGTCGTTTTACAGAAGCTTTGCAAAATGGCGACTGGGCCGAAACCAATCAAACCGGGCATCCGGGTGTAACGATTATGTGGCTCGGTTCGCTGGGTCGAGCGCTGGCCGAGAGCCGCGGCCTCTACGATGGTGGACGGGCGGGCAATAGCGTCGACTTTTTAGCCATGTTGCGATTGCCTTTAGCGATCTTCAATAGTCTCGCGGTTGTGATCGGCTATGTAGCCTTGCGCCGCCTGCTCAATCCGAGTGCCGCCCTTGTAGCTAGCCTCTTCTGGGCCTTCTCACCCTTTATGATCGCCCACAGCGCTCTGCTTCATTTGGATGCAACTCTTACATCATGTATGACGCTGAGCGCGCTCTTTGCGCTACAAACTCCTTCACCCCTCCTTTCAACAGATTCTCCAAAGCGCGACCCGATCTTTAGCTGGAGCTTGCTCCTGAGCGCGCTTTTTGGTGGTCTCGCCTTTCTGACCAAAGCGCCATCACTGCTGCTCTTGCCCTTGATCGGTCTGATTTTTGTGCTTGTTGCTCCGGCGCCGCGCCTGCTCGAACGAATTTGGTGGGCCATCAAGCGCTATCTGCTCTGGCTGGCGATCGCGCTGTGCGTCTTCGCCCTCGCATGGCCTGCGCTTTGGGTCGCGCCCGTCGAAGCGGTGATGGCGATCGTGAACGAGATCATCAATAACGGCGGCCAGATCCACCACTCGGGTAACTACTTCTGGGGCCGCGATGTGGGCGATCCAGGACTGCTCTTTTATCTCGCCGTGATCGCTTGGCGCAGCTCGCCCATCACTCTGATCGGTCTGCTGCTGCTGCCTTGGGTGCTGTGGCGCTATCGAACTGCTTTGGCGCTGCCGGTACGTCAACTGATCTGGGCTTTGCTGCTGTTTGTCGTGCTGTTTAGCTTGGCCCTAACGCTCGAACCCAAGAAGTTCGACCGCTACTTGCTGCCGATCTGGCCCTCGCTCGAGATCTTGGCGGCCATCGCTTGGGTCACGTTGCTGCAACAGCTCGCCTGGCCTGTGCTCTGGCGACGGCTAGCTTTTGCAGGCGCTCTGTTTTGGATGCTGGGCCAGCTCTGCTGGTACCAGCCCTACTATCTGGCCTACTTTAACCCCTTGCTGGGAGGCGGTCGAGTCGCTCAGACGGTGATGTTGGTAGGTTGGGGTGAAGGAATGGAACAGGTTGGCGCTTGGCTCAATGCACGCCCCGATCTCAACAGCGGCCCAGTGCTCTCGGTGATCGGCCCAACGCTGTCACCCTTTGTCAATGCGCAAGTGCTCGATATGAAAGAGCTGTTTCTTGAGCGTAATCCGAACTATGCTGTGATGTATGCACGCAGCAATCAGCGCCACGAAGCTCCCTATTTTGAAGAACTCTTCCGCGATCAAACCCCAATTTGGACGCTGCAAGCCTATGGAATCGACTACGCTCAGGTTTACCAACTGCCGCGCCCTTACGCCATTTCGAGCGGTGCGGTCTTTGGCGAACGCTTGCAACTGCGTGGGTTTTCGATCGAACAACAGCCCCACAGCTTGGTTGTGACGCCTTCGTGGAATGTGCTACAAGATCAGGAAGGGGGACGGTTTGCCTTTGTGCATCTGATAGATGCTGATGGTCAACGGGTAGCCCAGATCGATATGCCGATCGAGCCGGGCTTGTTCCCACAGTGGCAAGCGGGCCAGCAATTTGGCTTGGCTATGCCGCTCGTCCTGCCCGAAGACCTGCCTGCGGGCGAGTATCGGCTCGCCTTGGGTGTCTACGATCCCAACGATTGGAGCCGTTTGGACTTGACCCAAGGCGAAGCGCTGCCTGAAGAGATCGCTGGGCCCGACGCGCTATTTCTGGATCGCGTGACTATACCCTAAGAGCTTGAGACGCTCGCCGAACAGACGGTGCAGCCAGTGCTCCTCTGAAACAAGTGCGGGCGTCTCAAGAATGCTGAGCGTCATCAAACCGCCCAAAGCGAGCATGGCATAGAACTTGTACGAGACGCCGATCACGGTCAAGAGGCCCATCACGGTGCCATCATAGAAGCTCCACTGGTTGCCATAGACGATCGCTCCGAACGCGAGTGCCAGCAGTGCTACCCGCCTCAAACTGACGTTGCGATTGCGCCAATGCTGTACAAAGCTGGCGAACACGATCAGAAGCAGGGTCTGGTAGTGCATCCACGCTGCTGGCACCACCAACACCATCATCAGCAAAAAGAGCCCGAACTGAAGCGTATAGATTGTGCTAGTAGGCTTGGCATCGCGCAACGAAAGGTAGCAAGCGAAGGCCATGCTAATGCCCGCTACCGCCGTGTAAAGCAGCGAGATCAGCCGATTGTGTACGATCTCGGCGGCTTTGGGCGAGTCGACGAAGCGGGCGATAAAGCCTGCGAAGGTTTGATTGTCGGCGTAGGCGGTTGTGCCGTTGATGCCCGGAATAACCTCGAACAGATAGATGCGATGCATCTCCCAGCCCATCACGCCGATGGCGATGCCGTTGAAGACCAACATACCGAGTACAAAGCCGATCAAGGCACGCCATTGGCCTTTAACGAAGAAGAAGCCGAGCAGAATGATCGGGTAGAGCTTGAAGAGCGTCGCTAGAGCCACCAGCACGCCAGCTAGAAGATCCCATTCGCGTCGCACACACCAGAGCGTCAGCATCATCAGGGTGAGCAGCACCAAATCGATCTGGCCGAAAGCGAGCACATCGGCGATGGCGCGGAAGTTGAGCAGGATGAGCAAGCCTGCTGCGCTTAGCGAAAGCAGGCGAATTCCCCACATGCGACACCAGATCAAGCAGGAGAGCACAATCAGCACTGTGTTGAGAATGCGATGGTATTGCAGAATGACTTCGCCGCTTTGGAAGACGAAGGGCAGAAAGAGCATGCCGTAGAAGGGCGGAACCTTAAAGACATGTCCGAAGTGGTTGGTCTGAACCGCCACTAAGTCGTAGAGCGAGCCGCCGCGCGCCCAGTCGCGCGTGCCTTTGAACAGAATCCAAAAGTCAGGGCCGCTGCGGGTATAGGCGAAGCTCAGCATCCAGATCAGGTGGGCTAGCGATGCGCTTGCGAAAATCAGGATGGCTGCGTTGCTGATGTTGGTGCGGGCTTGGCTGCTGGGCTGTTTGCGCGTCACGAAGAGGTAGTACAACCCTAATCCAAGCGTGAGCGCAGCGATCAAAACCAAGCCGATGCGGGTGGTGACCGGGTTGGGTGTCACGTTGAAAGCGCCGTCGGCGGTCATCAGCCATTGGTAGAGCGGCCCAAGCCACGATGCCACGCCCAAATAGATCACCAGATCACGTCCGCGCACGGCCTGCTGACCATCGAGTGCGAGCGGCGGTGCAAGCAGGCGCGCCACCCAGATGCCGATCAATCCGGCGCTGAAGAGTAACGCGACGCGGCCGATAAAGGGCAGAAATTCGAGGGGGCGTAGGGCCACACCGAGCGCCATCAGGGCCACAACCAGAAGCGTCCAACTCAGCGCGCTGCCGCGTTTCAGATCGATGCTGCGCAAAGTTACGTAGCCCACAAGCCCTAAAAAAGCGCTCCAGAACAGCAGCCAGAGCGGAGGTAGATACCAGCCACCTGCTAGGGGCATGATCTTGGCGCGATCGAGCACCACACCGAGCTGGCGGGCATCGTCGGCGGGAGTGAAGGTCGCGCTGCGCAGCCTGATGCGAGTCGCCCAATCGAGGCTGGCGCTTTGGGGAGCCAGAACGCGATAGACTCGCGCTCCACTCAGCTCGTATTGCACCGGAAAGCTGCCCAGCGAATGCCCATCGGCGACTAGTTCGAGCGTGGGGTCTGGCTGGCCTTCGGGGCGGCTGTTGAGCAGGCGCAGAACCACAATGCCATCGCTGGGCGGGCGCGGCAGGCTCAACAGCGAATCGCCGTTGCTCCAACGCACAGTGGTGCCAGCGAAGTCTTCGATGGCGTTGAAATCGGCGCTGAAACGTCGATCTGCACTGCCGATATCGATTTCGAGCGGCCAAATCGACTGAATGCTGAGGCTTAGAAGCACGATGCCAGCCAGCATGGCTGCCAAGAGCGAAGCGAGATCGCTGCGAAACAGCTGCTTAAGAGAGCTGTGGGCTTGGTGTTGCATACCTTATCGAATCTCTATCGGCCCGACCATCAAAGCATCGGGGCCGTCATCTGGGGCGCCTGGTGGTGGAGCTTGGCCACGGAATGGCAGACGCGCGAAACTTTCTAAATCGTAGAGGCCGAGGGCGAGCCAGTAGCGGCCAGCGGGCAGATCGCTCTGGCTGGGAAGCGGCTGAATCAGTGCGAGATAGCGCCCCGCTTGCCACGTGCTGCTTGGGATATTTCCTCCCGGCGGAACATCGACTCGCCCGACGATTTCGCCCTGATCGTTGAGCAGATGCACAAACAGCATATAGTCTTGACTTTGTGTGCTGTTTGCGTGCCACTGGAGCGTCAAGGTGAAGGCGCCAGTCGAACGCAGCAGCTCATCGTCGAGCGTATAGCCACGCAACATGATTCCGTCGCCGAATTGAGCTTGCACCTCGTTGCCAGCGGGTGGCGGAATGCGATAGATCTGGGCGTAGTCGATGCCTTGAATACGTACAGTATGCACCGGTTCGAGCGTATTTTGCAAGAAGGCGGTCGCCTCAGGAGCGTCGTTGCGCTGCACTTGGTCGATGTACAACACGGCATAGTCGACTTTGCCCGGCAGGGTGGCCCAGTCGAGCGGACCGATCTCGCTCGGCATAAAGCGGCTCAAGACAGGCGGGAACCAGGTTGCGATCGGTCGATCCATGCCGTCGGGCTGGGCCATCAGATACTCGGCTACTTGTTCGAAGCCTTCGCCCCAGCCGACCGGAATCAGACGGACCGCCATCGGACCGCCGCCCAAGAGCGGATTGTAGTAGGCCATGTAGTAAGGGTGCAGCCAGAAGAGTGGCAGGCAGGTGCAGGCCGCCGCCGCCATCGGCAGGCGTTTGAACAGATCCGGCCAGCTCCGACTGGTCACTAGTTTCGCCCAAGCCTGAGCTGCCCAGACCCAGCCCGCCGCTGCGATCAGATCGAGGCTGGGGAAGATCGGTAGCAGATAGCGGTCGAACTTTTTGGGCGGGATGCTCATGGCGATCATAAAGCAGCAGGCGAAAAAGGCTAGAATCGCTAAGGGAGCGATCTGAAGCTGGCCCCAAGCGCGGCGCAGCGTGGCGATCAGGGCCAGAATCAGGCCGATCAGACCCCACGGAGTGATGCGCATTACCAGCACAAGCGGGTAGAAGAGTGGCCCGGGATCGGCCACGGCGCGACCTAAAATAAAGTTGCCCCAAGCGTGTGGAGCGCCGCCATCGTCGCGCGCTTGGCTGATCACACGATTAAAAGCGCCCTCTAGATCGACCCAAGCGGCGGGCCAGAGCGCGTACCAGACCAGCACCACCACGCCCAACCAGATCAAAAAGGGCAGAACAACCTCTTTGCTAAGCGAGCCGAAGTTTAGCAGGCTGCGCAGTCGCTGTGAGAGCGTGGCGGCGGGCTGGCGCAGCAGATAGCCTACTAAGGCGATCAGCCCGAGCATGGGGGCTAGAAGAACCGAGGGAGATTTGGTTAAAAGCGCCAGCCCGCCCAGCAACCCCGAGAGCAGCAGCAGTTGCCACGAGAGCCGTTCGCCCCACAAGCCGGCCAGCGCGCTGAGCATACTGAGCGTCATAAAGGTAGTGAGCAGCGCGTCGAGGTGCAGAATCTGACCGTGGGCGATCAAAAACGGCTCCCAAGCCCAAAAGAGCGCTCCTAACAGGGCGATACGGGCATCGATGAGGCGGCGTAGCAGCGGCAGCGCGAGCGCTGGCCCCAGCGAGCAGACTACGGCGACTGGCAGGCGCACCAAGCCACGATAGAGCTCTAGGTCGCTGTAGCTCGCCCATTCGTTGTTGACAAGCACACGCTGAATCAACAGGCCGATCGAGCCGAGCCACATTGTGGTCACACCCGGGTGCCCAATCAGATTGGTGTCGCCATACGCGCCGTTTTGGACCGCTCGTAAAAAGACCGAGCTGCGATAAAACCAGTGGTAGGCTTCATCGACCGTGACGATATGGCCCCACATCGCGACTCGGGGAATGAGTGCCAGCAGGAAGATAATCAGCACCCACAGCGGACTATTGAGATCGAAGCTCAAGCGTGCTCTTTCAACACGATCTTGTTCTTTTTCGACAGGACTCGTCACAACCCAACGCCTCTATACGCCTGTTGCTGCAGGCGCATCTGAATACGAATCTACGCTTGAGATCGCTCGTGCTACTCGGCGCGGAGTATAGCACCGTCCGATACGGGATGCAACTTGTTTGATACGCTCTTCGGTTCGAGTACCCTTTTTTGGCTGTTCTTTCGCAGCAGGCTGAGACGCAGTGATAGCAATTCGTTTGATCACTTCAGTACTCTGGCGGCTTGGTCTCTTCCCCAAAGAGGTTTACTTGGCGCGTCCGCCTACGGCTACCAACAGCCTGCCCGTAAGCAGGGTGTTGTAGTTGTGTGCCGAGAGACCGCCCTAAAATACACTGTTTCAAGCGGATTTCGTATAACACCAAATCCGCTTAGAGACTTGTTCCTTTTGCTGAAGGCCAAAAACACAACCTGGCCAGCCGAATGTGGTATGACATAGTGGGTGATAGTAGCTCCAGTTTGCCGCAGGCAAAGATATTTGCTGAATGGAAGGAAGGCATGTTTGTAGCCGTAGGCGGACGCGCCAAGCAACGAATGGAAGGTTGAGACGTCGACGCCTTAGACAAAAGAAGTATCGCTTGTCGAGAGGCAAAGGGAGGTGAGGCGATCAATTGAAGTTGACATAAGAATTAGGTCTGAGCAAAAGAGAGAAGGCCCTGTCCTTGACAGAGCCTTCTGATCAATAGCTGGGTCTATGTGATTAGTCTTTGGGGATACGGAAGCGCACTGGCTCTGAGAAGCTGCTCCAACCATAGCTGTTGGCAGCTTTTAACGACCAGGTATAATTTTGACCACGAACAAAGTTTGTGATGGTTGCGCTTGTTGCTGGTGCAGCTACAAGGACAGACGCAACACGATTGCCATCGGCTGAATCGAGATTGACGCGGTAATAGAGAGCGCCGGGTACCGGGTCCCAAGTTAGTACGAGTTGTGAAATGCCCGCTGGAACGATGGAATTATTGCTGGGCGCGCGTGGAGTGGGAATAGGAGCCAATAGAGCGTTCTCTTTGCGTTGTGGCGTTGTGAGACTACGAGTGGGAGAGAATTTATAGTTGCCAGAGTTGAGCGGCTCTTCGATGCCAACGCGCCAGTAATAGGTCTTGCGGGCATCGAGATTGCTGTTTACGATACGTTCTGCAGTCGTTTGATTCTCATCGCGGATACGAATGGTGGTGTCAAGATCAAAGAGATCACTAAAATCAGGAGTTTCAGAGATTTGGATGCGATAACGCCCCGGCATAGGTGTGTGCCACTTAAAGACGGGTGCGAGAATGCTTAGGGCTTCCCCATCTGCAGGGTACAACAGTTGAGGAGTATCGGGTTTTTGAAAGACACTAGGAATAAAGACACAGTATTGACTTGCGCAATTGCCCTGTGCTGAAACGGGCGTGGATACTGGCAATACTCCTATTCCAAGCAGTGTTATCGTGGCAAATAGAAGAGATTGAAAGAGTGACTTGTGTTTCGTCATAACAACATGGCTCCTAATCGTACACAACCTGTTATATTTTGAAACGACCTCTCATTATTGATAAATGACCTGCGTAGCAACAGCGAACTTTGATTGTTAGGGAATGCACCTCCTTGTGTATTTCCTTCTATGTTTATCTACCTTGTCAGGTCTTCGCGTCGGTCTCAAATTGCAAAATATAGTATGGAACGCATAGAAGCGTTGTTAATGACTCATTTCTAGCGTGTTTTGTGCTAAGTGAATAACTGAAGAATTAGGGTAAAAGAAAGATATAGGGAACTATAACATCTGAAAATAAGTATCTTTTCACCATTGTGCAGTGATATAAAAGGAGTGTCATTTTCAAGTTGACAAAAACGTTATAAATAGCGAAAATGCCACAATTTTTCGATAGTTTATCGGACTTGAAGATGACTAAAGTATGTATTTCGCTGAAAAAGTTGTTATCAAAAAACGGAAAATACGTCTTTATGGGTCGGAATGAACTTAAAAATGGCCGATGTGCTTCCATAGAGAGGCCCAGCCTAACTTAAGCAAGGTTCCAGTTTGCATAGCCTTCATATAAGCATTTTTTTGGGGATGGATACTGTTGGGGCGAGCAAGCTATGCTATACTGTAGCTTGCTGCCTTGCCAACGAGGGTTGAGGATTCAGTGTGACTATCCTGCGTCTGAGCGCTCGTATCTGGATTGGTATATTGGGAATCTGCTTAGTCGGGGTACTACTGGTACTGCTGGCTCGTTGGTTCCTGACAACGGTGGGTTACGCCCAAGCACCTACCGTGCTTTCACTTGTTCCCGCTGCAGGAACAAGTGACGTCCCCTTGCGTTCTGATATTCGGGTACGTTTCAGCACTCCTATGAATCGCGCCTCGGTCGAACGGGCGATCCGCTTCGAACCGCCTTTGCAGGGCCGATTTAGTTGGGACAACGATCGCCAAGAGGTCATCTTCCTCCCCGATCAAGCGCTTAGCGCTGGCATCACCTATACCATTAGCATCGATCAAACGGCGCGCGGCTGGCTCTACAGCGCACTGAGCGAGCCGTTCCAAGCCAGCTTCTTCACTACGCCTGCGCCAACCGTGTTGAGCGCCTTACCTACAGGTTCAGATGTCGCGCTTCAATCGCCGATCGCCCTGATCTTCAGTCGGCCTATGGTCGAAGAGAGTCAGCTTAATCGCACGACTCAGGTCAGCGAGCTGCATTTTATGCCGCCCTTGGCGAGCGATATGCGCTGGATCGACCAGACGACTCTTTTGATACAGCCCCAACAACCGCTGCCGCCAGCCACAACCATTCTGGTCAACGTCGATGCCAATCTAAGCGACGTGCAAGGCACTCCGATGGGGCAAGCCTATCAATGGAGCTTTGCGACCCAAGCGCCGAGTTTGCTTGAACGTGAGCCGAGCGCTGATGCCAAAGGTGTGGGATTGCACCAACCTTTAAAGCTGGTTTTCTCGCAGCCCTTTCCTTTAGACAAAATCGAGCAAAGCCTGCATATCACTCCTACCCTGAGCGGCAGTTTTAGTTCTGAAATCAGCGGAACCGTGCAGATCGTGCGCTTTCAGCCCGATACAGCTTGGCTGCCCGATACGACGTATAGGGTGCGGCTCGACGCTCTCTTGCCAGAAGCAGGGGACCGCCTGTTGGAAAGCCAAGAATGGTCTTTCAGTACGGCTCCGCAGTTCAGTCTGGTCGGGCGTTATCCCGGTCAAGGCCAGTCTTTGCCGACCGGTCAAAGTTTACGTCTGATCTTTGCCACGCCTGTCGACACCAGCTTGATCAGTTCGAGTTTGCGTTTGGAACCCGAAGCTCAACCGCTTTCGGTTACAACCAATGGTGCGGAGGTTCGCATTCAGGCAGATCTGCAGGCCAATACCGCTTATACCTTGACGCTCGACCCGCAGTTGACCGATATCAACGGCACGCCGCTTGGGCGCGAATACCGCTTGAATTTTGTGACCGCGCCAGCGCCGGCTAGTATGAGCTTGCCCGATGTTCAAGGGCGTTTTGTGAGCGTCTCGGCTGATGAGGTTGTTCGGCTCAATCTGCAACGAATCAATACCACGTCGCTGCAAGTCCAGCTCTATCAGCTTGATGAAGCGACTTTGCTGCGTATGTTCGGCTTTTCGAGCAGCCTTTGGAATGATTTTCAGCCAACGCGCTACAATTTGCCGCTCGTGCGAGCATGGCCTGTCAGCTTCGATGGAGATCTGCCCAATGTCGAGCAACGCTCGGAACTGCTGATCAGCCCACAAGAGACACCGACGAATCTAGCAGCAGGCGCCTACTATTTGCGTTTGATGAGCCAAGAAGGCTCTCGCCTCGACCTTGTGCTTTTGGTGTCGCGGGTTAAACTCAGCTTGGTGAGCGGTAGCAAGCAAGTATTGGTGTTTGCCAGCGATGCCAACGGTACCCCTGTATCAAATCTGCCCTTGCGCCTGTATGCAGGCAGCAGTGTGATTGCCCAAGGCCAAAGCGATAGTGATGGCGTATGGATGGTCGATCGAGCTTCTAGTAGCGGCCCGTACCTTGTACTAGCCGATGCCGCTTTCGCTGCTGGCGATTCCAGCAGTGCCGCGATTGTGCATAGCGCTTGGACGTTGGCGGGCGCGTATGCGCAGAATGCCGAGCGCGATGACTATCGGCTTGCCATCGCGATCGATCGCAATTTTTATCAGCCGAGCGATACGCTCGAACTGCGAGGTCTGCTGCGGGCGATTTCGAGCACGCAAGTGCTGACGCCAACCAGCGAAACGAGCCTTGAGCTTACCTTGCGCCGCGCCAGCGGAACCGAGATTGTAGCGCGCGGTAGTGCGCAGGTTTCGGCCGACGGCAATGTTTACGGCACGCTGTCTTTTAAAGATCTCAATCCGGGCAACTATATTGTGCGGGCGGCGCTTGGCTCGCTAGTGCGCGAATTGCCGCTACGGATCGTTGCGGCTCAGCAGCAGCCCTTTGTGGTTGAGCTTTTCGATAGCGATACGCGCCGTTTGCGGCTCCATGCGCGCAGACCCGACGGCGAGCCGATTGTGGGTGCTCAGGTAGAATGGCTGATTCAAGCCGAAGGTTATGTGCCGCTCGCTCCAAATAATCTTCCGCCTCAAATGAGCGTTGCCGACGATGAGGAGCGCCTGACTGCGCCCTTTGAATACACTGGCAGCGGCACAACTGACTTTGCGGGTGATCTGTTGATCGATCTGCCGAGCGAGATCTTTAGCCGCACGCTCCAGCTCAATCTGAGCGCCGACATCTATGAATTGCCTAAGCTGCGGAGCCATTTCGAGCAGAGTTGGCGCTGGCCCGCTTTGCCGCTTCAGATCGGTATTCAGCCTCAAAGACAAGTCTGGTTGGCGACGCAGCCGCCTGTGATCGACTTTATGACTGTGGGCAGCGATGGCCGAGCTGTAGCGAACCAAGATTTTCAGGTTGAAGTGCTGCGTCGTGTGTGGGAACCGGAACTGCGCGAAGTGAATGCGTTGCGCCGAGCTTTGCGTAGCGATGAGCAAGGTATCGTTAAACTGACCCTCGATCTACGCGAGCCAGGCGAGTACCGCATTATTGCTACGGCCAATGATTCGTTTGGCCGCGAAGTGCGCAGCGCACGTTCGATCTGGGTGCTGCCCGGCTCAGCTAGCGCCAGCTTCGCAAACTGGAATCAGTCTGAGAATGAATTATTGATCGTGCCCGATCAAAAGCGCTACTTGCCTTCCAGCCAAGCTGAGTTGTTTGTGGCTTTGGCTAAACCTCAGGCTCGGCTTTTGGTGGTGCTTGAGCAAAACGGGGTGATTTCGAGTACGCTGCGTACGCTGAATGCTGGTGAGCTGTTGCCGATCGCTCTTGCTGCGGGCGGCGATGCGAGTGTCACGCTGATCGAAGTCGATGCTCCACAACGGCGAGTCGGTCGGGTTCGTTTAGCGCTGTTGCCCGAACTAACACCCTTGCAGGTGCAGATCTCGGAGCCGCTTGTGCGCGAGGCGAACGGCCCGAGTCTAAGCAACACCCTCAGTTTTAGTGTCACAGTGCAAGATCAGCAGGCGGCCCCCGTCAGCGCCGATCTGCTGGTGGCGGTTGCTCCGCCCCAACATTTGCCGCTGGCGAGCATCGTGCCCGCCCAACTGAGCCAGCTAGCTCGCCCGCTACTGCCCGGAGTCAGTGACACAAGCGCTATCGAACTCGGCGCTCAGATCAGCGGACCCAGTGTGGCTCCTTCTTTACCCAACCGCAGCCGAATCAGCCACGAGCGACCTTATGGTTGGCTGCTCGCTCAGCGCAGCGATGCCAACGGTCAAGCCCATTTCAGCCTCGAATTGCCGCCCGAACTGAGCCAGTGGCGGATTTCGGTTTTGGCAAGTAGCGCTGCGACATCTTACGGTCAAGCTTCTCAAGAGGTGATGGTCACGCCAAGTTTTGTGGCCGAGCCGGTTCTGCCCGATCTTTTGTACGAGGGTGATCAAGCTAAGCTCGGCTTGTTCTTGCGCAATAGCAGTCCTTTCACCCAAAGCTATCGGCTCGAGCTGAGCAGCGCTCACTTGCGTATTCCTCAAGCAGGCCAAGATCTGCTTTTGCCTGCGGGCGCCGAGCAGTTGCTGACTTGGTCGATCTCAACCGTTCAGCTCGGTAACGCCGAACTTCGTTACAGCCTCCAGATCGATGGAACCGCTACTCGTGAGCTGACTCGCACGCTCAGGATCGAGCCACTTCCGCGCGCACAACTGGCCGCCGAAACCTTGATCGGCCCGATTGAGCAGACGCTCAATTTCAGCTCAACTCAAGAGCTTGGGCCGCAGCAGATCCGCTTGCTTGCTGCTCCTGATCAGTTTGCTGTGTTTGCCCATAGTCAGACCCGGTTGGCCCAGAAGACCGACCGCACGATCGAAGAGGAGGCTAGCCTATTTCTGCTCAGCGCGTTGTTGCAGCAGACTACCAGCTTGAGTCAGAGTCTCGATCTGCAACAGACCTTGCAAACAAGTTATAACCGTCTGGTGAGCCAGCAACTGGCTGGTGGCGGTTGGGCGCGCTGGCCCGAGATGGGTTCGGAGGCTTTTTTGAGCGCCTATGTGCTCGAAGCCCTCAGCTATGCGCAAGCGAGCGGGTTCGATCTGCCCGAGAGCCTACGCGAAAATGGTCTGGCCTTTTTGCAACGCCAGTTGCAGCAAAGCAAAGAACCTAATCTGCGCGCCTATCTACTCTATGTGCTCTCGCTCTATGGGGTCGAAGACGATCAGATGTTGCGCAGTCTGTTGCAGCCTGGCGATACTAGTCGTTTGCAGCCCGATGGTTTAGCCTATCTGAGCATGCAGCTCGCATCTAACGAGGCACTAGGCGTTTTGGCGCGTCTCGAAGCGCTCAGGCAAGAGCTCGACGATGAACGGGTGCTCTGGCACCTAGGTCGAGAGCGCTTTGTGCCCCATAGCCCGACTAGCACCAGCGCGATCGTTGTGCAAGCCTTAGCGAGGGCAGAGCGCAATCCGAGCTTGCAGGAACGTGCTCGGCAAGGCTTGCTGCGCGCTTGGAGCGTTGATGGTTGGGCTTCGGCCTACGAGACAGCTCGTGTTGCGTTGGCGCTATTGCCTTATCAAAACTATGAACAGGATGATGATCAGCGTGTCACAGTGGGGCTGCGTGCCAATGGCAGCCTTTTGGCCGAACGCAGCTCGACAGATGCGCAACTGCTTCAGATCGAGCGCACTCTGCCCCAGCCGCTTGAACGGCTTGATCTCAGCTTAAATGCAGCAACAGTTCAGCAAGCTCTGCTAGCCTATCAACTGCTGGGCGGATTAGACTCTCCATCGGACCCAAGCGTCATGGGGCTGCGAGTTGTGCGTAGCTTCCACGACCCGCAGAGCGGCGCGCTGCTCGCCAACGGTGCCCTGCAACAAGGCCAGCTTGTCGAAGTGCGCCTGATATTGATTGTGCCTGAAGAGCTCGGCTTTGCGAGCCTGCTCGAAACACGTAACGCTGCTTTCGAAACACTTCAGACCCAAGCAACAGCGCCTTTTGTGCTTGCCCAGCAGACAACTACCCATCTCGTTTGGAACGCGCTTCGGCTCGCTCCAGGCATCTATACTCAATCCTATCTGGCTCGAATCGGGCTTGCGGGGGCCCTTTCTATGCCTAGCCCGCAAGTGGGGCCGCTCTACCAGCCATCCGAGATCCTCATTGCGCCTTCCCAACAGCTAGTCGTTCGTGAAAATATGCGCTAAGTAGCGCAGATTTGACAAGCTGTGGTATAAGGTGAAAGCCTTTCTAAATTCAGCGTTTATAGCTGTATACGAAACGTATTCCAAGTTGCGCTCTAACATACCTAATCGCAATCGCAGTCTTCAGCAAAAAAGGAAACGTCTTTTGATTCGCGCTCTTATCACACTCGTGCTCATATCAAGCAGTATTCTGTTTCCTCGCCAGCAACCTGTCATTGTTCAGGAAGTGCCGCGTGTTATAAGGGATCTTCCAATCAAAGAGCCTTCGTTTGGTCTGAATAGCCATCTGCTTACACGGTATCCAGACCCGACATCGATGGACATTCCTGCCCAAATAGTTGCTGATCTAGGCGTGCAATGGGTGCGTGAAGATTTCCATTGGCATCGTGTACAACCTACACCGCTGACCTATGATTGGACTTTTAGCGATGCATCGATGCGGGCACTGTTAAAGCGCAAAATTCAGATCTTAGGTGTGTTAGGCCCTTCGGTTGGTTGGGCGACCAAAGAACGAACCGACCCCGACTACGATGTCTCGTTCTATCCACCAGAACCACGTTTGTTTGCCGAATACGTTCGGGCGGTTGTTCATCGTTATAAGCGCTATATCAAACATTGGGAGATTTGGAATGAGCCGGATCTTGAGCACTTTTGGCGGGGTGGCCCTGATCCGGTTGCCTATGCTGAACTGCTGAAAATCGCAGCCGAAACGATACGTTCGGTTGATCCAGAGGCGAAGATTTTGATCGGTGGCTTTAACCCCTTCGACACTTCGTTTCTACAAGCGGTCGCGGCTCAAGGCGTTTGGAATAGTTTCGACATCATTGCCATCCATCCCTATATCAATCCGTGGGCGCCTGAAGAGGGCAATCTGCTAGCGGTGACCGATGGAGTGCGTTTGGTCGCCAGCCAGTATGGCGAGAAACCGATTTGGATTACGGAGGTTGGGTGGGCGAGCGGCCCTTCTGATCGCGATGCAGTTGGTAATACCAATCAAGATGAACAGGCTAATTACCTTGTGCGCTCTATGCTGATCTTATGGCAAACCGGGGTTGAGCGTATCTTCTGGTATACCCTCAAGGACGATCCGGGTAACCCGTATGGCCTGTTTGAGTATGGCAATGGACGTACCGACTTTAGTCGTCCTAAAAAAGCTTATACCGCTTTCCAGACCTTGAATCGCCAACTGCAAGGCACACGTTTTGTCGCGAGTGGCAGCTTATTCCGTCAAGAGGTTCTATTTGACTTCGAACAGTTTGGATCCTGGTTACGGCCGAGCCAGCCGAATGGTACCTTTGTTTCTAGCTCGAATCGGGTGAAGTCTGGTACGCGCTCTGCCCGTTTAGACTATACCTTCGCTAATCCCTTCAACGACTATGTGGTCTTTGAACGCACACAGCCTTTGCCGATCGCGGGGGAACCATATGGGTTGGGACTATGGATTTATGGCGATAGTAGCGGAAATACGGTAAGATTTTGGTTAAGGGACGCCGAGGGAGAAGTTTTACAATTTAGTTTGGGTACGGTTGGAGGGCCGGGTTGGCATTTCCGTTCTGCGCCGATCGGTGGTCAGGTTGAACCGGGTAATAGAGTAACTTCCGGCGGTAATGGACGCCTCGATTTTCCAGTAGAGTTTGTGGCTCTTGTTTTAGACGATGCTCCTGACAGTTTTATTGGCAGTGGGACGATCTATTTCGATGATTTAACGGTGTTGCAGGGGCGCGAAGCCTATAACCTTCGACTCGAACGCGGCAATGCCGCTCTCGACGTGTTATGGTCGCCTCCGGGGAGCTTTGTAGCGATTCCAACAGCTGCTCGTTCGGCCAATCTCGTTGAACGCGATGGGACAAGCCGAACGATTAGTACCAACGATAATCGCTTCCGAATCAATATCGGCCCAGCTCCCATGTATGTTTGGCACACACGTTAAGCCGGGATCTTTGAGATTATCATACATATTCGATATAGCGAAAAGCTATATGCTATAATCGAGTTTATCATACTGTCGCTGCGCTACGTACTATACGTAGGGTCGTAGTAATGGACAGCCCTATGATTTATATGCCCAGTTCTACATTTGTTGTGGCTTCTTCAGTACCGCATATGAGCATCCTTCCACTAAAAGTGACGTTGCCTCCCGCAGGAGAGGAACCGCTTCGCCCCGAATTACGGGCGTACTTATCCGATGCTCGTCTGTATCCTGTCACCTCTGTCGTGGCCCCAGCAGGCTATGGCAAAACGACATTGCTTGTGCAGTGGGCCCATGAATTACAGCGCACTGGTGCTTCGGTCTGTTGGCTTGCTCTCGATAGCAACGATCGCGACCCAGCTTCGTTATTAACCTATCTGATTGCGGCTTTTCGTCGGATGAGCGAATTAGCTGGCTTACGGACGATGCTTGGCGAGGGTGCAGCTCGCATTCTTTACAGTGCCGCTGATCGATCTCAAGACTGGCCGCTTGTGTTGGGTTCGCTTTTTAGTGAGCTTCAAGCTCATCTCAGCGCCCAAACCTTCTTGTTTATCGATGATATGCATACGGTGATGAACTCGCAGATCTCGATGCAGATTTTGAGCTACATTCTGCGAGCAGCACCGCCGTCTTTGCACATTGTCTTGGCTTCGCGGCGCATGCCCGATTTAGCGCCGTTGCCTCGTTTACGGGCCGAAGGCAATCTGCTCGAAATCGATCAACAAGAGTTGCGGCTCAACAAAGAGCAGTTGCAAGCGGTGCTCGAACAGCAACATGTTCACTTACCGCCCGATGAATTAGAACTGCTCTATGCTGGCACCGAGGGTTGGGCCTTGAGCGTGCGCTTGGCTGCGCGTGTTTTGGCGCGCCACGAGCCACCTCAACGCAGCGAAGTGGTTCGCTCTTTGGCCGAAGGACAGCCTGATCTCTTCGCATACCTTGCTTCGGATGTATTGGCTGAGATGCCGCGAGAAGTGGTCGAGTTCCTGCACATCGCGGCGATACCTGCCTATTTTGATCTGCCGCTCTTACGCGAAGTAACGGCTCAAGAAAGCACCGAAGAACTCTTCACCATTGCGCAGAACATGGGCTTGGCGCTTTTGCCGATCGAACCAAACGGCAAGACCATGCGCATTCACCCTTTGTGGCGCGCCTTCTTGTTGCGAGACGGGCGTGCTCGTTTTGCTAAAGAGGAATGGAACACTTATCAGCGAGCATTCGGTATCGCCTTCGAGAAGCGAGGCGATCTTGAACAAGCACTCGCCCATTTCGGCGAAGCCAATGACAATGCTGAGTTAGCGCGAGCCTTGCGCTCGTATGCCTGGCCTCTACTCAACTCGCCGCGCCGTTCCAGCATTCGACAATGGCTGGAACGCCTGCCCATCGAGCAGCGCGAAGCTGATCCAGAGCTGCTGCATATGTGGGCTTGGACTCATATCGGCACGGCGCCGACCGAGGCTGCCGCAGCTTTGCGGCGCGCTGCCGACATGTATCACACGGCAGCTATGCACGATCGCGAGTTACGCGCGATCAGCGACCTTGCCGCCTTCCTCTTTTGGCAAGATCGTGCAGCCGAGTTTGAGGAAGCCTGTGTACGCGCGATCAAGGCGGCCAATCTGGTGCGCGACGATTGGGCCAAAGGAGCCGCTCTGGTGGCGGTGGCAGCCCGTTTGTATAGCCGTGGCCGCTATAAAGCAGCGCTACGCGTCGCTCGGCGTGCCAATCAGCACCCTTGCAGCGCCTTCTGGCAATGGTTGATGGCTATGATCGTTGGTACGATCAATGTCGAATTTGGTCGGCCTACACAAGCGATCGCTGCCATTAATCTCGCGCTCGGTCTGCCGCAGATCGATCGAGACGACCGTTTACGCCAGAATCTTCTGCGTATTAGGGCCTTGGCTCTCTACGAGCAAGGACATCTTTCAGAGGCGCTTTCAGTCGCTTTGGAAGCCCATCAGCGCTTGAGCGACTACTACCAAGATGGCTCTTCTGGAGTGAGCGCTTTGATGACCGCTTTCTTACTGGCCGAAAACAATCGGCGTGAGGAAGCAATTACCTATCTGGCCCAAGCGCGCTTGGTCGCAAACCAGATCGCTTCGGCTTCGCTTTTGACGCGCGCTCAAGCGCTCGAGATCCATATCGCCCGCTTGCAAGGTAACCCAGACGCACCAAAAATGGCGGCGGAGCTCTTGCGTAGCATCGATACCCAACAAGATGCCAACGACCTCTGGTTCCGCTTGCTCTTAGTTATCGCCTTGGGTGAGGGCCAACATCCTCAGGCGTTGCCACAGTTACGCAGCCTGATCGGCTTGATGGGTGATCGTGGTTATAGCTTGTATCTCGCTGCAGCTCACCTCTATCGAGCGGTTTTGGCCGAGCGTGCCAACGATGAGCGTGAGCGTGACGAAGCTTTGCAGATCGGCTGGACTTTGCTAGAGAGCCACGAAGACCATGTGGTTTTGGCATTGCCGAACGCAGCCTTGGGTCAAGCGGTGCTCGGTGCATTGCGGCTCGGTATTGCAACCAACGTGCTGTCAGATGTGTTGCGACGCCAGTTGCCCGACGATGCGACCGCTCTACTGATGACCCAACTGAGCAACAAAGACTCGGGTGTGCGTATTCGTGCCGCGCGCATTTTGGGCGATCTGGGTGCGGCAACGGCCTATCCGGTCTTGCGCCCCATGCTCAAGGATCGTATCCCCGAGGTGCGCCAAGCAGCCGAGTCGGCCTTGGATCGTCTGGTCTACAAACCAAATTATCAGTTGCGTATTCGTACGCTGGGTACTTTTGGAGTATGGCGTAGCGACGTTGAGGTGCGCGATCGCGATTGGCGCAGCGTGAAGGCTCGCCAGCTCTTGCAGCTCTTGCTGATCGAGCGTGGCCGTCTGATCTCGCGCGAGCGCGTGCTCGATGCGCTCTGGCCCGAGCTCGAGAGCGATGCAGCCGCCAACAACTTGCGCGTTACGCTCAGCCGTCTCTACAAGGCGCTCGAGCCAGAGCGGCCTGAAGGAGCGCCGTCCTATTACATTCAACAGCACGGCGATTCCTATGGCTTTAATGTCGATAGCGATTACGAGATCGATGCGGCCAACTTTGTCGAGGCTGTCACGGCCGGCCAGCGCGCCGAGGAGCTTGAGCGACGTGAGGAGGCGATCCAACACTATCGTGAGGCGATCAGCTATTACAACGGGCCTTTCTTGCCCGATAGCCTCTACGAGGACTGGTCGGTGATCGAGCGCGAACGTTTGGGTCTGCTCTTTAACTTGGCCGCTCTGCGTTTGGGTGAGTTGCTCTTGCAGAGCAATCAGATCCACGAGGCGATGGGCTTGGCTTGGCGGGTGCTCGAACATGATGAAGCTCAAGAGGAGGCTTATCGCTTGCTGATGCGCGCCCATGCGTCGTTAGGCGAACGCAGCATCGCGCTTCGCCTATACCAGCGTTGTGTCAAGATGTTGGCTGAAGAATTAGGTGTGGAGCCAATGCCAGAAACGGTTGCCCTCTACGAGTCATTGCGTTCTAACTACAGCAACGATCTGATTCGCGGGGGCCGTTTGTAGCTAGGCCATTAGTAGGTCCTCTATAGAAAAAAGGAAGTATGGCAGCGCTCGACGCTCCATAGTTCCTTTTTTATTACTCGCAGGAAGGTACTTCGTTGTCGCTTCGCTGCTTGGGGGCAGTAAACGTCGACTGATCTGCGGGTAGACGAGCGGCCATAAACGATAAAAGGTCATTGAGCTGTTTAAATTGAAGCTCTTCTCCTGTTGTGATATGTTGAATACGACCGTTCCACATGCCTTGTTCGATAGGGTTTGCTTCGTTTACGACGATGCGTATGACGAACGACTCAACGCGGCGGCTGCTCATGAGCTGACTCCTCATCCACGAACCTTTGATACAAAAACCGCCCTCGCATCAGCGAATGCTTCTGGTGGAGCGGAGTTTAATGACAGGTTGCAGCGCTAGGATACAACTTTGGGCATTGATGCCCCACGGGTCTGTCTGGCCCGTTTGTATGAGTGCTAGTGACCGTTTAATGGTGTTGTCACACGAGTCGATGATCTAAGGGAGTAGAGGTTGATCGTCATCGTTGGCTAGGATCATCGTCTATTAAGCTCAGGCATGAGCGAAACTTAGCCTACCTCCACTCGCTGCGGAGCGTCATGTATGCTAGTTGTGTCATGTCAAGAGGTGTATCTGTATGCACTATAATGGCTTCTTGTTACTCGCTAGTTACCAATAAAGAAATGGTGGAGACACAATGCAAGCAACAATCACCTGCCTGCCAGGCGATGGTATTGGCCCAGAAGTTGTGGCTGAAGGTGTAAAAGTTTTGCAGACGGTAGCGAAACGCTACGGTCATACTTTTACGCTGCAAGAAGCGCTTTTGGGAGGAATCGCGATCGATACGACCGGCACAGCTCTGCCAGCTGACACGGTTGAGAAGTGCAAGGCTAGCGATGCGGTTTTGTTAGGTGCTGTGGGTGGCCCCAAGTGGGATGACCCCAACGCTAAGGTGCGCCCCGAGCAGGGCCTGTTGGGCATTCGTAAGGCGCTGGGTCTGTTCGCTAACCTGCGCCCGGTGAGCGTTCACCCCAAGCTGATCAACGCCTCTCCGCTGCGCCCTGAGCGCTTGGAAGGCACTGATATGCTAGTGGTGCGCGAGTTGACGGGTGGTATCTACTTCGGTGAGAAGGGGCGCGATGCTTCGCCTGATGGTGGCGAGAGCGCTTACGACGAGTGTCTCTACACCACTGCCGAGATCGAGCGTGTGGTACGGGTTGCTGCTGAGGCGGCTCGTGGTCGACGTGGCAAGCTGACCTCGGTCGATAAGGCCAACGTTTTGGAGACCTCGCGTCTCTGGCGCAGCACGGTCACGCGCTTGATGCGCGAAGAGTACCCTGATGTGCAGCTCGAACACATTTTGGTTGATGCATGTGCGATGTACCTGATCAGCCGCCCTGCCAGCTTCGATGTGATCGTCACCGAAAATATGTTTGGTGATATTTTGACCGACGAAGCTTCGATGTTGGCTGGCTCGATGGGTATGCTGCCTTCAGCCTCGCTTGGCGCCGACAAGGGTGGTTCTTCGACCCGCATGGGCCTCTACGAACCTATTCATGGATCGGCCCCCGATATCGCGGGCAAGGGCATAGCGAACCCCTTGGCGACCATTTTGAGCGTGGCGCTCTTGTTGCGTCACTCCTTGGGCTTGGAGGAAGAGGCTCGTGCGGTTGAGGCTGCTGTCAATGCTGTGCTAGACGAAGGCTATGTGACGGGAGATATCGCTGCTCCCGGCCAACCATCGTACAGCACCAGCCAAGTTGGCGATCGAGTTGTAGCGATCTTGAGCAGCAACTAAGCCTACGCTGGGGTGTAGAGATGCGTCTAGGCGCATCTCTACACGGTATCGTGTTGTGGGTAGGTCTTGTTGGTGATACGCTGCGTGAAGTTGCTCAAAATCTGCTCAGACTTTTCGGGCTTCTCTGGCTTCTGAGCTGGTACCAGCTCTTGAGCTGTGCTCTCACTCTGTTCAGTCTCGGCGTGAGGCGGTGTGAAGAAGGCCCGCAGTGGTGCCCAACAACGATCGCGCCCTTCAAGATCGGCCACATGGTTGATGCCATCGAGCTCGACAATGCTGGCGTTGACCATTTTGCTGACCGCCAATAGACCGTCTGTCACCGGCACAACATTGTCTTCACGCCCGTGAATGATCAGAGTCGGCGTGGTGATGTGCTCTAAGATCGGTGAGAGATCGGTGGAGCGGATCTCGTAGAGCATGCGCGCCAAAATGGCCGAGGTCGTTTTGCGGAAGCCCGGGTAGGAGCTTTCGGTGACGGCTCGATCGAGTACGCTGCGGTCGTTGAAGTAGGCGATGCGGCAGAACCAGTCGAGGTTTGAGACTTTACTGCGCGTCCACTGAAACAGGGCATCGAAGGCGCGATCGCCGCCCGGCAGCGCTAGCAAACGCAGATAGCCCGCTAAAAAGCCGATCAGCTTGCCTGTCACCGCTGGGGCGAGCAGAGCCATGCGCGTGATCAGCTCGGGGTGGTGATAGGCTAGGTGTAGGCCGATCATACCGCCCATAGAGTGGCCGACATAGCGCGTTGGTTGGCCGATCACTTCGCGGATAAATAGTTCAACAGCTTTGGCTTGGTTTTCAATTGCGTAGCCGTTGCCGTGGGGGTCGGGTTTTGAGGAGTCTCCGTGACCTAGCAGATCGATCGAGTAACAGCGACCAAGGTGCTTTAACTGATCGACGGTGCTGCGCCACATCTCTTTATTACAGGCCCATCCATGCACAAACAGGATAGGATCGCCATCGGTGCCAGAAGTTTCGTAGGCAATAGTCTGACCACCAACCGTTGCCAAAGGCATGCGGTTCCTCCTTACTCAGTAGACAAAGAGCTCGATAACAGTGAATGAAATGCTCGCAAACCTGCTGCTATCGATCATAGGCAAACAAGAAACTGGATTGCGGTGTCGCTACAACACCCAAGAGGTTTCATCTTACGGATGTTAAGCGCTGAGCATGGTCTATTGGGCCATACATAGAGCGAACAGCGGCATGGTACCACGCCGATATTACCAAAGAACTGCTGACTACAGCGAATGAATGTACCCCTTTCTTGTGCTACGGCTCCCCATAGAGTTTTAAAGTTAAGCTCAGCCAGATCGAGCTAATTGCCCATGTTAGGCACTATTTGTAAAAATAACGTATCAAACAGCGATCCGCTGCATACAGATTTTAAAGAGTTTATTTCGGTGGGAGGCAGTTAATAAGGGAAGTTCTTGTGTCCTAATGCTTGCTTTTAGCGCGGTACGCTTCGATTAAAGTTGTACAATTATACAACCGAATAAGCATCTTTTAAATCATACAATCCGCCCGTTTTTATTCGAGTTTTCGCCTATATATCCTGCTATTTGCGATTGAACGTTGTTAAAAAACCAAAAAAGTTGTGAGAGATTTCTTATAGTGAAACCTCTCACAACTTTTTTACTTGATCACTTGGTGTTCTTTTTGCTTCGTTAAGGCGGAGCTTCACTGATGCGCGGATGCTTCGTCGGGCTTGGATGGCAGGACCTTGGTAGCCGTAGGCGGACGCGGTTAGGCTCTTTTTTGAGGGCAGAGTCATCTCCGCCAACTTTTGGCAGAAGATGAAACGACTGCGCACCAGAGCGCAAAATCGCTTGTAGCAGATCGGCTTGAGCGCTGGTTGATAGGTGCTTGCAAGGCTTATTTGGCGATGGGGTGCAGTTCGTCCCAGTCGCTGGCGAGCAACCCGAAGATAACTGTATCGCTAAATACACCGTTTTGGTAGTAGGACTGGCGGAAGTAGCCTTCTTGCCGGAAGCCACACTTTTCGAGCACCCGTCGCGAGGCTGCGTTTTCGGGATCGATCTGGGCTTCGATCGAATTGAGCCCCATAGAGCGGAAGCCCCAGTCGGCGATTACCGGCAGCACCTCGCTCATAATGCCCTGGCCCCAATATTCGGGAGCGAGATCGTAGCCGATCTCGGCACGATAGTGCGGTTTGATGAGGCGCCAAAAGCCACACGAGCCGATCATCTCGTCGCTGTCGGGCAGGGCGATGATCCAGCGAATGCCGACTTTATTGTGAAACGAGCTGAGAAACTCGTCGGCGACTTTTTGGGCGTCGAACATTGTGTTGATGGGGTTAGAGCCGAAATAGCGCATCACTTTGGGGTCGGAGCGAATGCGAAAGATGGTCGGCACATCGCTGGTGTTGACTTGGCGCAGGCGAAAACGCGGGGTGGTGAGGGTTGGGAAGCTATCGAAAGCGCGGTTAAGGTCTCGCATAAGAGATGCCTCCAAGCAAACAGAAGTTAGGGAATGGGCGAACGTGAGATTTCGCGCCCAGACGCGAAACCTCACGTTGTAGAGAGCGGAAAAGTAGGATGCTCAGCTAGGCTGCCGGATTGATGCTTGGGCCTGCGGTGGCGAGCACATAGTTTTCGGTCGAGAAGTAGCGGCGCGCAGCCTCTACGATCGCTTCGCGACTGGTTGAGTTGATGATCTCTGGGTAGCGGTCGATGTAGTCGAGGCCAAGATCGAAGCGTTCGATGCCCAAGAGCGTGCTGGCGATGCCGTCGTTGGTTTCGAGCGCCAAGACGACGCTGCCGGTCAGGTAGGCGCGCGCATCGGATAGCTCGAGCTCGGTCGGGCCATCTTGTTTGAACTGCTCGATCTCGTGCAAAATGGCCGCGATGGCTCGCTCGACGTTGGCGGGATTAACGCCCGCTGCCGCTGTCCAAGGGCCAGCGCCCACACCAGCATCGAAGCCGCTGAAGACCGAATAAGCCATGCCTTGGTTTTCGCGCACGTTTTCGCCCAAGCGCCCGCCCATGCCGATGCTGCCCAAGATCAGATTGGCGAGCATGGCGGCGTAGTAGTCGGGATCGGTGCGCTTGAGGCCGTGGGTACACAGAAAGATATCGCTCTGGACTTTGCCTTCTAGCACGATGTCTTTGCGCTGAATGCCCTTCAGCGGCGGTACGGGCGGCAGTTCATCGCTGGGGACTGTCCCCGAAACCTGCCAAGCGCCGAAGCTGCGCTCGAGCAGTTGCTTCACTTCTTCTGGCTCGACGTCGCCCACGATGGCGATGCGTGTGAGGTTGGGCTGAAAGAGACGCTGGAAACTGGCTAGATCCTCGCGTGTGATGGCCGAGACGCTCTCGATTGTGCCGCTGCTGAGGCGGCTGTAGGGGTGATTGCTCGGATAGAGCATGCTGCGAATGGCGCGGCTGGCTTGATAGCGCGTCTCTTGTTCGCTCTCGCGCAGGGCCATCAGAAACTGACCGCGCAGGCGCTCGATCTCTTGTTCGGGGAAGGTCGGGCGCTGCACCATATCGGCCAGAATCTCGAGTACCAGCGGCAGATCTTCGCTGAGGGCCTTGGCGCCGAAGCCGGTGCCGTGTTGGCCGCCGCCCGCGTTGACGCTGCAGCCGAGCGCTTCGGTTTCGGCGACGATCTCTTGGAAGCTGCGCTGGCCTGCGCCGCGAATCAGAGCCGAACCGGTGAAGCTGGCGAGGCCGCTCTTTTCGGCTGGCTCGTGAACCGAACCAACGCTGATCTCGCCCCGCACGCTGACGGTCGGGCTATGAGGGTTGCGCTGGATCAGCGCTACCATACCGTTCGGCAGAACGTAGCGTGTGGCTCCCGCGATGCCGCTCGCCGAACGAGTTGGAGAAGAGGTCATATGGCAAGACTCCTGTTTCTGCTTGTTTAGGCTTCGTCGTCGAAGTCAGCGAATGCTTCGCGGCTGGTCGGGATGAAGTAGCCAACGGTGCGGCGATTTTCGCTTAGATAGGTACGAGCGACGCGTTGCACATCGTCGATCGTAACGTTTTGGAACTCATCGAGCAGGCTCTCGTGGCGTTTGTAGCTGTCGAGCACCTCCCACATACCAAGCTGCATAGCTTGGTTGGTCACGCTTTCGCCGCTGTAGGCGACTTGTGCACGCACCTGCTTGATGACTTTGTTCAGCTCGGCTTGGCTGATCCCTTCCTCTTGCACCGTTTCGATCACCTTCAAAAAGCCCTCTTCGACTTCGGCGGCTGTGTGACCATCGTGAACGGTCGCGTCGAAGCTGAAGAGGAAGGGATCGCGGGTTGGGCCGTAGGAGCTGCTGGCCGAGCTTGCCAGTTGGCTTTCGACCATGGCTTTGTAGATGCGGGCCGAGCGGTTGGTTTGGGAACCGCCAAACATACCGAGCGATTTGGCTCCGCTCAAGACAGCGTCGAGCACAAAGAGCGGCGCGAAGTCAGGGCTGCGCGAATCGGGAGCAAGGTAAGCGATCTGGACGTATTCGGCTGGCCCGGGGCGACGAATCACAACGCGTCGTTCGCCTTGCGGTTCGGGTTCGACGGCACGAAACTGCGGCAATGGCAGGCCGACCGGCAGGTTGCCGAAGTAGTGCTCGATTTTTTTGAGCATCTTATCGCTGTCGAAGTCGCCAGCCAGTACCAGAACCGCGTTGTTGGGCATATAGTAGGTCTGGTAGTAGGTGTAGAGTTCGTCGCGAGTGATGGCGAGCAGGTCGCTCTTGTAGCCGATCACAGGGTGATGGTAAGGATGGACAGTGAAAGCCGCAGCAGTCACGGCTTCGCTCAGCCACGTTTCGGGGTAGTTGGCGTAGCCATCAAGCTCCGAAAGGATGACGGTGCGCTCGCTTTCGACCTCTTGTTCTTCAAAGAGGGCGTTGACCATACGATCCGACTCGATCTGCAAGCCAAGCTCGATCCGATCGGCGGGCAGGGTTTCGAAATAGGCGGTGTAGTCGATCCACGTAAAGCCGTTGAACGTGCCGCCGTTGCGCGCAATAACGCGGTCGAGTTCGCCTTTGGGCATAGAGGGCGTACCCTTGAACAGCATATGTTCAACCCAATGGCTGATGCCGGTGATACCGCTCGATTCGTTGCGCGAACCGACGCGATACCAAACCCAAGAGGTCGCTACAGGAGCAGCATGTTGTTCGTGCAAAAGCACAAGCATCCCATTTGGAAGCGTATGCGCGGTTGTGGTCATAACAGTTCTGTTCCTTACTATCCTTACATTCTTGGCGCTCATGATACCACGCCTATTTCTGCTCTGCCGACTTTCCTCTGGTTGAAATAACTTGGCCGCCTCGTCCGATTCAAATAGCTCCTTGTGAGCGCGAGTAACCTCCTTTAACTTGAGCCGCTTTAAGCTGTAATTGCGAAATCCACTGGGCAACTTTCGCGCTCTAGCAATTTGCAAAATTAGAGGGCCATGGTATGGTATGCTTCTAAACATAAAGCTAGCGCAAAAGTGTCCTCTTTTTAGAGATCTGCTCTTCCTTCGCTATGTCGAGCAACCATGCTGCCACCTTCTTGAACCTCCGAGCAGAATCTCACGCTAGCGACGGAGTGTAGCTAAAGATGCTCATCGTTTTCGAAGAGACAGAACTTCTTCGCTAGTTAGGGTCTTATCTCGCAACCTGAGAAGGTCTTCCATTATTGTTAAGGTATGGCTGATCTTGCTAGTGCGATGATGTCTGTCAACGTTTGATTCTCGTATTTAAGGAGTCCTCCAATGATGGAAGCACCTCCACAATTGACACGCGTCCAACAGATTCAGCGTCTTATATTGCGATGGTTAATTGGTTCATTAGCTATTTTTGCTGCGATCTATGTGGTGCCGGGCATCTATTTTAGTGGGCCGGGCTGGCAGATCGGCATTGTGGCGCTGATATTTGGCCTTATCAACGCGCTTGTACGTCCACTCCTGTTGTTTATCACCTGTCCTTTGGTGATTCTGACGCTTGGAATGTTTAGCTTGATCTTGAACGCACTTTTGCTCGGTATGACCTCTGCCTTGGCTCAGAGCCTCGGGATTAACTTTACGGTCGATGGTTTCTGGGCGGCGTTCTTTGGCGGTCTTGTGATCTCGATTGTATCGATCGCATTGCAGGCGCTAGCTGGGGATACACCGGTGCGGATACAAGTCTGGCGTGGTAATGGTCCTGATCAACAGGGGCCGAGATCGTAATTTTTCTAGTTTGATAGGCAACCGTCGAGCATAATTATGAGCAAAATTACTCAAGCGGGGCGTATTGCGAGCCTTTTTGTAGGTGCTGTAGCTGGTATAGCAGGTCTGGGCGCGTTGGTGGCATTGAAACGACCGTTGCCCAAAACGAGTGGCAATCTCAAGCTGGCGGGTCTGCATGGGCGCGTTCAGGTTTTGCGCGATCGTTGGGGCGTGCCGCACATCTATGCGGGCGATAACCACGATCTGTTTATGGCTCAGGGCTATGTGCATGCCCAAGATCGTCTCTGGCAGATGGAGATTCACCGCCGAACTGGCCACGGCCAGCTTGCCGAACTGTTCGGCCCGATCGCACTGACCTCAGATCGGTTTATTCGCGTGCTCGGCTTCAGTCGGGTCGCGCGCCAAGAGGCCGAACTGCTCGATCCCGAGACGCGCTCGATTCTCGAAGCCTATGTCGCGGGCGTAAACGCCTTTATCGAGCAGAATAGCCATAAGCTGCCGCTTGAGTTTACGCTGTTGCGCCATAAACCGCGCCCTTGGGATCTGAGCGACGTGCTGGTCTGGAGCAAGATTATGGCGCTCAATCTCTCGGAGAATTGGAGCAGCGAGGTTTTGCGTGCCCAACTAGTGGCGGCGCTCGGGCCGGAGCGAGCCGGAGCGCTTGAGCCAAACTATCCCGATGATCTGCCGCTCAGTGTGCCGGAGGGTGCCTACTACAGCGTAAAACTGGCCGAAGATGCGCTACGCATGGCGCGTGAGGCGGTCAGCTTTACGGGCGAGAGCGGCATGGGCCAAGGCAGCAACGCTTGGGTGGTCGGTGGCCAACGCAGCACAACGGGTCGGCCGCTGCTGGCCAACGATCCCCACCTTGCGATCTCGATGCCGTCGCTGTGGTACGAAGTACACCTTGAAGGCGGCGACTACGCCGTGAGCGGCGCCAGCCTGCCTGGCCTGCCCTGCATTGTGATCGGGCACAACGCGCGCATCGCTTGGGGCGTCACCAACGCTATGACCGATGTGCAAGATCTGTTTATCGAGCGCTTTGATCCTAACGATCCGCTGCGCTACGAGTATCAGGGCGAATGGCTGCGCGCCGAACTGGTGCGCGAAACGATCGAGGTCAAAGGCCAGAGCGAGCCGTACATCGAAGAGGTGCGCATCACGCGCCACGGGCCGATCATCTCGACTTTGGTGGCGGGCGAGACCCAACAAGCGGCCCTCGCGCAGCGCGCTTCTGAGCTGGGCGCCGAAGGATCGCTGGCTTTGGCGATGCGCTGGACGGCGCTCGAACCGAGCACGATCTTGCGTTCGGCGGTCTATTTGAACAAAGCGCGCAGTTGGGAAGAGTTTCGCGCCGCGCTGGCCGATTGGAATGTGCCGCCCCAGAACTTCGTCTATGCCGATGTCGACGGCCACTTCGGCTATGCCCTGGCGGGCGCGATCCCGATCCGCAAGCAGGGTGATGGCCGTCTGCCAGTGCCGGGTTGGACGGGCGACTACGAGTGGCAGGGCTATATCCCCGCTGACGAGCTGCCCAGCGTCTTTGACCCCGAGATCGGCTATGCTGTGACGGCCAACAACCGCATCGCTGGTCCGAGCTACCCCTACCATCTCAGCAGCGATTGGTTGAACGGCTACCGCGCCGCTCGTATCCGCGAGCTGCTGGAAGCCAAGGATCGCCACGACCCCGAGAGCTTCGCACGTATCCATCAAGACTTGCTTAGCCTGCCGGGCTTGGCCTTTATCGAGCTGACCCCGCGCCTGCGCGCCGAAAGTCCTATAGAGCGGGCCGCCCGCGATGCTCTCAGCAAGTGGGACGGTGTGTTGAGCGCCGAGAGCGTGGGCGGTACGCTCTATGCCACTCTGCGCTATCATCTGCAGGTCTGCGCCATGCCCGAAGTGGGCAAGCCGAGCGAAACAGTGATCGGTTTGGGCACCTTCGCGGTGCTGCCCAGCACCATGTACCTCGAGCGCGCTCTGCCCGACATCTTAGAGCGCATCAAGCGCAACGACGATGCTTGGTTGGGCGAAGGACGCACTTGGCAGCAGGTGCTCGACGAAGCGTGGCAGCTCACCATCCGCGAGTTGGAAGACCAGCTCGGCTCAGATGTGAGCCACTGGCGCTACGGTCGCATTCATAGCCTGACTTTGCGCCACGTTTTGGGTTCTGTGCCAGCGCTTGCTCCGGTTTTTAACCGTGGCCCTTGGCCTACCGGCGGCGATGTCGACACGGTCTGTATGGGCAACCAGCACCGCGATACAGCCGCAGGCCCGGTCTATGTCGCGCCTTCCTACCGCCAGATCTGCGACACTGCCGACTGGGACAACAGCCGTTCGATCATCCCTTCGGGCCAGAGCGGCCAGCCCGGCAGCCGCCACTACAACGATCAGTCTCAGGCTTGGCGCGAAGGCGCTTACCACCCTATGCTCTGGAGCCGCAACGCTATCGAAAATGCCACCGTTTCAGTGCTCAACCTCGATCCTCAATAGGCCTCAGTAGCCTACTTGCCGAAAAGCCGAAGCACCTCACCAATAGGTAGCTTCGGCTTTTTTTGGTGTATACCCAATCGAATCTGCCGCCATTGCGCCGTTTCGCATTGGCGGAAAGACCCTTAGCATCAAAGCGGCTTCTAGCGCGTCCGCCTACGGCTATCAAGTCGTTTTCCTCCCATTCGTGGCTGCGCGCTCGTCGCTGCCTTCGCTGCGACCTGTTCGCTGCCTCTCAGTGTGAAGGCCGAAGTCAACAATGCTGCGCTTTGCCGCAGGCGAATCGCCCGTGTGAATGGGCGAGATGTTGGTAGCCGTAGGCGGACGCGCCAAGGAACGCATGGAAGGACGAGACTTCTCCGCTAGAGCGCTAAATGCAGCAAGCATCAAAAGCAGCTTTTTGCTCTCTGGAAGAGCAAAAAGAGCGAATACGCGCTTCAAGCTGCTCGCTTGGAGTGCGGATTAGGCTGCGCAGGCCTAAATTGACTGTAACAAATTGCAAACGCTTTTGAGCTAAAACACTTGCATACTTGACCTAAAATGCGCGAAAATAGCAGTAATACTCAGGCTACAAAGCAGTAGAGAACATGCAGGTTGAGAGGCTTTGATCTGGTTTGGCACGCCTAGCGCTAGCGCAGCACAGAGTGCTTGAATCAGCGATAGCTCTTGTTCGTATCAGCCGAATCGTGTACAATGGCCCAGGCTTTGCCTCGTATCATAATCGGCTTCCAGCGCTTGCAGAAGCTATGCGAAGTCGGTTTCAACCAATAAGACGCTCTTTCTTCCTAGATTGCCAGCGCAGAAGCGCCAGAGAGGTGCGATGTCCACTATTGACCTAATATTGCCGAAGCGAACTCAACACGATCAACGATCTGTTTCAGAGTTTGAGTCTGCGCGTAGCGGCCTGTTACTCACAGTCGAAACTCTGCTCTATATCGTGATCGGAATTGCATCTGCTATTCTGCATGTGTGGGGCCTAGGTGATCGCGCGCTCCATCACGACGAAACGCTGCACGCTGTCTATTCGTGGTACGTCTATCAAGGGCGGGGCTATATGCACGACCCGCTGTTGCACGGGCCGCTGCTCTACCATATCGGCGCCCTGATCTACACCCTGTTTGGCGATAACGATACAACAGCCCGTCTAGGAGTAGCCATATTCGGCACGGTTTTGACCGTAACGCCCTTCTTTTTGCGGCGCGAATTGGGGCGAATCGGCGCACTCGCTACCTCTTTCTACCTCTTGCTGTCGCCAAGCGTGCTCTATATGGGCCGTTTTGTGCGCCACGACATGTACTCGCTCTTATTCGAGATGCTGGTTGTGATCGGCATCATTCGTTATATGCGCTCGCATCAAGCCCGCTGGCTCTATCTGATCGCCGCCTCGTATGGCTTGATGATGGTCAATCAAGAGACCAGTTATCTCTTTCTGTTGATCATAGGCGCCGCTATCGTTGCTCCTCTGATGTGGCGCGTCTGGAAGCCGGGCTTTGTGCTGTTAGGCATTACGGGTTTTCTAGTAGCGTGGCTGGTGTTTGTATTGCCCGGCAAACCGCAGTGGCAGGGCGAAAACAATGCCGTGCGCGATGCCAACGGTCAGATTGTGGTCAGCAAACCCGGCCCGATCTTTGGCTGGGGGCCGCTCGAAACCAGCGACAACAACTATGCCCTGCGCATTCGCAACCGCGCCGACAACGATGGAGGCCGTTCGCTGTTTGCCAATATCGGCCTCTACTTCGGTGATCTCTGGACCTTTTTCAAACACCCGAGCATTCTCTTGGCGATGGCGGTGCTGATTGTCGCGCTGGTGGTGCTGATCTGGAGCATCTGGTTCCGCCGCAACAAAGACAACTTGACGCCCTGGCAGATCGCGGTTCAGCAGAACGATGATCCGGTGTTGCAGGCGGCCGCCAGCTTGGGCAATAAACGCATGGTGTTGATCGCGCTCGCGATCTTTGCAACCATCTATGTCGTCTTCTTCACGGGCTTCTTCACCAACCTGCTGGGCATTATCACGGGCACAACCGGCTCGCTGCTCTACTGGCTGGGTCAGCACGAGGTCAAGCGCGGTGGCCAGCCTGGGCACTACTACTTGGTGCTGTTGGCGGTCTACGAGCCGCTTGTGGTGCTTTTGAGCTTTGTGAGCGCCTTCTTTATCGGTCGTGGCCTGTGGCAGAATTATCGCGCTGGCAGAGAGCAGAAGCTAGCCGCAAGCCTTGCGAGTGAGCCGCTCAACGGCGAAGAGCTTGCAGAGCGAGACGATAATCAGGCCGATGTGCCAGTTCGCACGCCGCTGACGGTGCCGATCTTTTTGCTCTGGTGGACGGTCGCTTCCGTGCTGATCTACTCTTGGGCTGGCGAAAAGATGCCTTGGCTGGTGATCCACTTGGTGCTGCCTATGACTTTGTTGGCAGGATGGGGCTTCGATCGGCTGCTGCACGCTACGATCTTGCGCCCGATCGATCAGCCCGAGGGCTTGGCCGGAGTGCCCACCAAAGCCACGATCTGGATCTTGCTGGCTGTGACCTGTGTGGTAAGCGTATTCGCCTTTATGAAGATGAATACAGCCGTTGCAAACTACTACAGCAATCCCAATCTGCCCGCGATCTACCTCGGCTTGTTTGCGCTCTGTGCGATTTTATTCGCTGCCATGGTTTACGCCAGCTACGGGCTACGCTGGGGCACTGGAGCCTTGATCATCTGTCTCTGTGCTATGCTCACACTTACGAGCGTGCGCAGCAGCTTCCGCCTCTCCTTCCTGAGCGGCGATGTGCCCCGCGAGATGATGATCTATACCCAGACCTCGCCCGATGTGCCACGGGTTGTGCGTCGTTTAGAGCAGCTCTCGATAGAGCGCTACAACGACCTCAGTATGCCGGTCTCCTACGATAACGAGACGGTTTGGCTCTGGTACTTCCGCAACTTCACCAATGCGCGCAACTCTGGCACGACCTTGAGCGGCCCGCCCGACCAGCAGATCGAGGCGGTGGTGATGCTGCAAGAGAATATCGATATGAATCCGCTCAATCGCGAGAATCTGGGCGAGTTCAAGGTGCAGCGCTACCCCTTGCGTTGGTGGTTCCCCGAAGATCAGATGTATCGTCTCAGCGAGAATTGGCGCGACCAAGATTTCGCGAATGTTTCGTTGCTGGGGCGTATTTTGCGTAACCCGCTCGATGGCGAAACCATCGCTCAGACTTGGCGCTTCTTTATCTATCGCGAGCCGAACGCGGCGCTTGGATCTTCCGACTTTGTGGTGGCGGTGCGCCCCGAATTGGCTGACGATTTCGGCTTCGGCTTTGGTAGCTCTGACCGTTGATGGTGTGAACAGGTAATCAGAAGAGCGTGTTTTGGATAAATGCGCTGAAGTGACTTGACATTTTGCAAAGTACCTAGCAAGTATCAGGATACCTATGGCAACACATATGCTGCCCCGCTCACAGGCAGAAACCTGGCTGGACAAGCAAATCGACGCTCGCCGTATCAATGTTGAGGTGATCGCGTATGTGATCTTGATCACCTTGAGCGTGATCGCGCACCTTTGGGGCTTAGGTGTAATGGCGCTGCACCACGACGAGTCGGTGCACGCCTTCCCGACTTGGAGTTTGTACCAAGGACGCGGTGGCTTTACCTGCTACAACGGCGAAGCCTCCGACGTCTACTGTTACGACCCGGTTTATCACGGCCCGTCGCTTTACTTTTTCATGATGACCTCCTTCTATCTGTTTGGAGGAGGTGATTTCCAAGCCCGTTTGCCTATGGCGCTGGCTGGTATTGGCTTGGTGGCTTCGTGTATTATGCTGCGGCCCTATTTTGGCAAATGGGGCGCTTTTATGGCAGCCGTTGTGCTCGGCTTTTCGCCATCGCTGCTCTACTACACTCGTTTTGCGCGTCACGACGCCTTTATGATCTTGTGGGAGCTGTGGATGGTGATCGGCTTTTTGCGCTTTATCGATACTGGCAAGCGCAAATGGCTGGTGCTGTTGGCGGCTGCGATCGCCCTTGCCATGGGCACCCACGAGCTGTACTACATTCTCTTCTTTATTTTCGGAACCTTTGTCTTGATTCGCGGCTTCGACGAGAGCCGTTTCTACAAAAAAGTTCCGATCGTCTTGGGCGCGCTGCTGTTGGTCTGCGCGGTTCTGATGCTGATCAATCCGCCGCTGCCAGTGGGAAGTGGTCTCTACCTCGGCGATAAGGCTATGCTAATCGCGGTCGCGCTGGTCGCTGGTCTGCTGATCCGACGTGTCTGGGATCCGCGCCCGGTTCTGCTGCCGCGTCTGCGCGCGCTCTGGTACGAAGACCGTATGACGCTTTGGATTGCGGTCGGTGTGCTGGTGGCTGTCTATCTTGTGCAGTACAGCTCCTTCTTCGCTTACCCTCCCGGCATTATCGACGGCCTCTATGCTGGTTTAGCCTATTGGCTGGGTAGCCAGCACGAATACGCGCGTGGCGATCAGCCTTGGTACTACTACCTGATCTTGATGCCGATCTACGAGCCGCTGGGCTTGGTCGGCTCGATCGTCACCAGCATTGTGCTGCTCTGCCGCAAGCTGATCTGGCCCCAAGCCGAGGCTGCTGCTCGCAAAGAGCAGACCAAGGCTGCGGACGAGCTTGACGCAACCGAGCGGTTAGTAGCTGAGCAGGTTGCGCTTGAAGAAGGCGAGTCAGACAGCTTGGATGCTGCCACAAGCAAGCCTGAAACGGAGACAAGCATTGCAGATCGCCGCGTTCCGCTTAATCCTGTGCCCCTCGCTGCTCTGCTGCTGATCTTCTGGTTCTTCAACTCCTTGGTCGACTTCTCGTGGGCTGGCGAAAAGATGCCTTGGTTGGTGGTGCATATCGCGCTTCCGGCCAACCTGTTGGCGATCTGGGGCTTGACCGCGCTGGGGCGTTGGGGCTTTGCGCGCTTCAACTCGGCCGAGGAAGAGACGCCCGAGTTTGAACAGGCCCGCAAACTTTCCAATGTGCTGGTGCCCTGTTTGATGATCGGCTTCCTGTTTGTGATGGGCTTGGCGCTCTGGCGCTTGAGCGGAGTGAGCGCCGATCGCGCTGGCCAAAGTACCATGTTGCAAGGGGTGGTGCAGTTGATCGTCGCGGGAGCGCTGCTCTACGCCATTCTGACCTTCGCCAGCAAAGTTGGCTATCGGCGTGTGCTGACCCTCGCAAGCATCACTTTGGCGGCCTTTACTGGTGCCTATATGCTGCGTGCGACTTGGATGGTCGTTTACGACCATCCCGATACTCCGATCGAGCCTTTGGTCTATGTTCAGACTTCGCCCGGTATCCCGCTCTTGGTCGAAGAGCTGAAGCTGCTTTCGACCAATCTGACTCGCAATCAGCGCACCCAAGAGGATATCACTGGCGGCTACTCGATGCCGATCATCATCGATAGCGGCGACCCCAAAGCCGACGGCGAAGGCTCGCTGGCTTGGCCTATGCAGTGGTATTTGCGTGAGTTCAAAGCGATCAATTGGCGTTCGACCGAGACTTTCCGCGATTCGCCCAATGCCAATAGCTTCGATGTGGTCAATGCCAACAATGTGACCGAGCTTGCTCCGGTTGTGCTGCTCTACAAACAGCACGTCACCCCCGAAGTGCGCTCCATTCTGGAAGCCAACTATGTGCAGCGCTCGGTCAATCTGAAGCTGAACTGGTGGTTCCCCGAAGGCGATAAGTGCCGACCCGATGGCCCAGGCTACAAGCGCTTCTACTTCAACACTTGGATGGACGAGAGCCGCATCAAGCGCGACTGTGGCGAATCGGTCGATCTGTCGAAGTTCCACTCGCCGCTTGCGCCGCTGCTCTATCCTTTTATGCCCGAAAACTGGTCGACTGTCGGCCAGTACATGCTCTATCGCGAGATCCCGCCACCGCTCGAACTGAACGGTCGCGATATGGAGGTTTGGATACGTAACGACTTGCTGGGCCTGAGCGGAAGCGGAACCAGCGGCGCTTCGGCAGGCAGCGCCCAAACCGTGCGCTTGTTGGCCGATATCCAGATCGGTCAGCCCGGCACAGGCGAAGGCCAGTTGAACCAGCCCGCCAATGTTGCGATCGCTCGCGACGGCACAATCTACGTCTCCGATACCTTCAACCATCGCATTCAGGTCTTCGATGCTAATGGCAACTTCCTGCGCAGCATCGGCGAGTTCGGCAACGGCGAAGGTCAATTTATCGAGCCGCGCGGCCTTGCGATCGACGACGACGGCTTGATCTATGTGGCCGACACTTGGAACGCGCGTATCGTCAAGATGAACCAGCAGGGCGAGTTCTTGGCGACTTGGGGCAGCGGCGATCAAGATCTGGGCAATGGCCGCTGGGCGACCATCACCGAGGGAACAGCCGAGGCCAATCTTGCCAATCCGCTGGGCTTCTTCGGTCCGCGCGGCATCGCCCTCGATGGCAACGGCCACCTCTTTATCGCCGATACGGGTAACAAGCGCATCGTGGTCACTACGCTCGATGGCCAATATGTCTCGCAGTTCGGCACGGCTGGCTCGGGCCTCGGCTCCTTCAACGAGCCGACCGGAGTGGCGATCGACCGCGAGCGCGCTATGGCCTATGTGGCCGACACTTGGAACGGACGTGTGCAAGCCTTCCGCATCCTGCCCGATGGCGGCGTCGATGTGATCCCGGCCTTCGCTTGGCCGGTGCGTGGCTGGCAAGCCAACACCTACGAAGATCCCTCGATCGCGGTCGGCCCCAACGGCGAAGTGCTGGTTAGCGTGCCCTCGGCGCGCGCCGTCTCGATGACCAATGGCCAAGGCGAAGCCTTGCTGCGTTGGGGCGGCAGCGGCAACGACCTCGCCTCGCTCAACGGCCCCAGCGGTATGGCCATCGACTCGAACGGCTTGGTCTACGTGGTAGACCGCCTCGATGGGCGCGTGCTGCGCTTCGAGCTGCCGCGCTTGCGCATCGAATCGACGCCCTAAGCTCTAGCACTGCTAGCTAAAAGCAAAAACGGCGTGTTCACCTTGGTGAATACGCCGTTTCGTTTTCTCCCCTAGACCTAACACTTTCTCAAGACCCTGACAAGCCTTCAAGGTCTGATACCAAATCCGTTTACGGACTTGTGCTCTTGTAACGCAAAACCGGGGAAAGAGTTGTGTGACATTTTGCGCCGTAGCGCGAAATGTCACACAACAAAAAGAGACAAGTTCCACTCTGCCGAAGGCCAAATAGAATGAAGCAAGCGAATTTGGTATGAAAGCCGCCCCACTGTAAGCTCGATGGAAAAGTTATCTCGTACCCTGAGCTTGTCGAAGGGTACGAGATAATCTCAAGCTCAGCAACCGAGCTTGCCGAAGGACAGAGAACGAGATGATCTCTCAAAACCCTCTGCGTCTCCGCGCCTCTGTGGTGAAAAATTCTTGCCGCAAAGATTTGTTATGATGGTGCCATTCGTTCTATTCCAAGCTAAGGAGAGCGTATGGGCCACCGTTTATCGCTTGAACGGATCGCAGCCGCCATGGGGCAGATCGATCCGGTTTTTCTCAACACCCCGCAGTTTCGCGCCGAAGCGCTGGAAGCTGTGCTCGGCTGCCGCTTGATTGTCAAAGTCGAAACCCTCAACCCGATCCGCTCCTTCAAAGGGCGCGGCGCCTCGTTGACTCTATCCAAGGTCGAGCCGGGCGCGACCTTGGTTTGCGCCAGCGCTGGTAACTTCGGCCAAGCCATGGCCTATGCCGCGCGCTCACGTGGCGTCAAGCAGATCATCTACGCTAGCGTCAACGCCAACCCGCTCAAGATCGCTCGTATGCGCGCGTTGGGCGCGGAAGTGCGCCTGCACGGCGAGGATTTCGATGCTGCCAAAGTCGAGGCCAAGCGTTTCGCCGCCGAGGCAGGGCTGCCCCTGATCGAAGACAGCCTCGAAGTTGCGACCGACGAAGGCGCTGGCACCATCGGACTTGAGCTGACCCGCTGGCCCGAGCCGATCGACGAGCTGCTGGTTTCGCTCGGCAACGGCGCGCTGATCACCGGAATCGGGCGCTGGGTCAAAGCGCACTCGCCCAACACCAAGGTCACGGCGGTTTCGGCCAAGGGCGCGCCCGCCATGGTCGAATCGTGGCGCTCGGGCCGCATCGTCGAGTATGATTCGATCAACACCATCGCCGACGGGATTGGTGTGCGCATTCCCGTGCCCGAGGCGGTCAAAGATATGGACGGCACGGTTGACGATGCGCTCTTGGTCAGCGACGAATCGACCATCGCCGCCATGAAGCTGCTCCACGAGCACGTGGGCCTCATCGTCGAGCCATCGGGCGCGGTGGGCATCGCCGCCATCTTAGAAAACCCCGAGCGCTTCCGCGATCGCTTGGTGGCGACGGTGCTGTGCGGCAGCAACCTCACCCCCGAGCAGATCAAGCAGTGGCTGCACTAACACTCAAGCCTTGCTTGAGTTGACATAAAGCGATTTGCTTGAGGTTCTAGACCAAAAAATAGTCGCTCGTTCGTTTTTTGCTGAAAGAGCTCTCTTTCTGGCTAAACGGACGAGCGCTTTTGCTAGCAAAGACTCTGCTTTCTGCAACAAGTTGCGATCTAGAACGTAGATTCACTAGTTGTTAGCTTTGGACATAGTAGCAGTTCGTAATCTGCTCAAGGTGATCGATATCGTGCAATCCGGCATTAATAGCCACATCGAGCAACGTGCCCGGCCCTTGGGTGGGATTGATGCCTGTGCGCAGCCAAGCGGCGTCATCGAGCGTGGACAGCAATTCGATCAGATCGTTACGTTGGGCTTGCAGATCGTCTAAAACGTCGAGCAGATCTTGATCGGCATAAGCGTGGCGCTCAACCATATCGAGATGATCCCAAGTGTCGAAAACCGGATCATCTTCGCGCAAGATCGCCTCGACCCGCCGCCGCAGATGTCCTTCGTAGTCGCGCAGATGACAGGCGATAAAGAGCAGACTCCAACCTTCTGGCCCGTCTTGAAGTGCGATCGCTTCAGCTTGTGAATAGCTCTGCAGGGATAATTGAAGCAATTTGCTGGTTTTTCGGAGGGTGCGCAAGGCTTTAAACGGATTCAGAATTCGCTGCATCATGTTCAATCCTTTCTTAAGAGAAGACTCCCTATAGTTCTAGCGGCGGCTCTGGTGTATGCTTTAGAGGTGGGCGCTATAGGGCAGTATGCAATAAAATCAGTGAGGTGGCTATGGCTTTTCTGATCCGTATGATTGTCCTGCGACTCGTCAAGATCTTTTATCCGCGCATCGAGGTCCAACACCTTGAACGCCTTCCCCGCTCTGGGCCGCGCATTTTTGTTGCCAACCACCCCAACGGTCTGATCGACCCACTAGTGATTATGGCCGGACTCGACCAACCGATCTCGTTTTTAGCCAAAAGCACCTTCTTTGCCAATCCCGCCGGGCGTCTGATGATGAGCGCCTTCAACGCCCTGCCGGTCTTTCGCCAGCGCGACGAAGGCAAGAGCGGCGGCCCACAAGGCGATGCAGCGCGGCGCAACGAAGAGACCTTTGAACGCTGCCGCGCCCTCTTGGCCCAAGGCAAACCCATGGCGCTCTTCCCCGAAGGCACGACCCATTCCGGCACGGTGATGCTGCCCTTGCGCACAGGCGCGGCCCGTATCGCGCTCAGCGCCGAAGCCGCCAACAACTGGGATCTCAACTTGCAGATCGTTCCGGTCGGCCTCTGGTATCAGCACAAAACCCAGTTCCGTTCCTCGGCCTTACTGGTAGTGGGCGAACCATTCACACTGGAAGAGTACGCCCAGAGCTACGCTCAAAACGCACGCATCGCCGTGCATCAGCTTACCGAGCGCATCGATCAGGCTCTCGATGAGGTCGTGTTGCAAGCCGAGAGCTCTGAGCTCTTCACGGGCATTCCTTTGGTTGCCGCTTGGACCCTGCCCGGCGAGCAGTCGCTCAGTTTGCAGGCCCAACACGAGCGCGCTTCAGCTTTGCTCTATGCCTATCACGAGCTGAAACAGCGCGACCCCGAGCGCCTCGAAAAGATCGTCCAAGCGGCCCGACGTTACGCCCGCGTCTTGCGCACCTTTGGCATCACCAAACCTTGGGATTTCGAGCTGGCAGAAGCCAAACGTGTGCGTCTACTCTGGCTCTTGATCTATATGATTGTCAGTTTCCCCTTTGCCTTACTGGGCTTTATTATCAGCTATCTGCCCTATCGCGCGGTGCGCCCGATAGTGCCGCGGGTGGTTGGCAAATTCGACGAAGTGACCAGCACTGGCAAGCTGATCGTTGGCACGATTTTGGTGCCGCTGGGCTGGATCATCGCCTCGGCTGTCTTGGCTTGGTTCGCTGGTTGGCAGTGGGGCCTGCTGCTTTTGTGTGCCTCGCCGCTGCTGGCCTATATCGCGCTCTATTGGGGCGAATGCTGGGTCGAGTGGCGCGATGTCGCCTCCTACAACTGGCTGCGCCTGCGCCACCGCGAGCTGAGCGAGGCTGTGATCGAGCGTCGCCAACAGCTTTCGGCCGAGGTTTTGAAGGCCGCTCAAGATATCGGCGTGATCGGCCCCGATGGCAGGGTCACCAACAAGCTGCCCAAGTCCTACCTTGTTAAAACGCCTGTTGAGACCACTTCCTAAACTTTCTGCGAAAAGCATATCCTGCCCACAAAAACCGTACCCTAAGCCTGTCGAAGGGTACGGTTTCCTCATCCATTGCTTTGGCGTCGAGTTCTCTTCCCCAACAAAGGCTTTAACCGCGTCCGCCTACGGCTACAAACGTCTTGTCCAGCGCAATAAGCTGCTCATGGCTTCGCCATAGCAGAATCAGCGCATTGCGGCGTGTTCAGCGCCCAACATCGAAGCTCAGCGCACGTACTCGCTGCTTGCATCGCCTACTCGCAGGGCACGCCGCGCAGCGCTTGAGAGCCTGAATGGCTGGGCGGCGATGTGATAGCCGTAGGCGGACGCGCCAAGGATCGAATGGAGGGTAGCGACTCAGCCGCTAGAGCGCTGAAGCTATTGAGCGGAAGTGATAGCGCGTAAAACAGGTCGTAAAAAGAAGAAACGGCTGTCAAAATGCTTGACAGCCGGAGGAAGTAGAGGAAGAAAGGGGGCGACGTGCGGAGTTTGTAAGACTAATTGCAATCTCGCGTGACCGTCGCTATCACCGAGCTGCTCTGATTGCAACTATATCAGAAGCAGCTACGCTGATCATCACCCTTAAGACCGATATTTTTCTCCAACTCAGTACCTAGCTTAGAAGTACTACTTGCGTCGGACTTTTCTAGCCAAATTGTCCTACTCAAAGCCAGATTCAGGCGCTACGTCGTGTGCGCCAACGTTCGCGTAGATAGATGATGCTGTTGCGTTGGTAGACTAACCATTCGATCACCAACACGATCAAGGCTAGGCCAGCCAGCCAGCGCCAGATCTCGAGCCGCCCGTCGCGCGCGCCGGTGGTGGCGTTTTGTAAGCCGCTGCGCTGCTGCACTGCTAACTCGGTCTTGGGGGCGATGCGCGATTCATTGGGCGCGAACAGATTGACCGTGTAGTTGCGGCTGACCACCAGTTCGTTGCCGCGATACTCCTCGACGCTGTAGACGCCTAGTTGATCGGTTTCGCCGAAGATCGCCTGATTATCTTGCAGGCTGGCTTGATGGCGTCTGCCATCGGGAGTGATCACATCGACGCGCGAAATGCTCGGATCGGTTTGCAGCGCTAGGGCTTGGCCCGGCAAGAGTTGAGCCGCTTCTGCGCCGCTGCCCGGTGCGAGATAGCTCATTAGGTTCGAGAGCAAGAGCGGGAAGGCGACTTGCAACGGCAGGTCGGATTGATGCAGATCGAAGGCCAGCACGGCGATGCGGCGTCCCTGTTGCTCGCCCACAAACAGAATCGGCGCGCCATCGCTATCGACCAGAATGCGCGCCCAGGTGCCGGGCGCTAGGCGGTTGGCGCGGTAGACGCTCACCTCGCTTAGGCTGACATTGCGCAGCAGCGGTTCGTCGCTCAGCAGCGGGCGCAGCACCGGGAACTCGATTTGGCCCGTGACCGAAAAGAACTCAGTCGAACGGGGCGGCGCAATAAAGAGCAGATTGCCCACTGGCAAAGTATCGGGTACAAAGCCGTCGAGAATGGTGACTGGCACTTCGGCGACCGTCTCGGTGAAGGTGCTGGTGCTGGTCGGCACATTGGTGACTTGAATGCCGGGCAAGAGCGACAGACCGACCTCTAAGAAGCGGTTGCCCTCGCCGATCACGCGCACGCGGGTGATGTCGCCCACCGTCGAAGCGGCCCAAGCTTGGTTATCGCTCAGCAAGCCATCTTCGCCATCTAGGCGCGCTTCGGCCAGCTTGACGCTGGCGGGCACTTCGAGCACGATGCTCTGCTCGCGGTTTGGCTCTAGAGTCAAGTTATAGGCGTTGAAGAGCGTCCCATCGAGGTAGATGTCTAAGCGACGCTCGACGCTGCTTTCGCCGTAGTTGATGGCTTGGGCGAAGAGGGTTTGGCCTGCGGCGCTCGGTTGCAGGGCTAGGGCGCTGATGGCACTGTTGTCGCTACGGCTGCCGATCGGAAAGTAACGCACCGTCGCGGGCACTTTCAGCTCTTCGGGCAACGAGACATTGCCATCAGAGATGATTGCGATCTCGCTTTCGGCTTCGCGTTCGGCCAATGCCGAGGCCATGGTGAGCGCTTGGCTCAGATCGCTGCCGCCGCCGTGCTGCAGCTCAATCGCTGCGATGGCGTTGCGCAGTTCGCGTTGGTCGGTGGTGGCCGAGACCGGCACTTCCATCTGGCCGCCCGCCGCGATGATGGTGGCGCGCCCGCCGTCGGGCAGCTGCTCGATCAGGCTGATGGCTTGGGCTTTGGCTTGCTCGAGACGGCTGCGGCCATCGTCGATGGCGCCCATACTGGCCGAGCGGTCGACGATCAGAATCAGGTTGCGCCCGCTGATGCCTTGGGTGCGGAAGAAGGGTCGTGCCAAGGCGAAGACCAGCAAAAGCATCAGTAAGAGCTGCAAAAAGAGCAGTAGATTGCGCTTGAGCTTCTGCCATGGCGCATTGGCCTCGACATCGCGCACCAGTCGTTGCCAGAGAAAGGTTGAAGAGACCGTGCGCTCTTCGCGCCGCAGCTTCAACATATACATCGCCACAATCAGCGGGCCGATGATCGCGGCAGCAAGCAGTGCAAGGGGAGAAAGCAACGACATACCAGTCCTCTAGTCTAGATTTCAACGACTCCATGCTGGTGCGAACCTAACGATCAAAGGGCGGGGCACCTGTGCGGGCCAAGTGCTGCAATTCAGCTAGGGCTGCCAGCGACTCGCGATGGGCCTCGGGATCGCTCTCGTCAAGTCCCAAAGCGGCGAATTCATCTTCGTCGAGCACCTGAAGCCTGCTGCGATCCGGCGAGACATATAGGTCGAGCGCGAGGTCTTCCGAATTGATCGCTGACTCTTCAAACTGGGCTGGACGCGCGATATTGCAGTACCAACCTTTTAGATCGCCCGCTTGGTTTTCGAGCCGAAAGATTGTGTACCAGCGGTCGCTGTAAAAATATTCGAAAAAGCGGTCGCCCGTTTCAAAAACGACATAGCCCAGATCCTTATCGGCTTGGGTCCAGCGGGCCTCTACTAGCCGCAACGTAGGGCTGCTCTCGCGCAGCTCGCTGGGATAGCTGATGGTGTCGCCCGTAAGCGGCTTCAGCAAATTGATTTGGATCGCCTTCATGCCTTAGCTTTAGCGTAATACGCCGCGACGGCGCATATTCGTCAAGACAAATTCTTCGATTGGCACCGAGCTGTCGGCGAACAGATAGGTGATGCCGCGCCCGTTGCAAAAGCGTTCAACCTCGTCGCGCCAAGCCTGCAGTTGCTCTTGGTAGCGTCGCATCAGATCGAGATCGGCCGTTACCTCAATTGCAGCGCCGCCTTCGGCATCGAGCAGCCGAAAGTCGCCGTCGATCTCGGGTTCTAGCTCTTGGGGCGCCAGCACATGCAGCAGAGTGATGTCCATCGCACGTGATGAGAGCGCCCGTAGCGCTTCTTGCCAGTTTGGATCGAGCAGATCTGAACAGAGCACGATCGGGCCGGGTGTGCGTACTGTTTGCACATAACGTCGGCAGCGTGTCTCAAGGTCGAGCGAGCCGCCAGCCTTCATATCTTGCAGAAAGCGAAAGAGCGGCACCGCGCCTCGTTTGCCGCGCACGCTGGGCAACTGTTGGTTGCCCGAGCCAAAGGCGCTGACGGATACTCGGTCGAGGCTGGTCAACACGATGTAGCCGAAGGCCGCCACCAAGCGCTGAGCATAGAGAAACTTATTCGGCTCGCCCCAATCCATCGATGCGCTGGTGTCGAGTAGCAGGTGCACGGTTAGCTCTTCTTCGGCCACAAACAGCTTGAGGAAGAAACGCTCGGCGCGGGCGTAGAGATTCCAGTCGATCTGGCGAATGTCATCGCCGATGCCGTAGGGTCGGTAGTCAGCGAATTCGACCGAGGAGCCGCGACGCGGGCTGCGCCGTTCGCCTTGCATGTCGCCGGCCATGGCACGCCGCGTAATTAGCGAGAGGCGGTCGAGTTTGCGCAGAAATGACGATTCAAACAGAGGTTCAGCCATAGGGCGGTCTCTGGTGGGAAGGCTTTTGGCAGCCCTCCCACCATGCTCCTATTCTTCTTTCAAGGTTTCCAAAATGCCCTTGATCACTTCGTCGGGGCTGATGCCTTCGGCTTGGGCCTCGAAGTTGAGGATACAGCGATGGCGAAGGGTGGGCAGAGCCGCCAGTTTGAGATCTGCAAACGAGACGTTTAGACGGCCATCGAGCAGCGCCAGAATCTTGCCTGCCAGAATCAAAGCTTGCATACCGCGCGGCGAAGCGCCGTAACGCACATACTGCTTGGTGATCGGTGGCGCCTCTTTGGTATCGGGGTGGGTCGCACTGATCAGGCGAGCGGCGTAGGCCAGCACATGGCTAGCGATCGGCACACTGCGCGCCAAGAGTTGCATTTCGTTGATCAGCGCACCATTGGCGACCTTGCGAGTCTGCGGAGTATGCGAACCGGTTGTGCGGTTGGCGATCTCGATCAGCTCGGCTGTGCTGGGGAAGGCTACATTCACTTTGAAGAAGAAGCGGTCGAGCTGAGCTTCGGGCAAAGGATAGGTGCCTTCCATTTCGAGCGGGTTTTGGGTTGCCAGCACAAAGAAGGGCTTTTGGAGCTTGTGGATCGTCTTGGCAACCGTAACGGTCTGCTCTTGCATCGCCTCTAACAGCGCCGACTGGGTTTTGGGCGTAGCGCGGTTGATCTCGTCGGCCAGCACCAGGTTGGCGAAGATCGGGCCCGGCTCAAAGCGGAAGTTTTTGCGGCCCGCTTCGTCTTCGCTGATCAAGGTTGTACCGATAATGTCAGCTGGCATCAGGTCAGGCGTGAACTGGATACGACTGAACGAACAGTCGATCACTTCCGAAAGGGTGCGCACCAGCGTGGTTTTCGCCAAGCCGGGAACACCTTCCAAAAGCGCGTTACCTCCTGCCAAAAGCGTGACAACAACTTGGCGAATCAGCTCGCGCTGACCTACGATCACTTGGCTGACTTCTTGTTCAATCGCCTGAGCGCGCTGCCGAAACTCCTCGGGTGAGATGCGCGGAGCGCTAGCTTGTGCAGGCTGTTGCGGGGCAGACATCGTCATGAATATTCTCCTCCAGTGTGGCTGGCTCGTCTTACAGGTCTTGCTGCAAGCAGCTATTGCCCGCCACTGCCCGGTTCTAGTTCAGAAAAGTACTGGCGAACATAATCTTTCAAATGGGAAGGGATATACCCTTGGTTGAGGGCTTCGCCAGCGGCGCGGGAGTATTCTGGATACACTTGTTCGTAAGGAACAAGCGATGGATTATTCGCACCTGGTAGGTTGCTCTGACCTTGCTGGACTTCTGTTTGGCCCCCTTGGCCCTGCTGGCCTTGAATGAAATCCGGGTTCCCTTGGCCGTCTGACGGCTTATAGGGTTGATAGACGCTATCACGTCCGCCACGGCCCTGACCTGGGCCTTGGCCGTTATTGCTATTGTTGCCGCCTTGGTTGTTGCCTTGGCCGAGGTTATCTTGGTTCGTACCGCCACCCCCTTGGCCCTGACCTTGTTGACCTTGACCTTGGCCCTGTTGACCCTGACCTTGACCTTGGCCCTGTTGACCTTGCTGACCTTGTTGGCCCTGTTGGCCTTGCTGACCTTGCTGGCCCTGCTGACCTTGTTGACCTTGCTGGCCTTGTTGACCCTGTTGACCTTGCTGACCTTGTTGGCCTTGCTGGGCCTGTTGGTTCTGCTGCTGGCCTGACTGGGCGATCTGCTGGCGAGCGTCTTGTATCTGAGAGAGCGACTGTTGCAGCGCCTGCTGGTTGGCCTGCTGTTGCTGCTCGGATTGCACTTGCTGAGCGGCCTGTTGGAGCTGCTCGGCAGCTTGCTGCAGATTACCCTGTTGTAGCGCCTGCGAGGCGTTAGCAAGGTTTTGTGATAGCGCAGGATTGCTGTTCGCCATCTGGGCCGACTGCTCGTTGAGGCGTTGAGCCAGCGCGTTGCGCTCCTCTTCGCTCATAGTGGCGAGCTGTTGGGCCAATTGGTTTAGTTGTTCGGCGGCTTGAGCCAAGCTTGGGCGCTGGTTTGGCTGGCGGCCCGATAAACTCTCTAAGTTGCGCGCCATCTGTTCGATCGCCGCACGTCGCATGTCGGTATTTGGGTCGAGCTGTTGACGAAGTTGCGCTTCACTGGCCGATAAATCCGCCAGAGCCTCTTCTAGCTGACCCGGATTGTTGCGCAGACGCTCTTCTAGATCGGCGAGCTGCTGTTGCAATAGTGCGCGCTCTTCGGGGCTGAGAGTTTGATCTTGGGCGATCTGTTGTTGGAGCGTTTCGATCTGATCGGCGGTCGCGCTGATGGCCTCTTTGATCTGCTGCTGTTGGGCCAAAATCGCATCTTGACGGTTGGGAATGACCAGCAGGACGATCGCCGCGGCCAGTGCTAGTAGTCCGCCGAGCGCCATGCGTTTATCGAAGCGCAAGGGCAGTTGTTTGGCTTCAATGGTTTGGGCTATCTGAGCCGCATCTTCGACCTGTAAGCTGATCAGCGGGTTCTCAGCCTGCTGGCTGTGTAATTCTACTGCGGTAGCTAAACGCTCGTGCAGACCCAAGGCATAGTCGAGCCGTTGAGCCACTTTTTGCAATGGCAGCGGGCGAAACAGCAAAAAGCCCAGTACTACCAAGATCCACAGGCCGAGCGGCGCAAGCACCCACCAAACTAAGCCCGCAATCGGTATGACATGGCCAAGTATGGCGATCAGCAGACCGAAAATACTCGCCACCCAGAAGCTGCGCGTTGCAAAGAGAAGGGTATCGCCTAAGCGAAGACGCCAGCCCAGCGGGCCTAATTGGCGATTCATAAGCTCGTAAGAGCCAGTCATCTGCGCCATAACTTGTTCCTCATCGCTAAACGATCCAATCGAGAAGCTCTCGTACTACTTCAATGACGAGAATTGAACCGTTTGAGTTCCCGTGCAGGAATGGCTCTCGCGCCAAACGCTACTCTTCTTTGCGCCACAAGTGCTTATCGACTATTTGCTGCTTGAGCTTGCCTTGTTCCCACAGCTCTACAACCCGATGACTTGTGATCGTCACCGTGTTTTGGCTCTTCTGGTGGTTGCTTTGAGGGATGATCTTGTTCGATTGAGCCACTGCTGTTTGGGGAAGGGTGACGTGTTCGAGCTTGCGACGCAGCCAAGACATACCAGCTTCGGCAGCCAGTGCGGTTAGGCTCAGCGCTACCGTCTGCCCGAGTCGTTTCCAAGTGACGGGCAGTTGATAGCCAGCCACCGTAATCGCGTTCGATTGGGCTGTTGTATGCTGGGGTGCGCGTAAGGGCAGTTGTCGCTCGAGTTGAGCGCCACAGCGCCCACAGAAACGGTTATCTAACGGGTTGCCGTGTTGACACTCAGGGCAAACACGTTCGACCATAGCCCTAACTCCTTGCCGTCTGTTCGGCATCATTAAGTCTTATTCGTAGATAAAGAAGTATAACACTCTGAAGGGGTGTGGGTCAATGGAGATCGACGCCTTCTAAAGCCTAGAAGGCGTAGCTAGGTAGCACACAGCGCTAGAGAGACGGTGGGCGCTCGGTAGGCAGCGATCAGTGTGTCTCTCTAGCCCCAGTGTACGGGGAGTGCTTGGACGATTAAGGGGTTTCTATATCGGAATCATCCAATTGGCTGGCTTTCAGCAATACCTCTTGAAGGCGCTGAGTCGCGGCCTCAAGCGGCGATAAATGCCGGTGTACGTCAGCTTGCTGGATCGTCTCTCGTTGGCTCACACGTTTAAGCATTTCTACTCGGCCAACAATCGTCGTGAGCGGATTTTTAAGATCATGGATAAGGCGTGAGACGAAACGCGCTTGAAACTCTTCTTGAGCTTGGCGGGCCGCCGCCTCTCGCGCTTGCGACGCGCTTAGTTCAGCCTGCAAAAAGGCTATCTGGTCGCTCATGAGTTCCAAGTCTGTCTCTGGAGAAGGTTGTGTAGCCATGCTATTGATCCTTGAATCTATCTATAAGAATGTGGTTTTCTCGCTTATATCAAAACGTCAAATATGTTCATGAATGATACGTGGATGATACGTTCTGAGTTTTGAAAGCGGCGAATACCCTCGATGCTCAGAAACATCGCGAATTCTTGTCATCGATACGCTTGATACTTCAGCTCTTGAATTCATCATGAGTGGTCAGCAAAAACTATACCAAGATCTTAATTGATTGTTTACCCATGTTGGCCGACACGTTGGCATACTTCTTGCGTTTGATAATAATGTCTACAACAATCTAATATTAATCGAAAAATAAGTATATATTGCTTTTATATAAAAACAAATTGCTTTGTTAAATTGTTTTTGATAATTAGGTGTAAATATATGTAATTTTTTGCTTATAAGTGGGTAAATAAAATGTTTTACGGGAAAACATATTCTATATTGAGCGTAAAACAGAAAATGGACGAATTGGCTGCCGATTTGTCTCTTACATTTGATATGTTTGCTAGAGCATCACTGGATATTTTGCCCGATATTGTTGCTAAAGCGATATATGACATCTGTCTAGTCTATGACGATCGCTTGGAATCTGCTAAGGCTCACCTGACTTCTCTATGCTACCCTCATAACGATGCCATCCTTACGATCTATAGGCATTATCTCTTTAGGATATATCAAGCCAGACAGGCGATCTTTATCGATGATGCAGCTCAGGATGATATTAGTCCGTCGTTTGAGGATGCTTCATTTCTCTATACTAGCTTTGCCCTATTACCGATTTATACCAATACAGATGCGATTATCTGTATTGGTATCTTTTTCGACGAAAAACATGCTTGGACCTATCAAGAACGCTATGAACTCTTATTTTTCATGAAGATCTTCAGTGAAAATATACATAATCACCAAACTATGCAAAATACTCTCTCTATACGTCAGGGTCACGAAGATGCCCTTATCGCTCTTCGCCATGACCTTCATACACCACTGACATCGATTCAGGGCTACCTTGAGTTGGCATCACGTAAGATCGCTCAAGGTACGCGCGAATCACAGATCAGCCGCTATCTCGATATCGCCTTGCAAGAGACCCAGACCTTGCAAACGCGTTTGGAAGAGCTGCTGAATCTTTCGATGATCGACCTAAACTGCTTCGAGTTGTCAGTGAGCAGTCTGTCGCCCGATACCCTTATCGGTGCGGTGATCATGGAATATAGTCTGCACTACCCATATCGCACGATAGTCGCAGATGTACCTGATAGTCGCCACATGGCAACTTGGGATGCAGAACGGATCAAGCAGATCCTCTCTCATCTTCTAAGAAATGCGCTTATGTACTCGCCCGACACAAGCCCAGTCGAGATACAAGTCAGGTATAGCGAAGAGGGCGTGTCGATTGCTGTGCAAGACTACGGCGACGGGATCGAAGCGAGCAAACAAGACCTGATTTTTGTGCGCTATTGGCGTGGCGTCGATAACTCGTTTCGAAAGACCTCTTATGGTCTCGGAATTGGCTTGTATCTCAGCCGGGCTTTTGCTGAATATCACGGGGGAAGGTTGTGGGTGGAAAGTAGTGCTAAGGCGGGGGAAGGTAGCCGATTTGTACTTGACTTGCCATGGCAAGCGGTTGAAGGAGCTGCTGAAACAGGCCCATCTGTATAAGGAGTTTGGCTTGGCTAGTAGGCCAAACTACAATCAGCCCAGCCATTAAGACTATATACACCAGCAACGATATATTTGTAAAGCTTTATTGCTTATTTGCATGTTGGCATATATATTGCTCTGCTAGATAGTGTCTAGCTTAAGTGGGTTGTTGACGATATACGTAAACTACGAACGCTGTTTACATTCCTAAGCTCCTGATAGCGGAACAGCGATCCTTCAATATAGGACCCTCTCTACACAGCGAATCTGATAAGCGTTCCAGATTTGCAAGGATGCGGTATCGCTAACAACGTGCATCGATATTGCGCCTTCCAAGCATTGGAATAAGCCCGAGAAATAGGTGGTCTCTCCTGCTTGTTCAACAGTTCACCAAGCGTAATGAACGAGTAATCTGCATAGGCGAGTATTCCCCTAGTCACTATGGGTTGAGTAAAGAGGAATGAGCCTCATTTCTCATAGCTTGGAAGGCTAGCGTCTCTGAGGCTCATTAGATGGATATGTATTATCGCCAAACAAGAACTGATCCTCGCTTAATCAACAGTGTTCAAGCTGAGCATCAAGTTGAGGAGCGTATCCTTGTTGTCGCACCCGAAAGCGAGGCGATAACGCAGCTTTTTGAACTGCTTCAAAAGGCCGACTATGCGATTGTGCACTTAACAAACTTGCAGGCCGCGCTCGATAGTTTTGTAAGCTCGCCAGGCTCCTTCAGGTGCGTGATACTTGACGAACACTATTGTACGCTTAGCTATCTCACAAGTTTAGCCCGTTTTCGGGCCAAGCTATCGCACTCGGTGCCTATCTTAGTGATCTCCGATGACCGAGATAGTCCCCAGCTTTCGCCAGCTTGTCTTGAATTTATAGACGCTTACCTACCTCCCATCGAACAGGCTCAGCGTTTTCTCTATGCGCTCCAAGCTCAACAACGTATCGCCCGACATGTGCAGTATCTGGAAGAAGGACAAATGACACTGCTTGCTGCGACGTTCTTATCTTCCCAAGCTGCTCAACTCAATCGGGCGGAATTAGCAATGCAGCAATTGCTGCATAAAGAACTATTGCATCGTGTGCATACTCATATCGCTGCATTACGCGACTATTTAGAGCTTGAAGTCAAGCGCCTGCCCATCGGGATCGCTCGTGAAGCGATGTGGAGCGTCTTATACCGAGTGCGCCACCTTAGTACTCTCTATGAAACGATGTTTGTGCTTGGCTCTGAGGAGCAACTCGAAGTAAGTAGTTTGCTTGCAAAAGTGAGTTACGGTCTCAAGGCCTTGTACAGTCCACGTTCAAAACTTCCCGTCATTGTAGAAGGTGAACTTTACCTATCCGCGAATAGTGCATCAGCTTTGATAATCATCATCAACGAACTGGTAACGAATGCCTTTCGCCATGCCTTTCCAGGCGGACGCTTCGGCGCAATCAGGGTTATGTGTGGGCGGAGCGATAATGTAGGATGGTGTAAAGTGATTGATGATGGAATCGGGATAGAGATGCCTTCAACTTTGCCCCACAGTAGTGGTATAGCGCTTGTTCGCCAAATCGTACGACGAACCTTAGGAGGCCAATGTCATTGGGAAAATAGTGGCAAAGGCACGATCGCTACTGTGCAGTTTCCGTTGGCTGTCCCATGAAACGCTCGATACAGGCGAAAAGTTGATCGAGCTTGAAGGGTTTGGCAATAAAATCCACCGTTCCAAGCTCTCCGGCATAGCTAGAGCCACTATCGTCAGCAGTGACTAAGACAACGGGGATATCAGCTGCTTGTGGATCTGCTTTAATCGATTGGAAGACTTGACGCCCATCGAGACCCGGCATACGTAAGTCGAGCAGAACCATCGCAGGTGGGTTCAGATGGATCTGTTCAAGAATACGTGTTCCATCTTGAAGCGTCTCGACTTGGTATCCTTCGAATTCGAGGATATCGCGCAATGTTTCCAAGATGGCGTCATCATCGTCGACGACGAGAACATGTTTTGCTTGAGTCATCATGTGCCTCCAGATACGTTGTGCACTATTCATAGATAAGTTATGCACAGACTCATTATACATGCTATTTTTACAATTGATAGCCTTTTATTGAATTTTCTTCAAGGAAATTTCATAATAGCAAAGCTAAGGTAGATTCTATACCGTTTTTAAATTCTTAATGATGCAGCGATTTGTGTTTTATTTAGTTGTGTTCAGGTTATAAGATTGTAATTGGATGAAATTGTTTTAGGCGTTTCTTGGTTTGTAATACATTTTTTATTTTACGTTATCGCACTGTGATCTTTCGCTCTCATTGGCATAATTCCCTCTTGGAGAGCGTATTTTCCTCGTGATACTCATGTAATATACGTAGCTTTGAGCTTGATAGGTCGTTATATAATAGTAAATCTCTGTGTCGAGCTCACTTCAGTATACATCTACAAAGAGCATTCAATCCTATCAGCAACATCCCCTCTTTCCATCGATAGATGATGGTGTACTTTACTCTACCTTAGCGAAAGCGCCGTTCCACTTTGAGGCAGACCTCATACGAAATCTGTTTGTATCGTTGGATGCTCGGGGTCTTTCGGCACAGCTAGAAGCTCGTTTTGGCGGGCGAGATGTTGGTAGCCGTAGGCGGACGCGGTTTAAGCCTTTTTTGGGCGAGAGAGCAAGCCGCCAGAGCGCTAAACTCAGCGATGAGAATGAGATGAGTTTGGCGGGCAGCGTGTGGTGCTTGAACGAGCGCTGATGCGCCAAGACGGGCATGAATTTGAGCAGTGTTATTGGTATCGCAATCAGCTTTGGAGGCATATGAAAAAAGAGAATAATGATTTGGGAGGCGCTCGATCGTCTAAGGAGAGCATCGGCAATCCGGCGGAGGGCGGCGCACCAGAAAAGGCCAATCCGCCTCAGGATATTCAGCTCGGGGCGCACGATTTGGGCGATGGCAAGGTTAGCTTTGCGCTGTGGGCACCTTGGAAGAAGGCGGTGCATGTGGCGGGCGATTTTAACGATTGGAAGCCCGAGAAGCTAGCGCTGGCTGTCTCTGAGGAAGGCGTGTGGTGGGCGATCATCGAGCTCGAGCCGGGCGAATATGCCTATCAATATGTGCTCGATGCCGAACACTATATCGCTGATCCCTATGCCCGCAAACTGAAGTGGGGCGATTCGGCCCAGCCTCACACGATAGTGACGGTTGGCGAACAGCCTTATCAGTGGAACGATAGCGATTTTCAGGCTCCGCCTTTCAACGAATTGGTGATCTATGAGCTGCATGTGGGCGACTTTAGTCCAGAGGGCACTTTTCAAGGAGTGACCGCAAAGCTCGACTATTTGCAGGATCTGGGCATCAATGCCATTGAGCTAATGCCGATCCAAGAGTTTCCGGGCGATGTGAGTTGGGGCTACAACCCAGCCTTCTTCTTTACCCCCGAATCGTCTTACGGTAGTATCAACGACTTGAAAGAGCTGATCGATCAAGCTCATCAGCGTCAGATCGCGGTTATTTTAGATATGGTCTTTAACCATACGGCTGGCGATAATCCGATCACCTTGCTGTATGCCTACGATAACAACCCCTACTTCAGCGATCAGGGCAACCCCTGGGGCTTCCCCGACCTCGATCACTGGAACGAAGCGACCAAACGTTACATCTACGATATTCAGCGCTATTGGCTCGAAGAATTTCATATCGATGGCTTCCGCTACGACCATGTGGAGGGGATCGGCTACGACTTTATCAACGGCGCCTCGTTTATGGCTTGGTCGGCCCGTCAGATCAAACCGCACGTCTATTTGATCGCCGAGCAGCTGCAAGACCCGATTTCGGTGGTGCACGATACCGATATGAATGCTTCCTGGCATCAGGCGTTTGAGCGCAAGCTGATGGCGCAACTACGCGAGGGCGATTTTCACGGCAATAGTTACGGCGATATGCAAGGTCTGCATGCGGTGATCAACTTCCGCAGCCAAGGCTATAGCGATAATGCTCAAGCCGTCAACTATATCGAAAGCCACGATGAAGAGCGGGTCTGCTACGAAGTTCAGACCAACAACCTTGATTATGCGACCGCTTTGCGCAAGTCGAAGTTGGGCGCGGTGGCGCTCTTTACGGCCTGTGGCGTGCCAATGCTCTACCACGGCCAAGAGTTTGGCGAAGATACGCCCAAAACGATCGATGTCAATAAGTTGCAGTGGGAGAAGCTCGACGATCCAGCAGTGCAGGATCTGAGGAATACTTATCAGAGCCTGATTATGTTGCGGCGTAGCCAAGAGGCCCTGCGTCAGAATGGCTTCGAAGCTCTATTGGTCGACGATGAACGCAAGCTGATTGTGTTTAAACGTTGGACTGAGGGCGGCAGCCAAGTGGTGGTGGCGCTCAATTTCGAGCCGACTCAGCAGTTCGCCGAGATCGACTTCCCACGAGCGGGCCGCTGGCACGAGTGGATGTTCGACTACGATGAGGACTTTGGCGATCAGCCTCATCGCACCATCGAGATCCCAGGCTCGGGCGCTAAGGTTTGGGTCGCGATCTAAGCAGCGCACCATCTTTTCACTATTTTGGCGGATAGGCTTCTAGCACCCATTCGCTCCTCACCGCGTCCGCCTCCGGCTACCAAGGCGGCTAGCTTGCCCTCATCCCCGACCCTTCTCCCGCCATTGCGGGATCTGTACATTAGCCACAAATCGACATCCGGTCAGCGTTATCTGCCCTCACCCCCTGGCCCCCTCTCCCGCACTGCGGGCGAGGGGGTGAATGTCTCCCCGTTCTGTGCTCTCAAGGATAATCCCGCGATTGGTATGCGAACGATCGCCTGTTGCAGCCGACACGACTTTTGGGTAATGCATAGGTGCGGGAGAAGGGAGCAAAAGCGCCTTAGACCGAAACAGCGGCCAAGAGCCTGAACAATACTCCATTCACTTCAAGACGTGCATGCCCATATTGCGGGAAAACAAAAACGGGGAAAGTGACTATGTTTGGTCGCTCTCCGCTTTGCCGAAGGCCAAAACACAACGTGATCAGCCGGATTTGCCATCGGGTTTGTTTTTACTGTGCTCGAAGCCTCTGTTACAGCAGCGGGTCTTGCTTTTCTAGCGGGATCTATTTGAGGATATAATTATTTTGGTCTGTATGTAGCGATGCTTAAAGAAGGAGTTTTCCATGCAGGTGCAGGAGGCGATCCGGAATAAGCGGGCTGTTCGGGAGTTTAGTGATCAGGCTCTGACCGATGAATTGGTTACTGCGATTCTTGATGCTGGGCGTTTGGCTCAATCGGGTGCGAATTTACAGCCTTGGCACTTTATCGCCATTCGTAAGCGCGAGACGCTTCAAGCGGTGGCAAACTTGGGCGATTATGCTGGACATCTGGCAGGCGCGGCTTTGGGCGTGCTGATTGTGACTCCTCAAGATGATGCCGAGGGCTGGAACTGGTTCGATTGTGGCCAAGCCGCAGCCTATATGCAGTTAGCCGCTTTTGAACTGGGAATCGGCTCCTGTATCGCCGCGCTGTTTAAGCCGCAAGAGGCGCGCGATCTGCTGGGTATCCCCGCCGATCTCAAAGCAAGCATCGCGATCTCCTTTGGCTACCCAGCTAATCAGGGGATACAACAGCGAGCGCCACGTCGCTCGGGTCGTCGCTCCTTCGATGAAGTTGTTCATTGGGAACGTTGGTAGCCAGCATAGCTAAGCAGTGATGAGTTAGCGAAAGCGCTTTGCCCCTTCGATTAATTCAATGATCGCATTGTGGCAAAGCGTAGACTATTTTTGACTAGGATCGAGTAAGGTATTTAGTTGCATAAGAACATCAGATACTAATTGCTCTGGAAGCTTACAAACAAAGGAGGCTTGACGTATACGCCAATCAAGCGATTTGACTTGATCGGAGAGAATTACTCCCGATAATGGTAGGCCGGGCGGGAGAGCGACTTCAAATGGGTAGCCTTTAACCTGCGAGGTTATTGGGCAAAGTAAGGCTAAACCAACTCGTCCATTATAGCTAGCTGGAGACAATACAATTGCGGGTCGGTGACCTGCTTGTTCATGTCCTGCTTGTGGATTGAATTGGAGCCAAATCAGATCTCCTCGTTCTGGAATGTATGTAATCACTTACCAAGCCTCATTTCCGACAGAATCACCTGTTGAGGTCTCTGAATGAAGATTCTTATCCGTAATTCCCTGAAGCAACATATCAAGCGTAGGTGACGACGGACGAAGCGCTGTCAGCACAAGCTTGCCATCCTCAAGAGAGAGCTCTACGACCTGATCCTGATCAATTCCAAGTTCAGTTGCAAATGTTTTAGGGATACGAATAGCGAGACTATTGCCCCATTTTTGAATTTTAGTTTGCACTATATTCCTCCTTGTATATACAATGAGTATACATCGAGAGAGATAATTTTACAAGCCGTAAGAAGAAAATGGCTTGGATTGGGCTAAGACATCTATTTTTGATAACTTTGAGCAACTTAGATAGTGCTATACTACTGGATAGCGGATAGGCATAGAAAAAGTGCAGCATGCCAATGTCCGCCTGAGAAGAGCTTTCCCCATTAGTTAACAACATTACCCTTTCCCCATTACCAGCCTGGTCTCAGCTGTTGCAGTGTTGTGCAACATCAAGCATTCAAAGGAGAGCGTTATGGAAATGCGAGCATTTGGACGGACAGGCGTACAAGTGAGTGTGCTCTGTTTGGGCTGTATGATGTTCGGCGGCAAAACTAGCCCCGAGGATTCGTATGCGATTATCGATCGCGCCCTCGATGCGGGCATCAACTTCCTCGATACCGCCAACGTCTATAGCCGTGGGCGCAGCGAAGAGGTCACTGGCGAAGCGCTGAAGCGCAACGGCAAGCGCCATCAGGTCTTTTTGGCCACCAAAGTGCACGGGCGTATGGACGACAACGATGTCAATGCTTTCGGCACCAGCCGCCGCCATATTATCGCCGAGTGCGATGCCTCGTTGCGCCGCTTGAAGACCGACTATATCGACCTCTACCAGTTGCACCGCCCCCGCCCCGAGATCGCCATCGATGAGACCTTGCGCGCTCTCGACGATCTGGTGCGGGCCGGCAAGATCCGTTATTTTGGCACCAGCACCTTTGCCGCTTGGCAGGTGGTTGAGTCGCTCTGGGTCTCGAAAGAGTACGGCTTGAACCGCACCGTGTGTGAGCAGCCGCCCTACAACCTGCTCGACCGCCGGATCGAGCGCGAGCTGTTGCCCATGGCGCGCACTTACGGGATCGCGACCATTCCTTGGTCGCCTTTGGCTGGCGGTTTGCTGACCGGCAAATATAGCCGCGATACGCCTCCGCCCAGCGATAGCCGCTTTGCCGATGTGAAGAACAATGCCCTGCAACAGCGCCGTATGAACGACCAGATCTGGGATGTGATCGAAGGCTTGAAGGGCCTCGCCGACGAGAAAGGCTGCACCTTGTCGCAGTTCTCGTTGGCCTGGGTGGCGCAGCAGCCCGGCGTAACCAGCCCGATCATTGGGCCGCGCACCATGGAGCAGCTTGAGGACAACCTGAAGGCGCTTGAAGTCAAGATCCTGCCCGAAGATCAAGCCCGCATAGATAGCATTATCGCGCCGGGAACCATGGTTTCACCCTTCTACGAAGCCGAATTCGGCCCGCACATCTATCGCTGGTAAAAGCCAAACAAGCTGGGGTCTTGTCATGTGAGATCCCAGCTTTTTATGCCAGATCCGCCTGATATGTTTCGCTTTCTGGCGGTAACGTTTCTCCCCCTAGCAGGCTTCTAGCGCGTCCGCCTACGGCTATCAACGACCCTCCCAAAAACGGGACGGTACAAACGGAGCAACCCTTATGCAGCCCTTTGCTGATGGAGTGGTATTGCGGATGCGCGAACTTGGGCATCCGCTTTGTGTTGGCCTCGACCCGTACCTCGATCGCATACCTAGCTGTTTTCAGCGCGGCGCTATGCGGCCGGACGATCCGCAAAGTGCAGAAGCCGTCAAAGAATTTTGTTGCCGAACGATCGATCTGATTGCAGCCGATGTGGCGATTATCAAACCTCAAGCCTCTCTGTTCGAGCGGCTCGGCTGGCGCGGTTGGCGCACGCTCGAAGAGGTGATCGCCTATGCGCGGCAAGCTGGGCTATTTGTTTTGCTTGATGCCAAACGAGGCGATATCGCCGATACAGCCCAAGCCTATGCCGAGGCCTACCTTGGAAAAGAGGCGGCTTGCTCGGTCGATGCCTTAACGATTAATCCTTACCTTGGCCCCGATAGCATTGTGCCCTTTTTTGAGAGCGCTGAACAGACGGGCCGAGGTGTGGTTGTGCTTGTGCGCAATAGCAATCCGGCCTCTTCAAAGTATCAATCTGTTGAGACTGCCAATGGCCCTTTTTTCGGGGTTGTTGCAAGATCGTTGGCGAGCTGGCACGAATGTTTGCGCGCCCCTGCGACGGGCTGGTCTGCGCTGGGGGTTACGGTGGCAGCCACGCATGCGCAGGATAGCGAACAGATCCGCGAGATTTTACCGCATACGCTCTTTTTGGTGCTTGGCTATGGGGCACAAGGCGCATCTGCGCGCTCGGCGGTGCGCGGTTTTGTGCAAGGGCCGAGCGGTTTAGAAGGTGGCTTTGTGAGCACATCGCGACCGATCCTCTTTCCTGCGGGCTCGCATGTGGGCGCGCGGGCTTGGGAGGCGGGCCTGCGAGCGGCTCTGCTGCGATCGATCAGCGAGTTAGGCGAGGCGATACGTTAAGTTCGGCATTCGTTTCAAAGGCGCTGAAGAATGTTAGCAGCTTTGGGCTTGTTTAGGTTCTCGGGCGCTGTTTCGCTTTGGGGTGCTTCAGCTCCCTTCTCCCGCAATGCTATGCATTAGCCAACAGTCGTGTCGGCAGCAACAGGCGATCGTTCGCATACCATCGCGGGAATTATCCTTGAGAACACAGAACGCAGAGAGCTTGTATGCGATTTCGCTACGCGAAATCGCATACAACATCACCATTCACCCCCTCGCCCGCAGTGCGGGAGAGGGGGCCGGGGGGTGAGGGCAGATAACGCTGACCGTATGTCGATTTGTGGGTAATGTACAGTTTGCGGGAGAAGGGTCGGGGATGAGGGCCGCTAGCCGCTCTGATAGCCGGAGGCGGACGCGGTGAGGAACGAATGGGAGCGAGAGATTTTGACGCCAGCGCTTTGGCCTGATGACACAGATCGATACGATTGGCGTTTTCCCCTTTGGAATCTAAGAAACTCCTCTTTTTGAACGGGCTATCAACTTGAATTTATAGAACATATGTACTATAATCGGGATGTAGTTAGGATTGGATGATACCCGAATCTCTCAAATTCTCGTGTTATACTATGCTCAACACAACTCTGGACTATACAAAACCGATCCAACGTCAACACATGCCCACGCTTGAAGGAACTCTAGAACGAATCACCTTCCACAGCCCAACGGATGGATATACTGTTGCGCGTCTAGCACCACGCGACAAAAACTATACCGTGACGGTGGTTGGCAAACTCTTGGGCGTTCAGGTTGGCGAAACCTTGTCGTTGGAAGGGCGTTGGGTTGAACATAGCGAACATGGGCGGCAGTTCGAGATCAGCTCGTTCCGCACCCTGATGCCCGCCACGGTCGAGGGTATTCGGCGCTATTTAGGCAGCGGTCTGATCAAAGGGGTCGGCCCCGTGATGGCTAAGCGCATCGCCGAGACCTTTGGAAAGTACACGCTGAAAGTTTTGGAAGAAGAGCCCGATCGCTTGAGCGAGGTGCCTGGCTTGGGGCGCAAGCGCGTCGAGCAGATCAAGGCGGCCTGGCGCGAACAGCAGAAGATCAAAGAGCTGATGCTGACCCTGCAAGAACTCGGGCTTGCGCCCGGCATCGCGGTGCGTATCTATAAGCAGTACGGCGACGCCGCGATGGAGATCGTGCGCAACCAGCCCTATCGTCTAGCCGACGAGGTCTATGGCATCGGCTTTCTGACCGCCGATAGCATCGCTGCTGGCATGGGCATTGCCCACGACGATCCCGAGCGGATCGGGGCTGGCCTACGCTTCACGTTGAGCGAAGCTAGCAACGACGGCCACTGTTACTTGCCCGAACCTGAGCTGCTACAACGGGCGGTCCGCCTGCTGAGCGTGAGCGAAGAGCAAGCCCGCGAAACCCTCTATAACCCCGAGTTCGCCAAAGATATCGAGCGCGTCACCTTTGTGAACGATGACGAAAGCTTGGAGACCGCCATCTACTTCGCGCCCTTCGCCGCCGCTGAGACCGGAGTCGGCAGCGGTCTCGATCGCCTGCTGAGCCATGATTCGACGATCGAGCCCTTTTATCGCAAGGCGAACTGGCCCCAAGTGTTCGACTATCTGGCTAAACGCCACGGCAACTATCTGACCGCGCGCCAGCAAGAGGCAGTGCGCATGGCGCTGCTCTGCAAAGTGAGCATTCTGACGGGCGGCCCCGGTACGGGCAAAACACTTACAACTCGCACGATTATTCAGCTTCTGCACGCCAAAGGTTATCGCTATATGCTGGCGTCGCCGACCGGGCGGGCCGCCAAGCGCCTGAGCGAGGCCACCGGCGTCGAAGCCAAAACGCTGCACCGCTTGCTAGAATACTCGCCTCAAGGCGGGCACCACTTCAAACGCAATAGCGACTATCCGCTCGATTGCGATCTGCTGATCGTCGATGAGGTCAGTATGCTCGATGTGCTGCTGGCCAACCATCTGCTCAAGGCTATTCCGCCCTCGGCCCACCTCTTGTTTGTGGGCGATGCCGATCAGTTGCCGAGTGTTGGCCCCGGGCGAGTCTTGCGCGATCTTTTGGAGAGCAATATCGTGCCGCATGTCCATCTCGATGCGATCTTTCGCCAAGCCGAGGGCAGCGGAATCATCGCCAACGCCCACCGCATCAATCAGGGCGAGATGCCGATCTTCGATAGCGACGACTTCTTCTTCTTTAATGCGCCCGAGGCCGAGCGCTGCGCTCAATTGACCGTCGAACTTGTGACTCAGCGCATTCCTCGCAAATTCGGGCTTGATCCCCTGCGCGATATTCAAGTGCTTTCGCCCATGCATCGCGGCCCAGCGGGCGTAGCCAATCTGAATAAGCTGCTGCAAGACGCGCTGAATCCGGCTCGACCCGGCCTAGCCGAGAAGCACTTCGGCGCTCAAACCTTTCGGGTGGGCGATCGCGTGATGCAGATGCGCAACAACTACGATCTCGATGTCTACAATGGCGATATCGGAATCGTGGCGGGCTTTGACTTCGACGACCAGACCATGCTGGTGCGTTATGATGAGCGCGAGGTTGAGTACGACTTCAGTACACTCGATGAGCTAACCTTGGCTTACGCTATTTCGGTTCATAAGAGCCAAGGCGCGGAATACCCTGCGATTGTATTGCCTTTGTTGATGCAACACTACAACCTATTGCAGCGAAACCTGCTCTATACAGGAGTGACCCGCGCCCGCGAGCTTGCGGTTTTGGTTGGCGATCGACGTGCTTTAGCTCGAGCTGTCGCCAATAACGAAGTGCTGAAGCGCTATAGCGGTTTGGCTCAGCGCCTAAGTTAAGCGCTGTTTTAAGCTTGTTTCAGGCTGATCACATAACGAATCGCCTCTTGCAAGTTCCCGATGATTCGTGTATTGGCGTTTTTCGCTTCGGTTATATAGGGAACGATCTCTTGGATTAAGGGTGTTTGGCCTACCACAATCACCTGCGAGGTGGAGCGCTGGCAGCTGCGAACGAGATCGACAAGCGCCTGCCCAAACTGTGCATGCACAGTACTGACCCCGGTTGTATCGATGATCGGGGTCTTGATTTGTTCTTTTTCGATCCCCTTGATGATCACCTTCTCGAGTTCGTCCAAACGTTCCTGATCGAAGGAACCTACCAAAGGCACAACCGCGACCCCTTCCATAATCGGCACAATGGGAGCTGATAAACTGGCGATGGTGCGATGCAACTCTCGGCGTTGTGTCTGCTCTTCAGCGAGCTGCTTATCGCGCGCTTTGATAGCCATCAAGCTCTGTTCGAGATCGCGATTGAGGCGTTTTTGCTCGGTTAAGAGTTCATTGACGCGCTGAAGCTGCAGACTGGTTTCGGCTTGGGCTTGGCGGGTTTGTTCCAGAGCGACCTGCTCTTTGAGCACCAAAATCTCGGTCATAATCGAAAGACAAGCCAATGTGCCGATCTGCATCGAGAGGTTGTAGTTTAAGAGACTGATCGGCAGCATAATATTGACAGTAAACAACCCTACGACCTGAAGAAGATAGGTTGTGATCAGCACAACGATCGAGATAACTGCTACACTGACGCTGGCATACTTTTCGCGCAGGGTTAGCCCAGCTAAGGGAGGCATGATCTGGAATAAGACCCACGATCCTCCTGCTTGGATACGGCTGGCCGAGGTTACCAGAGCTAGAACAGCTATGCAGATACTGAAGGTGATAAAGACGCAGAGGCGTGCATAGCGAGTTGATGCACTGAAGTATAAAAAGACAGCGGAGAGCAGCGCCACCAAGGCAAGTAGCGATTGACTAAGGATTGCATCTGGTATGAGATCAGATAAGGCAATCTGAGTGAAGACCCATGTGAAAATGGTAACTGATGCGATTGAGATGGCGAGCATACGTATCCGCTCAGCAAGCGCCTCGTCACCATTAGCTTTACCAGCTAACACCTTCGATATCATAGAAACATTCCTCTGAGAAAGTTTTACTACGTTTGTTTGAAGAGTATGGAATTTGGAGATTTACTGTAGGTGAGGATATACGTTAAGCTAGGAGATAGAGATGTTCCTTTCTGATAGCAAGATGTATAGAAAACAGATCAAAAAACATATCTATTAGATGCTTTATTCGATCTTATTAAATCAACCGCGAAATAAGAGAGACAGTGACGAGACCATCTCAAGAGCAGGCAAATATAAAAGGCATAACATCAAGTGTTATGCCTACAGCAGCATATTGCAGGTCGAAATTTGATTTTCGCCTGAAAATCATCGTAAAATCGTTAGCTCTGGGTGTGAAGCACTGGTTCTTCGAGTAACGATAAGCGCACAATCCGCTCGCCTAGGCCAACTTCGCAATGCAGGGGGTAACCGACAGCTTTGAGCGTGCGCCAAATGCCTGTGTTGTCGGCATGCATATAGGCGACGATTTCGGTAATCCCTTCTTTTTTGGCCTCTTCGAAGGCGATACGGGTGAGTTGAACGCCGATCCCTTGACGCTGGAAAGCATCTGCAACCACGATCGCAAACTCACCTTCGGGGCCGTCGCGCGTGGTGCGAATGACCTGTACGCCCGCCACCATCTGCTGATGCTTGCGGTGAGGCGGCGTCCAGAGAGCGATAAAGGCGATTTGGCGTTGAGGGCGAATTCGTGCGATGCGACGCGCTTCTCGGCGAATCCAGAGAGGCGAAATACCCTCGTAGGTGCGTAGGAAGCGCCGCCAGCGGGTTTGATATGAGAGACCGTGGAAAAAGCGCACCATCAATGGCGCATCGCTTGGTTGGACTCTGCGTACCTCGAGAATCTCACCGTTTTTGGTCTTGATCTGCATATCTGTGCCACTATCTTCAAACCGAATTCCACGCTTTGATTATAGCAGATTAGCCTTTCTAAATCGTTGTAAGACCACAACTAATCGACCAGATCTCTCTACATTGTTTGTTTTATCACATATAACCAAACAATGCTATCCCTTATGGCCCTTCTACAAACAACAGGCTATGCATTTGGCGCTCTGGCGGCTTGGTCTCTCGCTGCCATTCGGTCCTCAGCGCGTCCGCCTACGGCTACCAACAGTTGGCCCGCCAAGACATCATCGAGTTTCGCTGCGAGCGGCGATCACTATGAAAGGCTTTGCCGTATACGCGGATTGTGGAAGAGAGGGCTTCTGTTGCGCTTGAAGTGCTATTTCGTGCATTAGCACGAAATAGCACTTCACAGCATTTCGCTAGACCGTCACTAGAAGGTGAGGCGCAGCGAGAGCACTTGGAAGGGGCGCAGCCGTAGGCTGGCTTGAGCGGCATCGAAGCCCGCTTCCTCCAGCGGCTCTTCCATCAGGTTGACGCTGCTGATCGAGCTGGGCTGAACGGCGAAGTCGAGCTTGGCCTTGGCGTGCGATCCGTAGCTTTCGTAGAAACGAGCGATCAGGCCGTTGCCATCTTCGGCGGGCTTGAGAGTATCGAGCACAATCGCCGGATTGTCGATGCTGATCAAGCGCCACTCGCTGGGCAGTTGACCGCTGTGCGGATCGCTGCTGCTGATGATCAGCGGCGTATTCAGCTCGGCGGCGGCTTGGATCACGCCTGCCTCTTGGAAGCTACCGCTATGGGGCAGCAAGCTGTAGGTGAAGATATGGCGCTCGCGGTCGGCGTATTCGTCGGGCGAGAGCGGGCTCTTCAGACAAGTCAGGCGAATCACGCCATCGAGGATATCGTGGCCGTACTTCGAGTCGTTGAGCAGTGCCACGCCATAGCCATGCTCCGAGAGATCGACGAAGCGGTGGCCGCAGCCCTCGAAGCGTGCGATCTCCCACGAGGTGTTGCGGTGGGTGGCGCGCTTGAGATGGCCGAACTGGATCTGATAGGTCGCTTCGCTGGCGCGGATATCGACCGGGAAGGCGACCTTGAGCAGATGGTGGTGCTCGTGCCAATCGATATCGGTCTCGAAGTCGATGCGCGGGTTGTTGGCATAGATCGCCAAGCGCTGCTTGATGGTGCTGCGCGGGTTATCGCCGACCTGTTCGAGCTGCCAGTTCAGCTCGAGCGCGATGCGGACCGGGCTCTCTTCGACCAGTTCGAGGCCGACAAACTGCGGGGCGGGCAGCGGGTGCTCGCGGTAGTAATCGTCGATATCCCAAGCGTCGAAGCGCATCGAGCGGTCTTCAAAGAGCTGCCATTGGTTGCCAACGCTGCCCGCTTGCAACACTTGGCGGTCGGCTTTGCGGTCGTAGAGTTCGCTGATCGCGCCTTGATCGTCGATGCGCAGCCGCCAGTACTGGTTGCTGAGAGTGCGCGTAGCCGAATCCCAGGTGAGGCTGGAGCTAGCCGGAGCCGACTTGCTGGCATCGATCACGGTCCAGCCGCCCGCAGGAACCACGACATCGTCGCGCCACGAGCCGTCGGGCAGGCGTACGGGATCGCGGCGGTCGTGCGAGAGCGTGTTGAAGAGCACGAGCGGCTCGCTGGCCTTACTGGTATCGATCTGGGTGCTGAGCAGATCGGCGGCTTGTTGGCTGATCTGTTTGGCTCCCGCCTCGATATTGGCCTGCATGGGGCGCACTTCGTTATAAAGCTCGTTGACCGAGCTGCCGGGCAGAATATCGTGGAAGTGGCAGAGCAAGAGATCTTCCCACAGGCTGTCGAGCTTGGCTTTGTCGAGCTTGAAGCCGTAAGGTTGGGCCAGCGAACTCAACCACTCGGCGTTGTGCAGGTTGATCTCGTTCTTGCGGTTGGCGCGCTTCAGCCAAGCCTGGGTGGTGTAGGTACCACGGTGGTATTCGAGGTAGAGCTCGCCGTCCCACCAAGGCAACTGATCTTTGAGAGCGGCGACGCGATCCATCAGCTCGCCGACCTTCTCGAAGCGAACGCGCGGAATGGTCTCGATGGTGGCATCGTTAGAGAGCCGCAGAGCGGTCTCGAGCATCTCTTCGGTCGGGCCGCCGCCGCCGTCGCCATAGCCGAAGGTCAGCAAGGGTTGAATCGGCAGATATTTTTGGCGATATTCGGCGAAGTTGCGACGGGTGTCTTCGACCGTCATCATACCGTTGTAGGTATAGAACCAAGCCGTGCCGGGCGTGGTGATGAAGTGAGTCGGGATCTCGGTGCCGTCGAGGCCGCGCCAGCGGAAGGTGTCGTAGGGGAAACGGTTGTACTGGCTCCAGCTGATTTTGCTGGTGACAAAGCCGGTGACACCTGCCAGCTTGAGCAGCTGGGGCAGCGCTGCCGAGTAGCCGAACACGTCGGGCAGCCAGAGCACTTTGCTATCGATGCCAAGCTTCTCGCGGAAGTAGCGGCGACCGTAGAGCAGTTGGCGCACCAAGGACTCGCCGCTAGGCAGGTTGGTGTCGGGCTCGACCCAAGTCGCGCCGTCGGCATCCCAGCGCCCCTTGGCGATCTCTGCTTTTACCTTCTCGAACAGCTCGGGAGCATCGTTCTCAAGCCACTTGTAGGCTTGCGGGCTCGACTGCTGGAAGATCCAGTCGGGGTATTGGTTGAGCAGGCGCACTTGGGTCGCAAAGGTGCGCACGACCTTGTGATGGGTCTGCTTGATCGGCCAGAGCCAAGCCAAGTCGATGTGGGCGTGACCGAGGGCGCTGACTTCGGCAACTGGTGCGACTCCTACCTTCTTGCGAGCCTCGTCGAAGGCTGCTTGGGCGGCGGCCACCGAGCCATAGAAGCGGCTGTGGCCACGATCGCGCAGCAGGTCGGGGGTGGGAACCACCGTTCCGGTCAGCTCGCGCACGTCGAGGGCATGCACGGCGGCGTCGACTGCGGCGATCAGACCTTCGCGAGCCTGAGAGGACTCTTCGAGCTGAGCGATGACCTCGAGGGCGTGGCGCAGATCGAAATAGAGTTTTTCAGTCGGCAGGTCGATCAGGGCCAAGCTCCAATCGAGCAGGTTGTGGCGGCAGGCGGCTCGCCCCGCGAAGAAGACCGCGCGCAGGTCGTAGGTTTGGCCGGCCTGCAAAGGCACGCGAATGCGGTGGTGTTCGCGGTCGATCGCGCTGACCCGCTCGCCGTTGACAAAGACTTGGCCTTCGGGGCCAGCCGGGAAGTTGCCGTCGGAAGGACTTTCGAGATAGTTGGCCTGATGCTTGAGCCGAATCTCGATCGCGCCCGATGTCCACGAGGCCGGAATAGTGGCTTTGCTGCGGAAGTAGGCCCACTGCTGCTTGCCGCCCCATGGGCCGCGCAATTCGAGCGGCTGCCAATCGCCGCTATCTGGTGGAGCGTCGTAACGGGGCGGAGCTGGCTCCTGAAGCGCGATATCGCTGACGGCGATCCGTTCGCGAACCAGCATGGGTTCGATCAAATTGAGATAGACATGGAGTTTCTCGACACGAAATTTGTGATGGTCACTCATAGATCTGTTTCATTTCTATCAGCGCATTCGATCAGGAATGCGTGACGAGATACATTGTGATACAGCTGATGTAGGGAGTTAGGCCATCAAAACGAGCCAAACGGAGATAGTGTATCACCTTTTGCTTTTTTGATTTCGTATGTAAAAGTTGAGGCTTGAGATGAGCTTATCGAACGAAATAACGCTCAATAAGCTCATGTTGTTTAGCCAAGGGCGATACGAGTCAGTTGCTCGAGATGGATCAAGTCGTGATAGGAGAACTGGCTGGCCGCGTGAGTCATCGTGATCTGGCCGAGGCGGTAGTGGATGCCAGTGCGCTGCCACTGCTCTTCGTTTAGGCTTTTGAAGAAAGCGATCGATGCCTGGCGCGACTCTTTAAACTGGGCGAAGGTTGCTTGTAGATCACCCTCGTTATATTTGCGCTCGATGGCGAGAGCATCTTGATCGTAGCTGGGCAGGGCGGGATTATCTTGCTCGAGCATCATCTGGGCGCGCTCTCGGAAGATGCGGTCGAAGTCGCGCAGATGACCAACCACCTCTAAAATGCTCCAGCCTTGCGGTCCGTCGCGCAGAGTTGTGGCTTTCTCTTGCGAAATACCTTGAACGATATTGCCCAGCAGATCGCAAGAAAGCTGCATCGATTCGATCGCCCACTTGCGAAGATCCTCGGTCAGTGCCATTGTTCTAATCCTCTCTATTCCATTGGATACTTAAGGCCCCATTGGGCGCGCAGCGCGTCGAGCGTCTCCATCACGGCCAAGGTTTCGCTATGGGGAATGATGTTGCTTTCGAGTTTGCCAGCCCGAATGCAGCGCCCAACTTCGGCGATTTCGTAGCAGAAACCATTGCCGATCTTTTCAAGCTTGATGGTTTGGCTCTCTTCGCCCACTTTGAGGGTCAGGGTGTCGCCCGCCCACCAAGGCGAATGCAGCTCGATCGAGCCTTTGGTGCCGAAGATGCGAGCGGCATGGGCGGTATTGGTGCGAACGGCGGTCGAAAGCAGCGCCATCTCGCCCTTGGCAAAGCCCAACAGCATGGCGGCCTGTTCGTCGATACCCGTCTCGCCGATATTGGCCATGCTGGCGATGCGGGTCGGTTTTCCGAACAGCATATGGGCCAAGGAAACCGGATAGACACCAACATCGAGCAGAGCGCCGCCGCCCAGCGCAGGATCGTACAGGCGGCTCTTGGGGTTGACTTCGCTGCGGAAGCCGAAGTCGGCTTCGAGCATGCGCAGCTCGCCGATCGTGCCCTCGGCGACCAGCTCGCGCACCTTCGCCAAAAGCGGCAGCAGGCGCGTCCACATGGCTTCCATCACAAAGCGCTGCTCTTGGCGGGCCACCTCGAGCATCTCGCGGGTTTGGGCGGCGTTGATAGCGAAGGGCTTTTCGCACAATACGGCTTTACCCGCGCGCAGAGCGGCGATAGTACACTCTTTGTGCTGGGTGTGCGGGGTAGCGACATAGATCGCGTCGATATCGGGATCGGCTAGCAGGGCCTCGTAGCTGGCATAACGGCGCGGCACAGAGTATTTGTCGCCGAAGCTATCGGCCTTCTCTTGGCTGCGCGAACCGATGGCGAGCAGTTGCGCATCTTCGACGTGTACAATGCCTTCAGCGAAGACGCCCGCGATCCGACCGCTGCCAAGAATACCCCAACGAATTGGTGACGTCATAGTGTCAGTCTCCTCTAAGAGCAACAAGCTTCATAGCAGGGAATGGTCGCCCCTATGATACCAAAACTGGGGAGTGCTTCGGTGATGGCAGGCGCCTGCTTGGCAGCGCTTCATGCTCACCTCTTGCTGTTTGCTTTGGCGTTACGCTCTCTAGCTCCCATACCTTCCTTGGCGCGTCCGCCTTCGGCTACCAGCATCCCACCCAACAAACAGGGCTTGTAGCGCTGTGTGGAAAGGCCGCGTGCAAAACCGCATGCTACTCAATCTGATCAGCTTATTTTGTTTCGCACAACCCTTTCTTCGATGTTTGTTTTCGCCACGTTGTGAAAATGCAAGCCTTTTAGTGCGTTTGCTCTGTTTCGAGCGGGCGACCAAACGAAGAAGGCTTGGGCCAGTAGGCATGCTGGGGTGAGAAGCAGCTTGCACGAGGCGAGTCGCAGCGCGAGCTGCGACCTAGGGCCTGAATGGAAGGACGGCCGCTCTGATAGCCGTAGGCGGACGCGCGAGGGCTTTTTTTGAAGGAAGAGTACTTTCCGCCAACTGTTCGGCCGCTTGTTGTGTGCTCGGCGATTTGGCTTGCATTTTGCGATTTGCAGAATCGTAAATCTTGCTTAGAGATGCATGATTATAGGCATTTTGAAATGAAAAATCTTGGGAATGTGTACCGCTTGCAGAGTGAGAGACGCTGGTAGCATTTTCTATATGATATATAATGGTTGCTACAAATGTTGTTCTTTAGAACATGCGACCATTTCTTCGGATAAGTGCGAGTAGCCGCTCGTAACTGCTTCGCTGTTTCTTTGTAAACCTCGAAGCATATGAACAGGGACAAGAAATATGGACACCGCTGAAGCTGCTCCTACGCAAGGTCTGCGTTATGCCATCATTGGTAGCGCTGCAGGTATCGCCAAATTGCACCTTGACGCCCTTTCGAAGTTGCCCAACGCCAAACTCGTTGGTATGGCCGACGTCGCTGTTGAACGAGGTAAAGAACGCGCTGCCGAGTATGGTACACCCTTCTTTGCCGATCACCGCGAGCTATTGAACGAAGTCCGCCCCGACGTTGCTGTTATCTGTACTCCCCACCCCTTCCATATGCCGATCGCGCTCGATGCCTTTGAGGCTGGCGCTCACGTTCTGGTCGAGAAGCCCCTAGCTGTAACCGTCGAAGAGGGCGATCGCATGATTGCCGCTGCCAAGGCAGCCAATCGCTTGTTGGCGGTTAACTTCCAGCAGCGCTTCCGCCCGGCCATTTTGCGGGCGCGCCAGTTAGTCGAAACAGGCGAATTGGGCGAGATCGTGCGCACGCTCTGCGTCGAGCCGTGGTACCGTCCGGCGGCCTATTACGCCTCGGCTTCGTGGCGCGGCACCTGGAAGGGCGAAGGTGGCGGCGTACTGATGAACCAAGCGCCCCATACGCTCGACCTGCTCTGCCACTTGGGCGGCTTGCCGAGCAAAGTTTGGGGCACCGTCCGCAGATTCGCTCACAAGATCGAGGTCGAAGATACCGCCCAAGCTCTGCTCGAATACCAAAATGGCGGTTCGGGCTATCTGCACATCAACACCACCGAGGCTGGTCTAACCAAGCGCCTTGAGATCGTGGGCGACCGCGCCGCCATCGAGCTGATCGGCGAGACACTGCGCATCTATCGCTTCAGCGAGCCGCTCAGCGAGTTCCGCGCCAACAGCAAAGAGATGTTCGCCGCGCCCAAGTCCGAGATCGAAGAGATCAGCTTCGAGGCTGGCCCAGGTCACTTGGCGGTCTATCAAGACCTGGAAGATGCGATCGCCAGCGGTCGCCAGCCGCTCGCCAACGGCGAAGAAGCGCTGATGTCGCTTGAGCTGGCCAACGCTATCACGCTGTCGAGCTTCCAAGAGCGCGCCGTGACTACTCCGGTCGATCGGGCTGCTTACACGCAACTGCTGGCCGATCTACGCGCGGGCGAGAAGTCGCTGTAAGTCTGCGATCTGCAAAAGGCAATAGGGCAGTCGCCACATTGCCTTTTGTATCTTTTTATTGGATACGAAGCTATGAAAGAACTCGGTTTCGCCATTATTGGCAGTGGCATGATCGCGCGTTACCATGCGACGGCGATCGCCGACACCCCCGGCGCGCGTTTGGTGGCGATGGCTGTCTCTCGCCCTGAGCGCGTCGCCCAAGCCCAAGCCGATTTCGGTGTGCCCGCCTTCTCTGACCTAAACGATCTCCTCAAACAGCCCGATGTTGATGTGGTCTGTATCGCGACGCCGAGCGGCCTGCACAAGGAGCAAGGTGTCGCCGCTGCGCGGGCGGGCAAACATATCTTGGTCGAAAAGCCGATCGCACTCTCGTTGGAAGATGCCGACGAGCTGATCGGAGCCTGCAAGAGCAACGGCGTCAAGATGGCCTCGGCTCTGCAGCGCCGCACCGACCCGAACTTTGCAGAGGTGCGGGCCGCTATCGAAGCGGGCGAGCTGGGCCGTTTGGTAATGGGCAACTTGGTGATGCCCTATATGCGCACCCAGGCTTACTACGACAGCGCTGCTTGGCGCGGCACCTGGGCGCTCGACGGCGGCGGCGCACTGATGAACCAAGGCATTCACCTCGTCGACCTGTTGGTCTGGTTTATGGGCGATGTGGCTGAAGTCTACGCCCACGCCGCCACCCTGACCCACCAGATCGAAGTCGAAGACAATGTGACCGCCTCGCTGCGTTTCAAAAACGGCGCGCTTGGCAGCATTTTGGCGACCACCTCGGCGACGCCCGGCTTCCCGCATCGGGTCGAGGTCTATGGCGATGTGGCTGGCGTGCAGCTAGAGGGCGAAAACGTGATGCGTTGGGAAGGCTCGAAGCCGCGCGTCGCGCCCGCCAGCGAAAAGGCCGACGCCGGAGCAGCCGCCAGTCCGACCGGAATCAGCACAGCGGGCCACACCCGCTTGATCGGCGATCTGGTCGACGCTATCCATAACGATCGCACACCGATGATCTCGGGCGAAGAGGGCCGCCGCGCCCTTTCGTTGATCTTGGCGGTTTACGAATCGGCCCGCACTGGGCGGCCCGTGACGCCGCGCTAAGTCGTGCTCTAGCTAAGGAGGTTGCTCCCATGCGTTTTGGTTGTTGTGTCAGTCCCGACAAGATCGGGATCATCGCAGAGGCTGGTTTCGACTACTGCGAGCTGCCTGCCTCGGCTGTGCTGCCCTTCGAAGACGATGCCAGCGCTCTGCCCACGCTGCGCGAACTCGAGGCGGCTCCTTTGCGGGCCGAAGCCTTCAATGTTTTGGTTCCGCCTCAGGTGCCGCTGGTCGGCCCGCAGCGCGATAGCGAGCAGATCCGCAGCTATCTGCGCCGCACCTTTGGGCGCATGCGCCAGATCGGCGGCGAAGTTGTTGTGCTGGGCAGCGGCGGCGCGCGTCGCATCCCCGACGGCTATGATCGCGCCCAGGGCCTCAATGAGCTGGCCGAGTCGCTCAGCATCGCTGGCGAAGAAGCTCAGAAGGCGGGCATCATTCTGGTGCTCGAACATCTCAACAAAAAAGAGTCCAACGTCTTCAACTCGGTAGCCGAAGGCCAAGCCTTCATCGAAGAGCGCGGCATCAAAGGGCTTGAGCTGTTGGCCGATCTCTACCACCTTGAACTCGAGAACGAGCCTTTTGGCAATGTGATCGCGGCTGCGCCTTACCTCAAGCATGTTCACGTCGCTGGTGGCGGTCGTCGTTCGCCCGATACGCCGGGCTACGACTACGGCGGCTTTATGCAAGCGCTGCGTAGCATTGGCTACGATAGTCGAATTTCGGCAGAGTGCGGTTGGGATGATCTGGCGGCGCAAGCGCCGACTGCGTTGGCCTATATGCGCGCTCAGTGGGAACAATAAGCTCGACAACAACTCAAAGAGGAGCACACTATGAAGATCGCTTTTACGACCTTGGCTTGCCCCAACTGGACGCTCGAACAGGCTATCGAAGCAGCGAAAAGCTACGGCTACGAAGGCCTAGAGCTGCGTCTGCTCGATGGAGAAGTGATCACCCCGGCCCTCGATAAAGAGCAGCGCGCTCGCGTCAAGCGTGTAATGAAGGAAGCCAACCTGCCGATCGTCTGTCTGGACACCTCGGTGCGCATCGCTCAGCCCAAAGCCGAAGATCGCGAAGCCCAGATCAAAGATGGCTTCGCCATGCTAGAGCTGGCCAGTGAATGGGAGGCCCCCAGCATTCGCGTCTTTGGTGGCCCACCTGCCGATGCCAGCCACGCCGATGCGATTGCAGGCGCGATCGAAACCCTGCGCCCGCTGGCCGAGCGCGGCGCCGAGTTAGGCGTCTCGGTCTTGCTCGAAACCCACGACGCCTTCTCTGCTGGCGCATCGGTGGCCGAAGTGCTAAACGCAGTGCCTAACCCCGCCGCTGGCGTGCTCTGGGATCTGCTGCACCCCAATCGTATGGGCGAGACCACAGCCGAAACGTGGAAACTGATCGGCCATCGCTTGCAACACATTCACGTCAAAGATGGCACCCGCCCTGCCGATGGCAACCCCAACTGGCCGCTCAAGCTCTTGGGCGAGGGTGATGTGCCGACCGAAGCGATCCTGAAGGAGATTCAGGCGGCTGGCTACAACGGCTGGTTGGCGGTCGAGTGGGAGAAGAAGTGGCATCCCGATATCGCTGAGCCGGAAGTGGCCCTGCCCCAGCACATCAAGCTGCTGCGTCAGTATCTCTCAGCCTAAGCTAATCAGTGGAGTATTCCTATGACTGCTACCTTTATTTTGAGCGCTTTCGGTGACGAAATCGACAACGATTTAGAGACCCAGCTCGACGTGCTGGCTTCCGAAAATGTCTATGGCCTTGAGCTGCGCGGCGCGTGGGGCAAGAATGTGCTCGATCTTTCCGAAGAAGAGCTTGAACAAGCCAAAGCCCTGCTCGAAAAGTATGGCTTTAAAGTCTCGGCGATCGGCAGCCCGATCGGTAAATCGCAGCTTTCGCAGCCGCCCGAGTACGAGCAGGAGCGTATGCAACGCGCCATCGCTGCTGCCAAGGCCTTGGGCACCCGCCTGATCCGTGTGTTCTCCTTCTTTGTGCCCGAGGGCGAGGCGGCTCAACATCGCGACGAGGTGATCAGCCGTATGAAGGCTCTGACCGCTCAAGCCGAGGCGGCTGGCATCACTTTGGTGCACGAGAACGAAAAAGACATCTACGGCGATACGGGCGAGCGCTGTCTCGACATTTTGCAGTCGGTCAACTCGCCCGCCCTGCGCATGGCCTTCGATCCTGCCAACTTTGTGCAGGTCGGCGTGCGCCCCATGGACGAGGCGTGGCCGCTTTTGGCCGACTACACCACCCACGTCCATATCAAAGACGCGGTCTTCGCTGATCGCTCGGTGCGCCCCGCAGGCGAAGGCGACGGTGGCGTGCCCGAGCTGCTCAGCGCCTTGGCCGAGCGCGGCTACAAAGGCTACCTGACCCTAGAGCCACACCTCAAGATCGCTGGCCCGGCTGGCGGCTTCAGCGGCGAGGCTGGTATGCGAACCGCTGCCGAAGCGCTGCGCAAGCTGATCGACGCCTTGGGCGATCGCGCCCAAGTCGAAACCGCTTAAATTACCCTCAAACAGAAGCGGAGCTGTATGGCGATCCTTTACCCTACAGCTCCGCTTTTTGCTGCGTTGAAACCGCTTCCATCTGAACGTTTCATTGCTTTGGCGGTTAGGCTTCTCCCCTAAACAAGGCTTCTAGCGCGTCCGCCTACGGCTATCAAGTCGGCCGACCTCCCATCCAGGCCTTCAAGCTTCGCTGCTTGCGCTGCGAAGCTCGTTGCTATCAAAGCTCTCTTGGAACGCAAGAAAACAAGAATAATCAAGTGCCACTCTGCCGAAGACCAAAAAAGAGATAAGCTAATCCGATTGAATTGTCGGCTGTGGGAGGGGCTTTCGGCACACAGCTACAAGCCCTGTTTGTTGGGCGGGATGTTGGTAGCCGTAGGCGGACGCGCCAAGGACCTACTTTTTGGGGCAAAACTTGGCCGCAGCAAGCTGAAGAAAGTAAGCGGATTGGCTAGGGGAAATGTTGATCGTAAGAAAGGCGCTATTGGTGAGGAGATCTTTGGGAGGTTAGGCCAAGCACAGCAGGGGGATTTTGAAAACAAAAAGGAAATCAGCGGAGCTTTTAGATAAGGATTTCGCTAAAAACTCCGCGTAGTTATAGCTTATTCATATCTCAATCTGTCTCACATAACTCTCTACATCAGCTCTTGTGCTGATAGTTGCTTACCCCCTTGTCAGGCTATGATCCTCGTTTCGAGATATTCCGTGAGCGTTTCGTGCTGCACAATCGCCTTGCCGATCTCTAGGGAAGCGGTGGCCGCTGGCGATGGAGCGTTGCAGACGTGAATGGCACGGTGGCTCGACAAAATCAAGAAATCATCGAGTAAGCTGCCGTCGTCCATGAGAGCTTGGGCGCGCACCCCTGCACTGGAGGGAACCACATCTCGAGCGGTTATTTCGGGGATGAGGCGCTGCATCGACTTGACAAAAGCTCGTTTGCTGAGCGAACGATACATCTCTTTCAGACCTTCGCGCGCATGTTTGCGAGCCAGCTTCCAGAAGGCCGGATAGCTCAATGTATCGTAGGTATCGTAAAGGCTAATATCGATCTTGCGATAGCCTTCACGTTTGAAGCTTAAAACAGCGTTAGGCCCAATATGAACGTTTCCGTCGATCATCCTTGTGAAATGAACGCCTAGGAACGGGAAATTGGGATTTGGTACCGGGTAGATCAGATTTTTAACAAGGTGACGCTTTTCGGGTTTTAGCTCGTAGTATTCACCTCGGAAGGGAATAATCTTCATATTGGTCTGGATATCGTCGAGTTTGGCAACCCGGTCGCTATGCAGACCAGTACAGTTGATCACAAAGTGGGTGTGAAAGACCTCGCGTTCGGTCTCGATGGTCGCCCCGTCGCTGCGAGGGTGAATATTGATGACACGCTTGCCAAGTTGGATATCACAGCCATGTTCTCGGGCGATGCGAGCGTAGGCTTCAGCGACTTGCCGATAATTGACGATTCCCGTGCTTGGCACATGGATCGCCGCCAATCCATAGACATGGGGCTCGATCTCTTTGAGTTGTTCGCGCGAAAGTTTGCGGACCTCCAATTGATTCGCAATGCCACGTTGATAGAGCGCTTCGAGTTGAGGCAACTCTTCGTCGCTGGTTGCGACGATCACTTTACCGCAGATCTCGTATTCGATACCGTGTTCTTGGCAGAAGGCGACCATAGAGCGGTTACCTTCGCGGGCAAATTGGGCTTTGAAGCTATCGGGTTTATAATAGATCCCAGAATGAATAACGCCGCTGTTGTGGCCGGTCTGGTGAGCCGCCAATTGTTGTTCTTTTTCGATCAAGAGAATTTGGCGGTTTGGATAATGGGTCGCGAGCTGCATTGCTGTGGCTAATCCGACGATACCTCCGCCGATGACCGCGACATCGTACATAACCCTACCCTCTCCTGAAGTCCTATTTTATCTGCGTACTTGTCATTATACAATTTTTTATTACTCATTTATATACAAAAATGCGATTAAGATTGTGGGATTATAGTATTTTAGAGCTGATAGGGATCGCTTAGCTTGAAGCTGTGCGTTAGGCCCATAGTGATTCGTGTATAATTGCCCTGTCACGCACACCAATCGAGCCGCGTTTGGGTTGCGACCGATCAGACTGCTTGACATAAGCCGTCTATCTGAGTAAGGGTTTGTTTTCCTAACAGCTTGCTCGCCTTGCCTGATCTATTCCTGCTGTAGATATTCAATGTTGAAAAAGGTGGCTGCCTTGAAGCAGCGTGCTATCCGGGCAACATTTGCTTTGAGCAGGTGTTGCCCGGATAGCACCTGTAGAGATCTAGGCTGGCCCCGATATTGTTTGTAAGTGCGTTTGATAGCGAAGCGCCACTAGCCTAAAACGTTTGCGCTTGCTCGTGAAAGCAGAGATCAGTTTGCAAACGCCTGTCTTGTAGCCACGACGATGGGTCGCGACCGTAGACGTTCTGCACGCAAAGGAGAAAGAAGTGAAGGTTCTTGTCACGGGAGGTGCTGGCTATATCGGCAGTATCACCACTGCTGAGTTGATCAAGGCCAACTACGAGGTGATTGTTTTCGACAATCTCTATCAGGGCCATCGCGAAGCCGTACATCCCGATGCGATATTTGTTGAAGGCGACCTGCGCGATAGTGACGCGGTAGCTCGCCTCTTCCGCGAACATAAAGGCATCGATGGCATTATGCATTTCGCCTCCTATACCTTGGTTGGCGAGAGTATGCAGCAGCCTTTGAAATATATGCGCGACAACTTGGTTGCCGGTGCGAACCTGCTCGAGCAGGCGGTCGCCCACGATGTCGGGCGCTTTATTCTTTCTTCGACCGCTAACCTATTTGACGAACCCGAAAAGCTGCCGATCGAGCCAGACGAGCGGATCGTGCCGGGTTCGCCTTATGGCGAGTCGAAATTCTTCTTGGAGCGCATGCTGCACTGGTTTGAACGGATCTATGGCTTGCGTTATGCCTGTCTGCGCTACTTCAACGCCGCTGGCGATACACCCGAACGGGGCGAGCACCACGAGCCGGAAGGTCACTTGATTCCGATCGTATTGCAAGTGGCGCTTGGTCAACGCGATAAGATCGTGCTGTTTGGCAACGACTACCCGACCAAAGATGGCACCTGCGTGCGCGACTACGTGCATGTGCTCGATTTAGCTCAAGCCCATAAATTGGCTTTTGAGGCCATTCCGACCATCGGCAGCCGCAAGTACAATCTGGGTAACGGTAACGGCTTCTCGAACCTTGAAGTGGTGGAGACCGCGCGTAAGGTGACCGGCCACCCGATTCCGCATGAGTTCGGCCCGCGCCGTCCTGGAGATCCGGCGGTACTGATCGCATCGTCTACCAAGATTCGCGAGGAGCTGGGTTGGCAGCCACAGTACCCTGAGCTAGAGCAGATCATCGCTTCGGCTTGGGAATGGCACCGCACCCATCCGCACGGCTACAACTCGTGAGCATCGTGATACGCCCCGTTCGCGAAACCGATGCAGAGCAGTATCGTGCCTTGCGCCTGCAGGCTTTGCGCGAGCACCCCGAAGCCTTTGGGGCCGATTACGCTCAGAATGAAGCGCGCCCGATGGATTATTGGCGAGCCTTGATGCAGCGCGGCCAAGGGAATGATCAACAGATCACTTTTGTGGCCGAACAGGGGGACAAGCTATGCGGGATGATGGTGATCGTGCGAGGCGATTCGCCCAAAACCGCGCATAGTGCTAATATCTACAGCGTCTTTGTCGATCTGAGCGTGCGCGGGCAGGGCGTGGCTACACGCTTGATAGAGGCCTGTTTGGCTTGGGCCAAACGCCAGAGCCTGCGATTGATCAAACTGAGCGTGGTCGCTAACAATGCGAGCGCACTGAAGCTCTATTTGCGCCACGGCTTTGTGATCTATGGTGTTGAGCCAGAGGCGCTCTGTGTCGATGGGGTGTATTACGACGAGCTTTTATTAGTCCGCCATCTTCAGCGCTGAGTATAAGCCCAGGTAGCGTTGTTGCAGGCGCTGTCTGGGCTTTAAACATGTCTTGCTTCATCCCTTCCTCTTGGCCTGTTTGATTGCTTACCTATCTTCTTGGCTTCGTGTATGCCTGGAGGCCTCTTTCGAGCGGAACGCAACCAGAAAAGGAGAAATTCCTCTTACTTTAGAGAGAAAAAGGGAGTACACCACATAATTATGACACTCCTCATTCCCAACTCAACACCCTTCTTACTTCGGCGCATACATGATCCTACCCAAGAAAAATAGGACTATTATCTTATTCCTATACCTACAAGAATCGAAAACAATTGCACTATTCTTGCCTCGGGAAACAAGTGCAGGTTTGAGATAGGAGACAAGCAGAATTTTGCGAAATTGGTACATATAATATAAGCGGGGAAACAATCTGGTAGTGAGAACGTCTGATATAGAGTAGGGCAAATAGTGAAGTATTCAAAAATGATTCCTATTTGACAAGTGCCATGGAGTGGGTAGCGCCAGTAATGTTGGGGAAGAAAGAATGGTAATCAACAAACAGCCTGAATGCGAAGAGGTAGGATTGTGGCTTCAAGGCGGTATTAGTTCCGAACAGCCCAACCTCATTAGTCGTCTGCGAAGGCATGCAGTTTCATGCCCTCGTTGTCGGGGTATGTTGTTCTTGACCCACTTTGAGTTGATGGGGCGACCTCAGCCACAACATCGTTTTATCAGTTGTGAGATCTGTCAACAAGATCTTGCTGCGTATATTGATATTATGCAAGATCAAGGGGAACTGACTGCGGCTCAGACCTATCCCCATGTTTGGTGGCATTTATGGACATGCGAAGAGTGTGTAGAGATATTTGAAGATACCTTGACGCTTGCACAACGTTTTCGCTTTGAGCCATTCATAAACCTTAATCCGAATGTAAAAACTGCCTCTGCTAACAAAAGCCCTGCTTTCACTGTGAGATCTTTTACGCTTTCGCGTTCAATCTTTACCCCTATTTTCGGGAACCTTAGTCAGTATGGAACTAGTCGGAAAGTCGGAGTTACCGAACTTGTGTGGCACGAACACGAAGAATTTGCAGATTGTTTAGTAAGCTTTGTGTTAGGCCAAGTGTATGAGCAGACCTGTGATTTGCGTGTTGAAACCACACCAGCTACTCAGGGTCGGGTTCAGCTTAATCTTGGTGTACATCGCTTTTCGGCACCGCTTGATCAAGCAGGCAAGGCTACGTTTTGCGATGTCCCGCTGGCTTTGTTAAGTGATCCAGATGGTCCGGATCTTCACTGTCTTATAGAGATACCAACGCAGGATTGATGCTTTTTGCCCTTGTTCTTAGTGTTTCAGCTAGAACGTCTCCGCCTTTTGTGTAAGGTGGGGGCGTTTTGTTATGAGGCTGAACGATAGTAAGTTAGGCTGATCATACCGAAACCTGCGCTCGCTTTGTATTGTCGGCCTTCGGCAGAGCGAAACTTGATCTTGTTCTTGCCGATGGTTCGTTTCTTCTCTGTTTTCAGAGAGCAAGTCTTTAGGTGGTTGTGCTATAAAGCGCTGAGCTGTGTGTGGATTGTGCCGTTTTTGCCATAGCCCCAACACCTCTTGCGAAGAGCTAACCTAGAGCGTTCTGCGTAGATCGAGAGCCCTGATGAGGATGAAGGAACTTTAATCGATAGGTGATGGCTTGTATAGCTTTGGAATAGTTTTCATTTATTATACTGCTCCTAATAAAAGGAGCTTGTAAGCAGGTTCGCATTCGCATTATAATTTAAAAGACAGAGGCTTAATTCGCAAAGCCTATGCTCGACACAACGTGTAGCATACAAACGATTGACTTCCTGTACAAAACCTCACTAAGACGCTTCATAAGAACGAACAACAAAATTACAGCTTCCGAAGTATCGAAATTGTAATCCTCATAACGTGTGAGCTTGCCTAACTCCGACGTTTATACAGTAAGACATACGATAGGAGTTCGTTGACTAGTACGAGATCGCCAGAGAGCAGCATGACGACGAACATAGAGGATCAAAACGCTATGGTATATTGGAACAGTCATCGCTTGGCTTGGTCTGAGCGTTATATGCACGCACATCAATGATCGAACCTGCTCACATCTTAATCATTGACGATGACTCGTATGCATCTCAAAGCTTAAGTTTGCGCTTAGGTGAGGCGGGCTATTCCACAACTACTCTCTCGAGCGGAAGAGAAGCGCTTGCCTTTCTGCAAACCATCAATCCAGATCTGCTGGTGATCGAGCACTTCTTACCTGACATCGATGGACAAGAGCTGATCACTCAACTCAAAGCCAACGAGTCACGTCCTTTTACGCCTGCCATTCTGATCACTGCAAGCGAAGATCTCCAGTCGCGAGTTACAGCCTTGGATGCAGGCGCCGACGACGTGCTGGTTAAGCCGATCGAGATCGATGAATTCTTGGCGCGCGTCCGTTCACTCCTGCGGCTGCAACGGAGTCAACGCTCGTTGCAGGCTGAACAACGCAAAACACAACTTCTGCTGCACTTGACACGCGAGTTAGGCGGCACTTCTGATCTTGAAGCACTTTTAACGCGCTTTCTCGATCACCTTGCTGATGCGGTAGGTGCGGTGCGCGCAAGCATCATTTTGACCGACCCCAATGATGGTAGCATCTCTTGCTATAGCAACAGCCGCAATCCAGCTTCGCCGCTGCTTGGTGAAGTTCTGAAAGATGGTGTGGCTGGCTGGGCCCTGCGCGAGAAGCAACCTATCATCATCAACGATACGCGCACTGATAAACGCTGGATCGGCGATGCATCGTACCATCGCACGGTGCGCAGTGTAGCCTCTATGCCGGTAATGCGCGAAGGGCGCGCCTTGGGAGTGATCACACTCGTTCACCATTTGCCTAATTACTTTACCGACGAACATATCGATCTGCTGCATTCGGTCGCTGCCCAAAGTGCGGTGGCCCTCGAGAGTGCTCAACTATACAGTTTGACTCATCACCAAAAAGAGCTGATCGAGCGACGTGCCGAGGATTTACAACGGGTCAACGAGATGAGCCAGCATCTGACCGAGCTGATGCGGCCCGAGCAGTTGATGCGCTTGGTGGTGCATATGCTTCAGCATGTGTTCGGCTACCCTCAGGTCACGATTATGTTGCAGGAAGGCGACCACTTGGTAGTGCAATCGCGTGCCGGGCAGCTTGGTGGCCCAGCTCCTCAAAGCGATCGCGAAGCACTGAACTCTGGGGTGAACGGCTGGGTGCTCTTTACCAAGCGCCTCTACCGTATCGATGACTTCCGTTTTGAACAGCGCTTCTTGCCTACCCCGACCGATCCGCCTTGGGTCTGTTCGAAGCTAGTAGTGCCGCTGGTGCAGCGCCATGAAGTTTATGGGACGCTTGATATACAAAGCGCTGATCCTTATGCGTTCGGACCCAACGACGAAGCGATCCTGAGCACGATCGTCAACCAGTTTGGCGTCGCGCTCGGCAATGCCCGTCTCTATCGGACGATCGAAGATGAGCGCAGTCGGCTCGATGCGGTGTTGCGCAGCGCCGTCGATCCGATCTTGATGATTGGGCCGCAGAATGAGCTGCTGTTAGCTAATCCAGCGGCAGAAGAGCGGCTTGGCATCAATTTAAAGCAAGGCTATGGCAAGCCGATCGAAAGCCAGATCGCTCATCCCAGCTTGGTAGAGCTTCTGACACGTCTGGGGCGCGATGCCGATGGACGGGCGCGCGAGTCGGTTGAATTGGAGCTGACACCGAACTGTATCTATAGTGTAAGCGTCTCGCCGGTTGCAGGAACGGACGATAAGCAGCTCGGCTCGGTGGCCGTCTTGCAAGATATCACCGCTCTGCGTTTGCTCGAACGACGCGAACAAGAGCGTTTGCGCAGCGTGTTCCGACGCTATGTTTCGCCGGTGGTGGCCGAGCAGCTGATGGAGGCAGGTACCGAATTTGGCGTGGCAACCGAACGCTGGGTGGTTGTGGTCTGCATCGACATGCGCGACTTCACTGCCTTGACCGAACGGGTTAGCCCTCTGATCTTGGTCAATCAGATCTTAAACCCCTACTTTAGCCTGATGACCCAAGTGGTACATCAGTACGATGGCACCATCGACAAGTTTTTGGGCGATGGTATGCTCGCGGTCTTTGGTTCTCCGATCAGCCATAGCGACGACCCGCAGCGGGCATTGCAAGCTAGCATTGAACTACAACGAGCCTTTCAGCGCTTGCACGATACTTGGAAGCTCGAACTTGGCGTTGATATCACCATCGGAATCGGCCTAAGCTATGGGCCTGCCGTGGTTGGCAACATCGGCTCGGAAGAGCGCCTCGACTATACCTTGATCGGCGATGTGGTCAACACAGCGAGCCGTTTGTGTGGTATGGCAAAGGCGGGCCAAGTGATCGTCTCGCACCTTTTGGTCGAAATGTTGCCGCCCGATGATGATTTTCGGGCCTATCTTTCTCCTTTGGGCAAAGTGATGCTGAAAGGGAAGCAAGATCCACATCTGATCTATGAGGTTAATTACGATGTAGAGCTTCCGCTTCAACTGCTGCAACGCGGCCAAGCATACCTCTCTGGTCTGAAATAGGCTTGCCTGTCGATGATGTAGCAGTCGATCTCTGCAGAATTGCGCAAAATGGTGTAGACTACACATAGCGATTCGTGAAGAGATGGACTGCTATGTCAGATCAATTACGCAATCGATGGGCGCTTATACTACGCTTGCTTGCTCAAGCGGGCTTTACACGTCGTTTACCACTCGGCGACGACGAGAATGGCGCATGGGCAGATCCTGCTCACTTCAAGACACATCAGCTTGATTGGCAAGGCACTAGCTATACCGCTGTTGAACTGCCGCTTCCTTCTGCCAGTCAACACGACCCCGAGAATCACATGTTTCTATTGGTTCGTTCCGGCTTTTGGCAGCGGGTCGTCCAACTAGCTCAACGGGTCGCTCGCGCTGCGAACGGTCGTCAAGACCCGGCTTCGTTACGACGCCAGTTGGTGGCCTCTATGCTGCAAAACGACACCTTGCTCGACCCTGCCGTAACCAAGGCCATGCTTCAGGTGCCGCGCCACCTCTTTCTGCCTCACGAACCGCTTGTGCGCGCCTATGCCGACAGCGCGATCATTACCCACCGCAACCAGCACGGCTTGATCAGCTCAGCTTCTCAGCCGAGCATGATCGTGATTATGTTGCAGCAGTTGGCGCTTCAGCCGGGCATGCGGATTATGGAGATCGGGGCGGGAACAGGCTATAACGCCGCTCTGCTGGCCGAGATTACAGGGCCGAGCGGCGAGGTTGTGACGATCGACCTTGATCAGCTGATTGTCGATGAAGCGCGCGCCCATTTGGATCGTGCAGGTTATCCTCAGGTGCAGACGATCTGCGCCGATGGAGCGCAAGGTTATGCCGCTAAAGCGCCCTACGACCGCATCGAGCTGACGGTGGGCAGTTATGACATTGCGCCTGCCTGGCGCGAGCAGTTGGTAGAGGGCGGTGTGCTACTGATACCGCTGACTTTAGGTTTTAGCGAACAGAGCATCGCCTTTGAACGGCGCGGTTCGGTGTTGTATAGCCGTTCATCTTATCCTTGCGGCTTCATTCGTATGCGCGGTATTTTAGCTCCCGAAGAGCTCTACGTGTATTCTGAGCTCAGCGGCTTAAGCTGCTTGATCTCAGAGGGCCAAGCTATCGATCCGGAACGTGTGCGCGATCTGCTTGCTCAGGGCTACCGCCAAGAGAGCTATCACTTCCCGAACCTCAATTTCGACGATGGGCGCCAAGGCCTAGCCTTTTTGCTGCTAAGTATCTCGGAGGGCTGGCGGGTCGCACAGATCGCTGTTGAGCGCCCGGGCTATGAGCGCGAGCGCTATGTCGGTCTCTATCACCCATGGCGCAACGAGCTAATCGGCTTCGATCTGTCACATCAGCAGCTTTGGGCTTTTGGCAGCCCCAAGCCGCGCGAGCAGCTTGATGGCTTGTTCGAGCGTTTTCAACGGCTTTCCACGGGCCAGCTTCGTTTTGAAGCCCACCCTGCCGCCAGTGTGAAGCAAGCTCCTGCTGGCGCGATCTTGCTGCGTCGTCCCTTCACCGATCTGTTGGTCGCCTTCGACTAACTTGCTTTCTAGCGGCTTGCTCTCTTCCCCAAATAGGGCTGCTAGCGCGTCCGCCTACGGCTACCAACAGCTCGCCCGTAAGCAGGGTGTTGTAGCTGTGTGCTGACAGACAGCCTCAACATACAATGATTCAAGCGGATTTCGTATAATCCCAAATCCGTTTACAGACTTGCGCTCTTGTAAGGCAAAAACAAGAATAGTCAAGTTCCGCTCTGCCGAAGGCCAAAAAGCAACAACATAATCGGGTTTCGTATAACAAGAGGTTTCGGGCCACGACCCGAAACCTCTTCTCTTTTTTGGTGTGATGCGGATTCGCTAGTAGCTAGCGTTTGCAGCGAAGGGCAAAGGTTGACCTGCTAGGTGCAAGCACCTAGCAGGTCGCAACGCAGACAGCGAAGACAGTGAAGACAGCGAAACGCTCGATAGCCTGAATGGTTGGGCGGTAACTTGGTAGCCGTAGGCGGACGCGCCTAGGATCGATTTGATGGTAACGATCTCTCCGCTTGAACGTTATAAAGATGTGTTTGGACTACGACAGAGTTAGGCTTAGACGCTTGTAGCGCTTATTTTTTCGGTTGTAAGACATGATCGCGCACAACCGTCCAAGCGTTTAGTAAGCGGCTCAACTCTTCGCGCGTCAGCTCTCGTTGGCTGTAACGGGCACGTTCGAGCAGCTCGACCAGCGTTTGTAACGAGCGGCTGGCTTGGAAGGTGCTTGGCTTGAGCTGGGCGGCGTATTCGCTGATGGTCGCGCCTTCGGGCCAGATAACGCCGATGCGTCTGCCGCGCCGTTCGAACTGGCGCTGAATGGCGTCGGGCGAATAGTCGGGGCGCAGACGTGGCCACCAGGGCGCGCTGATTGCGACCAGCAGACCGAGAATCAGCAGCAGGCCGGGCCAGTAATCGCGCAGCGAAGTCGCGCTGAACGGGGCTTGCTCGGGTAACGCTTCGATCACGTGGGGCTGCGGGCGTTGCGGCTGGCTGTCGCGGGCCGGAAGCGGCATAATCGGCGTCGGCTCGAACACGACCCAGCGCCCGGCGATATAGAGCTCGGGCCAAGCGTGGGCGTCGCCTTCATAGACAGTATAGGTTTGGCTGTCGGGATCGTAGATGCCGCTGTTATAGCCGACCGCCAAGCGGGCGGGCACGCCTAAGCTGCGGGCTAGCACTGCAAAAGCCGAAGCGTAGTAGGTACAGTAGCCTTGGCGCATTTCGAAGAGAAATTGATCGACGGCGTCGCTGTTCGGACTGAGCGGAGCGACTTCGTAGGTATAGGGCAGCTCGCGCAGATATTTCTCGAGCGCAAGCCCGATCTCTTCGTTGGTGCGGGCATCGCGCGTGATCGTGCGCGCGAGGTCGAGCACGCGCGGCGGCAGGTTGCTGGGCAACTGCAGGTAGGGGCTAAAATCGGGCTGTTCGTCGGGGCGAGTGGTGACCGGTATGCTATCGGCCAAGCGCGAAAAGACCCGATAGCTGCGCGGCTTTTCGTCGGCGGTGAGCGCCAAGAGCGAGCCATCGCTGTGGCGTTCGCTGAAGGCTGGGATATTGACGCCGACGATCTGCGGCAGGCCATAGAGCACGCGCCGACGCGGGTTGAAGTCGGTGATATCTTGCACGATCAGATCGACTTCGATGCCGGCTGGTAGATCGAGCGGGCGTTCGTCGATGAGAGTCGCTTTGGCTTCCCAACTGCGGTTAGTGTAGCTGGTGAGCACGCGACTGCGCCAATAGGTCGGAGTCGGGCCTTCGGGAATGGGCTGGTTGACATGGATCTGTAAAGCGACCTTGGTGGGGTCATCCTCTTCGAGCGAGTAGCCTAACTGAACATTGGGCAAGCTCGAACCAGCCACTTGGGCGATCGGTTGATTGTTGGGGCGTTGTTGGTTGATCTGGATCTGTTTTTCAAGCTCGGCCAGGCCCGAAGGCGGCTCGAAGTGCGACCAGATCCAGCGCGAAACGCGGTTGTCGAGCGAGAAGGGCAGCAGCGCCGAGAGGCTGAGCGTGACGCTCAAGACCAATACGCCGTAGATGATGGCGTCGATGCGCAGATCGCTGGCGTAGTCGAGGCCTTTGCCCTGCCAGAAGGCTTCGCGCTGACCTGCGCTGTCGAGCAAAGCTAAGAGCAGCGCGATGCCGATTCCCGCTAGAAACCAGAGGCCATCGCCGTTGCCTAACAGCTTCATACAGATCAAGAGCGCCATGCTCGGCAAGGTCCAGAGCGCCAGATTGCGCTTTTGCATATGGGCCAGGCCCAGCAGAAAGAGGCCGATCCAAGCCAGGCTGAGGCTGATGCTGCTAGCGATCAGACGCGCCCCCGTCTGGCCCGCAAAAGGTGCGCTGAGTATCTGGCTCCAGAAGCGAGGCAGGGAGCTCTGCATATAGGCGAGACTGTCCCAGCGGGTGCTGCCCTCCGCAGGGACGATCTCGACAGTTTCAGGAGGAAGCGCTTCCTCACTGGGCAGGGGCCAGACCGAGCGGGTGATTTGACTAAGGTCGCGCCCGATCAGGTTTGAGGGCGGAAATACCGACCCATGGTACAAGAGCCAAAAGAGCGAACCAAGAAGCAGCAGTGTGCAGACGAGTAGCCAAAAGAGCCACTGCTTGGCCTTTGAAGTTGCTTGGGGTGTGATGCGGCCGATCAAACGACCGCAGAATAAACCGGTGAGCGCAGCTAGACTAATGCTCCAAGCGGGCAATGTTATCTGCGCCGTTGATCCTAGTCCGTGTATACAAGCGATCAGGCCGAGAGTCCACCAGAAACGCGCCCAGCCTTCAGGAGGGCGCAGGCGAGCGATCCGTCTGAAAGCATACTCTAGCATACTCTGCTCTAGGTGTTTAAAAAGGTTCGACTCCGTATTCGGCAAGCTCTTCTGCGAAGCGCTCGATATCGCGGCCAGAGCGTAGCTTGGCTACGCGGTCGAGCAGCAGTTGGCGTTTGGCGTCGCCCGTCAGCACGGCGCGCTCAAGATATTGGCGCAGATATTGTCGCAGCAGGTTGAGATCTTGTTGATTGAGCGACTCGCCGTTCATGTACTTATTGATGGCAGGTGCCAATACGCCGCTTTGTTCTTCCATCCAAAAATAGGGTGGAGCCGGTACATTAAAAGGGTACGGATAGTCGGGGTTCTGTACGAAGACAAGATCCCCGATCCGCTCCGGTTGCGGATCAGACATACAGCCTCCATAATATGTGTAGCTATGTACCGCCAGTATAGCATGGCTCACTCAACTAAGGGCGAACGATTTGCTGGCTGTTGGCTTTGAACCAGCATAAAAAGAGATTGTTTGCACGCCTCAGCGTACGAAACGCTATGGCTGTGACTGCGTTAGGCTTGTGCTAGATGGTGGTGCGAATTATCATCTTTGTAAGCAGATTTTTTAGCTTTCTTGTATAATATAACACGTGGGCACGGCGCGCTTGCTAGCCCAAGCTAATGTTTAACGGAAAAGCCTTCGTTTTGAGCGCTTTTGGAGGTTGTCAAGCAAATTTGCTGAAGTGATAGGCCTAACTTGCCATAAACACGTCTGATTTTACAGAGATGTGCTAGTTTTGTATGATTCAAAACAAACTTTTGGTATCGAGCAACTATTTGAAACTAATCAGATAGTTTTAGCTCTATAAACGGAACCAAGGCAGCTTCTAGCGTGACACAAAGCTAAGGTTTTGCTCTAATAGACGCAACAAATGAGAAATATCTATTTACAAGCTTGTGTTTGTCATCTAGGCTGCTTTCGGGTATGATATACAATTATATTAAAAGGCTTTGAACCTTAACAACTGAGCAAGAAACAGCGCCGTACACAATATGTTGCGGGCTTCATGCATGGGCAGGGGACCTCTTGAGCACTTTCACATGTGAGCTCAAAGGGGTTTTGCTTGCTAGCAAATAGTAGAGACGCTTTTTAACCCTGTGGAGTTGTTATCCTATGTCTAACGAAATAGAAATCCGCTCTGGGCGACGCTGGATTCGGGCAGATTTGCACATTCATACACCTGCTTCAGAAGACTATGCTGAGCCTCAACGCACCTATCTAGAGATTTTACAGGAAGCTGAGCGACGTGGCTTAGAGTTGATAGCCTTCACCGATCACAACACGGTAAACGGCTATGATCAGATGCAGCGAGAGATTGAGTTTCTCAAGAAATTGGAGGCAGATAACCGACTTACTGAGGAGGAGCAGGAGCGCTTAAATGAATATCGGCGTCTGCTCAGCACAATAACAGTTTTACCTGGCTTTGAGTTTACCTCTCATTATGGTGCACATGTTCTGGGTATCTTCTCGCCAGATCATCCGATTAGTCTAATTGAAGCTACATTATTACAACTTGGGGTACCGCCTGAATTATTGAAAAAAGGAACGACAAGTATTGCGGATACGCGCCACGTAACAGAGGCCTACGATATTATTGCGCGAGCGGGAGGTTTGGTGATTGCGCCGCACGCGAATGGTCCAAATGGTGTGATAACAGAAACCCTACGTATGGGTACAAGCGGACAAGCTCGCATAGCGGCCACGCAAAGTGCTTCACTGCACGCTTTAGAATTCATTAATTTTTATACTGATCACGAGAAGTTTACTTCACCAGGCTTTTACAATGGTAAGACCGAGCGTTATGAGCGTCGAATGTTTTGTATTCAGGGAAGTGATGCTCACCGTATTCGACGCAGTGGCGATAGTGAAGGCGATGCGTTCCACCACCATGGAATCGGCGATCGGTACGTAGAGCTAAACCTGCCTGATAATACATTTGCTTCGCTTAAAGCGCTATTTACCAGTCAAGATTTCGATCGGGTTCGGGTTCCCAAACGCGACCAAAAACAGTGGGATCTCGATGCCTTGCGTTTTGGCGCCCAATCGGAGCGTCAGATCTTACGGGGTCTAGCTAACGAGGCTGAAGCCGCCGAACTGTGGCGCGATGTGGCTGCCCTAGCAAATAGTGGCGGCGGCGTTTTGATCATTGGCAGCGCTACCCCCGACGGGCAAGGAATCGGTGCGATTTCGCGCCCCGACTTTGTCAGCGAAGGTTTACGGCGCAGCGTCCAAGAAGAACTAGATCCTCAACCCTATTTGTCATTAGAACTACTCAATTATGAAGGACGCGACGTCGTTCGTGTCGAAGTGAAGGTCTCCGATCCGCCTCCCTATGTGGGGCGCGATGGTGTAGTCTACTTGCGATCAGGCACAACAACTGCCCCTGCCAATCGTAGTGAGCTCTTGCAACTATGCCGACGTGCTCTGGCCGAAGGTGCTTCGTCGCCTCTAGATAATGGTCAAGATCTCGAGTTGCCGTCGAGCGGTGTTGAGATCGTTTCTGCCCAGAAACGAGGCGGTACCTGGCTCTATGAAGTGCGCGACTTGCGTACGACCGTGGGGGTGACCCGTGACCGAGCACAAGGTCTTTGGGCTTATGCGATCGGGCGTCACGAAGATCTCCGCGAAGGGCGGATCGACCTACAGAGTCAAGTGCGTTGGCGTGGCCGCTTAGGAGTGTGGCGAGCCTATCGACAAGGCAATCGTACTAAGTATGACCTTGTTCATCGCGATGTCAACGGGGTTGTAAACCATATCTTCTATGGTGTGTCGGATTGGGGCCTAGGCAGCGGTTGGGCCGCACTGCTTGGTGAAAAGGGCGCCGAAGGCATTGAACAAGAGGGTCTGCCCTTTATTGAAACCGAAAACCTCCAAGAAGAAGAGATGAATGAGGTTGAGCAGAGCGCGCCCGAAACCAAAGAAGAGGCTCCAGCTACAGCCCAGATCCCTTGGGGAGATCGCCGCTACCGTTGGCGCGGGAGGGGCGGTATTTGGCGTGTCTACGAAGACGAAAACAAAGTGACCCGTTTTGACGTAGCGATGCGCGATAAGGACGGCAACGGGTTTCAAAAATACCTAGCAGTTCCGCTCGAGAAGCTGACCGACACTTGGCTCTCTAACCTGATTCGTGTGCCGCGACCGCGTACTGGCATCGAAGTTGTTTCGGCCAACATCGGAGAAGACAACGAGCGTCGTTTCGTCTTCCGCAATCTGCGCAACGGCGAAAGCAGCGGCCTACCGTGGCGTTTGCAAGATATTGAAACCGGTACGGTGCGCGAATATGCGGCTCGTATGTATATCCAAGATACGCCGCTCGACGACAGTACCGTGCGTTGGTGGGGCAATATTGGCTATATGCGCCCCATGCGCAGCCAAGTCGACTTGGTCTATCGTGACGAACACGGTGTCGACCACTTCTACTATGCTGCTCGCCGCGACGAACTAACCGGCGAGTGGAAAGAGCTGCTTGAACAGTACGGCGAATTGTAATCAACGCGCTAGACGCGATTGCTAAACTCTGTAAAAATGAGCGTTAAGAATAGCAGGCCCTACAACAGGCGAGCATTCTTAACGCTCATTTGCATGTTCGTCCTCATTGTACAGTGGCTCTATCTCTGCTAGCAGCTCTCAAGATACTGTGCAATAGGTGGTATTTGCTTGCGCCTATAGCGCTTCCGCTTGCTTATTTTCGGCCCTTTGGCGGCGAGGTATACACCAAAAAGAGGCTGCTAGCGCGTCCGCCTACGGCTACAAACGGGCAGCTTATCTGCCGCGACGAAGCCTTACCGTCTGCGCGAAGCGGCCCCCAAAACGGAACGGCGCAAACGGATGTTGTACAACCTTGGTTACTAACATACTTCCAAGATCAACTATGAATACCAAATCCGCTTAACGACATAGCTTCTCGCAACGCAGGAAAACGAAAAACGGGACAAATGTTGCTCTGTCGAAAACAAAAAGCGCTAAGCTAATCGGATTTGGTAAAAGATACAGATTGTGTGACTCAGAATGATCGATACGCTTGCTTTGCTTGCTGCTATAACTCGTGCTCTCAGCGATAGTCGCCCCTTTGCGGCTCGCCTGCGCGATCTGTTTAGTGTGATCCAAGAAGCCATACCGTATCGCGATGCGCGCCTTACCTGTTGGTTCGAATCGGCTCGCCCGGGTGGAACTCGGCGTCACTTCTATTCGCCGGGCGGCTGGCAATACCCTTGGGACGAAAGCCTAACTCGCCAAGTCGCCTTGCGCCGCCAATTCGAGCGCAGCGAGATCGTTTTGGGGGGCACGGGCAGCGACGAGCGCGAATCGAAGCTGCCCATCTTGCAGGCGACCTATCTGGGTGCTCCGATCATTTGGGGCGATAAGCTGTGGGGTGTGCTCGAACTGCGGGTGACAGCGCGTACCCCCGAGGGCAACAGTCCGGTCTCAGCCGAAAGCATCTCGTTGATCGTAGCCATTTTGCCCCAACTGGCGGCGGCCATCAGCCAAGAGGGCCTGCGCCTACAGGCGGCTTCTAGCCAAAGCAGCGAGACCGGCTTGGCCCGCCTCGGCAACCTGACGCTTCAAAACGACACCCCCCTGACTTTGGCTGCTTCTCGCTCGTTTGTGGTGCTCGAGCGTGCCCTAGCCGAAGTCGAAAGCCTCGATGCCATGCTGGCAGCGATTCTGCGCTGCGCGCTGGATGTGACTGGGGCCGAGGCGGGCGCGATCAGTATGGTTGATCGCAAACGGGGCGAGCTGGTTTTACAGGCCTACGAAGGCTATAACGACATTAAGCTGCCTAAAAATGGATCTGCGCCGCGCTGGAGCTGGAATACGGGCATTGCTGGCAAAGTCGCGCGCAGTGGACGTGCGACCCTGTTGCGCGATGTAAGTGCAGAGAGCGAGCAGAGCGCTTTTGAACCTTATGGCCTTGCCGTAGCCGCTCAAGCCGAGCTGGCGGCCCCGATCAACGACGAGGGCGAGACCTTGGCGGTGATTGTGCTCGATAGCCCGCGCAGCGATGCCTTCAACGAGGCTAGCTTAGCCTTTGTGCGCAACCTCTGCGATCGAAGTGGGCGGCCCTTGCGGCGTATGTTGCGCCACCAAGCCGAACTCGAAGCCAGCATGCAGATCAGCCAAGTCTTCAATAACCTGCCGATCGCTGTGGCCCTGATCGATCGCAACGGGCGGGTTCTGCGAGTTAATCCGGCTTGGTTTCAGGTCTGGGGCCTGCAAGATGAGGATGGCAACGATCTGTTTGAGATCGGCCCAGGTTCGCCGCCCTTTCACATTCCAATCGATCTGTTAGAAGCGCTTCTGAGCCGCTTGAGCGAGCCGCGCCAACTGACCGACTTCTGTTCGGCGGCCCAACGCCAGTCAGGCGAAACCCGCACTACGATTATCCGCCTCAACAAACCCAATCGCGATATCCAGATTCTCGAAGCGCCGACCTACGACCGCGAAGGTCAAGTCGTTGGGCTGCTTTGGGCTGTCAGCGATGTCACCCGCGAGCGCGAGGCTGATCGCCTCAAGAGCGAGTTTGTGGCGGTTGTATCGCACGAGCTGCGCACGCCGCTCACCTCGATTTTAGGCTACACCGAGCTGCTGCTTGAGCGCGAGTTCGAGCCGAACGATCGGCGCGAATTTGTGCAAACGGTTTACAATCAAGCCAACCATCTTTCGCAACTGGTCGAAGACCTCTTGAACGCTTCGCGCATCGATTCGGGCCAGATCCGCCTGTCGCGCCGCGTGCTCAACCTGGTGCAACTGATTCGCGAGCTGCCCAGCCAGCTCAACAAAGAGATGGGCGACCGCATGGATACCCATCGTTTGGTTCTGGCACCTCACGAGCCGCTGCCTTTGGTTTATGCCGACCGCGATAAGTTGCGCCAGATTATCTTTAACCTGCTGACCAACGCGGTTAAATACAGCCCCAACGGTGGCCAAGTTGTCTTGGAAGCGGTCGAGTTGCGTGTGCCGAACGAGTTTACAACCACACCGCGCCAGCGCACGGGTTTAACGCCTCCCGGCATCGCGCGCCTTACCCCGCTCGATGGCTTCAAGCTGCCTATGGATCATCCCGCCGGCTCGTGGGTGATGGTGAGCGTGCGCGACGAAGGTTTAGGTATCTCTCCCGAAGATCAGCTCCATATTTGGGAGCGCTTTTATCGCGTCGATAACACTAATACACGTCGCATCGGTGGCACAGGCTTGGGCCTCTCGATCACCAAAGCCTTAGTCGAGCTGCACGGCGGACGGATCTGGGTAGAGAGCACTTTGGGCGAGGGCAGTACCTTCTCATTCACCCTGCCCGTTGCGACCGACCTCTTGATCCACTCCTAGACCGATCTCGGCGAAAAGGGCGCAGTGATCGCTGCTGCGGGGCGAACAATCGACATGGCTGTTCAGCGGTTGCAGGAAGCCACCTCGTGTCCAGACATAATCGAGGCGCACCATGGGCACCGGCAGGTGGAGATTGAGCGACTTCACGAAGGGACGATTCGGGAAGGTGAAACCGTAGCCCCAATTGGTAGAGGCATAGGCATCGGTCATTCGTTCGGCCAAAAGAGCGTAGATCGGGTCGCGATCAGGCGTGTTTAAGTCGCCAGCTATGATCAGGTTGCCTTGCAGTTGGTCGATCAATTCGATCAGGGCCAGCATGCTTGCATCGCGCAGAGAGATATCGTACTTATCGAGCAGCGGGAGATTCTTAATGACAGGAATGTTTCGCAGAGGCGTCTCGTGGTCGCGCACCAAGCTCATAATGAAGTATGGGGGCTGAGAGTGGGCGTTTAAGAGCGTAATAACCTCTTGGCCATGCATGAACTGAACGGCTTGTATGCGCACTTTCGAACTGTTGATACCCATATCTGTAAAAGGAATGCGGCTTAAAATCGCTTGGCCCGCAGCGCCATCGTGGGGTCGCAAGAGCTGGTATGGATAGCGCTCTCGTATCTCTGGATCTTCTTCAAAACCTTTTGCGACGCCTGGCGACACCTCTTGCATTACTATAAAATCGACGTCTAAGCTTTTGACATAAGCCAGCGTTTCTTCGCCTGTGCGGTTGGTGAAGAGCTGATTAAAGCTTACAATCTTCAGACTCTCTACGCTCTGCTGCTTGCTTTGGCTGGGCGGCAGAAAGTAGCCGCTGAATTGGGCCAGATAGAGCACGGCGATCAGGACGCTTGCGATCACGAACTCTTTTTTGCGCTTGAAGAGTGTGAAGATAAAGACGAATGGGGCCAGCAGAAAGAAGTTTGGTGCTAGCACATACGACATGGCGATCCACCAAGTGCCTTGGGGTGCGATCAGCCAAGCCAGCGACATGATCACTAAAAAGGCAGTGTAAAGCAAGACCAACAGGCGGCAGATCTGGTAGAGACTGTTGGCAAGGCGTAAAGGTAGCGATAACTTCTCAGTCATTGGAGCTTCTTCCTTGGTTAGATGCTGGTTAAGATGCTAGCGAGGCTGTTCTATCGTTCTCGCGAGGTGAGCGCCGAGCGTGCGCTGTGAAGCCTCTTGATGAGAATAAGATCATTTTAAGCATATCAAATATCAATAACAATGGCATAGAGCCATTGGCTCATGCGAAGTCTGCTTGATCACTTTGTTTTGTTTTTGGCCTTCGTAGAGCAGAATATTCTTTTGTTGGGGCAGATTAAGAGAGCGCCATTGCTGCAAGGCAAATGCTTAGGGGGCGGCTTTGGTGTAATACCGCAGCGTTGAGGATTGTCTCCACAAGAAGCTAGGCGCACTTTCGATCAGCAAAAGGCGCAGCTTCTTGGCAGAGATCGGTCTAAATTGATGTGCAAGGCCGTTGCTTAGCGACTGCTGAGCAGATTGAGATAACCGGCCAAGCAGCCGTCGAACGGCATCATGTTGAATTGCACCATTCGCTCGACTTCGGCGACTGCGCTCCAAGCTAAGGTCTCGACATCGTTGGGGTAGCGCAGCGTCTGTTTGTTGGCCTCGAACTCGGCCACATCCATCAATTGGGTGCGACCGCTGTCGTCGATCAACAGATCAAGGTCGAGATCGATAAAGCGCAACACGTTGCCATCGAGGCGAGGTGGCAACACGATGTTGCAGTAATACCTTTGGAAGCCCATCGATGGCGTGAAGTCGGCAACGACATAGTAAGGACGCTTGAGCCATACATACCCGATCGAAATGTGGTCGACCTGAAACGCGGTGCCAGTGCGCGGCAATTGCATCGAGGTGCCTACAGGAGTATGCCACACGAGCCAATCATCGCCCCAGTCTACAAGCTCGGCCCGGCATTGATAGATTTGAGTGCCGTCATACTTCTGATTGTAAATATCTATCCAGCGCATCATATCACCATACTCATCAGGGTGACGCACACAAGTATACGTCGCGTGGGCTTTTGGAGAGGTCTCATTTCTCAAATTATATTCTACCGCACAAGTCTGGCTTCGCAAAGTAATCTAGGCTACAAGCTGCCTTGGACTCGCTTGTTTGAAACGATAACAAAGCCATTTGTATGTTGGTGTTTGGGGGGCGGCTTCTCTACACAGCCAAATACACCCTCGGGTTGCGGGCGGGCTGTTGGTAGCCGTAGGCGGACGCGCTAGGGACCTTCTTTGGGCTAGCGACCGAGCCGCCAGAGCCTTGGTCTGATTGCGCAGACAAGCGATGCGAGTAGTCGCTTCTAGGGGCGCTTTGAGAAGTCTTCGACAGGAAACCCAAATGCTCTGGCTATAATAGTCATGCAGGACTCGTGATTCTAGTGATATAAGGAGGAGGATCGCTTGGGGAAGCTCTAAGCGATCAGTAACGATATGACAAGTATGATTGCAGAGCGAGTCGCAGAGGTGCAAGGCCGCATTGCCGAAGCTGCCAAACGGGCAGGCCGCCAGCCGAGTGACGTGAGCTTGATCGCCGTGACCAAAACCCACCCCGCCGAGCTAGTCGCCGAGGCCTTCGCTGCCGGGCTGCGCGATATGGGCGAGAATCGTGTGCAAGAGGCGCTCGAAAAGATCACGCAGCTAGCGGAGCTGCGCTCGCAGATGCGCTGGCATTTGATCGGTCATTTGCAGCGTAATAAAGCCAAGCCCGCCGTCGCCAACTTCGATCTGATTCATTCGGTCGATAGTTTGCGTTTGGCCCAAACCCTGCAACAGCAGATGGCCAATAACCCCGAGCCGCGCCACGCTCGTCTGCCCATTCTGTTGCAGATTAACGTGAGCGGCGAAGAGAGCAAAGAAGGTTTTGAGCTGTTTGGCGGCCTGAAATCGCCTCAGTTCTCGGCCTTTTTAAGCGAGCTTGAAAGCATTTTGCAGCTGCACCTGCTCGATGTGCGGGGCTTGATGACGATCGCTCCCTGGAGCAGCAGCGCTGAGGAGGCGCGACCGGTCTTCGCATGCCTGCGCGAACTGCGCGATGAGCTGCAGCGGCGTTATCCCGAGCAGAGCTGGGCCGAGCTGTCGATGGGTATGACCAACGACTTCGAAGTGGCGATCGAAGAAGGTGCCAGCTTGGTGCGGGTTGGGCGCGCCTTGTTTGGAGAGCGTGCCTAGCTTTATCGTCCTAGGCAGGCTAGCTGAGCTTAGGCTCTTGCTCCTAGGACCCTATAGGACTAAGAGGAAGTACTTCCGTTTATATGGGGTGATAGGCTCGTCATGACCTCTAGCAGGTCGCTGAGCTGTCACCCTTTTTTGATGCAGCTGCGTTTAATTATTGGCTGCTGATGGAAAAACGTGTACGATCAATTACAGAAGCGAGATGATGGCTTCCAAAGCGATAGAAAATGGATCGATCGTAATTTAGGTTGAGGATAAGTCGAGGATTTTCGAGTTAAATCGCATGTTATTCATTTTAAAAATGTTAAAATTTGTAGATAATCTGTTAAAATATTCTCTGCTGAGGATCATATTCTTAAACGGAGAAATGCGGATTAAGATCTACAATATTTAAGAAATTAGTCTAGTTTTTAATTAGTACCCTTGGTTTTTGTGAAAAAGTGCATTATCTGTGGTAACATGTACATCGTTAAACAAAACCACGACTTCCATGTAACGATCCACGTTTGATCGTTCTAGAGCTGTACATACTGTTACGGCTAGGTTAGCTATGCCTTCCAAGTTCGCAGGCAGCTAACCTCTATGCAACACGACATTACACTAGGGTAAGGATAGTTGGATAATGGTTTGGGATAGACGCCTGACGCGGCGTAGCCTGTTGGGCTTCGCGCCGCTCGCCATAGGGCTACCCCTGTTCGGTAGCAGAGCGATTCGAGAGATCCAGCAACAGAAAGCGCTCCCCGGTACGACGATTTCTGGCGATGAGTATAGAATGGCTCAGCTCGTAAACCTGTATCGAGCCGAATATCAGCTTCCTGAGGTCCCATTGTCGACCTCGTTGACCGAGGTTGCCCAATTACATGTGCGCGATCTCGCGAACTACGATGTGGTGAGTCAGACCGATCAGCGTGGTTTGGCTTGCAGTTTACATAGCTGGAGCACGAACGGGGAATGGACGCCCGTATGTTATACACGCGATAACGCCTATGCTGAGCAGATGTGGAATAAACCATACGAGATCACGCATGGCATCTATAGCGGATACGGCTTTGAGATCGCTATGGGAGCCAAAAATGGCTACGTAGCTCGGCCCGATGCCGCTGTTGAGGCTTGGAAGAACAGTCCTTTACATAACGCTGTGATGATCAATAGCGATAGTTGGGCTGCTTTGACTTGGCGCGCTATGGGGGTAGGCATCTACCAAGGTTATGCAGTGGTGTGGTTTGGTGAGCAGACCGATCCACAAGGCGCGCCTCAGGTTGTGAATTAGTTTCGCTTCTCGCTCAGTGCTTTTGAGATGGCTCCTTGCCAAAGGGGCCATCTTTTTTAGTTTGTGGGCAGTGTTTCAGGGGCAGTTTCGGGTATGGGTTCAGGCACACGCTCTTGTTCAATCAGCTCGCTGTTTTCGAAGCTTTGTGGCGCATAGAGGTCGATATGACCGCAGGCGATGCAGACTTGGGCCGAGATCGGAAGGGGTGGACTACCGGCTGGGCCTGTCACCATAATATCGCCCATCGGGCTGAGCAGCGCTGCGGTGCGAGTCTCGTTGTTGCATTTTGAACACATAATCATAGCAGAAATCCTTTTTGGCTAAGGTGTCCTATAAAACAGCCGCAAGTTATGTGCCACTATGAGTCGTTTGTTATTAACCGCTTTTTGAGAATAGGCAAAATCAGCTTATACTGATACTATAACCGTTCGCGGTGAAAGGCATGCTATAGGAAAATCGTCACAACTACATTACTTAGGAGGAGCTTATGGCTGGGAGACGTAGTCTAAGTCGTCGTTCGTTTTTGCAAATGACTATGTTAGGATTAGGGGCAAGCCTTATTCCGAAGACAAGCGCTCAAGCAGCGTTTATCGATCATCCAACAGCAGGCTCGTTTATCACCGAGGCTGAGTTCCAGCTAGCTCAGCTTATTAACCAATACCGCGCCGAACATGGCCTTCCAGCCATTCCCCTTTCGAAATCTCTCACAACCGTTGCCCAATTGCATGTACTCGATTTAATGATCTTTGCTCCCGATGATGGCGTTGATAGCCGTGGTATGGACTGTAATATGCATAGCTGGTCTAATCATGGGCAATGGAGCGGTGTCTGTTATACCAGAGATCATCGCTATGCTGCTGGTATGTGGGATAAACCCAAAGAGATCACTGGCGGGGTATATGATTCGCCCGGCTATGAGATCGCCTATAAAATTTTTGGCCCAAAATCTGTCGCTCAGCCTGCTCAGGTTTTAGTCGAATGGAAAAAGAGCGAAGGTCATAACAATGTGATATTGAACCGAGAAAGTTGGGAACCAGTGACTTGGCATGCTATGGGCGTTGGTATTTGTGGCAACTATGCTTCGGTCTGGTTTGGCGAAATCCCCGACCCCTTGGGTTCTATTGAGTTGTATGTTGCGCCCGGTCTTCAAAATAATCGGGTCTTTTTGCCCACTGTACGGCGCTAAACTTCAGCTGAGCTAACTCGATCATTGTCTATGGTAGATGTGCTTTTGTGATATGTCCAGATCAAAGTGCATGCTGAGCTTGCTTATTTGTACGGTTTCTAAACAAGTTGATGCTCTCTATCTCACCTGTTTGATAAGAGGAGTTTTGTACAAATATACGAAACTTCTCTTATTCTTTTTGGCCTTCGTTATGCCGAACTTATAGCAAATCCGTTTAAAGATGTGCATGCTCTTCGCTCAGAAAAACGAAAAGCCGGGAAAGATCTAGTCACGTTCCGCTCTGCCGAAGGCCAAAGAGAACCTAATCAACCAGATTTGGTATTACTGCTTTTGTTGAACGAACTTGCGAATGACTTTCCCTATTGAATATGGCTTGTAAAGGCAAACTAGATCTGCTTGATAACTTTAGTATTTTGGCGGCTTGGGCTTTAGCCCAAAGAAGGTCATTACCGCGTCCGCCTACGGCTACCAGAGCGGCTTGCCAGCCCTCATCCCCAGCCCTTCTCCCGCATTGCGGGAGCTATATATTAGCCACAAATCTCCATAAGGTCAGCGTTATCTGCCCTCACCCCCCGGTCCCCTCTCCCGCACTGCGGGCGAGGGGGTGAATGCACCCCGTTCTGTGCTCTCAGGATACTCCCGCGATGCTATGCGAACGATCGCCTTTTGCTGCCGACACGACTTTTGGCTAATGCATAGGTGCGGGAGAAGGGGGCGAGGCCCGCTTACAGATATGTATTCTTGCAAGGTGGAGAAGCAAAAACCGAGAAAAGAGTTGAGTGAGATCTCGCGCCACAGCGCGAGATCTCACTCAAGCAAAAAAACACGTTCTACTTCGCTTCTGAATATGAAACAGAAGGGGGCACCTATGGCATTAGGGCAGCCAGCTCTCGTATTTGGGATGGTCGGTACCGATCGGTAGATCGACCGGCTGGTTGGTCTGCGACGAATAGTAGATCGCAGTGACCAGTTCGAGCGAGGCGCGCGCGTCGGCGATCGTAACGGGCAGCTCGCCGCCTTGGGTGATGGCCTGGTAGAAGCGATAGAACTGACCGGCGTGGCCTTCAGGGAGCGGCTGGAAGCGTTCGAGCGTCTTTTCGATCTGTTCGCTCAGTTCGGGCGTATCGCCGATAAAGCGCCATGGATCGCCCGAATTGGTGTATGGGCGCAGGTTGCTTTCGGCCACAAAGTTGCTGAAACAGAAGCGGTGGCGCGAGATCTCTTCGCTCGAGCCGAGCGTCACCGAGAGCGATGCCAAGGAGCCATCGGCCATCAGCAGTGAGGCGCTGGCGCAGTCCTCGACCTCGATCGGATTGACGCGCGTATTGGTGCGCGCGAAGACCTGTTTGACCGGGCCAAGCACGTAACAGAGCATATCGTGGGTGTGAATGGCGTGGCCCAAGACCGCGCCGCCCAACTCGGTGGCCCACTTGCCGCGCCAGGGCACATCGTAATAGGCAGCCCGCCGCCGCCATGCGGTTTCGACTGTCGAGAGGTAAGTTGTGCCGGCCAGACCCTCTTGGATCAAGAATTTGAGCTTCTGCAAGCCATGCCCGAAGCGATATTGGAAGATTGGCATCAGGCGGCGTCCCGACTGCTTTTCGGCGATCGCCAGCTCATCGGCCTGTTTGAGCGAGCCGACCAGTGGCTTTTCGCAGATCGCGTGTTTGCCCGCTGCTAAGACCTCCAGGGCTTGTGGGTAGTGTAGATGGGGCGGCGTACAGATGTCGATCACATCGATGTCGTCCATGCGACATAGCTCGCTGAAGTCGGCCACCACGCGCGGGATGCCGAACTCCTGCGAGATCCGTTCGGCTTTGGCTGTGTCGATATCGCAGATCGCCACTAGCTCGAACATCTCTGGTAGTTGAACGTAGGCTTTGATGTGCGAAACTCCGATTCCTCCTCCAACAACGGCGACCCGTAATCTCTCGCTCATGCATTCCTCCGAGTATTGTTTCAACACTGAAAGCTCTCTACTCTCGTCCGAAGGAGTGGCGTGTAGGGCTACAATGGCCTTCGGTGGTATGGAACAGTCTAAGAGCTAGGGTTCAACACAACCCTAGCTCTTGTGGTTGTTTTATGAATGCTTGGCCTCGATCTCGTCGATGATGCGCAACAGGTCGAGCGGCTGCTTGATGGCGTAGCGCGGCTCTTCAGAGGCATCGGCAGGGACTTTCGGTCGGCGCGGCGCCCAATCGAGCCAGACGCTAATCATGCCGAGCTGATTCGCACCTTTGATATCGCGTTCGAGGAAGTTGCCGATCATCAGCGTGCGATGGTAGTCTTCCTGCGCGATGCCGAGCTGACCGAGGGCATGTTCGAACATACGCGTGTCGGGCTTGGAACAGCCCAGATGGCGCGAGATAGCGAAGGCATCGAAGTAGTCGTAGAGGCGGTGCTGGCAGAGCGCATTGATAAAGGTGCCAGCAGGCCCGTCGGCCACTAAGGCGAGCCGATAGCCGCGGCGCGCCAGCTCGTGCAGTAGCTCGTCGGCACCCGGAATAAGCTGGGCACGCAGGGTTTGGTCGCGATCCCAATCTTTCATCTCGGTGCCTTCGTCGATGATGGTATCGCCGCAGTCGAAGCAGATCGCCTTGAGATAGTGCTCTGTGGGCGCTTGAGCCGTCTCGCTTTGGCCGCGCGTGCAGATCGCGTCGAGCCCGATCTCGCTTTGCAGCTTGCGGATGCTTGGATTCTCGGTGTGCCAGCCGATCACACCCACACCTGCAGCATGGGCGCGCGCGACCCATTCGCGGTCGATCTGAGCTTGGGGTTCAACGTCGTTGATCTCCCAGCAAGGCGCGATATAGTCAGCATCGATCGCTTGAGCCAGTTTGACAGCATCGAGCGCAAAGCCTTCGAACTGAATAGCGGTGCGGATCTCGGGGGCAGTTGCCTTGAGCTGGGCCAACCAATCGGGCCGGAACGAGCCGACGATGGTGTGGCGGCTGAGACCGGCCTTGCGCAGTTCTTCGACCACGGCGGGCAGCGAGCGCGCGTCGTTCAGCTCAGCGTAGATGCCGAGATTCTCTTTGCGACAGATGGCGCAGATCTCGTTGAAGCTCAATAGGTCATAGGCTTGATCGACTTCGATAGCGCGCAGATCGGCTAGGGTGTTGACCGTGATCTGGTAGGCTTTGCCGTGCTTGTCGTAGAGCAGTGGCAGGGACGATGCGATTAGTTGACCATCGAGCGTACAGTGCAGGTTGACGCCCAGCATATCGACATCGCTAGCTATGGCTCGCTCGATGCCTCTGCGACTATTGCCTAGGCCGCCAGCGGGTGCACCCCGATGGGCGATACGCAAGGCTCGGTAGCTCTGTGGGTCGATCTCGCGCTGTAGCTGTTCAATATAGCGTTCAACTTGGCCCGGGATCCAGCTTTGCAGGGCAGGCCAAGGTACGAGCTGCTTGCTCTCGAAGCGGAAGTAGCGGCTGAAATCCCAGGCCGGATCGAAGGCGTAAGGGGTCAGGTAAGTACGCACCAGGGTATCGACCAGCGCGTTGCGCGTAAAGACACCTTTGAAGATATCTGGCTCGATCAAGCCGTTGCAGCCAGCTAGAGCGTTGGTCGGAGTGCGACGCGGTTCATGGTGTGGACGATACCATTCTGGGCTGGGCGCAAAAGCGTGTTTGCCCGGCTCCGAAAAGATCACGGGATGTTCACCCTCCCACGTCAGTCCTTCGTCTTCTCGCATTGTATGGAAACGCCCATGCCAACTAGCTTCGCAGCCGACGGGGCGTCCTTCCTGATCCACATAGACCCAGACATGCTCCAGCTCGTAGAGATGGCCGATCTCCCAATCCCACCAGATCGCATACTCGATCGCAAGTGCTGCATCGGGATGTTCCGGTGTGCGAAGCTGAATCTGTCGATGCATGGAAGAAGAAGCAGCGTCTGCCCGAAAAATGGTATAGCCTGCTGCATCGGGGAAGAAAGGTTCGTTTGCATCGAAGCGAATAACAGGAGCATAGCGGGCAGCCAAAGCCTGTTCCTTATGGTCTTGTTGCGCCGCAAAAAGTGCCTCTAAAGTCATTGTTCTTCACACCTTGAAACTAGTGCATGCCAACTACAGACGCGGCAGATCGGCATACGGACGAACGATCGAAGATGGATATGTGCAGGGATGCTCCAAACTCGCGACAGAACGGAGCAATCTGTGGCTGTAGATCAGATTATAAGGCTTTGTAGCTTCTTTAAGAACATACCATAAAGTTAGGCCTTTGCCTATCTTTTAAACCACTTTGACATATGCACATGGTGTTCGGCAATGCTTAGAAATCGCCATGTAGTAGATTGAAACTACTCGTGATAGTTTTTTTGCTGCTGCAAGTGCTATTGGTTTTTGAATAACAAGGGCGATTGAAGTAAATATGTTGTTAAGTTTGGCCAGGCGCCAACCTTATAAACGAGAGGTAAGGTTTCGGCTTCATTTATCGTCTTTTGTTATGCTGATCGGGCTTGCAAGAAGCGTATGCTTCCAACATAATACGTTTTGCTGACACTTCAAGTTGAATAGATGAGCAGGTGTGATTAACATTTATGAAGAAAGCCTTTGGAAGATGAAGATCTTTACTTTTATAGGTAAAATACAAATATCTGAGCTCGTTTATACGATAGGAAGAGATGTACATTACGTCTAAGGAAGATAAAGAGCGGTTGGGCCAAGCTACCTAGCTAGGCTAGAGCTATCAAGATGATTTTGATGCAGTTATGTGAGCAAAGCGCTCTGATACGAAATCTGCTTGAATCGTTGTATTTTGGGGAGGTCTCTCGGCACACAGCTACAACAGCGTGCTTACGGGTGAGCTGTTGGTAGCCGTAGGCGGACGCGCTAGCGACCCTCTTTGGGGAAGAGATCAAGCCGCCAGAGTACTGAAGTGATCAAACGGATTTGGTATGAAATAACTCCTCTCTTTCCACGGCATGTAATCGTTTCCGCTCCTCTATCTGCTATAAACCGCATCGATTGCTCTGCCCAAAGCTTGTCTTTCAACCGGGCCCAATGCTTCTAGATTGTAGGCGCGGGCGGCCGATCAGCATAGCTAGCCATTATCTTAGTTTAGGAAAGAGCACTTTCATGGTTGGTCAAAACTCCTCTTTGGTAAGTCCGGCTCGAAAAAACCTCTTCAGGCTAGTGCTTGTTCTTATTTTGATCTTGTTTTTGTTCCCTCCCAATGAGATTAAAACAGTTCATGCAGATTCGTATGTTGTGACAACCACCGATGATAGCGGCCCTGGTTCGTTGCGCCAAGCATTGATCGAAGCGATGATGGGCTCCGATCCCGATATAATCACCTTCGATATTCCGGGCAGCGGCGTCCAGGTGATCAATCTTACCTCTCCGCTCCCCATTATCGATATTAGCAACGTGATTATCGATGGCTTGAGCCAACCCGGCGCTACCTGTCGTGCACCGCTGATCGAGTTGCGTGGCAATGGCATTATCGAGGACGGAATCAGAATCTCTACGCCTACTGCCTCAGGCAGTCGTGTGAGCGGTCTGGCGATCAACGGCTTCCAGCGCGGTATAGCAGTTGATGGTGAAGCCCAGGTTATGATCGATTGTAATGTGATCGGTGTCGCTACGACGGGTTCAACGGAGGGTCCCCCCACTAACCAGTACGGTATTCACATCCAAGCGATTAATGCTAGTTCCTTGCAGACAGTCATCGAATCAAATCAGATTGCGGCCAGCATAGCGGGCATTCATCTTGAGATCGAGCCATCTCAACTTTCGCAGCCATTTGTTATTCGGGACAATCTGATTGGGACCGATGCGGAGGGTGAACGACGCATACCTGGTTCGGGAACCGGTATTGAGGTTATTAATGTCAATGACGTCTATTTCGTTGGAAATGTGATCGCCGGCTCTTTCGACGGAGTGCGTCTTCACTTCGTCCCAGATCACGAGCCACCGGCCGCTTTCTGGTTTGATGAGAACTATATCGGGGTGAGTCCAAGTGGAAAACCGCTCGGTAACGATTGGAATGGTCTGTCGATCGACGGCTCAATAAAGAAAGTCATTTTGATGGACGCGATCGAAGGTCCTAACACCAATCATATCGCCTATAGCGGTGAAAGTGGAATACGTGTACGGAACGGCGGCGAAGTTGTAGCGATGCGCAATGCAATCTACAACAACATCGAAGGCGGGATCGTTTACGAGAGCCTCGATAATTCCACTCAAGTCTTGCCCGTTAGCGCCGTGCGTTCCGGTTCAGATGTGGTGGTGAACGGCTGGGCCTCGATCGAGGAATCAGGGGAGTACAGTATTGAGTGGTATGCTAATCGAAACTGTCACCCCTCTGGTATGGGCGAAGGTGAGCGTTATATCGCGACAAATACTGTGCTCGGCAACATAGGCGATACTCTGCCGATTACATTTACCCTGAGCAATGTTGACCCGAGCTATCGCTTTATAACGGCCTTGCCTATGGAATACAGTTTCAGTACTGGCGACCGCACCCTGACGTTCAGCCAGTGTGTGCCGATCGGGCCGGATAACGATGTCTGGTGGAGCGCCTTTGATCTCAATCCCAACCCGAGCGCCACGACCCAATACTATATCTCGCAGCCCGAGCAGGTGCGTTGGTATCGCTTCTATGCGCCACAGAGTAGCCAATTTCAAGTCGATCTGAAGGATCTTCCAGCAGATTACGAACTCGCGCTGTTCAGCGACCTAGAGGCCGCCATGAAAGGGCTGATGTCGCAAGATCCCAGTCTCGAACTGCTGGCTCGCGAGCAAACGATCTTTGATTACGACGGCTTCGAGGCTAGCAATGTGGTCACCAATACGCTCGACCCAGAACATATCAGCCCTGAAGCCTATGAAGCAGATGCTTTAGCTGAAGGCTCGTTCCGCCCGAATGTGATCGCTCCTTATGCCGTATCGCCGTTCAAGATCTCGCCGTTCAAGATCTCGCCGTTCAAGATCTCGCCGTTCAAGATCTCGCCGTTCA
>CALGUG010000030.1 GCA_937902315.1 uncultured Chloroflexales bacterium
TCTTTTTTTGCCCAAAAACATGAGCCACCCCGACAAACTCCGGGATGACTCATGTACAACCTTTCCCCGTTCTGCGCTCTCAAGGATAATCCCGCGATGGTATGCGAACGATCGCCTTTTGCTGCCGACACGACTTTTGGCTAATGCATAGGCATAGTGCGAGGAGGGCTGTGATAGCAAATTTGGTATAAGTTCAGCTTGCAGATCGCTTAGAGCGCGGTCGCTACAAAGTCGATCTCTAACTTGACATCGTCGGCCACGGTGTCGACCATAGGCGCGTCGGGAATAGCCAAGTTGAAGTCGCGATAGGGGAAGCTGGTGCTAGCGCTGCCCTCAACACGGGTCTCGCTCACAGCGGTGACTTGAGCATCGAAGGTAACACGCTTGGTGACATCTTTGATGGTCAGGTCACCCACAATCTGGAAGTTGACTGTATCGCCAACGGAAGCGCTGGCAGGCAGGCCGACGAGTTCGACCGGAGTAAACGTTACAAACTCAAAGGTGTTGGTATCAAGAATGAAGTTCTTGATAGCGCGGTTGCGCATATTGTTGTCGGTGGCGATATCACGAGCATTGACTTGGATCACACCAAGACGAGTCGAGCTGAGATCGCTGGGGTTGATCTCGATCTGACCAGCGATCATAGAAGTTTTGCCAACAACGGTTACATCAGCGCCGCGCAATACTTCTTCGATCACAAAACGCGCTTCGCTCTCGTTTGCAACGATTTCAAAAAGCTGGGCTGTTGCGGCTGGCTCGCTGCTAGCCGGGGCATCTGTCGTTTCGGGTTCCGTGGTCTCGGTCTCAGCAAGTTCGGTCGGGCTGGGCTCTACGGCTTGGGTCGCAGCCGGTTCGGTCGCTGCTTCGGTCGGTTGAGAGGCAGCCGAGGCCGAAGATTGATCGATCGGAACCGCTTGCATGGGACCGCTGGCGGCTTCTGGCTCGCGGAACAGGAAATAACCTGCGCCAGCAATGATCACAAGGATCACAACAACAGCAGCGATAACAGCGTTCTTCATTATTCCTCCTTATTATGTCGGGTCAAGTCAGTTAGAGTCAGAGTTGTTCAATTGTATACAGATACGATTGCAATTGTTCGCTCAACAGTGAGCAACGAGATGAGTCTCGAAGACTATTGCAGCTGGAAGATACTGTATCAAAAGCTGTTTCTATTTTGGCCAGAAAGAATGAAGAGCAAGTGAATATAAGATGAAGAGATGATGAGCATTAGGCGGCTTAGAGAAGATGTAAAACAGGCACTAGAAAGCGTAGGTTCGTGCTTGCATGTAAAGAGTTTGTCTTGTACCATACAATAAATAACTCCCTTTTGGCAGCAAAGGATGATCAGTTATGGTTTCACGTCTGTCGTTTTTGTCCACTCTTGTGGCCATCCTCGCTTTCGTGGCAAGCCCTACTTTTGCAGCACCTTCCACCGCCACGACCCCCGCTCAGCGCTGGATCATCCAATTTGATTCGGCAGCATTGGCCCAAGCGCCAGGGCTCTCGCCTAACGAAGAGCGTTATGCGCTTCAAAGCTCGCAAAGGCAGAATATTGGGCGCTTGGATGTGGATAGCCCAGCCGCGCAAGCGTATCGAGCTGCGCTTGAACAGCAGCAGCTTCAGGCATTCAAGACGATTCAGCGGATCTTTCCAAACGCGGCACTGCAACGCCAGTATAGCTTACTTTTGAATGGTATCGCAGTGGCGCTGCCCGCGACCAATCAAGGCGAGCTTGATCGGTTGCGCAGCTTACCAGGCGTCAAGGCGATCTATCCTGATGTTGAGTTAGAGCCGAATCTCTTTGCAGGCGTTCCGCAGATCGGTGCGGATGTCTTGTGGAATGATCCGAAGATCGGTGGGCAAGCCCACGCCGGAGAAGGAATCAAGATCGCTGTGATCGACTCGGGCATTCGAGCCGACCATCCTTTCTTTAATCCAGAAGGCTTCAGCTATCCTCCAGGCTTCCCCAAAGGCGAAACCGAGTTTACTTCGCCTAAAGTGATCGCGGCCCGCGCTTACTTCCGGCCCGACCGACCGCCGCTACCGGGCAGCGAGACCCCGCAACAAGGGCCGCTCGATGACGCCCACGGTACGCACGTGGCTGGTATCGCGGCAGGTGTAGCCAATACCCAAGCAGAGATCGCAGGAGCAAACGTGACGCTTTCGGGTGTAGCGCCGCGCGCGTACCTGATGAACTATAAGATCTTCTATGCCAATGAGACACCCTTTAGCGGTGGATCGAGCATCGAGTTTATTGCGGCACTGGAAGATGCGGTGGCCGATGGAGCAGATGTGATCAACAATAGCTGGGGTGGTCTGCCAAGCACTGAACCGGCCTATGATCCGATCACCCAAGCCGCTGCCGCTGCCGTCGATGCAGGGGTGACGGTGATCTTCTCGAACGGTAATCGCGGCCCCGACAACAGCACAACCGGATCGCCGGCCTACGACGCCAAGCTGATCTCGGTGGGTGCGACCACAAGCTCTGCGAGCTTGGCGATCAACTTTTTGGATGTGGTCGAGCCTGCCGATGCACCGGAACACTTAAAGGGACAGCGCTTCGGCAGCGCTTCATTCGGCGCGCCAATCGTTGGTGAACCGTTCGGTCCGAGCTCGTATGTGCCAGTGCGAGCGATCGGCGATTCGGGCTTGGCTTGTAACCCGCTGCCCGAAAATAGCTTAACAGATCGCATCGCCCTGATCGAGCGCGGCGTGTGTAGCTTCAGCGTCAAGGTCTTTTACGCTCAGCAGGCCGGAGCCAGCGCTGCGATCATCTATAACCACGCCTCTGGCGGCGAAGAGATCATCGGTATGGCAGCGGGCGAATTCTCCGATCAAATCGGGATTCCGTCGGTGTTTGTCGCCAATTCGGTCGGCGTCGGCCTAGAGGAACTGTACGCTCAAGTGGGCGAAGCGGCTAAAGTGCAGCTTGATCCGCGCGCTCGCGAGATCGAGCGCGTAGGCGACCTGCTGGCCGAGTTCAGTTCGCGCGGCCCGACCTTCCAAGGCAGCCTCAAGCCCGATGTTGTCGCTCCCGGCGTGAATATTCTTTCGTCTGGCTACGGCATTGGCGAAGGAATCGAATCGCATTTGGGTTACGGTCTGGCCTCGGGCACCAGTATGGCAGCACCGCATGTAGCGGGCGCGGCGGCGCTTTTGAAGCAGATTCATCCCGATTGGCGACCGATCGATATTAAGTCGGCTTTGATGTCGACCGCCAATACCGAAGTTTGGTTGGACGAAGAAAAGACCCAGTTGGCTGGTGCCCTAGAACAAGGTGCTGGACGAATCGATCTGCCGCGCGCCACCGCGCCGGGCCTGCTGTTCGATCCGCCTAGCCTGTCGTTCGGTGAGATGGCGCAAACGATCGGTGCCACAACCAGCGCGCAGATGGAGGTCACGGCTCGCAACATCAGCGGAAGCAGCCAGACCTATAATATCAAGGCGAGAGCCACGCGCGGCGATGTGGAGATCGTCGTTTCGCCCGAAAGCCTGACGCTTGGAGCGAACCAGAGCGCTAGCTTCCAAGTGACGATCACGATTCCGGCAGACCGCGAACCGAGCGATTACGAAGGCATCATCGAACTTGAGGGCGGGCCACAGAAGCTGCACCTGCCGCTCTGGGCGCGCACGCTGCCAGCGCAAGAGGCTGCCAAAGTGCTGCTGCTCGATAACGACGGTAGCTCGAGCTTCGACTTCCCCGACTATTCGGGCTACTATGGCAACGTCTTGATGGAACAGAATATTCCGTTCCACTATCTCGACCTCGATGCGATCGCGCTCGATCAACCGAGCCAGACCTTGCCACCGATCGGCGAGCTGCAGAAATACGAGGTGATTATCTGGTTTACGGGCGATAACTTCGTGCCAGATGGTACCAACAACCTGCGCCTACCGCTAACTGAGAGCGATCAGACGCTCTTGCTGGCTTATCTGGCATCGGGCGGCAAACTGATCGCGATGGGACAAGACCTGTCCGACGCGTCGGACATCGATCGCACGCCACCCGATGATCCGCGCTACTTCCGCTCGGATCTCTACCTCTATTTCGGAGCCGAGTACGTTCAAGACAATGTGTTTGGCGATAGCGCCGAGCGTTTGGCCAGCGGCACAGGCGCACAACCGTGGTTGAGCGATATCCAACTCGATCTGAGCACGCCGAGCGACGGTGCAGAGATCAGCGATCTGACGGGCGCAGGCAACGCCAATGCAGTCGACGAGTTGCGCTTGCCCGATATCGATCCACGTTTGGTCGATGAGCTCGAAAACGTAACACCGATGTTTGTGGCGCAAAGCGATGCACGGCTCGATGCGGGCATCGTGGGCGTCAACGACTCGGCGGAGCCGACCCTAGAGAAGCCGTACCTTGCCTATCCTTACCGCACGATCTATCTGAGCTTTGGTTTAGAGAGCGTGCGCAACGATACGGGCAAAACCAGCCGCAAAGAGCTGCTGCAATACATGCTCTACTGGATCGTTGACCGACCGTGGGTAACGATCCACGGTGCACCAGAGAGCGTCGAAGCAGGCCAAGAGGTGACCTTGACGGCAGAGGCAGGCTCGAATACACCGACCAGCTTCTATCGCTATCGCTGGGACTTCGGCGATGGTTCGCCCATCGTGGAGACCGATCAGCCCACGGTGACGCACCGTTACGAGGAGGCTGGCTCGTACAAGGTGCGTGTCCAAGCCGATAATACCTGGGGCCATAGTGCGGTCTACCCGTTAGAGCCCTAAGCGCACCGTTAAAGATTCGCTTAGATTGAGCGAAAGCTGATTACAGAGAGCTATGTTACGCGACGGCGCAACATAGCTCTCTGCTTTTCTGCGATCATTTCGTTGTATCTGAAAAGGATCGCTGGGTGTTGGAGCATAGCGGCTTTTGCATGGCACTTTGGGCTAGCGCGCATTAGCTCCCTTCGCCCGCTCTGCGGGAGAAGGGTCGGGGATGAGGGTGGCCAGCCGATCTGATAGCCGAAGGCGGACGCGCTTGAGCACGAATGGAAGGGAAGGATCCTTCCGCCAGAGTGATGCTTGGAGCGTTTCATCTTCGACGGAGTGGAATTCGGTGAGGTTGTTGTGTGGAATGCAGCGCAACAAGGCACGATTCCACACAACGGTTCATCGCTTAGCGATCTCGTCGATCGGCGGAGCAAGCCAGATAAGCGGCCGAAAAGCACTTTCGGTCGGCTCGACAGAGCGAGCTAGGCATTGTCGTTTGCTGCGAGCGCTTCGATCACTTTGGCGAAAAAGGCCTCGCTCGACGGCTTGAGCTCTTCGTGTTTGTCAGTCAGCTTCTGTATGCTTGCCAACTGCTTCTCGATGTAGGGGCGATCCGGCTCTTCCTCTTGCAGTTCGCCGATCGTATTGTTGAGTCGCTTGCTGATCTGTTCTGCATCGGCCTGCTGGCCCTGGCTGCTCAACTGCAACAGCCGCTTTTTTAGCTCTTCGGTCAGGGCGCGCAGCTCGTCCTTTTGTTCATTGTTGATATGCGGAATGCTCGAAACGTTTTGGGACACATTGTCGAGCTGCGCCGAGATATTGAGGATCGAATTTTGTATCGGCCCGTGAAACTGGTTGATCGTGACAGGCCCGGTCATTGTGGTCGAGCCTGCTGGCGGCGTTTGGGCGGGTGGAGACTTGGCAGGCGTCGATGAGCGAGCAGCACTGCTCGAGCCTTTGCTCCAATCCGAATCGATGAGCTGGTCGTCGACCTCTACGCCAGCATCACGCAGGGCTTGCTTCACTTGGGCCAGCTCTTGGCGAAACTGCTTGATTTGTAACACGATATAAGGTGGCACAAGAGCGGGGCCAAAGGTGCCGCGCTGCTTCTCGAGCGTATATAGGTTGGCGCGATAGGTCTCTAAGAGTTCCTGTAAGTTTTCCAGTTCTTCTTGGCTTGCCATCGAATCACTCCATCTTCAAAAAAGCCCTCTATGTTATTAGTAACGGAACGGTGCGTTTTCGCTCGTGACAGCGCTGTCTTCGATCGGTCTCTTCTGTGCAATTACGCCGTTGAGAAGCCTTAAAATGGGCGTTGAAGAGAGTGGCTTAGAGCAAGCGACTACAGGATCACCTCGCCATTTTCTAGGTAGACGGTGCGACGTTCGCGACGGGCTTGGTAGGCGTGGCGAACACGCAGAGCTAAACGAGGATTGAGAAGCTGTTGAGCCTCTTCAAAGCTGGCCCATTTGACCTGTTCGATCTCGCCCGCTTGAGGGCGAATCTGAGCAAGCAGCTCGGGCGGGCAGATCCCGCCATCAAAGACGAATTGCATGCTCTCGGTGCGCTTTTCGTCGCCCGCAGAGTATTCGATACAGAGCGGAATGCTGATCGGCAGTTCCAGCCCGACCTCTTCGTGAAGCTCGCGCGCGCAGGCTTGCAGTGGCGACTCGTCAGCTTCGATGATGCCGCCAGGGATCAACCAGTCGCTGCGGTAACTTGGCTTCACAATCAAGATTCGATCGTTTTGATCGAGAATGAGAGCGCCCGCCGCCATCCGTTTACGCGGCAAAGAGCGCTGAAAAGTGAGCGGGTCTTGCATAGAGACTGTCTCCTTTACTTCAGGTCATAGCGCAGTAGTTGGATCGTTTGGCTGTCGTCTTGCTTTGTCGGGCAGTCTATCGTTTTGGCGGCGTGGTTTCTCGCTCCCATTCGGTCCTTAGCGCGTCCGCCTTCGGCTATCAGGTGGGCTTGCCACCCTCATCCCCGACCCTTCTCCCGCAGAGCGGGCGAAGGGAGCTAGTGCGCAACACCACATCCGGCAAAGCGGAACGAGACTATGTACCTTTCCCATTTTTCGTTTTCAGGTAATGCGAAAGTGAGAAGTCTTTAAGCAGATTTGGTATAACAATAGGGAATCTGCTTGGTGCAAATTCCCTATTGTTAGTCTACTGCAAGCTATTTTAGGCTTGATAGCGTTTGAAGATCAAGCTGGAGTTATGGCCGCCCAAGCCGATCGAGTTCGAGAGGGCTACCGCAACATCGCGCTGGCGTGCCTCGTTTGGCACATAGTCGAGGTCGCAGTCGGGATCGGGCTGCTCGTAGTTGATAGTCGGGGGAATCAGACCCTCTTGAATGACCTTAACGCAGATCAGCGCCTCGATCGCGCCTGCAGCGCCCTGCATATGGCCTAACATCGATTTGGTGGAGCTGACAGCAAGTTTATAGGCGTGATCGCCAAAGACACGCTTGATCGCCAAGGTTTCGACGCGGTCGTTGAGGGGCGTGCCTGTGCCGTGAGCATTGATATAGTCGACCGCTTCGGGGGCGATGCCGGCCTTGCGCACGGCCATGGCGATCGCACGGGCTGCGCCCGCGCCCTGATCGTCGGCGGCAACCATGTGGAAGGCGTCGTTGGTATTGCCGTAGCCGATCACTTCGGCTAGAATCGGGGCATTACGAGCAAGAGCATGATCGAGCGACTCGAGCACGAGCGCGGCGGCGCCTTCGGCCAAAACAAAGCCGTTGCGACGGATATCGAAGGGTTTGCTGGCTTTAGCCGGGTTTTCGTTATCGTCGGCAAGGCCCTTCATATTGTTGAAGCTGGCTACAACCAAGGGCACAATCGGCGCCTCGGCACCGCCCGCAATGATCACATCAGCGTCGCCGCGTCGAATGATCTCGGAGGCCTCGCCGATGTTGTGGCCGCCGGTCGAACAAGCCGCAACAACCGCCATATTGGGGCCTTGGGCGCCCAGTTGGATGGCGATCTGGCCGCTGGCCGAGTCGTCGATCATATTGGCGATAAGCATGGGGGCCACACGACGTGCGCCGCGATTCAGCAAGACCTCGTGTTGTTCGAGAATCAGGTCGAGGCCACCAGCGCCCGTTCCAAAGATCACGCCGACCTGGGTTGGGTCCTCCTTGCTCATATCGAGCTGGGCCGCGCGAGTCGCTTCCATAACGGCATTGAGGGCGTACTGAACATAGCGCGACATACGCCGTGCTTCGCGCGCATCGATACTCGAATCGAGCTGAAAGTCTTTGACCTCGCCAGCGATGCGCACCGCGAAATCGTCAGCAGGAAAGCGCGTGATCGAAGTAATGCCCGATTCACCAGCAAGCAGACGTCGCCATGTGGTTGGCACATCGTTTCCTAGAGGGCTGACACAGCCGAGGCCAGTAACAACGACACGTCGCATAGATAACATTCCTTTTTCAGTGCAGCGAAAGGACACGCATCGCAGTCAGTGTCTCGATCTTTTTGGCGAGCGTGCCCTTAAAACAGTACAAAATCAGGTTTTCACCGTCAAAGCAAAAACAAAGCTGGGTTAAGTGGTCTGATTATACCACTCTACCCAGCCCGGTTTGTACTCACCATCTGATGAGAAAACGTGCCCAGTTGCGAAGCAGCTCTATTCTTGTTCCAAAACTTTGGCTAGCTCAACATCGTTCAAGCTAATGCTCTGGGCATTGCGCGAAATGCGTTTAATGAGTCCAGAGAGTACTTGACGAGGGCCTAGTTCGATGAAGGTATCGACACCCTCAGCCATGGCATTCTGAACGCTCTTTGTCCACTGGACAGGTAAGGTTAACTGTGCGCTCAATTCGTCACGGAGCTCCTCGACATTGGTAAGAGCTTGAGCCGTAATGTTAGATAACAAAGGCACCTGTGGTGGACGGAGATGGAACTGGTTGACCACATCGCTAAAACGTTGCGCTGCTTGGTGCATCAAGGGAGAGTGCGATGCAATACTGACCGCCAAGCGTTGCACTAGGCGGGCACCGCGTTCGCGCGCCAACTCCATTGCACGTTGCAAAGCCGCAATCTCGCCAGATAGAACAGTTTGGCCGGGCGAATTATCGTTGGCCAACGTTACAATGCCTTCTTCTTGCGCTTCGGTTACGATGTCTTGGAGCGCCTCGCGATCGAGACCGATCACAGCTGCCATGCCGCCGGGACGCTCTTCGCCGGTCTCTTTCATCAAGCGACCACGTTCGCGCACCAGCAACAAGGCTTCTTCAAACTCTAAGACACCAGCAGCCACAAGTGCAGTGAATTCGCCTAAACTATGGCCTGCAACTAGAGCGGGGGCGATAACCCGACCTAACATAGCGAAACGCTCGTTCAAGGCTTCGAGGCAAGCGATACTCACGGTCAGAATAGCTGGCTGCGCATTAATCGTATCATCAAGCTCTTCTTGCGGACCTTCAAAGCACAATTTGGTAAGAGGAAACTGAAGTACCTCATCTGCCCGCTCGAAAATACGTCGTGCGGCAGGGGAAGTCTCATACAGCTGTTTTCCCATGCCAACATATTGCGAACCTTGGCCCGGAAAAACGAAGGCGATTTTAGCCTTCATCATATTCAGTATATCCACGCGCACCCGCCTCCAACCAAGAAATAGCACTTTCTTAGCTGGCTAGAATGGATCTCTTCCTGTTACACTTCCTTGTGGTTTGGAAGCCAAAGTATATCAGCACGCTTTAAAGATGTCAAAAAAATTGATCATCTTCAGAATAAAATGTGCTCGTAGCAAAAAAGGCATTACTATGGCGTAAAATGGAGCTTCCTATTGAAAATGATCGGGCAAGGAAGGAGGTTTTGTCTAACAATTACAATCAAATGTTAACTGAATCTGGAATCTGCTTACGCTGTTCCTTTCAGAAGGCAAACTTCTCCAGTCAGGTCGTCAGGCGTCAATCGGAATAGAAAACAAGCACCAGAGCCGTCTCAGCAGTCGAAGCTTGAGTCAAAGCACTCCTGCGTCGATCCGAAGGATAGACGCGAATACGGAACAGACTTCAAGCAGGCCTGGTGAGGCAATCTCAGTATGCAGGAAGAAAGCTTGACTCGTAAGCAATTTTAGGAAAAAGATCATTGACAGTTTTCTATCGACTATGTTATATTTTAGGCATGCCTAAATCTGATTTGAGTAACAGCTTAAATCAGGCACTTTCAAGCATGCCCTATCAAGAAAGGCAATCCTTATGACGGAGCTTGCGAACAACCTGGTAAGTCGCATCACACCAGCGATGGAAGATTATCTCAAGGCGATCTATATCATTCAACAAGATCAAAACGAGGTAACGACATCGCTCTTAAGTGAGCAACTCAGTGGCAGCAAGCCCAATGGGATTAAACAAGCCTCGGTAACAGGCATGATCAAAAAGCTGGCCGAGCTACACCTTGTGAGCTATACGCCCTACCAAGGCGTGCAACTTACGGCCACAGGAGAGCGGGTTGCTTTGGAAGTGTTGCGTCATCACCGTTTACTCGAACTCTATTTGGTGGAAGCGCTAGGCTACAGTTGGGATGAAGTACACGATGAAGCTGAGCGGCTCGAGCACCATATCAGCGAGAAGTTCGAAGCGCGCATCGCAGCCTTATTAGGTCATCCGGATTTCGATCCGCACGGCGACCCGATTCCGTCGCTGGCGGGAGATATGCCAAGCTGCGATGAATTTTTGCTACTGGCCAATCTTGAGGTTGGAGATCAAGCCCAAGTCGTACGCGTGGCCGATCAGAACGCCGAACGCTTACGCTACTTGGCAAGCCTTGGGTTAACGCCGGGCCGTCAACTCGAAGTAGTGGCTGTTGCACCCTTCGACGGACCGATCAGCATCAAAATCGATGATGTGGTGCATCCTATCGATCGCCGTCTCGCCCGAGTGATCTATGTCTCATCGCTCAATGACGAATCAGCTTCAAATGACGGGTAATTCCTCAGGTAAGGGTCTTTAGCTTAGCTACATAAGCAGCTCAATAAGGGCCTAGGCAACCTATGCTGATGGCATAGGTCTCTTAAGTGCGCCCTTTGAGCCAGCTCTAGAGGAGCATTATGAAACGGTTAGTCATCCTTCTATTGGCAAGTCTCAGCCTCTTCCTCAGCGCTTGCGGTTCACCCAGCGCTCAGGCGACTGATCTCAGCGATCGACAGATCAATGTCACCACCACCGTAGGAATGATCGCTGACTTAGTCAAAAATATCGGTGGAGAACGCGTAAATGTTATTGGGCTGATGGGGCCGGGCGTCGACCCGCACCTCTACAAGCCTTCGGCCAGCGATATCGAAAAACTTGAGAATGCCGATATTATCTTTTATGGTGGACTTGAGCTTGAAGGACGCATGACCGATGTGTTTGTCAAAATCGCTCGCGCAGGCAAACCAACCTTCGCAGTGAGCGAGAACATCGATCCGAATAAACTGCGCCAGCCACCAGAATTCGAAGGAAAATACGATCCGCACATCTGGTTCGACGTTACGCTGTGGCAAGATGCCGCACGTACAGTCAACACCGAGCTAGCCCGTCTCGACCCGGGCTCAAAAGAGCTCTACCAACGTAATACAGATGCTTACCTCTCCCAACTAGACGAATTACACAACTACATTAAAAGCCAAGTAGAACTGATCCCGCCCGAATCGCGAGTGCTGATCACAGCTCACGATGCCTTTGGCTACTTCGGCGCACAATATGGCCTCGAGGTGCGCGGTCTGCAAGGAACGAGCACCGCAACCGAAGCCGGTGCAGGCGATGTACAAGCGCTGGTCAACTTCATCGTCGAACGCAAAATCAAGGCGATCTTCGTTGAATCGAGCGTTCCGGCCGCCACCATCGAAGCGGTACAAGCTGGTGCCAAGGCAGCTGGTTGGGATGTAGAGATCGGTGGAGAGCTTTTTGCTGATGCAATGGGAGATGAAGGCACACCAGAAGGTACCTACATCGGCATGGTGCGCCATAACGTCGACACAATCGTCTCGGCCCTGAAGTAAGAATCTCCGTCATACACAGCTCGCTGGCCTTCTGCTCTGCGAGCTGTGTATGGCTTCTGCAAATATGAGGCGGTCTTGTATGAGTGAACAAGCAGTGGTAAGGATCAACGACCTGACTGTAGCCTATGGCGAAAAGCCAGTGCTATGGGATGTCGATCTTGAGCTACCGGAAGGTAAGCTTATTGCTATCATTGGGCCAAACGGTGCCGGAAAATCAACTCTCATCAAAGCGACCCTCGATCTGATTCCGCGCGCTGCCGGTTCAGTCGAAATATTTGGGCGCCCTTATAGCGAGCAACGCCACTTGGTAGGCTATGTACCCCAGCGCGGCAGCGTCGACTGGGACTTCCCCACCAACGCGCTCGATGTGGTGATGATGGGCACCTACGGCCAGATCGGCTGGTTTAAACGCCCCGGCAAGCGCGAGCGCGAATGGGCCTCGCACTGCCTCGAACAGGTCGGAATGGCCGACTACGCCAACCGCCAGATCAGCCAGCTTTCGGGCGGGCAACAACAGCGTGTCTTTCTAGCGCGCGCTCTGGCACAAAACGCCAAGCTCTACTTTATGGACGAGCCTTTCGTCGGCGTCGACGCTATGACCGAACGAGCGATCGTCGATCTGTTGCGTAATCTGCGCGCTCAGGGCAAAACGGTTGTGGTGGTACACCACGACCTTGATAGCGCACCCGAGTATTTCGATTGGCTGGTCTTGTTAAACGTGCGTTTGATCGCTGCGGGTAGTTTTGCAGAAACCTTTACCCCTGAAAATCTAACTCGTACCTATGGTGGTCGTATGCAATTGCTCAACCAAGCGAGCGTAGCAACTGAGGTAACACGATGATCCAACTATTATATGATCTTGTGTTCAACTACACCTTACGCAACGTCGCGCTTGGCTCGGCCTTATTAGGCATCGTGAGCGGTGTTCTAGGCTGTTTCGCTGTGCTGCGACGTCAAGGCTTATTGGGCGATGCGCTCGCTCATGCAGCACTGCCGGGCATCTGCATCGCCTTCTTACTGACAGGCTCTAAATCACCGATCGTTCTGCTGATCGGCGCTGGCATCGCCAGTTGGCTCGGCACCCTGCTGATCTTGCGTATCGTCAACGATACGCGCATCAGCGAAGATTCGGCTTTGGGTGTCGTACTAAGCGTCTTTTTCGGCTTCGGTATTATGCTTTTGACCTTTATCGCCAAGCGCAACGATGCCAACCAAGCAGGCCTCGATAAGTTTCTGTTCGGGCAAGCCGCTGCGCTTGTCGCCAGCGATGTCGCCCTGATGGCCTTGCTCGGTGGTGTTGCGCTGCTGATTGTAGTGCTGCTCTACAAAGAATTTAAGCTGCTGACCTTCGACCCGGGTTTTGCGCTGAGCTTGGGCTACAACACGCGCCAACTCAGCGTTCTACTTACCTCGTTGATCGTGGTAGCGGTGGTGATCGGCCTGCAAACAGTTGGCGTTGTGTTGATGGCGGCCATGCTGATCGGCCCAGCTGTGGCGGCTCGACAATGGACCAACCGCTTCAGCACGATGATCATCTTGGCTGGGGTTTTTGGCGCGCTCTCGGGCCTGAGCGGAGCACTGTTGAGCGTGACCCAAACGCGCATTCCGACCGGGCCGATGGTGATTCTCAGCATGACTGCGATCACCTTTATCTCGATCATTTTCGCGCCAAACCGTGGCATCTTTTGGGATTGGCTGCGACGCAAACGCCACGGTAAGAACTATCTCCAAAAAGCTATGAACGAATGGGATACCCAGCGGGCGGCTAAGGAGGGACGGCTATGAGCTCGGGCGTTGTCATTATCTTGACAGGAGTTTTAGTTGCTAGCGCCTGCGCCGTGCTCGGTTGCTTTTTAGTCTTGCGCAAAATGGCAATGTTAACCGATGCGATCAGCCACGCCATTTTGCCGGGCATTGTGGCCGCTTATTTCTTCGCCCACGGTCCGAATATCTTGGCTGGCTTTCTTGGCGCTGCGATCGCTGGTCTGATCACGGTTGTGCTGATCGAAACGCTACAGAATACTCGTCGGGTCGGCAACGAGTCGGCGATCGGTATCATCTTTCCGGCCATGTTTGCGCTGGGCACCTTCTTGGTCTCAAAGTTTTTCGCCAATGTCCACCTCGATACCGACGCGATCCTCTATGGCAACATCGAGTTTTCGAGTCTCGACGTGCTGTTTATCAACGGGGTTAACTTGGGGCCGCAATCGCTCTGGATCATGGGCGCACTCTGTATCATCAACTTTAGCTTTGTCATTATCTTTTACAAAGAGCTGAAACTAGCAACCTTTGATCCTGGCTTGGCCGCGACCTTAGGTTTTTCGCCCGTTCTGATCCACTATGCCCTAATGAGCATCGTCTCGGTCACAACGGTGGGCGCTTTCACCGCTGTAGGCGCGATTCTTGTTGTCGCGCTGATGATCGTCCCAGCTGCGACCGCTTATCTGCTGACCGACCGCCTGCCGCGTATGATTATGCTCTCGGTACTGGTCGGCTCGCTGTCGGCCTTTTTGGGCTACTGGCTGGCCATGCTACTCGATGCCTCGATCGCGGGCGCTATGGTCAGCGTGGCTGGCGTTCTGTTCGGCTTGGCGCTGCTCTTTTCGCCCAGCCATGGCTTGGTGGCCCGTTGGTTGCGGGTCGAAGAGCAACGCAACCGTTTCGCTTCCGAAATGTTAGTGGTTCATCTGCTTAACCACGAAGGAAGCCCAGAATTCGCCAGCGAAAATAACATCCATCACCTACGCCAAGAGCTGCGCTGGTCTGATGAATTTACCAAACGCGTTCTGCGGCGCGCCCACAATGAAGGGCTGATTCAACAGCGTCAAGATATACTCGAACTGACCGAAACCGGACGCCAACGGGCACAATTGGTCATCGCTCGCTAAACGCTCAGAAGTTCAGCCAAAAATGTGGTATACTACAACGCAATGTGTTCGCCATATGCCGCGTGTGCGGCATTGTATACCGCCAGTTCGACGAGTATACAGTCACAGTTTAGGAGTACTCATTTCATGAGCGATACGAATCGACCGCGCCGCCAGCGCACCGCTAGTTCCAACTCGCGCCTGCGCATCCGCCGCAAAGAGTGCGAGTTCACCAAGCTTGGTATTCTGCCAGACTACAAAGATATTAAGCGCATTCAGAAGTACATCACCGCGCAGGGCAAGATTCTGCCCCGCCGCCGCACTGGTGTAACTGCTAAAATGCAGCGACGCTTGGCTGTAGCTATTAAGCGGGCACGCTATATGGCGCTGCTCCCGGCAGCTCCTCAGCACACCCGAAGCTAAGACTAATGGTTACAAAGGGCGAAGGAGTTGCTCCTTCGCCCTTTGTGTTTTCTATCTCCCCATTCCGTTGAGGTAAGCATGAGCGATACGCAACCCACAACAGCAGCTGTAGCAGCAAACCCAAGCACTTGGGTATCGATGGTACGCTCCGCATGGCAATCGGCAGGTATGCGCATCACCGAGCCACGCATGCGGGTCTTGCGTCGAATCGCCAACTACACGACGCCCTTCAGCGCCGAACAGCTCTTCAACGATCTCAACCAAGATCGCTTCTCTCCCGGCCGCGCTACGGTCTACCGCACGCTCGAACAGCTTCACGAGGCGGGCTGGCTGACTCGTCTACATCCGGGCATGAGCGATTCGGGCTATATCGCCAGTTGGCCCGGCCATATTCATCACCTGATCTGCACCGCTTGCGGAACGGTCGTGGCCTTTGAAGGCTGCGCGCTCGGCTCGTTGATCGAACAACTCAGCACCAAAACCAACTTCAGCATCGAAGGCCATCTCTTACAGATCTATGGGCGCTGCCCAAGCTGCCGTAATAACTAGGCTACAGCTCGCCCACACGTTGGGTTGCCAAGGCCGCAATCTTCTGTAAATGCTGCCGAAACGCCTGTTCCTGCGCTATCAAGGTCTCTATTGCTACGGCTAGGCTTGTAAGAAGCGCTGCAAACTGTTCGCGCTCGGCTTGGTTGAGTGCTCTGGTCTTGAGTAAGGCCTGATAGAGCAGCTCGCGCGGCAGATCGCATGCTTGTGCCATCCGATCGAGGTTGGCATGCAAAGCCTCTGTGCGCTCGGCATACACAAACGAGCCACAGCACAACCAGGCCACCCCCTGCTGCCCAAGCTGAAGCGTTTGCGACAGCATGCCTACAATCGCCCCATCTTCTTCGAGCTCCAGATTCTTCTGACCCGCTTCGATCAGCACAGCCAGATAGTCTAGCCCTGCACTGGTCGTTTGCAAAAGCTGATCTAAAGGCTGCTCATTGCTTGGGCTGGTTACAGGTTGAGCGCGTTTGGTCACGATCGCTAAACGCAAGCCAAGCACACGGGCAAAACTATCTTGAATCGTTTGCATCCCAGCTAACGGGAGATTCTCTATGCCCTGTGATCGCGTCGTGGGCTCAGCCTGCTCGCTGCTCGCACTTTGAGTGTCGCTGCGTTTGTTCAACCAGCGTTCGATCTCTCGACTGTCAAAGCGCCACTGCCGACCAATTTTAAAAGCGGGGATATCCCCGGCATCAAGCAAACGGTAAATTGTTAAGCGATCAACCTGTAATAACTCCTGAAGCTGCCTTGTGGTTAAGTAGGTTGCTTGATCTGGCATACACTCCACTCTAATTTTTATCCATTCTCTACATACAGCATACCGCTCTCTACAAAATAGAACAACTTGTGATTGTTTTTATCACTAACGCTTTTCAGAACAAAAAGGCATTAAAATTATAAGCTTCTTTAAAAGAAAGGCTTCAATAATTGTGATTTAATAACACAGGTTGCTATATATCAACATGTATCATAGTATAACTCTATTGACAATATTTCTGCTCCAACGTATATTTGTTCGTAAATACACAAACTTACATCAGTTATCAAAGGAGGTATTGGGTGGCTTCTCCAGACCTTGAAGAAGAAGAGATTCAAGAAAACGACGGTTTTTCCCCCCGAGGAACTCTCCTCTTTGTTTTAGCCATGTTGTTAGGTTACGCACTCTACTGGGCTTATCTCTGGTTCATTGTCGTAATCGAACGAGGCATGTGAGGTTGTTATGCATATTGATCGACTCGAACGTTACTGGCTGATCGCTGTGGCCGTAACCTTAGGTGCTTTCATCGCAGCGCTTACAGCCAGTATTGTTATCTTCGGTGTACGCCTCCCCAGCCCGGTGGATCGTATTAACCCGCGCAGCCTAGAGACGACAGGCTTTGCAGAACCAGGCTTGCGCGATCTAGGCAACGGCCGTTATGAAGCCTACATCACGGCTGAGATGTGGTCATTCACTCCCCGCGAGCTAACGATACCTCAAGGCTCTTATGTCACTTTTTACGTAACAAGTAAAGACGTGACCCACGGCTTCGAGATCGAAAAGCACAATGCAAACTTGATGCTGATCCCCGGTCAGATCGCACGCATCGAAGTACACTTCAACCGACAAGGTGAGTTCCACATCATTTGTCATGAGTATTGTGGTCCTGGTCACCAGAATATGGTGGCAAAGATTACCGTTGAGTAGGAGAGAACAATGCAAGCTTCACGTCCTGCGCCCCAGACATCGGCGCTGACATTCCCTAAATTAGCGCTGCTTTCAAGCGAACGCTATCTCATTGGTGCTCATATTTTCATTGCATTGGCTGCTCTATCGGTCGGTATCTTGATGGGGCCATTCCAAACCTTCCGACGCTCACCCGCCTTCATGGAGGCTTGGAAACAGATCTTTGATCAGACTTTCAACATACCGATCTTTTCTTACTATTATCAAGCTCTCACTGCCCACGGTGTAATGAATGCGCTGTTCTTCACCACCTTCTTCATCGTGGGATTCAGTTATTTTACAACTCAGCGCTCTTTGGAGCGGCCGTTGCGCATGCCACAGCTGGCTTGGGCCGGTTTTTGGTCGATGTTAATTGGCTTGATTTTCGTGATGTACACCATCACCTCTCGCCAAGCGAACGTGCTCTACACGTTCTATCCATCGATGGTTGCCCACCCGCTGTTCTACATCGGCTTGGTCTTGCTGGTAGTTGGAACCTGGATGGCGACGGTTGTGATCTGGATGACCTATATCGACTGGCGCCGCGAGAACCCCGATAAGCCCTCGCCGCTAGCAGTGTTTGCAACTATCGCAAACTACCTGATGTGGTGTTTGGCAACGATCCCGGTCGCCATCGAGATCCTGTTCATGCTGCTGCCGCTCTCGTTCGGTTGGATCACCACCACCGACCCGCAAGTGGGCCGCATTCTCTTCTGGTCGTTCGGACACCCGCTGGTCTACTTCTGGCTGATCCCGGCCTACGTGTCGTGGTACACCATGCTGCCCAAGCAGACCAACAGCAAACTCTTCTCCGACCCGCTCGCTCGTGTCGCCTTCCTGATGCTGATGGTCTTCTCGGTTCCGGTCGGTGTTCACCACCTCTTCTCCGACCCGGGTGTTAGCTCGGTGGCCAAGGGTATCCACACGATCTTCACGTTTGTGGTCGCTGTGCCGAGCTTCCTGACCGCCTTCAACATCGGTGCTGTTCTGGAGCGCGCTGGTCGCAAGCGTGGTGCCAAAGGCCCGTTCGGCTGGCTTGTGAAGCAAGATTGGAGCAACCCAGTAGTTGCAGCCCAGCTCTGTGGTATGATCCTGTTCATCGCAGGTGGTTTCAGCGGTATTATCCAAGCGAGCTTGACGCTGAACATCGCGCTCCACAATACCTCGTGGGTACCCGCGCACTTCCACATGACCCTAGCTGGTGCCGTAACCCTGACCTACTTCGGTATCATCTACTGGCTAGTGCCTATGATTCGCGGTCGCCGTCTCTGGAGCAAGAAGATGGCGCTGGCTCAGGTCTATAGCTGGATGATCGGTATGCTGATCTTTGGTCACGGTATGGGCGCTGCTGGTTTGGCTGGTGCGCCACGCCGTACCGACCTTGGCTCGGCTCAATACGTCACCCCCGACGCGATTCCGTGGCTGAACTCTTCGGCGATCGGTGGCATCGTGTTGATGGTCAGCTCGATCCTGTTCTATGTCAACATCATCGGCACCTTGGTTGCTTCGCGCCAACCGGTTGAAGAGGGCGGCCCGATCGATACCAAGGGCGATCCGCATGCGCCGGTATGGTTCGAGCGCTGGGGCTTCTGGGTTGGTCTGATGTGCTTCTTGGTACTCTTGGCTTGGGGTCCGGTCTTGGTCGAATCGCTCGACTTCGTGAACGGCTTCAACACTCCGGGCTTCGATCCCGCATCGCCCATCCCGCTTGGTCAATAACGAGATGAGTTGAGAAGTTAAGCATCTGGCGCTTGGAGCATCGTTCCAAGCGCCAGCCATAGATAGAGCTATGATCGCAGAACATACAAAACAAAACAATTCTTCGGTGGTTTTGCTTATTGTCAATAGCATGGTTTTAAGTTTTGGTCTTACTCTGTTTATCTTTACCTCGCTCTATCAACAAGACCTCGCCGCGATTCAGCGCTTACCAGAAGCGATCTGGCTGTTTGTGTGCGGCGTGCCAACTGAAGATCCGATCGCACTCCCGTTGTTGCAAGTGATCAGCGGAGTCGCGACTGTTGGCAGCATCGCCGCATTTATCCTTCCACCTTTATTTAAGCGCAAGCACAAAGAGCAAAACAGCTCTTCGCAAAGCGCACCTTCGGCCTAAGCTAGCTTCCCTTTGAGCTGTTTACAAGCGCGCTTGTCTGAGCGTCAACGATTGGCTTGGGCAAAGCAAATAGGCCCATCGAACAAAAGAACTTCACAAACGATCCTCATACACAGGCCGTTAGAGCACTCTAACGGCCTAACTCTTGGTGGACCACTCTTATGGTACACTACTGATTGCTAGAGCTGCTCTATACGACAGCAACGAGATACGATTCGAGGCTCTCAAAAGGGAGGTAGCGCCGCCTATCTCTGCCCTTGGCAAGCGGTTTGTCGGCGCCCTATGAACTATGGAAACCAAACTTTGGCGTGAATATGACTACATTTTAGCTGGCTGCGTAACCATTTTGGTGATCTTTGGCACCACTATGGTCTACACGGCCACCTTCAATAACGGGCCGCTCCAAATACTCTTTCCGCGTCATATCATCAATGTTATCGTCGGCCTAGTTGGCATGGTCATTTTTACCGTCTTCGACTATCGCCAGCTCTCAGGGCTTGCACGCCCGCTCTATATCGGCATTATCGGCCTGCTTTTGCTCGTGCATGTAAGCGGCGAGGTCAGTTCCGGTGCCCAAAGTTGGATCAACCTCGGAGCGCGCACCATTCAGCCCTCAGAGTTCGCCAAAATCGTAATGATCATCGTTTTGGCGGCTTATTGGTCACGTTTCGAGCAGAATCTCGACGATATCCGCGTTCATATCGGCAGCCTGCTCCTGATAGGCGTGCCCATGATCTTGGTGTTGCTCCAACCCGACTTCGGAACCGCACTCGTGTTCGCCGCCATCTGGCTGGCGATGGCGGTGACCGCAGGGCTACGCTGGTATTACCTACTCGGCCTGTGTGTGCTGGCTATTCCGGCCTGTTATTTAGGGTGGTGGTATGTGCTCGAAGACTATCAGCGCACGCGCCTCTCGACCTTCTACTGGCTGCTGGTCGACCCATCGCTGGTTGATCGCACCGACGAAGCCTACAACATCATCCAATCGCTCAACGCGATCAGCGCGGGCGGCCTATTCGGCACCGGTTTGGGGCGAGGCCTCATGAGCCAAGGCAGCTATATTCCTGTGCAATATTCCGACTTTATTTTCGCGGTCGTAGGCGAAGAATTAGGCTTTGTAGGCAGTTGTGCGCTACTGCTCTTCTTGGGCTTGCTGCTGTGGTCAACGCTCAACATCGCCGAACGCACCAAGCACCTCTTCGGGCGCTTGATCGTCGTAGGCGTCTTCGGCATGAGCCTATGCCATATTTTGGTCAATATCGGCATGAATATGAGCATTATGCCCGTGACGGGTATTCCTCTGCCCTTTATTTCCTACGGCGGCAGCTTCACCATCACCATGTTGGTCGCGATCGGCTTAATCGAAAGCATCGCTATGCGCGGCAAAGGTATGACCTTCTAAATCGCTCTCGCTCAAGCTCTTCGGCTCAGGCGGCAAGGCTTTGATCCCCAAATAGGTCGTAACCGCGTCCGCCTTCGGCTATCAACATCCTGCCCACCACACAAAGCTTCTAGCTGTGGGGCTGCGGCGGCCCAACAAGCCTACAAACAAACTCGCTATCGTTGCGGTTTGCGGCGAAGCAGGCACAGTCGCAACGAAGGCAGAGCAAAGCAGAGCAAAGCGTTTCAATGTTAGCAAAGCTGACAAAGCTGCATCGAAGGCGAAGCAGGGCGCAGCGCTTTGGGGCGGCGACTTGGTAGCCGTAGGCGGACGCGGTCATGCCCACATTTGAGGCTAGAAGCGTCTCCGCCAATGCGAGCAAAGGCTTTGAGTGAAAGTGATCGCAAGGATAGTATAAAAAAACCTCTTGGGAACGTGCCCAAGAGGTTTTTTTGATTGAGCGCAGAAGCTCAAATCAGATTGTCAGAAGGAAGATCGGAATAACAATAATGGCGGCGATCAGCAGCAAGAGGCCCAACAGCTTCAGTTGTTCGATGCTGCGGCGGGCGCCCAACTGCTGGCGCGCTTCGGGATCGTAAGGAACATTGGGCTGCTCTTCAAACAAGATCACCCCAAGCTTGCTCGGCGTGCGCAGATTGGTGATGACAGCCGTAATCAACTCGCGAGCCGTAATAAGCGGCGGCGCCCAATAGGCGTCTTCAGCCCGCAAGGTCTTGCCGGTCAGCGCACACTGAACTTCACCCGAAACTACAACGGGCGCCGAATTATTTTGAGCCTGAGAAGTCATTTGAGCAGACATTGGCGTGTTTCCTCCCTTGTCATGGGTACAACTAAGTAATAATGAGTGACAGGAATACCTGGGAGTACACACGCCCAGGTAGCGTCTAATTACCAGCTTCGATCCGGCGTACAAAACGCTCGATGCGCTTGACAGCCTCCTGTATCTTCTCCATTGATGTCGCGTAACAGGCCCGTACATAGCCAGCTCCGCTCGGACCGAACGAATCGCCCGGCACAACCGCAACCTGCTCTTCCATCAATAGACGCTCAGCGAACTGCTCGCTGCTCAAACCGAGATGGCCAATGTAGGGAAAGACGTAGAATGCACCTTGCGGCTCAAAGGTTTTAAGGCCCATGGCATTCAAGGCATCTACCAGAAAACGACGACGGCGATCATATTCCGCTACCATATGCTGAACGCTCTCTTCGCCGTTGAGAATGGCTTCGAGGCCGGCATATTGGCTTGCCGTTGGTGCAGACATAATCGCATACTGGTGGACTTTACGAACCGCCGCAGTGATCTCTTTGGGGGCGGCCAACCAGCCCAGACGCCAACCTGTCATCGCATACGCTTTTGAGAAGCCTCCTAGCAAGACGGTTCGTTCTCGCATGTCGGGCAGGCTCGCAAAACAGGTGTGTTCTACACCATAAACCAAGCGATCATAGATCTCATCAGAAATAACGATCAGGTCGTGTTTTTCTGCGACTTCGGCGATCGCCATCATGTTTTCGCGGCTCAGAACAGCGCCAGTCGGGTTGTTGGGGTAACCGATCAAGAGCGCCTTTGTGCGCGGCGTGATAGCGGCCTCGATAGTGGCGGCGGTAACTTGGAAGCCATTTTCGACCGAAGTCGGCACCATTACCGGAACACCATCAGCGAACACCACACAAGCAGGGTAGGCTACAAACGATGGTTCTGGAATGATGACTTCGTCGCCTTCATCAACCAGAGCTACCATAGCATTTTGCATACCTTCGCTGACGCCAACCGTGATCAAAATCTCGTCTTCTGGGTCGTAAGAAACGCCATATAACTTTTCGAGGTGCTTGGCTAGGGCAACCCGCAGTTCGATCAAACCAGAGTTCGAAGTATAGGCCGTTTTGCCTTCTTGGATCGAGGCCATGGCGGCCTCGCGGATCTCGCCGGGGGTGACAAAATCTGGTTCGCCAACGCCCAAGGAGATCACTTCGGGCATACTTGCAGCAATATCAAAAAAGCGTCGGATACCAGAAGGCGGTATCGAACGTACACGTCGCGAAATACGTTCACGAGACATAAAAGGGACTCCTTTGTTGGTCAGCACCTGCCTGCAAGTGGTGATGCGCATGGAAGCGGCCGACTCGACAGGGATGGTAGGCTTTCATATCTATACAATACCACATGCCCAGATAAGTAAATCACACAGACCAAACAAAGGACGTGTCAATCCCTGGTTGCATAGTAGCACATCCTTTGTTTGCTTTATAGCAGGCATAGGATGACTAGGGTACTATTTTTCGTTACAATGTATAGATATTTTTACTATTCTTCTTCTAGGACTTCCGATTAATCACTATACATTGCACCGTTCCATAATACAGCTTAGGCAAGCGTAGTAGTGTTTAAAACAAGCTATTATGTGTTCAAGCTTCTTAATCGAGCAGATAAGCTGTAATGAGATATCGTTCGCAGATCGAGGGTACCAAAGTCGGGGCACATCCTAGCCGGCATAGCTAAAGATCGAATTGACTGATTAGTATGTGTTTTGGCCTTCGGCAGAGTAGAACTTAACTATGTGAGAGATTGCGCGCTGGTGCACAATCTCTCACAACATTTTCCGCTGATTTTCGTTCTTCCCCCATTACGAGAGTGGCAGTCTCTAAGCTGATTCGCTAGCAAGCGCTCGCCCGCTGTGCAGTGGTCTCTGCTTGTATGACTCCAGCACAGTTCGGGCCAAGCGCTTGAGCATACTATAACACTAGCCCATAGCGTGACGGATCTCTAGTAAGAGGTCGCGAAGCTGCTTGCCGACATCTTGCGGAATACGACGCTGTTCAACATCTGTGCCGATCAGACGCCAAAGCCGATCGATCTCGGCGAGGGTGGGGTCGCGCTGGCCCTCGCGCAGACGCTGTTCGAGCAGGTCGATGCTTGCATAGAGCTCGTCAGCCGTCTCTTGGTTGATGCTCGGGTTTTGAGCCGTCAGATAAGCCTCGATAATGCGGCGCATAGTCGCGACATGCTCGCCCGTTTGGGGCCAATAGCCATCTGGGCCGACAGTCTGCTCGGGCGGTTGCTCGGGTGTAGCGATCGGCACGATCACTGCGGTCGGCAGTTCAGGCGCTTCGGTCGGTTCGGGCGGCGGTGGCGGCTGAGTTGGCTCGGCTGTAGGAGGCGGCGCTTCGGTCGGCACCTCTGTTGGCACTTCGGTCGGCGCTTCGGTCGGCTCGGGCGTGGGTAGCGCCGTCTCGGTTGGAAGGGCCGTCGGTTGAGCGGTTGGCAAAGCAGCCGTCGGTAAGAGCGGCTCGAAGGCAGAATCTGAGCGCGTTCGCTGAAGGAAGAGGAACAATGCGATCGCAAAAACCACAAGCAAAGCGAAGCCGAACACAAATGGCCAAGGATTACGCTTGTAAACGCGCGCTTGGCTCTGGCTGGCAGCACCCTGATAGTTCGATTGGCTGCGTGGGCGTGGCCCATAGCCGGTCGCCGTCTGCGACTGATAGGGAGTAGTCGGCGCTTGAGGAGGGCGCTGAGGCGGCGGGCTAACGCTGGGGCGAGCTGGCGCTGGGGCGGGCGTGACGGCCGGATTAACCACGGTTTGCTGCTCGTGCCAAGCGACGGTCGGCACTTTGGGCTTGTTGCTCTGCTGCCAAACACCCAAAAGGGCCTGCACAAAAGCACCCGCCGAAGCATAACGCTGGCTCGGCTCTTTCGCGAGCGCCTTTAGAATGATCGGGTCGAAGGCCGGGTCGAGGCCGGGGCGCAACAGGCTCGGCGCTTGGGGCTGTGTCTGAATATGGTCGAGCAAGACCGCTGTAGGGTTGCCATTGCGAAAAGGCACCGTTCCGGTCAACAATTCATAGGCAACGATGCCCAAGGCATAGATATCGCTTGCCGCCGAGACGGGCAGGCCTTGCGCCTGTTCGGGCGACAGATAGGCAGGCGTGCCGATGACGGTGTTGACTTGAGTGATGCTGGTGTTCTGATTATTGGCACTGCGTGCGATACCAAAATCGGTCAAAATAACATCGTCGTGGTGATTACGGATCACATTGCCAGGTTTGATATCGCGGTGAATGATGCCCTGAGCGTGAGCGTAATCGAGGGCCGAGGCGATCTGAGTCAGGGTTTGCAAGGCGCGCTGAACCGGCATGGTTGTGCCTTGGGCACGCAGGCTGGCTAGCTCTTGTTCGAGGGTTGGTCCGGGCAATAATTGGGTTACAATATAAAGAACACCTTCTTGCTCGCCATAGTCATAGATCTGGACGATATGACCATGGCGCAGACCTGCCAGTGTGCGCGCTTCTCGCTCGAAGCGTTTAACAAAGTCTGGATCAGCGAGCGTATTGCTTTTGAGCAACTTGAGCGCTACATCGCGTTGCAGGCGTTGATCAAAGGCCCGATAGACCCGTGCTGTTCCGCCGGTGCCCAACAGCGAGCGTATTTCGTAACGATCCACTTGTCGGCCAATATTTGGATCACTCATGCATTTTTCCTCGTACTCCGGCATACATCAACGTTGGCCGTATTTCTACCAAATCCGATTAGGCTATTTCTGTTTAGCCTTCGCAACATGGAGGTTTTTCGTTGTTCCAGGTTGTGAACATGCAGATCTTAAAGCGGATTCGGTATTCCTTAGACAAAGCGACTAGATTCAGCTAGCTCCACAGGCGTTAAAACGCTTCTTTCTATCATACGCGGTTTATGCTAGGATGAACCTGTTAGAAGGCTGAAACGTTTCTAGCAGTTATATAAACGCAGAGAGGCTTGGGTATATCGAGATGATACAGATCTCGTTTGTACAACCGGAATTTCTGCTTACCCTTCTCGCCCTCATTCCACTGTGGCTTATCTCACTCGGCAGCAGGCGCACGCACCGCACAACAGAGAGAGCAAGCTTGCTGCTCTCTAGCCTGATCATATGCCTCTTGGCAGGCGCCCTAGCTGGAACACAGCTCTATCTGCCGAGCCAAGGCCAGACCACAATATTCCTGCTTGATCAAAGCGACTCGATCTCGGATACGGCCCGTCAAGATGCCGAACGTTTTCTCGACGAGGCCTTTCGCAACCTGCCCAATGGAGATCGCGCGGGCCTGATCGTGTTCGCCGAAGAGGCGCAGATCGCCATACTGCCGACCAGCGCGCCCCTGCTCGAAGAGCTTCCCAAACTTGAAAAGAGCCAACATAGCGACCTAGGTAAAGCGGTGCAGCTCGGGCTGGCACTACTGCCCTCGGGCGGCGGTCGGCTCGTCTTGTTAAGCGACGGCAACCAGAATCGGGGCGATCTGCTTGAACAAGCCCGCTTAGCGGCCAGTCGTTCGATCAGTCTGGATAGTGTGGCGCTCGAAAGCAACTTGGCCGAGTTTGATCTGCAGATCAGCCGCCTAAGTCTGCCAGAAGAGCTGCGACAGGGCCAACAGGCGCGACTTCGAATCGAAACCTATAGCTCTCAGTCTGCAACGGGTCGTTTAGTTGTGTCAAGCGGCGATCGTCTGATCGCGCAGAGCGAAGAGCGCTTTGAGCAAGGCTACAGCAGCAGAGAATTATTGCTTCCCGAACCTGCGCTCGGCTTTCAGCACTATTCGGTGCGCATCGAGCTGGCCGACGATCAACGCCCACAAAACAACCAAGCCGATATCTTCACCAATGTGAGCGGACCGGCCCAAGTTCTGGTGGTCAGCCCAAGCCAAGAAGAAGCCCAGTTTTTGCAAAACAGCCTCGAAGCGGCCCAGATCAAGGTCGAACGGATCGGGCCAGCCGCCTTCCCGCGTGAGCTGATCGGCCTGAGCAATTACGACGCTACGATCCTGCTGAATGTCGAATATAGCGAGCTGCCCGAAAAGAGCGATCTACTGTTGCAGAGCTATGTGCGCGACCTTGGGCGAGGCGTCGCAATGTTGGGCGGGCCAAACTCGTTCGGAGCGGGAGGCTATCGCCAGACTCCGATCGAGGAGCTTTTGCCTGTTCAGCTCAACCCTCAGCCCAACCTACAGGCGCCACCCGCCTCGATCGTTGTGCTGGTCGATGTCTCGGGCAGCATGGCGAGCTTCGAAGGCGATTACAGCAAACTTCAGCTCGCTTCGCAAGGCATTATGCGACTGGCTGAACAGTTACGTGACGAAGACCTGCTTACGATTGTTCCCTTCGACCGCATCTCGATGGGTGTGATCGGGCCGTTGCCGGGTAGCGAACGTGACAGCATTCCGGCCCGCCTCGAGGCCTTAAAGCCGGGCACAGGTGGCATCCATATCTTCGATGGGCTGCGCTTCGCCCACAACTACCTCAGGCGAAGCGATCATCGAGTGCGCCACTTGATCGTGCTAACCGACGGCGACGATACAGCGCAGAAAGATGGAGCGCCCGAGGTTGTGCGCCAACTGCAGCGCGAAGGCATTACAGTCTCGCTGCTGGCGATCGGCAGAGGGCGCGATCTGGAGTTTATCGAAGGGCTGGCCCAGCTCGGCGGAGGACGTTACTTTTTGGCGGAAAACGCCGCCAGTCTGCCTACGATTATGAGCCAAGAGGCGCGACTGGTCTTGCGACCCTACGTGATCGAAGGGCGCTTCACTGGTCACGCGCTGATGCCCGAGCACCCCATTGTCGCCGGGCTTGATCTGCGCCAAACGCTGTATGGCTATGTCGCAACCCAAGCCAAGCAGAGCGCTACCCTCGTGCTGCAAGGCGCCAACGACGATCCGCTCTTGGCGGTTTGGCAGTATGGGCTGGGGCGCAGCCTGATCTGGAGCTCTGATCTGGGCGGGCCGTGGAGCCGCGAGTTGACCCAAAACCAAGCCGCAGCCCAATTGGCGGCCAATATGGTCAGTTGGATTCTACCCGCCAAACACGATCAGATCTTGGCGTTGCAAAGCCAAGCCGAGGGTGGGAACCTGAAGCTGTTGCTCGAGGCTGTTGATCAGGGGCGCGCGATCAGCGGGCTGCGGGTCAGCGGTCAGCTTTTTGGGAAAGATGGCAGCTCGCATGCACTCGAGCTGCGCGAATTCGCGCCCGGACGCTATACGGGCGAGCTGACTGGGCTGAACGAGAGCAGTTACGCGCTCGAGCTGAACGCCGTCGATGCGAGCGACCAACTGGTGGATAACTTGCGCAGCGCTATCAGCATCAACGATCAGCAGGAATACCTAGTGCAGGGGCCGAATCTGGCTCTGCTTCAAGAGGTGGCTGCCCTCAGCAACGGGCGCTTCGGGCCTGCGCCACAAGAGCTCTACAGCCGAACCGCCAGCACGCATAGCCGAACGCTGCGTCTCGACCAACGCTTGCTCAGCTTGGCGCTCTGGCTGCTGCCCCTGATGATCTTCCTGCGCCGCCTACGCTATGGCGCTCAAAGCCTGCCTCAAACGGTAAGCAGCAAACATGAACTGGCCTGGATCGATCGCATCTGGGTGCTCTTTTTCGGCGTGGCGCCCTTCCACCAAAGCATTCAAGAACGGCGCTTGCGTCGCCGCCAACAGCAAGATTGGGGCAATTGGATTCATCAACAAGCCCAAGAGCAACGACAGAAAAACCAGACCAAATGAGGGCGAAAAGTAGCTGAAGACTGGTACAATACAATGAGGTTTGAAATTAGATCGAAAGAGAGCATAATGTTTGAGCAAGTCGATCTCAGTCTCAGCTGTAGCAAAGAAGAGTACAAAGCTAAACTTAACCACTATCAACATAGCATCTACGAACTCCAGCAGATCCTTCGCGAAACACGCAGATCGGTGATCATCCTGTTTGAGGGATGGGCTGGCACTTCAAAAGTTGGCACACTTAGTATGATCACTGGCCGCCTCGACCCGCGTTATCTGCGAGTTCACCCCATCACACCACCCCGCACCTACGAGCGCATGTACCCTTGGCTTCACCGCTTCTGGCTTAAGATCCCAAGCTACGGCCAAATCGCCCTCTTTGACCGTTCGTGGTATCGCCAAGTGCTCTCGGAACGCACCGTCGATAAATGCAGCCAAGATGTTTGGCTTAAACGCTTTGACGATATCAGTTCATTTGAACGCCAACTGGCCGATGATGGCACCCTGATTTTAAAATTCTGGCTCCATATCTCGAAAAAAGAGCAAGCACGCCGTTTCAAAAAACTTCAGGAAGATCGATTGACAGCTTGGCAGGTGACCGACGAAGATCGTTGGCAGAACAAACACTACGAACGGATCGGCACCGCCGCTGAAGATATGATCGCTCGCACCAACACACCGCACGCGCCTTGGTTCATCTTACCGGCCACCGATCCACGCTACGCCCGCATCGCCGTCTGCGAAACGATTATCAACCACGTCGAACCGCAGATCCGCGCAGCAGCTCAAGCCAAAGCCACCCCGGTTACTATTCAATCGGCCCCTCAAATAGCAGCTAACAGTCAACCTGTTATATCCCCCATCCCAAGTTCAAGCATTCTGCGAAAAGTTGATCTTTCGCTTAAACTCGACGAAAAGACCTATGACCGCGAACTGGCCGAGTTACAGGCCAAGCTCTATCTCTTGGGACTGCAAGTCTATCAGAAGCGTGTCCCTGTGGTACTGGTCTTTGAGGGCTGGGATGCTGCGGGCAAAGGCGGCGCGATCAAACGCATCACTGCTAAGCTCGACCCGCGCAGCTATATCGTGCACTCGATCGCAGCCCCAACGGGCGACGACAAAGAGCACCACTACCTCTACCGCTTCTGGCATCGCCTGCCACCCCAAGGCACAATCGGTATCTTCGATCGCTCGTGGTATGGGCGCGTTTTGGTCGAGCGGGTCGAAGGCTTCGCGCGGCCCGATGAGTGGCAGCGAGCCTATGCCGAGATCAACGAGTTCGAGCGCCAACTGGTCGACTTCCACACCATCATCTGCAAATTCTGGCTGCATGTCAGCCCAGATGAGCAACTACGTCGCTTTGAAGAGCGCCAGAAGTCGCCCTACAAAGCTTGGAAGCTGACCGATGAAGATTGGCGCAACCGCGAGAAGTGGGATCTCTACGAACAGGCCGCCGACGATATGCTGTTGCGCACCTCGACCCCCAGCGCACCGTGGACGATCGTTGAGTCGAACGATAAGCCTTTCTCGCGCATCAAGGTTCTGCGCACGGTGGTGCGCCGTCTGGAAAACGAACTGGGCGAAATAAAGTTATAATTCCAAATCCGGTTGATTAGGTTCTCTTTGGCCTTCGGCAGAGCGGAACGTGGCTCTTTTTGTTGAGTGAGATTTCGCGCGGCAGCGCGAAATCTCACTCAACCCTTTTCTTGGTTTTTCGTTTTTCTGAGCGAAGAAAATACACGTCTTTAAACGGATTTGGTATAACAGGCTCGCCTGCGTATGGGCCTGCCAGCTGCGCGCAGCTGGCAGGTCGCAGCCTTTGCTGCGACAGCTTGATGGGCTGAATGGATGGATGCTAGACGACTTGGTAGCCGTAGGCGGACGCGCTTGGGAAGGCATGAAAGGTAGAAAACTCAACGCCAGAGCGAGATAACGAGCACTTTTGTAGAGTTCGGTCCGATTGCATATGGTTTTGGCAAAAGAGGGCTTCTTAAGGCCATAGAGGCGAACCCGCCCCTGAGCCTGATTTGACAAATGCCTATAGCATGTTATAATGAGCAACGTCCGAAGCGCCCCCATCGTCTAGTGGCCCAGGACAACACCCTTTCAAGGTGTAGATCGCGGGTTCGAATCCCGCTGGGGGTACCAACTCAGGAGGGGAATTTCCTTCGGGAAGTTCCTCTCTTTTAGTGAGAGCTTCGTTACAAAACAGAATGCCCCCATCGTCTAGTGGCCTAGGACAACACCCTTTCAAGGTGTAGATCGCGGGTTCGAATCCCGCTGGGGGTACCAAAGCCAAAGGAAACGCTTGCAGAAGCGTTTCCTTTTTTGTTGTCTTGAACGAGATAAGTAGATTTCAAGCTGCGAGCGCTAGACGATCGGTTTGTTGATCTCGGGGATCTGGCGGCCCTGCGGTTCGGGTGGCGAATCGGGGTCGACGATGATGCCATGCTCGGTTAGAGCGAGCTGAAGACGCCCGAGCAGTTCGCGCCGCACTTGTGAGCCGTAGCCGTGGCGGGCTTTGACCTTCAACAGCAAGACGGTGGTCGGGCCGATCTCGCCCGTTTCGCTGATGATCTCCGGCGGTTCGAGCACATAAGGGCCCGGGTTGGCGATCAGCAGATTGAGCGTTTCGAGGGCTTCGTCGAGCTTGGGCGTGGGAATGGTGAGGCGCAGATTGGCTGGCGAAAAGCTGCCGCGCGAAAAGTTGCGAATGGTGCGCACATCGCCGTTGGGCACGATCCAGAGTTCGCCCGCCTCGCCGCGAATGTGGGTGGTGCGCAACGAGACTCGCTCTACTACACCGATCACCTGACGGTCACCGATCTCAACTTTGTCGCCGATCACAAACAGATCTTCGAGCAGCAGCACGACACCGCCCAAAAAGTCGCTGATAAACGGGCGGGCTGCGATGCCAAAACCCGCGCTAAACAGGCCGATCGCAGTGATAAGGGCGCTGGGCTGAACAAACATCGCCAAAATCAGCAAGAATGTCACAACTACCGCCAAGCCATTCATCAACGAATTAAGCAGCCCGTGCAGGGTCTCTTGGCGGCTTTTGTTATACGGGCGTTGCAAAAAACGCTCTCGCGAAACTTCGATCCGCCAAAGCACTACGCCCAACAGACGCGCTATAACGCTAACGATCAAAAAAGTGATGCTGCTTCGCAGCAGATAATATCCGATACTTCCTTCAGCTGGTAACCATTCGCTGATTGTGGCCCACATACATTCCTCAGCCAGCTCAATAAGCCCTTCGTACATACCCGCTTCATTTGCTCCAACGATATCAAAGTCATCCGTATGCAGTATACCGTAGTTCTGAGCGATGCTGAGCAGGTACGAGTTTCATGCAAATGCAGAAGGGCAGCGTTGCATCGAAACAACGAGCTGCCCTTGATAGAATTCGGTTAAGCGCTTCGTGTAGTTTTGGCCTTCGGCAAAGTGGACCTTGACTATTCTTGTTGCCTTATGAACAAGCACGTTGGTAAAGCGGATTTTGTGTGAAAGCTATTGGTGGCCAACTACGCGATGTGGCTGATACGGCTCCTCAAGGTAGCTGATATCTTCGGCTGTAAGGCTGAGATCGAGCGCGCCCACAGCGACTTCGAGATGCGAGATCTTGGTGGCGCCAACGATCGGGGCGACGACGGGCTGCTTTTGCAAAAGCCAAGCGAGCGCGATATAAGCGCGCGGCACTTCGTACTTGGCGGCCAGCTCAGCGACACGCTCGATCACGGCTCGATCGATATCGGCGCTGGCATCGTACTTCGACCTAGCGACTTGGTCGCTCTCAGAGCGGGGAGTGCGCTCTGAACCCCAATCGCGGGTCAGGCGGCCCGAAGCCAGCGGGCTGTAGGGGATCACGCCGATGCCCTCGGCGCGGCAAAGCGGCAGCATCTCGCGCTCTTCCTCGCGATAGATCAGGTTGAGGTGGTTTTGCATCGAGACGAAGCGAGTCCAGCCGTGGCGCTCGGCGACGTAGAGCGCCTTCTGAAACTGCCAGGCCCACATCGCCGATGCGCCGATATAGCGCACCTTGCCAGCCCGCACCACATCATTGAGAGCCTCCATGGTCTCTTCGATCGGGGTATCGTAGTCCCAGCGGTGGATCTGGTAGAGATCGATATAATCGGTGCCGAGCCGTCTGAGGCTGTGCTCGACCTCGCTCAGAATGGCCTTGCGCGACAGACCAGCGCCGTTCGGGCCTTCGCGCATCTTGCCATGCACCTTGGTGGCGATCACCACTTCGTCGCGGCGCGCAAAGTCCTTGAGGGCGCGCCCCAAAATCTCTTCGCTGGCCCCGATCGAGTAGACATTGGCGGTATCGAAGAAGTTGATGCCCAATTCGAGCGCCTTTTTAATGATTGGGCGGCTCTGCTCTTCGTTCAGCACCCAACTGTGTATCCAGCGGCTCGCATCGCCAAAGCCCATACAGCCGAGGCAGATACGCGAAACTTCAAGGCCGGTCTTGCCCAGTCGCATGTATTGCATCGCAATGATCTCCTATACCAATCGAAATAAGCGCTTCTCGCTCTGGCCGCTTCCTCGCCGTCTGCTGCCAGACCTGCTTAATCGCTTCATCGCTCTGGCGGAAAAGTTCTGCCCTTCAATTCGGTCCTTGGCGCGTCCGCCTACGGCTATCAACATCCCGCCCTCCCAAACGAGCGATCAGCCTTCGGCGGCGCGCCACTTTGCCTCGCCTTGACCATCGTCGTTAATCAAGGCGCGCTTCAACGAAAGAAGCGAAGAGCTTGCGGCATAAACCTCGTATAACGACGATCGCGCTAGCAGCGATTGATCTTTTCTCGCGAATGCTTGGAGGTATCTGCACAATCGAGACGATCGGGCCAAAGATCAGTCTGGCAATTCGAGCGTTAGGCTGACCGGGCAGTGATCCGAGCCTTCGATCTCGGGGTGGGTATCGGCGTCGACGATCGCATCGCGCAGGTTTTCCGAAACAAAGATGTAGTCGATTCGCCAGCCGATGTTGCGTGCGCGCGCGCCCGAGCGAACCGACCACCAGCTATACTTCTGTTCGGTTGGGCGGTGGTGCCGAAAGCTATCGACCAAACCGGCCGCAAAGAATTCACCCAAAGCAGCCCGTTCTTCGGGCAGAAAGCCCGAGACCTTGGAGTTCTCGCGCGGGCGCGCTAGGTCGATCTCGGCATAGGCGGTGTTGACATCGCCCGCCACGATCACACGCTCGCCGCGAGCAATATGCTGGCTGACCACTTCCAAAAAGCGTTTGTAGAAATCAAGCTTATAGGGCAGGCGCTCTTCGCGACCGCTGGCCGAGGGGTAGTAGATGTTGAAGAGCGTGAATTGGGGGAAGTGGCTGATCAAAACGCGGCCCTCACAATCGAAGCGCGGATCGCCTAAGCCACGTGTCACAGGCGCGGGCTGGCGCGAAAAGGTCGCAACGCCGCTATAGCCCTTCTTTTCGGCCCAGCACCACTCGCTAACATAACCCTTTGGCTCGCGCAAAAAGGCGCTTACTTGGTCGGGATGGGCCTTGGTCTCTTGTAACATCACGATATCGGCCCCGCACGACTCGATCCAGTTCAGAAAGCCGCGCTTTTCGACGGCTCGAATGCCGTTTACATTCCAAGAAATCAAGCGATATTTCATCGTTCCCTCTACTGCACATCTGTTCGTGCTGTTATTGTAGCACGAGCGCCGCAAAGCTTTCGCCGAGAACGTGTACAATACGCCTAGAAGTAGTTGGTACGAGAGGAGGCATATGGATACGATACGGATCGGTATTGTTGGAGCTGGCGCAAACACGATCGCCAAACATATCCCCTTGCTCCAAGCGATCGAAGACGTCAGTATCGTTAGCGTTTGCAATCGCAGCCGCGCATCGTCGGAGCGTGTCGCCCAACAGTTCAATATCCCAACCGTGTATGAACACTGGGAAGATCTGGTAGCCGCCCACGACACCGATGCGATCGTGATCGGCACTTGGCCCTACATGCACTGTCGCATCACCCTAGCAGCGCTGGCGGCGGGCAAACACGTGTTGTGCGAAGCGCGCATGGCCATGGATCTGAAGGAAGCGTTGCAGATGCGCGACGCCGCCCGCGCGCGACCCTTGTTGGTGGCCCAAATCGTCCCCTCACCGCTCACCTTGGGCGTCGATGCGACCATCAAACGCCTGATCAGCGAAGGCTACTTGGGAGAGGTGCTAGCGGTTCGCATTCGCGATGGCAACAGCTTTATCGACCGCGACGCGCCCATGCACTGGCGCCAAAACAAGGATTACAGCGGCTACAACGTTATGTCAATGGGGATCTGGTACGAAGCGCTGATGCGTTGGATCGGCGAGGCCAGCAGCGTGCTCGCCCAAGCCCAGATCTTTGTCAAAACTCGGCGCGACAGCGAAGGCCAGCTGCAAGCCATTCAAGTTCCCGACCACATCGACATTATCGCCCAAATGGCCTGCGGCGCTCAAGCTCATCTGCAATTCTCGGCTGTGACCGGTCTGGCTGGCGGCAGCGAGGCCATGCTCTTCGGCAGCGAAGGCACCTTGCGTTTCGCCGATGGCAAGCTCTACGGCGCTCGCAAAGGCCAATCGCAGTTAGAAGAGATCGAGATTCCCGAACACGAGCGCGGCGAATGGCGGGTCGAGCAAGAGTTTATCGATGCGATTCGCGGCCAAGGCGATGTTAAACTGACCGACTTTGAAACAGGCGTGAAGTACATGCGCTTTACCGAAGCGGTCGCACGTAGCGTGGCCTGCGGCAGCCGCGTCTCGCTCGATTTCTAAACCAGCGCGGCACTGCAGCAGTCTCAACATAGTTCTAGCTACAAAGGAGTAAAATCGATGTCGTTTGAAGCGAAACTACAGGAAATGGGCTACACCCTTGAGCCGATCGAACTCAATATGGGCAAGCTGATGGGCGCAGTGCGCACCGGCAACTTGATCTACACCTCGGGCCAAGTGTCGAAGTGGGGCGATCAAGAGATCAAAGGCAAAGTCGGCCTCGACCTAAGCCTCGAAGAGGGCTATCTGGCCGCTCGTTACTCAGCGCTCTCCTGTCTGCGAGCCATCAAGCAGCTGGCTGGCTCGCTCGATAATGTGGTGCGCGTCGTCAAAGTGCTCGGCATGGTCAACGTTGGCCCCGATTTCAACAATACTCCGGCTGTGATTCACGGCTGCAGCGACCTGCTGCTAGAGGTGTTTGGCGAAGCGGGCCAACACGCTCGCAGCGCGGTCGGTATGGTGCTGCCCGCCAACTACGCGGTTGAAATCGAGATGATCGTCGAAGTGAAGTAGACGCTCGCTCGAGATGATGAAAGGGATTTCGCGCTGATGAGCGAAATCCCTTTCATTCGTTTCCTGTCTTGTGTAGGCGCTGCTCTGTCCACACAGGGCAGACCTCTTTTGAAGGGCGGGATGTTGGTAGCCGTAGGCGGACGCGCCAAGGAACGAATGGAAGCGAGAGACGTTAGCGCCAAAGTCCTGAGCATTGGTATAGTTTATTGGCTTCGCCCTTGAAGATCGCGCAGAAAGAGCAGAAAGGTGCGAGCTTGCTGCTGATGCTCGGGCGTTAGCGAGTCGTAGAGGTTTAAAAAAGCGTCGCGCTCGCGATTGGCTTGGGAAAAGCTGTACTGATCCTGAGCGACCGCCTCGCTGATCAGCTCGAAGGCGGTGGTGCGAAAGGCGCTGGCAAGGGCTTCGATCTCGCTGATGCGCGGGCTTGTCGAGCCGCCTTCGATCGCGCTGATGTACGAACCGCTTGCGCCAATTTTCGCGCCCAGATCAGCCTGAGTGTAGCGATCACGTTGGCGCTTACGTTTAATCACTTCTGCCAGACGTTCGTTAAGCGATGCCATGGCTCTTCTCCTTTGTGCTCAACAAGCTTGCTCGCTGCGATAGTGTGTTTATGGCCAAAGCTGGCTTAAGTCGGCCACTGAAGCGAGAATATGAGTGTGAGGCTGGGCTTCGAGCTGCTCTTTGCGATGCGCGCCCGAATACACCCCGATATTCCAAGCTACTCCCGCGTTGGCGCCAGCCTGCAGATCGAGCACCGTATCGCCGACATTAGCGACCCGCTGCGTGCTGAGCACCCCAACCGCTTCCATAGCGTGAAAGATCATATAGGGTGCCGGGCGGCCCTGCTTCACCTCATCGCCACAGACCAACCCGTCGATCAGCTCATCGATACCGTCGATCAGATCGAAGAGCACCTTGCTAGTTGGGCGATCGAAGCCAGTATTCAGCACAATCTTGATGCCACGCTGGCGCAGATGCTGAAAGGTCTCGCGCACGCCCGGCAGCAGTTGCACACCGTCGCGCCGATAGAGCTGGGCCAAGTGCTCGCAGAAGCTATCGTACATGCGGTCGGCGCGCTCTTGGCGCTCGGGGCTGTCCTCAAGCAGCTGAAAGATGGCTTGGCGCTTCGAACTGCCGCGCACAGCGTGGATCTGCTCGGCGCTGACCTGCACGCCATGCTGCGCCAAAGCCGCCGTAAAAGCCTGAGGCACCTGGCCGCGATCTTCGACGCTCGTGCCCGCCACATCGCACACCAACAACTCGGGTAGTTGCATGTCACACCTCTTCTTGTCGATCTCCTTGAGGACATTGTACACAAAAAGAAACAGGGCGGATAGTGCTAGCCGCCCTGTTTGCTAATTGTTCGCTCTGGTCGCTCGTTTTTTGTCTCTCTGTCAAGCAGGTCTACGCTTGTGAACGAGATGATATGGCGAAGAGGTTGCTAGCCCCAATTCGTCCCCTAGCGCGTCCGCCTTCGGCTACCAAGTCGTCTAGCCAAAACAAGGGGCTGCATCTCGCAGCTGACGCTGCGACACTGCCTCTTCGCTGATCCAACAGCGTACAAGCGATGTCGCGCAGAGTTTGCCCGTGCTAGCCGCGCACTAAAAGTAGGATCAAAATCACGACCGCTAAGAAGATGCGATAGATCGCAAACACGGCGAAGCTGGCACGGCGCAGATAGTCTAAGAGGAACCTGATACAGACCGCGCCGCTGAGCGCTGCTACCAACATGCCAACCAACATCGCGCTCAACTGGTCAGAGGGCACATCCATAATGTCGCGCGCCTTCAGCAGGCCGACTCCGGCCGTGATCGGCATGCTCATCAAAAACGAGAAGCGTGCGGCGGTCTGGCGATCGAGCTTGAGCCAGCGCCCCATGGTCATGGTCGCGCCGCTGCGCGAGACGCCCGGAATCAGGGCCAGCGCTTGAGCAAAGCCGATCAGAGTCGCTTCGCGCGGGCCGACCGCAGCCAGATCGTGCTCCTGGGGCTGCTGTTTATCGATCCACCACAACAGAACGCCCATAATCGAAAGTGTGAAGACGATCACCCAAGGCGAGCGGAAGGTGTTTTCGGCCAGTTCATCGAGCAAGAGGCCGATAATGCCAGCGGGAATCGAGGCGATCACGATCATCCAAAACAGGCGGCCGTTGGGGCTGCTAGGCTTATGAGCCGACATCAGCAGTTCGATCCAGTCGCGCCAGAAGAAGCCGATCAGGGCCAGCAGCGTGCCTACATGCAAGGCCACATCGAAGGTGAGCGTATCGGCTACGCCTTCGTTCCAACCGAAGATCCAAGGCGTAATGATCAGGTGGGCCGACGACGAGATTGGCAGAAACTCGCCCAAACCTTGTACAAGACCCAAAACCACCGCTTGACCGTAGCCAAGCACAGAGAGCACAATACAGAGTAGGGCGATAGCCGCTATCGCCACCCAGACCGAAAAAAAGCGAGGTGTGCCAGATGCTTGCATAGATTCTTCCTAGCGACCCAATAGGGCATTGAGTCGAACTGTTCAGCGGCCACTCATAACAAATCCGACAGATTATACTAGATTCGATGCGTTTTTTCTTTTTTAGCCTTCGGCAGAGTGGAACTCGTCTCTAGAATGAGGCTCGGCTCTTTTGGTTTTTCTGCGTTGCGAGAGTGCCAGTTTTAAACGGATTTGGTATCATAATGCGGCGGCCTTCTTGGCAGAAGACCGCCGCACAGCGCACAAATCTAAAAACGGTGCTCAAACGAGCTTTAGGGCATCTCTTTGAGCATTGCGTCGAAGGCCGCGATCGTATCAGCGATATCTTGCTTGCTGTGAGCAGCGCTCAAAAAGCCGCGATGGCCGCGCATCAAGTCGACGCCGTGGTTGAGCAGCGACATACGCATCAGGCGCAGAGTCTCTTTGCTGCCGCCACGCTTCAGCTCCATCACGGGCAGATCGGCAGGCAGCTCGCCCGGCGCAAAGTCGATCTGGCTGCCAGCGATGATATGGAAGATCGAGGCATCGCCATAGGCCGCCCAGCTGCGTCGACCGTGCTGCTTGAAGAGTTCATTCAGACCAGCGATCAGTTCTTGGTTGCGCTCGGTCGCGACACGGCAGGGTTCGCCCGAAGCGACGACCTCGAGGGTGGCGATACCAGCAGCCGCCGAAAGCGGATTGCCGTTGTAGGTACCATAGTGGCGAATCTTCTGATGTGCGTTCCAATCCGGGTCGTCGTATTCGAGGTGGTGCATCAGATCGGCTCGACCGACCACAGCGCCGCCCGGCAGACCGCCAGCCAGCACCTTCGCCAAACAGGTCAGATCGGCAACTACACCAGCGCGCTCTTGCACACCGCCCGGAGCGACTCGGAAGCCGGTCACAACCTCATCGCAGATCAGCAGCACGCCGCGTTCTTGGGTCAGCTTGCGCAGCGCTTGCAGGAAACTATCGCTTAGCGGCACCGAACCGTAGGAAGCACCCGACGGCTCAAGAATCACCGCCGCCACATCGTCGCGCTGAGCCAACGTCTCTTCGACGGCCGAAAGCTCGGCGGGCAGCGCCAAAAGGTGATCGCCGCCTTCAGCCAGCATACCAGCCAGCGGGTCGTCGGTTTCGGCACCCGGCATCAGCAGATCGTGCCAGCCGTGGAAGTGACCGATGAAGCGGATAACGTTGGGCTTCTTGGTGTAGGCGCGGGCGATACGCAGGGCCAGCATGGTCGCTTCGGTACCCGAGGAGGTGAAGCGCACTTTGTCGGCGCCCGGGAAGAAGCGCTTGACCAGCTCTGCCCAACGCACCTCTAGCTCGTGGTTGCCGCCGTAGTGGGTGCCTTTAGCCATCTGTTCTTGAACAGCGGCGACAACACTGGGGTAACCGTGGCCCAAAATCAACGAGCCGTGGCCTGTCCAGTAATCTATCAGCCGATTATCATCTACATCCCACTTATACGCTCCCTCGCTACGTTTAATAGAGAGAGGGAACGGTGAAAGGTAGCGTCCGTCGTGAGTAACACCGCTCGGAAAGACCGCGCTCGATCGTTCGTACAGTTCTGCAGAGCGCGGGTGTTTGGCGCGATACGCCTGTTCAATCTCACATGCCATATTCTAGTCGCCTAATCAGGACGGGGGGAAGGTTGACTTCCCGCATCTGTTGCTGAGTTGTCGCGATATCATACTCGACCCGCTGAAACTGGATCGTTCCTTTGTCGGTATCAAGTATAAGAAAAGCGGCGCGCGGATCTTGATCACGAGGCTGACCAACACTTCCGGGGTTAATAAAGAAGCGCTCGCGAGTATCGAGGTCAAGGATCTCGCCGTGTTGAGGTAACCAGCGTTCACAACTGCCATTGGGGCGTAGTCGGAAGCCTAGCTGCACATGGGAATGGCCGATAAAACAGACCTGTTCTTTAAACAATCGGAAGTTATCGAGCGCTTGGTCTTGCTGCAGCAAATATTCCCAAATCGGTTCGCGTGGGCTTCCGTGAGCGATCATAAACCGATCATCGATCGGCAACGAGGCCTCCAGATTGCTGAGCCAATCGCGGCTTTCTGGGGTCAGCTGCTCGCCATTCCAAATATTGGCGCGACGAGCATCAGGGTTAAAATCAGACAGATCAATTTTGCCCAAACAGGCTAGGTCATGATTGCCATTAATAGCTTTGTCGCTTTGCTGGATCATTCTAGCCACACATTCGTTTGGCCGCGGGCCATAGCCGATTGTATCGCCTAAACACCATAAGGCATCGTACAAGCCGGCAGCCTGTAAAACTGACTCTAGCGCTACGAGGTTAGAGTGGATATCAGAAATGACTAAAACTCGCATACGTTTTTCCTAAGATGTAAGCATCTCGTCATCGATGCGCTTTGACGCAGTCTAAAGGCCCATCTATAATAACCTTGCACATGATGCACTTCAACATTAGGTCGATACATGGTTGAGCCAACAGGGCATTGCCCATATCTTGGACTAAAGCAAAATCGCGCGATCCGATTCGCATCGCCAACACCCGAACATCGCTGTTATGTGACAGGCGATCCACAAGTGATTCCGGTTGACCAGGTCAGCTATTGTCTCTCTAGCGGTCATACCCAGTGCCCATTATACACGGGTTTAGGAATAGCAACAACGAACCAACCCAGCGAAAGCATGCCACTTTCTGCCACTCCAATGCCTAAAACTGGAATTATTGGTTGGTTCAAGAGCCTTTCGTTGCGCGACCAATTTATTTATCTCTTTTTACTTCTGCTGCTCTGCAGCATTATCGGCTTGTTCACAGCTGTCGGTATGCAAATGCTAGCTGGCGAACGCAATCCGAGCCTGCAGCTCACCGCGAGCAGCCTGCCCGTAGTCGATACGCCCAGCCCGACGGAAACGCCTAGCCCAACGGCCTCGCCAACCGCGAGCCCAACCCAAACAGCTAGCCCGACGGAGACTCCAGAGCTGACGGCCACTCCTGAGCTGCCTACAGCGACGCCGATCATTATCATCGTCTATCCAACGACGCCGCCTTGGAATCCGCCGCCACCGCCGCCACCGCCGCCGCCTGCGCCGACCTATACACCGCTGCCGACCTATACGCCGCAGCCGCCGATCGTGATCACGGTGATTCCGACCAGCGAGCCAACCCAAGAGCAGCCGACCGCCGAGCCGCCAACTGCAGAGCCGCCAACTGCAGAGCCGCCGACTGCCGAGCCTCCAACCGAAGCGCCGCCTCTGCCCACGGAAGCGCCGCCTCCACCCCCTACAGAGGCCCCAGTCGAAGTGCCGACAACCCAAGTTGAAACGCAGCAGACGGAGCCGGTTATTCCGGCTCCTTCGATAACTGTCGAAGCTCCTTTTTAGCGCTGAAGTGCATCCCAGCTAGTACGATCGCCCTTCTGTGGCTTGTGCGGCTTTGTAACAAACGATTGCTAGATCTAAACTTGGCTAGGGTGAGAGCGATTTTGCTGTATGAAATCGCTCTCTATTGTTTCCCCCTTTTCGCGTTCAAGCCTCAAGCCGCTTGATGCTTCATCATGTTTTGGCGGCTAAGTCCTTCCCTACCATACAGTCCTTAGCGCGTCCGCCTACGGCTACCAACATCCCGCCCTCCCATTCGTGCGATCTGCTTTTTGTTCACCGCACGAGCATAGAGACACAGAATCTTCTTAGAGAGTGGTTTGAGCTATTTGTCTGATTGATTCAGCGCTGTAGAAGGCTGAAGTTGTGATCTAGCCGTACCCTTCGACAGGCTCAGGGTACGGTGTTTTGGCGGAAGAGCCAAGCTCCCTTCTCCTGCTTGCGGGAGCTATGCATTAGCCAACAGTCGTGTCGGCAGCAACAGGCGATCGTTCGCATACCATTGCGGGATCATCCTTGAGAGCACAGAACTCAGAGAGGTCAACATTCACCCCCCTCGCCCGCAGTGCGGGAGAGGGGGTCGGGGGGTGAGGGCAGATAACGCTGACCGTATGTCGATTTGTG
>CALGUG010000031.1 GCA_937902315.1 uncultured Chloroflexales bacterium
AGATCTCGCCGTTCAAGATCTCGCCGTTCAAGATCTCGCCGTTCAAGATCTCGCCCAACAGCATCAGCGAAGATCAGGCTGGCTTGGCCTTTGATAACGCATTTTTGAGCGCGACCAGTGTCGAGGGCAACGCCGATCGCTCGTTGCTGTTAAACACTTGGAATCGGGCTGGCTACTACTATATCGCAGTGGTCGGCCAGAACGGCGCCTACAACCCGACACGTCCGTTTACCTTGAATGTGAGCCTGAACACATCGGTCTGCAGCGCCTTGCCCGTACCGAGCGCCACCGAACCGCTTTTGAGCGCGACCGCTGGCAACTACCAGAGCATCTTCTTGACCGATTTCGGGCGCCTTGTCGGCACGCCAGCCGAAAAGCAGGCTTTGAGCCAGAAGCTGAACAGCTTGGCGGCTCGCCCTGAAGTGAAGGGTGTGGTAGTTGATGTGGGTCAAGACGGTTTGGTGAAGGCGGCCAACGCTATAGCCGATCAGCACCCTAGCTGTTCCGAAGCCAAAAACTACGTCGCTTCGGCCATCAAAGATCTGGTCGAGCGCTACCGTACTCAAAACAGTGGCTTGAAGTATATAACCTTGGTGGGTGGCGACGAGGTCATTCCCTTCTTCCGCTATCCCGATCAGGCAATGTTGGGCAACGAGTCGAGCTTTGAGCCACCCGTGCAGCCCATAACACCCTCGGAGGCTAGCTTGCGGGGCGGCTACATCTTGGCCCAAGATGCCTACGGCTCGTCGATCGAGATCCCCTTCAAATCGACCAGCTTGGTTGTGCCTCAGCTAGCGGTCGGGCGTTTGGTCGAGACCGCCTCCGACGCCATCACTCAGATCGATACCTATGTGGCTAAGGGTGGCGTCTTGAAGCCGAACTCTTCCTTTGTGAGCGGCTACGACTTCCACTACGATTCGAGCCTCGAGATCGCAAAGGAGTTCAAAGCGGCCACCAACAAAGAGCCAGATACACTGCTGACCCCAAGCACTGAGTCGCACCAGTCGCCCAATACCTGGACGGCCGATGATCTGCGCGCCGCTCTGAAAACGCCCCACGACCTGCTCTATGTCGCAGGCCACTTCAGCGATGGTGCGCTCTTAGCTGCCGACTATACGACCGATATGGACGCCTCGGAGCTGCTGACTAACGATTACAACTTTACTGGCTCCTTAGTGATCAGCCCGGGTTGCCACGCAGGCTATAACACGGTCGATGGCCACGCTATTCAGGGTGTGACCAGCCAGCCCGACTGGGCTCAGGCGCTGACACGCAAGGGCGCGATCTTGATCTCGGGGACGGGTTATCAATACGGCGATACCGATTTTATTCAGTTCGGCGAAGAACTCTACCTCTACGTGGTGCAACAACTGCGGGTTGGTAACCAGTCGGTGGCGCTTGGCACGGCCCTTAACGCAGCCAAACAGCGCTATCTGATGCAGTCGGCTCAGATTCGCGGCATCGACCTCAAGACGATCTCGATCGCCACGCTCTATGGCCTGCCCATGTGGCAGGTCGATGTGCCAGGCCAGCGCCTAACACTGCCTGATCCGGCTCCGGTGCTTTCGGGCAGCGATCTGCAGAATGTGCCGAGCAGTGATGTCGGCTTGCAGATGTATACCTTGCAGATCAATCCGAATTTGAGCAGACTTCAGCTTCAGCTTAATTCGAGCGACCCCAACGATTCGGCCAGCTATACGGCCAGCTATCTGAAGGGTGCTCAAGGCATCGTGGCTAAGCCGGGCGAGCCTGTGCTGCCGCTCGAACGACGGAACGTGGCTGTGCCGGGCACGCTGCTGCGTGGTGTGGCTCTGCGCTCGGCAATCTATAGCGACGAAGCCAATGTGCTGCCCTTGACGGGTGCGCCAGCCACCGAGTTGCGCGGCGTGCATATGAGCTTCCCAAGCGAAGGTTATTACCCGCCCAAGTTCTGGCACACCAACTATTTCGGTGCTTTAGAGAATGTTGCAATGGGCAAAACCTATCTGCATGTCACACCCTCGCAGTTTATCGCCAACGGCCCCAATAGTCTGCACGGCACGCGCCGCAGTTATAGCCAGTTGCGCTTCCGGCTCTTTTATAACAACCATACCAGCAAGCTCGATGATGATGTCGTTCCGGCCTATGGTGGCGCGCCGCGCATCACGCGCGTTGAGAGCAGCTTGAACGCTGGCAAGGTCGATTTTAGTGTCACGGCGGCCGCCGACGGTGAGCAGCCGGTATCCTTGTTATGGGTGACCTATACCGGAACGAGCGGCCCGCTCTATGGCAAGTGGGAATCCTTCGACCTGACTCGTGATCCGAGCGATCCGTCGCTTTGGAAGGGTAGCTTCAGCTTGCCGGAAGGCGCGAACGCCTCTCAGATGCGCTTCTTTGTGCAAGCGGTCAGCCGCACCGGCCTAGTGGCACTCGATACCAACGAGGCCCTGTACTACCGCGTTGGCGTCGATCCGGCCCAGCCGAATATTACCGAGCTTCAAGCGTCTCAGCTCACGCTCACGCCATCGACCATAACGCCGGCCTATGGCTCGCAGTTCCAAGTCGAGGCGCGCCTGACGTCGCAAGGTACTCCGCTTGCCAACGCTCTGCTCTTCTTCAATCTCGGCACGATCGTGCGCCAAGCCTATAGCGATAGCACAGGCACTGCGCGCGTCACCTTACCTGCCAGCCTTGTGCCCAAGAGCCATAGCCTGCAGGTTCACTTCCCGGGTTCGAGCACACATGCCCCGGCTACAGCCCAGCGCAACATTACGATCACCAAGCAGAGCACCAGCCTGAGGTTGCAGAGCGCTAATCGCTGGCTTGTGCAGGGCCAAGACTCGCAGATCGTTGTGACTCTGCTCGATAGCGATAACCAGCCCATACGCGATCAAACGATCGTGTTTGTGGTCACTCCGTCCGCAGGCGCGAATCTAGCGCCGAGCGCTGCGGAACCATTTTCCTTGAGTCGACGCACCACCCTCCAGGGCCAAGTCGAATTGGGTGTGCTCGATTGGGCGCCCGGTCAATACAGCGTAACAGCCTTTTTTGCTGGAGACATTCCAGCTCCGGTCTCGAAAATCTACGATAGCCCGTTTTATCTTGCGCAGAAGCAGAGCATCCAGATCGTGATGAATAGGAGTGTGATCTTCCTGCCCTTGGTGGTTAAGATCGATGCGAATGCCGTTCAGTTGCAGACGCAGCCCAACACTCCTTAACAAGCGAGAACTTTGCCAAAGCCCATCGTTGAGGAATCATGGAAGCACTTGCAAGTTACCTTCCTGCTGATAGGCGTTTTGTTTTAGCACAGAATCGTACTTTACCAGAGCGCTCCTATGGCGCCGCACTCTTCGCCGATATTTCGGGCTTTACGCCCATGACCGAGCTCTTGGTGCGCGCTTTGGGGCCGCAACGGGGCGCAGACGAATTGCCCCAACAACTCAACCGCATCTACGACGCTTTGATCGCCGAAGTCGATCGTTTTGGCGGCAGCGTGATAAGCTTTAGCGGCGATGCGATCACCTGTTGGTTTGATTCGCTTGCGATCAATCGACCCAACGACGAGCCGATCAACGCTTCTAGGCAGGCCGTAGCCTGCGCTTTGGCTCTGCAAGCGACCATGCAACAGTTTAGCAAGATCGAGATCGCAAAGGCCGGGACGGTCGAGATGCGTTTAAAGACCTCGGTCACAACTGGGGAAGTGCGCCGTTTCATCGTGGGCGATCCGAGCATTCAACTGATCGATGTTTTAGCGGGCGAGACGATTATGCGCCTCGCCGATGCGGAACATCTGGCTAATAAGGGCGAGTTGGTGGTCGACCGTGCGACCTGCGATGCGCTGGGCGAAGAGCTAGTGATAAGCGAATGGCGCAGCGAGGCGGAGGGAGTTGAGCGTTATGCCGTGGTGCAAGCGCTCAACTCGCAGCCGCAAGAGCTTGCTTGGAAGTATCCGCAGAGCATTCCCGCCGAGCTTTTGCGGCCTTGGCTGATGCCGCCCGTCTTCAATCGCTTGATGGAAGGACAAGGCGAATTCTTAACCGAACTGCGCCCGGCGGCTGCGCTCTTCTTACGCTTCGACGGTATCGACTACGACCGCGACCCCCAGGCCCAGAGCAAGCTCGACAGCTTTATCCAAGCGGTGCAGCGCATTCTCTTCAAGTACGACAGCTTCTTGGGTCAATTGACGATCGGTGACAAGGGCAGCTATCTCTATGCGGCCTTTGGTGCGCCCAGCGCCCACGAAGACGACGCCGTGCGCGCTTCGAAGGCGGCCTTGGAGCTGCGCGACCTGCACACCAGCTTGGGCGGCACCATCCAGATCGGCATCAGCGAAGGGCGTATGCGAACCGGAGCCTACGGCGGGGTGACGCGCCGTACCTATGGCGCGCTGGGCGATGAGGTCAATATGGCGGCCCGTTTGATGCAATACGCGCCGCCCAACACGATTATCGCCAGCATCAACCTGCGCAAATCGACTGGCGACCTGTTCGAGTGGGTGATGCACCCGCCCATCAAAGTCAAGGGCAAGCAAGAGCCCGCCTTGATCTTCGAGCTGCGCGGCGAGCAGGTTGAGAGCATGCTGCAGATCCACGCCTCGCAGTACGAGCGCCCCATGGTTGGTCGTAAAGCCGAGCTAGAGCAGCTTGTGCAGCTCTTGGAAGAGAGCTTGGCGGGCCGCGGGCAGGTGGTGGCGCTGACCGCCGAGGCGGGCATGGGCAAGTCGCGTCTCTTGGCGGAAGCGCTCAAATACGCTCAACAACGACCGATCCTCGGCTTCGCAGGCGAGTGTCAATCCTACTGTACCACCACCTCCTATCTGGTTTGGCGCTGGATCTGGCGCAGCTTCTTTGGCGTGCAGTCTTCGAGCAGTTTGCCGGAACAGATCGAGCAGCTCAAAAGCGCTCTAGAGCACTACAATCCCGAACTGCTGCCACGTCTACCGCTTTTAGGCGTCCTGCTCGACCTCGATATTCCCGATAGCGACTTAACGCGCAGCTTCGACACAAAACTACGCAAAACCTCGCTCGAAAGCTTGTTGGTCGAGTGTGTTCAGCGGCGTGCTCAAGAGACAGCGCTCTTGTTTGTGTTGGAGGATTGTCACTGGATCGACCCGCTCTCGCGCGATCTGCTGGAGGTCTTGGCGCGTGCGACCGCCGATCTGCCCGTGATGATCGTTATGACCTATCGGCCTACCTTGCTGCCCGAAGCGATCTCGCTGCCGCTCAGCGGTCTGAGTAATCTGAGCGAGATCAAGCTCAAGTCGCTCAGCTCCGCCGAGATCAAAGAGCTGGTCAGCAATAAACTGGTGGAGATGTACGGGCCGAGCAAGCAAGTGCCCGACGGCTTGGTGGTGCGTTTGATCGTGCGCACCGAGGGTAATCCGTTTTATATCGAAGAGCTGCTCAACTATCTGCGCGATAACAATATTGACCTCGAGCAGCCCCAGGCCATTCAGCAGGCCGAGCTGCCGCCCAGCTTGCACAGCTTGATCCTGAGCCGTCTCGACAAGCTGAGCGAAGATCAGCGCAGCTTGCTCAAGATGGCGAGCGTGATCGGGCGCATCTTCCAAGTAGCTATGCTCTGGGGTATCTCTAGCTCGTTCGGCTTGCACGAGCGCTTGCGCCAAAGCCTAGAGGTCTTGAGCCAGCTCGAATTCACGGTGCAAAGTCGCCCCGATCCCGATTTGGCCTATCTGTTCAAGCATCTGATCACTCAAGAGGTGGCCTACGAGAGCCTAGCCTACACCACGCGCGCCGCCATTCACAATCAGATCGCTCAATACATCGAGCAGCATTATGCTGACGATATCGAGCCTTACGTCGATCTGCTGGCCTTCCACTACGACCGCAGCAACAACGAGAGCAAACGGCGCGAATATCTGCTGAAAGCGGGCGATGCAGCGGCTCGCGACTATGCCAACACGACCGCGATCGACTACTATCGCCGCCTCTTGTCGCTGCTTGTTGCCGACGAGCGTTCAGAGGTGCTCTTGAAGCTGGGCCAAGTTTTGGAACGAACCGGCCAGTGGCAAGAGACTTACAACGCTTATAGCGAAGCCTTAAACTACGCCCATCAAGCCCAAGATCGCGCCCGCCAAGCGCAGATTCAAGCGCTGTTGGGCGAACTGTTGCGCAAACAGGGCAACTACACTCAAGCTGAAATGTGGCTGCAACAAGCCTTGACGATCGCCAGCGAGCTAGATGAGCGCCCGACGCTCGCTCAGATCTTGCACTATCTCGGTTCCTTGGCGCTAACCCAAGGCCAACTCGATACGGCCAAGAGCTTTTTCGAGCGCAGCTTGGCCCTTCATCAAGAGCAAGCAGACCTCGAAGCGGCCGCCAATAGCATCAGTAATCTGAGCATTATCGCCTACTACGAGGGAGACGCCGAGCGAGCCGAACAGCTCGCCCACGAGGCCCTGCGCCTGCGCCGCCAAGTCGGCAATCGCATCTGGGTCGCCAATTCCTTGGGCAACTTGGGCATGTTGGCCTTTGAGGCCGGGCGTTATCTCGAGGCCAAGGACTTTATGAGCGAAGCCCTCAAGATCGAGCGTCAGGTTGGCGACCGCGCCGCTATCGCCATCTCGCTCAACAATCTGGGCAATGTCGCGCGCGAGCTGGGCGAATACGAGCAAGCCGCCAACTACTATCGCGACAGTTTGCGCATGAGCCGCGAGCTTGGCAACACTTGGGGCCTAACCTATCTGCTCGAAGATATCGGTGTTCTGGCTGCCCTGCACGGTGTTCACGAGCATGCCTTGCGCTTGGTGGCCGCCGCTGAAAGTCTACGCATTCAGATCAATGCGCCGCTCTCTGCGCCCGAGCAAGCCGCCCTCGAGCGCAAGATCGAGACGGCCCGCAAGGCGCTGGGCGAGCGTGCCGAAGCTATTTGGCAAGCGGGCAAAGAGCTGCCCTACGAGCAGGCGGTCGCTTTGGCATTGGAGCTTGAGCTATGATACAAGATTTGCTTATGCTATTTCAGGTTCAAGCCTCTGGCGGTGGAGTACCTTCCTTCCATTCGTTCCTCACCGCGTCCGCCTACGGCTATCAGATGGGCTAGCCCACCCTCATCCCCGACCCTTCTCCCGCCAAAAGCGGGAGAAGGGAGCCAAAGCGCGCGCTGTCCCAGCATCGCCATTCAATGCAATATCATTGTAAGCTCAAAGAAGAACGTCCACTCTACCGAAGGCCAAACCTACAGTGTTCAAACGGATTTGAATGAGTCTGAAGTGACGTCGATCGTTTTCAATGAGAGGTAAGCTGCGATGTCGAAAGCATCGGGGCGCATGGCAGATCGCCTGAGCCAGATCCGCCAGCGCCGTTTTGTTGGTCGCCAGCACGAGCTAGCCTTCTTCCAGAGCATGTTGTTGGAACCAGAGCCGCCCTTTGCCTTGGTAGCGCTGGCGGGGCCGGGCGGGATCGGTAAAACCAGTCTGCTTCAGGCTTGGATGCAGCAGGCCGCTCGGGCGGGTCGCCCGCTGATCTTGATCGATGGACGCCAGATCGTGCCCCATCCGCCCGCCTTTCTGCAGGCCCTCGGGCAGCAGCTTGGGCTGACCGATGCCAGCAGCGAGCAGATCTGGGCCAGTTGGCCCGGGCGGGTGCTCTTGCTGATCGACACCTACGAGCAGCTCGCCCCGCTCGACGCTTGGCTGCGCGACAGCTTTCTGCCGCAGCTGCCCGGCGATAGCTTGGTGGTGATCGCTGGCCGCTATGGCTTGGGCGCTGCTTGGCAGAGCGACGCCGCGTGGTCGCAGTTGATTCACCAGATCGAGCTTGAGCCGCTGCAGCCAGCCGAGAGCGCGCACTACCTTCAGCTCAACCGCGTCCCCAGCGAGCTTCAGGCCGAGCTGTTGCGCTTCTGTCATGGCCACCCGCTCGCCCTCGCCCTGAGCGTCGATCTGGTGCAGCAGAAGGGCCAGCTAGAGCACTTTCGCCCGCACGAAGAGCCGCATCTGCTGGTCAGCCTGCTGGAACGCTTGCTGGCCGAGCTGCCCAGCGCCCAGCAGCGCGAAGCGCTGGAAACGCTGGCCCTGACCTGGGCCGCCAACGAAGCCCTGTTGGCCGAGCTCTACGGCGCGGAGGCAGCCCACCAGCTGTTTGAATGGCTGCGCCAGCTCTCCTATGTGCAGCAGACGGCGGCGGGCCTTGTGCTGCATGATGCCCTGCGCGAGGTGCTGCTCAGCGATCTGCGTTGGCGCAACCCGCAGCGCTACCAGAGTTTAGCCGAGCGCATTCTGCTGATCTTGTTGAAGCGTCTGCGCCAAGCGAAGCATTCCGATCAACTGCGGCTCTGGCTCGATTTCTTCTCGCTGACCCGCCAGCACCCCTTCTTTCAGTCCTACTTCGATTGGGACGCCTTGGGCAGCCACTATGCCGATAGGGCGCGCAGCGACGAGCTTGCCCTGCTGGAAGCCCAGCTTGTGCTCCACGAAGGCCAGCAGGCCGCAGAGCTGCTGCGCTACTGGCAGGAACGCCAGCCAGAGGCGCTGATCGTCTTTCGCTCGGCCCAAGGGCAGATCGTCGGCTGGATGTGCCAGCTGGCGCTGAGCTTCGCCGATCTCGAGCGCGAAGGGCGCGACCCGGCCCTGATCGCAGCACGCCGCTGGTTGGCGACGCAGGGCCGCTTCGAGCCACACCAACAGATCGCCTACACCCGTTTTTGGCTCGACGCTGCGCACTACCAAGCGGCCTCGCCCAGCCTCAATCTGGCGGCGATCTACGCCTCGATGGCCTGGACCAGCTTGTCACACTTGGTCTATAGCTTTGTGGCAGTGGCCGACTCGGCCTACCACGCCGATCACTTCGCCAGCATCCACTTTTCGCTGCTGCCCGAGGCCGCCTTCGAGCAAAATACCCGCACCTTTCAGGTTTTCGCTCACGATTGGCGCGCCCAGCCTGTCGAGGCCTGGCTGATGAGCAAGCAGCAGTTGATCGGCGCAATCTCGCAGGTCGAGGCCGAGCCCAAGCAGTGGCGGGTGCTCTCCGAAGAAGCCTTCGCCAAGGCGCTGCGCCAAGCCCTGCGCGATTTTCATTCACTTGAGCGCTTGGCCGAGAACGAGCTGCTGCAGACAGCCTTGGTGCGATCGCAAGCCGATGAACGCTCAGGGCCTCAAGCGTTGCAAAATCTGCTACAACAGGCCGCCGCCAGCCTAGAAGCCTCGCCCAGAAGCCAAAAACTCTACCGTGCTCTCTGGCACACCTACTTTGAAGCCAGCCGCACCCAAGAGCAGGTGGCCGAGCTGCTCGACCTGCCCTTCAACACCTATCGCTATCAGCTCCAGCAAGCCCTCGACCGAGTGAGCCGCTATCTGCTGCATTTAGACCAGCAGGCTCGCAGCGCCAGCAATGCCTGATCGCAGGAAATCAACGTAAGGCAATGAAGAGCAGCGTTTGAACCTGCTTATACCAAATCCGTTTAAAGTGTTCTCTTTTTAGAAATACCTTTCAACAGGGAGATTGCTATGCAAAGAAAATCAGGGAAAGTGATATGCGAGATTTGGCGCTCAAGCGCCAAATCTCGCATATCAAAACATAGAAAAGTTCCACTCTGCCGAAGGACTGTGTTCAAAAGCGTATCTGCCCAATTGTAAGTAATCAACAGGATTTGGTATTAGTGCTTGCACTAGGCAGGTTGCAGCGCAAGCGAAGAAGTGACACGCTGTTTGGCTGGGCCGCGACTTGATAGCCGGAGGCGGACGCGCCAAGGACCGCATGGGAGCTAGACGCCTCTCCGCCAGAAAGAGAAGTGCTGCTGTGGGCCAGATTCGGCAGTGATTCGGCAGCTTTTCGGCTGGAGAATCGGCATAACAAGGCGCTATGCTTTGTTCACATCAATCGATTTGAACAAAGGAGCGCGAGATGATACTGATAACTGGTGCAGGTGGAACGGTCGGCAGTGTGTTGGTTTCAGGCTTTGAAGGGCAGCGCCGCCAAGCTGCGCCTCGCCTTTCGTACAGAGCAGAAAGCTGCTCAGGCGCGCCAAGCTGGCTACGACGCGGTCGCCTGCGACTACACCCAGCCCGAGACCTTGGCGCCCGCCTTCGAGGGCGTCGAGAAGCTCTTTCTGCTGGGCACAGGCGTTTTGGGCCAGCGCGAGGGCGAGCTGAACCTGCTGCGCGCTGCTCAGGCGGCGGGTGTGCGCAAGATCGTCAAGCTCTCGGTGTTGGGGGCCGAGCGCGAAAGCTTCGAGCTGGCCCGTCTGCATCGCGCGGTCGAACGCGAGATCGAGCGCTCTGGGCTTGAATGGACCTTTCTGCGCGCCAACAACTTTATGCAGGGTTTTGTGGTCTTCGATGGCGAGACGATCCGCAGAGAGGGCGTTTTCTACCAGGCGAACGCCGCTGCTGCCGTCGCGCATGTCGATGCGCGCGATATCGCCGATCTGGCCGCTCAGGTGCTGCTCGGCGAGGGCCACGCTGGCAAAGCCTACGAGCTATCGGGGCCGCAGGCTCTGAACGGTTTTGAGGTAGCCGCAATGATGAGCCAGCATCTGGGCAAAGAGGTCGAGTGTGTGGCGATCTCGAGCCAAGAACTGCGCGCGCATCTGCTATCGGTGGGCGCGCCGCCGCTCTACGCCGATACGCTCGCCGATCTCTACGACTTCTTCGGCTCGGGCGGCGCAGCCAGCACCGCCAGCGCTGTGAAGCAGATCCTTGGGCGGCCAGCGACCAGTTTCGATCAGTTTGTGCGCGACTACGCTGCAATTTGGCGCTAAAGACAAAGTAAATCTACCCAATAGTTTGAGCTTTTTGCCAAACTGTTGGGTTTTTTGAATGGTAGGCTTTGGTGCAAGCATTTTTTTGAGGTTTCGGTACTAATAGTAATAAGGGGTTTGTATGTAGGTACAAACGCTGATTATGTGGATTGCATTGTGGAGATCGTAAGGAGATAGCAATGAGTTCCCAACTTTGTCCGGTTTGCGATGGCCCTCTGCAGGCCAATGCTCAGTTTTGTACCAATTGTGGTTATGCCATTAAAAACACCGAAAGCAAGATTGTAGTGAGCCCTTCTCAAGCTCAAGATACGAGTGTGCAATCGCAACAGGTTTCCTATCCACCTCAGCAAGGTTATGGTCAGCCACAAACGTACCAACCCCAACAAGAATACGGTGCGCCTCAGCAAGGCTATCAACCACAGCAAGGTTACCCTCAACAACAGGGCTATCCACCGCAACCTGCTTACCCGCCACAGCAGTATGGCCAAATGCAGCCCTATCAACAGCAGCCAATTCAATCGCCACAGCCGGGTCATCCCCAGCAGCCCTACGTTAATATCCAGCAGCAGCAACCTTACTCTCCCTATGCGGGTATGCCACCCCAAAATATCAATGTGGTGGTGAACACAACTGCTCAAAGCACAGCTGCTCCAGTAGTAGCCCCTACTCCTGTAATTGTGGTTAAGCAGAAGAGCGCGCTACTGGCCTTTATTTTAACTTTCTTTTTTGGGCCACTTGGGCTTTTCTATGTCAGTGTGGGTGGCACGCTGATCTTTCTGGTGATTACCTTTTTCCTGTCGCTTATTACGGCTGGAGGTTTTGCTATCATAGCTTGGATCATCAGCATGATCTGGGGGCCAATTGCAGCTTCGAACCACAACAAAACCATTGTGATTCGCTAGCGCTTGTGGCAGCTAGTGGGCCGGGTGGGAGCCCGGCCCACTCTTTTTTGCTTACTCGACCGTGACGCTTTTGGCCAGATTGCGCGGTTGATCAACATCGCAGCCGCGCTGCAGCGCGACGCAGTAGGCGAAGTATTGCAAAGGCAGCACCGTCAGCACGGGTTGGAGCAGCGTCAGGCTGCGCGGAACCTCGATCAGGGCGTCGCTTTTGCGGGCTAGCTCGTGATCGTGCGGGTTGCCGATTGCGATCACGCGCCCGCCACGGGCCTTAACCTGCTCGATATTGCTCAGCATTTTGGGATAGATCGCATCTTGGGGCGCGATGCAGATCACGGGTGTGCCCTCTTCGATCAGGGCGACCGGGCCGTGCTTCATCTCGCCCGCCGGGTAGCCTTGGGCGTGGATATAGCTGATCTCTTTGAGCTTGAGCGCGCCTTCCAGCGCGATCGGGTAGCTGGCTTGGCGACCCAAAAAGAGCGCGCTTTGGACATGGGCGTACTCAGCCGCCAATACTTCGACTTGGGAGGCGCACTGCTTCAAGACCAGCTCGGCCTGTTCGGGCAGGGCGCACAGCGCTTCGAGGTGACACTGAAGCTCGGTTGCGGTGAGCCTGCTGCGCAGTTCAGCGAGCCGCAATGCGAAGAGATAGGCCGCCATTAGCATCGAAGTGAAGGCTTTGGTCGAAGCGACGCCGATCTCGGGGCCAGCGCGCAGTAAGATCGCTCCCGCATCGGCCAGGCGGGCCGCTTGACTGCCGGGCGCATTTACAATCGCCAGACTGGGGCAGGCTTGGCGACAGGCCTCTTGCATGGCCGCCAAGCTGTCGACCGTCTCGCCGCTCTGGCTGAAAACCAGCATCAACTGCTGCTTGCCCAGCAGAGGCTGGCGATAACGAAACTCGCTGGCGTAGTCGATCTCGACCGGAATGCGCGCGAACTGCTCGATCATCATTTTGGCCAGCAGACCAGCGTGCCAAGCGCTGCCGCAAGCCGTGATCGTGATCTGCTGAAGCTGGCGGAGCTGTTGGGCGCTCAGTTTCAGCTCGTCGAGCACGACCCGTCCAGCCGCCGCTTCGATCCGCCCTTCCAGCACGGCGCGCAGCGTTGTGGGCTGCTCGAAGATCTCCTTCTGCATAAAGTGCCGGAACTGGCCTTTGCTCAGCTCCTCGCTGCGCCAGGCGATCTGGCTGACCTGCTTTTCAATCGGCCTGCCGTCGATGCTTTGGATGCGGCAGCCTTGGGGCGTTAAGAGCGCGCACTCGCCATCGTCTAGGAAGAGCAGATCTTGGCTGTAGGAAGCGATCGCGCTTAGGTCAGAGGCTAGAAACTGCTCGTTCTGGCCCAGGCCGATAATGATCCCTCCGGCGTGGCCGAGTCGCAGCGCCACGATTCGCTCTGGCTCGCGTCGGCTCAGGGCCACGATCGCATTGCCGCCCTCGAGACGCTTGGCCGTTTCGCAGAGCGCTGCGAGCAGATCGCCGCTCGTTTGGTAGTAGCGCCCCAGCAGATGAGCAATCACCTCGGTATCGGTTTGCGAGCGGAAGCGATGGCCTTGGGCCTCTAGCTCGGCCTTCAGCTCGCGATAATTTTCGACGATGCCGTTTTGCACCACCACGATCTGGCCGCTCTGGTCGCAGTGTGGGTGGGCGTTGATCTCGCTGACGCCACCGTGGGTGGCCCAACGGGTGTGCCCGATCCCGCAGCTGCCCACTACAGTTTGCTGGCTCACAAGCGCTTTGAGCTTGTGCAATTTGCCGACCGCACGCCGAATCTGAAGCCGATCGCCGTCGCTCACAGCGATTCCAGCCGAATCGTAGCCGCGATATTCGAGCCGCTCGAGCCCGTGCAACAGCACCGAGCTAGCTTGACGCATGCCAACATAGGCCACAATACCGCACATACGGTAGCCTCCTTTATCTTCATACCAAATTCGGTTGATTACTTTCTATTTGGCCTTCGGCAGAGTGGAACGTACCTCTTTTTGTTGTGTGCTATTTCGCGCTGTCGCGCGAAATAGCACACAACGTCTTTCCCTCGTTTTGTTTTCTCGCGTTAAGCAAATGCACGTCTTTCAAACGAATTTGGTATCAGTTGTAGAAAGCAGTTTATGCGCAGGCAGAGCATAGCTAGGCTTGACCTCGCCAACGAGGCAATCCAAAGCGCGCCCGCCTAGGCAGACCGAAACGTTCAAAATGACAACACTGTGGGAAGCAGACAACGCCAACAACGTGGGGAACTTTGATCATATGGCGTTCTGTTCGGGTTGTGGTGGTGCGTGCTCTGTGTTTGTCTCGTTAGTCGCCTAACGAGCCTTGTGCAGAGCATCTCAGTTGGCACCGCAACTGGAAGGCATCCGCTGATCTCTCGATTTTCTGGCGCGCCCTGTCGGCCGCCATTAGCCCCGCCTCGCGGCGAGGAACCTTCACCTCGTCAGCTCAGAAAGCGTTGATTCTGAGCCCATGCGCTAGAAAAGCTCTTGCCTCGACCCTCCTTGTGCTTCCCCCAAGCACATTAGCATTTCTCATCCGACGCAAGTATAACAAACTTTTTGGCTGCGTCAATCGAAGCGCTTTGTTTGCATGCCGAATCTGCTTGTCACTTCATAGATTACTTTGGCGGAGAGGTCTTAACCTTCCATTCGGCTTCTAGCGCGTCCGCCTCCGGCTATCAGAGTCCTTTCCAAACATTCGGCTGCTCGTTCGCCTGCTTCCAAGCGCATCCTGAAAAGCCAAGCGGATTTGCTATCGAATCTGCCAAATGTTCAGTCAGATTTCGAATCAAAGCGAATCCGATTGCTTGATCTCCTTTTGGCCTTCGGCAGAGCGGAACTTGACACTCCTTCCCACACCACAAGACGGCGCAGCTTGAAGCGGAGCCGGTATCAGCTATAATTTGACAAAGTTGATTAAGTAATATAGATTCATGATGTGACCGCGACTTGCAGGAAAGGAGCTTCAGCCGATGCGCTTTTCGCTCTTTTATAACTGTGATGTAACACCCGAAAAGGCGATTCCCGAGCTATACGCCGAGATCGAAGCTCAAGCGGTACTGGCCGATCAGCTCGGCTTCGATGCGATCTGGTTGGCCGAGCACCACTTCGAGGTCTATGGCAAATTGCCCAATCCGCTGCTGTTTTTGGCTCGTTTAAGCGGCCTCACCAAGCGGATCGGCTTGGGCACGGCGGTGGTCGAAGCGCCGCTCTACAACCCGCTGCGCTTGGCCGAAGATGCCGCCCTGCTCGATCAGCTCTCGCAGGGGCGTGTGCGGCTCGGCATCGGCTCGGGCGCGCGCAACAAGCCGCAAGAGTTCGCGCGTTTTGGGGTGGCCTTGGAAGAGAAGAGCCAGCGCACGCTCGAAGTGAGCGATATCTTGCAGCAGGCCTTCGCCGATGGGCTTGTCGATTATCGCGGGCGCTTCTACAGCTACGAGCAGGTCGTGATCAATCCGCACCCGCTCCAGAGCGCCCAACAGCTGATCTGGCTGGCGGCCAGCGATAGCACGGTCGAATACGCCGCCCAGCGCGGCTATGGCTTGCTGATCCCGCGGGTCGGCTTGGCCAGCAAACACCGCGAGCTGATCGAACGCTACCGCGCGGCTTCGGCGGGCCGAGCGGGCTACGTCGCCCAACTGCGCTTTGTCTATGTGGCCGAGAGCGAGCGCGAAGCTCAGGAGCAGACCCGCCGCACCTTCGCACGCTATGCCTCCTACGACTGCGGCGTGAACTGGGATGGCCGCATCGATAGCGCCGAATACCGCGAATTGGCCGAGCGAATGAACATGTTGATCGGCTCGCCCGATCAGGTTTGCGCCCGCCTGCGCGAGTGGCAGCAGCAGTACGGCTTCGATGAGCTGATCTGCCAAGTCTATGCGGCTGGCACCTTGCATAACGACGCCCTGCGCTCGCTTGAGCTGCTGGCCAAAGAAGTGATTCCTTGCCTACGGAGCGAGCGGCTCTAAAAGCTGAGAGCTTGCTAGAAGATCTGTGGCTAATTCGAAATCCGTTTGCATCGTTTCATTTTGGGCAGCCTTCCCACACACAGCGATACCACCTCTTTGAGGCGGGCGGGATGTTGGTAGCCGTAGGCGGACGCGCTTGGGTCGTTCTTTGGGGGAGGGACTAGACCGCCAGAGTGCTGATCTCAGTAAGCGGCTTTAATGTTGGATGCTTTATTCAGAGGAGATCCCGATGAGCACACTGCGAGAATATCTGCTTCAGAAGCGCGACGCCCTGCTAAAACGACGGGCCGCGATCGCCGCCAAAAGTGAGGTTGGCCCCAATCGCCTCCAGGCTCATGTGCGGGCCGAGGGCCGTAGCGGCGTGCGCCGTATTCATATTCGCGACCATTATGTGATCAGCGATAGCGGGCCGGATTTCGCTGGCTACGACCTTGGCCCGGGATCGCCCGAATTGCAGTTGGGCGTGTTGGGAAGCTGTCTCACCCATATCTTTTTGATCCAAGCCGCCGACCGCCAAGTGCCGCTCGACTCGCTCGAAGTCGATATCAGCGGCGAGATGCACCCTCGTGCGGGCCAAGCCGGCTACGAGGATATCCCGATCTATCCTCACAATATTCAGTACACGGTCCGTATCAGCTCGCCCGCCAGCAGCGAAGAGATCGCCGCTCTACATGAAGCTGTCGAGCGTAGTTGCCCTATCTTGAATTTGTTGATTAACCCACAACAGATTTCGGGTACAATAGTTCATACATCGTCGCCCGAATAAGCGCTGCGCCTTGCTTAGCAGTGACGCAGTCTGTTAATCAGTGTATAAATAAGCTCGAAAGCGTTTTTGAGCGCTTTCGCATCAGCTAGCATGTTCAAACCGGTTCAAGCCTGAACCATACAGAATGAGGAAGAGCATGACACAAGAACAAACAAGCGGCAAGCGCGATCTGCTCGATAGCTTGCTGGGCGTCACTCCCGATAGCCCGCTCGCTCAGTTGCGCGCCAAACGGGCTAATCTGGCTCAGTTCACCCAAGATAGCTACGACGCTCTGCTTGATCCCCAAGAGCTCGGCGGACTGAGCACCGTAGAGCGCGAAAAGGTCGCTCTGCGTTCGGCTCTGCTTGCACCCAGCGCCAAGCTGGCCGCCCACTACCGCGAGCGCTTGGTCGCCAGCGGCGTCAGCGCCGAAGAGATCGCCGCCGTCGAGAACTATCCCAACGATGGCCCGCTCAGCGAGCGCGAAAAGCTGTTGTTGGCCTATACCGACCTGCTCTCGACCCATCCGGTCGATGGCACGCCCGCCGACCTTGAGCCGCTGCTCAATGGCGGCTTCTCGAACCGCGACATCGTCACCGTATCGCAGTTGGTCTCGTTTATCAGCTATCAAGCCCGTATTTTGGCGAGCTTGCGCGCATTGCAGGAGGCACTATGAGCGCCCAAGAACCGAAATTCACGCTCGACGAACTGAAGTGGAAGCCTTGGCTACCGCCCGTTAAAGAGGAAGAGGCCACTCCCGAGCAGGATGAAGTGATCAAAAAGACCACGCCCGCTGGCTGGGGATCGCCCTACTTCGCTCTGTTGGCCCACGATATCGAAGCGCTGCGCGCCCGCACCGCCCTCTTCAATGGCATTATGTACGGCCCGGGCGGCCTGCGCCGCGCCGATCGCGAGCTAGCCACGGTTGGCGTTTCTCGCACCAATGGCTGCATCTACTGCGCCTCGGTGCACGCCCGTCTGCACGTTCAGCTCACCAAAGACGACAGCCTGATGCGTCGCCTGCTCGATGAGGGCACCGATACCGAGCTGCCGCCGCGCGAGCGCGCCATCGTCGACTACGCCGTCAAGCTGACCAAAGATCCCGAAGGCGTCAACACCGCCGACATCGCCAAACTGCGCGAGGCAGGATTCAGCGACCACGAGATCCTCGATATCGCTCACGCCGCTTCGCTCTTCGCATGGGCCAACCGCCTGATGCTGACCTTGGGCGAGCCTTATCCCGCTTCCCAAGCTTAAAAACGCAAAAGGGGGATGGCACGCTCAGTGCCATCCCCTCACATAGAAGCTCGTTTTGTTGGGCGGGATGTTGATAGCCGTAGGCGGACGCGCCAAGGACCGCATGGAAGCGAAAGCCCTTATCGCATTAGTTTCAATCCGCGATGCGGATTTTTTGCTGTTCGAACAAGAGCTTGATTTTCTTGCCCGCGATGTTAGAACGGGTTTCAATCCGCGATGCGGATTTTTTGCTGTTCGAACATCGAGCTCTGGGTCGCATCGCCCAAATATGTCGCCGTGTTTCAATCCGCGATGCGGATTTTTTGCTGTTCGAACACCAGTTTTAGGAGCATCGCAATGCAAACTTTACGTGGTTTCAATCCGCGATGCGGATTTTTTGCTGTTCGAACTTCCCCCCAAATTCTGTCGGCCATTCCGCGCTTAAATTGTTTCAATCCGCGATGCGGATTTTTTGCTGTTCGAACTTTCTTTGCCGAAACCGTAATACTTCATCAGCGTCCAGTTTCAATCCGCGATGCGGATTTTTTGCTGTTCGAACCTGCAATACCTGCTCCATATGCCGTTCCCGGACTAGCCCGTTTCAATCCGCGATGCGGATTTTTTGCTGTTCGAACTCCACATCTCAAGCAAACAGCCTTGTGAGTGGCTTGCGTTTCAATCCGCGATGCGGATTTTTTGCTGTTCGAACATAGCACAAGAGGAGCTTGAAATGATCAGTAACAGTTTCAATCCGCGATGCGGATTTTTTGCTGTTCGAACGAGGCTTCACCAGACGTCTTCTAAGCGATGAAAAAGTTTCAATCCGCGATGCGGATTTTTTGCTGTTCGAACCGGTCCAGGCCGCCGACCTTCCGGCGATTAATCCGTTAGTGTTTCAATCCGCGATGCGGATTTTTTGCTGTTCGAACGCAATAAGGTAGCAGTGGCTAGTGGTAAGTGGGTTTAGTTTCAATCCGCGATGCGGATTTTTTGCTGTTCGAACCGGGTATGATATGGCTAAGGAGTACGATCAGTTGGAGTTTCAATCCGCGATGCGAGGGTAGCGCTTAACATAAGGGAGATTTTTGGCTCA
>CALGUG010000032.1 GCA_937902315.1 uncultured Chloroflexales bacterium
TCTTTGGCGCAATTTTTGTTTTTGTAGTGCGTTTGAATTGAACGAAAAGCCTCGAGAATCCTTATCAAGACTCAGTGCCTCAGTGCCTCGCGTGGTGAAAAACTAAAGCCTTTGGCCTGCCTCCAACTGTTTCGCTCTTCCGTATCAACAGAGTTTGAAGCTGGCGCGCTATTTGCTGATGCGTCGATATGCGTTATTTCCCCCAATACTACCCAAGCTACGAACCACAACAGCGTACTGCCCATATGTCTATTGTTCTCGACAACAAACGTTTGAAAGAAATGGGTGGACACAATGACCGATCGCATCCGTTTTGATGATGGCGCGCTCTACGAACATGTTATGGGAAAGTGGAGACAGCTGGTAGGCGAGATATTTCTCGATTGGCTTCAGCCCGAGACAGATCTTCGCTGGCTCGATGTTGGTTGCGGGACTGGTGCATTTACCGAAATGGTCGCTCGGCGCTGTCACCCCGCTTTGCTGCACGGCATCGATCTCTCTCGGGAGCAGCTGGATTACGCCCGTACACGACCTGCCCTTCAAGCTGCGGTGCTTCAACAGGGCGACGCGATGATGCTCCCGTTCCCCGATGACTCGTTCGATGTTGCGGTTATGCCGTTGGTGATCTTTTTTGTGCCCGATCCTATGCAGGGTGTGAGCGAGATGGCGCGTGTGGTCGCCGAGGGCGGCTGGGTCTGCGCCTATGCTTGGGATCTGCTCGGCGGCGGTTCGCCATACAGCTTGCTTGAAACCGAGCTTCGTCGCTTGGGTGTCGCCCCTGCCTACCCTCCCAATCCCGGCGCTTCGCAGATCGAGGCGCTGCAGAAGCTCTGGGCTGTGGCGGGCTTAGATCAGATCGAGACTCGAGAGATCGTTGTGCAACGCCGCTTCGCAGATATCGACGATTATTGGGCGACGATCCTTGGCATGCCACATGTGGGCAAGCACTTTTCGACCCTCTCTGCCCAACAGATACACGAGATGAAAGCGCGCTTTCAAGCCCAATTGCCGAGCGAAGCATCGGGCGAGCTGATCGGCAGCGCTCGTGCTAACGCAGTGAAAGGCTGTGTTCGGCAGTAGGCTTGATGGGCCGCTTGTGCTCTAGAACCTCGCCTTAGCCCTAGCGCTTCTAGGGCTTGGCTTTGTGTTGCCTTGGGGGCTGCAATGAAAATGCGCTGAGCTTCGCTGGCCGAAGGCCCAACCAACCGAATGGGAGGAGCGACCTGTTGGTAGCCGTAGGCGGACGCGCTAGAAGCCGAATGGAAGATTGGGACCTCGCCGCCAGATACGAAAAGATCGTGAAGTGGCAGAAGAGCGGATCGGGGATCTAAGATCGTGTTGCGAATTGACGATACTTGTTATTATTGGTATTATCCCATAAATACCTACTATTCCCGATCATAACACAGCATGTTCATAGCGCTTTGAACTTTGCAGGCGCAAAGCAGAGCGGTGTGATACAGCATACTGTGCAGAGCTACCGAAATGCAGCTCTCATTCTCTCAAGGTTGGCTTTGTAGTGGATCTATATAGTTCTTTTGCTGTTTGCCAAAGGAGAGTGTATGAAAGCGGTTCGAATGCATGCCTATGGTGGGCCGGAGGTGCTCGTTTACGAAGATGTGCCCCAGCCAGCACCTGCCGCCGGAGAAGTCTTGCTCAAAGTGTACGCTACCGCGCTTAACCCTATCGACCACTCCACGCGGGCGGGCTATATGCAAGGGATGGTGCAGGTCCAGTTTCCTTTTACGCTGGGCGCTGATCTGGCGGGTGTTGTCGAGGCGGTCGGCGAGGGCGTTAGCAAATTTACGGTCGGCGATGCGGTCTATGGCTTTTCGAATATGATGCGTCAGGGCGCCTATGCCGAGTATGCGATTGTGAGCGAAGGCGAGATCGCGCCCAAGCCCAGCTCTGTGGATTTTGTTACGGCGGCTGCGGTGCCGCTGGCCGGCTTGACCGCATGGCAGGGCCTTTTCGACGCCGGTGGCTTGCAGGCGGGTCAAACGGTGCTGATTCACGGCGCGGGTGGGGGCATTGGCTCATTTGCAGTGCAGTTTGCGCGTGTTAAGGGTGCGCGCGTTTTTGGCACAGCCAGCGGCAGCAAACGCGATCTGTTGAAAGAGTTGGGCGTCGAAGAGGCGATCGACTATACGAGTACCAATTTTGAAGATGTAGTGCGAGATATCGATCTGGTATTCGATACGGTCGGCGGCGATCTGGCGCGGCGTTCGCTCGCGGTGCTAAAGCCGGGCGGCACCTACATCTCTTGCGCGGACTACCCCGATGAGGAGGCGGCGGCCAAGCAGGGCAAGAGAGCGCGTGTTATGTTCACGCAGATCAATCCGGATCAACTAAGCGAGATCGCGCGCTTGATCGATGCGGGAGTGGTCAAGCCGGTCGTCTCGCAGGTCTTGCCTCTGGCCGAGACGCGTCGCGCCCACGAACTGATAAGCGCTGGCCATCTACGCGGAAAGATCGTGTTGCAGGTCGCCGAATAGGGCTTGCTCATCATTGATGCAACTTCGGCCGATTGCTTTCACATTTTGGCGGAGAGGCGGCTAGCCTCCAGGCGGTCCTTGGCGCGTCCGCCTTCGGCTATCAGAGTCCCGCCCAACAAACGAGGGCCTTTTGTGCGACGAAGCCGCCCTCAGATATGGTGAACCACAGCTTTGCAAAAGGAGCGAGCACACGCATCGCTCCTTTGTTTGTGCCTATTTGTTGGCAAGGTAGCGCAGCGCTACAGCGCCAGAACGAAACTCGCGCCGATCGATCAACTGCAAATCGATCTGCTTTGTTAGCCCGGCGAACGGGGTCGGCCCGTGGCCAACGATCGCGGGATGGACGATAAACTCATACTCATCGATCAAGCCGAGCTTGGCTAAGGCCAAGGGCAGTTGCACGCCGCCCACGTACAGCCCATTTCCGGGCTGCTGTTTCAGCGCTTCAATGGCCTGTTTTAAATCTCCGCGAATCAACTCGGCGTTCCAGTCTACCTGCTTGAGCTTGCTCGACACAACATACTTCTTGGCCCCATCGATCGTAAGCGCGAAGGCGACCATCCAATCTTGCATCCAGTCGGGCTTGACCCCGGTCTGAGCGAACGAACGCCAGCCTGTCTCCATCAGTTCATAGGTCTTTCTGCCAAAGATCAGGGCATCGGCTCGGGCGAGGCTTTCGGCTGCGTAATAGTGCAGCTCTTCATCCGGCGAGAGCGCCTCGTGATCGCAGCAGCCATCGAGGCTCACATTGATCGAATAGCGAAGTGCTCGCATAAGGTCTCCTTAAATCAGTGGCTTGCTAGCGATCAGCCAGAAAGGCGAGTACACGCTCGATCAGAAGCGCCGAAGCTTGAGGATCGTAGGATGGCAGAGAACTATCGGCGAAGTAGTGCTGGTCGCCCGGATAGAGAAACAGCTCGCCCTCGTTGGCCTCGGCGACCAGCGCCCGGGCGGCTTCAAGATCGCCCTCATCGACAAAGTAGGGGTCAGCATCCATGCCATGCACTTGGACTGGCACACCCTTCGGCCATGCGCTCCCGAACTCAGAGACTGGCACGCAGGCAGAGAAGAGCAGCGCTCCACGCGCTCCCGCTCGCGTTTGGGCCAACCTCTGGGCTGGCAGCACCCCGAGCGAGAAGCCAGCATAGACCAACTCGTTCGGCAAGCTTTTGGCGACTCGCACGCCTCGCTCGATCAGCGCGGCGAAGCCTTGCTCTCTGACGAAAGCCAAGCCCTTGTCGATGCTATCGAAGCAGCGCCCATCGAACAGATCGGGCGTGTGGACCGTATGCCCCGCTTGGCGCAGCGCATCTGCAAAGGCGATCACGCCGGGTGTGAGGCCCTGGGCGTGATGGAACAAAAGAACTTCGGCCATGTCTACCTCTTTCTAGCGCTAAGTCATTCGCTTAGCAGGGCCATGCGCAAATAAGCTGTCTCGGCTTAGTCGTAAAACGCTGGCGCTTTTTTAAGCGTTTTCCACTGCTCGCTGTCATGGCCGAAGATCACCAGGCCGATCTGTTCGCGCTCGGCCAGATCGAGCAGTTTGAGTGTGCTGGCGCGGGTTGCTTCGGCTTCCGAACTAGCCTGCTGTTGCTCACGAGTGAAGCTCTCGCCAAAGGCTACCGCATCGATCGTCAATAGAATCGTCCCCGTTTTGGGCAGGCGCAGCAGCACCGATTGATGGCCCAGCACATGCCCGCTGGTTTCGATCACCCCAAGGCCCGGCAGCAGCTCCGTATCCCCATCGACCAGCCGAATCCGCTCGCTGGGCTGATCCCATTGCTCGCGGATGAATGCGTAACGTGGATTGCTGGGCGCATCCAAATGGTGGGCACGCTGCACGATGTAGTGAGCCTTGTTGAATGCCCCGTGTCTTCCGGCGTGGTCGCCATCGTAGTGGCTTGAAATAACCGTATCGATATCGTCTGCTCTCAGGCCGAGGCTCGCCAACTGCTCGATAACATCGCGTCCGTTCTGAAAGTCCGCGGCCTCTTCAGGGATGACCTCAGGCAAGCCGCTGTCGATCAGAATATTTCTGCCATCGCTGGTTTGTACCAGATAACACACGATCGGAATCTGATACTCCGGCATCGATCCGACTTCCATCAGGTAGAGACGCTCTGGGGTATTCTGGCTCATTGTATTGTCCTTATCAGACCATGGCCGTTTTGTTTAGCCGCGAGACTCACAGCTGGTATTGTCCGCCGCGATCAGCGATCGGCCATGAATACAACGCTGATCGCGCTCGGGCGCTTTCCAGCTTCTAGCCTATCAAGCTATCTGCTTGCAGACTAGGAGTACACTCTGCTCAGCCCACGGAAATAGGTCAGCGCCATTCCTTCCGAACCGTGGCCCTCGCCCGGATAGATTTCGCTGATCAGCTGCAGGTCCGGGTAGTTCTTCTGCTTGAAATGCTCGACCAGTTGATCGAAGTAGGGGAACTGATCTTCTTCCAGCTCGCCCACCGAAAGGTAGAGCCGAATCGGCTTGCTGGCGTCGCGCGCCGCTAACTGCGCATCGTATTCGATCACATAGGGGTAGGCGCCAGACAGAAAGCCGCTGCCGGTGATATAGCGCTGAAACGCATTCGGCTGATGGCACAAGGTGTAGAACTCAAAGAATCCGCTGGCCGAATAGCCGTACAGACAGCGATCGCTCGGCAGGGCGCGGTAGTTCGCTTCGATAAAGGGGATCATCTCTTGCGTCAGGGCGTCTAAAAAGAGCTTGCCCACGCTGTTGGGCGGCGCGTTGAGCACTTCGGGAACATTGAAGTCGAGCTCTCGCAGTTCAACCCACTCGTCGAGGCTCTCCATCTCTCCATAGCTAATGCCCACCACAATGAACTCCGGTATCTGTTTAAAAATCGTGCTGAAGCGCGTCAAACCAGCCGCCATACCGAAGAGCACATCGGCATCGAGCACATAGATCACGGGATAGGATTGGTCGGATGTTGAGTAGCTATCGGGAAGCGCGACCGAGAGGTGATAGGTGCGATTCAGGCTCGGGCAGAAAAGCGTGCGTTCCTCCGTGCCAAACAAGCTCGTGCGTGGATACTTTTCAGCCATACTTACCTCCTTGAGTTGAGCATTCGAGATAGCGAACGATCTAAATACCTCACCCGCTTGATGCGTTTTAGTTCTTTGGCGGAGAGCTCCTAACCTTCCATTCGGTCCTCACCGCGTCCGCCTCCGGCTATCAGAGTCCTATCCATCCATACGGGGGGCTAGCGTGCTGTGCGTCGAGAGCGCTCCCTAATCGAGCAGACAGCCGCGTTTCGAAGCAACAGATCAAGCGGATGCCTTAAAACTCAAAATCGGGCTTGCTAAGTAGCGATCTATGGCTTGCTCTTAGCGCTCAAAGCGCCAGCGAGTAGCGCCGTGCGGCTCGGCGGTGGCATTGCCGACCACGGTGTGAAAGCTGAAACGGTAGAGGCGCCAAGGCGGCGGGCCAGCGCTCGGGGCGCTGTATGGCGCTGTAATGGCATCGCCCTCAACTTAGACGGGCCTGCCACCCGCTCGGAAGTGGGCAGCCGCCTGTTCGAGCGTCGCCTTCGAACATCAGGTCGATGCCGCTCAGGCGCGCGGTGATGGTGCAGGCGGGGTTGTGGGCCAGCTTGCGCGACTTGCGGGTGGCTGGCCCGCTGGTGAAGTAGATCTCGCCGTCGAGCCAGATTGCGCCGATGCCGGTGGCGTGCGGGCGACCATCTGGGCGCACCGTGCTAAGAATGGTGTCTTTGATAAAGATGCTAGAGGAGAGGATGGCCTGTGGCCTGCTCCAAGGCAGGGCTTGGTGGCCGTAGATGTCGCGGTTCTTAGTTTCAATCGGTGTTCGCTCGGGCATAAGATAGATCCCTTTTTCGCTGTTTACGAAGATCTAGAGCGTAATAATCCAACGACCGAGGGTATAAAACGTTTGTTCTAGTATAGCATAGATGATGAGTATTTGAAAAGGTTTTTGTTCAAAGATTCGCGCACATATTCCCTTCGGCCAAAAGCCCGTTTCATATGCATGGGCCTGCTAGGCGTGTGCGCCTAGCAGGTCGCAGCGTGAGCTGCGAGGCGATGGACCGAATGGATGGGAGGGATGTTGATAGCCGAAGGCGGACGCGCCAAGGACCGAATGGCAGGAAGGAGACTCCTCCGCCAGAGCCTTGAAATGATCAAGCGGATGTGCGGTTGGAGTTTGCACTAGCTTGTAAAAAAGATGCCGCGTTGCGCGCGGCATCTTCTGTATGGACTCTCAGTATGCTTGGGTGAGTCGATTTCGCTTTTTGAATAGCCTGGATTATACCAACTCGTCCTCTACATGGCCGATTAAGGTGCCGACATCTTCGCCCTTGCAAAGCCGCGTCATCGCGCCCGGCACATCGAAGTCGAAGATGTGAATGGGCAGATTGTTGTCGCGACCTAGCAGTACCGCTGATTGGTCGAGCGCGCGCAGGTTCTGCTGAATGTAGGTGTCGTAGTTGATGGTGCGATAGCGCTTGGCATCGGGGTTGTGGCGCGGATCACTGGTGTAGATGCCGTCGGTGCCGTTTTTGGCCGAAAGCAGCGCTTCGGCTCGCAGCTCGAGGGCGCGTTGTACAGCCGGGTAGTCGGTGGTTACATAGGGGTTACCGGTGCCCGCTGCAAGAATGACGATCGAGCCATGCTCGAGGTGGCGAATAGCGCGCAAACGAATGAAGGGCTCGGCCACGGTGTTGATCGGAATAGCGGTCATAACACGCACATCGGCGTCGCCGCGCGCTTGGAGCACACCGCGCAACATGAGGCTGTTGATTACGGTCGCGATCATGCCGATATTGTCGGCCTCGGCGCGCTCGATGCCCCACTCTTCGCCAAGATTCCCTCGGAAGATATTGCCGCCACCTACCACAACACTCACCTGAATGCCCTGCTTATGGAGCGCCAATACTTCGTCTGCAATATGATTGAGTGATGAAGGGTCAAAGCCAAACGGTTGGTTGCCTGCCATTGCGCCGCCGCTGAGCTTGACAAGAATGCGATTGTAACGCATATACCTCCCCTTTAGTGAAATGCTTATCGTTGACGTCCGACGCGTTCATAGACCGCAACGGTCTCGTTGACCATGCGGCTCCAACTAAACTTGGCTGCTTGTTGCAGCCCGAGTGTGCGCAACTTGCTTCTGAGCAAGCCATCGTCGAGCACACGTTGTAGCGCTTCTGCCCAAGCTTGAATGTCGTGTGGAGGGAGGCAGATGCCCGCTTCACCGACGACTTCTGGAAGGCTGCTTGCCGCCGAAACCAAAACGGGAGTTCCGCACGACATGGCTTCCAAAGGCGGTAGACCGAAACCTTCGTAGTAACTCGGGGTAGCGGCGAGGCTGGCTGCTGCAAAGAAGAGCGGGTTATCTTCGGGCGGAACCTCCACCCGATGCACACAGTCTATCAATCCCTGTGCCCTAATCAGTCCGTCGATATCAGGAAAAAACGCCGGATCCTTACCCAGCGCTTTGCCTGCGAGTACAAGTTTGGCCGGAGAGCCATGCTGATGAACCTCAGCGAAAGCTCGTACAAGCACTTCGACGTTTTTGCGAACGTCGTAGCCGCCCACATAATAAATGAACGGTGAAGCGATGCCATATCGCTGCCAAATCTCGACCTGAGCGGCCCGGTGGTCGCGCGGGTAATACTGCTCGCCAGCGGCGAGATAGATGGTTGTTACGCGCTCGGGGTCGCAGCCGAACGATTGAATAATATCGTTGCGGCTGTGGTTCGAGTCGGTAATGATGTGGGCAGCTGCTTGAATACCTGCTTGAACGAGGCGATAATAGGCGCGAACATGGGCTTTCCCTCGGTAGGCGGGCAGCACATGCCAAATGATATCGTGTACGGTGCTAATCACCGGAACAGAACTTCGAAGCGGTGGGGCAGCATAGGGTACGTGCAACAGATCGGCCTTCAGTTTTTGGGCCGCAGCGACTTGACCGAACTGCTCGAACCAGAGCTTGGCAAGATTTTCGCTGCGTGTATCGAAGGGCGTCCTAACTCCAACTACACGTAAGCCATCGGGCGGGTCTTGAATGGGACCGATAGCGGCTGGTACGACGAGACTGTAGCGATGTTGAGGTGCAGCAGCGGGTAAACTCTGGACTAAACGGCGCAGATATTGACCGCTACCGGTTGAGGGCTGGTTCCAGAAAGCCCCGTTGATGGCAATATGCATGACCTTCGTCCTTTCTCTACTCGTCGATCAGACTGTGCAGTCTCGCTTGGGCACACAAAAAGGCGGGCCAGCCTCGAAAGACCGCCCGTTCTGGTGCATTGCACGTTCGAGTCGCTCTATTGTAGCATAAGCTTGTTGGAAGCTTGTCTGTCTCATTGGGATATCATTTTGGTGCTTGCGCTTTTTAGGCATACTTGCGTTTAATCTGCTAGATAGAGCGCTAGCGGCCCGCCCTTGGTCGCCAGAGGAAAGGCAATGGATCGTCGTTTTCAGAGATTGATACTGCTAGGATTGCTACTTATGAGTGTTGTGTTACCAACAGCCCCAACTAGTCACGCCGCTGTGAGTCAGATGCGTGCCTTGTGGGTCGATGCCTTCAATAGCGGGATCAAAACCCCTCAACAGATCGAACAACTGGTCGCCGATGCGCGGCGGGGCGGCTTCAACGCCCTAATTGTGCAAGTGCGGCGGCGCGGCGATGCCTTTTACCTCAGCGGAATCGAGCCGCGCTCGCAAGATCCGGCTCTTGCGCCTGCGCCCTTCGACCCGCTGGCAACCCTGATCAGCACGGCCCAAGCCCAGGGGATCGAGCTGCACGCTTGGATCGCGGTGTTGCCGATCTGGCGCGAGTCGCTTGGCCAACCGAGCGACCCTTCCCACGTCTATTGGCAGCACGGCCCACATGTGGCTGGCAGCGATAACTGGGTGGCCTTGGGTGTCAATGGCGAAAGCTCGGTCGATGGCGATACCTGGCTCGATCCCGGTCATCCAGCGGTTGTGAACTATACCGCTGCGGTGGTGCGCGATCTCTTAGAGCGCTATCCGAACGTCAACGGCTTGCATCTCGACCTTATTCGCTACCCAAGCCCGCAGTTTGGCTATAATCCGGTGAGCGTGGCCCGTTTTAACGAACAGTTCGGGCGCAGCGGCCAGCCCGAGCCCAACGATCCGCTCTGGAAGAATTGGCGTCGCGATCAAGTCACCCATTTGGTGCGCCGCATCTATCTCGAGGCGGCCCAAGTCGCGCCCTACGCGCGGGTGAGCGCGGCGGTAACGGCGATGGGCAAAGGGCCAAACCAAGCGGGCGGATGGGAGAACAGTGATCCTTACAACATTCGTTTGCAAGACTGGCGTTATTGGCTACTCGAAGGCATTATCGATACGGCGATTGTCATGAATTACGATCGTGAGCATGTTGCCGATCAATACTCATGGTACCGCGACTGGGTCGGTTGGGAAACGCAACAGGCTGGACGCCGCTCGGTGGTGGTTGGCTATGGGGCTTGGCTGAATAGCAACGAAGGCAATCGCGCTCAGATCGCATACGCCCTTAATGCGGGTGCGCAGGGTGTGGCGGCCTATGCCTATTCGTCGCTCGCCAACGAGGGCAACCGCGCCCAAGCGCTCGATGCACTGGCGCAGCACAGCTTTGCGACTCCTGCGACGATGCCCAGCATGCCTTGGAAGGTCGAGACGGGACGCATCGTGGGCGATTTGGCGGGCTTGCCGGGCTTAACTTCCTTCGATAACCAAGAGATTTTCTTGAGCGGCCCGATCGAGCGCAGTCTGCGCAGCGACGGCGGCGGTTGGTTCGCCGCTACCGATCTTCCGGCTGGCTGGTATCGTGTGACGCTGCGCCTGCCCGACGACAAGCAGATCGAAGGTGGGGTCGAAGTGCGCCACGATACGACCCAACGAGTCAACTGGCACCTTTCGGCTGTCTATTTACCTTCGGTGATTCAAACGAGTTAAGCTTGAGATCGCTAGGAAAAATGTTAAGAAATTTTAACTTATTTGCTAGGAAAGCTATTTGCCTTAGCGAAGCGCTATAAGCTTACAACAAACGAGCCTGAAACTCTGTTTGGCAAGGGTTTTAAAGGCTCGTTTTTGTTGTCAATGGATCTCAGAAAGCCTTGGCTGATATATTTCGGTATAGGCTAGGGTGTAAAATACAATCTATCTGGGGAAACCCAGCAACGCTCCGATCTATAAACGGACGTAACAAGCACGAACCAGTACCAATGGACAAGCAATAACAGCTCCTTCGTCCTATATCTAACTTCCTCACAACTGTAGCTCAAATAGGATTATCAATGTTATACTTGTAGCGGTTGTGAGGAAACTGTTGTCAACAGTTTCCATCAATGGATTAGTTATCTCAACCCCTGAACTTTTCTTTCAGGCTCTCGATTCTATAGATCGTTGGCAATCGCTGATTGTCGTTCTTGTCAATCCGTTACAGTGGTCTCTTCGTCTAGAGAATAATTTATAGAATTATGAACACACAAGCAAGCGAAACAGACACACGTATTTCAGCTTTGGACACCCAAAATAGTGAATCTACTGCGACAAATCCTCTTTTGCCCTCTCAAGAACAAGAGACTGCGACAGATAAAACCGCCCCTCCTGCCCAAAAGCCTGCCTTCTTTGCCAATAAGCGAGTATTAGCTAGCGCGCGCCTGATCGTTATGTTCTTAGCTGTGATCGGCTTTGGAACCTTCCGATTTGTGCCTTTTCAGATGCTTAATACAGGCACTGCCCTCGCTGTTGCTGCTCTTATTATGGCACTTGTATTTGTACCTCGTTATTGGGGTCGATGGGCAGAGTATAGCGCTTGGGCTGCTGAACGAGGTATCAGGCTTGCTACGTTCGTGCTTGGAATCGGACTAGGCCTTATCGGAGCGGTTCGTTTTGGAATCGGATTGTCTATTAATGGCACCTTTCTTGGGGTTACATCGAGTTTGTGGTGTGCATCTTGGATAGTTGTGCTCTTTTCGCTGCGCCCCAAACGCTGGATTGCTTGGCGAGATTGGTTTGCCACCTATAAAACCGAGATCATTATCGTAGGGGTGATGACCCTCATCGGGGCTGGGCTACGTTTTTATGCTTTGGGAGAATTGCCAAGAGCTATTAACGGTGACGAAGGCCTGATCGGTACTTGGGCTCAAGATATTGGGCGAGCGGGTGGTGCACTACGCATGCCGTTTGCAGCTATCGATGGTGTTGGAACGATCTACCTTTGGTTTATGCAGCAGTTGATCCATCTGCTGGGCCCGATACCTCTTTCCATTCGTTTGCTGCCCGCTATTGCGGGAGTCTTGGCCATTCCTGCCGTCTATCTTTTTGCACGCGAAGTAACAAACCCGCGCGTCGCCTTCGTTACCATGGCCCTGCTGACCGTTTCACATGTGCATGTTCACTTCAGCCGACAGGTCGCGGTTTCGTATATTTATACAACCCTATCGGTGCCGCTATCGCTCTACTGTCTCTTGACGGCTATGGAGCGACGTAGCCCGTTTCGTATGGTCCTCTCGGTTTTGATCATCGGCCTGCATATCAACTTTTATATCGATGGCTGGGTCTGGCTGGTCCTCATACCCCTGATCTTACTGGCTTGGTTTGTGATCGACCGATCGATCTTTACGGGCAACCTTGCCACTATCGGCGTGGGTCTGATCTCGGCCATTGTTATTATCGCGCCTATGGCGCTTTGGGGCTTCTTCTATCCCAACGAGTTTGCCTCGCGTATGAGCCTCGACGGCACCTTCGCCTCGGGTTGGATGGAGCGCGAGGTCGCAGCCACGGGTAAACATCCTATCTGGATTTTGTTGAGCTTGGGTGGTTTGGCCTTGGCGACCTTCTATCGCGATCCATTCATCGACTTCTATGGCATCGGCGTGCCGACCCTCGATGTGGTCTCGCGCGTATTCTGGGGCATCGGCCTGATCTTGGTGCTGCTTCGCACCTGGAATCGGCGCATGGTGATGCTGAACGGCTGGTTCTGGGGTGGTGTGGTTGCTCTGGCTGTTATCACGATTCCTCCTTCGACCTACCACTACCGCTTGCTGGTCGTCTTCCCCGTCGCCTGTATCTTTGTTGGTATCGCGATCGATTGGGTGCTCGAGAATATCGAAATGATCTTTAGCCTCAAGCCCGACATGAATCGCTACCTCGAGTATGGTTCTGTGGCGCTCTTCGTGCTCGCGGTCACGCCGATCAACCTCTATACCTACTATGGCGAATTCCTTGATTCGTGCCGATTTGTAGGCCGTAACACACGTCAGGCGGCTATGTATGGCGCTTACCTCTATTCGGTTCCGCAAGATGCCAAGATCTATGTCTTGCCGACCGAGATCTTCTTCTATGGCTCCCATCGTTCGGTCGATTTTCTCAGCGATCGCAAGCAAATTGAAAACATCAATACGCCGCTTGCAGAGCTCGATCCTTCGACCTTGATCGATCCGGCCAATTCAAGCGAGTTGGTCATTGTGACAACTACCGAACGCGAAGCGGAGCTGAAGCAGTTTGAAGAATGGTTCCCCAACGGCGAGTATGTCGATTTGCGCGCCTGCGACACATCGCATATCGCGATCTATCGCTGGAAGGCGGATTCCTAATCGCGCTGTTTGAGTGATCTTAGGCGAGGTTTTGGAGTGCAAGCTTCAAGACCTCGCTTTTGTTGATTCTTCGGCCCAAGAGAACATGCCTTTGCTTGATGTGTTCAGCGCTCTGGCGGTTTAATTCCTCGCTTCCATTCGCTCCTTGGCGCGTCCGCCTACGGCTACCATCATCCCTGCCAGCAAAGGGCAGGGCTATCGGCTCTCTTCGCTGCTCACTGTTTGTCAAGGTATCGACGAAGCTTCGTTGTCCTCCCTTCTCCCGCATTGCGGGAGCTGTACATTAGCCACAAATCGACAGACGGTCAGCGTTATCTGCCCTCACCCCCCGGCCCCCTCTCCCGCAGTGCGGACGAGGGGGTGAATGCTCCCTGTTCTGTGCTCTCAAGGATACTCCCGCGATGCTATGCGAACGATCGCCTGTTGCTGCCGACACGACTTTTAGGTAATGCATAGATGGGGGAGAAGGGCCGGGGATGAGGGTAGGCTAGCCGCTCTGATAGCCGAAGGCGGACGCGCTAGCCCCTTTTTTGAGGCTATATCTGTCTCCGCCAATGTTATGCAAAACCAAATGCTGATGAGCTGAGGCTCTTAGGAGTAGGCCGCGTTAAGCGCTTGGCTTGAAACACCATACAGGCCTTCTACCAGCGTATCGATGGCTTGGTCGTAACGAGGGTCGAGACTGGGGGCGCTGAGCTGCTGCTCTGCCAGCCAAGCCAGCAGGTCGTGGAGCAACTCTTCGTTGCCTGCCGCGCACTGCTCGTGGGCGAAGCTGGCGATGCGCTCGTGTTGCGCGTTGTAGAGCCAAGCTAGGATATGTGTTTTGGCGCTTTCGAGCTGTTGGCTGCGTTCACTAAGCGAACTGCGAAAGTTGATATTACGAATCGGCAGTTGGCGCAGGAATACCAGTTTGACTTGGGCCAGCATGCGCCCTTCTTCTCCGGTTTGAATGCGGTAGATCGTGCTGAGTAGTTGGCTGTTAAGTAGGGCCAGCAGGTAGAGCAACGAGATTTGGCTGCCGGGCTGTAGTTGGGTGGTGTGTAAGGTGTTATCGGCGTAAAATCGGGCGGCGTCGAGTGTGGCGATCAGGCGATCGGCCGTTTGGCGCGTAAGGATTTTGGTGGCTTGGAAGGAGCTTTCTTGGCGTAGCGACGCATAATCGCCCGCGCTGCGATCGATCAGCGACTTGTCATAATAAACATACCAACCGCTCCACTGCATGCGGTAGCGAGAGATATCGCTGCCTTTGAGCATGGGGTAGGCACGGGGGTGCTTGGCCTCGCGGCTGAAGAGCTTGTGGCGAATATTGCCCGAATGAATGCCCTCGTGGCTATGGGCGAAGTGTTCGAGCGCTTCGCAACAGCCTTCGATCTGTTTGAAGAGGGGGGCCATTTTGAGCAGGCGCAGATTGAATTGCTGGTTGGGCAGCTCGAGAAAGCTGGCTTGGGCTACGCTATGCTTCTCGCCTGTGCTGGTGCGCAGTACGATTTGGTGATTGCAGGGCGGGCTACCTTCCTGCACAATGACAACAGCGGTCGGCACCAAGACCCCTCCGAAGGCCGAAAAGCTGTAATCGACGATCGACTCGAGCGTATGACTCAACAGGAAGCGTCGGAAGGCTGCGCTGTTGTGTTGCAGCATAAACACGTTGGGAATGATCATACCGCAGCGCCCGCGTGGGCGTACCAATGCGAGCGCACGCTCGACGAAGAGGTAGAAGGCGTCGAGCTCACGACCGCTTGTGCGGCTCCAGGCGCGCACCACTCGTTGTTCGGCTGCGCTGAGTTGGCTTACATAGGGCGGATTGCCCACAACGGCGTCGAAGCCGCCTCGCGCCGCTACGTGGGGAAAGGCCGCTTGCCAGTCGAGGCCATGTTCTTGGATCTGGTCGTGCTGTTCAGAGAAGAGCGGCCCAGTCAGGCTGTTGCCACAGCGAAGCTGGTGCTCTGCAAACTGCCAGTCTGGGCTGGCGCAATGCAGCCAGATACAGAGTTCTGCGGCGTGCACTGCTTCGGGGTCGCGGTCGACCCCATAGATGCAGCGCTCTGCCACACGTTGGCGCAGCGTTTGAAGATCGCTGTGAGCATCTTGTTGCGCGATCTGCTGGCTGATGTAGTCGATGGCCGCCAAGAGAAAGTGACCGCTGCCCATGGCAGGATCGAGCACGCTGAAGTCTGCAAGAATGCTATCGGAATCGCGTTCACGTAGAAGGGGTTGTAAGCTGGCAGCCACGATCGACTCGACGATGGCTTGAGGTGTGTAAAAGCTGCCGTTGGCTTTGCGCATAGCGCGGTCAGCCACTAGTTTCAAGCGCTCTTTAGTGCTCAGCAAACGGTAATTGAGCAAGAGCTCGTATAGGTCGCCCAGAGTGCGGGCGGGCATCGATCGCCAATCGATGTCGAGCGACTGCACAATCGCTAAGCACTCGGCGTGAACGCTTGCATCGAGCTGCGTCTTGTAGTTGCGCAGCCGCTGCGGGAGTGTGAGGCCGCGCGCCAGCGCACAGGCGTCAGCACAGATGGTCATGCTCCAAGAACGTAAGAGGCGTTCCTGTTCGGACAAGCTAAGTGATTGCTGGCTAGAGAAGACGCTTGTGAGTAGAGGAAAAACGCGTTCGACAAGAACCGAGTGAAGGTTTTGATCGATACTAGGAAAGCGTGAGCGCATAGATTCCGCTATCGCATTGGTATGCGAATCAAGTATGATACAATATTCCCTGATCTATTATCGGCTATCTGCACGATCTTATCAAACACAGATGGCTCTAACCCGGTTATAAGGAGGTTGCGTTGATACTACAAAAACCCTTGCGACGATCTCTCACGTCAAAATGTTTGGGATTGCTTCTCATCGCAATCTTGCTTTTAACTCCCGCCTATGCTTATCCCGAGCCCGATTATGCTTTGCCAAGCGTAAGCGCTGAAGGGTCGCAACTCTTTGTAAACGGCCAGCCTTTCGAAGTGCGTGGTGTTAACTATATTCACACGATCAATGCCGATGTCGAGCGTTGCGCTATGCTTCACTTCGGCGCCGATACCAACTGCCCGTGGGATATGAATGCGATCGAGTCTGACATGGATCGATTCGCGGCCCACGGCGTGAACACCATTCGTATCTTCTTGAACTATTATGTCTTCGGTGGCGCGCGCGAGCAAGACCCTAACTATAACCTCGATCTGCCCTTTGAGCATCTCGACTCTTTGATTGCGGCGGCTAACAGACGTGGTATCTATGTTCTGCCAGTCTTGTTAGCGAAGTTTCCGCAAGATCGCTTCGGCCCCCAACACACCGAACAGATCCTCGATCTGCACGTCCGCCCTGTGGTCTCGCATTTGGCAGGCAACCCGGGCGTGATCATGTGGGATCTCTTCAACGAGCCAGATATCGGCAGCCCGATCGATATCCGCTGTTGGGATTGGGACAACGCTGCTTTTGAACTCTGTTTCCCGCTCGCCAACGAGCGTCTGCACTTCCTGCAGAAGGTGCACGATACCGTCAAAGCTATCGACCCCAATCGCTTGATTACGATCAGCGCCGCTTTCGCTAAGAGCTACTTCCGCCCCGAAGGCGCTGACCTGCGCATGGCCGATCTGGTCGATGTCTACACTTTCCACTACTACGATAACGACCCCTACGATAGCGGACGTTACGCTGAGCACTGGTATTACGGCCAAGGCTTCCCCGCCGATCTCGAGCGCAGCATTCGCGAACTGCACGCGATCCAGCTCAATAAGCCGGTTGTGGTGACAGAGATCGGCTTTCCAACGGGCGAAGGTGCTATGCGCCCCTTGAGCCAGCTCCAACCCGACCTCGAGCGCGCACGCGACGTGATCCGTGCCGAAGGCACGAGCGGCATGCTGCTCTGGCCCTTCCAAGTCGAGCCCGAGATCTTGATCCAAGGTCTCTACTATAACTAGGCGAAGCAGCGCCCGCCTTTCTTCAGTCCTTAAGTAGGCTTGCGTGAGCATGCAGGCCGTTGTGGATTTGCGCGGATCGATTTGGGTTGACATAATATTCAATAGCGATAGGTTATCGATGCTAAAAGAGATTTCTGCTTTGCCTGGGCTGACAGGGATCGTCGCTCTAGGTGTGCATTGCTATGCGCTCGTTTTGCTGGCTTGGTTGATCGTTCACTTGACGCTTGGCGATCGTTGGTGGTGGCTGTTTCTGATCAATACCTTCGCCAGCTATCTCTTTGTGCTCTTGCCTGTGATGATTGTGATCGGATTTTGGCTTGGGCGTGGTGATGTTTGGCTTTCGACGGCTGTGGTCAGCCTGATCTGGTTAGTGTTGTATGGGGCCTATCTGTTGCCTCCTTTCACCAAAGATGTGAGCGATGCACCCCGTTTGTGCGTTATGACCTTTAACGCCATGACCTGGAACACCGGCAACCAAGCCGAGACGCTCGCGGCCCTGCGCCAAAGCGATGCCGATCTGATCGCGATCCAAGAGCTGAATCTGCAGTTGAGCGAGGCTATCGAGCGTGAGCTGGCTGAGCTTTATCCCTATCGCTTGCTCGACCCGAGCGCTAGCGACCAAGGTATGGCCATTCTTAGCCGCTATCCCATGCGCGAGAGCGCTCAGCGCCTTGGAGGGGCTTGGATCGGCGATCCGCAAGTAGTCTATGTTGATGTTGCTGGCACACAGGTCACTGTAATCAATGTTCATAACGTTTCGTTTCCGGCTGTACTTTATGGCTGGCGCAAGGCGATCGAATGGTCGACGATTCAGCGCGAAGAGCAGGCCCAACGTCTGGTACACTATGTCAAAGAACACCCGGGGCCAACCATCGTAGTTGGCGATTTCAATATGGGGCCACGCAACCGCTCCTATCGCCTGATGCGCGAGGGATTTCGAGACGCTTGGCTGGAGGGCGGCTTCGGTTTTGGACACACCTTTCCGGGCGGAGAGGCGACCAATATGAACCTGCCATTTGTGGGGGATATTCGAGTGCCTGCCTGGTTGATCCGCATCGACTATATCTTTCACACCGCCGAATTGCAAGCGCTTCGCAGCGATTATGGGCCGTGGGACACTAAATCTGATCATCGCCCGATTCGGACTGTATTTGGATTAAAACCCTAGCAAGGACTATGGAGCTACCTGAAGCCGAAACGCCGGATACAGAAGGGACGCTGCCGCCGAGTCGTCATCGCGACGAGCTGCGCGATATTTTGTCGCTCGCGCTCAACGGCGGGCAGTTGATGTTGGAGAATGGAGCCAGCACCGCTCGCGTCGAAGAGACGGTAGTGGCCATGGCGGTTGGTCTAGGGGCCGATTCGGTCGATGTCTTCGCGACCCCAACCGGAATCATCGCCTCGGCCCACGCCGAAGGTGAGCATCGCACCAAGCTGGTGCGCATCCTCGATACTACCCTCTTGTTAGGGCGGGTCAGCGATGTGCTCGATCTTTCGCGCAAGGTGGTGAAGCACAAACTCAGCCGCGACGAACTGCGGCGTGGCTTGGCCGAGATCGCCACCAAACCGCGCATCTACGGCCACTGGACGGTAACGCTGGCGGTTGTGATGGGCTGCTGTACCTTTGCGGCTCTGATCGGCGCGGGCTGCTACGAGCTTGGGGTCTGCGCAATCGCCTCTGCGATCGCTCAGCAGTTACGTGTCCTGCTGATTCGCATGCGTATCAACCGTTTGCTCAACACTGGGCTTGTAGCGGCGGCGGCTTCGGGGATCGCGCTGCTCGGTACCATGCAACAAGGCACACTGCCCAATGCGAGCGCGGTGATCAGCTCGGTGCTCTTTTTAGCGCCAGGCGTTGTGATGATGAGCGCGGTGCTCGATCTGTTCGGCGGCGATATGGTGGCGGGCGTCTCGCGCGCGGCCTCGGCCCTGATGACGCTTGTGGCGATCGCGGTCGGTATGTGGGCGGTTCTGCTGTTGGGCGGCATCACGGCGCTGCCCTCGGCGGCCGTTGCTCCGCCGCTGCTGCCCTCGCTGGGCCTAGCCTTCCTTGAAACGATCGCTTTTGCGATCGTCTTCGATGCGCCGCGCCGTTCGTTGCTGCCGGGCGGCCTGATCGGCATCGCGATGTATGCAGTTCACCTCGGTTTGCTGATCTATAACGCCCCTATGGAGGTGGCTATGTTTGGGGCTGGGTTGGTGGTGGGTATCTTGGGCGAGCTGTTTGCCCGCATCTTCCGCCTGCCCTCCACGATCTTCACCATTCCGGGCTTTATTGCGGTCGTGCCGGGTGTGCTGGCCTTCCGCACGGTGCTGGCCTTTGTGATGAACGACTATTCGCTCGGTTTGACCAGTCTGGTGCAGGCTTTTCTCTATACGGGTGCGCTGGCCGCTGGCCTCGGCACCGTCGAGCTGATGATGCGCACGTGGAAACAGAAACACGCCTTTATGCTGTGATAGCAAATCCGTTCGTTTTCTTCAGCTTGCTGCGCTGAGGTTTTTGCCTTCCATTCGTTCCTTGGCGCGTCCGCCTACGGCTACCAACATCCCGCCCAACAAACGAGGCTTGTAGCTGTGTGTACCGAAAGACCTCTCCCAAGCCGACGATTCAAACGGATTTCGTATCATACCAGATCAAAGATGTGCGCTCTTGTAACGCAGAAAAACAAAAACGAGGAAAAGTTATGTAACATTTCGCGCGACAGCGCGAAATGTTACATAACAAACATTGTTAAGTTCCACTCTGCCGAAGGCTAAATTGGAAGCAATCAACCGGATTTCGTATGATAGCGCATAGACTGGTCCGCTTGCTCGGAAGGCAGATGAAAGCCGAACCTTGTTTAGAACAACACAAGAAAATGGAGATAATGAATGAGTCAGAAATGATACTCACTTCGATCAGCACAGTAATCGAGTCGCAGCAAAGCGAAATGTTCTCGGATTAGTGCTTGCAAAAATGTGAAAAATATATTATTATCTGCCTTGGTAGCCTCTAAACACACTTTCAGCAGCGGCATTGCCGCCACAAATTAACGCAACCGGTTGTTTGTGATTGCTGATATCAACAACTCCGCCTTGAATCGCTGCTAATACAGCAGCACCTGCTGGCTCAACAAGCTGGTTACACTCCCGCCAGAGCCAACGCATTGCTTGGCGCATCTGATCATCGTTTACAAGCACAACCTCGTCGACATACTGCTGGGTGTATTCCAGTGTGCGCGCTGAAACAGTTCGCGGTGCCAGTGTGTCTGCGATAGTGTTGATGCCGCCGATCTCAACAACACGTCCAGCGTCAAGCGCTGCTCGCATTTTTGGCGCGCCTGCTGGTTCGACACCAATGATCCGCACATTGGGGCGCTTTTGCTTGATGGCAAAAGACATACCGCTGATGAGACCACCACCGCCGATAGCGATCAATACGCAGTCGAGCTCGGGCACATCATCGAGCAGCTCTAAACCAAGCGTTCCGGTTCCTTGTAGAGTGCCTTCGGCATCGAAAGGATGGATGTAGAGACGACCTTCTTGCTCAGCGACCTGTTGGGCATAACGAAGTGTATCCGAGGGATTTTCGCCGTATTGCACAATTTCTGTGCCCCAAGCTGCGATTCGCTCAACGCGGTCAGCGCTTGCGCTCTTGGGCAGATAGACGGTTGCGCGCACCCCTAGTTTGGCAGCAGCATAGGCGATCGCAAGGCCATGATTGCCGCCACTTGCCACAATAATGCCACGATCTCGTTCTTCTTGTGTTGCTTTCAAGATGTTGTTGAAAGCGCCACGCGCTTTGAAAGAGCCACTTACCTGAAGGTTTTCAAGCTTCAACTGTAACTGGGCGGGAAACTCGTCTGTCAAAAACGGTTTTGGCATAAGGGGAGTATGGCGAATATAGGGTGCAATGCGCTGGCGCGCTGTAATCACGTCGTCGAGATTGAGCATAGGTTTTCCTCAAAAGTACTACAAGTTCGCTAGGATAACGATAAGAACGAGTAATCGTAGTAATGACAGGGCCCGTCAAAAAGAACAGGTTCCTAACCAAGCTTTCGGCCTAGGAAGTATCGGGAAAGCTGTTGTATCTTACAGCAGGGACGATACTCCAAAGTTACAGGAGCGCCGAGAGCCGACTTTCAGTATCCGATTTTGAAGCTTACAGATTGCTGATGAAGCGAAGCATAGTTTCACTCATCAGAAAGCAGGGAGCTTCTATGCAGATACAGTCTTCCCTGGCAAAACTGTAAAGCTATCAAGAATCATATCTACGTTCATCAATATCATATCATCAAAATAGAATGATATGTCATAAAACTAAGTCAACTAGTGAAGATAGTTGGTATAGGAATTGGTGAAGTTTGTTTGCTTACTGGCAAGTAGTCTCTAGTTAGCTTATTGAGGAGTCATCTCATGGAGTATCGTTTCTTTGGAAAGAGTGGACTAAAAGTAAGCGCTTTGGCTTTGGGCGCGATGACCTTTGGGCGTGAGCTTGATGAGGCCCAGAGCCACGCCATTCTCGATCATTTTGTTGAGGCTGGCGGCAACTTTATCGACACCGCCGATGTCTATAGCCAAGGCGGATCGGAAACCATTATTGGAACCTGGCTCAAGAAGCAAAATCGTGATGATTTAGTGATCGCGACTAAAGTGCGCTACGGTATGGGCGGCATCAACAAGATTGGTTTGAGCCGCAAGCACATTATCGCTAGCGTCGATGCGAGCTTGCGCCGTTTGCAGACCGACTATATCGATCTTTATCAAGTGCACTGCTGGGATGCAGCTACCCCGCTCGAAGAGACCCTCTCGACGCTTGATGGCCTTGTGCGTAGCGGAAAAGTGCGCTATATCGGTGCCAGCAACTATAGCGGTTGGCAGTTGCAGAAGGCCATAGATCTGAGCAAGGCCAACGGCTGGGAAGTATTTAGCTCATTGCAGCCCCAATACAACCTGCTTTGCCGCCAGACCGAATGGGAATTGATTCCGGTCAGCTTAAACGAAGGCTTGGCTGTGCTGCCTTGGAGCCCGCTGCGTGGCGGTTGGCTGAGTGGCAAATTCTATCGTGGTATGGAAGCGCCGCCCCCCGATTCGCGCGTTGCCTTTGCTGTTGAAAAAGGCTGGGGCGAAAGTTGGCCGGCTTATAACAATGAACACACTTGGAAGGTCATCGACGCTTTGCACGCGGTCTCGAAGGAGGTCGATCGTCTGCCAGCAAACGTCGCCGTGCGTTGGCTGCTTCAGAAGCCGGGCGTGACCTCGCCGATCATCGGTGTGCGCAGCCTCGAACAGTTGAAGAGCGCCTTTGGTGCCCTCGGTTGGACACTGAGTGCCGAGCATATGGCGCTGCTCGATGAAGCTAGCGCTGTCGAGCTGCCTTACCCCTACGAAATGGACGAACGCTCGAACCGAACGCGCCAGCGATAAGCATCTCGAATGCTCCATCGCTTGTGCCGTCCTTCAAGCTTCGTAAAGAGAACATTGAGAGAATGGAGTGGGAGATGGAGCATTTTATCTGTGCCACATGTGGCGTGCAATACCCGGCGAGTGAGACGCCGCCCGAACACTGCCCGATCTGCGAAGATGAGCGCCAATATATCGGTTGGCAGGGTCAGCGTTGGACCACCCTCGCCCAGCTGCGCCAAACCCACCGCGCTCTAATTCGTGAAGAAGAGCCGAACCTGATCGGCTTCGGCATAGAGCCAGCTTTCGCTATTAACCAGCGCGCCTTGTTGGTACGTACAGCCCACGGCAATATTTTGTGGGACTGTATGAGCCTATTTAACGACGAGATCAGCGCCAAGATCAACGAGCTCGGCGGCATCAGCGCGATCGCGATGTCGCACCCTCACTACTATTCGACCATTGTTGAGTGGAGTCACGCCTTTGGCAAGGTGCCGATCTACATTCACGAGGCCGACCGCGCATATGTAATGCGCCCCGATCCAGTTATTCGTTTTTGGCAGGGCACAACCCACCAATTGCTGCCGGGCCTAACCTTGATCAACGCGCCGGGCCACTTCGACGGCGCGAGCATGCTGCATTGGGCCGATGGCGCTGAAGGCAAGGGCGTGTTGTTGGCGGGCGACATCATCTACGTTGTTTCCGATCGGCGTTACGCCTCCTTTATGCGTAGCTATCCCAATCTGATCCCGCTCAATGCCTCTCAGGTGCGTCAGATCGTAAATCGAGTCGAACCCTTTGAATTCGATCGAATCTACACGGCTTGGTTCGATCGCACCATGCAGCATGATGCTAAAGCGGCGGTGCGGCGTTCGGCCGAGCGCTACATCGCAGCCATCAGCGAATAGTGCGCGTTTTTGAGATCGCTCGTAGCGCTGCGTTTTTGGGGTGGCCTTTCGGCACAGCTAGCAGCCCATGTGGTTGGCTAGGGTGTTGGTAGCCGTAGGCGGACGCGCCAAGGAACGCATGGGGGGCGAGAGCACTCGCCGCCAGGCTAAACAAGAGCATATAGCAAAGCCCTCGGGCGGCCTGTATTCAGTTACAGGTCGCCTTTTATCTCTAGCCGAGATCGCCCCGATCATAAAAATAGCCTCAGGAAACCCGCGACTTCAGTCGTGGGAGGAATGAGGCTAACGCCCCATTCCCATAGGATACTGTTTCACCATCGCTGCTTCAGCAGCGTGGGCTGACCTTCTTACCTTACAGGTGTTGGCATTCCAAAATGGAGCGCTTGATCACAACAGCGCTGACATGACCTGCTGTTCCCACATAGTAAGAAGGTGACCAGAGCGTTCCAGCCTTCCGAATATGCCGCTTACTCTCAGTTGGAAACTCCCGTTTCAGTGGGTAACTGCTTGCCCCTTTGAACAGTCGCGCCACTGTTGAGGGACTGAACGCAGGTGGTGCTGTAACAAAGAGATGGACATGATCGGGCATCACCTCTTGCGCGACAATCTCAAAGCCCCACTTCTCAGCGATCTCTCCCAGCAGGGTGTGTACTCGTTCCCCAACCCTTCCTGCAAGCACGGGCCTGCGAAACTTTGGACACCAAACGAGGTGATAGGTGATGTGATAGCGTGTACCCTCTGTCGCTTTGATGTTCTTGATCTCCATTAGGCAGCCTTGGCACGGAGTCGCTCAAACCGTCTGCATGCTGATTGTATCCGTGGATCACTCATACTAAATTCGTTTAAAGACTTGCGCTGTTATAACGCAGGGAACGAGGAAAGGTTGTGTGACATTTCGCGCGATCGCGCGAAATGTCACACAACAAAAATAGTCGAGTTCCACTCTGCCGAAGGCCAAATAGGAAGTAATCAATCGAATTTGGTATCAGCAGAGCGCTAATCTGATCGTAGACCGCAAGGAAGTCCTCAATAGGCCAGCCCTCTTCTCCTAGGAAGTGAATGTAAGGAACAGTACGCGGATTTTCATCCTCTGGAAGAAGTGGAATAGAGATGTCCGTGAGATACCCCTCCCGATCTGCACCCGCGATATATGCAAATCCTTGTATCCAGCCATAGTAGTCTGTGTCAATCGTATCCTTACAGATGTCAGCCCGGACTGTCACCAGTGGCAGATCCTCTTGTGCTTTTTTGGTATTCTTGCGTTTAGCCAGTACAGAGCCTCTTTCTGTGGTGGTACACCTGCGGGGTCGTGCTTTTATTATACCTCTATTGTACTATATTATGCCTATATTATTAATACATATAGTACAATAGAGGTACAAATATGGTACAATACGTGCAGTTGAGCTATACTCTTGCACAGGTAAAGGAGTG
>CALGUG010000033.1 GCA_937902315.1 uncultured Chloroflexales bacterium
ATGCATTAGGCACGCCGCCAGCGTTCATCCTGAGCCAGGATCAAACTCTTCGTTTGATTGGTTCTTTATTAAGGTCTTATTCAGACCAGATGCACACTAAGCTTGTTCTGTATAATATGTTGGTAAAGTGCTGCGCTACTCGGCAAAGAAAAACTAGCATCGCTATTTTCGAGCGAGCCAGCTTCGAAACGACCTCTTTACATTAGTCACTTCGCTCTGCCTTAGTTGTTTCGTTTACTCATTCGAGTGAAACGGCGTTGCGCTAACAACGTGTGGGATTATAGCACCGGGGTAGGGTCTTGTCAAATCGGTCAACACAACTTCCAAAATCATTGCTTTATCGCATCAGAAAGAGAAATTCCAGCAACAAAACCAACAGAATTCCTGTAGCAATTTTTGGTTATTTTCTCCAATTTTTCGCGAATTTTGTTATTTTTCCTGAATCGTTCGTTCTTGCGGTGTTGAACAAAGCGAGGCCCGGCGACGGGCCAAGAGGACTGGCGCTGCACTCGTAGCTTGCGCTGGTGTAGCCAGTGTTCGGCTGTGAAGTTATCGCCGAGGGCAAGGTGGACTAGGCAGCGAAGAAGGCTATGCTAGTTCCCTTGTTTGGGCATGGGTTGCTAGGCTTGGCTTTGAGGGTGGCCTCGCAGCGCGGGCTAGCCCACCTAGGTAGAGGGCGGGATGTTGGTAGCCGTAGGCGGACGCGGTGAGAGCCTTGTTTAGGGTAGAAATCTCGCCGCTAAAGGGCTAAGCAGATCGTGCGGATGTGGTTTGGAAGGATAGATGGGCTCTGTACAAAGGTGGGCCGAATAGGTAAACTCTGCCTAGAAGGCTGTCTTTTTGTTATTCGCTATCTGCTCGCTCGCATATGGAATGATTCTTGCGGCAGAATCGAATGAAGATCGTATGTAGCAGCGGTTTTCAAAAAGGTTTGGAGTATAATGGCCCAACATCTTTATTGATCGATACGCTGATGCGTATCTGTACTACTCAATTGAAAGCAATATCTTGGAGGACAAACCATGTCCGAAGTGCATGTGTCCAAGCACCCCCTTGTGCTCCACAAACTTGCGCTTTTACGCCGTGCAAGTACCGAGCCCAAAAAGTTCCGCGAGCTGGTTCGCGAGATCGCTCAACTGCTCTTCTATGAGGCTACTGCTGATCTTCAACTTGAAACCTGGACGGTACAAACACCTCTGGCCGAATGTGAAGGCCAACGCATCGCCGAACGCATCGCCTTTATTCCGATCTTACGCGCCGGTTTAGGCATGCAAGATGCTCTGCTCGATATTTTGCCCACTGCGCATATCTGGCACCTCGGCCTCTACCGCGACCATACCACTCTCGAACCTGTCACCTATTACAACAAACTACCCGCCGAACCGAATATCGATCTCTCGATCGTGCTCGACCCCATGCTGGCGACCGGCGGTTCTGCCATCGCAGCAATGGATATTCTGAAGAAGTGGGGCGCTAAGCGAATCAAGTTCTTGGGGCTTTTGGGCGCGCCAGAAGGCGTGAAGGCGCTGAGCGAGGCCCACCCCGATGTGCCAATCTATCTGGCTGGGCTTGATTCTCACCTCAACGATAAGGGCTACATTGTGCCCGGTCTGGGAGATGCTGGCGACCGCCAATTCGGTACAGGATAAGCTAGGACGCCAGGTTCAGTATGTTGGGCCGTGTTGAAGCGATACTGTAGCAGGCGTACTCTATGAATCTACTTTCCCCTATTACAAGCCGTTTACGATGGTTGCGCGATCCGGGAAGCGTGACCGAACGCAATATCCGCAATGTATTGATCGACGGAGTTGGGGTTGGTTTGGTTAGCGGTGTCGCCACCTTCCTGCCCGTCTTTCTCGCCCGCCTCGGCGCATCGAACTTTTTGGTAGGTCTGCTCTCGGCGCTACCAGCATTGGCGGGGGCACTCTTCGCCTTGCCGGTAGGCAGCTTCCTCGGACGCCAGAAGAATATCGTTCCGTGGTATTCGAAAGCGCGTATCTGGGTGCTTGGCTCATATGCGCTCTTCGGCCTCATGCCCTTTATCTTCCCCGAATCGGCCATTCCGTGGGCGGTAATCGCGATCTGGGCCTTAGTCACCATTCCCTCAACGATCGTAAATGTGGCCTTTACCTTGGTTATGAGCGGCGTAGCCGGGCCGCAACGGCGTATGTATTTGATGAGCCGCCGTTGGGGTACGCTTGGCGTCACTACCTCACTCACTGTGGCGGCGGTCGGTATCGTGTTGGAGATGATCGTCTTTCCGCTCAACTACCAAATCGTCTTTATCGCTTCGTTCTTAGGCGGCGTGGTGAGCTACATCTTCTCGAGCGCGATCACACTGCCCGACAATCCAGAGAGCCAGCAAAAAGCAGCGCCCTCTTGGGCTAGCCTGATCAAACAAGGTTGGCAGGGCTTGCGCTCTACCCCTGCCTTCGCCGCCTTTCTCTCGAGCGCGTTCATCTTCCGCTGCGGCGTCGGTATGGGCCTTCCGCTCTTCCCACTCTATTGGGTGCACGAGGCGAATGCCAGCGACGCCTCGATCGGTATCATCAATATGGCGAATAGCAGTGTATTGCTGATCGCCTACTTCGCCTGGGCGAGTTGGTCGCGTCGCTACGGGGCGGCCCGGGTACTGATCATCACCAGCCTCGGCTTGGGCTTGTATCCTCTCATGACCTCCTTTACAGCATCGATCCCGCTGCTGGTTTTCTTCGCCGCCTTCGCAGGTTTCTGCGCTGCGGGCAACGACTTGGTCAACTTCGACCTGTTGTTAGACACCTGCCCCAAAGAGGATCAAGCCACCTATGTGGGCTTCTACCAAACGACCCAAAACTTCGCTGTCTTCCTTATGCCAATGATCGGTACCTTGATCGCCGACTATTTCGGTATAGGAATAGCGCTGTTTGTTGCTGGAGGCTTGCGCATCTGCGGCTCGTTGCTCTTCTATCTGTTTAAGGTGGGCAAACAAGTGACAACAGCTCCAGCCAGTTAGGGCATTATCACTAGCGGGGAGGTTGCACAGTATGAGTGAGGACACCCCACCTGAGAGGAACGAAAAAGCGGTCGGGCGGTTTGGGCGCGTTGTAGGCACACGGGGGATCTACGATCAACGCAATCGCTTAAACGACTTAACGGGGAAAGAGTGGATGTACGCGCTGCGTTCGGTGATCTCTACCAGCTACCCAACCAGCGGGCCAGATGCTTTCGCTCACCATCTACGGCGCGTACACCCTTCGCCCAAACCGCCCCAACTGATGGCCGAGCTGGTACGCTTCTTTACCAAAGCCAATGGGCACGTGCTCGATCCCTTTGCAGGCGTGGGTGGCACGCTGTTGGCTTGCTCGCTGGAAGGGCGGAGCGCGGTTGGGATCGAACTTTCGAGCGACTATATCGCCTGTTACCACCAAGTCTGCAAAGAATTGGGAATCGCCGCTCAACCTCTGATCCAAGGTGATGCACGCCACCTGCAGAGCTACGCGGCGGTGAGGCAGCAGTCCTTCGACCTGATTTTGACCGACCCACCCTATGCCCAGATGCAAGCTCGCAGCAAAACGGGCGAGAAGAAGAAACGCGGCCAAGCCCAGCCGACCCCCTTCACCAGATCGCGCAACGACTTAGGCAATCTCTCCTACAACGACTTTCTGGTGGCTCTGCAGGCGATCGTCGAACAAGCGCTGCCGTTACTGAAACCAAAGGGCCATCTGGTGCTCTTCACCAAAGATCTTCAGCCAAGCCCAGAACACCACAATATGCTGCACGCCGACATTGTGGCGCAGCTTATGCCGATAACAAACCTATCGTACCGAGGCTATCGGATCTGGTACGATCAGAGTCTCAATCTCTATCCCTTCGGCTATCCTTTCTCGTTTGTTGCCAACCAAGTGCACCAGTTTATTTTGATCTTCCGCAAAGAAGCCTGATATCACGTTCGCTGATGTGCAGGTTCGCAACACGCAGAACAAGGGAAAGCGTATAACGAGCTTCAAGTCGCATCATAGCAAATCCGTTTAACAACTTGCGCTCTTGTAACACAGGAAGGACAAAAACGGAGAAAGGGGAATAAAAATAGTTACGTTCCACTCTGCCGAAGGCCAAATAAAAAGTAAACAACTAGATTCGGTATCAACACAAAAGCGAGAGGAACTACACCCCTCTCGCTTCGGTATATCTTATGTCTATCGCGTTTTCAGGATTCTTCGGGGAGGCTAGCGCGGGCAAGACGGCGTAAGGCGATCTCTTCTCGTTCGCGTCGATAACAATACCAAGCATAGAAGACCAAAGCGGGCAGCAACCAGATCCAGTGGCGCTCCAATTGCATCAGATCATCGTAAAAAGCTTGGATGCGACGCAAAGCGAAACGCTCGACGATCATATCCTCGATAACAGCAAAACGGCTCTTGGGCTGTTGTGTCCCTTTCCTAAACGGTAAACGCGATAAGATACTCATAGCTTAAGCCTTCGAAGTAGGATCACTCACGCTTTTGTTCTGGAGGTACGAGCGAACTCGCATCACAATAAAAATTATAACGGCAAGAATCAGGACGATCAAGGTAAACTTCTGATAGCGGTCTACATAATCGAGAATCAATTCCCAGTTCTCTGCCAAAATAAGGCCGGCGACCGAAAGGACCGTGGTCCAGATCGCGCTACCCAAAGTGGTGAAGATCAAGAAGGTTCCCATCGGCATGCGGTTCATACCAGCGGGCAAAGAGATCAAGCTACGAATAATCGGAATCAAACGGCCAAAGAAGACCACAGGCTGGCGATAGCGGTTGAAGAAATCCATCGCGCGATCGAGGTCGCTCTCCGAAAGGAAGAAATAGCGACCGAAGCGGCGAATGAAGTTTCGAACGATCGGTTCATCTGCCCATAAACCGATATAGTAAAGAATTATTGCCCCCACTACAGAACCAATCGTTCCGGCCAAAATAATGCCAAGGAGGGTGAATTCTCCCTTAACAACCAAGAAACCAGCCAGAGGCATTACCAACTCTGAAGGAATAGGCGGAAAAAGATTTTCAATGCACATAATAAGCGCGATTCCGACATATCCTAAAGCTTGAATGCCTTGTTCTATCCAAATCCGCATTTGATCAATAATCTCGGACATAGAAACCCTTCTTTTTTCTAATACTATCTAAAACATGAGCCGCAGGGATTGTATAAGATCGACCTACTTGTGTCAATGAGAGCTTAATGAAAGAAACAAGAAAATATCTGATCATCATCTAGAAAAATACGTTTCAAAAAACCAAGTTTTTTCTCTATAACAAAGCTAGTACTTGCGGGCTATTACGTCTAACAACCTTTCTGATATACTAAAAATAATCTTGATAATGAGGTATTTATATCCCCAAAAGGAGGTTTTATCATGCGGTCCTTAGCCAGAGGCGCGCATATGCTCCAACATCTCTTCTATTCATTGTCCTTAAGAGCTTGGGCAAGCCTACGTCTAGCTACTCCGGGGCAAGGACTGGTCGAGTATGGTCTTATCTTGGTTCTCATTATGGTCGTGTGTGTCGGCATTCTAACCATGACAGGCAACATTATCAGCGAAGTCTGGTATTCAAAGTTAGTACCTGCCTTGGATCGCTAATTGTAGTTCATTGTACTTGTTTTTGTCTCCTTTATTCAATTTAGCCTTACTTCATTATCAAGATCTGGAAGAGTCGGATTGTTCGCAATCCGGCTCTTTCAGTTTATCTAGGCCGCAGCAATAGCGCAACAGCTCGCTGAGCTTGGGTAGTTTCGGCCTTCGCTTAAGCGCCCGTTGCGTATAGTGCGACCCAAATCTGACTCATAATTTCGTCTTTTAGCGGCGAGGACTTGTACCCCAAGCAAGGCGCATAGCGCGTCCGCCTACGGCTACCAACACCCTGCCCGCCACCCAGATGGGCTAGCCCCTGCCGAAAGCGCCCCCACCACAACGAAACAAACCTGATATGCAGAGTTGAAGAGTGCGCACAAAGCCTTGCCTAGTTCGTTTAGCCATTGCCAAAAACACTCAAATGAGCTTTTAAAAAGAGAATCGTATAAGCGCCGCATTGCTGTGTATATTCAGCTATATCGAGGCTAAAGTTGTTTAAAACGAGCAAATGATAAGTACCTTTATCGGTTAGATCTGGTATAATTCTAAACGTTATATCTTTCAATCAAAGCCTATACTTGGAGTATAGATTATGGGTCTATTTTCTCGCGGGGAGGCTGCTGTTACCGAGCAGCAGGTTCTAGCAGCGTTAAGTACGGTGCAAGAACCCGAGTTGGGCGGCGACCTTGTCTCGCGTAAAATGATAAAGAATGTATCGGTGCGCGGCGGGGCGGTTTCCTTCGCAGTGGAGCTCACAACTCCAGCCTGCCCCCTGAAGGACGAAATCCAAGCGGCTTGCGAAAATGCCGTTCGTGCGATTCCGGGTGTCAGCGAAGTCGCGATCGAGTTCACCGCTAACGTAAAGCCACGCGGTATCCCTGATGCGGCCTCCATTCCGGGTGTGGCTCATGTAATCGCCGTAGCTGCTGGCAAAGGTGGCGTAGGCAAATCGACCCTGTCGGCCAACCTGGCTGTGGCTCTGGCCCAAGAGGGCGCGCGAGTCGGCTTGCTTGATGCCGATGTCTATGGGCCATCGACCCCCTTAATGATGGGCGTCTATGGTCAGCCCCAAGCCTTTGAAAACGAGCAAGGCCAGCCGGTGATCGTACCGCTCGAAGCGCACGGCGTAAAGGTGATGTCGGTCGGCTTTATGATCGACGAGAGCCAGCCTGTGATCTGGCGTGGCCCCATGGTGACGCAACTGCTGCGCCAATTCCTCTATAACGTTGACTGGGCGCCGCTCGACTATCTGATCATCGACATGCCCCCTGGAACGGGCGATGTAGCGCTCACTTTGGCGCAATCGCTGCCGATCGATGGCGCAGTGATTGTGACCACGCCCCAACATGTCGCCACCGCTGACGTGTTGAAGGGCATGCAGATGTTCAAGAAGGTCAATGTGCCGCTCTTGGGCATCGTCGAAAACATGGCCTACTTTGTTGCTCCTGACACAGGCAAACGCTACGATATTTTCGGAGAAGGCGGGGCGTCACGCCTAGCACAACAGGTTGGCGTACCGCTTTTGGGTCAAGTTCCAATCGGTATGAGCGTGCGTAGTGGTGGTGACGAAGGCCGGCCAGCAGTCACAAGCAACGCCGATGACGCCTATGCCACTGTGTTCCGCCAGATCGCGCAACAAGTTGCTGCTCGTGTGAGCGTGCTGGCTGCTGCCTAAATCTATCCGATCTTCAAAGCTAAAGACGAGATGCGCAACGAACACACCCAATTGTGCATCTCGTCATTTCAGCAACGAGGCTAGAGACAGCATTACGCAGCTCTGGATGAAGCCGGAGAAGTCTTATGGCTAAGATCTCGTTTTCCGATACGATACCCCTGATACACACCGCCTCACATCAGTTGCCCACGTACCCTACCGATCAACCCGCGCTTGATGGTTTTGGGCGACGAATCGACTATCTGCGCATTTCGCTGACCGACCGCTGCAATATGCGCTGCGTGTATTGTATGCCTGCCGAAGGTATACGTTTTGCCAAGCGAGCCGAGTTGCTCGACAACGACGAATTGCTGCTGGTTGTACGGGCTGCTGCTGCCGCCGGCTTCCGCAAATTGCGCCTAACGGGCGGTGAGCCGCTGTTGCGCCCCAACATCGTTGAATTGGTGCGCGAAATGAAGGCGACGCCGGGAATCGAGCATATCGCCATGACGACCAATGCCCTGCGTCTACGAGCTTTAGCCAAGCCCCTGAAAGAGGCTGGGCTTGACCGCGTCAACATCAGTATCGACAGCCTTGACGCTCAGAAGTTCCGCCAGATGACGCGCGGCGGCAAACTCGAAGAGGTCTGGGCAGGCATCCATGCGGCCGAAGAGGCGGGTCTAACACCAATCAAACTGAACGCGGTGGTGGTGCGCGGAATGAACGACGACGAGGTCGTCGATCTGGCGCGCATAACGCTTGAACACCCTTGGCAGTTCCGCTTTATCGAGGTGATGCCGCTCACAGGCGTGGCAGGCTTGGCCCAAGATGGCGTGATTAGCAGCGCCGAACTGATCGAGCGTTTGGAAGCGGTCTTTGGCAAGCTGGAAGAGCTGGGCATGGGCGCGAGCGATCCGGCGCGGCTGTACCGCATTCCGGGCGCAAAGGGCAAGATCGGCTTTATCAGCAGCGTAACCGATCCCTTCTGTGCGACCTGCAACCGCATGCGACTCACCGCCGACGGGCGTCTGCACCTCTGTCTGTTACGCGACGACGAGCACGATCTGCGGGCCGCCATTCGGGCTGGCGCGACCCAAGACGAGATTGAGCAGCGTATTCGCCATGCGATCGCGATGAAGCCTTGGGGACACGGTTTGCCCGAAGGTGTGCTGCCTACTGTACGAACGATGTCGCAGTTAGGCGGCTAGCCAGAGCTTGAATGCGCTCCGCTAGCTGATCCGTTTGATCACTTCTTTGCTTTCTAGCCTTCGGTAGAGTGGAAATCAACTAGCTTTTGTTATGTGGTATTTTGCGCTGTCGCGCGAAATACCACATTAATTTTGCCCGATTTTTGTTTTCTTGCATTGCGAGAATGAACGTTTTTAAGCGGATTCGATATCATCCTATCTCGTTCTGGCCTTCGGCAGAGTGGAATGGTGCCCTTGTTAAGGGAGATTGCGCGAGATGATGAGCAATCTCCCTTAACTTTCTCCTGCATTGCAAGAGCGCATATCTTTCAGCGAATTTACAACGATAGGAAGCCGTTCGGTTGGATCTGAGGGCGGCCTCGCTACACAGCCCAATAGCCGCCCGTCGCGACGGAGGGGCCGTTGGTAGCCGTAGGCGGACGCGCTAGCAGCCTCTTTGGGGGAGAGACGCAGTCGCCAGAGCGTCGAACTTATCGTGCGAAGGTGAGATCACATAGAAAAGAGCCTTTTTTGGTTGTCCTATCCAAATAGGGCACTCAAAAAAGGCTCTTTGTTGTGTGCTTCAGAGGCTTGGTTTAGATGTAGTACATCACTTCGCCGGCTTGATCGCGCTTGCGCTGGCAAAGGTCATCGAGCGTAATGTTGCGCGTGACCTCTTCGATAGCGGCGCGGATCTCGCCCCAGACTTGGCGAACCAGCTCTTGGTCGATCGGTTCGCTGGCGGTCGGGGCATCGGTAGAACCTGCTTCGTCGGGCATCAGAGGGCCTTCGAGCACGGTTAAGACCTCGAGCAGCGAGATCTGCTCGGGCAGGCGGGCCAACTGATGACCACCTTGCGGGCCACGGATGCTGTCAATCAGCTTGGCCTTGCGTAACAAGATCAAGATCTGATTGAGATAGTTTTCGTCGATCCCTTGGCGATGAGCAATATCGTGGCTCTGGATCGGGCCTTCGCCGTAGTGCTGGGCCAGGTCGAACATCGCTCGCACGCCGTATTCACCTTTTTTTGAAATACGCATACTGCTACTACTGGAATAAGATAAGTGAATCAGTCAACAATAAATGTATAGTACCACGCTGATCTAAAGCTTGTCAATGCAATCTTTTGAAAGTTCGATTATTTCGCTGAGGTCTTCTAAGGGCAACCCTAGCTTTATTTGTGCCTATAATCGGGAACAGTAGCATATTTTACATACCCTTTTGTCACGCTCCTATGGTATGATGAAGTAGTTCCCCGCCGATTAGGAAAGGATTTTAGAATGTTTCCTCTTGGCGATGATAATCCTACCCTCCGTACACCGATTATCAACTGGTTGCTGATTGCTATCAATATCATTGTTTTTCTAGCTCAGCTCCAGCAAGATAGCGACTTTACTATTCGTTGGAGCTTTATTCCACTCGAATTGAGCGCTTGGATGGCGGGACAGGCGCCGATAAGTGTTTTATTGACCATCGTTACATCGATGTTTTTGCACGGTGGTATCGGCCATATCGCTGGGAACCTGTTGTTTTTATGGATTTTTGGCGATAATGTCGAAGATCGAATCGGCCATATCACCTATCTCTGGTTTTATTTACTGTGCGGGGTTGGCGCGACGCTTATTCAATACAGTAGCGATCGTTTCTCGCCTATTCCTAACGTCGGGGCGAGTGGAGCGATCAGCGGTGTTTTGGCGGCCTATATGGTGATGTTCCCGCTCGCTCGCGTTCGTTTGGCGATCTGGCCGCTAGTGATCTTTTTCGGCACAATCCCTATCCCCGCGTTTATCTTGGTCGGCCTGTGGTTCTTTATGCAGCTTTCGGCTGGCTATCAAGAGATGGTCGGAGCCGTTAGTGGCGAGGGCGGGGTGGCCTATTGGGCCCACGTAGGGGGGTTTGTGGTCGGTTTTGTGCTTATTTTCTTTGTAAAGCCGCGCCGCTCGGCCTTTTATCAACCATACCGCTGAGATCGCAACGTTTAGCTATTATCTGCGTCTTATAGCATGAAGGATCCAATACGGACTATAAGAAAGCGGGTTTTGGTCGCCACGATCCGGCGTTTGTAAAAAGCAGGCTTAATTATTGAATACACAAGAGGCGCTAATACCGAGGTATTGGTACTATAGGCGAGATACGGCTTTTCTGCTAGACTCATGGCTATGAATGCAGAGACGCCTACCCGTTGGCAAACCATGAAGCCGCGCATTGGTTCTGGATATCCATTAACGATTCAGCTACTTGTCTCACTCTTACTTAGCATTCTGCCCATCGCAGTGTTGAGCGATGCGACATCATCGGGGAGAGCCTTTTCGTTGATGCAAATGCTCAGCTTCGTTGGGCTTGTTCTGCTGTCGCTGGCGCTGTTCCACTGCGTGCCAATCGTACGCTTAAAGCTCTGGAAACAGCTCTGCATGGTCGGGCTTCAGTGCGCTTTGATCAGCACCATGCAGGCCATCATCCCCTCGACCTTAATCGGCTATCTCTTTATCGCCCCGCTTATTCAATCGGTCTATCTGTTCAGAGTGTGGATCTGGCTTCCGCTTGCGATCGCGATGTGGCTCACGCTGGGCGGCACAAGCTTGATCGCGACCCAAGGCTGGATCGAGTGGATTGGGGCGAATATCTATATGAGCTGTTTGTTGGTAGGCGTGGCGGTCGCCGCCGCAGTTTATACCTACCAGCATCGTATGCGCGCTCAGATCGAACATACGGTTCAAAAGCTGCAACAGCAGTACCATTCGGCTAAACAGGCACTCGAAGAGGTGACCCATAAAGCAACCCTCGAAGAGCGCGACCGTCTCGACGACACGGTGCATAGCGACCTGCAAATAGCTTTGGGTCAGCTCGAACAGATGGTGGGCAACGCCATCTCTCAAGCACGCAACAGCGTCGCCAGCACCCAGCCCTTGGTATTGCAATCGCAGAGCTATGTGCGCGAAACGGTAGCGACCATGCGTCAGGCGCTGAGCGTGTTGCGCCCCAGCCCAAACCAAGTCGTGCAGATCGATAACGAGAGCCAAGAGAATGCCTTGCAACTGCCGCTCGATCATGGATTGGCCTCGCCCTCGGTGCGCCATGTGCTCGACTGGTTACCGCTGATCATCGGTTCGCTGGTTCCACTCTGGGCCATCATCGAACAAGAGGCGAGCCAGTTGTTGTATGTCGAATTGGGCATCATCTGGCTGGCGCTACTCGGATACTACCTGTATACCCAGTTTCGATCGAATAGCGCTTGGTACAACTTGGGCCTAGTCGGCCAAACCTGTAGCCTGTTGCTTATGCTGGCGCTGACCCAATCGACAGCCCTGCTGATCGGCTTGGCGATGGTGGCTTGGCAGATCGCCTTGCGCAGCACTTGGAGCCAGATGGTAGCAGGATTCGCAGCGCTACAAGTGGCGGTCACCCTTGTGATCGGCTCTATTACACCGGCCATTTGGCAGACAGCCACCAATCTCCTACTCTTCCTGCTCACGGGTATGGCCCTTGCTGTACCGATTATTATCGCTCGACGACGCTATAATCAGCGCGTGGTAGCGAAACAAATGGTCTCTACGATGTACAGCTCAGTAGCACGTTTGCACGAACAAGCCGCTACGTTACGCCAACAGGCAGTTCTAGCCGAACGTCACCGCATCGCACGCGAGATCCACGATGGAATCGGGCACTACCTGATGAGCATCTCGCTCCAGCTTCACAACGCCCACGAAGAGTTAAGCAACAATCCAGCAGAGGCGCTCCGTCAGTTAGAAGAGACGCAAAGCCTGATCGTCGAAGCCCAACGTCAACTGATCTACTCGTTCGATGCCCTCAATCCACTTCCAGACGAAACAGATGCGCTGCGCAAAGCGCTTGAAGAGTTGGTGCACAGCCATAATCAGCACGATCAAGTGAGCATTAAGCTAGAGATCGATGGCGATCTAGCCAGCCTATCGACCGAGATCAACTTAGCGCTCTATCGCGTCATTCAAGAAGGGATCTCGAATGCGATCCGCCACGGTCAGGCCAATGAGATCATTATTCGCGTGTGGCGACGACCGCATCAAGTCGAATTGTCGATTCAAGATAACGGGCGTGGTCCAACTGGCGAAACAACATCGGGTGGTTTAGGTTTACTCGGGATCAAAGAGCGTGCAGCACTGCTGGGCGGCTTATGCACAAGCACAATGCCTCCCGAAGGAGGTTTTATACTCTACTTTGAGGTTCCGTTAACAGAGGCAACACTCTCATGAATACCGATCCTATCCGTGTCTTGCTAGTAGACGATCAACCCTTGATTCGAATGGGGCTAGAAGCTTTGCTGGGGCGGCGTTCTGACATTGAAGTGGTAGGCCAAGCCAGCAACGGCCAAGAAGCCCTGCAAGCCATTCAAGAGCTTGACCCTGATGTGGTCTTGATGGACATTCGTATGCCGGGTATCGATGGTGTAGAAGCGACACGTCAGCTGACAGCACGCGGTTCACGAGCTGCTGTCATCATATTGACAACCTTCCAAGACGACGAAAACGTATTCAGCGGCATCAGTGCGGGCGCGAAAGGCTACCTGTTAAAGGACGCACCGCCCGACACGATCGTTGAAGCGATTCGCACCGTAGCCCAAGGGAAAGCGCTGCTTCAGCCGGAGATCACCAACCAAGTGCTCCAAGAGTTCCGCCGCCTACGCGACAGCGGCCCGCCAACAGCGGCCGGGCCTGCACCTAGTGTGGCCCCGAGCGCCCCCCCTTCGGTCGCTACGCTGCTCACCCAACGCGAGCGAACAATCCTACAACTGCTCGCCCAAGGCCAAAGCAACCAAGAGATCGGCCAAACCTTAATGATCAGTATCGGCACGGTCAAAAACCATGTAGCCAATATTTTGGGCAAGTTGGGCGCACGCGATCGTATGCAGGCCGTGCTGTTAGCCCAACAATTCGGTCTGCTCTGAAAGAAAGGCAGGCCGCGCTGCTCGCCCAACAATCTCATCTGCTCTGAAAGGAATGCCATGAATCAAGAGACCCCACAACGCTGGGTCGCTTTGCTGCGCGCTATCAACGTCGGCAAACGTTTGGTCAAAATGGATCGCCTGAGAGCGATCTTTCAAGAGATCGGCTTTAGCGATGTCGCGACCTTTATCGCCAGCGGCAATGTGATCTTCAGCAGCACACCACAAGCTCGCAACGAACTAGAAAAACTGATCGAAGAACATTTAGAGCGCGCGCTCGGCTTCAGTGTGCCGACCTTTTTGCGCAGCACTGCCGAGTTGCGTGCGGTCATCGATAATCAGCCCTACGATCCAGCCGAGCTTGCGCGGCCCGGACATACGCTCTACATCGACTTTATGCGTAGCGAGCCGAGCCAAGAAGCGATCGAGCGCTTAATGGGCCTGCGCACAGAATACGACGAGCTGAGCGTGATCGGACGCGAAGTCTATTGGCTGGCGCGCCGCTCTATGCACGAATCAAAGGTTTCGCACGACCGTATCGAGCGCGCCCTCGGCTTGCAAGGCACCATCCGCAACCTAAGCAGCGTGAGCAAATTGGTCGCAAAACACCACGTCTAGCTCTCAAGGCCTATGCCTCATTACCTATATCTCAGGCTCTACTAGCTCGCAAAAATAGGCCTTAAGCCTAGCCACATGGATCATACCAAAGGGTTTGTGGTCTGATACGCTTAACGTAGTTTCAAACAACCTCTATGGCCTCGTTCGCCATCGAAAATTTTAGGAGTTGAGTGTATGCAGATCGCCAACGAAAAGCCCGGTATTGTCGGCGCCGGAACAGGTGAAGAAGAAGAGAAAGTCAGCATTTGGTATAAATTTGTTGTTCTGCTGGTTGTGGTTATCCCATTCCTAGCGACCATCTACGCTATCACGCTTGTATGGCAACGCTACGTCACCGCGCTCGATATCGCGATGATGCTTGTTATGTACGTCATTTCAGGCATGGGTATCACGATCGGCTTCCACCGTTTGCTGACCCATCGCAGCTTCGAAACCAACAAATATCTGCGCGGTATGTTCCTGATTATGGGCTCGATGGCCGTTGAAGGCCCGGCTGCAACTTGGGCATCGACTCACATTCAGCACCACGCTCACTCTGACAAAGAGGATGATCCCCATAGCCCGCTGGAAGGTCTCTGGCACGCTCACATCGGCTGGATGTTCAGCGACAAGCCCGCCAATATCAAAAAGTACGGCGCTTGGCTGCTGAAAGACGAGCAGGTGATGTTCTTCAGCCGTACCTTCTTCATCTGGGTCGGTCTCGGCATCCTCATTCCGATGCTGGTTGGCGCCGCCGCTTACGGTTGGGAAGGTCTCTGGCGCGGTCTGCTCTGGGGTGGTCTGGTACGTATCTTCATCACTCACCACATCACTTGGAGCGTGAACTCGGTCTGTCATACCTTCGGCAGTCGTATGTTCCACACCAGTGACCGCAGCTACAACAACTGGATCGTCGGCCTTCTGGCCTTCGGTGAGGGCTGGCACAACAACCACCACGCCTTCCCCCGCGCCGCTTTCCACGGTATGCGCTGGTGGCAGGTCGACCTCTCGGCCTACGTGATCAAGCTCTTGGCTAAGGTCGGTCTGGTCTGGAACATCTGGCAGCCCAGCCCTGAAATGCAGCAGAAGCGTCTCAGCACCAATCCTGCTCCCAAGGGCGCGATGACGATCGACGAATAGAATTATTCACTGCACAATACACAAACAGAGGCTTGACCTGTAATGGTCAAGCCTCTGTTTGTTGCGTCTCGTTCGCGCTCTGCATAAGCGCTTGAGCGCTTTGGCGGCGAGGTCTCGCCCTTCCATGCGGTCTCAAGCGCGTCCGCCTACGGCTACCAACATCGCGCCCAGCACAAGAGGGCCTTATCTGTCTGCGCTCGCAATGTTCCCCACGCCTTCGTCGCCGAGCGCAGCCTGCATTGCAGCAAACAATGACTTGCTGCGCTGGTCAAGGCAGTTCAATCTAGCCTGCGACGATGCAGCGCTTGGCTGGCGCTCTGCAAGCAAGCGAATCGGCTCGCCTTAAGCGGCTGCTGGCACTTCGCGCTCGGCCGCCCAGAGCAGGCCACGGCGCATCATCTCTAAGGTCTCGGGCATTTCGACGATGTTGGCTTGGTGGCCGAGCGAGCAGTAGAAGACACGACCAGCGCCATAGTATTTGGTCCAAGCGACAGGCATCTCTACCTTATCGAAGCGAGTGATAGCGTGCACCTCGATGACCGGATCAATGTGCATATAGTATTTCTCGGAAACGACCGTGAACTTCTTGGGTAGGCCCTTGAACAAGCTATCTTCGCGATCAACAATCTCGACTTCGTAGGTGACGCCGTCGTTGCCTGGGTGGGCGACCCACTGGCCGCCGACCATGTACTGATATTCGGTCTCGTTGCGGAAGGCATCGGCCATACCGCCGTGCAGACCGCCGATCCCCACACCGCTCTTGACCGCTTCCAACAGCGGCTCAAGCTGATCCTTGCGAATGGTGCCCATCGTCCAGAGCGGAATAATCAAGTCGAGCTGTTTCAGTTTTTCGCCATCACAAAAGGCGTCGAGCGTATCGGAAACTTCAACCTCGAAGCCTTCATTCCGCAACAGATTCGCCAAAATAACCGATACTTCGCGTGGCTGATGACCTTCCCAACCACCTTGCACAATTAATGCGCGCTTCATTGGACAGCTCCTTGCTTACAGATGAGGATGTGCGCGCTCATTGTACCACCCCTCACACAAAAGCTTGTTTGCTTTTTGGTCTTTGGCTGAACGAAATTGCTTTTGGTGTGATAGCAAATCTGCTTAAAGACGGTTTCAGGTTCTCAAAACGCTCTACTAACACAGCAGATCATTCCAAATAGGGATTTGGTATTACAGGCCCTCTCCCCGGCCACCTCTCCTGCTTTGCGGAGAGGTGGAAAAGCGGGTCCTGGAGCGCAGGAAGGCGAAAAGCCGGAAAAAGGCTGGTCAAGCTCCGCTCTACCGAAGGCCAAATAGAAAGTGATCAACCGGGTTTGGTGTTATCTATCGTACCCTTCGCCAGGCTCGGATACGATCGCTCGCGGCAGCGAGCGGCTCAATAGCCTGAATGGGGGGATAGGATGTTGATAGCCGAAGGCGGACGCGCCAGAAGCCGAATGGGAGCTAGACGCCTCTCCGCCAAATAATGCGACAGAAAAGCGCGTTGCATCAAAAAGACGAGGCCGATGGCCTCGCCTTTTGGAGCAGTATGAGCTGACAACTAGTTATCGAAATAGCCGCGCAGACGCTTGCCCAAACGAGGATCACGAAGCTTCTTCATCGCTTCGGCTTCCAGCTGGCGAATGCGCTCGCGTGTCAGGCCGAGGATACGTCCCACTTCTTCCAAGGTATGGGCCGTTCCATCGTTCAGGCCGTAACGTAAGGTCAAGATTTCGCGCTCGCGGGCGGTCAGGTGAGACATCGCCTCGCGTAGATCTTCGCGCAACAAGGATTGGGCCGCTTGCTCAAGCAGAGGCTCTTGGCTCTGATCGGGCAACACATGCTCGAGCGTGAAGCTTCCAGAATCATCACGCGCGGCTTCGAGCGAGTAGGTGGTTTGGCTCGCTTGCTCGGCCCGATTCAATTGCTGAAGTGTTAGCCCAGCGGCTTCGGCCAACTCTTCGTTGGTGGGTTCGCGCCCCATCTCTTGGGTTAAACGCTGGCGAAGGCGCGCGATCATTGTCAGACGTTCGCCCATATGCACGGGTAGGCGCACCGTGCGGGCACCGTCTGCGACGGCACGACCAACGCTTTGACGAACCCAATAGGTGGCATAGGTCGAAAACTTGAGGCCGCGTTCGCCATCGAACTTGTCAACGGCTCGCATCAAGCCCAAGTTGCCCTCTTGAACTAGGTCAAGCAGGCTCAGACCATGGCCTTGATAACGGCGCGCAATACTCACAACCAAGCGCAGATTAGCGTTGATTAGGGTCGATCTAGCCTGTTCCCCATGGGCGACAAGGCGTTCAAGCTCTCTGCGCTCTTCAGGATGAGTGTAGCGACCTGCCTCAAGCGCCTCGGCTGCGAGCCGCCCTTGGCGGTAGCTCTCAGCGAGTTTCTGTTCCTCGTTAAAGGTCAAGAGTGGCAGTCGGCCAATCTCATTTAAGTATTCGGTTAGTGACTCGGCCATCGGTGAAGAAACCTCTGGACCGGGAGTATGCTGTCGCACTCGTGGGGGACTCGTCCGCGTTTGCTGGAGCATAATGTAACCTTTATTACTGGTGTCAAGCTACCTAACGTGGGTAACTGCACCGATCTAAAAGACAACCTCATCGATAAGATTCGATCAGGGTTAATTTCTTGTTTACGATTATGCCAGCCGAGAGTAAGAGGAGGCTGAGAGAAAGATAAGGAGAAGATGAGAAGCGCCAGCGGTTCAGCGGGGCCAAAATGAGAACACATTAGAAGAAAAACACTCTCTAGAAAGGCAAAATTCTAGAGAGTGTCTTCTTTTTCAAATCCACCAATCTATTTGCGCTCGATTAAGCTTTGACCAGTCATGTCGCTGGCAGGCTGCAGGTCGAGCAGGTCGAGCAAGGTCGGAGCGACATCGGCCAAGCGGCCACCGGCCCGCAGAGTCACATCGTCTTTGCTCAGATGAGCGTCGGGAGGCGCGATCAAGATACAGGGCACTAAGTTGGTGGTGTGGGCCGTGTGAGGGCCACCCGTCTCGGGGTCGATCATCTGCTCGGCGTTACCGTGGTCGGCGATAACCAGCGCGCAGCCACCCTTCGCCAAGAGCGCATTCATCACTCGGCCAATGCAGCTATCGACGGTTTCGCACGCCTTGATCACAGCAGGGATCGAGCCGGTGTGACCGACCATGTCGGGATTGGCGAAGTTAACCACAAACAAGCTGTATTGATCGCTATTGATGGCTTCGATCAAACCATCGGCCACGCCCTCGGCGCTCATTTCGGGCTGAAGGTCGTAGGTGGCGACTTTGGGAGAAGCGACCAAGTTGCGATCTTCGCCCTCGAAAGGCATCTCGCGCCCGCCGTTCAAGAAGAAGGTCACGTGGGGATACTTCTCGGTCTCGGCGGTGTGGAACTGCTTGAGACCAGCGGCGCTAACCACGGCGGCCAAAGGCTGAGTCACCGGACGGGGCGCGTAGGCGATCTTGACAGGCAGGCCAGCCTCATACTGTGTCATGGTCACATAGTAGAGGTTTTCGATCTGCGGGCCGCGCTGGAAGATCTCGTCGGGCAGCTTCAGACCCTGAGCAGCCTGATCTTGGTAGTGCTTGCGCACCATCTCGTCGAAGTCGGGCTGCACAAAGGCGCGGGTCAACTGGCGGCCACGGTCGGGGCGGAAGTTGTAGAAGATGATCGCGTCGCCCGCCTTAACGGTGGCGGTCGGTGTGCCATCGGGATTGACGATCACGGTCGGCAGCACAAACTCGTCGGTGACGTTTTGGGCATACGACTGCTGAATAGCGCTGATCGGATCGGATGCGGTCAGACCTTGGCCCGCAACGATGGCGCGATAGGCCAAGCCGACGCGCTCCCAGCGCTTGTCGCGGTCCATGGCGTAGTAGCGGCCGCTCACTGTGGCGACTTTGCCGACGCCGATGCGCTCGATGGCGGCCAAGAGCTCTTCCATGTAGCCAGCGGCGCTCGCGGGCAACACATCGCGCCCATCGAGGAAGCTGTGGATGTAGACGCGCTCGAAGTTGTGGCGTTTGGCCAGCTCAAGCAGGGCGTAGAGGTGCTCGGAATAAGCGTGCACACCGCCCGGGCCAAGCAGACCCAACAAGTGCAAGCTGCCGCCAGTTTGTTTGGCGTGATCGATCGCGCTGATCAGCACTTCGTTTTGGAAGAAATCGCCGTCGCTGATCGACTTGCTGATACGGGTGTAGTCTTGATAGACCACAAAGCCAGCACCGATATTGAGGTGACCAACTTCGGAATTGCCCATCTGTCCTTCAGGCAAGCCAACATCGAGGCCGGAAGCCGACAAGGAGGTCACCGGATAGTTGGCCATCCAGGTATCGAAGTTGGGTGTATTCGCCAATGCGACCGCATTGCCAGCACTGCTAGGGGCAATGCCCCAGCCATCTAAGATCGCCAGCATAACTGGCCGCGCTGATTTTAGTGTCATTCTGTATCCTCTTAGGTCTCTTCTGAATAGGCGTGAATCGTTACTTGGGTTTGGAGAGGCTTACCGTTCACTATCACTTGCACGGTAAACACAACATCTTTATCTGCCATTGCGTTTGTAACGTAGTTGGCACATTCCCAATAACCATCATCTTCTTCGATCGTTGTCGTACACCAAACCCCGCTCCCACCATTAAAGCTGTAGGTGACATTGACTGTAACATTGGTTACGCCCCGAAAGCTGCCCGCCTCGGTGAGGGTACCAAACACGGTCACGATCTCGCCCACAACCGGATCTACCTCATCGACATCGGCTAGAAGCTCGTACTCGGTGGCGCGCGTCGTCGTCGTCGGCGTTCGGGTTCTCGTCGCCGTTGCAGTGCTAGCCCCTGCCCGATTGGTGGGTGTACGGGTCGGAGAATAGCTCGGCGTCAGGCTGACGGAAGCTGTCACACTTGGCGTCTGGGTTGATCCGCCCGAACTGGAGCCCGTCGCGCTTGGGCTCGGCGTGCTGCTCGCTGTCGCAGCGCTTGCGCTTTCACTGCCCGCAGCGGTGGCTTGAGGCGCTGTTGCGTTAGTGGCCATTGCGCTCACAACTTGAGTGGCAGTGGGCGTTGGTGTCGCCTCGGCGGCTTGGGCCATAGGAGTCGGAATATCTTCACCCTCGGCCGGCACACGACAGAGCGCTTCGCGAATGATCTGACGTGTGGCTCGCACTTGCACTTGCAGCAAATAGTCGCCCGGGCGTTCATTGCCCATAACAAGTCGTAAACGATACTTCCCATCGAGAGCACTTGTTGTTCCACCAACGCTCTGCCCATCAAACAAGAGCAAGAGCGCTGTCGACGGGCTGGTTGTGCCGGAAAGCGTGTAGGTCTCTCCGGGCCGACAAATAAAGACGGTTTGGGCTTGAGTGTGTTGAAAGGTCACAAGGCTCAGGAGTAACAGGATCGCTACAAGGGTGAAACTGCTGAGACGGTGCATAGCTCTGTTTCCGTCCATTTTTACAATGACCTGAAAGCCACAACGTCGAATGTACTCGATTGTTATTGTGCGATGGAATGGGCTATAGGGCTTTAGGTAGCTAAAGAGCGTGTGCGTTGCTAGCACCGCATGCCTATGCTACAATGAAGCCAATTAAAGACAACACATTAGGTTTTCTGCTTAGTAATGAGGCGCGCTAACAGGTTAGGGTGCCTTTATCCCACCAGCATGTAAGCTTGAGAAGAGTGGTTGTTTCGCTTGATGGATCAAACAAGCATGATTGTCAGAACCACGCTCAAACGCAATGTGTTCTACTATTTCTGTACTTCATTATAGCCCAATCTTGATAGGGAGATACATATGTCGTTGCTACCGACCGCGACGATACGCACGATCGCGCAACACGAAGGCCAGACCGTCACGTTAGCGGGTTGGGTCTATCACAAAACCGAAAAAGGCCGCTTGGTATTCATTCAGCTGCGCGATGGAAGCGGCACGATCCAAGCTGTTGTATTCAAAAAGAATGTATCGGAAGAGACCTTCGCTACCGCCCAACAGCTGACCCAAGAGTCGGCCTGTCGAATCACCGGTAGCGTGCGCGCCGACGAGCGTGCGGCTGGCGGTTTCGAGCTCGACGTAAGCGAGATCGAACTGATCGGCACATCGCAGAACTATCCGATCACACCCAAAGAGCACGGTGTCGAATTCCTGATGCAGCATCGCCACCTCTGGGTGCGCTCTTCCAAGCAACACGCCCTGCTGCGCATTCGCGCCGAAGTGATCGCCGCCGCCCAAGAGTGGCTGAACGAGCAAGGTTTTGTGCGCTTTGACTCGCCCATTCTGACCGCGACCGCTGCCGAGGGCACCACGAACCTATTCGCCACCGAGTATTTCGACCTTGGCACAGCCTATCTGGCTCAGACCGGCCAGCTCTATGTCGAATCAGGCATGATGAGCTTCGGGCGCGTCTACTGCTTCGGCCCGACCTTCCGCGCCGAAAAGAGCAAGACCCGCCGCCACTTGACCGAATTCTGGATGATCGAGCCGGAGGTCGCCTTCGCCGATCACTACGATAACATGGTGCTGCAAGAGCAGTTCGTCAGTGCGATCGTTCAGCGCTGTCTCGAGCGCTGCAAACGCGAGCTGGAGATTCTCGAACGCGATACCAGCACGCTCGAAAAGTGTATCCCGCCCTTCCCGCGCATTACCTACGACGAGGCGCTCAAGCTGATCGAAGAGAACCAAGGCCAAGTCGAAGGCGCAACCCCGCTGCCTTGGGGCGAAGATTTCGGTTCTCCCCACGAGACGTTGATCGCCAGCAAATTCGACAGGCCGGTCTTCGTCGAAAAGTATCCTTCGGCGGTCAAAGCCTTCTACATGCAGCCCGACCCCAACCGCCCGGAAGTTGCTATGTGCGCCGACCTGCTCGCGCCAGAAGGCTACGGCGAGATCATCGGTGGCTCGCAACGTATCCACGATCCCGAGTTGCTCGAACAGCGCATCCGCGAGCACGGCCTGAATGTCGATGATTACCAGTGGTACCTCGACCTGCGCCGTTATGGCAGCGTCCCTCACAGCGGCTTCGGCATGGGCATCGAGCGCTGCACCGCTTGGATCTCGGGCACGCGCCATATCCGCGAGACCATCCCCTTCCCGCGCCAGCTCTATCGCATCTACCCCTAAGTAGCAACGTTGAGCAAACGCGGAACGGTATAAGCAAATGACAGATAGATTTGAGCTATTTCGCCTAGAGTGCGGAATAGCTCAAATCGCCAAAACGACCCAAAAACCTGGCCGACCACTGCCCTTTGTTGCATTGATGCAGCCGGCAAAGCTTGAAATGAAACGTTAGTATAAGCGCCCCAAACAGAGACGTAGGCGCTTTTAGCTGTCATATCAAATCCGTTTGATCAGTTCAGCACTCTGGCGGCTTAGTCTCTTCCCCAAAGAGGGTGCTAGCGCGTCCGCCTTCGGCTATCAACAGCTCGCCCGTAAGCAAAGTGTTGTAGCTGTGTGCCAAGACCGCCCCAACCTACAACGATTCAAGCGGATTTCAGATACTATCAAATCTGATCGATTACGTTCTATTTGGCCTTCGTCAGAGTAGAACTTGACTATTTTTTCCGTTTTTGTTTTCCTGCGTTACAAGAGCGCAAGTTCGTAAACGTATGCGGTGTAAGTTATGAGCGTTACAGAAGAGATCAAAGAGCGACTCGATATTGTTGAAATCATCTCTGGGAGCGTTCAACTTCGTAAAAGTGGGCGTGCCTACGTTGGTTTTTGTCCCTTTCACGCCAACACGCGCACTCCCGCCTTCACGGTCTACCCCGATACGCAAAGCTATCACTGTTTCGGCTGCAAAGCCTCGGGCGATATCTTTACCTTTGTGATGCAGCAGCAGGGCTTAGAGTTCCGCGCCGCACTTGAAATGTTGGCGGCCCGAGCCGGAGTTACGCTCGAAGCGCGCACGCCCGAAGAGGAGCAACAAGACCGCCGCCGCACACGCCTGCTAGAGATCAATTCGGCCGCTGCCAAATACTTTAACTATGTACTGCTCTCGCTGCCCAAAGGCGAACCCGGGCGGCAGTACCTCGCCGAACGCGGCATCAACCAAGAGACGATCGAAGCCTTCCAGCTCGGCTATAGCATCGACGACTGGAGCAAACTGCTCAGCTATCTGACCGATAAAAAGGGCTACGAGCCAGAAGAGATCGAAGCGGCTGGCCTGGCGATTCGCCGCAACGATGGCGGCTACTACGACCGCTTTCGAGGCCGCTTAATGTTCCCGATCCGCAACCACAAGGGCGAGACGATCGCCTTCGGAGGGCGCGCGCTCGGCGATGCGCAACCGAAATATCTCAACAGCCCGCAAACCGAGATCTTCGACAAAAGTGCGGTGCTCTACGGCCTCGACCTCGCGCGCGACGCGATCCGCCAGAGCGACTCGATCGTAATCGTCGAGGGCTATATCGATGTGCTGACAGGCCACCAATATGGCTTCCGCAACTTGGTTGCACCGCTCGGCACAGCCCTCACCAGCCAGCACGTCCAAGCCATCAAAAAGCTCACCCGCAACATCTATCTGGCACTCGACGCCGACGCTGCGGGCCGACGCGCCACCTTGCGCGGCCTCGCCACCATCAGCGAAGAGATCGAAGCCCCGACCACGCCCGTGCCGACCGCCCAAGGCTATATCCGCTGGGAGCGCGAGCTAAACGGCACGGTCAAGGTCATCGCAATACCGACCGGCTACGATCCCGACGAGTTAATCAAGTCCGATCCCAAGCTTTGGAAGCATTTGGTGAGCGAAGCCAAACCAGTGATGGACTTCTATATAGTGGCGCTAACCGAAGATCTTGATCTGCAGAGCGCCAAAGGCAAAGCCGAGGCGGTCGCGCGCCTCACGCCCTTGCTGGCTCAGCTCACCAATCCGATCGAACAGGCTCACTACATTCAGCAGCTCGGCGAATTGATCGAAGTCGACGAGCAGACCATTCGCTCGGCGATCTTCCGTGAGACGCAAGGCCAACAGCGCCCGCGCAACGAAAACCGTGATCGCAACTACGAGCAGCAGCGACGCAATCTGCGCAACGGCAGGCAGTATGCTGAAGCCTATCAAAACAGCCAGCCTGCCCCCAGCGCTCCAGCTCCTGAAACCCCACGCCCTTCACCGTTCGTCTTTACTCGTGAAGATATGTTGTTGGTCTTATTGATGCGCTACCCAAGCGGCATTCCCGCTGTAGAAGCGATCTTAAGCGCCAATCTAGAGCAGTTTCCCACTATCCAGCAGCTGCTGCCGACCGATCCGGCGACGCTCTTTCAACGCAGCGAAAACCGTCTGATCTGGCATGCGTGGCGATCGCAGGCAGCGCCTTCGGCCGATCTCAACGCTTGGATGGAAGATCTGCCCAATGAGTTAAAGGAACACGCCCGCCAGCTGTTCGAGTTTAAGCTGCCAGCGAACCAAGCCTATCGCTACAAGCTCGATATCGAACAGTGCGCACACTTTTTGCGAACCGAACAGGCGCGTGCCCTCACCGTCAGTCTAGGCAAACATATTGCTTCACTGCCAGAGGACGACCCCGAACGCACAAGCTGTATGGAACAGCTACTCGCAGTTCATACCTATCTCAATACGCTCAAGACCCCATCGCGCAGCGCCAACTACAACGATCTGCGCAATATCTTGAACGAGTAGCCAATTTCGTACAGCATCTAAGGAAGCTATCGCATGAAATTTCAGCCCATTACACGCGTGCTCGCTTGGAGCATTGCGCTTGTTTTGCTCAGCAACTGCGCCTCTCCCCAACCTGCTGTACCGACTACTCCACCGGCTCCGCCTGTTGAAGAGCCGACAGCTTCGCCCGTGGCCGAAGCCGAGCCAGAAGAACCGATCATCAGCTTGCCGAGCGATCCGCCGATCAGCGAAACGGGCGGCTCGATCATTCAGCCAGCCCAGCAGATCACGGCTAGCCAAGCGATCTCGCTCAGCAATATCGTCAACCTCAAGCAGGTCGCCCAGATCGGGCTTGGGCGCGCCCGCGCTGTGGCGCTCTCGCAGCAGTGGATCTATGTCGCCACCAGCGACGCCTTGGTTCAATACAGCCTCGCCAACTTCAGCTATCAGCGCCATCAAGTCTTTGAAGGCGAGATCAGCCGTTTGGCGCTCAGCCCCGACGACAAACTGCTGGCGATCGAATACCGCGCACCCAGCACTAGCAATTTCCAGACAGCGCTCTACAACGCCGATACGCTCAGCTTGGTGCAGACCATCGACGGCTACAACCCAAGCTGGAGCAGCGACTCGCAGTTGATCGCAGTTGAAACGAGCGCGAACGAGCAGGCTGCAAGCAGTTCGCTCTACCAAGCCGATGGCAACTTAGTCGCCTCGAATCTGGCGGGCGTAGCGCCGCGCTTCAGCCCCGACGGCAGCATGCTCTTCACCTACCTATTGGGCGACAGCAGCAGCATTGAGGTCTACCAAAGCAGCGACGGCAGCGCGTTGCAGAGCTTTGCAGCTTCCGACGCGGCATGGGGCCCCGACAGCAAGACGATCGCGGTCAGCGCCGCTACCGGCGTGCAGCTCTATCGTATGCCAAGCGGCGATCCGCTGGGCGAGCTGAGCAAAGCCGACGATCAAAACAGCGATGTCTCGGCCATCATCTCCTTCAACAGCGACGGCTCGCGCCTCTACGAGATCCGCCACTTCGATCTACGCGTCTGGGATCTGACCAATAGCGATCTGTTGATCGATCAGCCTCAAGCGCTCTCGCCCGGCTTCGAGAACGATCTCTTCTCGCCGATCAGCTTCAGCGAAAACAACGCTCTGATGGTGGTCTTTAACCAGCCGATCGAAGGCATCTCCTATGGTCTGCGGCTCTTCCGCACCGATACGCTCGAAATGATCTACAGCGACGGCGAGAGCAATTCGATCGTGTTCAACGCCGACGCCAGCTTAGCGGCCCTAGTTAGCGAAGAGGGCATTATTCGCCTCATCGATACCACATCGGGCAATCAACAAGCCTTCGCTATGCGTGGCTACACGGGCATCGCCTTCAGCCCCGACAGCAAGCAGATTCTTTTAGCTGGCAGCGAAGCAACAATCTGGAATCTGGCCGATGTCAGCGAAGCGCGCGTTTTGAAGGTCTCGGACAGGTACAGTCTCTACGGCCAACATCAGGTCGAGTGGAGCGCCGATGGCAGCAAGGCCGCCATTCGCACCCAAACCGGCAGCGAAGGCTGGCTGTTTGAAAACGTGCATCTTTGGGAATTGCCCAACGTGCTCGGGCAGCTCGTTTGGGAGCGAAGCGAAGTGGGCAGCGATCCGATCGTGCTGGCTTTCAACGCATCGACGGGCAATATCGCCAGCTCGTACGCCAGCCCAGAGGTAAGCGTGCAACTCGCTGGAGCCACCAGCTTCAGCTTCAGTCTCGGAGAGCCGATCAGCGCTTTGGCCTTCAACTCGGTGGGCAGCCAGATCGCCGTCGCCGACCGCGCTGGCAATCTGCAACTACATTCCAGCGCCGACGGCGCCAAACTACTCAGCTTCGAGGCCCCTGCAGGCCAGATCTCGCAGCTCGTCTTCAGCGACGACGGCCAGTTTTTGGCGGCCTACAGCACCCAAGAGAATGCCAGCCAGCCGAGCCTGACGATCTGGCGCAGCGACACGCCCAAACCCGTGCAGAGCATCGCGCTCGAAACAGGCCTTCAGCGTGTTCGCTTCAGCAGCGACAACAGCATGTTGCTAGTAGCTGGCGACAGCAGCCTAGAGCTCTACGCGCTCGCATCGGGCACGCGCCTCTTCCAAAGCGCGACAGGGGCTAGCGACGTGCAGATGAGCCCCGATATGCGCCTGATCGCAGCTGCTCAGCGCGAAGCAGTTTACATCTACGCTTTGCCTTAGGCTCAATCTCGTTTAAATCGGGCGGAAAAGGATCAATCTGCAACAAGGTCCCAACCGCGTCCGCCTACGGCTACCAGCTCATCAACCGCAAGCCAAAGCGGCTATGAAAGCAGTGCCCTTCAACGATTCGCGCTGCCGAAGGGCAAGCAAACGACCACCCGCGTTGTGGGGTGGTCGTTTGCTTGCCCGAAATCAAAGAATTTCGTAGAAAGCGTTGTAGCAGTGCCAGCATAGAGCGGTCGCTGCGCAGCGATAGCTCACCGCTTTGAAGGGCAGGCGGTTGGTAGCCGTAGGCGGACGCGCCACAGACCGAATGGAAGCCAGAGAAGTCGCCGCCAGAGCGCCAATAAATGCATTCTGGCTTAGACGGTCATTCCGCGCGTTTCCAGCCAGAAGCGCAATCCAGCCAGCGCGAAGAGCATCACAAGCGTGGTGAAGAGCGCGATTGTGCCGGGACGGGCCAGTTGGCGTAGATCGGTGATCTTGTTGTCGTAGCCCATCGCGATCGCGACTACCAGCAGATTGACGGCATATAGCATGCCTGTGATACCGATCCAAGCCACGGCTGCGATCGGCCAGAAGAGCCACGCAATATTGCCGTAGATCGCCGCCAAAAAGAGCAAACAGATCAGCAAGAGCGCGCCTAGCTCCCACCACGAGCCTAAAATCGGCATCTGATCATCGACATCGCGCCGCAGTGCGATATTGAGGATGAACATCACCAAGGTGCCCATCGAAATGCCCATGCCGATGCCAGTTAAGGTTCTGACAAAGTTGTGCGGCTCGTAAAGATAGCGCGCGTTCAGATCCTTAAACATCGAATTGAAGCCATCGAAGGCCATAATCAGCACAAAGGCGATCAAAACAATGCCGATCGCTAGGGGCGGAAGTTTGCCAGCTCGCTCGCGCCCGCGCAGCCACAAAAAGACCATTGTGATCGTAACGCTCATATAAATGCCGGTGTTGCGCGCGCACATGGGCAGTTCTAAGCCGCCCAGCTCGACATTGTGTTGCTGGGCGCAGATGCCGTGAACCACAGCGTACATTTTGCGGTCAACGCTTGCGCCAGGGGTAAAGAGAAGCGCCAAGAGAAGCACAAGCAGCGCGCCAGCGAAGAACATGCGCCAAGGGCGTTCTTGCCCAAAACGCTGCTCGTCGAGCGTCAGCACTTGGTCAACCTGTTGGGCCTTGCGTTCAGCAATCCGTTGTTGGGCCAGCTCAAGGATCTCTTCTGGCGACTTCTCGGCTGACATATCAGTTCATCTCCTCAAGGCGTGTTTCGATCAGTTCGGTCGAGACAACACCGATCTGAATATAGTTGACCGTCCCATCGCTATTGATGAAATAGCTTGTAGGCAGACCACGAACGCCATACGCTTCGCCGATATCGTTATTGCTATTGACAACGATCGGGAAGGTGATGCCGAATTTAGCGGCAAAAGGTCGAATCGTCTCGGGCGTTTCGCTGCGATTGATCGCCAAAATAACCAGATCTTCCTTCTCGTACACCTTCGAAGCGTACTGCATCTCGGGCATTTCGACTTGGCACGGCCCACACCATGTCGCCCAGAAGTTCAATAAGACCTTTTTGCCGCGCAGATCGCTCAGCTTCTGAGTCGTACCGTCGGGCAAGGTGTATTCGAAATCGGGCGCGGCCTGAGCGATGCCCGGCGGCTGAGGCGGTGCCGCATCGAGCATCTTGCCATCGAGCATCAGATTCACATTGGCTTCAGGAATGGGCGTAACTGTAAGGAAGGTAGGTCGTTCTATAGCTTCTTCTTGCGAAGCACAAGCGCTAAGCAGCGCTGAGAAAAGTACAAGCAAGACTATTCCAGAAAGGCGTTTCATCACATCTCCACGAAAGATAAAACTTCGAATGCAGATCGTAAATTCATTATAGCAGACCTGTTTTAGCAATCCAGAGAACTTTTCAAATAATTGTTAAGTCTGAACAAATCTAGCGTGCTGCTGGCAGATTAACTATAATGGGTAATAATCATCTTCTTGCGTAGCAAAAGGGTGCTCCTATGGCATTCACTCTTTCGGGCAACGTCACTGAGCTTTCTAACAACACGCCGATCGCTTGGGCAGCAATTCGACTGATCGCACCATACCGACAACTTCAGGGTATTCCCGGCAGTAAAGCCTTCGGCAAACAAAGCTGGGGCTGGAGCCGCCATATCACTGGCTTCACTGGCACGCGTTGGCAGCTCTGGGAGCGCTTCTTACAACAGCGCGTCGGAGACTTAGGCTGGGGCGAATTCTGTGACACCGTTTTAGCGATCAACTCGGCCCTGCACGCCACCCATATCTTCGATGAACAAACCAGCTACCTTATTCCCGAGCTAGTGCAAGCGCCGCGTTTCAGTTGGACGCGCCGGCTCAGCGGTTTTAGCGGCACCCGTTGGAACTGCTGGGAACAGCTGCTGCAAAACCGCGTACCCGATCTGAAGTGGCAATATTTTTGCGACAATGTTTTGCAGGTCAACCCGGGGCTGAAATCCGATCACCTCTTCAAAAGCAACCAGAGCTATCTGATTCCCGAAGCCACCAAGGAGACCATGGGCTACATCGATACTTGGAGCGATCCCAACGGCAACTACTACTTTGAGCTGGGCGATCAAGCCATGGCCGTGACGATCGTTGCTCATAGCCCAGTCTATAGCTACGAGCAAGCCTGTTGGGTCGAAGGACAAACCGTTCACCCGATCGTTCTCAGCAATAAAGTTGTCGCCGATCCGCTGCAGAGCGCAAGCCAAACGGTGGCTCAGGAGGTAGGTTCCAAGCCGATCAGCAGCACAGCGAGCAGTGCCCCTAACACAGCGAGCAGTACCTCTAGCACTTCGGAAGCATCCTCAGCCACTGTAGTCGCGATCAACAATGGCACTATTCGCAGCCATCACCCCAACTTCTCGCAGCTTCCTAGCCAAGTGCAAACGCTGATCAGGCAGGCGCTCTTTATGCTGGGCAACGACTCTAGCACCTTCGATCTGCTCAAGCCCGAGCATCAACGCATGTGCTACGGCTCCGAATTCATTAAGCAACCAAGCCATCGTCACTACAAAGACATCGTCTGCGCCGACTTAGTGGCCGTGGCGCTGGCCGCCGCCGGCTTCGACATCAAATGGTCGGCCTACAACGGCAATACACGCATGGCTGATTACTTCCACCCCCGTCACGGCGACGGCAAGCTGTTCGAAGTCAGCTCTAGCTCGCACTATCTGCCGGGCGATATCTTCCTATTTGGCAACGGCAATCCCAACAGCCAGGCCGCCCACGTCTCGCTCTATGTCGGGCCGTTCAGCGGCACCGATCGCAACGGCTATTCCTACCCGAGTTCGAACAACTGCGAAGTGGTCGATGCGAGTATGGACTATATGGTCGGTTCGGTCGAAAAAGGCACTAATGTGCGCGGAATTCCGCTCGCTCACTGCTTAAACCGCCAATACGGCACCTTCCAATGGGTACGACGCGTGCGTTTACGACAAATCGCCCAACTTTTCGGCGTTTAGCCGCTGTTCGGTAGCTATTTGGTATGCTTCCTAACAAATTGGCACGCAAAGCATACCAAAAGAGCCATACCCTAAACCCAAGTGGTGGTGGTATACTGAACAACAGGTATATTCACAAAGGCAATTTATCAAGGTTGTAGTATGATCCAAAGCATTCAAGATGTGATCCAGCGTGTGCCTCGCGTGCATTTCGGCACGCCACCCCAGCTACCTACACGCCGCAAGCGTATCGCATGGACGCTCGGCAACCTCTTGATGCTGATCGGTTTCTATTTGATCGTTTACGTAGGTGGCCTCTACGCTACAGCCGAATACCATATGCAAGCGGCTCGCGGCGATAGTGACCTGCCCGCTCCGCGTGTCGTCTCGCTTCCCAGCGAAAACGGCAACCTTTTGAGCGCGATCACCTCACCGATCGCTTCGGCAGCAAACTTTGTCGTTCCAAACCTCAACAGCCCCACTTTGGGTAATGCTAGCCTAGCTGGCGAGGCCCAGCCCCACGTCTCGACCGTCGAGCGGGTTATCATCCCAAGCGTTAAAATCGACTCGAAAGTCGTCGAAGTTGGCTGGGACGTGATCGAGATGGACGGGCAGCAGATGGCGGTTTGGCAAGTGGCCGAATACGCTGTTGGACACCACAAAGACTCCGCCAACCCCGGCGAAAACGGCAACGTTGTGTTGGCAGGCCATGTCGGCGGTTATGGCAAAGTCTTCCGCGACCTCTACTATGTGCGCCGTGGCGAACAGATCATTCTCTATAGCAACGGCCAACAATACCTCTACACCATCACCGAACGCCACGTTGTCGACGAAGACGGCGCGCCGCCCGAACAGCGTGCCCTCAACGCCCAATTCATTCAGCCGACCGATAGCGAAGTTGTTACGCTCGTCACTTGTTGGCCGCTAACCGGCAAAGACAAATTCAAACAACGTGTTATCATTCGTGCCGAGCCATATCGCACCAATGCCGATGTGATCGGCCCAGGCCAATGGACGATCCGCTAAGCAGCGCGTGCGTGTTTGGCTTTCTGTTGTAGCATCTAAAATGTGTAGGAGATTGTTATGTCCTCGACCGCTGCAAAAAAACCTGGTCGAAACGAGCCGTGTTGGTGCGGCAGCGGCAAGAAATATAAAGCCTGCCACCTTCCGATCGAAGAAGCCGAGCGCCAAGCGAAGCGCAAACTCTACCAAGCTCAAGACACCTTGATGCCCAAAATCATCGAGGCGGCTCAGGGTGTGCCCGAAGCCTTCCCGCAAGCCTTCTCGCTCTTCTGGAAGGATCAATACAGCATCGAGCAGATGTCCGAGCTCGACGATCTTGAGGATCGCGGGGCCGAGCGCTTCCTGACCTGGTTCGCCTTCGATCACCCGCTCGAAGATGGCAAGACCTTGGTCGAGACCTTGGCCGACAAAGCCGAGGCCAACGAGCCACTGGGCGATTTTACGCTCGATGAGCAGGAAAAAGAGCTGCTTTTGAGCTGGAAGTCGATCCGCCTGCGCCCCTACTTGGTCAAAGAGATCTACAAAGGCCAAGGCATGTTGCTCGAAGATATGCTCAGCAACGAACAGGTAACGGTCGATGACCGAGCCGCCTCGCGTTTTGTCGAGCTCGACGAAGTGGTGATCGCGCATATCGTGCCCGCCGCCGACAAGCACTTTATCGCTGGTTCGGCCGCCCACCTCACGCCCGACACCGCCGAGCCGCTGCTGGCCTTTGTCGAGCTGCACCTCGCCGATGTGCGCCGCAACCAAGCCGACGCCAGCTGGGATCATCTGCTGCGCGAGCGCTCCTACATTCTGAACCAGTTTGTGCAGCAGTTGCCGCGCGAAGCTCCCGATCCAAACATTTTTGAGCAGATCTTGAGCAACACCCGCACCGCCCTCAAGCTGACGGGCGAGTCGCTCGGCCAAATGGTCGGTCTGGGCAAAGACAAAGGCGAAGAAGAGAAAGAATCGCAGAGCGAATAGCGCCAGCTTTCGCCCAGAAAGACCCGCTTAGCGCATGGCTAGGCGGGTCTTTTCGATCTTACAGGCTTCTGCTTGCTACCTTCATCACTCTGGCGGCGAGGTCCTAACCTTCCATTCGGCTTCTAACGCGTCCGCCTTCGGCTATCAAAGCGGCGCTCCTCCCATTCAAGGGCTAGCTATCGGCGCTGCATTGCCCTCAGCGCTAAGCATAGCCCTCAACGCCCCACAGCGAGACACCATTTTTTATTCACCACACAAGGCACTCCATTTTATCCACCACACGAGACACTGAGTCTTTGGAGAGTTGTTTGAGATATGTGAGATCTTTGAGTGATTGGTTCAGCGCTAACACTTCCTATTTCTCCCCCTCTCCTGCTTGCTATGCATTACCCAAAAGTCGTGTCGGCAGCAACAGGCGATCGTTCGCATACCATCGCGGCAGTATCCTTGAGAGCCCAGAACTCAGAGAGGTTGTAATCAACATTCACCCCTCGCCCGCAGTGCGGGAGAGGGGGCCGGGGAGGTGAGGGCCTCGCTGAAAGCATTGAGATGCATTGCCGAAGGCGAACCGCCCGAATGGAAGGGCAGGATGTTGATAGCCGGAGGCGGACGCGGTGAGGATCGCATGGGAGCTAGAAGCCCTTCCGCCTGAAAGCGATAGACCTGCACAAACGATTCGCCTTCGCCGAAGCAGAGAGCGCTGCCCGCTTATTGCGCCTCCGCTAGAGCCTCCTCGAAGTCGGCGTAGCTGCCGTGATAGTCGATCAGCTTGCCGTCGCGCAGGGCCAGAACGCGCGATGCGAACTGCTCGAGGAAGTAACGGTCGTGGGCGACCGCCAAAATCGTGCCGCCGAAATCCTCCAAGGCTTGCTCGAAGCGCTCGCGGGCCGGAATGTCTAAGTGGTTGATCGGCTCGTCGAGGATCAAGAAGCTACAGCCTTGGGCCACCAAGAGCGCCAGCGAGAGGCGCGCCCGCTCGCCAAAGGAACAGGCCGCCACCGGGCGGAAGACCTCGTCGGCCGCGAAGAGATAGCGGTGCAGGAAGTTGCGGCACTCGGTCTCGTTCCAGGGCACCAGCGCGCGCAGCGTCTCGATCACGGTTTTGCGTGGATCGAGTAGCTCTTGCTCCTGCGAGAGATAGCCGACCTGCACATTGGCCCCCAAGCGACAGAGGCCGCTGGTCGGCTGCAGGTGGTTGGTGATCAGCTTGAGCAAGGTGGTCTTGCCCATGCCGTTCGGGCCGACCAAGGCGACGCGCTCACCGTAGAACAGCTCGAAGGAGATGCCCGAGAGCAGTTCGCGCTCGCTGGTGGGGTACGAGAAGTGCAGATCTTCGACCCGCAGCACTACGCGCGCCCCCTCGACATCTTGGCGGAAGTCGAGCTTGATACCCCAACCCTGTTGCGGCTTGCTGACGATCTCATCCGATTCGAGGAAGCGTTCGAGCTTGCGCTCGCGCGATTTGGCCTTCTTGGCAACCTTTTTGGCGTAGCGTCGAATGGTCGGTTGGGCCGGCGTTGTGGTCAACTCGACGCTCAAGGCTTGGCCCTTCAAGCGTGCGATATCGCCTTCCACTTTGCCGATATACTCTTGCTGACGTTTGTAGCGCTCTTCGAGCAGCTCGCGCTCGTGCTGCTTGGCCTCCATAAAGTCGCTGTAGTTGCCGACATACGAGCGGATCTGCTGGGGCTTAGGCGGCGTGTAGCTGCCGACCGAGCTGCGCACCTGCTTGGAAGGGCGCTCGGCTTCGACCGGCGACATCTCGAGAATGCGTGTCACGGTCTGGTCGAGGAAGGCGCGGTCGTGCGAGACGATCAAGGCTGCGCCTTCGTATTCGCTCAAGAACTCTTCCAACCAAGCGACCGCCTCGACATCGAGATGGTTGGTCGGCTCGTCGAGCAGCAGCAGGGTGGGCCGCTGCAGCAAGAGGCGCGCGAGCGCCAGACGGGTCTTCTGGCCGCCGCTCAACTGCTGCACCAGCTGGTCGTCAGGCAGCTGATCAAGGCCCAAACCAGCCCGCACCTGGGCGATCTGATGCTCGAGATCGTAGCCTCCCAAGGCTTCGAAACGCTCTTGCAGCTGGCCATACTCGCTCAACAGCTGGTCTAAACGCTCGGCGCTCAAGCCAGCCTGGGCCATCTCGGTCTCTAGCTCGGCCAAACGCGCCTGCACATCAGTCAGCGGACCTTGTGCATCGAGCAGCGCTTCGGCCACGCGCAGATCGGCGGGCACATCCCAGCCCTGCGGCAAGTAGCCGATGCTGAGATCGCTGGGCACAAACGAGACGCTGCCGCTATCGGCCTGCTCGATGCCAGCGATGATTTTTAACAGTGTGCTTTTGCCACAGCCGTTTGGCCCGACTAAACCGACTCGTTCGCCCGCTTGTACTGTACAACTCACCCTATCTAACACCAAATCGTCGCCAAAACGTTTGGATAAGGAGCTAATCGTAAGCATTCAGCTACTCCTTTCTGGCTGGGAAAAGACGTTCGAGAAAAACAAAAAACGCCGCGAGCGTTCTGCTCACAGCGTACGGATGTTTGATCTCTGAATTAAGAGTCTGGTTAAAAGCAACAGGTTAGGAGTTGCGTTGAAACCGATGACTTCAACGAGTCATCATCAACAATCGCTAGCGAGCAGCTAGATGATGTTGTGGCTCAACACTAACATGGCACTCCAGTACTAACCTGTAACTTTTTGTAGCATATCATGTCAAACAAGGCGAGTCAAGCACTATTTGACCGATACTTGTGAGGCATCTATACTAGATAAAAGCATTCCAAGCACAACCACTGCCAAACTGAACTTGAATCTTATAGTGAGGGACTCAATGAGCGAGCGAATCGGATTTATCGGCCTTGGGATCATGGGCAAAGGCATGGCCCGCAATATCTTGAAGGCAGGTTTTGAGCTGACGGTTTGGAACCGCACCGCAAGCAAGGCTGAAGAACTGAGCGCCGAGGGAGCCAAGGTTGCTGCGACGCCCAAAGAGTTGGCTGCCGCTAGCGATATCATCATTTCGTGTGTCAGCGATACACCCGATGTGCAACAGGTATTGCTGGGCGAAAATGGTGCGATCGAAGGCGCAAAGCAGGGTTCGCTCGTGATCGATATGAGCACGATCAGCCCTCAGGCCACCAAAGAGATCGCTAAGGCTCTCAACGAAAAGGGCATCGCCTTCCTCGATGCGCCGGTCAGCGGCGGAAGCGAGGGCGCAGCCAAGGGCACCTTGAGCATCATGGTCGGTGGCGCTGCCGCCGATGTCGAGCGCGCCCAGCCCGTCTTCCAAGCTATGGGCAAAACCATCACCCATGTTGGCGAGGTAGGCGCGGGCCAAACCGTCAAGCTGGTCAACCAGATTCTGGTGGTCGGTAGCATGCAGGCCATGGCCGAAGCGCTGCTGTTCGCGCAAGCGGGTGGCGTCGACCTTGAAAAGACGCTAGCTGCGGTCAGTGGCGGCGCAGCCGGAAGCTGGACGCTCAGCAACCGTGGTCCGCAAGTGATCAAGCGCGACTGGCGGCCCGGCTTTATGATCGACCTGCAAACCAAGGATCTGCGTTTGGTGCTCGAAGCCGCCGACGATTTGGGCGCACCACTGCCAAGCACCAGCCTGATCTTCCAGTTCTATCGCACCTTGCAGGCCCAAGGTTTGGGGGCAGAAGGCAACCATGCCGTGGTCAAGGCGTTGGAGCAACTTTCGGGCATTGAAGTCGGTACAAAACAGGATAACTAAACTATGGCGACAATTACACCCATGGAGCCTGGACAGATCGCAAGCCAAGCGGGCGCCGATAAGTTACGCGGCGAGCTGCTAAGCGCCCATGAGGTACGCTGCGCCCAACTCTGGCACGCCGTTTCGACGGTCTACGCCGACGGCGCCGCCGAGATCGAGATCTCTGCCCGCTACAACCCAGCCACCGACACGTGGTCGCAACACGCCTTCTTCTATAGTTTCGAAGCAGCCACCCGTGCTCTGCGCATCTACGAAGAGACGGGCGAGTTGCACGAAGAAGATGCCTAAAGGTCTGGCGAGAGATTTCGCGCCCTAGAGTGCGAAATCTCTCCCACAAAGAGCGGCTTCCAGAGATTGATGAGAAAGCTCTAGCAAATCGGTAAGGCTAAGCAGGACTGATTGTGCTACAATGCCCATAAGCTAGATCCACCCTAGGCCACCGATACATAGCGACCTGTTTGGGTGTCGCGAGGAGGAGACATGCAATACGACCAGCGCTCGAACACAGCACTATGGACGCGTCTCCAGTCGTATGGAACGAGTCAGAGCTTAAAACGCAATGCCCAGCTCTACTCGGTGGAGCAAGAGGCTGATAAGCTCTATCTGCTTCGCAAAGGCCAAATCAGCTTGCAAATGACTTCTTCCGATGGCCGCACACTTACCCTGCAAGTGATCGAACCAAACCAACTGTTTGGTCACATGGCGCTGATCGAAAAAGCACACTACGATACCCACGCTCTAGCGACCCGCCCAAGCGAAGTGCTTGCTATTCCCCAAAAGCGCATTCGAAAGATGATGTTGGAACAGCCTGAATTGGCGATCGAGATGCTGAAGCTGGTGAGCGAATACCGCTCGACGATCAGCCGCCGCCTCGATGAGGTTGCATTCAAGCCCGTTCCAGCCCGACTCGCTTCGATTTTGCTCGATATGTCCGACGATAGTGAAGATCCGGCCCCGGTGCGCTTGCCGCGTCGCACCCATCAGCAGCTGGCCCAGATGATCAACGCCTACCGCGAGACGGTCACCAAGGTGATCAACCAGTTCCGGGCCGCGCGCCTGCTCGATGTCGACCGTTCGGGCATTACGCTGCTCAATCCTTCCCGCCTACGCGAGATCAGCGACAATTCTGCATTCTAGCCTTTGAAACAAAAACGAACGTTTGCAACGGGCAGACGTTCGTTTTTCTATGCTCTATCGCTCTGGCGGCGAGGCGCTTACCCTCCATTCGGTCCTTAGCGCGTCCGCCTTCGGCTATCAAAGCGCTTTCCCAATTCAAAGGGCTGCTATCTTCTCACTGCTTTCGTTGCCTTCGCTGCAACCTGCCAGCTGCAAACACCTTGCAGGTCCGACGCTGTGTTTCGCTGTCTTCACTGCTTTCCCTGTAAGCTGCCGGGTGCAAGTACCCAGCAGCTTGAAGCGCTGTTTTCGCTGCTTTCATACCAAATCCGTTTAAAGACGTGCATGCTCTTAACTCAGAAACACGAAAAGCCGGGAAAGATCGAGTCACGTTCCACTCTGCCGAAGGCCAAAGAGAACCTAATCAAGCGGATTTGGTATCATTCTGGAAGATCACGAATGAGTAGAAGAATATGCGCCCTTCTCCCGCAATGCGGGAGCTATGCATTACCCAAAAGTCGTGTCGGCAACGAAAGACGATCGTTCGCATACCATCGCGGGATTATTCTTGAGAGCACAGAACGGGGAGCATTCAGCCCCTCGCCCGCAGTGCGGGAGAGGGGGCCGGGGGGGTGAGGGCAGATACCGCTGACCGTATGTCGATTTGTGGGTAATGTACAGATGCGGGAGAAGGGCGTGCTAGCCCATCTGGTAGCCGCAGGCGGACGCGGTTTGAGCCTATTTTGAGCTAGAAGCCAAACCGCCAGAGTGCTTGTTATCAGTTAAAGATCAAAGCGCAAAATGATCTGGCGTTCGCCGGTTTGTTGAAAGCCGAACCACTCGTAGAGACGCTGGGCGCGCAGATTGTGCGATTGGGTATTGAGGGTGATCGCATCGGCGCGTTGGCTGCGAGCGTATTCGATCACCTCGGCCAGCAGGCGCACCCCGATCGCATCGCCGCGATAGTGCGGATCGACTGCAATGCGCGTAAGGTGGATCAAGCGCCCGCTGAAGTGGCTGGTGGCATAGGCGTAGCCAACGATGCGCGAACCTAACTCGGCGACCAAAAAGAGTGGGCCTTGCAAAATCGCAGGGGCTAGAATGCGCTCATCCTTGACCCACTGGGCGTCGAAACAGATCCGGTCGAGCGCGCTGACAGCCTCGGTATCGAGCGGCAGGGCCGGGCGAACCACCACTTTGCTATTGCCCTTGGAGGGAATGGCATAATCGCGCTTCTCGAACACGATGACGTCGGTGTCGACCAGATAGCCGCGCGCTTGCAAAGTCGGCTGCATCCAGATGTCGGTGCCCTCATCGCCAGCGTAAAAAAGTTTGGTGATGCCATCGCTGCGCAAAAAGGCGTGAAGAGGCAATAAGAGCGCGTTCAAAGCTTGACGCACATCAAGGCCATCAGCAAGCGCTACTCCGCGCAGCCAAGTTGTATCGGCTACACGCCAACTACACAGAGCTGCCCCCCAAATCTCGTTGCCTGCTTCCAAGACCATGCCGTGTTCGTGCTCGAGCATCGCGTTCAGCTCGGCGGTCGAAAAACCTTGAAAACGGCGCGATGCATCGCGAAATAGACGCACAATCGGGATATAATCAGAAGGGTCTATGGGACGCGGATTCGCTTGCAATAAGTCTAAACTTCGCCGAAAAAGTCTCATGATCAGGTTTTATTTCCGAATGATTTAGATCGTTTTTGTATTGTACCAGAGGAGTGCAAATGTCCGAGCCTGTCGTTCCAACAAAAACGCATAACGCCTTTTTGCACTATTTGCATACTCAATTTCGACGGATGTTTGGAGTAAATATTACACAGATCGAACCGCTTTTGTTTGTTGGGGGCCAATTTCGACCAGATCAGTGGCCAAAAATCTACAAGCTCGGTGTGCGCGCGGTCCTCAGCCTTCAGGCCGAATACGAAGACCGTTTCGAGGGCGCACCCGAGCCACGCACGCTGCGTTTGCTCGTGCCAGACTACCATTCACCTTCGGTCAAACAGTTGCAAGAGGCGGTAGATTTTATTAGTCAGGCCCATGCCGAAGAGCTGCCTGTCTTCATTCACTGTCACGCTGGCATGGGGCGCGCTCCTCTGACCGCCGCCTCGTACCTGATGGCGACTCGCGCTTGGGATCACACACAAGCTCTGCGTTATCTGCGCCAGGCGCGACCGATTATCAGCTTAAACGAGAGGCAGAGGCAACGTTTAGTTGAATGGGAAAAGCATCTACAGCAAGGCTAATCGACTTGGCTCGAAGCGATTTTGTGGCTTTGCAACCGCAGATCAAGCGCTTGATACAAGGCTTGAAAGCCTCCTAGCTCTGCTAAGAGATAGAGCGCTGTGGTGTAAGGTGCGGATAAACCTGCCTTGTAGAAGCGACCCTGTTCGTTATCGCTGCTAGACTCGAAGTAGCGATCGGCATAGCGCGCAAACGCATCGACCATAGCGCTATCGCTCAGCTCTTGGGCTAGTATCTGGCTGAATGCGGTCGCTAAGACCTGATCGCCACGTTCTTGCCCTTGGTCACGCGAGCCAACCGGCATAAAGGCTTCGCCGCTGCTGGTGTGTTTTGCTGCCTTAAACAAGCGCGGCGCGAGATTGCGAGTTAGCTCGGGTTGTAGCGGTGCCAGCAAACTGAGCGCCCAAGCATCGTTGAAAGCCGAACTCGACCAAGAAGCCTTGCGCTTTTTGGTATCGAAGCTCTCGGCGAATACGGTGCGCCCTAAGCTCAAACCGCTCACAAGCAGCTTCTCTTTCATAAATTTAAGCCACTGCTCGTTGACTGCGGCGAATTCGCTGCCGTAGCACGCGTCGTGTAGCAACAGTGCCCACATGGTATGCGTCATGGTCGGCACCGTGATCTGCTGCGGCATAGCCTCGATCGCATAGTTGGGCGACGAACTGATCTGTCGCCAGAGGGTGTCGATCAGCGCGTTATAGGTGTAGATAAAGCGCTCCTCGTGGCTCCAGACCATCACAATATCGTTGTTATTGTAACGATCGTCGTGGCTCACCAGCGTGTATATGCCCAGCATCATAGCCAAGGGAGCGCTATAGTGCAGATTGCCCACCGAGATCGGATCGGGCGATAACACATTGAGCTCGGCGTAGCTGCCCCAATAGGCCCACACGCGCCGCTGCAAGGCACGATCGATCAAGCTGCGCATGATCTGCAGTATTCGATCGCGTTCTTCTGGAGTAGAGTCGGGGTGTAAAATCAGGGTCGCAAGCGCATAACAGGGGAAAGCGAGTTGGTATTGGAGAGCGATACAACTATAATCTTGCTTTGGTAGGACGAAGCCATCCCAACGATTTGGCGCTTGGGCAACGAGGCGTTCAAAGTATCTTACATAGCCACTCAGGCGTTCATTCAGCATAGATTTTATTCTGCTTCTACCACGAAATTATCAAATAATACTTTAGCGCCCCCTTCATCAAAGGTATTTACTGCTAGTGCGATCCTGCCCTCTGTAAAGTTCGCATCAGTGTATTCTTCCAGCAAAACATTGTTCACATAAAGCGATATCTGATCACCCTGCAATCCTACCCCCAAAAGGTTCATCTCGCCTCGTGGGTTAATCTCTGAAGAAGGCGTCCAATCGATCAGCGTCTCGAGCGCATTGTTGCGCATAAGTTCGAGGTTATAACGCCCATCGCTGGTAACATTATACACATAAAAATTGTTGCTGTCCTGATCGGAACGGCCTTGCGATCGGAAGATCAAAGAAGCGGCAGCCGACTCTGGTCCTTCAACCAAAGTCGACTCCACCTGAATATACACATCGCTAAACGAGCTTTCGAAGGCGCTCCATGCGATCAGGCGAGGCACGCTCACACTGATCGCATAGGCTCCATTCTCAAAAGCATAGGCGATTTCGCCGTCGCTGGCCACCTTCAACTGAGAAAGCGAAGCATCGGAAAAATCATCTTGTAGCAAAATGCTGGACGCGTCGGGCGCAGGCGCAGTGGGGCGTGGCGCTTGTGTCACCTCGCGCACGCGAGTGGCCGTCGCTTGAGCGACTGGAGTGGCTCTGCTATCTTCTTGGCCCAAGCCATTCGCCAACACCACAAAGGCAAAGATCGCACACAGCATCAGCAAAAAGACGATCAAACAACCTATGCCACCTAAGATCCACCAGAGCTGCTTATTGCTCGCCTTGAGTTGATTCGCATCGCTCGCAGCAGGGTAAGCGCTCTGAGGCGCGCCGTAGGGAGGCAGACCGTAAGGCACTTCGCTACCGCCGGGCGGTGTAGCATAAGGCGAAGCAGTGCCGCTGGGCGGCGTGCCCTGGGGCGCTGGGGTGCCGCTCGGAGGTGTGCCATAGGGTGTGTCTGCGCCGCTGGGTGGCATGCTGTAACGCGGTGTCACTCCTGAAGGAGGCGTACCATAGGGCGAAGCAGCCGCGCTCGGCGGTGTTGCAGTGTTATCTACAACAGTGTTTTCTTCAACAACGGGTTGTGTCTCATCAAGAGAAGAAACCGCCTCAGAGGATTGTGGCGTTTCGCTCGTTTCTTCAGCGCGCGGCAGAACCACCGTTGCATAGGGCGGGCTGGACGGCGGATTGGCAGGAGGCTCGGGCACTTCAACCCGTGGCAGCACAACCGTCGCTTGAGGGTTTGCGGGCGGCTCGGCTTGCTGTTTGGCCTCTAAAGCGGCTCGCTGTTTCTCCAGCTCTTCGGCCGTAATCTCTGGCAAAAGCAGGGTATTGTAGCTTGCTTTGCTCGGCTCTTGTGGCTCGCTCGCAGGCGCTTCGGGCTGACTTTCAGCCGCAGCGCTCTCGGGCTCTGATGCTTTCGTCGGCTGAGTTTCTGGTTCATTGGCAGGCGTCGCAGACGAAGTTTCCGCTTGGAGAGGAGAAGAATCAGGCTGATCGACGTTCGTTGAGGGGCCAGGCGTCGAACTCTCTTCAGTCGGAGCCTCGGGCTGGCTGGCCACAGAAGAAGCTAACGCAGGTTCTTGGGAAGGCATACGTGCGCCACACTCTTGGCAAAAGCGGGCGCTATCGGGCACTTGGGCCTGACAGTTCGGACAAATTGCCAAAACAACCTCCTCGCCCTAGATCTAGGGCTATCTAAGGCTACCTAGAGGGCCATCATTGCTTCGGGAGCCTTCATCAACAGTATACAACCTTCGTCTAGGTTAAACAGCGTCACATACACGAAAAGGTATATGACTCTTGCAAGAGCATATACCTTTTCGTTCGAGCTTGTATCCGCTCTACGAACGACTTGCTAGTACGTCGCGCAGAGCAGCGATAAAGCCTTGATTCTCTTCGCTGGTTCCAAATGAAATGCGTATACAGCCCGGCAGGCCCCAGCCCTTCAGAGCGGTGATAGCATAGCCGCGTTCGCGCAGCGCGTTCACGATCGCCACATCATCGCCGCCGATCGGGACCGCTATAAAGTTGGTGTAGCTCGGAATAGGCTCAAGCCCCAAAGCGCGCAGTTCGCGTTCGAAGAAGGCGCGGCTCTCGCTAGCGTGCTTCAAGCTGCGCTCGATATGCTCGTGATCTTCGAGCGCCGCCAAACCAGCCGCCTGAGAAACGATATTCACGCTGAAGGTGGGGCGCACCCGACCCAGATAGTCGATCACATCGGGATGGCCGTAGGCGTAACCCAAGCGCAAGCCAGCCAAGCCGTAGATCTTGGCGAGCGTGCGCAGCAGCAAAATGTTGCGTCGCCCCTTGCGCAGCTCCGGCAACAGATCAGGATAATCTTCGTTTTGAACGAACTCGATATAGGCTTCGTCCATCACCACCAACACATCATCGGGCACGCGGTCGAGGAAGCGCTGAACAGCCTCTTTGCCGACCATAGTACCGGTCGGGTTGTTGGGGTTACAGACGAACACCAAACGGGTATTTGGTGTAATAGCATCGGCCATAGCATCGAGATCGTGAGTGTAGTTCTTCAGCGGCACACGAATCAAGCGTGCGCCCGACATCAAACTGCGCGCCACATAGCTGACGAAGGTGCCATCGGCCAAAACGACCTCATCGCCCGGCTCTAAAAAGCCCACGCACAAGTTCAAAATCATCTCGTCTGAGCCGTTGGTGCAGAGCACCATGTCGGGGCTCAGTCCTGCCCGCTCGGCCAAACGCACCCGCAGGTCGGTGCTAAACATATCGGGATAGTTGCCAACTTGGTCGGCAATCTTGCGAATCGCCTCGATCGCTAAAGGCGATGCGCCCAGTGGGTTTTCATTCGACGACATACGGGCCAACTTGCTTGGCGCCGCGGCTTTGGGTGGGCGGTTACTGGGCAGCTCACTGATGTAGGATTTAAAACGCATACAACCTCAACTTTGTTCGACAGACGCTGTCTTAATCAATCGCACAGTCATCTTGCGACTGATCGAGTTCGATCGGTTTGATCGGAAGTTTAAAGTAGAAGGTACTACCCTGGCCTTCGCTGCTTTCAACCCAGATCTGGCCATTGTGTCGCAGCACAAACTCGCGACTGAGGTAGAGACCGAGTCCCAAGCCCTCAGCGCGGCGGCTGGCCCCACGATAATAACGTTGGAAGAGTTTGGCGCGATGCTCTTCAGGAATGCCATTGCCCTCGTCGATCACGGCCACCACCGCCATGCCATCCGAAGGGTGGGTCTCTTCAGGCACGCCGTTCAAGGCATAGGCTTCCTGCTCGCCCCGTTCGTAGCTCACGCTGATCACCACCCGCGAGCCGCTGGGACTATAACGCACAGCATTGCCGATCAAGTTGGTCAAAACTTGGCGAATACGCAGCGGATCGCACCAGAGCCACAGTTCAGAAGGCTGGGCGGCTAAAATCAATTCGTGAGTATTCGATGACAAGCGCTGTTGATCGATCACAGCTTCTACCAGCGCGATCAGATCGACATGTTGATGTTGCAGATCGAGCTGTCCGGCGTCGAGCCGCGAGACATCGAGCAGGTTATCGACCATGCGCAGCATATGGGTGACCTGCTGGCTGAGCGTGGTCAGACCGCGCAAATCTTTGGAATCTTCTTCGCCGCGCTGCTGTTCGCGCCGCAACAACATATCGGCATAGCCCCGCACCGCCGCAAGCGGACTGCGTAACTCGTGGGCCGCCACCGCCAAAAACTCATCTTTGGCGCGCTCGAGCCGCTGGCTGGCCGTAATATCGCGGAAGACCACCACCGCACCCTCGATCGTATCGTCGTCGGCTCGGGCGGGCGCACCGCTAAAGCTCATCACACTATCGCGTCCGCTGGCACCTCGCACCAACACGCGATAGTCGTGGAAGACCTCGCCCGAGAGCGCACGTTTAAGCGGCAGTTCATCGATCGGCAGCGGCTGGCCATGCTCGATATCGCGCATGCCATAGAAGTCGGGCATCTCGCTCAAGGTCTGTTCGTAGGGAATAGCATCGAGCGTAAACAGAGCCATAGCCGCCTCATTGGCGAGCGACAAACGGCCCTGGCTATCGCACAGCACAACACCCTCGGCGATACTGTTGATAACCGTGTTTAGGCGGCGACGTTCGAGCTGACTATCTTCGTACAGCTTCACGTTGGCGATCGCGAAGCCGATCAGCGAACAGAGCGGCATCATTGTAGCGGTATCGATCCGCTCGTGCAGGTTACGGTCGCCATACACGGCCAACACACCGATCACCGTTCCACCCGCCAACAGCGGCAGATAAGCGCAAGACACCAAACCTTCTTCAAGCAGTGAGGTCTCGCCGCGCTCTTCCAAAAGCGGGCGGAAGACCGGCTGGCCATAACGCACAACCTCTTCACAAGGCGCGCCCTGTATCGGCATCGAGGTCATACTCTCGAGCACACTGGCAGGCAGACCGAGATGCGAACCCATTTCGAGCCGCATCTTGGCCGGATTGTGCAGCAACAGCGCGCCGTGCTCGACCGAAACAAGCGCGGCGATCACATCGAGCACGCTGCGCACCAAATCGTCGAGATCGGCAGCCGTACTGATCGCCGTGCCAACCGCATCGAAGGCTTGTAGACGGCGACGGTTGATCTGGGTCTGAGCATAGAGTTGCGAGTTACGAATCGCCGCCGCAACCAGATTGCCGAAACTCTGCAACACCGACAGATCGTCGGGGCGCAAGCCGGGCTGCTGACCATAGTTGTATAGCTCTAACAGACCGATAGACTCACTCCCCACCTGAAGCGGCAAAAACAAAACGCTCGTCGAGACAGGAAGTTGATCGCGGATCTGCTGCAGAAAAAGTTGAACGCGTGGATTGAGGCGAATAAATGGCTCACGCGAGACATGCCGCATCTCAAACAAAAGGGGCTCGCCTCGCCGAAAGACCATCCCTTGACGAGTTTCGCTCACGCGGAGTTGAACGTGTTGTAGCTCTTCGAGAGTCGCTTGATCGATGGGGAGATTATAGGCCGATTCAAAACGCAATGTATCGCTTCGGCTCTCGTGCATCCACAGAATACCACCTTCAACGGCAGGCAGCGCACCAACAATCTGTGATATCAAGCTCGACAATAGCTCTTCGGGGTCGAGCACCGATATCAAAGTTGTCGAAAGCTGCATAAGGCTGCCAAGCAATTGGCTTCGCTGGTCACTCTGTTCGTTCATACACGTTCGAGTTACTGTTGAGGGGGTGTCATTACACCACATATCCACTGCCTTGGTCGCTGAGATTATAGCACGAATAAAGTTTTCTTTACAGAAGCGCGCTATACACAGCTTTCAAGGCTCACATTTTAAAATAAGCGCCTAAAATAAATGCAGAATGGATAACAACATTTCTAGTTGAAACAAGCGGGCCAAATCGATTCGCAAGCTTCACGAATTGGTAGTTTTTTGGCTAAATGGTGCTTTTTCGCAAAAATCGAGAGGCTACCCTAAGTATACCAGCAAAAAGGCCTTCGATCAGCTTTGGCTCACACAATCAAGCGACCTCAACGCAAAGCTAATGCAAGCAGCGCCAACACTCCACAAACAAATACAAGTTATTTCTGTCGCTTAACAAGCTCATTTGCTGCATAACGCTAGCGGCGAGGTCTTGCCCTGCCATTCATTCCTCACCGCGTCCGCCTACGGCTACCAAATGGGCTAGCCTGCCCTCACCCCCCGGCCCCCTCTCCCGCACTGCGGGCGAGGGGGTGAATGTCTCCGCGTTCTGTGCTCTCAAGGATAATCCCGTGATGCTATGCGAACGAAACGATCGCCTTTTGCTGCCGACACGACTTTTGGCTAATGCATAGCTCCCGCATTGCAGGAGAAGGGAGCGATACGAAGCGCCCGCGCAATCTGCGAAAGGTCACACAGAAGACAAGCTCCGCCGAACAAAATACGAATCTAATTGATACCAAATTCGTTTAAAAACTTGCCCACTTGGAGTGTAAGAAAACAAAAACGAGGAAAGAGTTGTGTGACATTTCGCGCGATAGCGCGAAATGTCACACAACAAAAAGAGACAAGTTCCACTCTGCCGAAGGCCAAATAGAATGAAGCAAGCGAATTTGGTATGAGAAGAAGCGACTTCAAAAAAGAGAAGCGACCTCGTCTATCACCAGACGAAATCGCAACAGTTTCAGTCCAACGCGGAGCTTTTCCTGCGCCGAAACGCCTAATCGAATAGAGAAAGCTGCTCGACAACTGGCTGGGGGCGTAGATACTCTTGAGCAACGATATGGTGCGGTCGGCCAAAAAAACGCCCATTGAAGGTCACAAAGTCGCGAGCACGTTTGGCCAAGCTGCCCAAGCCCTTCAGATGTTCGAGGTCGGTGAATGGGTGCAAACGGCGCAAACGTATGATGCGATTGACCCCGATCGGGCCGAGGCCAGGCACGCGCAGCAAAACTTCAGGAGAGGCTGTGTTCAGTTCGACCGGGAAGAATTCGGGGTGAGCCAAGGCCCAAGCCAGCTTAGGATCGACGTTCAGCGGCAGATTTTGATCGTTGTCGAAGGGCAGCTCTTGCACCCCAAAGCCATAGTTACGCAGCAACCAGTCGGCCTCACCCAAACGGCGCACACGTAACAGAGGCGTGCTCAGAGCCGATTCCAGCGGCGTGCCCGCGACAGGCCGAAAAGCCCCGTAATAGATACGGCGCAGGCCAAGCTCTTTGTAGAGCCAAGTTCCCGTGCCAAGCAGCTCACGGTCTTGTTCGCCCGCTGCCCCGACCACAAACTGAGTCGCCAAACCAGAGGCCAGCTTGCCGCTGCGTTGCCACTCACGCGCCCAGACCAAGCGCTCGATCAGATCGTCTTGCCAGCTGCGCTCGGGCGAGATCAGCTTGAGATGCTGGGCCGAAGGTGCTTCGAGGTTGAGGCTGAGGCGATCGACCAAACCCACCGCCCGCTCGATATCGCTGAACGAAGTGCCCGGCAGAATTTTGAGGTGAACATAACCCGTGTACTCGTGGCGTGTGCGCAGCAGTTCGACCGCATCGAGCATGCGCGAGAGCGATGAATGGAGGCCACCATCGACTCCGGTTGATAAAAACAGACCTTGAACCGCACCAGAGCGATAGCGCGGCAAAAAGAGGCGCACCAACTCCTCCGGCTCAAGCGCGGCTCGCGGGCCATCGTTGCCAGAACGGAGTGGGCAGTAGGAACAGTTCCACTGACAACGACTGCTCATCAAAACCCGAAAGACGTTGCGAGAACGGCCATCGCCATCGCTTTCTGCAGCGATTCCGCCCTCTTCCCAAGCGGCCTTCTTGAGTTTGATCGGAGTATAACGCCGCCCATTTTGAGCGAAGGTGCCACAGGCATCAAAACGGGCCGCAGGTGCAAGCAGTTCCAGTTTCTCTTCGAGTTCCATGCCCCAAGTATAGCACGATCCGAACAAGAGTGCTAGACCCAGACTCGGCTTCGCAAGCGCCCTCTGTGGTATGACACCAAATCCGTTTAAAGACTTGCGCTCTGGTAACGCAGAAAACAAAATCAGAGAAAGAAAATAGTCACGTTCCACTCTGCCGAAGGTCAAATAGAACGTAATCAACCGGATTTGCTATGATAGAGCACTACGCAAATGGAAGGAGCATACTATGTCGGTTCTGAATCCAGATCTAGGCCTCATCTTGCGCGATAAGGTCTGCCTTGTGTCGGGCGGATCACGCGCTTTGGGCGCAAGCATCGCCAGCCGCCTAGCCGCCTATGGCGCTCAGGTTGTCGTCACCTACTTCCAGTCTCAAAACGAGGCCCAAGCACTCTGCCAACAGATCAATGCCAAGGGTGGCAAAGCCGAGGCGATCTATGCCGATGTGACCCAAGCTCACGATGTCGAACAGAGCGTCGCCACGGTCTGGCAGCGCTACGGCGCGATCGATATCGCTGTCAACGCGGTCGGCCCATATGTCGATTCGCCCTTTTTAGAGATGCCGACCGAGGACTTCGACCGCATCATCGCGAGCAATATCCGTTCGACCTTTCTACTCTGCCAAGCGATCGGACGCCGCATGCGCGAGCGCGGCAGCGGTCAGATCATCAATATCGCCGCGACCGACTACGTTCACCGCAGCCATTCGGTCTATGGGCTTGCCAAACAGGGCGTGATCTATCTGACCGAAGCGCTCGCGCTCGAACTCGCGCCCCATGTGCGTATCAACGCCATCGCGCCCGACCTGATCGCCGATAACGAAGATATGTCCCCCGAAATCAGCGAACCGGCCATTGCAGCGACGCCGTTAGGCCGCCTCGTCACGCGCGACGAAGTAGCCGAAGCGCTCTGCACGATCTGTTCACCCGCCTTCGCCATGATGACAGGTCAGTGCATTACGCTCGATGGAGGCCGAGCGATTCCGCGCATCGCATTGGGCAAACAGTGAGGTGCTCCCTTGCAAGGTGCCACACTGCACCCTAGCTTAGTGGCGCTCTAAAGCTTGTCAAAGCCCTGTTTCGGACCTCAGGCCTAATCCATTGAAAGACTTGGCTCCTACGCAATACGTGAAAAAACCGGGAAGGAGTTGTGAAATTTCGCGCGACAGTGCGAAATTTCACACAACAAAAGAGACAAGTTCCGCTTTGCCGAAGGCCAGAAACACCACGTGTTCAATCAGCCTCAATATCAGACCGCCCAGTCGGCATCGATTAGTCGTAATCCGCGTGATCTGTGAAAATAGCGCCTTAATGCTAGCCAATCACGCGGATTTCAACAAAGCGCTTGTAAATAGCGCTTTCTAACGACGAAAGTATGTATTATGAGTTAGTCCCACAAATAGAGCGATCAAATATCCAGAGGAGATCGATATCGAGCAAAGCGAACATTCGTATGGTTTCTGAGCAAGATGCACAGATTATCGATCATATCAACGAAATCTCGATTCTTGACAATTACACCTCAGAAACAAGCACCAAAGCTGAGAAGGATATGGTATACTAGATCAGGGTTTAGTTTCCAACTATTCATCAATTTGTGCTACCTAGAAGTTATACGCTATTAGGAGGCAACCCAATCCTCGTAAGAGCGTACCACCAAAATTTACCAGCATCTTCACAAAGAGGTCTCCCTGCCTCCTTCGTCGATGCATCTAGACAACAACTCGTTGTTCTCGATTCGGAAAGTAGTTAGATCGATCTGCGAATCAAGCCTTTTCAAGGTTAATGAGCGATATTCTCTTCTTTCTATGGTACTACTCGACAAGTAATTGATGAAGTTGTAGATCCTCTCCCGTCCAGATATCTTAGATAGCAGTTTTAAACAAAATAAATCGCTTAAATTCATTAATTTTAACCCAGTCACACACCTTTACAAGATATTTCGTTTCTCATTCTAAACTAACGAAATAATCCCTTTCATACTTAGTTAGCGGTAGATATCTGTTAGAGAGGCGAGTTTTATAAGCTTCAGTGTCTCATATGGACTGTTTTAGAGAGGTTTCCTTGACTATCAGCCAAAGAGGCAGTCCCATATGTAGATTCTCAGTATAACTACAAATAAAGCGATCTACTGGTAAAAGCGCGATATACAAACTCGTCTAGCCGCAAGGACTATGGCTACACGTAAGTAAAAGGGTTATTGCAGCGCAAAATAAGGAGGGCTTATGCATCATAACCTCGCGCTTTTAACCAATATAACGGTTGCGCTTTTGACCGCTTTTTTTGGTGGATACGTCGCTCGTAAAATTGGGCTTCCATCCATTGCTGGTTACTTAATCGCGGGGCTCATCATCGGGCCGTTCACCCCAGGTTTTATCGGCGATACCAGCGACATCAGTCAGTTGGCCGAGATGGGCGTGATCTTTATGCTCTTTGGGGTCGGCCTCCACTTTTCACTCAAAGATCTTTGGCGCGTGCGTGCGATCGCCGTCCCGGGCGCCATCTTACAAATGATCCTTGCAACCGGTTTAGGCTTCATGCTCGCCCGCTTCTGGGGCTGGTCGATCAGCGCAGGTTTGGTGCTCGGTCTTGCGATTTCGATCGCAAGTACGGTTGTGCTCCTTCGCGGCCTCACCGACAATGGCCTGCTCAACACCCCCCACGGCCAAGTCGCAATCGGTTGGTTAGTATTCGAAGACCTCGCCACGATCGCTATGCTGGTGTTGCTGCCCGTGATGCTCGGCAGTAGCCAGAGCGGCAATGCTTGGCAAAACATCGGCCTCGCCATCGTCCAAACGGGCCTCTTTATCGGTTTGATGCTACTGGTCGGCTCGAAAGTGATGCCCTGGCTGTTTACTAAGATCGCGCATACTCGTTCGCGCGAGCTTTTTATTTTGGCCGTTGTTGCGCTCGCTCTCGGCATAGCCTTAGGAGCAGCAGAGCTATTCGGGGTGTCGCTCGCCTTGGGAGCGTTTCTCGCCGGTGTTGTGATCGGCGAATCAGACATCAGCCACCAAGTAGGCGCCGAGGTATTACCTTTCCGTGATATCTTCTCGGTGCTTTTTTTTGTCTCGGTAGGCATGCTCGTCAACCCTATGACCTTGGTTGCTAATGCGTTTCAGGTCTTGGTTTTAGCCGGGCTGATCGTCGTCGGCAAAGCGATCTTCACCTTGCTGTTGGGTCTCGTTTTACCTGCCTCGGGGCGCACCATGCTGGTCGTGGCGGTCGGCCTCAGCCAAATCGGCGAATTCTCGTTTATCGTGGGCCAAACCAGCCTCTCGCTAGGTGTGCTCACCCAAGAGCAATACGGTTTGATTCTAGCAAGCTCGCTGATCGCGATCGTTATCAATCCTTTGCTCTTCCGCGCTATCCCCAACCTCGAACTCTGGCTCAGAAAATTTCCGCTGCTTTGGAAAAAACTCGATCGGAGCGGCCCCGAACCCCAGCCGATCACGCATGGGTTGCGCGACCATGTAGTAGTGGTAGGCTACGGCCGCGTCGGTGAGCATATCGTGAGCGTATTGCGCCGCTTAGAGAAGCCGTTTTTAATTGTCGAGCTCGATGCAGCTCGAGCGGCCGAGTTCCAACAGCGCGGCATTCCGACCCTCTTCGGCGATGCGGCCAATTCCGAGATCTTGACGCATACCGGGCTGAAAGATGCGAAAGCCTTGGTAGTGACTCTGCCAGATGAGGTTGCCACCGAGTTAGTGGTGATCGCAGCCCGCGATCTGGCGCCCGATATTCCGATCATCGCGCGGGCAGCCACTCGCGAAGGCGTACACCATCTCAGTAGGCTGGGCGCTAGCGATGTGATTCACCCCGAGCTTGAGGGCGGCCTTGAGGTGGTGCGCCATACGCTTTTGGCGCTCGACTACCCGCTACTGCAAGTGCAGCAATACACCGATGCGGTGCGACGCGACCAGTACGACACCTTCATCACCAGCCACGAAGAGCATATGATGCTCGACCAGTTGCTTGCCGCCGCGCGCGGTATGGATATCACTTGGCACTCTTTGGCCTCCGATAGCCCCTTGGTGGGCCAGACCTTGGCTGAAGGCAATGTGCGCGCCCACACCGGGGCCTCGGTGATCGCAGTGATGCGCGATGGGCAAGTCTATGCGAATCCGAAGTCGAGTTTCCGCTTCGAGATGGGCGATATCATCGGTCTGTTGGGCGATTCCGATCAGATCGAAGCCGCCGAAAAGCTCTTTAATCCGCCGCCGCCCGCAAAAACCAACTTTGTGCGCCAGCCGATCTCGGTTCCAGATATGTGACACCACATCAGATGACGCTGTTGCTTTTGGCTTTCAGTAAAGCGGCGAGCTTCTTAGGCATCCATTCAGTCTCTAGCGCGTCCGCCTTCGGCTACCAGATGGGCTAGCAGCCCTCATCCCCATCCCTTCTCCCGCAATGCGGGAGAAGGGCGTATGTTCTTCCACCCATTCGCGATCTTCCAAACTGGCAGCTTGACCACTAACCTTCCAGCTGCGAAGCTGCTGGAAGGTTTTTAGAGGGCATTAAGCAGCGAAAACAGCGTTTCAACCTGCTGGGTGCTTGCACCCGGCAGGTTTCTGCGAAAGCATCGAAAGCGGCGCAACACAGCGTCGGACCTGCTTGGTGCTTGCACCAGGCAGGTCGCAGCGAATGCTGCGAATACTTACCGTTTGGATGGGAGGATAGGCCTTTGATAGCCGTAGGCGGACGCGCTGAGGAAGGAATGGCAGGGCAGAACTTCGCCGCCAGCGCGATCGAAGGAACTGTTGAAGCGATCAGGCGGATTGTGTATAAGCAGGACAAGAGACAACAAAGCCGGATGCATTGCACATCCGGCTTTGGTCTATCGAACAAGTAACAACAACTAGTCTTGTGGTGCTCGAAGTGGCCCTGTTTGCACTTTCGACCCGTCAAGTTTACCAGTTTGTACCTTGGTATCGACACCAGTTTTCTGCTGAGTATAGCGCTTTAACTGGTAGACAGTCTTGCTCAACTGGCGCACTGCACTATGCATCTCTTCAAAGAGCTGCTCAGCTTCTTCTTCAGTAAGCTCATCCTCGTCTTCGGTAAGACGCTGTAAATCGCTATTCAGCAAACTTACGGGCGTATACAGCTCATAGACAAGCGCAGCCAAAACCTGTTCGGGTGGCAAATCTTCCCATGCATGGGTCTCTGAACGTGGCGTAGGGTCGCTCATGCGTCGCTCCGCGTTTCCTTACAGTAGCGATCAAACCAATCGAGGGTGCGCCGTAAATGGTCAACACGATGGCGCGGCTCGCCACTTCGTGTCAACTCATGGCCTTCGCGCGGGTAACGTACTAATTCTACCACGCGCTTGCGGCGGCGCAATATCGCGAAAAGCTGCTCAGCTTCACTGATCGGCACTCGATAGTCTTGCTCGCTGTGCAATATCAATAGTGGCGTCTCAATCCGATGGGCATGTGCTAAGGGCGAATGCTCCCACAGCTCTTCTTGTAATTCCCAAGGGTAACCATCAAATTCGATCTCGATCAATTCGTGAGCATCGCTTGTGCTATGCTCGGTGAGTAAATTATACACACCACGAGCCGAAACTGCAGCACAGAATCGATCACTATGGCTGATCAACCATGTTGTCATATAGCCGCCATACGATCCACCTGTGACCGCGATCCGTTGCGGATCAATTCCTCCCATCTCGATCACGCGATCGATGCCAGCGAGGATATCGGGGGCATCGTTTTCGCCCCAAGCGCGGCGGATTCCGTCACGCCATAGTTCACCATAGCCCTCACTACCACGAGGATTGCAAAAGAAGACAACATAGCCGCGTGCCGCTGTCGTTTGCCACTCGTGCCACATCGAACGTGTACCCGGCCCCCACATTGTGTGTGGACCTCCATGAATATGAACGACAAGTGGGTAGTTTTCTGAGCTATCGAAGCCCGGCGGTCGCAGAATCCAACCTTGTACTTCAGCGCCATCAGCACTGGTATAACGTAGTTCCTCAAAAGGCACAACTATACGTTCGGACAGGATCTTGGCGTTGATCGACGTCAGTTGACGCACCTTGCCGTCGGGATCGCGATAATAGAGTTCGCACGGGTTGGCAGCGCTACCAGCGACATAGGCGATTCCACCGTTGGAAGCTACACTGAAGCTAGCAATAATCGAGTCCTCATTGCAGATCTCGATATCCTGATGGCTGGCACTTACACCTTCCAAGGCTACTTCATAGATACCACAACGCCCATACCATTCAGCAGTAAACAGCAAACTACTGCTATCAGAGCGCCATTCGAAATCGTTCACGCTTAGATCGGTCAACTCGGTCAGGTCACGCGGCTGGCCACCCTCGCTAGGAATAACGGCAATGATGGCACCAGAGCCGAGCAGCTTTTCATCGGGCTTGCGCGTGAAGGCAATGTATTTGCCATCGGGTGAGGGACGCACATTGAAGTAGGAATAGCCAGCGCTGGTCAGTACCTCTGGGGCGCGCCCATCGGGGTAAACCCGCACAACATCGTAATAACCGAACAGCGAGTCGGCCTCGGGGTCACGGGTCGCCGTGGTCAAAAGCGAATTGCCATGCGCCTCCCATTCTGGCGCACTGTAGTGCAGATCGCCGCTTGTGATACGCTTGGCTTGAGCTGGCTTTTCGATATTGCCGCTCGGGACATCGACGATATAGATGTGCGAACGTCGATCATCGAAAAAGCTTGTTCCACTGCGATAGGGCAGTTTTGTTACAACCAGCGGATCGCGCTTTTGGGCTTCTTCGTAGGCGCGCTGTTCGCTCTTGCGCTTGGCTTCCCATTCGCTGCTGGGTGGCTCAGGTTGCTCGTCACTATCTTCAGCGGCTTGTTCGGCCTCGTTCACCCGACTGAGGAAAGCGATCCGTGTACCATCAGCGCTCCACGCAGGTGCGCTCGCTCCATTCAAAACAGCTGTTAGTTGCTGTGCTTCACCTCCAGCCAGATCGATGATGTAGATCTGGCCTTTCTCATCATCGCGGTTTGAAACAAATGCTAAACGTGAACCATCAGGACTCCAACGTGGGGAAGTATCGCTCTTAGAGCCGCTAGTGAAGCGTTTCGGGGTTGATCCGTCGGTGGGAGCGATCCAGATCGAACGACGGTAGGAGTTGCGTAGACGGTCAACACGGACATGGACATAGGCTACAAAACGGCCATCTGGACTGAGCTGTGGATCTTCAAGCCAATCGAGATCGTAGAGATCTTCGACGCTGAAGGGGACTTTTTCAGCCTCCATATGTGCATCACCTCTTTGTTGCGTGGATATGGCGCGCATGGTACCAGTAGGCTGGTAAAGAAGTCAAGCGCTACGATGTTTGCTACGTTATACAACGTATGTATGCCCGATACCAAATCCGATTGATTACGTTCTCTTTGGCCTTCGGCAGAGTGGAACTTGACTATTTTGTCGTATGGAATTTCGCCCTGTCATGCGGAATGCCATACATCCTCTCTCTATTTTCCCTGCCAATCGATGTGCTTGCCGAAAGGACTCAGCGCAAATCAAAGAGTGTAAACGAATCGGGCTCACAAAGAACAACACGCGCCACACCTTCTGTTCGATAGGTGTGGCGCGTGCCCTAGTTATAGCTATCCAACAAGTTAGGCTGAATTAGGAGATCGCTTCCAGATCGCGCAATACCGGTGCAGCGGCCTTCTCAAGTTCAGCGGTAACTTCCTTCCAAACCGGCTCGGGGCTCTCGCCGCCAAGCGTGATGCGCTCCAAGCCCTTACCAATGATCTGGTCGCCGCCCGGGATAAAGACACGAGCCGCATCTTGAGCACGGGTCTGGGGCAGCTGCTCTACAGCCACCTTGAAGTTGGGGTGCTCATCGAAGAAGGCCTTCATCTCGTCGCTGGTTACAGCGCTCTTACGCACTGGCATGTAACCGGTGGCCTTGGCCCAGAAGGTGGTCTTCTCGGGGCTGGTGGCATAGGCCACAAACTTCATAGCAGCCTGCTGCTTCTCGGCGGGCACCGAAGAGAGGATCGCCATACCCGAACCACCGGTCGGACAACCGAAGTAGGTCTCCTTGGGCAGGAAGGCAGTACCGACACGGAACTCGGCATCGCGCTCGATACCGGTCAAGCTACCGGTCGAAGCCATCATACTGCAGATAGCGCCGCCCAAGAAGTCTTTGTTGAGGTCTTGCGAGGCGATCGCCCACTTATCGACGTTAACCGAGTCGTGATACATCATCGAAGCGCGAGCGACGTTCGGATCGTCGAGGGTGATCTTGAATTCAGGGGTCGAATACTGGCCGCCGAACTGCCATACCACACCTTGGAACAACCAAGCCACATAGCTTGCGCCGTTCGGGTGACCGAATGCGGCTCGAGTGATGATATCGCCATCCTTCTTGGTCAGCTTCTCAGACCACTCCTGCAGCTCGCTCCAGGTTTCGGGGCCACGGTCGGGCAGACCGGCCTCTTCCCAAGCATCGCGGTTGTAGTAGAAGAGCGGGGTCGAGCGAGCGAACGGGATCCAGTAGTATTTGCCGTTGCGCAGACCCTCGTTCAACAATACCGGCTCGTAGTCGTCGAGGTTAACCTTCTCGGCTTGGGCCAAGTCGTTGAGCGGAGCGATCGCTTCAGCTAGGTAGAACTTGAACCACCACACGTCCGAGAGCAGACAAACTTCCGGCACCGAGCGAGCTTGCAAACCAGCGGTCAACTTCTGAGCGGTATCCTCGTAGGAACCTTGGTACTGATAGTTGACCTTTACATCGCTTTGAGAAGCATTGAACTCGTCCACAATCGCTTGCTCTGCTTCGCCCGAGCTACTGCTAAACGAACCCCAGTAGGTAATCTCTACAGTCGATCCGGTCTCGGATACAACCGCAGGAGCACTGGTGGGAGATTCGTTGCTTGTAGCGGGAGCTTCATTGCTCGTAGCGGGCGCTTCGTTGCTGGCGGCTGGCTGAGAACCACCGCCACAGGCTGCCAATAATGCTGCACCACCGACGCCCACCATTCCGCGCAACAGAGCGCGACGCGAAACCTGCTTACGCATAGTTCAGACCTTTCCTTCCTTAATGAGAATCTGTAGATCTATCCTATTTTTAGGTAGAGCAAAGCTTTACTAGCTTACTTACCAGCTAGCAACATTGTGATGTGTTCGCTTGATATTTAGCCCTTCACTGCACCAGCAGCGATGCCATCGACGACATAGCGCTGAGCCCAGAGAAAGACCAGAACCATTGGAATGAGGACAAAGAGCGTGCCTGCCATAACGACACCCCATTGCGTCGTTCCTTCCTGGTCAAGTAACCAAGACAAGCCGATCGGGAGAGTACGCATATCCGCCGTATTGGTTACGATCAACGGCCACAGGAATTCGTTCCACTTGCTAACAACCGAGAGCAAGGCCATCGTAGCAACGGCAGGGACTGCGAGTGGTAAAACAACATTGAAGAGCGTACGCATATGTCCTGCGCCATCAACTTTGGCAGCGTCAAGGACTTCGTGTGGAAGCGTCAGGAAATATTGACGCAACAAGAAGGTACCGAATGCGATCGATGCACCGGGTACAACGATTCCTTGGTAGGTATTGATCCAACCAAGGCGAGAAATCGTTAAATAGTTTGGAATAATGGTCGTCTCTTCTGGCACCATCAGCGCTGCCAACAAGACCATAAAGACCAGATCGCGCTTGGGGAAGCGAACAAAGGCCAAGGCATAGGCCGAAGAAACAGCGAACCAGATCTCGGCGCCGCTGCCAAGCACAGTGGTTACAATGCTATTGATGTAATAGCGACCGAAGGGTGCAGCCTTCCAAGCCGCCGGATAGTTTTCTAAGGTGGGGTTACGCGGAATCCAAGTTGGCACCGCACCGTAGATCTCACGCGATGTTTTGAACGAAGCAGCGATCGTCCAGTAGACGGGAGCGCCGATAATGATAACCGCTACAACACAGGCCAAATAGCCGGCCAAACGCACTTGCCAACCTCGTTTCAACAGACGCTTCGACCGGTTGGCAAACATGGTTGTGTTTTCAGTAGTTACTTGTTCCATTGTTTTGCTCGCCTCACTCACCTTGCTGTTACGAGTAGTGCACGCGGCGCTCACCCAAACGAACCTGAATTATGGTCAGGACGAGCATAATCGAGAACAGGACCATTGCCACAACGCCAGCTTGGCCTGCATTAAAGGACACAAAGCCGAGTTCGTACAATCGATAGATTAAGGTATTTGTGGCGTTGATCGGGCCGCCATTGGTCATGACCTTCACGATGTCGAACGCTTGGAAGCAGCTGAGAATGCTGGTAACGCTCAAGAAGAAGGTCACAGGCGAGAGGCCCGGCCAAGTGATATTCCAGAACTGCTCCCAACGATTTGCGCCATCGACCAAGGCCGCCTCATACAAGGATTTATCGATCGCTTGGAGGCCTGCAAGATAGATCACGACCGCATAACCGAGGTTCTTCCAGATATAGACGATAATGATGGCTGGCATAGCCCATTCTTGACTACCGAGCCAGTTGGGTGAACGCCCGCCAAACAGGCCAAGGATCTCGTTGATCAGGCCGTAGCGAGGATCAAAAATGTAGATCCAAACGATTGCGACTGCTGCACCCGACAAAATGGTTGGCGCAAACAAGATCGCACGAGCGGCGTCACGGCCACGCAAGGGTTGATTGAGCAAGAGCGCCAAAATCAAACCCAAGAACATTGTGCCGAACACGCAGGAGAAGGTAAAGACACCTGTATTTTTCAGAATGGTGAAGAAGTGGCGGTCGGTTAAAACCGTAACATAGTTTTCGAAGCCTACCCAATATTTACGAACCCGCATGAAATCCCAGTCGACCATACTGAGATAGGCGTTGTAAAAGAGCGGCCAGAAGGTAAAAATGACAAATAAGAAGAGATTAGGCCCCAGAAGGAGCCAAAAGGTAACCCACTCCCGAAGCTGCGTCCGAGTAATTTTTGGACGTGCCGAAACAGTTGATGCGGTCATACACAATCTTCCATAGATTCAAAATATTCGTTCGTAATCGCGCGTATGGTATCAGTTTCAGATTAATGCTGAAGGTAACAGACGTTAGGCATGCGTAAAAAACATGTTATCTAAGCAGCATCGTATAGGGATTTCAAATGGTATTATAAACCAAACAATTAGTCAAGGCAAGGTAAAGGTTTTCATACATTATTCCATATCATAATCGCTTCTCCTCATTCTAGAGCCAAGAGCCGACCATTACGTTTTGAGTATAGCCAGAAACACGACTAAAATCCTCTTTCCTGGCTTCCTACGCACATGGAGTTTGTTATGTCTGATTGGATTCGTGTGTATGGCGCACGAGAACATAATCTGAAAAATATCGATGTTCAGTTCCCTCGCAACAAGTTAGTGGTCGTAACCGGCCTCTCGGGATCGGGTAAATCGACGCTAGCCTTCGATACAATCTTTGCAGAGGGTCAACGCCGCTACGTCGAAAGCCTCTCGGCCTACGCCCGCCAATTTCTGGGCCAACTCAGCAAGCCGGATGTCGACCGTATCGAAGGGCTCTCGCCCGCGATCGCGATCGATCAAAAGGGCGGGTCGCGCAACCCGCGCTCGACCGTCGGCACCATCACCGAGATCTACGACTTTCTGCGCCTGCTCTTTGCGCGCATCGGCCGCCCCCATTGCCCGATCTGCGGCAAAGCGCTGCAGCGCCAAACCGCTCAGCAAATGGTCGACGCGCTCTTAGGGCTGCCAGACCGCACCCGCCTGCTTCTGCTCGCGCCCGTGGTGCAAGATCGCAAAGGCGAGCACCAGAAGGTCTTCGACAACGCGCGGCGCTCGGGTTTTGTGCGCGTGCGAGTCGACGGCGAAGTCTACGAACTAGACGAAGAGATCACGCTCGACAAGCAGCAGAACCACACCATCGAGATCGTGGTCGACCGCTTGGTGATACGCCAGCACGAGAGCAATAAGCCCGCTGATCACCCCGACCGCGTGCGTATCAGCGATAGCGTCGAAACAGCCCTCAAGCTCGGCAAGGGTGTGATCTTAGCCCAGATCGTCGACGGCGAGCAGTTGGTGTTTTCCGAACAATACGCCTGTCCCGAGCACGGCCCGGTCAATCTACGGGCGCTCGAGCCGCGCGATTTCTCCTTCAACAATCCGCAGGGCGCCTGCCCGACCTGCACGGGCATGGGCGAGGTACAAGACTTCGACCCCGATCTGGTGATCGGCGATAAGCGCCTGTCGCTCAGAGAGGGCGCGATCGCTCCGTGGAGCCAAGCCAGCAGGGTTGAGCGACGCGCTTACGATGAGCTGCTGGCCTCCTTGGCCGAGGCGCTCAACTTCTCGCTCGAAACGCCCTTCGCCGAGCTGTCCCCCGCCATTCAAGAGAGCATCTTGCACGGTTCGGGCAGCGAGGTGCTGAAGCTGCGCTTCCTGGTGCGTGGCGAGCCGGTCGAAACCGCCAGCCCATTCGAGGGCGTGATCCCCAACCTGCGTCGCCAACTGAGCGCCAACGACAAGCTGCAAGAGACCTTCAGCGCCTATATGTCGCCGCGCACCTGTCCGAGCTGCCAAGACGCGCGTCTGCGCCCCGAGATCTTGGCGGTCAGCGTCGACGGCCGCAATATCGCCCAACTCTCGGCCCTCTCGGTCAGCGAGGCGCTAGAATGGGCCGAGAGCTTTGCCAACGGCGACCAGCTCTCTCAGCGCGAGCGTATGATCGCCGAGCCGATTCTGAAAGAGGTTAGGGCGCGCCTCAGCTTCCTGATGGATGTCGGCCTAAACTACCTCGAGCTCGACCGCAGCGCGACTAGCCTTTCGGGCGGCGAATCGCAGCGCATTCGGCTCGCGACTCAAGTCGGCTCGGGCCTGAGCGGCGTGCTCTACGTCTTAGACGAACCCTCGATTGGCCTGCACCCGCGCGACAACCAGCGCCTCTTACAGACCTTACTGCGCATGCGCGATCTGGGCAACACGGTCTTGGTGGTCGAACACGATGAAGAGACCATTCGAGCCGCCGACTGGATCATCGATATCGGGCCGCTGGCTGGCGAGGCGGGCGGCGAGCTGCTGGTCAGCGGCAGCTTCGAGGATCTGCTGGCCGCGCCGCGCTCGATCACCGGCCAATTTATGAGCGGCAAGCGCAGCATTCCTGTGCCAAAGCAGCGACGCAGCGGCAACGGGCGCTTCCTGAAGCTGCGCGGCGCGCGCGGTCACAACCTCCAGAATGTCGATGTCGACATCCCATTGGGCTGCTTGGTCTGCGTCACCGGCGTGAGCGGCAGCGGCAAGAGCACGCTGGTCAACGATACGCTCTACGCCAGCTTAGCCCAAACGCTCTACAGCGCTAAACAGCGTCCCGAAGCCTACGACAAGCTGATTGGGATCGAACAGATCGACAAAGTGATAGATATCGACCAAAGCCCGATCGGGCGCACGCCGCGCTCGAATCCAGCCACCTACAGCAAGGTCTTCGACCCGATCCGCCAGCTCTTCGCCAACACCAACGAGGCCAAGGCGCGCGCCTACGACGCAGGGCGCTTCTCGTTCAACCTCAAGGGCGGGCGCTGCGAGCACTGCGGCGGCGAAGGTTACATTCAAGTCGAGATGCAGTTCCTGCCCGATCTGTTCGTGCCCTGCGAGGTCTGCGGCGGCACGCGCTACAACCGCGAAACGCTCGATATCCGCTATCGAGGCAAGAATATCGCCGAGGTCTTGGACATGACCGTCAGCGAGGCGCTTGAGTTCTTCGAGCGCGTGCCCAACATCCGCGACAAACTCGAAGCGCTCAACGATGTAGGCCTGAACTATCTGCGCTTGGGCCAGCCCGCTACCACGCTTTCGGGCGGCGAAGCGCAGCGCGTTAAGCTGGCTAGCGAGTTGGCGCGCCGCTCTACCGGGCGCACGCTCTACATTCTCGACGAGCCGACCACCGGCCTGCACTTCGCCGATGTCGAGCAGCTGTTAGGGGTTTTGCAGCGGCTGGTCGACGCGGGCAACAGCGTGTTGGTGATCGAGCACAACCTCGATATGATCAAAAGCGCCGACTGGATCATCGATATGGGGCCAGAGGGCGGTTCGGGCGGCGGGCGAGTGGTCGCTGCTGGCACCCCAGAAGCGGTGATGCAGGTCGCAGAATCCTTTACAGGCCAAGCGCTGCGCCAAGTGCTAGCCTAAAGCGCCCCTAAAGCAGAAGAGACAGCCGTTGGCAAGCTGTCTCTTTGTTTTATCGCCACTCGTTCCCTCGATTGTTTTCAGACTCTGACGGAGAGGTCCAAAGCTTCCATGCGGCTTCTAGCGCGTCCGCCTTCGGCTATCAACATCCCTTCCAAACATTCGGCTTCTCTTTGGCCTTCGGCATAGCAGAACTTGGCTATCTTTGTTGTGTGAGATTTCGCGCGGCAGCGCGAAATCTCACACAACTTTTTCCCTAGACCTTCCCAGCTTGCGAGGGTGCGGCACTGTGAGCGGCTTGTGCTCCCTTCTCCCGCAATGCTATGCATTACCCAAAAGTCGTGTCGGCAGCAACAGGCGATCGTTCGCATACCATCCCGGGAGTATCCTTGAGAGCACAGAACTCAGAGAGCTTGTATGCGATTTCGCTACGCGAAATCGCATACAACATCAACATTCACCCCCTCGCCCGCAGTGCGGGAGAGGGGGCCGGGGGGTGAGGGCAGATAACGCTGACCGTATGTCGATTTGTGGGTAATGTACAGCTCCCGCAATGCGGGAGAAGGGTCGGGGATGAGGGCAGCTAGCCCCCTGTTCAGTAGCCGGAGGCGGACGCGGTCGGGATCGAATGGGAGCCAGAAGCCCATCCGCCAAAGCTAAACAAACAAGCTTTTAGGCAGTTCGCTCGCTTCCAAGCAGAATTATTTCTTTCGCCTCATTTTCGAGCTTAAAACAGTTCGAAAAGTAACGCTATAATGGCAGATATCGAGTACAATCATACGCATTCTGCTGATCTAACTACACGCTTTTTCCAATAGAAATCGTTCCTATGCAAGCACTTCCCACCTTTACGCCCCGACGTGAACTCGGGCGCACTGGCTTCTACGCCAGTCAGATCGGTATCGGCGATATCGCAGACCGCAGTATCCCGCTCGATGAGTGTGTCGCCACCCTGCGGCGCGCCCTCGACGCAGGTCTGAACCTGATCGATACCGCCCCTAACTACGAAGACGGCTACTCAGAGCAGATCGTTGGGGCCGCCGTGCGCGGCTATCAGCGCGACAAGCTCTTTATCATCAGTAAAATCGATCACTTCGATCAGCCGGTCGGCGAGCAGATCGATGGATCGTTGCAGCGGCTCGGGCTGGAATACACCGACGCCTTCGTCTTTCACGGGCTGTCGAGCCTCGAAACCTTCGAGCAGCTCAACCAGCCGGGCGGCGGCTTCGACCAACTGGCCGCTGCGATCGCGGCAGGCAAAACGCGCTTCGGCGGCATTTCGTCGCACAACCCCGATGTGCTGCGCGCCGCCATCGAAGCTGGGCGCTGCGACATCGCGCTCTTCCCGATCGGCGCATTTGTCGATATGCGTTATATCACTGAGATTCTGCCGCTCACCCGCGAACGAGGCGTGGGCAGCGTCTGTTTCAAGACCTTCGGCGCTGGCAAGCTGCTCGGCGACACCAGCGGCTATAATCAACCGCTGCAACTGCGCCCGCGCGGCAAGCTTTCATCGGGCGGCAGCAACGACACGGTGGCGGTTCTGCCTCGCCTGAGCGTGCGCGAGTGTGTGCACTACACGCTCACGATCGATCCCGATGTGGCGCTGCTCGGCATGAGCTTCCCCAACGAGCAAGATCAAGCTCTGGCAGCGGCTAAAGACTTCGTACCACTTTCGCCTGAACAACTAGAAGACATCCGCCTGCGCGCGATCGAAGCGCGTCGAGATAAAGGCCCTTGCTGGTGGAATCCTGATCCAGATGCCTAAACTCTATCTGAAGATCTGATAGACAGGTTGCTCTTCTCAAAGCGGAGTCTTTGTATCAAAGGAGAAAATAATGACCCACTCCCAAAGCGGTGAGGGTTCAGCAACGCAAGCTGACGCAACACTTAGCATCAAAAGCCTGCGTTTTGAGCATCTGAACGAAACGCTTGGCATCGGTACTGCCACGCCGCGCATCTCGTGGCAGATCGTGACCGAAACACCCAATTGGCAGCAGGTCGCCTATGAGCTAGAGGCCCAAAACAGCGACGGCAGCCTGCACGGCAGCAGCGGCCGGATCGAATCCTCGCAATCGGTACTAGTCGCTTGGCCTTTTCAGCCGCTCCAGTCGCGCGAACGACGCGCAGTGCGCGTGCGCGTGTGGGGCAACGATGGCCAGGTCTCCAACTGGAGCAACTACTTCTGGGTCGAGGCCGGTCTGCTGAATAGCAGCGATTGGCAGGCCCAGTTCATCACTCCCGATTGGGAAGAAGATATCAGCCAGACGCAGCCCAACCCTATGCTGCGCCACGAGTTCGAGCTGCGCGAAGGCATCGTTCAGGCTCGGCTCTACATCACCGCGCTCGGCGTCTACGAAGCGCACCTCAACGGTCAGCGCGTCGGCGACCAGATTATGGCCCCGGGCTGGACGAGCTATCAGCACCGCCTGCGCTACCAGACCTTCGATGTGACCGATCAGCTTCAGGCCGGACGCAACGCGATCGGCGCTTACTTGGCCGAGGGCTGGTTCCGTGGCCGCCTGGCTTGGAACCCGCTCAACCGTAACATCTACGGCAAAGAGACCGCCCTGCTGGCCCAGATCGAGGTCGTTTACGCCGACGGCTCGCGCCAAACCATCGTGAGCGATAGCTCGTGGCGGGCTAACACCGGCCCTCTGCGCTTCAGCAGCATCTACGACGGCGAGAGCTACGACGCCCGCCTCGAGCGCGACGGCTGGACCCAAGCTGGCTACGACGATAGCGATTGGAAGGGTGTGCGCCCTGCCGAGTACAGCCTCGAGAAGCTGCAAGCGCCCGACGGCCCGCCCGTGCGCGCCATCGAAACGATCGCCCCGGTCAAGATCTGGCAGTCGCCCTCGGGCAAGACGCTGGTCGACTTTGGCCAAAACCTAGTCGGCTGGGTACGCATCAAGGTGCAGGGCGAGGCCGGGCGCACCATCACGCTGCGCTTCGCCGAAGTGCTCGAACACGAAGAGCTGGGTATTCGGCCCTTGCGCAGCGCCAAAGCGACCGATCACTATACCCTGAAAGGCCAAGGCGTCGAGGTTTGGGAACCACGCTTCACCTTCCACGGCTTCCGCTACGCCCAAGTCGAGAACTGGCCGGGCGAACTGCAAGCCGATCAGATCGAGGCCGTGGTCTGCCATTCCGATATGGTGCGGATCGGCTGGCTCGAAACTTCCGACTCGCTGCTCAATCGCCTGCACGAAAACGTGGTTTGGAGCATGCGCGGCAACTTCTTCGACATTCCGACCGACTGCCCGCAGCGCGACGAGCGTTTGGGCTGGACGGGCGATATTCAGGTCTTTGCGCCGACCGCCAGCTACCTCTACGACTGCGCAGGCTTTCTCGAGTCGTGGCTGCGCGATCTGGCCGCCGAGCAGAGCGAGCACGATGGCGTAGTGCCGATCGTGATCCCTCAAGTGCTGGGCAATACCTTCGCCGCCACCGCTTGGGGCGATGCGGCCGTGATCGTACCTTGGACGCTCTACCAGCGCTACGGCGATATCGGCATTCTCGAGCGCCAATTCGAGAGCATGCGCTCGTGGGTCGATGCGGTCGCCAAGCTGGCTGGCGATAGTTTGCTCTGGGATACGGGCTTCCAATTCGGCGACTGGCTCGACCCAGCGGCTCCGCCCGATAACCCCGCCGCCGCTCGCACCAATCCCCATCTGGTCGCAACGGGTTACTTCGCTCACTCGGCCACCTTGGTCGCCAAAGCGGCTGAGCTGCTTGGGCGCCACGAAGATGCCGAACGTTATGGCTGCTTGGCCGCTAATGTGCGCCGCGCCTTTAACCGCGAGTATGTCACTCCGGCGGGCCGCCTAATGAGCGACGCTGCTACTGGCTATGCTATGGCGCTCGAATTCGACCTCCTGGCCGAGCCGATGCAGCGCGAACGGGCCGCCCAGCGCTTGGCCGAGCTGGTTCACGAAAACGCCTATCACATCAGCACAGGCTTTGTGGGCACGCCGCTGATCTGCGATGCGCTCTTCAACAACGGCAAAAAGAGCCACGCCTTCCGCTTGCTGACCGAGCGCAGTTGTCCTTCTTGGCTCTACCCGGTCACTATGGGCGCGACTACGATCTGGGAGCGCTGGGACAGCATGTTGCCCGATGGCAGCATCAACCCGGGCGAGATGACCTCGTTCAACCACTACGCGCTCGGCGCGGTCGCCGACTGGATGCAGCGCAATATCGGCGGTATAGCTCCGGCCGAGCCGGGCTATCGCCGCATTCGCGTAGCGCCTCAGATCGGCGCTGGGCTGAGCTGGGCCAGCGCACGCCTCAACACGCCCTATGGCTTGGTCGAGTGCAGTTGGAAGCTCGAGAACAACAGCCTCAGCGTGACAGTGATCGTGCCGCCCAACAGCAGCGCCATTGTGACACTTCCGGGCGATCAGCACGGCAGCATCGAGGTTGGCTCGGGCCGCTATAGCTGGAGCTACCCCTATCAGAGCGAGAGCAACGGCCCAGTGACCAGCGAGAGCAAGCTGGGCGATATCGTCAACGACAGCGCAGCTTGGTACGCCCTAACCCAAACGGTGAAGCGCCTCAATAGCGATCAGTACCCCATGTTCGAGCGTATGCTGCTTGGCATGAGCGAACTGACGCTGGCAGAAGCTGTGAAGCATATGCCGATCGCTGCCGATATCTTGCCGGAACTCGAAAAAGCAATCGACTCACGTTAAAGCACAGGCAGGCGAGTCCGGTTAGCCACGACTCGCCTGCCTCATACCAGACCCGGTCGGTTAACTTTCTATTTGGCCGTCGGCAGAGTGGAACTTGAGCATTCTTTCCCCGTTTTTGTTTTTCTAGCGTTATAAAACCGAGAGTCTTTAAACGGATTTGCTATCATACAAGGAGCGCGCCTATGAGATCTCAGCGACGTCGCCGCTCTAACCTGCGTATCTTCCTGCTTGTACTCTTGGTCGCTATCTTCAGTTTCGCCTTCTGGCTATACGCTTCGCTTCACGAGTTAACCACCGGGCAGCGCTTACTCCCCTGGCGTGCCTACGGAGAGTGCGAACCTCCTCCGCCCGAACAATTACCGAGCACGGTACGGGTCGGCTTCTACGAAGAATTCCCTAACCCTTGGCGCTTAGCCAAACTCAAACAGCTCGACTTCCCGATCACGCTGGCGGTGGCCGCACCCAATCGCCAAGAGTTCGAGCGCCTACGCGACGAGATCAGCGCCGAATACCCCATGGTGCGCGAGGTGATCTACTGGCCGACCCTCAGCCTCGCCGAAGGCTACTACCTCGGCGGCCTCTCCGACCCCCAAGCAATTCGGCGCATCATCGACGAGAGCCACGATCTGCCGCTCTTGTGGGATCTCGAGCTGCCGCGCCAATTTCCGGTCAACATTCTGCGCTTGTTGGAGCGCAGCTTGCACAACCGCCCACAGATCGGCGCCTTCTTGCGCCAGCATCAACAACCTGTCCATATCTGGCGCACCCATACCCTGATGGGGCTCGATCCGTTCTTTTTGCGGCTGCTCGGCCTGCAGTTCGCCCCCGACGACGGCCCGCAAGTTCGGCTGCATCTCGATCTCTACACCATGGGCACAGGTGCAGGAGCCAAGGCCGACGATGTGCGCCGCATCACACGCTGCGGCATCCGCCGTTATGGTGAACGTTTTATTCCTTCGCTCGGTGTGTTGAACGATCAAGAAGGGCCAGAGGAGCATTTTGTCAGCGTCGAGGTCTTCCGACGCAATCTGCAGATTGTGCGCGAAGAGGGCGCGGCTGAGGTCTGGATCTTCGGCTCAAATGGTCTGAATCAAGAATATCTGCAAGCGCTGCACGATATTTTGCCGCTTGAGAAAGCCGAATAGCTCTAAGTCCCCTTGTTCTTCCTAGAGCTCCCAAGGATTGAGGAGTGAGATGCCGGTATGCTGAAAATCAGCCGTATTGCGCGTTACTAAGGTGAATCCGCCAGCCAGTGCGCTCGCCGCTATCAATGAGTCGATGGCTGGCATAGGGTGGCCCTCGCGTTCAAGGCGGGCCACCAGTTGGCCCCAAACCAGCATAGTCTCTGTGGTGATCTCGACCAACTGCTCGCTAAAACGCACCTGAAATTGTTCTTCCAGCCACTCCAGAATTTGCTGCTTACGGCGTGAATCTGGCAGCTTTGCGACGCCTTTATGGAGTTCGCCCAGCGTGATCACGCTTAAGTAGATACTCTCGGGATCTAAACTATCGATCCAGTCGATGACCTTTTGGTTGGGACGTTGCGCGATCAATTCCGAGATAAGGTTGGTGTCAAACAGGTAGTTCATAAGGCTATATCATCACGTACCACGCTTGTGTCGCGCGTCAGATCCAGCTCTTCGGCCATCAGCGGTGAAGCGCGAAAAAAATCAGAGAGCTTGCCGCGATGCAAGCGCATCTTCTGATATTCACTATAAGCGATCACCACAACGCTGTCGACTCCGCGCCGCGTAATGATCTGCGGGCCATGATCGAGCGCATCTTGAACCACTTCACTTAGCTTATTTTTGGCCTCTTGTAACTGCCATGTTCGCCGCATAAGCCACCTCCTAGCTAGACTGTCTAGATTGTATTCTTCTCATCTTTACATGTCAATCGTTCTCATCGCATTCGGGCCAATCTCCACTGACTGCTAATACGGAACTCAAGCGCTCGCTTCATCAGTCTAGCGCCTTAGCGGCGAGGTCTTGCCCTTCCATTCGGTCCCAACCGCGTCCGCCTCCGGCTATCAACAGCTTGCCCACCCATCCAGCCCTTCGAGCTTCGCTGCGTTCGCTGCGTTCGCTGCGAGCTGCCAGGCGCACGCGCCTAGCAGCTTCAAACGCAGTCTTTCGCTGCAAAAAGAATTCGGATTGTTATCAATGCTTGAGGACTTCAACCAAGAGGAGAGTGTTGATTTGGGGCTTATGCGCGTTCGCGTGTGGGCGCGCATAAGCCAGCCAGCTTAGACCTCAACCGTGCGCTGCTCGCGCGCCGAGAGCAAGGCCGCATCGAGCACATCTTGAACCTTAGCGCCATCGAAGAAGTTCGGCTCGGGCAGCTTGCCAGCAATAATGGCGTCGATAAAGGCGCGCCCGCCGGCCGATTGCTTCACAAAGACCTCAAGGTGCTTGTCTGGCTCGACCTCGCCCCAATAGTCGGCGGGCACTTCCAAGCGCTCGATCTTGCCGCTCTCTTCGTTGCCGCCCCACAGCTCCCAAGCGAAGCCGCGCTCAAAGACCTCTAGCGTGCCTTTTTCGCCGTGCAGCAGCACATGCTTCTCCATGCCGCGGTCGCCGAGGAATGACATCGCGCTAACGTGGATCATGCCGGTGGCGCCCGATGCAAAGCGCAGCGACAGCAAGGCCGAGTCGTTGGCGGGCGTTAGCGGGCCGCCATCGGGGCCAGGGCGCTCGCGCGAGACGCTTAGTTGGGCGCTGACTCCGCTGATCTCGCCGCAAAACCAGCGCGAAAGGTCGATCATATGCGAGCCGAGGTCGGCCAGAATGCCGTGGCCGCGCGCTCCATCGAAGCGCCATGCGTAGGTACCAGCTCGGCCGTAGTTGCCCAAACAGCGCAGCTCGCAGTCATAGACCTTGCCGATGTAGCCTTCGCTCACAAGACGTTGAACATAGCGATACCAAGGCCGCCAGCGGTAGGTGAAGTGCACAAGGTGGAGGCGTTGGCGCTCTTGGGCTTGCTGATAGAGCGCCCAAGCATCTTGGGCATTGAGGGCTAAGGGCTTTTCGCACAAGACATGCAGGTTGGCTGCCAGGCCAGCGCTCGCTACGGCGTAGTGCAGATCGTCGGGCACAGCGACTACCAGCGCATCGAGCGGCGCTTGCTCGATCATAACGCGGTAATCGGCGTAGACTTGGGGGATCGTATACTTCTCGGCCAGCTGATTAGCTCGCTCTTGGTTGCGCCCACAGATCGCTACAATCTCGGCTTGGGGATGGCTGCTCAGGCTGGGCAGATGCATAAAATCGGCATAGCCGCTTGTGCCAACCACACCAACTCGAATCTTTTCGCTCATCAGTCTGCTCCTCTCAGCTCTTCATCGAGCATGCTCGCAGGCGTCCGATCACGACCTACATGACCTTTGTGTTTACACTATACAGCATAATTTGATTTTCTTATCTCGTTGACGTTTCTCTATTTGGCCTTCGGCTGGTGGAACCCAACTATATGTTGTGCAGAATTTCGCGCTGTCGAGGGCTAAATTTGCTAAGGAATGCCTGTGCGGCGCCGTATTTGGGGCGACCTTTCGGCAGGCACTGCTACACCACCCGTTTGTTGGTCGGGAGGTTGGTAGCCGTAGGCGGACGCGCTAAGGACCGCATGGAAGCGAAAAAGCTCGCCGCCAGAAGGCCGAAGTTATTGAGGCGGGTTTGAGCAAAGAGCAGCGTTTTGCACGCATAGAAAAGAGCGCCCCTTGTGTGCAAGGAGCGCTCTCTCAACACTAGCTACTAGTGGGGATAGGCCTCGGGAGGCAGCGGCGAAACGTAGGGCTTGCCTTTGGTTTCGCGCTGGAACTCATCTTTGGCCGCCTGCAACAGATCGGGGTTGGTGAAGAGATCGAGTGCGGTCAGCGCCAAGGTCTTGGCAGCAAACAGCATACCCTTCATACCGATGCTCGAACCCGAAGAGGCCACGACCTGCCAGCTGTGGCCCGGGGTCGCGAAGGGCCAGCAGACGGTCGACATCTGGGCGGTCGGCGTGATGTGGCTGACATCGGCGACCTCGGTCGAACCGGGCATGCTCTCGCCAGTCACCTTGTGGGGCAGCACATCGGTCCAGAGCGGATCGTTGATCTTGCTATCGTCCAGCTCGATCGTGGTCTGCTTCTTCACATTCTCGAAGGTATGCTCTAGAGCGCCTTCGGTGAAGGTAGCCTGCAGCTTCTTAGCGAAGGCCTTCTCTTCCTCGGTGTACTCGATCGGGTCGAGCTTCTTCATATTTTCGTACAGCCGAGTCGAAAGCACCTGGTTGGGAAGCATGTGGTAGCAGCCGGTCAGGAAGTCGATGTCGTACGTGGTGTCGGTCATCAGAGCGGCACCCTTGGCGATGTTGAGCACGCGCTGATAGATCGGATCGACCTGCTCGCGGCGCGGTGTGCGCACAAAGTACCAGATCTGAGCATGGTTGGGCACAACGTTGGGGGCTAGACCACCGTTGGTAATCACGCTGTGAATACGAGCTTCCTGAATGATGTGTTCGCGCAGGTAGTTGACGCCAACATCCATCAGCAGTGCGGCATCGAGTGCGCTGCGGCCGTTATGGGGGTCGGCAGCAGCGTGCGAGCTAACGCCATAGAAGTTGACTTTGAACGAGTTCATAGCTTGGGACGAGTTGGCCCAAACTTGGTTGACATCGCCCGGGTGCCAAGCCAAGGCAGCGTCGAGATCGTTGAATACTCCATCGCGCGCCATAAAGGTCTTGCCGACGATCGTCTCTTCGGCGGGACAGCCGTAGAAGCGGATCGTACCGGGAATGTTGTTCTCTTCCATCAGCTTCTTGAGTGCGATAGCAGCCGCGAAGCTGGCAACACCGAACAGGTTGTGACCACAGCCATGGCCGGGGCCACCGCTTACAATTGGGTCGTGCTCGGTCGAAAGCTTCTGCGAGAGGCTCGGCAGAGCATCGTATTCACCCAGAATACCGATAATCGGAGCACCGCTGCCCCATGACGCAACAAAAGCGGTCGGCATTTGACCGATATTTCGCTCAACCGAAAAACCGGCGGCTTCTAGCTCGGTAGCGAGTAGATTACAGGCGAAGGTCTCTTGAAGGGCGATCTCGGGGTGATCCCAGATTTCGCGAGCGAGATAGGTAAGATGCTCGTCCTGGTCGTCCAGAAAAGCGATAACGCTCTGCTCCAAACTCATGTGTCTGTCCTCTGAATTGTGTAAATAAGCTTGCGAGGAAGATGCCAATCACCTTGTGCTAGTTGGGCACACTGCGATATACACTGCTTCTCTTTGCTTTTCGATGTTGCAGGGGCACTTGAGATTATACCGCAGACTGACAATTTTACTGCGGCCTACAATCCAGCACATAGCTAGCGCTTGTGAAGGAGAAGGAAAATCCGTCCCCTTCTCTTGCTCTGGAACTTTTTAAATAACATTATTTTGATGATATAATCGTTACCCCATTCCAGCTCAACAATCCTGATTCAATTCTGCTTTGTTGTCACAAGGTTCGCTTGATATGGACCATTTGCTGACTGGGCGCGCGCTAAGCAAACCAAGTTTCTGGCGGGTCTATCGCTGGCAACTTGGGATGATTGCATTGATCGGGATTTTCTACAGTTTGCTCTTGACTCGCACGCTTGGCCCGTTGAATGCCTTTTGGTCAACCGATCAAGGTACAAAACTGCTTCAAGTTCAAAGCCTCTTGCTCAATAAATTCCAGAGTCAAGCCCTCATCTATCCGGGCGAATACCTCGACCCTGAAGCTCAGGTTAGCCCACTGCGTGGTGCCTATGTGCACATTGATGGCTATGCCTATTCACAATGGCCACCACTCTTTGCGTTCCTAAGCAGCATTCCTTTTTTTCTCTTCGGCTACCTCGGCCTCTATCTCATTCCGATCAGCGCCACCTTGGGCAGCTTAGTCATAGTGATGCTTTTGAGCCAACGCTTGCTCGAAGCGTTTTGGGGCTACGCAGCTCTATTCGTGTGCGCTTTAGCTTCGCCGCTGTTGTTCTATAGCATGATCTTTTGGGAACATACGACTGCTGTGTTTTTGGTCATGTTGGCGCTTTGGCTGCTTTTGCGCGGCTACGAAACGAATAACTTCAGATTTGCGCTGCTGGCTGGCCTAGTGGCTGGCTTGACGGTCTGGGTTCGTAACGAAGCGATCTTGTGCGCGGCGGGCTTAATGCTGGGCTTGCTGAGCGTTGTGGGCTGGCGCTCACTGCGCAGCTTGATCGGCTTCGGAATCGGTCTAACGATAGCTGTCGGCGGGCTGCTCGTCTTTAACTATCTCAGCTTTGGCCACATCCTTGGAGCGCATGTTTTAGTGGCGAGCCAAGATATCTTCCAACAAGTTGAAGGATTAAAAGGGGCGCTGCTAGGGCGAATTCTTTGGTTTGAAGTCTTGCTTGTGCCGCTCCAGCCAGGCTGGTTTACTGCGCTATTCGCATTGTTTGCTGTTTCGGCATTGGGAGCACATATGCTGCCTAATGCTGAGTTGCGCCGCAAAGCGCATAGCTTGGGGCTGCTTCTGGTGATTCTGATCAGTGTAGGTTCATTGCAGATTCTTGCCAGCAATTACCTCAGCAACCCTTACCTTAACGGAGGCGAGCAGAGCGCGCTGGTGCTGATCGTACCGCTGGCGCTTTTTGCGCTGCTGCCTCTGCCAAAGCAAGAAAGCAGCGGCCAAGAGCCGCATCTCAGCCTCGATCAGCTCGCCAAATTGCTGCGCAACTTTGCCCTGATCTCGATTCTAGCGATGTGGATGTCTCATATCCCTTGGGGCGGCAGCCAGTGGGGGCCACGTATGTTATTGCCACTGCTGCCTGCTTTGGTGCTCTGGGCATTTGTGCTGCTCTCACGCTGGTCGCAACAAGCAGAATCGCTACCTGCGGGGCGCTTGCACGTAACGAGCGTCGGGCGTGATGGACGCGCGGGCGCGAGCTTCTGGCTTGAACCGCTCACAAGTTTGGCGCTGCTTGCCGCGATCGTTGGCGGTCTCTATGCTCAAATCGATGGTCTGATCTTTCTCAAAGCGACCACTACCCGCAATTTCACAATGCTCAATGCCGCAGCCCAAAGTCAACAAGCGGTTATTATCTGCGATACTTGGTATACGCCGCCCTTGATCGCGCCGCTCTTCTACGATCAGCGCCTCGTCTTTATCGTCGATGATGTGGAGGGTTTCGACGGATTGCTCGAGCGCATGCAGGCCAATGGCATTCAGGGTTTCTATTACCTTGGCACACGCTACGAGCAAATCTATGACGAATCGCGCTACCGCGATCGACTACAGGCGGGCGATGCCCAGCGATTCGCTCACCAGCTACGTGGGCAAATCGTACAGCTTCGTTAACAACACTATGATGGCGCTTTATTGAAGATCGGGAATCGTTACTCTTAGGGAATAACTCCCACTCGCTGGGTCGCTGTCATCACCAACAAGAACTGTATAGCTGCCATCCTTTGGAACGGTGTAGGGATCCATAGCGCCACAACCGAGACAGCTTAGCTCTACAAGGTTGTTATCAGCATCAAAGAGGCGAATATCGATTTGAGAAAGGCCAGCATCTACACCAAACGGCTCAACTCTAATGACTTGACCTTGGCTGGCGCTAAAGCGATAGAGCTGCAGTGCACCGGGCGCTTTGACTAAGCCTACATTGGGCGAAAGCTCGGGTCTGAGCTCGAAAGGAAGACTTAGCTCAAATTCTTCAAGCTCTGGAACACGATTAAGGCGCAAGCTATATTCACCCTGAGCGGGATCACGCTCGTTCCCAACAATCAGACGATAGCTACCGCCAGTTCGCAAAAGCTGACGACCGATAGCGCCAACCCCACAGCCCAAACACGAACGAGCGATCTCGTTGTCTTGAGCATCGCGCAAGCTGAGTGTAATTTGCTGCATGCCCGGATCGTGGCCAAGGGCGCTTACAAAAACCATCTGATTGGCTTCGGCCTCGAAGCTGTAGATTTGTTTGGCTCCAGAGCCGCGAATACGCCCTGCATTGGGAATATCGCTCGTGCGGATATCATCCAATTGGCCTAGATCAAACACTTCCTCTGGCGGCACAAGGCTGACGCGTAACTCGTATGGGCCAAGAGCCGCATCGCCTTGGTGAAGCACCACTATCGTATAGATGCCCGCCTGCGGCAAGCTAGCTACTCCGGGCGGAATACAGGCGAAACATTCATCGAAGAGCAAGGTTTGATGCTCATCGAGGATCTGAATGCGGTTGTATTCCATTTCCTCGGCATATTGCGTAGGCCAGATAAAAATCTGCTGTTTAGCTTGAAGCGCCAAGCGATGCTGAATACGAGCGGACTTCTGTTTTAATTCGCCCTTGAAATGGAGAGGATCTTCAAGCAGAAACTCAACAGGAGCGGGACTAGCTTGGGACGGTTGATCAGTAGCGATGGCACTGGTGAAGCTAGCCGCTACGTTCAAGCCACCTACGATCACTGCAACAATAATCAGTAGCAACAAAGCGAACAGCACGCCCATAGGTGCAAGCTGTTTGAGCTTAGTTGGTCGATAGTCTTGCGTCCTTTTGGGCGCTTCGGGCAAATTGGCAGCAGAGCTGAAACGAGATTGAGGAGCTTGGAGCGCGTTCTGAAAAGCTTGGCGAAAGGCCGAAATAGAATAAAAACGATCTTCGAGGCGAATGGCTAAGGCCTGCTTCAAGACTTCATCTAAAGCGCGCGGAAGCGTGGGCACAAGCTGGCTGGCCGGAGTGAGCGGATCAGGTTCGCCGCTGATCAGTGCAGAGGCGCGACTTAAAACATCTGCTGGAGCTTGGTTTGTGAGCAGATGATAGATCGTCGCTCCCAAACTGTAGATATCGGCGCGTTGATCGGTGCCCGTACCGCGTACTTGTTCGAGCGAGGCGTATTGGGGTGTGTAGCCAAAAACGCTTGCAGCCTTTTTAGTGGTGTGAATGTTAAAAGCGGCGCTACCTTTGGCAAGGCCAAAATCAAGCAAAACAAGTTGGTCCTGCTGATTGGGCTTTATATTTTGCGGTTTAATATCACGATGAATAATCGGCGGTTGTTGGTGATGGAGGTATTCCAAAATAGCGCAGAGTTGATCGACCCAAACCGCCACTTGGTCTAAAGGAAAAGGTGATTGACACTCTTGGAGCAGACCAGCCAGATCAGGGCCGGGAATATATTCCATGACCAAAAATTGGCCTTGATCGTCGCTAAAATAGTCGATCACGCGCGGCAAGCCTGCATGACGTAAACTCGCTAATAAGTGAGCTTCGTTCATAAAGGCTTTCGCCAATTCGGGCTGGTTTGTTGTGGCTTGTTTCAATGCAACGCGAATATTGAGGCGTTGGTCATAAGCTTCGTAGACAGCGCCCATTCCACCTTGGCCAATCAAGCTGATGATGGTATAGCGAGCGTGAATAAGCGTATTGGCTTCAAGCATATAAGCTTAGATCCTTTTCAAAAGCCATAGCCCTAAGATTGAGAATGAAGTTATAAGGTTGATGTGTGCTTTGGATGATCAAGAGCGGACGATCTTTGCTTTATTGTAGCTTGCGTTTGCAAACCGATTGGTCGCCTTATATCTGTCGAAGTTGCAGGGTAGCCGCACCACAACTACACGCCCATTGTACGGGGCATACTGTTGGTAGCCGTAGGCGGACGCGCCAGAAGCCGACTTGGTGGTAAGGTCGTAGCCGCCGAAGGCTAAAAGCGAAAAATAACAGCAGCGCTTCAGCTACGTTCTGTAGAGTTTTAGGGTTCTAGCGCCTTCACCTCAAGGCTATAGCTGCCCCAAGCATAGGCGTGCGGATGGCCGACCTCGATGCGATATTCTCCATCGCGAGTTAGCGTGATGGGCTGCCAATCGCCACAGTCGAAACAGGCTGCAGCCAAAACCTGATCGTAATTATCCATCAAACGAACTTCGACCAAACTCAATGCCGGTTCTTGGGCTTTGGCAACAACATAGATCTGTTGGCCAGCCTTGGCCGAGAAGCGGTAGATCTGTTGCTCGCCCGGCAAGCGCAACAAACCGCCCCCATCGCCCTGATGCGGCTCGATCTTGAACGGAAGCTCGAGGTCAAACTCTTGGGGCGGATCGACTCGATTGATGCGAATCACATAGGCGCCTGTGCCTGGCTCGCGCGAATCGCCCACCACTAGACGGTAGCTTCCACCTTGGCTAAGGGTCTGCAAGCCGATCGAGGCCTCGCCACAACCAAGACAGCTGTGGGCAAGATCGTAATTGTTGGGATCGAATAAACTGACATTGACCTGATTAAGGGAGGTATCGTTGCTCGGAAACGAGATAAAGACCTGTTCTTGCGGCTCGGCAGTGAATTCGTAGATCTGTTCGGCCCCTGGAACATGAATCAGACCTGCTCCTTCGACGATCTCAGTCGAGATATCTTCAAAATCGCGCAAGACAAACTCGTCGCTGGGCGGCACGAGGTTAAGCGCGATCTTATAGGCACCTAGGGCTTGGGCAGGATCGTGTTTGGCCACAATGCGATAGATACCAGCCTTGGGCAAAACAACGCGACCTAAGTTGCCACAACCGAAACAGCTCTCTTGCAGCCTTTGACCTTGTGCATCTAACAGATAGATGGTATGCGAGGCCATGTTGTTACCAGCTTCGCGCAGCCAAGTAAAGGTGCGCTGATTGTCTTGCTTCACCTCAAATGCATAAACCTTCTCTTCTGCTTGGTGAGTGAACTGATCTTCGATCAACCAACTATCTTCTAGCACAAAAAGATCGCTCGGCATTTCGGCCTGATAGGTGGGCAGTGGCTGCGGGCTGGGGCTTTGGGGCGCGCGGCTTGGCTCGGGCGTAGAGGGCATCGGGGCGTCAACAATCGGGGCTTCCATAACCGGAATAGGCTCTCCATCGATTTCGCCAAACGAACCGGGCGCTAGACCGATCATTTGCATACCTACCACGCTAATACCAAGACAGAGCAACAGCGCCACTATGCCCGCTCCAGTTGCAATCCAGATCCAGTTGCGCTTTTTGTGAGGCTGGTCTTCACGATAGCGTTCGCTGCGATCTTCTGGCCGAACAACGCTCGCTTGAGTTTTATTTCTGAGAGCGGCTAAGGCTGTGCGAAACTCTGCGGCCGATTGATAGCGGTCTTTTGGTGCGAGTGCAAGGCCTTTTTGCAAAATGGCTGCCAGCCGCAGTGAGGCCTGCGGTTGTAAACGATTGATAGGAATAAGCGGATCGGGTTTGCCTTGCGCGATCTCGGATGTACGTTGCAAGGTTGTTACGGGCGGCTGATTGGCGATCAGATGATAGAGCGTGGCCGCTAAACTGTAGAGATCTGTACGGGCATCGGTGCCGGTGCCGTTGATCTGCTCGATGGGAGCATACTGAGGAGTATAGCCATACAAACTGGCCTGCTGCTCGTTGAGCGCCGTCATTACAGCTTGATGACCTTTTGCTAGCCCAAAATCAAGCAATATCAGCTCGCCTCGTTCGGTCACTTTCATATTTTGTGGTTTGATATCGCGGTGAATGATCGCTGGCTGCTGATTGTGCAAATAATCGAGAATATCGAGCAGTTTATCGGCCCATTCCAAAACGGTATCGATCGGAAAAGCGTTCTGTCGCTGTTTGAGGATCATGCCGAGATCATCGCCCGCAATGTATTCCATCACAAGAAATTGACCTTCTTGGTCGATAAAGTGATCGATCACGCGCGGTAGGCCAGCATGACGTAAACTGGCCAACAGGCTCGCTTCAGCTTCGAAGGCCGCACTCAAACGCTCGCCCTGCATGCTGGTCTGCTTGATGGCCACTTGGGTATGCAAGCGTTGATCTATGGCTTCGTAGACCGCACCCATTCCACCTTGAGCAATCAATCGAACGATCTTATAACGATCGTGTAAGATGCGATTGGCAGTTAACATAGGTCGATCCTTTACAAATAAAGCTAACTGAATAAATAAAATGCACTATCGAGTCTCTAATCTAGCGTATGTAGATTGAACGTTGAGTTGGAGGTAAATGGAGAAGGTTCTGAGTACAAGACGTGTGGCAAACTCTATTCTTGCCTTGTAGTAGGGCCAAAATTAGCGGAAAAGTTCTTGCTATAGTTAGAAGCACACCAGTTTTTTGGTGCTGGGTTTAGATGGTAAAAAACAAAAAAACAGCACAAGGGGGTGATTCATAAATACTAGTTATGAAGCTGATTAGTCAGAAACGATTGTGAAGCGACGGAATTACAAGAATCGCGCACAAAAACCCCGTCATTTTACAATCGACCACTCAAAGATATGCTATAATTCGACAATCCAGAACATAACGTTGGTGTGTACACACACTGCCATGGAGGCAGTACCACTAACTGTCACAAGGGAGTGTGTTTGCATACAGCATTGTAATCGGTGCCACTAACGTTATACTACTGAACAGATTCTCCAGTGTACCCGTATTGAATCAGGAGGAAGATTCTCATGCGCAAGTCGTTCCTTGGAGCCTTACTTGCCGCGCTTCTGCTCCCAATCCTTGTTGCTTGTGGTGGCAGTAGCACTCCCGCTGCAGAGCCGACCTCTGCTCCTGTAGCGGCTGAGCCGACTGCTGCTCCTGCTGCTGAACCAACCGAAGCTCCCGCTGCTGAGCCGACCGAAGCTCCTGCCGCTGAGCCGACTGAGGAAGTCGCTGCTGAGCCGACCGAAGCTCCCGCTGCTGGCGGCGCTCCCACCGATGACTCCAACTGTGCTGATGAAGCCGTTCTCTGCGTAGGTCTCGTCACTGACGTAGGCCGCGTCGACGACAAGAGCTTCAACCAGTCGGCTTGGGAAGGCGTGAAGGCCGCTGAGGCTGAGCTGGGCGCGTATGTCGACTATATCGAGACCGCTGCTGCTCAAGACTACGCCAACAACATCATGCTCTTCGCTGAGAAGAACTACGACATTATCGTAACCGTTGGTTTCGCTCTGGCTGAGGCTACCGCCGAGGCTGGCGAAGAGTATCCCAACATCAAGTTCATCGGCGTTGACCAGTTCCACGATGGTTCGCAGGAAAACGTCGTTGGCCTGATCTTCAACGAAGACCGCGCTGGCTACCTGGCTGGTGCATTGGCTGCTTCGATGAGCCAGAGCGGCACCATCGCTGCAGTTCTGGGTACCGACCTGGTTCCGGCTGTTGTGGCCTTCAAGGAAGGCTACGAGAACGGTGCTAAGGCCATCAACCCCGACATCACCGTCATCTCGACCTACCACCCGGGCGGCTTCGCTAGCGGCTTCACCGATCCGGAGTGGGGTGCAACCACCGCTAAGCAGGCTATCGACCAGGGCGCTGATGTCGTCTTCGGTGCTGGTGGCAACACCGGTAACGGTGCTCTGATCGAAGTTGCTGGCAACGAAGGCAAGTACTGCATCGGCGTCGACAGCGACCAGTGGGAGACCGTTCCGGAAGCCCACAGCTGTCTGATCTCGAGCGCTATGAAGCTGATCACCCCCGGTGTAACCGAGCTGATCAAGGCTGCTAAGGATGGCAACTTCCCGTCGGGCGTCTACTACGGTGACGTTGGTCTGGCTCCGTTCCACGACTTCGACAGCGTCATTCCGGCTGAGGTCAAGGCTAAGCTGGATGAGATCAACGCTGGTTTGGCCGATGGCAGCATCGACACTGGCTACGTGCCTGCTAACTAATTAACAATACAAATGCAATGAAGAGCCATACTCTTCATTGTTAACAACCGACGTATGGTTTCAAAAGGCTGGGAGCGGTTGTGCCTCCAGCCTTTTGAATACCAAGCAATCTAGCGAGTCTCCCATCAAGCCAACCCAATCGTCTTGAGAACGAGATAGGAACCTCACGTATGGAACGTGTTGAGGCACAAGCACCTAAACCACCAAACAAATCTAATTGGATTTCGTCGTATCTTTTTCCAGCCCTGTATGCAGCTATCGTCCCTGTTATGGCGGTTATTGTGGCGCTGATCATCGGTGCCATTATCATCGCGCTCTCAGGTTCGAACCCGTTAGTAGCTTATAAAGAGCTGCTGATCGGTGCTGTCGGCTCACCGCGCGCTATCCAGCGCACATTGGAACGTGCAACGCCGCTGATCTTCGGTGGTCTTGCCCTAACACTGGCTTTTAAAGCTGGTCTCTTCAATATCGGTGCTCAAGGCCAATTGATCTTGGGCGCGATTCTCGCCGGTTGGATCGGTTACATCTTCACCGATCTGCCAGCCATCGTTCACATTCCGCTCGCCCTCGCAATCGGTGCCTTGGTTGGCGCACTCTATGGCGCGATCCCCGGCTTTTTAAAGGCATATTCGGGCGCTCACGAAGTGATCGTGACGATTATGCTTAACTACATCGCCGGAAACCTTACCGATTACCTTTCGAATGGCCCTTGGAAAGATCGTGCTCGTGGCAACGTCGTCGCTCGCACGCCTAAAATCGCAGAATCAGCAGAGATTCCCTCGTTGGGCGATATTCTTCCTTTTGACATTAGCATTCTCAACAATATTCCGCTGGGAGCAGTTCTCGCTGGCCTGGTCGCGATCTTCGTCTGGTGGCTGATCAACAAATCAACGCTTGGTTTTGAAATGCGCACTGTTGGCGAAAACCCCCATGCTGCTCAATACGCTGGCATCTCGGTCAAGCGCATCACGATTATTGCGATGCTTTTGAGCGGTCTGCTAGCAGGCTTGGGTGGAGCCGTCGAAACGCTGGGCGTCAATGGCCGCTTCGAGCCGGGAACCAACGCCGGTTTGGGCTTCAACGCCATTACGATCGCGCTCTTGGCACGTGTTCACCCGATCGGCGTTATCCCTGCTGCTCTCTTGATCGGTATGATGCAAGCCGGTGGCGCCTTGATGCAATTTAATGCCAAAGTTGCGATCGAAATTATTGATATCGTTCAAGCCCTGATTCTCTTCTTTGTCGCCGCCGATATTCTGATTCGCAAGATGCTGCGCATGCGCAAGTCAGAAGGTGGTCTCAACTTGAGTGGCGGTTGGGGTGGATCATGATGGGCCTACAGTCTCAGCTTACTAATCGCAATACCAACAGAACAACCCGCTTGCTGAGCGTGCAAGCCATTGCCCGAGGAGCGTGTGATGCAGGCAATAAATAGTAATACGCAGGCCCGCAGCGTCAACCTTCCTTGGCGCCTGATCGTTGGGCTTGGCGTTATTCTTCTTTTGATTATTATTTCGTATATTCGCAGCCCTCAAATCACAACTGCGGTATTAAGCTCAACCTTACGTCAGTCTACCCCGATCATTCTTGGCGCACTTGCCGGTATCTTCTGCGAGCGCTCGGGTGTGGTCAACATCGGCATCGAAGGTATGATGTTGATGTCGGCCTACATGGGTTTTATGTTCAACGTCTGGACCGGAAACCTGCTCCTAGCGATCGTGGGCACCCTCTTGGTCGGCGCTCTGATCGGTGCCTTCCATGCACTGATGTCGATCACTCTGAAAGTTGATCAAGTCATCGGCGGTACAGTTATCAATATTCTTGCTACTGGCCTGACCGGTTACTTCTATCAACAAGGTCTCACCACCTCGGGCAAGCTACAAACGATCACCATTCCGGTGCTCTCTGATCTGCCCATCGTTGGCCCGGTACTCTTCACCAACCCACCGATCACCTATGCGGCGATCTTTTTGGTGGTGATCGTACACCTAGTGCTGTTTAAAACGCGCTGGGGTCTACGAACGCGCGCAGTCGGTGAACACCCCGCCGCCGCCGACACGGTTGGTATCAGAGTCAACTTTGTGCGCTACGTCAACGTCATCATCGGTGGTATGTTCGCCGCCTTAGCGGGCGCCTTCCTAACCCTCGAGGCGGTCGGTACCTTCGAGCGCGGCATGACCAACGGTCGCGGCTTCGTATCGTTGGCGGTGATGATCTTTGGCAAGTGGACGCCCTTTGGTTCGTGGGGTGGCGCGCTGCTGTTTGGTTTCGCCAACGGCGTGCAAACCCAGATCCAATTCCTACAAAGCCAGTTGCCTTCCTGGTTGGCTTGGCTCGGACAGATCCCCAACCAGTTTATCGGTATGCTCCCCTACCTCTTAACCATTATCGTGTTGGCTGGCTTCGTAGGTCGCTCTCGCGGCCCAGCAGCAAGCGGCAAGGTCTACAGCAAGGAGTAAGGCGTGACAGCGAGTATCAGCGAAAGCCCCATTGTTTTGGAGGCGCGCAACGTTACCAAAACTTTCCCCGGCGTGATCGCCAACCAAGATGTCAACCTTACGTTGCGTCGTGGTGAGATTCTCACCCTCTTGGGGGAAAACGGCGCTGGCAAAACCACGCTGATGAATATTCTCTACGGCTTGTATCACCAAGATTCCGGCGAGATTCTGGTGCGTGGTGAAGTCGTGCGCATCACTGGGCCCGCCGACTCGATTCGACGCGGTATCGGCATGGTACACCAGCACTTCATGCTTGTGCCCGTCTTTACCGTAGCCGAAAACATCATTCTTGGTTCCGAGACCACCAAAGGGCTCATGCTCGACCTCGACAGCGCCCGCCAAGAGATCCGCAACCTCTCGCATCAGTACGGCCTCGATGTCGACCCTGATGCTTTGGTAGAAGATCTTTCGGTCGGCCAGCAGCAGCGCGTCGAAATCATCAAGGCGCTCTATCGCAAAGCCGATATCCTGATTCTCGACGAGCCGACCGCAGTGCTCACCCCGCAAGAGGCCGAAGATCTCTTCAAAGTCATTCGCACCCTCACCAAAGAGGGCGTGTCGGTGATCTTTATTTCGCACAAACTCAAAGAGGTTTTGGCGATCTCCGACCGCATTATGGTGTTGCGACGCGGCCGAGTCGTGGGCGAAGCAGACCCCAAAACCGCCACCGAACGCAGTCTGGCCGAGCTCATGGTCGGACGCGATGTCGTCTTGGAGGTCGAGAAAGGGCCTGCCAACCCCAAAGAGGTTGTCATCAGCGTCAAAAATCTGGTCGTACACGACGACCGCGATCAAGTTGCCGTCGACAATGTCTCGTTCGAGATTCGCGCTGGCGAGGTATTGGGCATCGCAGGTGTGCAAGGCAACGGTCAGACCGAGCTAGTCGAAGCGCTAACCGGTCTACGCCCAACCAAAGGCGGCCAAGTAAACATCGCAGGCCAAGACCTAACCGGTGCCAAGCCGCGCCAGATCTTCGAGGCCGGGGTTGGGCACGTGCCCGAAGACCGCCAAGAAGATGGCTTGGTGATGAGCTATTCGATCGCCGACAACATGGTGCTCAACACCTACTACCGCAAGCCATTCGCCAAGCGCGGTGTACTCAACGAGCAGGCTGTGCGCGAGCAAGCTACCCGTCTCGTGAAAGAGTTCGACGTGCGCACGCCGAGCCCGTTCGTGCCGGTCTCGACCCTCTCGGGCGGTAACAAGCAGAAGGTCATCATCGCGCGCGAGCTATCGCGCCCGCTCAAGCTCTTGATCGCATCGCAGCCGACCCGTGGCGTCGACGTTGGCTCGATCGAATTCATTCACAAGAGCATCATCGCCCAGCGCGATCAAGGCGTCGCGGTAATGGTGGTGTCGGCTGAGCTCGACGAAGTGATGGCGCTCTCGGACCGCATCGCCGTGATGTACAAGGGTAAAATCGTGGCTGTAGTGCCAGCCGCCGAAGCGACCCGCGAACGGCTCGGTCTCTTGATGGCGGGCATCACCCACGAAGAGCCTCAGCCTGTTGCATCGTAAAGAACGCACAAGCATAGGTTGAGAGAGACACCCCGCTCGACTGTCTCTCTCAACCCAAAAGAAAATCGATTCCATCGAAAATCCCAAACAAAAAGGTCGTACGAAATCTATTTATATTTTCGATTTCGGAACACCGCTCCAATCCCAAACAGACTCTACGAGAGCTTTGGTGCCAAGCGCCAAAGCTCTCTTCATACAAACAAGCGTTTCCCCTGCCAAAACTGCATCTCGCAACGCTGGCGGCGAAGTCTCGCCCTGCCATTCGTTCCTCACCGCGTCCGCCTACGGCTATCAAATCGCCTTCCCAAGCCAAGCGGCTCGCATCTTCCCGCTGCTTTACAGTGGGCAGCACTGAAAGCGCTGTTTTCGTTGCTTTCGCAGAAACCTTCCTGGTACAAGCACCAAGAAGGTTGAAACGTTGCGTTTCGCTGCCAGAGTCCTCTAAAAACCTTCCAGCCGCGAAGCTGCTGGAAGGTTCGTGCTCAGGATGCCAGTCTCATACCAAATCCGGTTGATTAGGTTCTCTTTGGTCTTCGGTAGAGCGGAACGCGACTCTTTGCTTTTCCCAGCTTTTCGTTTTTCTGAGCGAAGAGCATGCACGTCTTTAAACGGATTTGGTATAAAATAGTGAGAATAGGCATTTCCAAAGCTATACAAAACGGCTGGTGCGCTTAGCACACCAGCCGTTTCAATTTGCTCAAAGGTCGCTTAGCCTAGAAGGGAGCGACACCTTTCAACAACATCACAATATAGGTGAAGGAAGCACCAGCACCGAGCAAGGTGATAATGCCCATACCGATCAGCAACAGTCGCTCGTGTTTCATTGTCAGCTCCTCGATATATGGTAATAACAGCACACTTCTTAATAGCACAGTTGCAGGTATTATACCGCAAGAATGCTCTAATCTTCGCCATTTGAGGCAAGCAACAACCTCTATCTTTTGTTGTGCGATATTGGGCTCGGCAGGGCGAAATATCACACAGCGCTTTCCCAAGTTTTTGTCCTCCCGCGTTACGAGCATGCACGTTTTTAAGCGGATTCGCGATCAAACCGAGGAAGTGGATGTGGAATCGTTCAGGCTTCTGAAGCGTTTTGTGTCTAGTACGAGTACGCTCCCTTCTCCCGCAAGGCTATGCATTAGCCAAAAGTCGTGTCGGCAGCAAAAGACGATCGTTCGCATAGCATCGCGGGATTCTCCTTGAGAGCACAGAACGCAGAGAGCTTGTATGCGATTTCGCGTAGCGAAATCGCATACAACATCACCATTCACCCCCTCGCCCGCAGTGCGGGAGAGGGGGCCGGGGGGTGAGGGCAGATAACGCTGATCGTATGTCGATTTGTGGCTAATGTACAGATGCGGGAGAAGGGCTGGGGATGAGGGCAGGCTAGCCGCTCTGGTAGCCGAAGGCGGACGCGCTGAGGAACGAATGGGAGCTAGAGACCTAGCCGCTAGAGCGCTAAAGCGATCAAACAGCACCGTGCTCTAAGGCTATGGAAGGTTCAAAGCAAACGTTAGCCGCAACTCACAAGCATCAAATAGTTGGACAAAAAAACGCTCTTTGATAGCTATCTCTTCTTTTTTGGAATATTTCGAACGCTTATCTATATCTTTTGGCAGTTTAACTCATTCACATAAAGCAACCCTAACAAGCTCTTTTTAGCATTACAAAGCCATGCTATTCGTATTTGCCAAAGCAAATCATCGATTTATGCATAAAAACGGTTTTTTCTACAAGAAAGCAGAGGTTTTTTCTCATGGTAGAATGTCGCCACGCATACTCCTAGCGAGATAATGAGGTCTCGTATGCAAATTCGATCGATTGAACTATTCAAAGTTCCACCCCGTTGGCTTTTCGTAAAAATCACCACAAATGATGGAATCGAAGGTTGGGGCGAGCCGGTAGTTGAAGGACGAGCCGATACCGTTCGGGCCGCTGTTGAGGAACTAAGTGAATACCTGATCGGCCAGAACTCAAACAATATTGAGGACCTCTGGCAAGTGCTCTACCGCGGTGGTTTCTATCGTGGTGGGCCGATCCTGATGAGCGCGATCTCGGGAATCGAACAGGCACTTTGGGACATCAAGGGCAAACGTTATGGCCTGCCCGTCTATGAACTACTGGGCGGCGCCGTGCGCGATAAAATGCGCGTCTACGCGTGGATCGGTGGCGACCGACCCGACGAGGTAGCCGAGGCAGCTAAGGCTCAGATCGCAGCAGGCTATACCGCCATCAAGATGAACGCCACCGCCGCCATGGAGTGGATCGACTCGTACCGCAAGGTGCAAGAGGTGGCCGACCGCTTGGCTGCTCTGCGCGATGCGGTTGGTTTCTCGCTCGATGTGGGTATCGACTTCCATGGTCGTGTTCACAAAGCCATGGCCAAGGTATTGGTTCAGGCCCTCGAACCATACCGCCCGCTCTTCTACGAAGAACCCGTTCTGCCAGAAAACAACGAAGCGCTGCTTGAGATCGCCCGTCACACCACGGTGCCGATCGCAACCGGCGAGCGTATGTTTACCCGCTGGGCCTTTAAATCGGTGCTAGCATCTGGCGGTGTCGATATTGTGCAGCCAGACCTCAGCCACACTGGTGGTATCTGGGAAGGGCGTAAGATCGCAGCCATGGCGGAAGCCTATGATGTGGCGGTTGCGCCACACTGTCCGCTCGGCCCGATCACGCTGGCAGCTTCGCTCCAGCTCGATTTCTGCACGCCCAATGCCTTTATCCAAGAACAGAGTCTCGGCATTCACTACAACCAAGGCTCTGATATTCTCGACTATCTCGCAGATCCCAGCATCTTCGCCTATCAAAATGGCTATGTCCCGTTGCTGAAAGGCCCGGGCCTAGGCATTACCATTAACGAAGAAAAGGTTCGAGAGATGGCCAAAGTCGGCCACAATTGGCGCAACCCGATTTGGCGCAATGCCGATGGGTCTGTCACAGAGTGGTAACTGGTTCTCTCCAAGTGGAACTGCGTAGTTCCACACTTGTTCGTGTTTATCATTTCTATCAATCCAAAATCTACCCAGCAGGGTAGGGGGTTCAACAATGACAAAAATTACCTTCATCGGTGCAGGCAGTTTAGGGTTCACCCGTGGTTTGGTGCGCGATATTCTCACCTTCCCACTTCTTCAAGATGCAACACTCTGTTTGATGGACATCGACGCAGAGCGCCTCGACTTTGCGAAGCGCGCTTGTGAGCGCATCATCGAACTGGGCAACTACCCCGCTAAGGTCGAAGCTACCATGGACCGTGCCGAAGCGCTCAAGGGTGCCGATGTAGTGCTGGTCACCATTCTGGCCGGCGGCCTGGAAGTATGGCGCCACGATATCGAGATCCCGACCCGCTACGGTGTCGACACCAACATCGGTGATACCCGTGGTCCTTCGGGCATCTTCCGCGGTCTGCGCACCATTCCGGTGCTGCTCGACATCGCCCGCGATATGGAGCGCTACTGCCCCGATGCAACCATGCTCAACTACACCAACCCGATGGTGATGTTGTGCCGCGCTGTCCAGAGCCAGACCAGCATCAAGATGACCGGTCTCTGCCACAGTGTCCAAGGCACCTCCGAGATGCTGGCCCGCTGGATCGGTGCTCCCTACGAGGAGATCACCTACACCTGTGCTGGTATCAACCACATGGCGTGGTACCTCAAGTTCGAGTGGAATGGCAAGGATGCCTATCCGTTGATTCGCAAGGCCATCACCGAGAACCCCGAGATCTACAACGAAGAGCAGGTTCGCAACGAGATGTTCTTGGCACTCGACTACTACGTCACCGAGTCGAGCGGCCACAACTCCGAATACAACTGGTGGTTCCGCAAGCGCCCCGACCTGATCGAGAAGTACTGCACCCATGGCACAGGCTGGAACCCGGGCCACTCGCAGTACATCATCAAGAGCTACGAAGCACGCCAAGACACCTGGCGCGACGACGCCAAGAAGTGGTTCGCTAGCGACAACCCCATTTCGCTGGAGCGCGGCCACGAGTACGCAGCTTACATCATCAACGCGCTGATGGGCGGCGAGCCGTTCGAGTTCAACGGCAACGTGCTCAACACCGGCAAGCTGATCAGCAACCTGCCCGAGACCGCATGTGTTGAGGTTCCGGTTTGGGCCAGCAAGAAGGGCCTGAGCCCGGTTCACGTCGGTGCGCTGCCTCCGTCGGTCGCTATGCTGACCGGCCTGACCTCGCAGCTCGAAGAGCTGGCTATCGAAGGCGCTTTGACCGGCGATCCTCGCATGGTCTACCAAGCGATCGCCCACGACCCGCTCACCGCAGCTGTGCTGTCGCTGCAAGAGATCAAGACCATGGTCAACGAGATGTTCGCCAAGAACCGCGACTATCTGCCGCAGTTCAAGCACTTTGTCGTCGACTAATTCCACCCGTTGCTAACATAAAGAAGCCCTCACATACTGGTTATGTGAGGGCTCTTTTAATTCGTTTAGGAGACTGAAAACGGTATTGACAAAGGTTTATTGAAGCAGATCATGCTCAAACCAGATACGTTCTGTGATCATTGGTGACTGCGTGTCCGTTTCCAGCACTTCAGCCGCAATGTAAGCTGCCAGATAGGGCTTGATCATCCCATTCTCCACAGCTTCTTCCAGAATGGTCAGCATATCTTCCTTAGACATACCGCGCCTCCTCATTCTATTGTTAATATTTTCGACTCATTGATGTAAAGACTCTCGAAAAAACCATCTAACAAACTGTTAGATAGTATTTCTTTACTCAATGACGCCTTCACGACGTTGATAGAACGCATCATACCATGAAAGACTTCTCATTTCAAATAGTTTATCTTTAAAAACAATCGTAATCTATCGATATAAACTATCCAAACGAAGTCTTGTGGCATCTAACACAATCTTCTATATTCTGCCAACGCCGAAATATCAGCTTTAGAAGAACTAGGCACTCTGGGCTGGGTTGCGCTGACGATCGGGCAGTTGTAACACCATGTAGAGGCCAAGCGCCGAAAAGAGCAAACCAACAATAAACAACCCGTAATAGCCCACATAATTTACTATTTGGCCGCCGATCACGGGCAAGAGCGTAATCACCCCTAACAAGGTGTTTGCCAAACCGATATAGCTAGGACGCTCGTTTTCGGGCACAATCTCCATCAAATAGGTGAGACCTGCGATATTCGAGCCGTCGAGCGATAAACCGACCAAAATATAGACTAGCGCCATCACAAGGCCGACCCATGTTACGCTTAGCCCAACAAGCTGCGCCAGCCACGGCCCAACCAGCGCGATAAAGGGGGTTGCCACAATGAGAATGCCCGTTAAGAACATCAATCGTTTGTTGCCCTGACGGTCGCTCACCCGCCCCCAATAGATGTTAGAGAGCGCTCCGCTGATGGCGCGAATACCTACATAGGCGCCTGCCATACTCACGGGCACTTGCAGAACCTCGGTCGCATAGATGATGTAAAACGGCTCACCGATCTGGCCCGCACGCAGCAAAACGCGCGCCGCAATAAAAGTGCGATAGGGTTTGTTCGCGCGTAAGATCTCGGGAGCTTTGCGCAAACTGGCCCAAAAACCCACCATCGGCCCAACATTGGTCTGGGGCGGCTCTTTTACAAGGCTGAAGATCAATAGGCCGACCGCGATGATAATCAGCGATGTCAGCGAGAGCACACCATAGTTGTAGGGGAAGGGCAACGGCGCCGCATCGCTCATCATCCAGCTCGCCAAGGGGCCAGCGATCGCAAAAGCCAGCAAGCCGCCAAACAACTGGCGTCGACCAAAAAAACGACCGCGCTGCTGCAACGGCACAACTTTAGCGACCACATCTTGAAAGGCCAGTGCGCTCGTTCCGCCGCCGACGTTATAAACCGTATAACAAAGCAGAATCGCTCCAACCACGAGGTGGCTCGGCAGCCAAGTCGCGCCAAAGATACAGAGCGTCATTAGGGCATAAGCCGTAATGCGAACGATAGCCGAACGATGATAAAGAGGAAGTTTATAGGGGAGAGCTTGAAGGCGTCCGCCCACAAGCATCTGAGGTAACAACCATCCACCACTTTGCAGTGCTGGAATCAAACCGACCATTCCCAACGAACCGCCTAATTGTCGTATCAAGAGGCTTAGCACCAACGAACCGTTATTGAGTGCCTCGCCAAAAGTAAACAACATGCCATTTAGTACACCATAGAGGATATTGCGGCGTACCGTTTTAGGATCAGGAGATTGCACTGTTCCATCGCCTTATTGTTTTGAGGAGTTAGATCGAAGTTGTTCAACAGAATAGCTATCATCACCAGATCTTAGCTTGATAAGGCTAAACAACACCTCAAAACATCCAATCATAGAGAAATGCCATTCTTCCTATCATACCACCAAGCTCTAGAAATTTGTGTGCATAGATCTTGCTAGATTTTTTTGGCTTATCGTTCTTTTTCATAAGAAATTATTACAGGTGATCATATCCAGCTCGCTGGAGATCATCCCTGCACTTCCGTCATCACCTACACCGCACCAGCAGCCGAAACCTGTAATACCCCTCGCTCTTTGACTAGCATTGTGTCGTGCAATGGGCTCGGCCAGCCTAAGGGAATACTACAAACGGCCATTTTTAATGGTAAGGCGTACCTTTCGCAATTTTCAAGCGGTTTGTTTGCACGTCTACATCTCAGCACTCGCCCCTGTACCTCTCTATGTAGCCGACAAACTGAAACCATTCACAGTATAAGGAGGACTCTGTGACGGAACGAGAATTTGGTCGGAATGAAAATGTAAGTGATCGGCAGAGTGCGCGCGATTACTTTCGGCTCTGGGTCCATGAACAACGTGAACGTAAACGGCTTGAAGTAGAGATCCGCTTAGCGATCGCCACTCTCAACAGCATTCAAAACCTTAAACGCCCCACTCAATATGATCTTCTAGAGCGAATGCGAGCGACTGCAGCACTGCTTAAAGATGCCCTAGAACCAGAAGATGCATGATCTGTTTATTTAAATTCTAGGCTTTTAAACACCTTATAAATAGAAATCAGATAGACAGCACATGGATATGCTCCTGAATGAGGATCACGCACTTCTCTTCCGCTCGCGTAGCATAATCGGGCTGATCTCGGAACAAAAAGAGATCTCGCATTGCAGTGCGAGATCTCTTTTTATACCAAATCCGTTTAAAGACGTGCATGCTCTTCGCTCAGAAAAACGAAAAGCCGGGAAAGATCGAGTCACGTTCCGCTCTGCCAAAGGCCAAAGAGAAGCTAATCAACCGGGTTTGGTATCCTACGTGGTTCAAAACACACAGCTTAGGGCGCATCTGGCAAAACGAGCAATTGAGCGGGCATAAATGGCATTTGGGCAGCCTGAGTCGCAGTTGGCATCATCGGTGTAGCCGAGACCGCCAGTGTTGGCACCACCTGAGGCGCAGCTTGGCTCTGGCTCGATAAGCTGGACAAAGCGGTTTGGGCCGCCGAGATCGGCGTTTGGACCACAGGCGCGGTGTAGCTATGGGTCAAAGCGCGCCAAGGCTGCAACGAGGGGATCGTCAAGATACAAAACAGCATCAAGGTCGCGACGGCGAGCGGCATCGAGACTAAAGGATGGTTCCAAAAACCCCGCTTGCGCGACACAACAGCCGCCTGCCCAAGGGCGCCCGTCAATAACTGCTGACGTAAACGCAAGCGCTGCTGGCTTTGGGCACTGAAATCGCGCTTGGTCAAGGCCCGGGCGATGTCTAAGGTCGCAGCATAATCGGTTGGCAGACCTTCGTGATCGCTCGGCTCACGCTGCGCTAAAAGCTCGTCGCAATCGTTTGAAAAGCGTTCGGCAATCTCACGTTCGGTCATCGCACCATTCCTTTTTTGTCCAAGCTATCGCGTAAGCGTCGCATCGCTCGATAGAGAATCACTGCGACATTGCTTTCGCTCAAACCGGTCAAGCTCGCAATACGTCGATTAGTCAATTGCGCGCCATACTTCAAAGCGATAATATCGCGTTCCCGTTCGCTCAAACCTTCAAGCGCCTCTAACAACTCATCGCGCGTCTCGTCTTTAATCACCAGTTCGTCGGGCTGAGGCGAGTTGCTGGCCCATTCCCAGATCGCATCGAGCGAGAACCAACGCTGGCGGCGCTGAGCGCGCAGATGATCGCTGATAGCGTTGCGTGCGATCGCAAAGATCCAAACTGAGAAGGTGCCCTTATCCTCGTTGTAGTGGGAGATGTGCTGTAAGGCACGTTCAAAAATCAGCGCGGTAAGGTCGTCGGCAAGATTCGCATCTTGAATGCGATAGCGCACATAGTTATAAATGCGCGGAAAGTAGTGGTCGTAGAGGGCTGCAAAAGCGGCAGGTTCTACAACAGCTTGAGCGACCAACGCGGATTCATTGCTTAAAACGGCAGCCGTTCCATTCATACGTTTTAGCCTCAGAGCGAAAGCACTACGAGGCATGTCTCCTTTCTCTTCTAGACCGAATGGACCACGACCCCTATCGTGATTGAGTTATTGCCAGATCGAGATAGATGATCTGAAAGCGACCGCCGCCAATTGGCGTCTTTGCTTCATCAGGCATGGGCTGCTCTTCTGGAAAACACGCTTTTAGCTAGCTCTCTCCCTTCAACAGGCCGCATGTCTCCTGATACACTACGCCCAAGTTTCAACAGTATTACACACTTCATGAGCGCTTTTCAAATAGAACGAACGCTCGCTCTTGTTAGTGTGCAAGATTTCGCGATGCTGATTGTTGTTATACCAAATCCGGTTGATTAGGTTCTCTTTGGCCTTCGGCAGAGCAGAACGTGACTCTTTTTGGTGTGTGAAATGTCGCGCGGCAGAGCGGAACGTGACTCGATCTTTCCCGGCTTTTCGTTTTTCTGAGCGAAGAGCATGCACGTCTTTAAACGGATTTGGTATTATGAGCAGGAGATTGAGACGCTGTTGCTGAGCGAGAAGCAGGAAAAGTGATGATGAAGCACACAGCCAAACAGCCCCTGCCTGGAAGGGCAAACAGTTTGATAGCCGTAGGCGGACGCGGTAATGCTCTTTTGTATGAATAGAGACCTTTCCGCCTAGGCTATACAAGAAGGTGGATGCAGTTTATTGGTCTAGTGCGTAGGGCGATCAATTCCATGAACGATGAATCAGCCCTTGATCGATGTCGAGCAGGTTATCGAAACCTTGGGCGAAACAGTCGATGCGCACACCGGCTGGGCTTGCCACGCAGCCCGGCGCGGAGGTCAGGTTGCCACCGAGGTTTTCCCAACTGCCCCACGAGCCGCCCGTCCACCAGCTATGGCTCAGATGGCCGCGCTGATCGCGCACAAACAGATCGATGCGATTGGGACGCCAAGCCGTAGCGCTGGGCGCAGAATTGGGCGTGCCGCCGATATCGAGCCAAGGCTGCCAGCGACTGCCGTTCCACGTGATCTGGAAGAGGCGCCCGTTGGTGCCAACCGCGAAACAGTCGATACGTGTCGGCCCCCAAGAGGCGCAGCCCGGGGCCGAGTTGATCGCGCCGCTCAATGAGCTCCAGCCCTGCCAGTGCGTGCCGTCCCACCAAAGCTGCCACAATGCGCCATCTCTGCCGCGCGCGAAGACGTTCAAGCGATTAACATCTAGGGCGATCGCAGCTGGTGCCGATGTGATCTCGCCGCCGAGGTCTTCCCAAGCGCTCCACCTAAGCCCATCCCACCAGATGTGCCATAGACCGCTGCTCGTATTCGAAGCGGCGAAACAGTCGATGCGACTGCTGCTCCACGAGACGCAGCTGGGTGCCGAGCGCAGGTCGCCGCCCAAGTTCTCCCAGCCGCTCCACTGGTTGCCTTCGAGCCAACGGTGAAGCAGTTCGTTGTTGCTGCCGCGCACAAACAGATCGACGCGCGCATTGTCGTTCCAAGCGGTCGCCGAGGGAGACGATGTGACCGCGCCGCCCAGCACGGCCCAGTTGCGCCATTGGGCTTGAGCGGGTCGCGAATCGATGCCTAGCAGATCGGCCCTGAGCGCGGTCTCGCGATCGACTCCGCCAGCCTGCGCACCGCTGTGTTCGGCAGCATAGGCGCTCGTTAGATCAGCGCGATAGACGACGCTTGTTGAAATACTTATCGTCAACAGGCTTATCATTACTAACAATCCAGCACGCAAGCCAGCTACGACCCGAAAAAGAGCACCCATTTTTTTGCTCCTCTAGCGTTTTATTGCCCTACAGTACTGGCAATTTGCCATCTGTTCACGACCAGAGTATAATAAGTGGCAGTGTGTCTAATAGACGATACTCGCTCACATTGAGGAGATAACCATGGCTAGCAAGAAGGGTAACCGCATCGTTATCAAGCTGCGGAGCACCGAAAGCACATACACCTATACCACCGAGAAGAACCGCCGTAACGATCCGAACCGTTTGGAACTGCGCCGCTACGATCCGATTCTGCGACGCCACACCCTGTTCCGCGAAACCAAGTAAGTTGTTACTCAGAGTAGTGCAGTAAAGAAGGTGTGAGAGCGTTTGTTCTCACGCCTTTTTGCATGCTTGGACACAACGCTTCTGTAGCCTCTCATTGCGTCTCGTGCTACAATGGCCTCACTATGAGACAGCCTTATTGGTACACTCACATTTTCACGAGGCCATATGAAAGTTCTAGTTATCGACGATAACGAATTGATGCAGCAAGTGCTCTCGCACTTCCTTGCAATGATGGGCCACGAATCTACACCAGCGCTATCGCTCAAAAGTGCACTCCAGCTCAGCTCGCAACAATCGTTCGATTCCTACCTGATCGATATGTACCTCCCCGATGCAGAAGGACCAGAGGTACTCGAAGCGCTTCGCAAACTGCCCGGCAACTCAAACCCGCTCGCTATTGCCATCAGCGGCGACACCTTTATCCCGCAATCGGTCTTGAAACGGGCAGGCTTTCTCTCGTATCTTACCAAGCCGATCCAATTTTCGGAATTCCAAGCACACATGAACCGTATCAGCCAGCTCTTAGCAACGCCAAAAAACGACTCGTAAACCAAGCATTCCTCCCTTACATCCCAGTCACACTTTTCCAACAGCACGCCCCAGCTCAAGTATAATGAGGTCATGCTAGACCTTTAGGCACCTCTATCTGCAATTTACGAGTTCCATGCAAAAACTTATTCTCTGGGATATCGACAGTACCCTTCTGACAACCAACGGCATCGCCGCTGAAATGATGCGCGAAAGTATGCGCCAGCTCTTTGGCAGCTCTCCTAGCAAGGAACGCTCTATTTATGCTGGCAAAACCGATCGCCAGATCATTCGCGAGACTTTTCCGCACTTCTCAAGCGAGCAGATCGATCGCGCCATCGCCGACTTCACAGAGCTCTACATCAAACTGCTCCGCCAACAGCACAACGAACTGCTCGCCAAAACGCGCGTCTACGCGGGCGCGCGCGAACTGCTGCAAGCCTTCCAAGGCAAGGCCTATCAGGGCGTTCTGACCGGCAATATCGCCAGCGTCGCTCGCTACAAGCTCGAAGTCGCCGGCCTCGATAGCTTCATCGACTTCGAGACCAGCGCCTTTGGAAGCGATCACCACGAGCGAGCCGCCCTGCTGCCGATCGCGCTCGAGCGCGCCGCCCGCCGCTATGGGCGCAGCTTCCAGGGCAGCGATGTGGTGATCATCGGTGATACACCCAACGATGTCGCTTGCGGCAAAGCGGGCGGCGCGCACACGGTCGCCGTCGCAACCGGCATCTACTCGCTCGAGCAACTGCAAGCCTGCCAGCCCGACCTGCTCTTAGCCGATCTCAGCCAACCCGGCACGGCAGAACGCATCCTAGCGCTCTAGCCTTCAGCCCGCCGAACCAAAAAGGGACAAGAAGACGGTTCTTGTCCCTGTCATACCACATCACAATATTTCGTTCAGCGCTCTGGCGGCGAGGTCTTGCCCTTCCATGCGGTCCCTAGCGCGTCCGCCTACGGCTACCAACAGCCCGCCCTCCAATCCGGCGTGTTAACCGCCCGTGAGCGGAAAGCGCCTCCAAAACACACATCGTCACCTCAAAACATAAGCCAAACGCAAGAACACAGCGCTTCCCTCTTGATCGCACATAAGCCAATGGCAACACAGACCCAGCTATTCCGATCGATCCAAGCAACAAATCTTGTAGGTATCGATTACTCTTCTACTAACAAGGTTTTACAGTTATCGTTGTCAATTTACATAATTTAGCTTATCTAAAGCATACATTTTCAAACCATACAAATATTGAAATAATTTATTTTTCACAAAATACTCTTGATTTATTTAATATCGCCCTAATCAATAATCAAAAATCCACTCTTTTCCTACATATTTAAACAGATAGCCCTACTATTTCAGCTGTATAATAAAAAGCATAGGCATAGATATGCTATTATCTATCGGAAACTACATCGGAGGCCACTCAATAGAAATTTATAGAACTATTGATGCCCTCGTGTGTAAAACGACAAAACAAGGCATACTATCGTTTTAATACATGAAACTACGAATTGGGACAAGAAGCGATTCTTGTCCCAATTCACAAGCATTAAACTAGTTGTAGCCGACTAAACGGGCAGTGGAAGGATAGGTGAAGACCCAGCAGCCGCGCGAGTAATCGGTGGCAGAACAAGCCATCTCACCCTTCTGGAAGATCTGATAGTTGAACTGTGCGGCCTGCTCAGGTTCTAGCGCCCAACCTAAAGCTTGGCGCACATCGTCGTTTTCGCGCCAGACCTTGCCGAAACCACGTTTCGGTTCGTACATTCCGTTCGGAGCCTCCAGGCCGGTATCGATGATATCGCCTTCGCGCCATTCGTCGACAAACTTGCGGAAGCTCAAGCTACCGTTTTGGTTGTAGAAGATCACGAAGATCACCGAATTGCCGCCGCGCTGATTCAGCCAGAGCATTTCGCCGTGTTCGAAACGGGCCGTCGCAGCCGCAGTGTTAGCGTAATCCTGGCCGGGAATGGCACAACCCAGCTCCACAGGGCCATTGATGCGGCTCGTGTAAAACCAGCCTATCTCGCTCATAACCGGAATCGAACAGCCGACATTGCGTTCATAGACCATCTTGCCCAACAAGCCCAACAAGACGTCGTAAGGCTTGGCATTCTCAGGATGCAGCTCCATACGGCGGCGCTCGAAGTACTGAACCGCATAGGAACGGCCTTCGATGGTCTCGGGGAACTGACTCGTGATGGGATAACCGAAGCGCTCTAGACCGCCGTTGTTGCGCCAGTAGGTTAAAAACTCGCCGCAGACTTTGTAACCGGTCGCTTGGAAGTATTCACAACCAGCTTGAGGCTGATCGCTTCCATAGCTCCAAGGGGTGCCGTTCAGTTCGAGCCATTCGGCGCCCAGCCGGCCAGCGAGCACTCCCTTGTTTTCGTTGCTGTGATCCTCGAGGCGATCGCGCTCGAACCACTGAACAAGGCCGCTCCAAGTCTCAACCGTTTCGATGCGGGCCGGGCTGATGGGGTAACCGAAAACCGCTAAGCCGCCGTTTCGCTCCCAATACTGGCGGATCGCGCCGCTGATACAGTAACCGGTCTCGGGAAAACAACGCTCAGCCGTTTGGGCGTTGGCGAATCCACTAGGAAAGAGGCTAAACAACAAACTGAGCGCTAATGCTGTTAGTAAACGTCGCATATGCTCCTCCTTGAACAAGATAGCTGTTACAATCCATCTTCCTAGTTTTTAATCAAACCGGAAGAGTTTTCGATGAATGTAGCATATACGATTTATTCCATGTTTTCTATACAAACAAAGCCTTATTTTACTGATGTAACACTTTTAGATAACTTATTTCGCTGATAAATTCCTCAAATTACTGATATGCAAACGAATATGCTTCAGCGTAGTAAATGCATGACTCATTTTTGCTAAAGCCTAAAACGACAAGCAGCGTTCCTGATACCGCTTTCAAACGGTTCATTACATGGCTTGCACAAAGTTCTAATCTGCAGCTTCTAGAGCAGACGGTTCTTTTTTCGATCGTGGCAAAAGTCTTGCAGTGCCCTTCACAATGACTTAAGAGAGTTGAAGCCAGAGGGCGATATAGTTCTTACAGTGTTCAATAGGTCTCTGCTTAGGAGGATTATCGAACGCGCTTTATATCGAGGATTCTATGCCTGAATCTCTTTCCAGCACGGCACAAGCACTTCATAAAACATTATCTTCACTTACTGCATTTATTCCTGCACCTGTTGTTCACGAACAGCTTGCTAACCCCCATGCAGCTCGTATCACGGCTTCATACTGGTATGGGAGCTTGTTATTCGCTGATCTTTCCGGTTTTACCAAGCTAAGTGAACGCTTAAGCACATTAGGCAAACAAGGTGCTGAAGAGATCAGTCTCATTATCATCAATCTCTTTACATCGCTGCTCAACGAAGTGAAACGCTTCGGAGGACAACCGCTCAAATTCGGCGGCGACGCCCTGATGGTCTTCTTCGACGCCAAGCAATTGGGCGAAGCCCACGCCGAGCTGGCTGCTTCGGCGGCTTTGGCTATGCAACAGCGCATGCAATCGTTTGCCAACGTTCAAACACCGGTTGGCACATTCAGCCTGCTGTTGCGCATCGGCGTGCATAGCGGTCGTATTTTGGCTTCCCAAGTGGGCGATCGCGAACATGTCGAGTTAGTGATCTCGGGCACGACAGTCAACTTAGTAGCTTCGGCCCAAGAAGAGGCAGAGCCGGGTGAGGTACTAATCTCGAATCGAACCTACGAACTGATCGGCACCGCACCCTCATTACAAGTCGTTCAGCGCGGCGAGCACTTTTATGTCTTACAGCAACTTCAGATCAGCTATCCCAATATCGAGCTGAGCGACCCCGTGCCGCCCTTGCCCGCAACGATCGATGCCAACACGATCAGCCAACTCGAACAACAGATCGCGGCTCTAAAGCCCTATCTCATGCCACAGATTCCCAAGCGCTATATCGAACAGAATAGCGAACTTGAGCTGGGCGAATTCCGCATTGTCAGCGTCTTGTTCGTGCATTACTCTTCGGTTGGCACCATTATCGACATCCTGAACGAAGACCCCGAGCTGGCAGCGCGCTTGCTCAACGTCTTTTACAAGCGTATCCAAGCCGTGATTCATTCCTACGGTGGTGTCATCAACAAAGTCGACACGGCTACATCGGGCAACAAAATTATGGCTCTTTTCGGTGCTCCGGTCGCCCATGGAGACGACGCCCTACGCGCTGTACGCTGTGCCCTTGAGCTGACCCATATCATTGACCAAAGCAACCGCGAGATCGCTGAGATCTTAAGCGACTACCAAGCCACGCTAAATAAGAGCTCCGACTTCGAAGAATATTTCGCTTTCCAACAGCGCATCGGCATCAGCACCGGAACGGTTTTTGCAGGGCTGGTCGGGGCTAAAGAACGCCACGAATACACCGTTATGGGTGCGAATGTCAACTTGGCAGCTCGCCTTATGGGCGCGGCCGAGGTCAACACAGTTGTCCTCGCGCCAAATACCGCTTCCTTGGTGCAGCGCGACATCGATGTAAGGGCCCTTGAACCGATCTCGCTCAAGGGTTTTTCCCAGCCAGTCACGCCCTACATCGCCACCAATGTGCGCTATGAAAGCCGCGAGCGCCCGACCTTCGGCACCTACTTTCACACCCCTCCCCTGATCGCCCGCGACGAAGAGCTTGCGCTCTGCCTCAAACAGAGCCGCGCTGCTTTGGAAGAGAGCGGGCGGGTCGTGGCGATCGTCGGTGGCCCGGGCATCGGAAAGAGCCGCTTTCTAGAGGCGCTCGTACAAGAGCTGGTTCGCGATTCCTCTTTACAGACTTTCGACATCTATGTGGGCGAGAGTCAGCTCTACGAGCAGAGCCTGCCCTACGGAGCTGTGCGAGGTCTGTTACGCTACATCTTAAAGATCGACAGCCTCATCCACCAAAATAGCGTCGCGATCAGCAAACGCATCCACAAGCAGGTTCAGCACTATGTGCCACACTTGCTACGCTTCAGCCCATTGCTCGGCGATATGCTCGGCGTGGCCTTGCCAGAGACCGCGCTTACCAGTCAGTTGACGCCCCAACAGCGCCACGATCGCGCCCAAGAGCTGGTCGAAAGCCTGCTGCTCACAATGTACAAAGAGCGCGGCCTCCTAGTGATGATCGACGATCTCCACTGGGCCGACCCTTCATCGCTGGAGCTGCTCGAACGGCTCGCCCATCAAGCCCACGATTCGCGTATCTTGATGCTGCTCAGCTATCGCCACGATCAAGATCTGAAAGAGCCGTGGAACGACCTGCCCAACACAAGGCGCCTGCATCTCAAAGAGTTGTCGCTTTCGGCCAGCAAAACTTTGGCCCAAGCGATGTTACAGGCTCCCTTGCCTGACGAAATCGTGCCACTGCTCGAGCGCACGCAAGGTAACCCCTTCTTCATCGAAGAGATGTTGCACGATCTGGTTGCAACCGGCGCCTTGGTCAACCACAACCAGCTAGACGGCTCGAACTTCTGGCAGCTCGCTCGCCCGATCGACAGCCTCGAAGTGCCCGATAGCGTCGAAGGCATTCTGATGGCTCAGCTCGACCGCCTCGACGACCACTTCCGCGAGCTGATACAGATCGCCTCCGTCATCGGGCGCAAGTTTATGTACCAGATTTTGCAGGGCATCTTCAACCAAAAAGAGCTGCTCGATGCCGGCTTACAATATCTCGCTTCCTCGGAGATTCTGCTGTCTGAAGAGGCCGGGCCAGATAAAGCTTACCTTTTCCGCCACTCCTTAGTGCGCGATGTCGCCTACGAGAGCATCCTCTATTCGCGACGCCGCATTCTGCACCAACGGGTCGCCGAGCTGATCATTTCCATCTATGGCCCCGCAGCCGTCGAGCAGTTGCCGCTGATCGCCCAACACTATCTCCTAGCCGAGCAGTGGGACAAAGCCTTCGAGTATCACTGGCGGGCAGGCCATTCAGCCCAACAGCGCTATGCCAATCAAGAGGCGCTCTCGCTCTTCAACCGCGCCCTTGAGATCTCTAAGCACGTTCAGCAACCCGAACGGGTCATCAAGATCCACGAGCACATCGGCAGCTTGCACATGTTGCAGGGCAACTTCGACAAGGCTCTGGCTAGCTTCCAACACACGCTCGAGCTCCTGATGCCGCACGCCGATCAATACGACGAAGATGTCGCCCGCCTCCACCGCCAAGTCGCGACCGTCTACGAACGGCTCTCCGACTTCGATGAGGCATCGAACTGGCTCGACAGAGCCATCTCGCATACGCCACAGCTCGGCAGCCACGAACGAACCCGCTGCTATCTGCTGCGGGCAGGTTTGCTGCAACGCCAGGGCAAGCTGCGCGAATGTCTGCAATGGGCGGCCCGCGGCCTTCTGCTGGCCGAAGCGCTCGACAACCGCGAAGATCAGGCCAAAGCCTACAAACTGCTGGGCGGCACCTACTGCAGCCTAGGCGACCTCGACTCGGCCATTCAACCAACCTACGAATGCTTACAGTTCTATACCAGCGTTCACAATCTAGAAGAACAAGCTGGCGCTCACATCAACCTTGGCAATATCTACTATGACCTAGGACGTTGGCAAGAGGCACGCGAACAGTACGAAGCGGCCGTTCAGATCACAAGCGAGATCGGCAATAGCTTTGAACAAGCTCTCGCCCATAACAATCTTGGCGAGGTCTTGCGCAACCAAGGCAATAGCATCGAGGCGATTGAGGAGTATACAAAAGCGCTGATGGGCTGGCAGAATTCACCCTTCCAAAGCGCACTTGTGTTGATGAATATCGGTGCATCATCGATTCAACAAGGCGATCTCGATGCAGCCGAGAAATACCTTGATCAAAGCGATAAGCTCTTTAACGAGGTCGGTAACGATAGCTTTGCTTCCGAGTTGCTACGTTATAAAGCCGAGCTGGCTTTGGCAAGCGGTCATTATTCCGAAGCCCTAAGCATCTGTATCCAATCGATCCAGATCGCCGAGCAACAAGATGCAGTTCTCGAGAACGCCTGTTCCCAACGCTTATTCGGGCGCATTCTGCTCCAAACAGGCGATCTCGACAAAGCCGCCTCCGCGCTTCAAACCAGCCTCAATCTATTACAAGACATTAAGTCCGAACTAGAGCATGCTCGCACCCTGATGTGGATCGCAGATCTGCACTTTCGCAGAGACGAGGTCGAGGCAGCCAAAGAGCTCATTCAGGAGAGCTGCAGCGTCTTCGAAGGGTTGGGAGCCAAGTACGATCTGCACCAACTTGATGAAATTTTAAGGTTTCATGGTACTAGAATTGGAAGGAAGGAGATATGCGATTCTGGTATTTACAGTTGAAGGGTCATTGCATGAAGATCAAGTCTCAGCACCTCATCGTCGTAAGTTATATTTTCCTGTCTTTTATCATTATTAGTTTTAGCCCGTTGAAGCATACTCTTGTTTCAGCAGCTCAAATCAATCAAGAGTGTCTCACATCAGAGATCGAAGACAATGATGTATTTGCGGCAGCAAATCTTCTTACAGATCTAACAGCTGGAACATGTCGCACCGGAACTATTGAAAGTAGCAATGCTGCCGACTGGTATGTCTTTACAGTTGATCAGCCAGCATCGACTATCACGATCGACCTGTCACAATTAGCACAAGATTATGACATCGCACTTTTTTGGGATTTAGAAAACAGTGCTAGTGATAGCAAAGAAAATATTGATGGTATTACCGATCTTGGTCGCTTAAACTCGATCGGGCGACTTAACTCGATCGGGCGACTTAACTCGATCGGGCGACTTAACTCGATCGGGCGACTTAACTCGATCAGCACCAATCTCGGCACCGACCCCGAACATATCGAGAGTTTTGCTTGGCATACAGGCAAATACTTTATTTTGGTTTATTCGGCCGAAGGTGCCTTCGATGCCAACGCCAAATATCGCCTCGATGTCAAAGTTCAGCCTGGCAGCCTCTCTAGCGTGAGCGAGCCTCAGGTTCTGCCGGTTATCCATCCTTCTTGGGACAATAGCTGTAACAATGTCGAGCGCATCTTTGTGACCGATAGCTCGCGCTTGGCCAGCTTGTATGGCTCAACCAGCACCAACGAGCTGATGAGCAGCTTGAGCACGAACGCGACAACGCTCAACGCGCGTGTGCTCGATCTGGCGAACCATCTTCGCAACGACTTCCAGAATGTGTTCCAAGACGAGCTTTACCCCGCTTGGGACGCGCACAAAACCAATCCGCTCTACGCTAACTATGTCGCCACAGCGATCCGCTCGGCTATCTTTAGTGCGCTCGGCACAAACTGCGATATCAAAGAGATCATTTTGGTCGGTGGCGATAACGTCATCCCCTTCTATCGCGTGCCCGACGAAACCCTGTTCGCCAACGAGGCCGACTATCTCAACCATGCACCGATCGATCCCAATAGCGCGCTCTACGGCTCGCTCTTTTATCGCACCATTCGCACCGACAACTTCTACGCCGACCGCGAACCGACCCGCTGGCGTGGGCGCGAGCTCTACATTCCTGATCTGCCGATCGGTCGCTTAGTTGAAACGCCCGAACAGATCGAAAAGTATATCCAAGCCTATGCCCAAGCCGCCGATCGCGAGATCGATGTAGCGGCCAGCAGCGAAGGCGCGGTCATCACCGGTTATGACTTCTTGAGCGACCAAGCCGCCTCTATCAGCAGTGCGCTGACCGACGCTGGTCTAAGCAGCGATGTAGGCCAAAGCAAGCCGCTGATCACACAACTGGTGAACGACACCTGGACGAGCAGCGAGCTCGCCAATGCTTGGCTGAAGAGTCTGCCGAGCGAAGCGGCTGGCGGCTACTCAAGCAGCGTTCAAAGCGCCAAGCTCAACTCGATCAACAGCCACTTCACCCATTGGCAAGCCATTCCAGCCGACGAGCAAGATAGCGCACTGCTGGCCAACCTCCTCAAAGAGCGCTACCCCAACGTAGTAGGCACAGGCTACCTGCTCGCCAGCCTGAACTATTCGGTCGGCTGCCAAAGCGGTCTCAATGTGCTGCCCGACGAGATCGCCAGCGGCAACGGCCCAGAGTTCGCAGCCGACTTCGCAGAAGGTATTTTGCAAAACGAAGGTCTGTGGATCGGCAATACCGGCTATGGTTACGGCGATAGCGATCTGGTGGCCTATAGCGAGCGCTTGTCGCTGCTCTTTAGCCAAGAGCTGACCCGTTGTAGCGAAAACGGCTGTGCGGGCGATCCGGGCTACGATGGCATCAACGTCGGCGACGCCTTCCTACGCGCTAAGCGTAACTTCGTCTATACCAGCGGGCCGGGCGGCTTCAACATCTATTCCGAAAAGGCTATGCTCAGCTGGACGCTCTATGGCATTCCCGGCATCAAGGTTAAAGTGCCTGTAACACCACTCGCAGCCTCTCTGGGCGCAGACCCAATCGACCTAAGCGAGCTGCCCGCTGGCACCAATACCGATCTGCCTTTCACGCGTATCATTACCTTTAGCAATACCTTCGTCGACACCACTATCGGCGGGTCTGTAGTTACGCGCGTCAGCAGCCAAGTGAGCGATAGCTTCAAAAGCGGTCAAACCAGTCTCACAGGTATCGACCAGATCAACGCAGGCCGTCCGGTCTTGCCTTTATTAACCTATGATCTTTCGTTAGGTGATACGACCGCTGCCAAGAAGCCGATCGTTAAGGGCATTCGGCTCTTGAGCGCACTAGACAACACCACTAGCGCTCAACCGCTGATCTCGCAGATCGTCACCGATACCGCTTCGATCGGAAGTTCCGCGCCGCCGCTTAGCTTCGATAGCCAAGGCGCTTGGTTGCCCGATACGATCTTCTCGCGCACTCGCCTGCACGATACGCTCAGCGATCCCGCCGTATGGCGCGATCTGCTGCAGGTCAATCCAGCGCAGTTCAAAGCCGATGCTTCAGGTGGGCAGGCTAGCCTGCGCCGTTACAACACCTTGGTCTTTGAGGTGACCTATGCTGATGAAAACACCCAAAGCGATCTGATCGCCCCTCAGATCGGCGCGATCAGCTACACCAGCTTCAGCGAAAACGGTGTGCCCTATCTGCGCGTCAGCGCCCAAGCGAACGATGATAATACAGGTTCCTCGGGTATTACCAGCATGAGCCTCTCCTACAGCCTAAATGGTGTGCTGCGCAATGTCGCTATGAGCAAACAAGCCAATAACAGCTACCAAGCAGTGATAGAGCTGAACTCGCCCGATAATATCCCCGAAATTATGGTTTATGCGACCGATGGTTCTGGCAATACCGCTGTGGCTATGAGCAAGCAAAGCAGCATCACGCTCGAGCCCGAGCCGACGCCCAGCCCAACTGTCAGTCCGACCGTCAGCCCAACCGTCAGTCCAACTGTTAGCCCAAGCCCGGAACCTGACCAGTCGCATAATTTCTATCTGCCACGTGTGATCAAATAGTGCCCAATCTGGTTGATCACTTGAAGTTTAGCCTTCGACAAAGTAGAACGTAACTATCTTTGTTATGAGAGATCCCGTGCTATCGTGCGGGATCTCTCAATTTCCTGTGTTTCATTCTCTCGCCTTGTGATAGCAAATCCCTTTGATCACTTCAGCACTTTGGCGGCTTGGTCCCTTCCCCAAAGAGGCCATTAGCGCGTCCGCCTACGGCTACCAACAGCTCGCCCGTAAGCACGCTGTTATAGCTGTGTGCCGAGAGACCACCCAACATACAATGATTCAAGCGAATTTCGTATGAGTTTCCACCACTGTCGGAGCGATGAAAACAAGCGATGACAATCCTCCCAGTAGAGTGGCATTATGGTTATGGAGTGAATGCTGACCGCTTCCTGTAGCTGGGATTTCATATTAAAGTACAGCTCTTTAAAGCGGCTCTCGCTGCTGTCGACACAAAAAAGGTCTCGATCTCTAAGTCAGATCAAGACCTCTTTTTATGTGATCTTGGCCAAAATGGAAGATCTTTAAATGGGTTTGTTGTAGCGTTTTGGGGTGGCCTCTGCGCGCAGGCAGATAGCACCTCCTTTTGAGGGTGGGATGTTGGTAGCCGTAGGCGGACGCGACGAGGAACAAATGGAAGCTAGAGAGCAAGCCGCCAGAGCGCTGAAGTTATCAATCAGTAGAAGCTAGTCTAATGATTTACGCATAAAGATCCACGATCGCTCCCCAAAGATGAGGCGGGTCATCCAAGAGCGCCGGATATGATCGTCGACGAAACCCATGCGCTGGTATAAGTTGTGGGCGCCCGTGTTCGAAGCGCTCACATAGAGGCTGAGGAAACGCTTATTGCGTTGGCGCGCCTCTTCCTCGGCACGTGTCAATAGGGCCTGTGCGACACCACGGCGCCGATAAGGTTCAAGCACGGCTACATCCGTCAAGAAACTTTCGTGGCGATCAATAGGGTGATTCAACAACGAGAGCGCAAAAATCGACCGGGTCGCCTTCCACGAGCCCAATACCTGATAAAAAGCTAACTCCGCCGCGCCACTATCATCAGAACCCATTTCCCAGGTTCGCAAGGTGATCGTTCCGATGATCTGGTCGCCGTATGTCGCTACAAACATGCCTCGCAAAGCCGCCGACCCTTGGCGTCGCCAAGCGGTTGCCAGCGCTTCGGCACCCTGATCGATATGCTTAGCTCCAAATGCCCCACCGAATTTATCGGCAAAAGCCTCTTGATGTAATGCAACCACACCTTGGATATCATCGAACTTCGCAGGACGGATCTCGTAATCGAAGGTATCGACGACCGTCGAGTGGATGCCTATCTGTACCATAAACAATCCAAAACACAACTGAGCTAGCCTACCGCTCAGACTGTGTAATATCAAAAGAGCAGCAGATCTGACCGAAACTCATTCGTTTACAAGCAAGCATGATAGTCAATTGATTCTATCTACATACTAGCACAACTCTCAACAAGTAGGCTAGAATTTTGAGGATCTACTGAGGAATCTTGCTAGATTGTTTACAAGTGATAGCCAATATACGAACTAGGCTCAAGAATGCAAAAAGGGCCAGAACGGCACACAATACGCCGTGACCCTCAAAATCGACTATAAAATGACTAATATTTGACTTTTTGTGGTGCAACTAATGCTATATTATTTGGTGTGGTTCGCAGTTAGCTCTGCGATGCGCTTGTCGAGACGAGCGGATATATCTCTATACATATCACCACGCATCTGTGCAGCTTGGAGGCGTCGCTGGAGATCGAAAATCCAGAGAACAGCCCCGGCTAGTACACAAAGGAGGAGGAGAGTGTTCTTCATAAATTAATCCTTCGTTCTCCAAACAGTGCAGGTTTCTGCTTGCATTCTAACGCACCCTGCAGAAAAGTTCAAGAGTTAAACAATTCTCTTTTATATATCGAAATTTAATCTGATCATCGCACTTGCTCAATTGAGATGATCACGTGTTTCTATCATAAAATAGGAGAAGCACCAAGCAGAAACCCATACTATTTTTATAATATTATCTGCAAATTCTATGGTGCATTTCAGGTAGCGATCTGGTATACTATGCATGATTGCTCCCTCCATTTTGATAGGCGCGTCTCAATTGGCACGCCATAGTATTAGAGATTTCTCTCTTCTCTTGAAAGAGCGTGCGATGATCGTAGCTTCGCTCTACGAAAGGCCGATCAATGATACGTGTAAATGTAGATAGCATTCGTGTTAGTTTACTTACGCAGCACCGCGTGATCGTACTGCGCGAAATAGATAGTCGTCGTTATCTCCCTATTTGGATTGGGCCATTTGAAGCTGAGGCCATCGCTACAGCCATTCAAGGGCACGAGCCTGTGCGGCCAATGACCCACGACCTTCTAAAGTCCGTCATTACGGAACTAGGCGGTACGATCAACCATATCGTCGTGAACGATATTCAAGATCAAACCTTCTACGCCCGCATCGTCATTGATGTGCAAGGTTCGCAGATCGATATTGACGCGCGTCCGAGTGATGCAATCGCCCTGGCCGTTCGCTGCGATATTCCGATTTTTGTCGACTCGCATGTGATCGATCAAGTTGGTGTCTACTTCGACGATGACGATCAAACTCTCGCCGATCAAAGCTCGCTCGATGCTACAAGCAGCTTACCGACACCGCCCTCATCTGCTGCTCAAGCCTTCAGGCAGCCTCCTATGACGCCTGAACCTGATGAGCCATCGTCTGAACCAGATATGAACGATGAGGATCTCACGCTCTTCCGCAATTTTATCAATACGCTTGATCGAAAGAAGTCTAAGAGCGACGAAGAGGACGAGGCATAATTCTCGCCTCCCATAAAGCAAAACGCATAAGAGCCGCCTGACAAGGTGGCTCTTTCTTTTTTCCACACTGTGGATAACTAGGCCAGTTATGTGGATAACTCAGGGCCATTGTGGATAACTCGTAGTATGTAACAGCACTTTAGATTAGAGTTGGCTTATTTTATAACCCGAAATATTCGCAAATTTCATACACGTTTGCATGAAAACATGGGGAAAACCCATGGGAAAGCATGTGGAAAAGCTGAGTATAAACCTAGCATGAATTGTGTATAGTTCTTGAATGAATTGTGTATAGTTTCTGCATTATCTTCACTAATTGTGGATTATTCTGTGGATTATTGTGGGGAAGTGTGGAAGACATGGTGAATAACTGAAATTACCCACAAAGGCATGTAGAGAGTGGGGAAAACATTCCACATGCAACTCACAGTAATTCATGTTTTAGATACGCCATGTTTTATCATGTTTCCACTTTTCCACAATGCCTACAAATACCATTGTTCCTATTATACTTTTTTCAACATGATAAAAACGAACTCTCATGAAGCGAGCTATCAAGAAAGCAACAAGCTTGTTAGCATGGAAGCATGTTGCAAAGCCCATAAGCATGTATGTTTGCATGTTTCGAAACCAAAACATGCACAAGAACTTATCCTGTTATCCACATCTTTATTTACACCATTTACTTGTTGATTCTCATAAAACGACATGCAAAACATGTCTGACATGCCCTTCACTGCATTTGCACGATCTCTGTTTAAAATGCATGTGAATAGCATGATTAAGCATGCTCATTTCGAAATAATTAGAAAAGACATGCAAAGCGGGGATTTTACTAGAGGGAGCCTAGTTCATAGCCAATGACATGCTTGGCATGCACAGGCTGTGAAAAGGCATGCTTTCGTAGGATGCGGGCCGTTTTTTTGCTCTAGAGGGCCAAGGGTTATCCAGATAACTTTCCACAATTCCACAAAAAAGAGGAGGAAACTTTTGACAAGTTCTGCTAGGTAGGCTACAATACGTGTGGCACCAAGGATGGCAGATACCTGCTGAACCCCGCCAGGACCGAGAGGTAGCAACGGTAGGTGGGTTCCTCTGGGTATTCTTGGTGTCATTTTTTTGACTGCGTGACCTCGAGGTGCGCAGTTTTTGTGTTATCCAGATGTGGGTAAATTGTGGATAACTTGGGAGTTATACACAATGATTCCAGATCTGCTACAGAGTAGATCCAGCTTCTAAAGGCATTCTCTTCGCTCAATACTCTCCTCAGCTTTGGGATAACGCTTTACTAGGGTGCATCAGGATCAAGTGAAGCGATAACTGCCCCATTTTTGACAAGTTTATAGATCCCCTGTGCAAGACGGAATACGGCTTCCCCATCATCGGTAACTAAGACTGGTGTAGTCGAGGTTGTGTACTCATGAAGATCTGGGACAAGCGGTGGTTCGGCCAGATAGGCCCGTACAGTGATCGGCAGGCCTAAATCGTTTTTTGCGACAAAGGTCCATGTGTGAATACGAGGTAGCATTACACAACCTCTCTTTCCAAAGAACAACATCCAAGATTGGGGATATGGTGCAAAAGTGTTTCGCTTGGAATTGTTAGTCTACCATATCTTGTAGACCCTTCCTATGGGGAGTTTCCCTAGTAATAGGCCTATTTTGCTGCCAGGAAGAGCGGCGGTGTGTGCTACAATGGCACAACAGTGGTTCGGTTCATACCTGTGCCGCACTTTATTGTTATGATGTGGCTCAGCCAACCATAAGGAAACGAGAGGATTCAATGCGAAAGAAAATAACCATCATTGGTGCTGGTTTTGTCGGTTCGACATGTGCTCATTGGATCGCTTCGAAAGAGCTAGGCGACGTTGTTTTGCTCGACGTTGTAAGCGGAGTTCCTCAAGGTAAAGCGCTAGACTTGCAAGAAGCTGCCCCGATCGAGGGCTTTGACTTGCGTATCACTGGCACGAATAGTTATGAAGATACCGCGAACTCTGATGTGATTGTGGTGACTTCGGGTGCTCCTCGTAAGCCAGGTATGAGCCGGGAAGATTTGATCAAAGTGAACGCGAATATTACGCGCGACTGTATCTCGAAGGCAGCGCCTTTGTCGCCGAATGCAGTCATCATTATGGTCAATAACCCACTGGATGCTATGACCTATCTCGCTCGCCAAGTGAGCGGCTTCCCCAAAGAGCGTGTGCTTGGCCAAGCAGGCGTGCTCGACAGCGCTCGCTATCGCACCTTTATCGCTATGGAGGCCAACGTTTCTGTTGAAGATGTCCAAGCGATGTTGATGGGTGGCCACGGCGATGAGATGGTTCCTCTGCCCCGTTTTACCACAATCGGTGGTATTCCGGTGACCGAATTTATTCCCCAAGATCGCCTGAACGAGATCGTTGATCGCGCCCGCAAGGGTGGCGGCGAGATCGTCAATCTGCTCAAGACGGGCAGTGCTTACTATGCACCGGCGGCAGCTACCGTGCAAATGGTAGAAGCGGTTATTCGCGATAAGAAGCGCGTCATTCCGTGCGCCGCTTATCTGGAAGGCGAATACGGCCTGAACGATATCTACTTCGGCGTGCCGATTGTGTTGGGTGCAGGTGGTGTTGAGAAGGTGATCGAGCTGCCGCTCAACGATGAGGAGAAGGCGTTAGTTCAGACTTCTGCTCAGGCGGTCGCGAACACCTTAGAGGTCTTAAAGACCCTGTAAGTGTCCGATAGCTGCAATTCGGTTTGTATAAAAACCTTATCTAGAATTTGACTATCATAACGAAGGAGATGTCTACTAAGGGTGGCATCTCCTTCGTTATAGTATGTTTCAGGTTCATAAATTGCGGAAAAATAACGAGTTTGTTAGGAACTTTCTTTATTCGTATGGAAAAACTGGTACAATACGCATAGTATACTAGTAAGGTTCTTAGAACAGTATGCCTGTTTTGGCATAGTATTGATTACTTGTAGAAATCACGTCCTTCAGCTCTGCATCTAAGCCTACGATTCTGTTCTAGCAGTTTAGGACGTTTCTGAAAGCTTATGATTGTGCACCAGGCTGGTTTGATATGGAGTAGAGGTTGTGGAGGCTACAACGACCTACACCCCTGTGATGAACGAACAAACACCCCGGCTTAATCGTTGGCAACGCTTGAGTGGAGACCGACTAGCAACTATTGGTCGCTGGTTTGTTGTCATCTTGTTGCTGGCAATCAGCCCAATGTTGACTGATATTCCGATCTGGCCCATTCCGATCGGCGATCCGGTCTACATGCTGATTTTTGCCTTTTTGGCTTTTAGCCTTTTGACAACGATCGCGCTCTTTGTTCCAGTATTGGATGGCGTTTTGCGTTATGCCTTTGTGGTTGATGTCGTTCTCATTACACTCCTTGTTTTGTTTAACAACGAACAGAATGGTATCTTCTTTGCCCTCTATGTTTTGCCTTTGATGGGTGCCGCCAGTCATTTTGGCACATGGGGCAGCCTCGGCTCAGGCTTGATGGCGGCATTTTTATATTGTGCAGCCTATCTGTTTTCGCGTTTTACCAACCAGATCCCGCTTGAAGCGATCGAGTTGACGACATTGGCCTTGCGAGCCTTTACGATTGCTTGTATTCCGTGGTTCACCTGCAATCTGGCCGAGCGTCTGAGCGATACCAACCGCTACGCCGTGATGCAGGCCCATCTGCAGAGCGATGAGTCGATGCGCAATGCCCAGTCGTATCTGTCTCAGATGAAGGCCTTGTATGAGGTTGCGTACACACTTTCGACCACGCCGAACTATCAGCAAGTGCTCGACTCGGCCTTATACGAGAGCCATAAGCTTGTGCCCTATGAGGTCGGTATGGTTCTGCTGGCGGCGGGCAAACCCGATCATCTGTATGTGGCGGCGGCGCGCCCCGATGCCGATCGCGAGACCGAAGTCAAAGTTTCGCAGGGGCCGATCGGCGAGGCCTTGCGCACAGCGAACGCCGTGGTGATCGACGATATCAGCAAAGAACCCGAGCTACTGCATATCGCCTCGCTGCGCGGCTGTCGCTCTGCCTATGTAATCCCGTTGCGGGCGGCTCTGCGCACCTACGGTGTGATGCTGATCGCTGGCAACCAGAGCACCTACTTCCGACGCGAGCAGCTCGAAATGCTGACCGCTCTGGCTAATTACGCGATCATTGCCCTGCACAATGCACAACTGCTCGACGATCTGCGCCAAGAGCGCACCAAACTGATCTCGAAAGAGGAGGATGTGCGCAAGCAATTGGCGCGCGACCTACACGATGGTCCGGCCCAGGCCTTGGCGGCCATCACGATGAACGTCGAGTTTATCAAACGTCTGTTAGAGCGCGATCCGGGTCGCGTGGTCGAAGAGCTCGATAAGCTTGGCGCTTTGGCGAAGCGCACCACTCACGAGGTACGTACTATGTTGTTCGAGCTGCGCCCCTTGGTTTTAGAGACCCAAGGTTTGCGCGTCACGCTTGAGCAGTATCTAGAGCGCTTCCAAAACAATAGCAATGGCACGCAGATCGTGCTCGACGCGAAGAATGTCGAAGATGTTGTGCTCGACACCAAGACCGAAGGAACCCTGTTTAACATCGTTCAAGAAGCGGTCAACAACGCGCTGAAACATGCCCAAGCCAAGCATATTTGGGTGCGCCTGAAGCGTGAAGACGATGTGTTAACAACAACCGTGCAAGATGACGGCAAGGGCTTTGATTTAAACAAAGTGATGCAGTCGTATGAAAAACGCGGCTCATTTGGCCTTTTGAATATCGACGAACGTGCGCGCTTGGTCGGAGGTGCGGCAGAACTGCACTCCGCGCCCGGTCAAGGCACGACGGTTCGCATTATAGTGCCTTTAGAATGACAAACCCATATTTACTGTCCGAACGAATTCGTGCTGCCCTACGCGGGTTAGATGTGCATCCGACCCGTGGCATGGGGCAGAACTTTTTACGCGACCCCGAAGCTCTGGCCAACATTGTAGAAGCGGCCAATCTTTCGCCAGACGATGTGGTGGTCGAGGTTGGCCCAGGCTTAGGTGTATTGACCTGGGAGCTGATTCAGCGTGTGCGCCATGTGGTGGTGGTCGAGCTCGATAAACGCCTGGCCGCCCGTTTGCGCGATGAATTCGCCTCTGCGAGCAACCTCACTATTATTCAAAGCGATATTTTGCGCATCAAGCCGAGCGAGATTTTGGCTTCCTTAGCCCAAGATGGTCAACTGCCGCCCTACAAAGTGGTGGCCAACCTGCCCTATGCGATCACCTCGCCTGTGTTGCGCCACTTTTTGGAAGGCGATTGGAAGCCGCGCTCGATGGTGCTTTTGGTGCAGCGCGAAGTGGCCCAACGCATCTGCGCTAAAGCTGGCTCGTTGAGCGTTTTGGCTCATTCGGTTCAGGTCTACGGCGATCCCGAGATCGTGGCTACCGTTCCGCCGACCAGCTTTATTCCCGCTCCGGCCGTGACTTCGGCGGTGTTGCGCATCACACTGTATCCACAACCGAGTGCCGATGTGGATAATATCGACGCCTTCTTCCGCATCATTAAGGCTGGATTTTTGCAGACTCGCAAAAAGCTGTCGAACGCTCTGCCGACCGGTCTGGCGGCTATGGGCCAGCCTGTCGAGCGCGATGCGATTGTGCAGGCTTTAGAGAGCGTTGGGATTTCGCCCGATCGACGGGCCGAGACCTTAACGCTCGATGAGTGGGCCAAGCTCTACCGAGTTCTGCAAGCTCGCGACTGATCGCCTTTTTCTTGCGATAGCGCTCTGGCGGCGAGCTCTCTAGCTCCCATTCGATCCTTGGCGCGTCCGCCTTCGGCTACCAGCATCCTGTCCATCCATGCGAGCGCTCGGCCTTCGGCAGCGCGCTCAATGCTGCTATGTTTGCCATGGTGTTGCGCTGTAGATCGCTGAAAGCATTGAAAGCGCTGAAAACGCTGTTTTGGCAGCGAATGCAATGAAAGCAGCGAGATGCTTGAGGGATTGCATGGAAGGAAGGCGCTTTGATAGCCGTAGGCGGACGCGGTTAGGATCTCTGTTGAGGGGAGCGACTTTTTCGCCAGAGGAGTGATACCAAAAAGGCTCTGCCAAACGCGGCAGAGCCTTTTTTGTGCGAAAGAACGCTTGAATTAACCGCGACCGAGGTATTTCTGCTCGACGGGCAGCACGATCGCTTCGAGCATATTGACGTGCGGCGGCAGCGTGACCATAGTGATCAAGGTTTCGGCCAACTCGTCGGGTGTCATCATGGGCTCTTGGTCGGCGGGTGCATCGCTAGAGGCGCGGCGCTCGGTCAAGACATTGCCCGGGTGCAGACAGCTTACCACCACGCCGTAGTCGCGTCCTTCGAGCGCAGCGGCCTTGGTAAGACCGACCAAGGCGTGTTTGGTGGTGGTGTAGGGCACCGAGTTGAGACGCGGCATTTGGGCCGAGATGCTGCCGATGTTGACGATGCGACCGCGGCGCTGCTGTTTCATAATGCGCATCGCCTCACGCGTGCCGAGGAAGGGGCCGGTCAGATTGACGCCGACGACGTGATTCCAAGTTTCTAGGCTGAGTTCATCGATCGGGCCGCCGTCGAAGACACCGGCGTTATTGATCACGATATCGATTTTGCCGGTTATGTCGAGTGCTTTCTGGAAGAGCGCTGCGACTTGATCCTCTTTGGTGACATCGGTCGGCACCACATGAGCGATCGCACCGAGCGCGCGCACCTCTTCGGCTGTCGCTTCGAGGTTTGCGACGTTGCGTCCGGCCAGAAACAAGATGGCCCCTTCGCGGGCGAGAGCGCGCGCGAAGCCTTTGCCGATACCGCTGCCTGCCCCGGTGAGAATAACGGTTTGATCTGCAAGACAAGTCATGCCTTATCCCCTTAAACTGATTTCAACAACTCTGTCGAGACCGGCCAGATCTTGGAAGACCGCGACCGTAGCGTGTGGAAAGTGTGTGTGTGCTAGTTCGCTAACCATCTGAGCTTGCCAAGCGCCGATCTCAAGTAGTATAGCGCCATCTGGCTTGAGTAAGGGCGGCAGTTCGGCCAAGAGCCGCCGATAGATCTCCATACCCTGTTCGCCTCCGTCGAGCGCGAGGTGCGGCTCGTGGCGACGCACGTTTTCGTCGATCTCGGCCAAGATCGTATAGGGCGGATTGCTCACGATCAGGTCGTAGCTGCCGCTCAGCGGGGCTGTGAGGTCGCCCAGCAGCAGCTTGAGCCTCGCTTGGACATTGTGTCGTTCGGCGTTGCGCTGAGCCACGCTGAGGGCCTCGGGCGAGATATCAACCGCGCTCACATCGGCGTCGGGCAGATGCACCGCCAGTGTGATGGCGATCGCGCCGCTGCCCGTGCCGATATCGGCGATGCGCACAGGCGCGGGGCGAGTCTTGGCTTGCAGCAGGGCGCGCTCGACCAGCAGCTCGGTCTCGGGGCGTGGGATCAAGACCCGTTTATCGACGTAAAAGTCGAGATCGTAGAAGGCCTTTTCGCCCGTGAGGTAGGCCACCGGCTCGAGGTTCAGACGGCGCTCTACGAGGTTTTGAAAGGCTTGAACTTGGGCCTCGCTCGGTCGAAACTGGCCTTCGGCCAGCAGGCGTGCGCGCGAAAAACCCAGCACATGGCAGAGCAGCAGTTCGGCGTCGAGGCGTGCGCTCGGACTGCTGGCGCTGAGCTGTTGAGTGGCCTGTTTTAGCAGCTCGGCTACGCTGGGTGTGCTCATTGATTGCCTCGATTGAGCTCGTAGATCATACGCACCCCTTCGAGCGTGAGGTAACGATCTACTACATCGATCGCGTCGGTCTGCTGGGCCACCACATCGGCCAGACCTCCCGTTGCGATCACCTTACAAGCCCCGCCCAGCTCGTTATGCATACGCTTGACTAGGCCTTCCACCAGACCTGCGTAGCCGATGATCAGACCAGACTGCATGTAGTGGACGGTGTTTTTGCCGATCACATTGGGCGGCGCGATCAGGTCGATCTGGTAGAGGCGAGCTGCCGAGCGGAAGAGGGCGTCGGCGCTGATGCTGAGGCCAGGCGCGATCGCTCCGCCGATGTAGACGCCATTGCTATCGAGCACATCGAAGGCGGTAGCTGTTCCAAAGGCGATGGCGATCGCAGGAGCGCCGTATTTGTGCAGGGCGGCCAAGCTGTTGGCGATACGGTCGGCGCCCATCATATCGGGCGTTTCGATATTGAAGGTCAGACCATTTTCGGTGCCCGGCCCGATGATGACCGGCTGCACATTGAGATAGCTTTGTACCATCTGGCGGATCTGGTTGGTGACTTGGGGCACCACCGACGAGACGCCGCAGCCCGTGATCTGCTTGAGCTCGATGCCGCGCAATCTGAGAAGATTAGTGATCAGCACGGCGAATTCATCGGCGAGCTGCGTGCGCTGTGTAGCGATGCGCCAATAGCCGCGCAATGTTTCGCCTTCGTAGACGCCGATTTTAATGCTAGTATTCCCGATATCAAACGTGAGAAGCATGATTTTAATGTGAATTCTAACTAGAAACGATCAACACTAGGATGCTATTTGGCGGGCGGCGAGGATCTCGACCACGGCGCTCAAAATCGAGCTGGCGGTGGCCTCTTTGGCTTGGCGCGGCAGGGTTTGGCTGCGTCCGTCGGCATAGAGCAAGATCACTTGGCTGTCGCTATGCCCGATGCTGCTGACAGCATCGTTGGCCACCAACAGATCGAGGCCCTTGCGCTTGAGTTTGTCGCTACCGTTTTCGAGCAGGTGCTCGGTCTCGGCTGCGAAGCCAACTTTGACAAAGCTGCGTTCAGCCGCCAACTCACCCAGAATATCGGGATTGCGCACTAACTGCAACTCGATGCCTTCGTCATTGCCCTTTTTGATCTTCTGCTCGGCGGCTTGGGCTGGGCGGAAATCGGCTACAGCTGCCGACATAATCAACGCATCGCATGATCGCACGGCTTGCTGAATGGCGTCGCGCATTTGAAGCGCGGTTTCAACGTGAATCACTTCGACGGCATCGGGCGGCGTCAAGCTGCTGGGACCTGTCACTAAGGTCACATCGGCGCCCATGTCGCGGGCTTCGGCTGCGATAGCATAGCCCATGCGGCCAGAAGAGCGGTTGCCGATATAGCGCACCGGATCGATCGGCTCGTGCGTTCCGGCGGCGCTCACGACTACACGCTTGCCGCGCAGCGGCCCATGGCGTTTGCCCAAGATCGAACGCGCCAGCCCTTCGATGCGTGCGACGGGCGGCAGACGCCCTTGGCCGATCTCGTTTTCGGCCATGCGCCCCACATCCGGTTCGATGATATGGAAGTTGCGTTCGCGCAGGGTCGCTAGGTTGGCCTGAGTGGCGGGATTGGCGTACATGCGCGGGTTCATGGCGGGCGCGAGCAGAACGGGCGCGTTGCTGGCCAACACGGTATTGCTCAGCAGATCGTCGGCCAAGCCATGGGCGAGCCGCGCTATGGTGTTGGCGCTGGCCGGCGCGATGATGATCAGATCGGCGTGCAGTCCCAACGACACATGCCCGACTACGCCGTCTTCGGGCAGCGACCACATATCGTTCAAAACGGGCCGTCCGGTTAAGGCTTGGAAGGTCGCTTTGCCAACAAACTCTTGAGCAGCCTCGGTCATAACCACATCGACCTGAGCACCTGCTAGGGTCAGATTGCGGGCCAACTCTACGACTTTGTAGGCGGCGATGCTGCCACAAACACCCAAAACGATCTTCTTGTGTTCAAGTATATTTGTCATGGTTTTGATCTCGGGCGGGCGGTTTGCCCCTAACGAATAACGAGAGCCTGCTGCGTCTTCATACTAAGTTTTATTTGCGGCCTTGTTTTATTATAAACTCGTACTGTTCAATCGCGTGTGAAACGAGGAGTAAATAGCGTGTCAAATATTAGCGCACCGTCGAGTGATGAGTATGCAGCATCGTTTCAGAGCTACGTAGAGCGCGTACCTCCGGGTAGTGACATAATCGAGCTGTTGAGCCAGCAGATGTTGTTGCTTCCTCAACTCTTGCAAAGCCTTAGCGACGATGAGGCGCTCGTTCGTCCGGCGCCCGATGCCTGGAGCATCAAGCAAATCGTCGGTCATTTATCTGATTGTGAACGTGTTTTCGCTTATCGTGCGCTTTGTGCTATGCGCAACGATCGCTCCCCGCTAGCCAGCTTCGATCAAGATGCGTTTGTAGCTGCAGCTAACTTCGATCAGCGCTCGCTCGATGATCTATTAGAAGAATGGATCGCGTTGCGCCAAGCGACTTACTATGCATTTCGTTATCTATCCGATGAGGCCAGCCAGCGACGCGGGCTTGTCGATGGGCACGAGGCAAGCGTTCGGGCTTGGCTCTATATCAATGCAGGCCATACCGAACATCACATTCGCGATTTGAAGCTCAATATGCTACGAGATTAAGAGGTATGTTGCTGTGTAGTTGTGTGGGGGCAGAGACACGTGGTCAACACAAAACAAGGCATACGGAAAAAGACGGCAGTACCGTGTGCCTTGTTTGTTAAGTTGTGTTAAATGGACAAATTGCTTTAGGCAGCGTTGGATTTGTGTAATTCTTGGATGCCTGGCCCACCGGTATAGTGGTAAACCACTTCGAGTAAGCGTGTAAAATTGAAAGGTTTTGAAAGAAATGCCGCATGAGGATAGCTATTACAGTCAATTTCAAGGCGCCCTGCGCTCATAAGAACGACGGGAATATCTTTGTATTCGGGGCTACTAGCTATAATGCGACAAAATTCTCTACCATCGAGAACGGGCATCATCACATCACACAGGATGAGATTGGCTTTGTGTTGTGCAAGCTTTTGTAGTCCGGCTTCCCCATCTGATGCAGTCAAAATCAGGAAACCCTCTTCTTCTAAAGCCATTTGCAACATTTCAACGATTGCAACATCGTCGTCAATAACAAGAATCGTAACATGTTGTTGAGCATTCATAATGATGCGCCTTGACAGGCCTAGATTTGAAATCTAGGCAGGAATATGCTCTGAGAGCCATATTCCCATATTGTATGAATTCCGATGATACGTTTGTATTTGATTTTAACGCTCGAACTACAACACCTGATTCTATGGTCATTTCTTTGCTAAAGCGCACAATCGTCCGTTTGAAAGCCACAGAGAGAATCCTGCAATTAATGAGCCAACGAATTAGTAGTAATAGAGAAATTTTACTAAAATCTTCTATCGCTTTGGAAAATCGTTGGTTCAGGCTCAAGGCTCTATTATAGAAAAAAGACCCCCATTTCGTCAACATTCTTAATATTGATTAATTGAAACTTTTCTAACTGATCTCCACAATACATTCGAACTATCTCTTCCGTTGCATATGTCGATTGTTCCACTATATTCAAGCTAAATCTATGACTTGAATATATGGTTTAGGGCTTGTAGATCATAAGAGTAGCTTGCGAGTGGTTGCAAAAATAGACTGACACCCGTATAATCGATATATGGAGACGTTTTTGGATTAAAAGCGGAGAAATGCAATATGGGCCGCTTTGTTCTAGGATTTATTATCGGTGCTGCTATCGGTAGCGCTGCCGTTATGTTATTGACTCCGAAATCGGGGAGCGATACCCGTGCTGGTATTGCTGCTCAGCTTAGTAACGCTCTTGAAGCAGGCAAACAAGCCGCTGCTATGCGTGAAGAAGAGCTTTGGGATCAATATCGGGCAAAGTTGAAGACCTCATTAGAAACGAAACCGACCCAGCAGTACTAGTGACTGCCAGCATCGAAACACTATCTTTTTGCATGGTCTTGTACGCCGTACAGTATTGAGATCATTGCCAACAGCTATGTACGCTGCTTTGTTGAGGAAACCATCAGACAGTCGTCAGTTTGGCAGTGATCTTTTTTATCTTTACCACTATCCTTACTCCCCAGATACAAGCTTTCATACAGGATTGATTAGACCGATTGTTTAGTGCTTGTGGCCGAATCGCTACAAGCCGACTGTCAAAAAGATCGGAATCACTCCATTCCCGAGAGCTTGCTTCTGTCTTGAGGATCGTGTTTGCTGTTGGCAAAAGATACCTGTAGGATTATTTCAAGCAAGATACTACGAGTTTATGTCAAAAACGTGGTTACGCACAGCACTTCAGCATATTCATAATGATCCCTTTTGGTGGCGTTCGGTGTTGATTGGGGGAGCCTGCATGATGACCATTTTCGGTTGGCCGTTTGCCACTGGACTTGTGGTCGAACATATGGAGAATTCTACCAAGGGCTACCCAACGCCGCTCCCGCCTTGGATCGATAAAAGCACGCGTTATATTATCGGCATCTTCGCGTTGATTATTGATTTTGTGCTGTTTTTATTACCGCTCTTTATAGCGGGCAGCCTCTTGATGTGTGCGATTGTGGGGACGCTGTTTGCCTATGGCGGTAATCAGGAATCGGGCGATGCCTTTCAGACGGTTGCAACGGTGATTGTCGGTTTGGCTGCTCTGTATGAATTAGCCTTGTTCCTGTTAGGAAGCTCGCCGTTAGCACGCCTGAAATATATCGAAGAAGGTCGAATCGAGGATGCGATCGGCAACGATGCGATGCGAGCTGCGCTGAAATCGTCTGGTCGACCCTTTTATCTGAAGGCGCGACTTGTCTCGTTGCCAGCCTATTTGCCGATGCTTGTGCTGGTTGCTATCTTTTGGAGTGTTACACTTTTGTCATTTTCAGGCCAACTGATTGTACTTTTTATTTTGATCTGGTTGATCCTTTCGGCTCTGCTGTACGCCCATTTGGTGGTGGGTCAAGTTTATGTTTTGGCTGAACAGGCCTACCAACATTGGGAGTATGAGCAGCGTATGGCGCGTCGCTCGTAGTGTCTCTGGCTCTTGAGCGAACTCTCGAATATTTCTTCAAAAGTAGGTCGTAAGATCGAAACCTAATTATGCTTCCTTGCGTATAGTCATAAAGGAAATTTATGAACCTGTATGCGTGATGAAGTTGTTGAGAGACCTTCGTTGTTTTTATTGAACAACGCTATTGCGTAAGGAGAGACACTATGGACATCGGACGCGCATTTTCCTATGTTACTGAAGACGAGCGTTGGATCACCAAAATGCTGATCGGTGGGCTTGTAGGTATTTTGGGTGGTATCATTATTGTTGGACCGATCATTCTGTTAGGGTATGTGATTCGAACTGCCCGAAATGTTGCTCTTGGAGTTGCGCGACCTTTGCCTGAGTGGGAGGATTGGGGTGGTCTGCTTACAGACGGCTTCAAAGCGGTTGTAATCTCCTTGGGCTACATGGTGCCCTATATCGTCATTTACGCTCTCGGCTACTGTTTGATCTTCTTTACGGGCGCTGCGAGCAACGAAGAAACTGTTGGAGCCATTGCTAGCGTTGCTCTTTGTTTGATGGGTATCTCCTTCTTGGTTGCCCTGTTGTGTATTCCATTCATGCTCGCTGGCCTGATCCGCTTCATCCAGACCGATAATTTGGGTGCTGCCTTCAAGTTTGCTGACATCATTGCCTTGGTGCGTGGCAACCTTGGAGCGATCGCTATGCTCTTCTTGGTTTCGCTGCTGGCCAACTTTGTTGGTGGCTTGGGTGCCATCCTCTGCTACGTCGGTCTGTTCCTGACCTATCCTTACGGCATGGCTATTTATGCTCACGCTTTGGGTCAGACTGTAAATCGCCTCGGTGGTATGCAGAGCGGTGGGGCTAACCCCTATGGCGGTTACAACCCAGCTCAGTATCAATAATCGCTAGATCTTTAAATCTGTTGAGAGAGGGCATCATACGATGTCCTCTTTTTCTTTTTGGAAGAACAATACCGAATCCGGTTGATTATTTTCTGTTCGTCCTTCGGCAGAGCGGAACTCAACAATCTTTGTTGTATGAGATGTCGCGCTGCAGCACGACATCTCATACAACGCTTTCCCAGTTTGTGTTCTTCTTGTAACGCAAGAAGGCTCGGCTTTGGACGGATTTGGTATTAGGATGAATTGTTGGCTTTGGAGAGGCTTTTGGGGCACAGCTACAAGCCTCGTTTGTTGGGCGGGATGTTGGTAGCCGTAGGCGGACGCGCCAAGCAACGAATGGAAGGGAAAGACCTCGCCGCCGCAATCAGAAGAAAACAAGTGGATGAGGGCAATTTGGCCTGTATTTGCGGTATTATACAAAGATGGATTATCGCAGTGTAATTATCAGTAGGAGCTATCGTGTCTGATTCATCGCAACAGAACGCATGGTCGCGCGAATGGCGCTACCCTTCCAATATCTTATCGTGTTTGCGCCTCGTTATGGTGCTACCAATTGTATATACTCTATTGAAGCCAGAGAAACAGCGTCAGGCGGCTTTCTGGCTGGCAGCAGCTATGTTCACCGATGCGCTCGATGGGCCGATCGCGCGGGCGCGCGGCGAGGTTTCGAAACTCGGTCAGCTGCTCGACCCGATCGCCGATAAAGTGATTATCGATCTTTCAAGCATTATTTTGGCTAAACGCGGGCGGTTCCCTTGGTGGATGGTCGGTCTGTTGCTCTTTCGGGACGCCGGAATTACGGTCTGCGGCCTGATGGTGTTGGGCAAACATTCGCAGGTCACCGTTTCGAAGTGGACAGGCAAAACGGCTACGGTCGGGATCAGCATCTCGCTATTACTCTATCTCTTAGAGCAGAATCGACTGGCTCAGTTCGTGTTGGCGGTGGCACTTTTGCCCTTTACACTCTCGTTTTTCCACTATAGCCAGCAGTTTTTAGAGATGTACCGTAGTCCGGCTAAGTCTTGACAATCTCTGTTGCCTTCGTGCTATAATCGGCGATAGAGAAAGGAAGAGTGTCAGGCCATTGCCCGCCGAGTTTATGCCTCTCCTGCGGGTTGACGTTGTGTCGTTCGTATGGTCTGGGGCGGGTGAAGGGAAGCTATGCGATTACGTCGGTTCATATTGCCCGCGCTGCTCTTAGCTCTGGTTGTACTGCCGTCTGCGCCCACAGCGCAGTCTCAGCAGCAGCAACCTTCGCAGCAGCGAAAGATTGGTGAGCGAACGCTCTCTACCGTGGAAGACTGGCAAAGCGGCACAATCGATGGGCTGCTTGTTAGTAATAACGTTGACGGCGAACTCCGCCTAGCGCCTGGCAGAAGCCAAGGAAGCTTTGAGACGGCTCCCATCGAAGCGGGCACAGTTATCTCTGATGGCCAAGAGATCGCCTTCGAGAACTTCCCGAAGCTTCTGAACGCGGTAGGTGCAACTTGGCGTGCCGATATCCCTCAAGGGACGAGTTTGCGGATCGAAGTACGCGCCACCGACGAGCTATCGGGTACGGTGACGTGGTCGCCTTGGCAGGAGCTGTACGCGGGCGACGCTCGTTCGCTGGCGGATGATGGGGCTTATGCGAGCGCCGATGTGGTTGCGTTCCCCTCAACAACACGCTATCTCCAACTACGTGCATCTTTTGAAACAACGGTCGGCCAAGCTTCGGCTGTGCTGAGCTCGTTGAGCCTCTACTATATCTCATCGGTTAATGGCCCGACCGCCTCGCCGGGCTTGCCTCGGGTCAGCATTCCTACCGCTATTTCGACTTTAACGCAACGCCCGAGCTTTGTGCAGCGCAGCGTTTGGAGCGGTGGTGAAACGCCGCAGAGCCGTTCCGATCGTGTTCAGCCGCGCGGCATCGTGCTGCATGGCATCGATGTTACTGGCGAAGCGAGCGATCCGCTGGTCTATTTGCGGGCGCTGGCGGGCTACCAAACCAAGGTGCTCGGCTGGGACGATATGCCCTATCATTACATCATCGACGAGCAAGGGACGCTGTATGAAGGGCGCTTTGGCGGCCCGACCGCTGCGGTGAAGCGCTTGGCGGGTGGCGATGATGCGGTGCATATCGCGATGCTGGGCAGCCGAAGCGCAGCCCCGAGCGATGCAGCTCAGTCGACCTTGGTCGGCCTGTTGGCTTGGCTGAGCGAAGCCTATAAGATCGATCTGACCTCTGAGCACAGCTTTGTGAGCGGCAATGTAATTGTGCGGCGACCCAATCTGGTCACGCATGCCGAGGCTGTGCCCGAAGCCAACGATCCCGGTCCGGCTCTGCGCGAGTTGGTGCCTCAACTGCGCAGCCGCGCCAACGAATCGATTGTGCGATCGCGTTGGTACTTCGCCGAAGGCAATGTCAACGACTTTACTCAGCGCTTCACGCTGTTTAACCCGACTAACAGCGATGCGAGCGCAACCATCTACTTGCGCCAAGCTGCCGGTCAAACACCGCTCACCCGGATTGTGCCGCTGGAAGCTGGCGAGCGAGTCGATCTGGTGGTCAACGACCTGATCTCGACGACCACCGACCTCTCGACGATCGTCGAATCGAACGCCAAGATCATCGTTGAGCGCAGCTTGACGACCGAAACTGACATTAGCGGTGGACCGGGCGTAACCGAACCATCGCGTATCTGGTATTTTGCGGAAGGCTCGACGGGCGCCGATTTCGCGACCTATCTGGTGCTCTTCAATCCGCAGAGCAGTCCGGTCGAGGCGACTCTGACCTATATGCGCAACGACGGCACGACCAAAGAGCAGCGTGTGCGCATTCCGGCTCAGCAGCGTAGCGTGATCTCGGTCAAAGATCCCGATGTATTGCCGAGCTCCGATTTCGGCGTGCGGATCTTGGCGACTCTGCCGATTGTGGCCGAACGAACTATGGTCTTTGGGGCCGATAACGCCGGTCTACACACCACGCGCGGTATCAGCTCGTTGGCGCGCACCTGGTACTTTGCTGAGGGCACAACGCAGCCGCCCTACGATATGCGGATCTTGGTGCTTAACCCCAGCTCGCAGCCAGTGAGCGCTACGGTGACGTTCCTAACCGTCGATGGCACTTCTTTGGCGCGCCGCTATATTATTCCGCCGACCACGCGTCTAGGAATCAATGTCAACGAGGTGGTGCCTGAGTTGGGCGTTTCGACGACGGTAGAGACCGATCGGCCTGTGGCGGTTGAGCGCGCGATGTACTTTAATGATGGCAAAGCGGGCATGGTCTCGCCCGGCGCGACCCAAACCGCTTACACTTGGTATTTCGCCGACGGCTCGACCAGTGACGCCACCGAATACCTCTTATTCAGCAATCCAACGCGCAATCAAGCGCTTGTCACGATCGAGTTTATCTTGGCGAATGGAACGCGCGAGACGCGAGAGTTGACTATGCCGGGTAATGCCCGCGCGACCTTTGTGGTACACGAGCAGTTCCCCAATCAGGCGCGTATCTCTGCGATTGTGCATTCAACCCAGCGAATTGTAGCGGAGCGCTCGTATTATCCGGGTGGCGGCAGGCGTGGCGGTGCGACCGCGCTCGGCGTGCCCGAGGTACAGCCGTGAGTACTCCTACTCCATCGAGTTCAAGCAGCACAAACCCACCACCGAGCAATAAGCGGGGTGGTGGGTTTGGAGCGTTTATACGTTCGTTGTTTTTGATGATCTTCAGCGCCGCCTTGGGCATTGCGGGAGTGCTCGCCTTGGCCTATTACGTCTTCGGCTTTCGGCCAGAGACTGCTAGCCAAGCGGCTCAGCTTGCGGCGCTACAGCAAGAGATCAACGAGCTTCAAGAGCAGAATAGGCTCTTGCAAACCCAAGTGGTCGAGGTTGCTGGGCGCAGTTCGACGACCTTGGAGCAGGCCCAAGAGCTGGAAAAACAGGTCGATGTCTTGACCCGCGAGCTGCAGGAATTGCAGAAGCTGGGCGACCAAATGCACGAATATGCGGCAGTGGCCGCCACGGTTCAGAGCGAGGCGCGTGATAGCCGCACCGCCGTCGCCTTGAGCATGGAGGTGCAGGCCACCCGTTTCGCCCAAGTCGATGAGTTGGTGCGACGCACCGACCGGATCGGGCGCTTTCTAGAGCGCTTGAGTGATATTTCGGGTGATACGGCCTCTGACTTGTATGGAAGCGCTGTGCCGAGTACGCCAACCCCGACCATCGATGCGAGCGCAGAGAGCCTAGCGCCGACTTCGACGCTGGAGGCTTTGCCAGAGCCAACGGCTGAGACGCCGCAAGCCAGCGAAGAGACGGAGGAGGGCGGGCTGGCTCCCGCAGCGACACCAGCGGCCAGCTCTCCCACTCGGACGCCCACAGCTACAGCGACGCGCACCCCAACACCTTAGGGATTGATCGTTCGCGATTCATTTGATGGGTTGCATGCTCTAACGGCGAGGTCTTTGGCCCAAAGCAGGCTGCTGGCGCGTCCGCCTACGGCTACCAACATCCCGCCCGCAACCCGAGGTCGCCTCTCTGTGCGCTTCGAGCCGCATTCCAATAACAAAACACCCATTGTGGGCAAGTGACTGAGAGATTTCGTGCCATAGAGCGAAATCTCTCTTTTTTCGTTATCGCTCGTTACAAAAGGGCAAGTCATACCAAATCCGTTTAAAGACTTGCACTCTTGGAACGCAGAAAACAAAATCTGACAACAAAAAGAGACACGCTCTACTCTGCCGAAGGCCAAATAGAAAGTAATCAAGCGGATTTGTTATCATTAAGCGGAAGAATGAGTTTGTTGTGCCTTGGGACGAAGCGAGCGATTGGCTTTGGTCTACACGAACTCTTCCCTGTTTTCGTGGGTGTACGAAACATGCATAACAAGCCGGATGTACTGAACGGTATTTTGTAGCCGTAGGTGGACGCGCCAGAAGCCGAATGGGAGCTAGACGCCTCGCCGCCTGAGCTTGCGAAAATGGTCGAAGCTGAGGTTAAGCTATTCAGGTACCCTTCGACAAGCTCAGGGTATGTGAGCTGGTGGTCACGTTTGTGAGGAGACGGGTTCAGGCCCGCCTCCTCGCTTTGGGCTAGCGATAGATCTGGCTGAGCGATCGATCGACGTACTGCTTGATCTGCTTGAGGTCGCTCAAGGGGTCGGGCGCGGTATCATGCTCGAGGACGGCCCAACCGCGGTAGTTGGTGTCGCGCAGCAGGCGCACCCAGGCTGGCCAGTCGACTACGCCCGTGCCGACCTTGGCGAACCACTGGATCTGGCGGTCGAAGATCGTCTCATCGATCGGCACATCGGCGGGCGCCGGGCCGGTGGCGTCTTTCCAGTGGGTGATGACCAAGCGGTCGCGATGGCGCTTAGTGATCTCGATCGGGTCGGAGCCAGCCACGGTGAATTGGGCGGTGTCGGGGCAGAAGAAGACGTAGGTCGGGTCGGTCAGCAGCATAAACAGGTCGACATCGCGGCTGTTGCGGAACATGGTGAAGGCTTCGGGGTGGAGCGCCAGCTTGACGCCGTATTTGGCGGTCTCGTAGCCCATACGGTTGAGCAGGTCGGCGATCGGCTCGGCGCGTTTGAGATCGACGAAGAGCGGCGGATCGGCGTCGCGGCTGGCTCGCAGGGGCAGGGCGGTGATCAAGATCTCGGAGCCGCACTCTTGCAAAAAGGCCGCGTAGTCGCTTGCCATTTTGAGCAGTTGTTGATGATCTGCGGGGTTGCCAAAGTCGGCTTGGCGGCCCGTTTCGGGGTTGTAGCTCGAGAAGAAGCCGCTACAGAGCTCTAGGCCGCGCTCGCTGAGCGCTTTGGCAAAGCCTTGGGCCGAGCCGTAGGCCGCTTTGGCGCTGTGCCAGTCTCCGGGCGCGAAGGTGATCTCGATGCCGTCGAGGCCCGCCTCGCGCGAGGTGTCGAGAATGTGCTCCCAGAAGCGTTGTTGCGTCCAGCCGCCGCTGGTAAACAGCTCGCGCAGCGAGTCCATGCCGCCTTGCATGCCCCAAAAGCGGGGATCGTAAAAGGTCACGATGTCGGTAGCAAACTTGATATTCTGCGAGTCCGTCATTGGTAACTCCTCTTCCTAACTGGTCGAGCGCTAGGTCAGCGGCCCATTCCGCCAGCCTATTCGCCTGAATACCGCTTCATTATACGTGCTTCGAGGCGCGTAGGGTGACGAAGCACAGCTCACTTAGCGAGGCATTTCAGATCCGCCGCTTTTTTCCACTTTGGCGGAGAGGCGGCTAGCTCCCATTTGGCTTCTAGCGCGTCCGCCTTCGGCTATCAACATCCTTTCCAACAAAAGAGGCTTGTCTCCGGCTGCGCTGCGAAACCCGCCGTCCATTCCCTTGCAGCCTGCCGCGCTAGCTCAGATCAAATCTGCTCAAAGACGTACATTCTTTCAATGCGAACAAACGAAAAGCTGGGGAAAGAGACAGGTTCCGCTCTGCCGAAGGCCAAAAAGAAAGTGATCTAGCGGATTTGGTATCGGCCGTTTGGAAGAGCGTTCGAAGCGTTTGTTATAATGGCGCTAATATTCACCCCTGTACGATGGAGAGATGCACATGGAAGTGCTTGTGATCGGCGGTACCGGCACAATCAGCCGAGGTATCGTTCAGGCCCTCTTACGACGTGGTTATAACGTGACGGTCTTTAATCGTGGGCAGCGCAGCGACCCGCCACCTCCTGAGGTTAAGCAGATCCACGGCGACCGACGCGACCGCGAGAACTTCGAGGCGACGATGCGCAAACTGCGTTTCGACGCCGTGATCGATATGATCTCCTTCAACGCCGAAGATGCCGCCTCGGCGCTGCGCGCTTTTCGGGGTAATGTCGGCCACTTTATCCACTGTTCGACCGTAATGACCTACGGCCCTCCCTTTACGGCGCTCTATCAAGACGAAACCGCCCCGCTCAACGGTAGGCACGATGGCGGCTACGGCGCGGGTAAGGTCGCAGCCGACGAGCTTCTGCTGCAAGCCTATCAGGATGAAGGCTTTCCGGCGACGGTTGTTAAGCCCTCGTTCACCTATGGCCCGGGCGGCAATTTATTGCGCCAAGCCTCGTGGTCGAGCGACTGGATCGATCGCTTGCGCAAGGGCAAGCCGCTGCTTTCGGTAGGCGATGGCACCAACTACTTCCAGTTTATGCCCGCCGCCGATGCAGGCGAAGGTTTCGCAGGCTTGGTCGGTAAGCAGGCAAGCTATGGCGAAGTCTATAACTTGGTGCACCCCGAGCCGCTCACTTGGGACGAGTGGCTGAAGGCGACAGCTGATGCTTTGGGTGTTGAAGCCGAATTGGTACACGCCCCGACCGAGCTGCTGGTCAAGATCTCACCCGAGCGCTACGGACATCTGCATAGCAACTTCGCTCACACTCAGGTTTTTAGCGGTGCCAAACTGGCCGCTCTGCTGCCCGATTGGCAGCCAAAAGTGCCCCGTCGCGATGCCATTTTGGCTACGATCGAGTGGATGGATGCCAACAACCGCATCGTCAATAGCGACGACGATCCGCTCGAAGACCAGATTATCGCAGCCTTGCGAGCTTTCTCGATCTAAGTAGACGAATAGCAAAATCCGTTTAAAGGCAATCTAGGAAAACGAAGGAAGCGTTGTGTGAGATTCGCGCTGCAGCGCGAATCTCACACAACACACCTAGTTAAGCGCCACCTTGTCAAAAGCCACAAAGTAAAACGTGATCGGATTTGCTAGAACTAAGAGCTGGCTGAGCGCACCTCTTACTTAACAATTCCTTATGTTAAGCTGTTTTAAACGATCCACCCGACGATATTCGACACTTCTCTGCTCTGTGACAAGTAAAAGATTTTAAAAAACGTTTTTTAAAGCGCTTCCATCTCTTGCTATTGGACACAATAAGCGCTGCAAGCTATGATATAACCATTCTTGCACACATCTTGAATACATCGTTGCCATTGAAAACGAATCTAGGTTTGACATACTATGTTTGATACAGTTTTAGTAGCCAACCGCGGCGAGATCGCTCTGCGTGTGATGCGGGCGTGTCGCGAATTGGGCTTGCGCACTGTTGCCATTTATAGCGAGGCCGATCGCAATGCACCGCATATGCGCTATGCCGATGCGGCCTATCTGGTTGGCCCCGGCCCTTCGATCGAGAGCTATCTGCGTGGCGACAAGATCATTGAGATCGCCAAAGAGGCTGGCGCTGGTGCTATTCACCCGGGCTATGGCTTTTTGGCCGAAAACGCCGACTTCGCCCAAGCGGTTTTAGATGCTGGCTTGGTTTTTATCGGCCCACCGCCCGAGGCTATGCGTCGCATGGGCGGCAAGGTGGCGGCTCGTCGCGAGGCGATGGCGGCTGGTGTGCCGATTGTGCCCGGCGTACAAGAGCCCGTTCAAGATCTTGCGACGGCGCGCGAGTTGGCTGCTCAGTTCGGTTTTCCGCTGGCGATCAAGGCTGTCTCGGGCGGCGGCGGTCGTGGTCTGCGCGTGGTGCGTAGCTTCGACGAGCTCGAGAACGCCTTCGACTCGGCTCGTCGCGAGGCCCTGAGCGCCTTCAAAGACGACAGCGTATACATCGAGCGCTACCTTGATAGGCCGCGTCATATCGAGATCCAAGTGCTGGCCGATTCTTATGGGCATGCGGTGCACTTGGGCGAGCGCGAATGCTCGATTCAGCGACGTCACCAGAAGCTGATCGAAGAAGCGCCTTCGACCGCCATCAGCCCTGAGCTGCGGGCTGAAATGGGCGCGGCGGCCCTGCGGCTGGTCGCTTCGGTCGGCTACGTGGGCGCTGGCACCTTGGAATTCCTCTACCAAGATGGCGAATACTTCTTCCTAGAGATGAATACCCGTATTCAGGTCGAGCATACTGTAACCGAGATGGTCTATGGTTTCGACTTGGTACAGGCTCAGATCAAGATCGCTCAGGGCGAGCGTCTCAGCGTCACACAGGCCGAGCTGATACCGCGCGGCCATGCGATCGAATGCCGCATCAACGCCGAAGATGCAGGTGCAAACTTCCGTCCGGTTTTGGGCACCTTGGGCAGCTATAGCGAGCCGAGCGGTTTCGGTGTGCGCGTCGATAGCGGCGTGTGTGCTGGTTGGACCATTCCCCAATACTACGACTCGATGTTGGCTAAGTTGATCACTTGGGGCCGCACACGCCATGAGGCGATTGGGCGTATGCAGCGCGCTCTAGCCGATTACCGCATCGAAGGTGTCACAACCTTGATCCCCTTCCACCAAGCGGCTCTGGCTCAACCCGCGTTTTTGGAGGGTGATACAACCGTCAACTTCATTGCTCAGCATCCTCAGGTTCAAGTTAGCGGCCCCAGCAATGGCGAAGTCAGTCTTCCCGCCGACGAGCCACGCAGCGAACCGCGTCGCTTTGAAGTCGAGGTCAATGGTAAGTTCTTTGCGGTGCGTGTCGCCGAAGTGGGCCAGCCCGCCAGCAATGGCAGCAGCCCTACCAAGTCGTCAGCCGCCAGCAAGCGCGCCAAGACCAACAGCAGCCTACCCAAGCAGGCTTCCAACGAGATTCGCAGCCCGATTCAAGGCACGATCGTCGCTATTCGTGCCCAAGCAGGTCAGCAGGTCGAGGCCGGAGCGGTTGTGTTTGTGGTCGAAGCCATGAAGATGGAGAACGAGATCAGCGCGCCTCACGCTGGCACCTTGGCCGAGATTAAGGTCACTGTTGGTGCTACAATCGAGGCGGGCGCTCTGCTGGCGCTCTATGCTGAAGCATAGTTGTGGTGTATCGTTATAACGATTGATCAAAAGCATGCCTACGGTAACAACAAACGAAACTTTTCGGCATTTGACTGTGCGAGTCGATGATCTCGAGTTACGTTGGTCGCGCGAAGAGGGCGCTTTGTGTGGCTTGCGGCTGCGCGACGGTGAGCAGTTGATCGGCCATGGGCCGACCTCTCCCACCGTCGATATCGCGATCGCCGGGCCCGACCGTTGGCGTGCAAACTATGCCTTTGTACGCTACTTAAACCATAAGATCGAAACCTTTGAAGACGCGGTCGAGATCGTGATTGTGATCGGGATCGGTCCGCTTAAGCTCTACGATACCTATCGCATCACGGGCGATCTGATCGCGCGTTCGGTTACGGTCGAAAATGTTGGCCTCGACGAAGTGCAGCTCTGGGGCGTGCGCATGATTTTGCCTGATGCCTGTGTGGGCGACGCGGCTACATGTCGCTTCGAGGCTCCCGGCAACAGCGTGCGCCCTCGGGTGCCGCTCGATGTGGCCGCCGACCAGAAGCCGGGCGTTTTGCCGCGTCGCTTCTTTGCGCCCGGGCTGCGCGAAAACCGCGCCATCGAGTCGGCGCCCAGCCAAGGTCCGGGCCTGCTGGCCCTGCACGCCGGCAACCACGATGAGACCTTGCTCTGCTGGTATTACAGCGATGTCGAGCCAGCTCTGCCCTATATCGAGGGCAACAAGGCCAATGGCAACCCTTCGCCCAATCAATTGGCAGTCTCGCTGGCCCACGAAGTCAAGCTGGCGGGCTGGCTTGGGGCGGGCGAGAAGCTGACCGCTGGCGTGCAATACATTATGCCGCTGCCTTTGGCCTGGGAAGAAGCGCTGCTGGCCTTTCAGCGCACCTGGCCGATCTGTGGCCTCAAGCCGCTTGAACATCCCGCCCCCTGGGTGCGCGATGCGGCCATCTACGAGCTGCACCCTTCCTACTATGGCGGCTTTAGTGGCTTAAAACAAGCCCTGCCAGCGTTGCGCGACCTTGGCATCAATACCCTTTATCTGCTGCCGATCTGGGAGTTCGATAATCGCAAGGGCCGCCTGTGGGACGGCAACTGGCAGCTTTCGGGCAGTTTGTATGCGATCCTCGATTTTAACAAGCTCGACCCGACCTTGGGCAGCGAAGAGGAGCTGCGCGACCTGATCGATACGGCTCACGCGCTCGACATGCGTGTGCTCTTCGATCTGGTAACCCAAGGCTGTGCCCGTACCGCCCATTATGTGCAAGAGAACCCCGAGTGGTTCTGTCGCGATCCTCAGGGCAACTTTATTTCGTCGCACGGCTGGAACGACACCTATAGCTTCGATTGGAACAACCCCAGCTATCAAGAGACCGTTCTCAAGTGGGCCTTGCACCAAGTCGAGCGCTACGATATCGACGGCTTCCGTGTGCATGCGCCCTACGATAAAGAGCCGAACTGGTCGCGTTTGGTCGAGAGCCACGCTAGCGCCACCAGTTTGGGCGTGCTTAAGCTGCTCGATAAGCTGCAGGTTGAGCTTAAGCGCATAAAACCCGAAGGCGTGCTCTTGTGCGAGCTATATGGGCCGGTCTACACCCGCAATCACGACTTTTGCTACGATTATGTCGCCCACCAGATGTTCTTCCACCTCGGGCTTGGTCGGATCTCTCCGGCGGAGCTGGGCGAATGGCTGGAAGAGCATCACAACGCGCTGCCGCCCAATGTGGTGCGCGTCTGCTTCACCGAAACCCACAACACCCGCACGTTGAACCCGCTGGCCGATGGCATGCGCGGCTCGCTGATCAGCCATATGTTGCTGTTCGGCATGGTCTTGTGCGGGTATGTGCCGATGTTGTGGTATGGCCAAGAGCTAGGCGACGAGCAATTCGTGCGCGCGCTTTTGCGTGCCCGCGCCTCGACTCCGGCCTTGCGTTATGGGCGCACGCTCTACAATGTGGTGCCGAGCGATTTTCGCCAGGTTTTTGTGGTGCTGCGCGAATACGAGGGCCAGTATGTGCTCGGTTTGCTCAACTGCAGCCCGCATAAACGGACGGTGCTTTTGAGCCTGCCGATCGATATGATGAATCTGAATGAGGGCAAGTTCCAGCTCTATGATCTGCTGGCCGAAGCGCCTTGGAACGAGGATGGGCGCACAAGCTGGAAGCGCGAAGAGCTGCTCAACCTCTGTATCACGCTCGACCCCTACCGCGCCTATGGCTTCGAGATCCAAGCGGTGCCAGAGCTCGCTCCTCAAACAGCGCTCGATTCGCCCGAGACAAGCGAGAGTGTGAACGCTTCCTCCTAGCGCCTGACAAGAAGCGCACTTGGGCACTTAGGAACGTTTTAGCATACAGCGGCGAGTTCTCTAGCCTCAAAGAGGGCTTCTAGCGCGTCCGCCTTCGGCTATCAAATCGCTTTCGCTCCCATGCGGGCACTCGGTCGCTGCTAAGGCAGCGATTGGCTTGTACTCGCCTCAAGCTGCTTCCTACCAAACCCGCTTGATTACTTTCTATTTAGCCTTCGGCCGAGCGGAACTTGACTATGTTTGTTGTGTCTTTCCCTGTTTTTGCCTTACAAGGGCGCAAGACTTTAAACAGATCTGGTATCAAAAGCTGCGCTCGCTGCCGAAGCAAAGGAAAGCTATGTGCTGCATTGTGGCTCTGCGCACTCGCTGCGCAGGCAGAGATCGCAGCGAGCTTTGGAGGGTGGGATGTTGGTAGCCGTAGGCGGACGCGGTTGAAACCGGATGGAAGCTAGAGACGTAGCCGCAGAATCAAAAAAACGGGGATGGGACGAAACCCACCCCCGTTTTTGCTGTAAGAATTAGTGGCTCTCTTTCTTGGCCTTGGGCTGGCTGCGAGTCAGGTTGGCCCAGAAGAGGTCGCGGTTCATCTGTGCGATCACATCGATCGAGATACCCTTGGGGCAGACCGCTTCGCACTCGGCGAAGTTGGTACAGCCACCGAAGCCCTCGGCATCGTGAGTATCGACCATGCGCAGAACGCGGTCGTAGCGCTCGGCTTGGCCTTGGGGCAGGGCGGCTAGGTGAGCTACCTTCGCGCCCGTGAAGAGCATTGCCGAAGCGTTCGGACAGGCGGCTACACAAGCGCCACAGCCGATACAAGCGGCGGCGTCGAAGGCGTAGTCGGCCTTGGGCTTGGGCACCGGAATGGCGTTGCCATCGGGAGCTGCGCCAGTCGGGACCGAAATGTAACCGCCCGATTGAATGATGTGGTCGAAGGCCGAGCGGTCAACTACAAGGTCTTTCAGCACCGGGAAGGCTTTGGCGCGCCACGGCTCGATCGTAATGGTGTCACCATCTTTGAAGAAGCGCATGTGGAGCTGGCAGGTTGTTGTGGGTGTGCCTGCGATCTGGCGGCCGTGCGGTACACCGTTGATCATCATGCCACAGGTACCACAAATGCCTTCGCGGCAGTCGTGATCGAAAGCGATCGGTTCCTTGCCTTCTGCGATGAGGTCTTGGTTGACCACATCGAGCATCTCAAGGAAGGACATTTCAGGCAAGACTTTATCTGTATGGTAGGTTTCAAAATGGCCGCTATCGTTTGGGCCTTTTTGTCGCCAAACATTGAGTGTGAGCTTCATTGATATACCTTTTGATGTGTTGGGTGCAAACGCTCTGCTGCGTCGGCACCCAATCATACATACTTACTTATAGCTACGGGTTGCCAATTGCACGTTCTCGAAATTCAAGGGTTCTTTGTGCAGTACTGGTGGTTTGCCTACACCAGTCGACTCCCATGCAGCGACATAGGTAAAATGCTCATCATCGCGTTTCGCTTCGCCATCTTCCGTCTGGCTTTCAATGCGGAAGTGACCACCACACGATTCGGTGCGGTGCAAAGCGTCGATGCACATCAGTTCAGCAAGCTCTAAGAAGTCGGCTACGCGTCCGGCTTTCTCTAGTTCTTGGTTCAGCTCTTCGCCTTCGCCGGGAACCTTCACATTCTGCCAGAACTCCTCGCGGATCTTAGGAATAACGCTGAGTGCGTAGCGCAGACTCTCGTCGCTACGGGCCATACCACAGTTATCCCACATCAACTTGCCCAATTCACGGTGGAAGCTGTCGACAGAGCGATTACCATTGATGGAAAGCAGCTTCTTGGTGCGCTCTACAACTTCGGCTTCGGCTTCGGCAAAGGCTGGGTGGTTGATATCGACCTTCTCGGGCTTCTCGCTAGCGATGTAGTTACCCATCGTTGCAGGAAGCACAAAGTAGCCGTCTGAGAGACCCTGCATCAGAGCCGATGCACCCAGGCGGTTGGCGCCGTGATCCGAGAAGTTCGCTTCGCCAGCTACAAACAGACCCGTGATGTTGCTCATCAGGTTGTAGTCGACCCACAGACCACCCATGGTGTAGTGAACCGCCGGGTAGATACGCATCGGCGTGACATAGGGATCTTCACCCGTGATGTGGGCGTACATTTCGAACAGGTTGCCGTAGCGTTCTTCGATCTTTTGGCGACCCAAGCGCTTAATCGCATCCGAGAAGTCGAGGTAGACGCCCAAGCCACCGGGGCCAACGCCTCGTCCAGCGTCACAAGCTTCCTTGGCGGCGCGGCTTGCAATGTCGCGCGGCGCGAGGTTGCCGAAGCTGGGGTACTTGCGCTCCAGATAGTAGTCGCGCTCGTCTTCAGGAATCTGGTGCGGCGGGCGCTTGTCGCCGGGGGTCTTGGGAACCCAAATACGACCATCGTTACGCAGCGACTCCGACATCAGGGTCAGCTTGCTTTGGTAATCTCCACTGACCGGAATACAGGTCGGGTGGATCTGGGTGTAGCACGGGTTAGCAAAGAACGCGCCACGGCGGTGGGCACGCCAGATGGCAGTGGTGTTACAGCCCTTAGCATTGGTCGAAAGGTAGAAGACATTACCGTAGCCGCCCGTCGCGAGCACAACTGCGTCGCCAACGTGGCGCTCGATCTTGCCCGTCACCATGTTGCGCGTGATGATACCGCGAGCCTTGCCGTTGATGATCACCAGATCGAGCATTTCGGTGCGCGGGAACATCTTTACGGTGCCAGCGTCGATCTGGCGGCTGAGTGCTTGGTAGGCGCCCAGCAGCAGCTGCTGGCCGGTCTGACCGCGCGCGTAGAAGGTACGCGATACCTGCGCACCACCGAACGAGCGGTTGTCGAGCAGACCGCCGTATTCGCGGGCGAAGGGCACGCCTTGAGCGACACACTGGTCGATAATGTTCGACGAGATCTCGGCCAAGCGATAGACGTTGGCCTCACGGGCGCGGAAGTCGCCGCCCTTGATCGTATCGTAGAAGAGGCGATAGACGCTGTCGCCGTCGTTGCGGTAGTTCTTAGCAGCGTTGATACCACCTTGAGCAGCGATCGAGTGAGCGCGACGTGGGCTGTCTTGGTAGCAGAAACAGAGCACATTGTAGCCCTGCTCGCCCAAGGTTGCTGCAGCAGAGGCGCCAGCCAAGCCGGAACCTACAATGATGATGGTGTGTTTACGGCGGTTGGCTGGGTTGACCAGCTTCATGTTGAATTTGTGCTGGGTCCACTTCTCTGCCAGTGGCCCGGGCGGAATATTCGAATTCACCTGTGGCTCGGCCGCAACGGTGAAGAATTCATTTTTGTCTGTAGCACTAGCCATAATCGTCCGCTCCGCTTTATTTTACAATGCCCAAAAGGACCGAAATCGGTACGATTGAGAAACCGATAAAGAGCAAGATGCCTGAAGCTTGAGCTAGGCGTCTGAAGAACAGGTCGGTGCGTCGTGAATTGAGGCCCAGGCTTTGGAACATACTCCATACGCCATGGTAGAGGTGCATGCCTAATGCCGCCATCGCGACCAAATAGACAGCTACGCTAATTGGGTTCTGGAAGCCTGAAACGAGATTATGATAAGGATCGTTTGGAATAAAGTTCGAGTGGGCATTGCCAAGGGTCAAATGCATCAAATGATAGACTAGGAATAAGAAAATCGCAGTGCCACCGTAACGTAGTGTTTTGGTTGCGAAAGAAGATTGAACGGTGTCTTTCTTTGCATATTTGACCGGACGGCTTGCCAAGTCGCGGCGCGACAGATCGATCGCCATCCAAACGTGGGTAATAACTGCAACTAACAGAACGATTCGTACCACCCAGAGCAAACCAGTATGTGGCACGAACGGTTGGCCTATTGTGCGTAAACCTTCAGCGTAAGCGTTAAATTCTTCGCGACCTTCAAAAGCATGAAAGTTACCGGCCATGTGAGCGATCACAAAGCCGTAACCTATCGCACCACTAACAGCCATCAGCATTTTTTTGCCGATTGTGGTACGGGTAAACGATACTACCGCCGCCATCGTTGCTCCTTTCCTCGCAAACAATCAAGTGCAACGGGTCTCGCTAACGCAAGACCGAGAGATCGCACTTAGTTTCAGGCATTTGATGGTAAAAAGAAGTAACCTAATCGTAGTCATTTATTTACGAGCGCACCTTCCATTATAGTCCCATGCAAACTTGTTGTCTATTTAAGACTAGCGCTTTACAACGCCCTAGAAAGCTGTTAGTAGTTTGTTCGCTTACAAATAGCACCAAAGATAAGGGCTATAGAATGCGATAAAGTCAAAATGACACTAGCACTTTGACGCAAGAAAGCAATAACTATTGATTATAAATGAAATAGTAAATATGTCTATAGCCAATAGTGAGAAAATGATCATATCTTATTATAGACAGTTTTAAGCTATTTAGACATAAAGGAAACCCGCCCTACTTTGTGAAAGTAGGCTTTAAGTTTCTGCTTCATGAGCGATCGGCTTGTAGCTCGACCTTTTTGATAGAGAAACGCTTGGAGTTAGGAAAATCGACTGTAGCTTGTGTTTTAATGGGGTTATAGCAACAGAAAATGTGTAAAGGCTATTGATGGAGATAACGAAACTGCTAGAAGTCGATCGCGAGTGTAGGATATGGTTGGTGAAAACTAGTTCCACCAACCATATCGACAAAGCCTAAGCGAGCAGCGCGAAAAAAGTTCCTATTCGAGACGCACTTTCGCACCGAAGTCCTGGCGCTCTTTGCTTACGAAGTAAGTCGCACAGGCGGCGTCGATCAAGTCGGGGTTGAGCGTGATCTTTTCCATATTGTATTTGCCGATCGAGATCATCTGGTCGAGGATGTCGCGCGGCTGACACATACGGAAGGGCCGATTATCGGGCTTGTACCACTTCTCGATCAGATAATCCAAACCTCGATCGTCGTAGGGCACCTTACGGCTCTTACAGACCAAACCCCAGATCTTGCGCCATTGAGTCTCGTCGGGGTCGACGACATTGATCTTAAACTTGATACGTCGCAAGAAGGCTTCGTCGGCGATGTCGTGCGGGTCGAGATTGGTCGAGAAGATGATCAACTGGTCGAAGGGAATCTCCAGCTTGTTGCCGGTCGCGGTCGTCAAGTAGTCGAAGCGCTTTTCGAGCGGCACAATCCAGCGGTTGAGCAGGTCCATTGGGCGGCACATCTGGCGACCGAAGTCGTCGATCAAGAAGATGCCACCGTTGGCCTTCATCTGGAAGGGCGCTTCATAAACGCGCGAAGCCTCGTTGTAGGTCAGGTCGAGCATGGGCAAGGTAAGCTCGCCACCGGTGATCACAACGGGGCGTTTGATGCATACCCAGCGGCGGTCGTACTCGCCAAGTTCTTCATCGTTGACAGCGGCCAGCTCGTGGACGATCGGGTCGTAGACCTTGATGATCTGGCCGTCGGCTTCGACCGCATAGGGAATGAAGATCGCGTCGCCCATGAGGCGTGTGATGCGCTCGGCGATACTGGTCTTGCCGTTGCCGGGGTAGCCGAACAAGAAGACCGACGAGCCGGAGTTCACGGCCGGACCGACATCGTTCAAAATCGCATCGCTGATGATCAAGTCCGAGAAGGCTTTGCGAATATTGCGGCGAGTCACCACAACGTTCCTGATCGTCTGGGCACGCACTGCTTCGACATAGGCGCTCAGCGGTACGGGCGCTGCACCCGCATACTGAGTCTTCAGCATCGCTTCGTTAGCTGCTTGGTTACCCTTGCTGGTCAAGACATATTCGTAGTTGAAATCGCCATAGCCCTTCTGGCCCGCGATATCGATATACTCGGCGCGGCGCAGATCGTTTAAGAGCGGCTCGACTACGCCATAGAAGAGTTGAAGATGCTCGGCCAAGGCGGCGCCGGTGATACGGCTCTTGTTATAGATCACACGCAGAATCATCTCGTTTAACAGCGTGCGGTTGAGGCCGGTCTCCTCTGCCGTTCCAGGCATAGGTGGAATGAACGAATTGGTATTGGGAGGCGCGCCGTCATCGGTCGGTGGAGCTTCACCTAGCATGGTCGCATTGTGAAATGTACCTGCTTGTTTCGCTTCGGCGACGAGCTGCTGTAGCTCGTTGATATGCATCTGAAGGTGAGCGATCGCCGGGATATCGTTCTCTTCACGCGCTTCTTGCAGACAGACGTGAAGGGCACGGGCGACAACGTATTTCACACCATCTCGATATAAATGATGAAGATAACGTTTGGGACGAGCGTAACAGTCATTGCTATGATCTGTACGGCTCATCATCTCTTCATATGATTCTTGGTCTAGCAGATAACGCATAACAAGTCACATCCTCTCGTGCGATCACAGTGCGATCAATGGCATATTAAAAAGGCAGCAACGATCACCATTGATCGAAGGCAGACCGAGCGACACGGCTTGGTTGAATGTGCGTTTGCCTTCAATGAAGCGTCTGGAAGTTCTTTTGGGAAGCTTCACTTGCACCACATGTATAGTAGCGTTTGGCTATAACCAGAATAGTAGTATGGACACTATTAAAAAACGGTTTGTATAGAAGAAGAAACTGTTTGTAGTTAGCGTACAGAGCAACACGAAGTGGTACAGATTGCTTTGGAAAGCCTTGTTTCCGCATCAATGCCGAGGAGCGACCGTTAGATCGTTAACGTGCGCTTAGTTGCGGTTTTAGAGCTCTGCAATAAGCAAAATACCTTCTGCTAACTTGAGTCGTAGGGAGATTGTGATAATTGTCTTTGTTTAACACTCTATAATGCCAAATCTGTTTGATCAGTTCAGCACTTTGGCGGCTGGCTCTCTTCCCCAAAGCGGGCTGCTAGCGCGTCCGCCTACGGCTACCAACAGCTCGCCCATAAGCAGGGCGTTGTAGTTGTGTGTCGAGAGACTGCCCCAAAATCCAATGATTCAAGCGGATCTCGTATAAGATAGAAACAGGCACAGCTCCAGCAAGGAACTGTGCCTGTTTGTTATCAAATTTGGCCTTCAGCAGACTGGAACCAGACAATGCTTGCTTGGCCGTTTTCGTTTCCCAGCATCACAAACATGCAGGTAAACGGTTTTGCTATAAGCGCAATAGCTTCGATTAACGGATGATGGTATGAACGGGAATAGTACGGCGCTCTAAGGAAGCGCGGTAGGCAGCATCGAGCACGCGATTGGTCGCTAAGCCATCTTCGCCGCTGACCGCAGGCGCTCGCCCGATCGCAACGCTCTGAACGAAATCGTTGACCAAGCCGATGTGGGTCGGCTTAGGGGGCGGGAGGGTTTGGTATTCGACCTCGTGTCCATAGCGATACAGTTCGAGTCTGCCTTCTTCCAGATGGCTGATAACGATTCGACCGTTTGTGCCGTTGATCTCGAGACGGTCCACCCGTTCGCGCATATTCCAATAGAAGCCGAGCAGTGCATGCGCGCCGTTTTCGAAAGCGAGCAGCAGCGATGCACTATCTTCAACCTCTATCTTTTGGGTTTGGGTGCTAACAAGGGCACGCACCTCGGCGAGCGGGCCTAAGAGATAGAGCAGCAAGTCGATACGATGGCTGCCGATATCCATTAACACGCCGCCGCCCGCCAATTCTGGAATGCTGCGCCAGAGGCTGTTGGCCTGTTGATCTTTGCCCGTAAAGAACGAGCCGAACAAGCACTGGGCCTGAATAACTTGGCCGATCGCGCGTTCGCCCAGCAATTCGCGCACGCGTGTGATCACCGGGTAGAAACGTCGATAGTAGGCGACGCCGAGCTGAACTCCGGCCCGCTTGCAGACTGCAATCATTTCTTCGCAATCGCCGCTTGTTAGGCCCATGGGTTTTTCAACCAAGATGTGCTTTCCGGCCTGAGCGGCTGCGATAGTGTGTTCGCGATGCGCATACACGGGCGACGCTACGTAGATCGCATCGATCTCTGGGTCAGCAAGCAAGGCATCAACTGAGGTATAAAAGCGAGGGATATTGTGGCGTGTTGCAAAGTCTTGAGCCGCTTTTGGATCGCGGCGCATCGAAGCTACAACCATCGAATCAGCTGCCTGTTGAAGGGCAGGCCCGCCCTTCTTCTCGGCCACATCGCCGCTTCCTAGAATGCCCCAGCGGAGTGTCATATTAATCCTTATACGTTTCAGAGCTTACTAACAGTTTTTCTATAAAACCTATTATAGCAAGCGTTGTGTAGCCCGTTTTTTACATCCGATATGATACCAAATCTGTTTAAAGGTTTGCGCTCTTGTAACGCAGACAAACAAAAACGGGCACAACAAACATAGTTACATTCCATTTTGCCGAAGGCCAAATAGAAAGTAATCAACTAGATTTGGTATGAGTGCTCTAAAGGCTGAAAACCAAGTTTCGAGTGTGTTTATGGCGGAATAAGCAAGCGCGGCCTTTAGCAGATGCGAAAGCGCCTTTATGAATCAAACCGGCTAGCGACCCGAAGGGTCACTAGCCGAAATAATACACATCGCATCGCTCAATACTTCTCACACAGGGTTCAAGCGCGCTACTAGATGCGATGGAAGGCGCGCTCTCTCTATATCAAGCAAGCCTACGCGGCTGGCTGTTCTACAACGCTCGGCTCTACGTTAGTCTGCTCTTCGATGGCGGGAGCGCTAACGGGCAAAACATTCTGAACCGTGATACGGCGCGGTTTCAGCGCATCAGACTTCGGAAGAGTGATGGTTAAGATACCGAATTCATAGCTGGTTTCGACCGCATCTGCGTTCAAAGGCAAGCTAAAGCGGAAACTACGCTTAAAACCTTCGCCCGAGATAGTAAGAGTTTGATTAGCCAGCTCGATCTCGAGGTCGTTGGGGTTGATACCCGGAATAGTCGCCTTAACGATATACGACTCCTTGGTTTCGGTTGCGCTGAAACTGACGTTAGGAGAAGTCGTATTTCGGACAGGAATGCTGCGAACTGCGGAAATATATGGGAAAGAACCTAAAATAAGGGTTGTCATCTCTCTAATCTCCTCTACTTTCAATATCTAAACAGATCAATCAACTAACTGACTTTATAATACCAATCGTATGTAAGAAAGACATCAGTGCAATGTTAGAGCAATGTTAACGCTAGCATGTTTTGCTGATCGGGTGCTGGGGGCTGGAATTGTGGATAACTTCGTGGATAAGTGGATAAGCTTGTGGAAGATTTGCTATTCCTGGGGTTTCAACTTGCTGCTGCGAGCGCTAGTGAGCATGAGTAGGCTGTATCAAGCTCAATTTCGCTTAGAAATAGTTCTATCGCTATAAGCAGCACCTGCTGCCGGCTTCAATCGGCGAAAGCCGCTTGAAAAAGAGCTTAATCTAGCAAATTCGACAGATCTATGTACACTTAACCTACTAGAATTGCTGAAGGCTAAGGCATTGTGCTTTCTCTAGAGATTATAGTTGGATCGTTATTTTATATAATGTTCGATGAGAGCATTTTTATTTCAGGCAGCATAGTTTGAGACAGCTTGGCAAAGCAAGCATACAACTAAAAAATAGTATATAGATCGATGTATATTTTTGTCGAAGACCTATAGTGAAAGAAGAATAGAAGCGCTGCCCAATTTTATACCGAATCCAAGTAAAAACTTGGCCTCTTGTAAGGTAGGAAAGACAAAACAGGGAAAGAAATAGTTAAGTTCCATTCCGCCGAAAGCCAAATAACGAGTAATCTAGCGATTTAGTATGATACGAAATCCGCTTGAATCGTTGGATTTTGGGATGGTCTTTCGGTACACAGCTACAACAGCCCGGTTTCGGGCAAGCTGTTGGTAGCCGTAGGCGGACGCGCTAACAGCCTGCTTTGGGGAAGAGAGCCAGCCGCCAGACTACCGATACTAAATCCGGTAGACTACTTACTTTTTGGCCTTTGGCAGAGCGGAACGTGACTCTCCTTTTCCCGGCTTTTCGTTTTTCTGAGCGAAGAGCATGCACGTCTGTAAAGGGATTTGATATGAACTGATCAAAAGGATTTGATAAAAAGAGCGAGGCTTTGCCTCGCTATCGAAAATCTACCCTATCTTGCGTATGGCGCTTCTTTTGAGCGTAAAAGCAGCTATAAACCGAGCCAACGTAGCAACCAGAAGCAGAGCAGTCCCGCAATAATTGTCAGTAGGATATTGCCGTTTCGCCAAGCTACGATGGCGGCGACGATACCTGCAAGCACTTCAGCTCCGAATCTAAGGCTGGGCCCTTGATCGAGTTGTTTGACCAAGAGTGGTGGTACAACCAGCGCTGTATAGATTGCGACCGGCACAAAGCTGAGCCAAGTTGTGAGCCAAGCAGGCAGCTCTTTCCGCATCACAATCAGCGGGAGCGCGCGCGCAGCATAGGTGACCAGCGCCATACCGAGCAATGTAAGCCATATATCCATCTGCTTCCTCAGCTCTCTCTGTTGCCTGATTGGCGTTTGTAGACATCGGGGTCGTGGCGCCGCATTATTCGCCTAGGATCATCGAGTGTTTTAAAGCCGAAGCGTTCGTATAAACCGTGTGCATCGCGGGTTGCTAAATGCCAGTTACGTAAATCTTGCAGCTCTGGGTAGGTGACAATCGTTTCGATCAGCCATTTGCCTAGACCATGGCCACGATACTGCTCGTCGATATAGACATCTCCGACATAGGCAAAGGTGGCGAAATCGCTGACTACACGCGCGATACCGACCTGCTTTTGGCCCGTGTATATGCCAAAAACAAACGAATGCTCAATCGAACGCTCGACGATCTCGCGTGGAATACCTTCTGCCCAATAGGTCGAGCTCAACCAAGCGTGGATCCTATCGACATCGAGACGCGCCTTATCGATGCTGATCGTGAATTCGCCACGTTGCCATTCCATACCTTATGCTTCCTTCTTTCGCAATGTGAGCCAGCAACCGATCCCGCTGGCCAAAATTCCTGCCATCAAAAGGTACCAACTGCCCGGCATCAAGAGCGCGCCCGCGATCGCAAAAACGGCGGCCCAGGCTGCGACCGTACGGTTGATGCGCGTTTTGAGCAGCGGCACCAAGAGCCCAATAAAGGTAAAGGGAAAGACCAGATCAAGACCATAGTCGCTTGTATTGGGAATGCGCTCGCCGATGAACACCCCAAGAATCGTGCTCACTTGCCAGACCGTATACATACTTAAATTGCTGCCGAGTTGGTAACGAATGCTGCCCTTACCATCTATAAAACGACTCATGCCGATCGCGAAGCTTTCATCGGTGAGTTGTGCGGCGATCAAGGCTTTGATGCTCAGTCGCTCTTTGCGTAGATAGGGCACAAGGGTCGCTGCCAACAACAGGTGGCGCGCATTAATGATCGCGGTAGTGATCACAATACTGATTGGGGCGGCTCCGGCTGCGAATAGCCCCACAGCGGTAAACTGGGCGGCTCCAGCATAGACGATCAGCGACATAACGATGGTCTGCCAGTTAGAAAGCCCTGCATTGAGGGCGCTGATGGCATATACGACGCCGAAGGGGAATGCACCTAACCAAAGCGGCAGTGTATCAAGGTACCCTTGGCGAAAGTCGTGCTCGTGAAGCGCTTCAAGATCACTCTTCTGAGCTTGAGAAAGGTTCATGCGGCTCCCCTAACGCGTGTATGAAAAAACCTTACGATAAGAACTATCGTAAGGTTTAAGCCAATCTGTCTTGAGTATATCATGCCGAGGGCAGACTACCCTAGAGACAAAACGTTTACAATTGTTCTACTTTTGATGGTGTCTTTTGCAGAACTGTCATAAGCGCTTCTACAACTTTTGGATCCCACTGACTGCCCGCGCCCGCTTGTAGGATCTCGAGCGCTTTTTCTTGCGAGAGTGCTTCACGGTACGAGCGGGGCGAGACCATCGCATCGTAGGCATCTGCTACGGCGATGATTCGGCCGCCAAAGGGAATCTCTTCGCCCTTCATACCGTTTGGATAGCCGCTGCCGTCCCAATGCTCGTGGTGCGAAAAGGCGATCGGCAGTGCATCTTTGAGGAAGGTGAGCGGTTCGAGAATGCGTCGCCCCAAGGTGACGTGCTGGCGCATAATCTGCTCTTCCTCTTCGGTGAGCGCGCCCGCTTTGTTGATGATGGCGTCGGGAATGCCGATTTTACCGATATCGTGGATACGGCATGCGGTCTCTAAGGTGCCCAGATAGAGCTCGGAATAGCCGAGGTGCTGAGCGATTTTGAGTGCCAGCTCGGTAACGCGCTCGGTATGATTGCGGAAGTAGACATCGCGTGTTTCAAGCGCTTCGGTAATGCTGGCAAGCGTAGCGAGCGAGTGCTTTTGGAGCTGGCTATAGAGCGACTGAATATCGCGAGCGTATTCGCGGGTCTGTTGTTTGGTCGCTTTGAGCTGTGCTTGCAAGGCTGCTAGCTCGCTATTGAGAGCTGTACGGTTGGCCGGGAAGCGCAGCACAAAGGTTGTTCCGCTGCCAAGGGTGCTATCAACCGAGAGCGTTCCTTCGAGTTGAGCAATGGCGCGTTTTGCGATTGACAAGCCGAGGCCGAGCCCGCCAACTTGGCGGATATAGTGATCTTCAACTTGGGCGAAGGGCTGGAAGATCAACTCTAAATCGGCGGTTGCGATGCCAATACCAGTATCGACGACTTCGATCGAAATTTCATCATCTTGTTGGCGTGCCACAATCCGAACGCTCCCATCGGGGCGGTTGAAGTTGATGGCATTCAGCAAAATCTGATTGAGTGCGGTGCGTAATAATTGAATACCTTGTTGCACCACAATGGTGGGGTCAACATCAACTTTTATAACAACTCGTTTGTCTTTAGCACGCTGTTGTAGCCCTAAAACGATTTCGTTGATCAGCACATAGAGGCTGCCAACGCTATCGACATCCTCTTCGAGATAGCCTTCTTCAAGGTGAGCAAATTGCAGCATTTCATCGACGATCAGTTTGAGTTGGCGACCGCCATCGACAATGCTGGTCAAGAATTCTTGGTGACGACTATCGAGCTGGCCCTGTAAGCCACGCGCCAGCAAATTAGCGAAACCTATCACAGCCATCAAGGGGGTACGTAACTCGTGGGCTGCGATGTTGATGAATTCCATCTTTTGGTATTCAAGCCGCTTGCGTTCGCTTTGATCGTGAAGAGCAACGATCCAGCCGTTGAGGCGTCCCGCGTTGAGACGGGCTATATGGGCTAAGAGCGAGCGCCGCACAGGGACAGTAGTGATAAATTCGATTTCGGTTGAGGCCAAGTTGTTGGTAGTGAGTCGATGAAGCGCCGGCACGAGCTGTTCGCACACCAAAACATCGCCGATAAACTGGCCGACGACGTCTGAATGGTTGCGTCCTACCCATCCGCAGAAGGTCGGGTTTGCCTGCAAAATAACGAGCGACTCGTCGAGCACAACCAGGCCATCTGGAGTGCTGGCAAAAACAGCACTAAGAATTTGTTGGGCTATATCTAGTTCCTCGAATTCGGTTCGTGCGGCCATAAGTGAACACCCATTTGTATTGGAAGCTGCTTATCATGATGCCGGAGCGTGACTCCCTTAGAGCCGAATTTATACGGATTATAAACTGTTCAGGCTCTTTGTGCTAGACGTAAGTAAGGAACAAACGGTAGTAACGGCTACTATGTGAGACAAAGCGATTGTGAACGAGACCGCTAAGAACCATCGTTGAAGTGTAGCATAACATAATTTCCTCTATTGATATAGTACCAAAAAGGGGTACAAAAGTGTGAAATCGACTTAGTTATATCTGTTGATGTTCTAGCGAAAAAGTGGCTAGAGGGCATGCATTTTAGTAGAGAAAATATTTATTTTCTATTAAAAAATAGCTAAGATCGATGAAAATATGTTATTTACATGCTTATGCTAAGGCTCTCTATTGCGATGCGGCTTCTCTATGATCTTTTTCATGTTTATTTGCTATACGATAATATGTAGAGTAATTTGTCACTTTTTTATCAGCTGCTAGCGAACATCTTATGTAGGAATAGTATTCTAAAATATTTTTGTTTATCAAGATATAATAAATTTGGTTAAGTGTATTAGCGGATAGAGCGGGCACACTTGAAAAGCCGTTTATACAAACGTATTATTGAACAACTATAGGAGCGACCTATAAAGGCAACGTATAGCTGGGATTGGGTTTTGGTTCATATATTGTGTTAGCAATATTGATGCCAGTTTATACGTCATGGTGTGCTAGATGAGAAAAGATTTAATAGAGGAGGATAGAGATTGCGAGCGAATAAGTCGCTGACCAATCAGAAGAGCTTTCTTTCTAACGATATTATTGCTCTGCTTGCCTTGAGCCCCAACGAGCGTTATCTCTCTATTCCTTTGGCCTGCGAGCGCCTAGAGATCGACCCTGCGCCCCAGGTGCGGCGCATACGGGCGCACGCTCTATTGCGCGAGGGCCTGCGCTCCTTGGTGTTAGACGATGATGAGGAGCAGAGCAGCGGCCAAAAGACCCCTTGTCTGCGCCTCGATCTTGTACCCTTTTGGCTGGCGACCATCGATCTGAAGCAGATCAGTGACAGCGCCCGCGAGCAGATTTTGCTCTTTCAGCGCGAGGTTGCTTCGATACTATGGCAGTCGTTTAAACCCCAAGGCTACAGCCCAGAGGATGAATTGCTGCCTATGACACACCAGATGCAGCAGTCAGAGGCGGCCTATCAAGCCGAGTTGGCAATGGCGACCTTGGCGCGCCACCAGATGCTGATCGAGCGTCAGCTAGAGGCCGACAGCTATCGCGACGACGACCAAGTTGCGGCCTTGCGCGGCCAGCGCTCTGCGAGCATCAGCGATACCAACGCGGTGACGCTGGCCCAAGCGGTGCGGCGAGTGGCTTCGACGCTTTCGGCGCGCACCCGACGCAACGAATACGGAGGCATCTACAGCGGCCTCTATCGGCAGTTCGGCATCAGTTCCTATCGGCGTCTGCCCCCTGCGCGCTTGCGCGAGGCGCTCGAATGGCTAGAGCGCTGGTACGGCGACTTAATGGGCGAGCCAGAGCCACCACCCGATATCTAAGCCAGCGCTTTGGCACAGAGTTCTGTTCTCTCGAAAGATACAGCGTTGTATTTGGCTCTGGCGGTCAGGTCTCTCGCAGCCATTCGGTCCTAAACGCGTCCGCCTACGGCTATCAAATGCTAGTCCCTCCATTCAAGCCTTCGGGCCTTGCGTTGCATTCGCTGCCTACAGCGATTGAAACGCCGCCCTTCGCTGATGAACGCCGAGCGCGTCGCTTGGCACCCTTCTCCCGCCGTTGCGGGAGCTATGCATTAGCCAAAAGTTGTGTCGGCGGCAAAAGGCGATCGTTCGCATACCATCGCGGGAGTATCCTTGAGAGCACAGAACGGGGTGCATTCACCCCCTCGCCCGCAGTGCGGGAGAGGGGGCCGGGGGGTGAGGGCCGATAACGCTGACCGTATGTTGATTTGTGGGTAATGTACAGTTTGCGGGAGAAGGGCTGGGGATGAGGGCAGGCTAGCCCATCTGGTAGCCGTAGGCGGACGCGCCATAGACTGCCTGGAAGGGAAAGACCAAGCCGCCAAAGCATTGCATTTCGCGTGATGGGAAACGAGCAGCTTGCTTATTGTAAAGGGCTTTCGCATTGTGTTGCGAAAGCCCTTTGCATAGATGGCTTAGGCCAAGTCGGCGATCTCGCGGCCGTTGGGCAAAAGCACCGCCTTGGGGATGTCGAGCGTCTCCATAGCGTGGAAGCCTTGCTCCCACTCTTCGAGCGAGTAGAGATTGACCAGCGGGCTGACATCGAGGATGCCGCTGCCCATCAGGGTCAGCACGCGTTCCCAAGTGGTGTAGGTGTGGCTGAAGGAGCCTTGCAGGGTGGCAGCCTTCGAGATCAGGCGGTCGAGGCTGAAGCCGACCGGATGCGGCCCCCAGCCGATCTTGGTGATTTGGCCGTTGGGGCGCACCAGATCAAGGCTTTGGTTGAGGGTGGCCGAGACGCCGACCGCATCGATCACAAGATCGGCCCCGAAGCCATCGCCCTGCGAGAGCACGCGCTCAACGGCGTCCTCTTCGTCTGCGACAATCACCTCATCGGCGCCCATCTGCTTGGCCAATTCGAGACGCTTACCATCTTGGCGCAAACCGATCACGGTTAGGCGCGAGGGACCAGCTAAGCGTGCGATGGCAGTACACATTAAACCGATCGGGCCAGGGCCGATCACCACGATATGGTCACCGGCGCGCGGGCGGCTCTTTTCCATAATGGCGTTGTAGGCCACGCAGGCTGGTTCGGTTAAGGAAGCGTGGGCCATGGGCACATTGGCGGGCACGCGGTGCAGAATAGCGGGGCGGCTAACCACATGGGTCGCCATTGCGCCATCGGCCAGAATACCGAAGCCACGGCGGTGGGGGCAGACGTTGTAGTTGCCGCTACGGCAGTAGACACACTGGCCACAGACCGAGAAGGGCGTTTCCGAAACGACACGTTCGCCGATCTGCACGCCCTCGACGCCCGGACCGATGGCACGCACAATGCCGCCGAATTCGTGGCCTAACACAACCGGGCCTTTGAGATCGAAGCTGCCCTGCCAAATATGGACATCGGTGCCGCAGACACCGACTGCAGCGACTTCGAGCAGAACTTGGCCCGGCCCCGGCTCGGGACGGCGAATCTCTTGAAGATTGGTGCCTTCACGGGGGGCCGTGAAGACGAGTGCTGGCATTGTAGACATAGCTGCGAACCTCTCTATGTTGCTGATCTGCCGCCGCTTTTCACCCGCGAGACGAAGTCTTGGATGATGTTGAAGAGCTGCTCGTCGCTGGCTCCTGTGGTGAAGGAGTGGTCGGAGACGGCTAAGGGCGCGCCGATCACAACGATCGAAGCGCCTTTGGCGGGCAGCAGCGGCGCTTGTTCAAGGCTGATGCCGCCGACGGCTTGCAAGGGAAGATCGACGGCAGCGCGGACGGCATCGAGATCATCGAAGGGCGTTTTGCCAACTTCGGCGTGGCGTTCGTCGAAGCCGGTATGCACGATCACGATATCGACGCCCAAGTCTTGCATCTGGCGGGCGGCGGTGGGTTTGTCGCTGCAGAGCATAATGTCGGCCATAACCGATCTGTTGTAGGTTTTGGCGGCTCGCACCGCGCCTGCCACAGTTGAGGGGTGAGCGAGCGCCATCACAACGACATGGCTGGCTCCAGCCCTAAACATCTGCTCGGCTTCCAGATACCCCGCGTCCATACACTTGATGTCGGCCACGATCGGGTGATTGGGGTAGCGTTTATGCAGGGCATCGACCGCCACAGCGCCAGCCCCAAGAATGAGCGGTGTGCCAACTTCGAGCCAATCGACACCAGCCTGCACCGCGATTTCGGCGGTGTGCAGGGCGTCGTCGAGCGACTGGAAGTCGAGCGAGATTTGAACGATCGGCTTCATTGCTTAGCCCTCTCGTGCTGGGCCAGGGCTCCACATCGGGAACTGTTCGAGGTCGATCACTTCGCCCGAGAAGACGCGCGCCTCGTCGGAGGCCACAAAACAGGCTACGGCGGCGATATCTTCTGGCAGCAAGAGACGACCCCACGGGCGGGTGGCGCCGATGCGCTCGGCCCAATCTTCGGGGGCGTTCTCTTCCTCGCGCTGCACGACGCGCTCGCCATCGGTTAGGGTCCAGCCTACGTTGAGGGCGTGCACGCGGATGCGGTATTGCGCCAGCGAGTTGCCCAAGTTGCGCGAGAGCGTTACCAAGGCGCCTTTGCTGGCCGAATAGGCTGCCAAGTTGGGCGCGCCCACATAGGAGTTGACCGAGGTGATATTGATGATCACGCCGCCGTTCTGCTCTTCTTTAAATTGCTTTTTGAAGGTTGGCATGGCGCGCTGAATGGTTAGGAAAGGGGCGCGCACATTGATCGCCATCATAGCGTCGAACTTTTCGGGAGTGGTGTTTTCGACCGTGCCGCGCGAGACCGATGCGGCGTTGTTGACTAGCACGTCGAGCCGCCCGAAGGTGGCGACGGTCTCGTCGACAACTTTGAAACAGTCGTCGACTTGGCTCAGATCGGCGCGGATGAAGATGGCTTTCTCTGGGCCGCCTAGCTCTTTGGCGAGGGCTTGGCCTTCTTTCTCTGAGCGCCCACAGATCGCGACTTTTCCGCCCTCGTTCGCCATGCGTCGGGCGATATATTCACCAATGCCACGGGTCGCGCCCGTGACTAGAATAACTTTGCCTGTATAACGGTCGTTCATCTTTTCTGTCTCCTTATTGGGGGCCAATATTGGGCGAATTTCGCTCTTAAGAAGGCTACACTCTCGCGCAGCGGCTCCATACCCGCCTCACCATCTTCAATGCTGATCCAGCCGTTGAAGCCAGCCTTTGAAAGCGCTGTAAAGAGTCGATCGTAGTCGATCATACCTTTGCCGATCACGCCGTGGCGCAGGTTGGGGCTGTAGCCAAGTGTGCCATCGGCTTGGCGCAGATCATCGAGCGTGCCCGCGACCAAGAAGCGGTCTGAGGCGTGCATCGTGACAACACGCGGCAGCACGATATCGAGCAGTTCGTAGGGATCGTCTCCGGCCAAAATCGCGTTCGATGGATCGTAGTTGACAGCTAGTGTGGGCGAATCGATCGCTGCAAGAATGGCGAGGAAGCGTTCGCGGCGCTGGGCCCACTCGGGGTAGAGCCAGCGGCCATCTTTGTAGTGGTTCTCGAGTACGAGCGTGATCTGGCGTTCTTGAGCGTAGGGTAAAAGTGCCTTGATATTTTCGATTACCCAGCCGAGGGCCTGTTCGGGGTCGAGGCCCGGACGAGCTTGGCCCGAGAGCACGCGACAGGTGCTGCCGCCGAAACGCGCCACCAGATCGATTATTCGGCGCGAGCGTTCTAGCTCGGCGGCGCGCGCCTCCGCTTCGGGCTGGGTGAAATCGGGCGAATAACAGAACATGGGCATGCTCAAGTTGTGGCGCTGCATGGCCGCTGCAACTTGGTCGAGGTAGTCATCTTCAAACGAGGCGAAAAAGTCTGGGTAGAGTTCGAGGCCGTCGACATCGAGGGTGGCAGCCAGATCGATCCATTCGAACAGCGACATACGCTGGGCTACCAGATCGTCGAAATAGCCTTTGGGAAAGACTGCGAGTTTAGGCATTGCTTAGGACTCCGCCATTTTCTTGAAATCCGCCTTCCAGTCGTGGGCCAGCGGTGCGAGCTGAGACAATTCAAACGCGGTCTGTTTATCTTCTGGTTCGTAGCGTTTACGCTGCACAAACGTCAGCGTCGCCTCGGGGTGTGGGCGCTCAAGCAGCTCAAACGCGTCACCTACCTGCACGACCCCTGGCTCGAGCACGCGGGTCAGAAAGCCCGGCTTGCCTGTTTGCATAATCAGCTTGACGAACTTCGGCTCGTTCATTTTGCGGGCTTGCTTGAAGCAGGGAGTGCGAGGTTGAGTGATCTGGAGAATCGCTGTTCCACAGCGAATAATATCGCCTACACAGGCTGTTTCTTCCAAAATGCCTTCGATGGTGAGGTTTTCGCCAAAGAAACCGATCGGGATATCGCGTCGGAAGTAGCTGCGCCAGAAATCGTAGTGGGCCAAGGGATGGCAACAGATCGCACGGTCGAGGTCGCGCACGGCGCCGGTGTTTTCATCGCCTAACAGACCCTCTTTTGTGATTTGAACTGGCTGATCGGTTGGCTGTTTATAGATAGCCGTTGTCCACGGTTTGCCTTCAAAGTTATGCTCTTCGAGCTTGCCGATTTGGACGGTGCGGACGAACCAAGCGTTCTGGCGGACAAGGTGGCTGCTGCCGTTTGATGATGGTGTTGTCACTCGAAACTCCCTAATGTAACGAACATTGTCGTAGCGCGCTGTCCCAATCTGGCAAACAGAGATGATGTAAAGATTGCTTCGCGTTCTGTGCTGAACGCGCTCGATTAGGTCGTGACTTGATTTTTGCGAAAACGTTGACGATATTCGGTTGGGCTACAGGCTCGATAGCGGCGAAAGACGCGGTAAAAGAAGCGCAGATCGCTGTAGCCGAGCCGCTTGGCTAGCTCGCTCACGGGCGCGTCGCTCTCTAAAAGGTCGGCGCTGACGCGGTTGATGCGGTATTCGTGCAGATAAGAGATCAAGCTGCGGCGGGTGTGTTGCTTGAAGAGATGCGCCAAACGGCTTGCGCTCATGGCGGTGTGTTGGGCCACATCGGCTAGCGACACCGATTCGGTATGGTGCGTTTCGATATAGCGCATAGCCGCTTCGACGACGGCGTGGCGACGGGAGAACTCGCTATTGATGCCGCTCTTTTGCAACTGCTTCTCGTAGGCGCGGCTGATCAAAATCAAAAGGTTGCAGAAGGTATTTTTTAAGATGAGTTCGTAGCCCGGCAGTCGCTCGTCCTGTTCGTTCTGCATTTCGTTGAGCAACTGTTCGATACGATAGGCTAAGACGCCTTGAACATTGAGGCGGTGGGCGAAGCGGCTTTCGACCCGAAAGAGCGGCTCAAGATAGAGCAAGCCCGTTAATCCGATTTGGGCGCTGCTGTTAAGTAGCGAGTCGTCGAGGATTTCGGGCTGGAAGAGCACATTGATGATATTGAGCTGCTGGCCTTCGATGGGGTAGTAGGCGTGAGGCTCGTTGGGACTGATCACGTAGATATCGCCAGCATGGATCGGGTAGGAGGCTGTGCCGATCGCGTGCATACCCGAGCCGCTGATGACATACACCAGCTCAAAGAAGTCGTGATAGTGGCTCGCGACCATTCCGTGGCGCGCTGGGGCTACAAACAACGGGAATGTGTCGCGAAAGTAGTTTGCGCTTATGAGATGTTGCATCTGTTATGTCTCCATTGACATCTCAACGCAGCTCGTAGCGAGCAGTATGCACCTTTGCTGGAAGAAGTTGAGTGTGCCGCTATTTTACACGATATCGATTTCGATCTGGCTGTCGCGGAACTCTTTCACGGTTTGAGCGTCGACGCTCGAATCGGTGATAATGCGGTCGATCTCTTCGGGTAGCGCAAACGAATTGAGATAGGCCGTACCGAATTTTGTCGCATCGGCAACCCCGATCACGGTATCGGCGGCGCGCACCATGCGTTGTTTGAGCTGCGCTTCGTGAATGTCTGTTTCGGTGAGACCAGCCTGAGGCGTGATGCCGCGCGCGCCGAAGAAGGCGATATCGACATGCAGGCGCTGGATCAGGTCTTGTGACAGGCCTCCTACCAGCGAGCTAGAGTGGCGGCGCACCAGATCGCCCACGACGATCACGGTGATGTCGGCGCAACATGATAGCTCGAGCGCGGTATAGAGGCCATTGGTCACGACGGTGAGATCGCCGTGATCTTTGAGTAAGCGTGAGATCTGGAAGGCTGTAGTGCTTGCATCAAGAAAGATATTTTGGTGAGGGCTGATGTAACGAAGAGCTGCTTGGGCGATCCGTCGTTTCGCTTCGAGATTCATCTGTTCACGAGCGGCAAAATACATCTCCAAACGGCCACGTCCCGAGACAACAGCGGCACCGTGTACCCGTTTTAACAAGCCCTGTGATTCGAGCAGATCGAGATCTTTTCGCATCGTCACTTCCGATACGTTGAAGATCTGGCTTAAATCGGCAACGGAGGTTCGATCGCGATCTCGCAAATAGGCTAAGATCTGTTCGCGTCGCTCATCGGGTGTAGCCCAACGAATAGACTCTATCATGATGCACTTCCTAGATCGACGAAATGTATTCGTAAATGAAACGATATGGATTGCTGTATGGTACTCTATCTTGAAAGAATGTCAAGAGCGCCAGATAAGCCGAATTCCCACTGTTTTGTAAATGGTTCATAGCGCGTATGCTAGCGGTATCTAGCTGTTGAGATTGCTTGACATCAAGCTAAAATCTGCTAAGATAACCCTACACCAAGAACCATTTACGATTTACTTACGAATATACTTTCATTGCTCGGTTGTTGCGACAATATATTCCGCTCAACTCGGCAGGTAGATGCGTATACAACGCAGTCTAGGCTTATTGTATCCATTCTCTGACCCTTTGCATAGGGCTGAAGGTACGTTTCGTAGTTGATGAATCTCTCGCGATAGCTTTCCAAGGCTTTCGACCTCTCAACGAGCGTGTTAGCTTCGAAAGCCTGTGATATTCATACGAAACCCTCCGCATTATGCAGCTTGATCGTTTGCAGTTTTACAACCAAGAAAGGAGAAAGCTGATCCGCTAGGCCCAAGTTCTGTTCATCATCCTTCCCCTGCATCAGTGTCGGTCGGTTGATTGAGTTCATTGCCAATGGAGGTAATCTTGCTATGCAAGAGCAAAGCCGCAAACCATTGAGCCGACGAACATTCCTCAAGACACTCTCGACCGCGATCGGTGGTACAGCCTTCCTGCCCCTTCTCGCCGCTTGTCAAGGAACTCCACCTCCAGGTGGAGGTGCACAGGCTCCTTCTGGCGGACCAACTGCTACGGTATTACGTGCTGAAGCCGGTGCGGTTGAACCTACGCCCGCTCCACGTCAAGCTGCAGCTGGTCGTTCAACGGTGATCGAGGTTTGGTATCCCTATGGTGGTGCAGATGCTCCGTTGTATGAAGAGTATTGGAAAGCCTTCGAGGATGAAAACCCAGATATAGGTGTGAATGCGGTCTATGCAGCCAACGACCTTTCAACCAACGCAAAACTGTTTACAGCTATCGCGGGTGGCAAGCCGCCAGATGTAACCTGGGTCGATGGCCCGCAGGTAGCCGAATGGGCGGCCCGTGGCGCGCTCGAAGCGCTTGACGATCGGATCGCCGCCGCTGGTATCAAGCCGGAAAATTACTGGTCGCCTTCATGGAATCAAACCGTCTATGAAGGCAAGGTTTGGTCGCTGACCTATGGCTCCGACCCGAACTTTGGTTTCTTCTGGAACAAAGATGTGTTTGTTGATGCAGGGCTCGACCCGGAGAAGCCGCCTAAAACCGTCGAAGAGATGGATGAGTACGATACGATCATCGCCAAAGTCGATGGCAACCGTATCGAGCGTTTAGGCTTCATTCCGTGGACGGTCTACGGAGCAGCGAACTCGCTCTTTACGTGGGGATGGTGTTTCGGCGGCGAATTTTACGAACCTGATAGCCGTAAGATCACAGCCAACCACCCCAACGTTGTCAAAGCCTTGGAATGGATGACCGCTTACGCTAAAAAGCACGATCCGACCAAGATCTCAGGTTTCCAAGCTGGTTTCGGAAGCGGTACGCAACACCCCTTCTTCCAAGGTAAAACGGCGATGGCACCTTTTGGCCCTTGGGAACTTTCGGCTTTGAAGCGTTATGCGCCTAATCTCCAGTATGGCATCGACTTCTTGCCGACCGGGCCCGATGGCGCGCCGCCTAAGTCATCGTGGGTCGGCGGTTGGACGGTTGGTATTCCCAAGGGCTCGCGCAATCTCGATGCAGCCTTTGAATTTGTGCGCTGGATCTCGACCAGCGATACAGCGACCATGATCGCTGGTAAAACCTTTAACCAATTCCCAGGCTATCGTAACTCGCCCTACTACAACGAGGTGCAGAATAATCCGCAACTCAAGGCCTTCTACGATATCTTGGTTGAAACCAAGCACCAGCGTCCGGTTATGCCAGCCCAGGCATTCTACACAGGCGAGCTGGCTCGCGCCGTAGATGCAGCCATTTTTGGACAAAAGACGCCCAAAGAAGCACTCGACGAAGCGACCGTCAATACTCAAAAGGAACTCGATCGCATCTTGCGTGAAGGCATCAGTTAGTGATGTTTGGAGGCGGAGTGAAGAGCCACAACAGTTGGCTCTTCACTCTAGCGATCTAAGCGCTCAACGATGAGGAGCAAAGCATGGCGACACCTGCACTGCGCTTCAAACGACGTGGCCTTTCACCCCAACAGCGACGGGATCTCCGTTCAGGTTTGCTGTTTGCGGCGCCTGCCATTCTCGGTCTGCTGATCTTCGTAGCCTATCCTGTGCTTGCGTCGATCTACTTTAGTTTTACATCGTACAGCATTCTGCAGCCGCCCTTTTGGACTGGCTGGGAAAATTATCAAACCTTGCTGTTTGATGATCCGCTGTTTTATACAACGCTCTACAATACCTTCTACATCGCTATCTTTACCATTCCGCTTAGCGTGATAGTGGCGATGGGTTTGGCGATGTTGCTAAACGTGAAGGTGCGCGGTCAGTCGATCTATCGCACGATCTTTTATTTGCCGACGATTGTGCCCTTTGTGGCTTCGAGCGTGCTCTGGCTCTGGATCTTTAACCCGCAGTACGGCATTCTCAATACACTACTGTGGTACATAGGCATTCAGGGGCCGGGCTGGATCAGCGACCCGAGCTGGGCTAAACCTTCGCTGATCATTATGAACCTGTGGGGCGTAGGCAGTTGGATGGTGATCTATCTGGCCGGTCTGCAAGATACGCCGCAAGAGCTGTATGAAGCGGCCGAGCTCGACGGCGCGACGGCTTGGCAGAAGACGATCTATCTGACACTGCCCTTTATGAGTCCGTACATTCTCTTTAGCGTCATCTTGATGCTGATCGGCATATTCCAGTACTTTACACAAGTTTTTGTGATGACCAACGGCGGTCCGGCAGATGCGACGCGTGTCTATGCCATGTACCTCTATCAAAACGCCTTCACGTACTTCAAGATGGGTTACGCTAGTGCGATGGCCTGGTTGATGTTTGTGATGGTAGTGCTGCTGACCTTTGTGATCTTCCGAACATCGGCGCGGCGAGTCTATTACGGTGGACAATAGGAGGCAGACATGGCTAAAATCGCTCAATCCTTAACTGGGGTTCGGCAGCATCAGCGCTCGCAAAGCCGCCGCAAGCTCTATGGTGCGATCGCGGCCCATATCGCCTTGATCGGGCTGAGCATTGTGTTTTTTCTGCCCTTTTTGTGGCTGCTCAGCACTTCGCTCAAACCAGAATGGCAGATCTTCACCTTTCCGCCGGTCTGGATACCTGACCCGATTACCTTTGAGCACTATGGAACGGGCATCAACTTTATTCCGTTCTGGAGCTATTTGAGCAATACGGTCATCTACTGCTTTTTTGCAGTGCTCGGAACCTTGATTTCGTCGAGCCTTGCGGCCTATAGCCTGGCGCGCATCAACTGGCCCGGGCGCAATATTTTGTTTGCGATCTTGGTAGCGGTGATGATCGTGCCCAATCAAGTGACGATCATTCCGCAGTTCTTGATCTTTCGCACCTTCGGCTGGATCGATACGCTCTTGCCGTTGACGGTGCCAGCCTTTTTTGGTGCGCCGTTCTTTATCTTCTTGCTGCGCCAATTCTTTATGACGATTCCCAAAGAATTGAGCGAAGCGGCGCGTATGGATGGCGCAAGCGAATGGAATATCTTTTGGGAAGTGATTATTCCGCTCTCGCACCCGGTTTTGGCGACGGTCGGGCTGTTCACCTTCTTGAACGCTTGGAACGACTTTTTAGGCCCCTTGGTCTATTTGAATTCGCAGTCCAACTATACACTTTCGATCGGATTGCAGCAGTTCCGAGGTCAATACGATTCGCTCTGGGGGCCGTTAATGGCCGTTACAACCGTGATGACGCTTCCGGTAATCGTGGCGTTCTTCTTTACGCAACGCCTGTTTATCCAAGGCATCACGCTGACCGGCATTAAAGGTTGATCGCTTCGTGTGTTTTGGCCTGTGTTGGATCAAAACACACGAAATAATCTATTCGTGGTATGCTTGCTTCTATTCGGTCGAGCTTTTGCGGCAACGACTGAGATTCGTGCGTTCTACCACCCTAAAGAGGCAAATCGCTCGCGATTCAAAGCTGATTATCGCTTGTTCAAGTGTAGTTATACAACGGAGTAACAACGATGGAACGTGTTTGTTTCTATCTTCAAGTACGCCCTGATCGCATCGAAGAGTACAAAGAGCGACACAAGGCCGTCTGGCCTGATATGCAGCAGGCTCTGCGCGAAACGGGCTGGACCAATTATTCGCTCTTTTTACGCCCCGACGGCTTGTTGATCGGCTATTTTGAAACACCCGACCTCGAAGCGGCGCGTAAGGGCATGGAAGAGCGTGAAGTGAACGCACGTTGGCAGGCTGAGATGGCGCAATACTTTATGGAGCTTGACGGTCGCCGCCCAGACGAAGGCTTTGTTCGGATCGAAGAAGTATTCCACCTAGATTAAGTATCAGCCTAGTGAGCGGAGGACCCCAATGGCAAAGAAATACGAAAAGGCCTACAACCTGCTGGCGGAAGAGCTGAACGAGCAGGGTTTAGATATCGAGGCGATCAAAGAGACCCTCAAGCAGCAGAAGATCGAGACGCCGAGCTGGGGCTATGCCAACAGCGGCTCGCGCTTTAAGACCTTCTCGTGGCCGGGCGCTGCGGTAACTACGCGCCAGAAGCTCGACGACGCTGCGATGGTCCACAAGATGACCGGTATCGCGCCGACGGTAGCTATTCACATTCCGTGGGACAAGCCGGAAGACGGCGATTATGTCGCTATGCGCGAGTACGCCGAAGCTCAGGGTGTGAAGATCGGCGCGGTGAACCCCAACGTCTTCCAAGACGACGCCTATCGTCTCGGTTCGCTCGGCAACCCCAGCAGTGCCTCACGCGAGCAAGCGCTCGATCACCTGCTCGAGTGCTGCGAGATTATGGAGAAGGTCAACAGCGATCTGTTGAGCCTCTGGTTTGCCGATGGTACCAACTATGCCGGGCAAGACAGCTTGCGCGGGCGCAAACGCCGCTTTGAAGAGGGCCTGAAGCTGGTCTACGATCGGCTGCCCGCCAACGGTCGCATGCTGATCGAGTACAAGTTCTTTGAGCCGGCCTTCTACAGCACCGACCTGCCCGACTGGGGCACATCCTATGCCATGAGCCTCAAGCTGGGCGAGCGTGCACAAGTGCTGGTCGACTTGGGCCACCACGCTTCGGGCGTCAACATCGAGCAGATCGTGGCCTTCTTGCTCAGCGAAGGACGCTTGGGCGGCTTCCACTTCAACAACCGCAAGTACGCCGACGACGACCTGATCGTGGGCAGCGTCAACCCCTATGAGCTGTTCCTGATCTTCAACGAGCTGGTCGATGCAGCTCAGAGCGACGATGAGATCGCTCGCAGCACGGCCCAGAACGTGGCCTATATGATCGACCAGTCGCATATGATCGAGGGCAAGATCGCCCCGATGATTCAGTCGGTGCTGAACTGCCAAGAGGCTTATGCCAAGGCGCTCTTGGTGCCGCGCAAGCAACTGCTGGCCCTGCAGGAAGCTGGCGACGTGCTCGGCGCTCACACTCTTCTGACCGAAGCCTATCGCACCGATGTGCGCCCGCTTTTGGCCAAGGTGCGCGAAGAGTTAGGCGTACCGATCGACCCGATCGCGGCTTATCACGCCAGCGGCTACGAAGCGAAGATCGGCGAAGAGCGCGGCATCGTAGCGAGCAGTGGCGGCTACCAATAAGATCGACTCGCGTGTCTGTGCCGTCAAGCCCCAAAGCTGACGGCACAGCTTTGTGTAGGGCGAACTATGAGTCAACAAACCCATTTCCTAGCTATCGATTTAGGCGCCTCAAGCGGTCGAGTTCTGCTGGCTCGCTGGGATGGAACCCGCTTCGCGCTTGATGAGTTGCACCGCTTCCCCAACATTCCGGTCCAGCTTCCCGGGCGCTTGCATTGGGATATTCTGCGCCTCTGGCACGAGATTCAAGAAGGTATTGCGATCTATGCTCGCCAGTACGATCAGCCCTTGGCCGCCATCGGCATCGACACTTGGGCGATCGACTTTGGGTTGCTCGATAGCGCCGGGCGTTTATTGAGCAACCCGACCCACTACCGCGACCCGCGCACCACTGGCATGCCAGAGCGTATGGCTGAAAAGATCGCTCCTGAAGCGCTGTTCGCTACAACCGGCATTCAGGTCATGCCGATCAATACCCTCTATCAGCTCTACAGCATGGTGCAGAACAACGAGCCGCAGTTAGGTATCGCCAGCAAGCTGCTGCTCATTCCCGACCTGCTGAACTACTTCCTGACGGGCAAGCAGGTGGCTGAGTACACCAATGCCAGCACCACCCAGTTTTTGAACTGCCATGCCCGCACTTGGGCCACCGATCTGCTCGATCAGTTAGGCATTCCGCACCACTTCCTGCCCGAGATCGTCCAGCCCGGCACGATCTTAGGCGAGGTGCGCCCCGAACTGGCCCAGCAGCTCGGCCTGCGCCTCCCTACGCCCGTGATCGCCACGGCCAGCCACGATACCGCCAGCGCGGTGGCCGCTGTGCCCGGCCTCGACCGCAAGAGCGTCTACATCAGCAGCGGCACTTGGAGCTTGGTAGGCGTCGAGATCGACGAGCCGATCAGCGACGAACGCGCGCGGGCCTTGAACGTCACCAACGAGGGCGGCGTCAACAACACCATTCGCTTGCTGAAGAATGTCGGCGGCCTCTGGCTGTTGCAAGAGAGCCAGCGCCGTTGGCAGCGCGAAGGGCGCAACTACTCCTGGCAAGAGCTGCTCGAACAGGCGGCCCAGGCCGAAGCCTTCCGCAGCATTATCGATCCCGATGCGCCCGATTTCCTCAACCCGGGCGATATGCCCGCGGCCATCGCGGCCTACTGCGAACGCACAGGCCAGCCCGTGCCACAGAGCGTAGGCGAGGTGGTGCGCTGCAGCCTTGAGAGCTTGGCCCTGCGCTACCGCTGGGTGATCACGGCCCTCGAAGAGCTGCTCGGCCATGCGCTCGACACGATTCGCGTGGTGGGCGGTGGCTGCCAAAACAGCCTGCTCTGCCAGTGGACCGCCGACGTCTGCAATCGGCCCGTGGTAGCTGGCCCAGTCGAAGCGACGGCGCTCGGCAACGTGGTGGTGCAAGCGATCGCGACTGGTCATCTGGCCGATCTGGAGGCGGGTCGCCGAGCCATCGCCGCCTCGTTCGCGCAGCAGACCTACACGCCCCAGCCGAGCGAGGCTTGGGAGGCGGCCTACGCCCGTTTCCTGCAGTTGATCTAAGTTTGGCCATCCTCTTCGAACGAAGCGATTCCGCCCTCGAACGCGGAGCCGCTTCGTTCGTTTGTCTTCAGCTACCTAGACTTGCCTCAAGCTCACGCCAAATTGAATATGTTGGCGGCGAGGCCCTTTCCTCCAAGCAGGCTTCTAGCGCGTCCGCCTACGGCTATAAACGGCTTATCCGCAACCAGAGGCTGCTATCTGCCTGTGGAAGCCGCCCGCAAAACGTGATGCTCGAACGTGTTTCCGATAGCACAGCGCCAGCCGCTGCCTTGCGTTGTGGTAGCTCAGCGCTAGACAGCGTTTGGCGGTGTTGGCGGCGTGCGCTCAGGGGTTCCCAGCGCAGGCAGCGCAGCGCCCGAAAGCCTGAATGTTTGGAAAGGATGTTGATAGCCGGAGGCGGACGCGCTGAGGACCGCATGGCAGCGAGAGACTAGACCGCCAGAATGAGACAAGACAGGTGGAAGCGTGATGTGGAAAGAGATCAGGTGGATTCAGCATGAGAGCTGGTCCACCTGATCGCTTTAGATTGAAGCGCCTTGTGCGTTACTCTTTGATCACCAATGGGATGTAGACCATTGGGTGGAAGAGCGAGGTCACTCCTCCGATGCGGTACCAGGTCTCCTTTTGATTCAGCTCGACTTCTACCAACCAATAGACGGTATTGGCGTCTGGGGCTTGGGCATCGAGCAGACGATACTCTTGGTTGGGACCGTGGGCCGGAATAATCGTCGCGTTCAGGCGTTGGGCGTCGGCCCGTTTGCCGCTATCGCTGCGATAGACGTGGTAGCCGAAGGTATTCTGTTCGCTGGCGCTTTCCCAAGTGATCTGTGTTCCTTCGGCGCTTGGCTCGGCGTTGAGGTAGCGCAGCGTGATGGCCGACGGAATGCGAGGCGGAATCTCGATCTCGGTGTCGTCGCCGTCGCCCGGCACTTCGCCACCATCGCTATCGATGATGCCATAGGCCCAAGCCATGTTGTGGGTGCTGTTGTTGAGAGTGTAGAGCTGATAGATCTGGGGCGCATTGGCCGGGAAGGTGCTGATATTGCCGAAATCATCTTCTGCTTCGGCATAATAACGTACCGTTTTGCCGGGCTGAGGCGGAATGGTAGCGGTGTAGGTGCCGGGCGTGCTAGTTGGAGTGGTCGGCACGCTCTGCCAGGTTGCGCCGTCATCGACGCTATAGAAGACCCGCACCGCCTTGATACCGATGCCGCGCATCTGCCAGCTTAAGAAGTCCCACGCCTCGTCGACCACACCCGAGACCGTCACTGTGGCCGAGCCATCGGGGTTGATGGTGTGAACCTTATCGCCGATCTTTGGAGCAGCCCAGTCGCCGATCGGCAGCGGTGTGCCGAGGCTGAAACAGGGCTTGTAGCCGTCGGTCGCGCCCGGGCGCAGTTGGGCTTCCCACCAAGCTTCTTGGCCCGGAGTGTTATCCCACATGTTGGCGATCGAGTAGTTCCAATAGTCGAGAATGGCTTGGTGCGACCAGCTTTCGACGGTCCAGGCGCCGCCGGGCGGGGTCTGGCTCGTCAAGTTGTTGGGATCAGGATCTTCGGGGAAGGTGTAATAGAACCAGTGCAGGCGTTGCAGGCCAGCCACCAGTTCGCGGCCGCTGCCATGTGCAAAGGCGATCGTCGGATTGTTGGGCGCGTTGGGGTCATCGCCGTAGCGCTCTTGGCCGTAGTTGTGCCAGCGCGCATGGCCGCCGTTGTAATAGGGATCGTTACCGTGATTTTGTACTTCCAGAGCGTGGGCTGCCGCTCGCCCGTAGGCCGTTGTATACGAGGTGCCGTTGCAGCGCCCACGGGTATGGATGTTGGCTGCATAGCTGCCTTGCGAGTTGATACAGTCGATCGCGTTGTTGCGATAGCTTTCGATCGGGCTACCCTCGGCGACGCTCAGCTCATAGAGCGACATTAAGAGACCGGCCCAGAAGCGATCGCGCCCGGCATAGCTTGGGTCTGTGGCTGTCGCTGGATTGGAGTGGTAGGGCGCGCCCACGTTGAAGGCCCAGTCGAGGTAGGCCGTTGCCGCATCGCGATAGATCGTATAGCTCGGATCGCCATGCTTGAACAGTAGCAAAGCTAGCTCGCTCTGCATCCAGGCCACAAACGAGTCCATAATGTGGTGACTGTTGGGCGAGCTATATTGCGCCGCGCTGCCTACTGGCGGCATATGGCCGCTGCGTCCATCGGCGTTGACAAAGCCCCAGTAGTAGACACAACGATTGCCATCGCCCGATGTACAGACCGGGGGATTCGGCTCGTTTTGGCCTTGGCCTATAATCAGGTAGTCATTAACGAAATCGGCGCACAATTTGGCCCATTTCAGCATGTCCTCGGCATTTTGTGTCCCGAATCGATCGGTTTGTACCAGACCGCCGGTTTGCGATAGGCGCTGATATTCGCGCAAGAAGTATTCGATACAGATCGCTTGGCCGCCGGGGTGTTTACTGGTGCCTGGGAAGAAGTTTGGCGCAAAACCGTAGATCCGGTCAGGCACAAGATCCCATGGGCTGCCATCGCCGTGCAGGGCGAGGTAGATGCCGCCGTTTTGGTGGTCGAGGGCGTGGTCGATCACAAATTTCGTCTCTTTATCGTAGTAGTCGCTCGGAACCGGCCCCGGAACCGTGGTGCCCGGCAGTGGCGTTCCGGGCGGCCCCGATGGGGTGGTCGGGCTTAGGCCGCCGCCCGCTTCGGTTGCGGCCAGCGCCAAGAAGGTTGTTTGAATGGTGATGCTGTCTCCGGGCGCTAGGTCTCCGACATGAGCGAGCTGAGTCAGGTCGTTCCAAGCGATCAAGTTAGGCAATTGTTGATCAGGATCAGCCGCTTGACCATTGACGCTTGCTCTTACAAAGCGCAAATAGGTCGGATCGAAGCTGTCACCTAACGGTATCACATCGAGCCGTTTTGACCCTGTGTTGCTGATCTTAATTTCGAACACCATTTCTTGATCGATCTCGACACGGCCCGATGTCGGGTTGACGAGACGTTTTGTGAGGCTCACGGCTGCTTGAGGAGCCGTTGGCTGAGCTTCTACCTCCTTATGCATTGGAAGGAATGTAAAGCAAAGAACGAGTGCAAGAAGGAGGTACCTCATATGGCGTTTAGAACGAGTAGTAGAGCAGCTCGTTTGCTGCCTATGTTCTACCATAGCGATACTCCTCTGGCCCTTTCTTTGTCGACCTCGCAAAGAAAGGATATAACAACCGATAAACAAATAGTTTGTTGTTAATAACTTTTAAATGAGTCTAAAAATTGATGATTACACACATTGTAGCAAAAAATGTGCCAAATTGGAAGATTTCGTAATAAATAACGTTCTAAATAGTTTATTTTGAATCTAAATTTGTAGAAATTTGGTTTTGTTAGTGTATAAAATAAATGCTTGTAATTTTGGATAATATTTTGTGAATATGTTTGAAGAATGTTTTATTTTCGTTAATTGTGAAATATTTGTAGAATTCGCAAGGTGCACTGTTGGTATATGAGGGGTGTAAAGTAAACAGAGGATCTATCTAACTATCTACGATAAACTGTAGTATATTGCTTGTATCTCTGTAAATAATCGATCAATAAGCGCTTTGAGAGTGAAGAATGAGTTGTGACGATTAGCTTGGGCCTTATGGGGAATCGGCCGCGAGGGAGATCTCGCTTAGCCCTGTGTGAGTAGATAGCTCTCAATGCCATTTTCGCTTTGGAATGACATATTTAGAGTACAATCTAAACAGAGCTTGAATGAGGATGGTATACTTAAAGCACTGGAATGGGACATAACCATGTTGGAAGGCACGCAGTATGGAACATTCGGAATCATTGTTTGTGCCCTTAACTCCTTCAGAGGGAAATGTCCTACCGATTTTTGGAACGGTCATCTTTCCTCAAACGATCATACCGCTTGCGATCAGCAGCCCAGAAGCTGTGCGTTTAGTTGATCGGGTGCTTGAGGGCGATGGTCTCTTGACTATGGTGGCTGTTCGCGCTGAACGCTTTCGCCCGGTAAATCCTTCTCAGGCTGAGCGCTATTCGGTCGGTACGCTCGCCGAAATCCACCGTTTATTGCGTCTGCCTGACAATACCTTGCGTATCGCCGTAGAGGGTCTCGAGCGTATCACTATCGGTAAGGTCATTTCTCATAGCCCCTATTTGTACACCGAGTTAGCCGCTCACCCTGACCGATATTCAGACCCGCAAGCTGTTGACCAAAGCCTCAAAACGCTTTTGCGGCTTATGCAAGAGCTCTCGGAATACCTGCCCGTTATGACCGAAGAGCTGCAAGCTGCGATCTTACAAGAAGACCCACCTGCGCGCCTCAGCTATCTGATCGCTATAACTTTAGCCTCGCAGATGACGGTCAACGAGCAGCAGGGCATCCTCGAGATCGATACGGTCTTGGGGCGTCTCGAACGCTTAACCTCGATCGTCGAACGCGAGCTGGAACGCATGCGTTCGCGCAACAACGAAGAGCGCGAGACCTTGGTTCAGCAATCGCTGTTCGAGCGCCGTCCCGAACTGTTACAGCTTCCAGCTGTGCAAGAAGCCTATACCTCAGGCCGTATCGAAGGCATGCGCAAGATCATTATCCAGATAGCTGCCGAACGGTTTCGCGTCGATCAAGCCTATCCTCCGTTGCTGGAACACATCCATCATTTCCATGAAGAGGCAGAGCTCGAGCAGCTCGCCCTGCGAGTGATCTCGGCTGCCAATTTTGATGAGTTTATGGCGGCTATCGAGTAAGCGCTTGGGCGCAGGGCTGCTTTGTTCCATGCAAGCAGATTGATACCAAATCCGTTTAAAGACTTGTGTTCTTGTAACGCGAAAAACGAAAATCGGAAGAAAAGAGACAAGTTCCATTCTGCCGAAGTCCAAAAACACAACATGGTGGGTCGGATTTGGCATAAGATATGCACAACCTTCGAAGAGACCTGATTGATCGGACAAGGAGAACCCATGGCGTCATCTGTCGATGATTTTCAAGCGATCGTTGTTCGTAAAGCCGAGCAAGGTTTTGCAGTCGGATTAGAAGGTTTGGGGCGTGGCGATCTGCCCGAAGGTGATGTCATCATTCAAGGCGCCTATTCAAGCTTGAACTACAAAGACGGCCTTGCCTTGACCGATAGCTCAAAGGTCTTGCGTACCTTCCCGATCGTGCCGGGTATCGATCTGGCCGGCACTATTCTCGAATCGAACCACCCTGAATATCCTCCCGGCCAGCAGGTAATCTTAACAGGCTGGGGTGTGGGCGAGCGCTATTGGGGCGGTTACACCCAGTTTACGCGGGTGCGCAGCGAGTGGCTGGTGCCGCTGCCCCCAGGCTTGACCCTAAAGCAGGCTATGGCGATCGGCACGGCAGGTTTTACAGCCATGCTTTCGATTATGGCGCTTGAAGAGCATGGTCTATCGCCCCGCAATGGCCGCGAAGTGCTGGTGACAGGTGCAGCGGGCGGGGTAGGCAGTATCGCGGTGGCGCTCTTGGCTCACCTCGGCTACGATGTGGCCGCCTCGACTGGACGCCCGCAAACCTACGACTATCTGCGACGTTTGGGCGCCAAAGTGCTGATCGAGCGTCGCCAGTTGAGCACGCCTTCGACTCGCCCACTCGAATCAGAGCGCTGGGGCGGAGCGGTCGATACGGTTGGCGGTGAAACCTTGGCCAATGTGTTGCGTAGTATGGCCCATGATACCAGCGTGGCCGCCTGTGGTTTGGCGGGCGGTTCCGAGCTGCCCACCACGGTTTTGCCCTTTATTTTGCGCGGCGTCAACTTGCTGGGCATCAACTCGGTGATGTGCCCCTACGAGCGGCGTCAGCGCGCATGGCAGCGCCTCGCCAACGAGTTGCCGCTCGATCTGTTGGCAGAAATGACCCAAGAAGTGCCGCTCAGCCAGGTTCAAGAGCTAGCGCCTCAGATTATCGCCGGCAAGATCCGCGGTCGCGTCGTGGTAGATCTTTCCCAATAGCTGTTAAAGACAACGAGGTCTGCGAGCATTACATTGCGCAGACCTCTTTTTTATGGGCCTAGGGCAGAGAGACGTTCCCCAATAGTTCGTCCTCTTCAGTCGATGCTTTCAAGACTCGGGCGGCTAGGTCTTTTCCTTCCATTCGCTTCCAAGCGCGTCCGCCTACGGCTACCAGATGGGCTAGCTTGCCCTCATCCCCGGCCCTTCTCCCGCATTGCTGTACATTACCCACAAATCGACATACGGTCAGCGTTATCTGCCCTCACCCCCCGGCCCCCTCTCCCGCACTGCGGGCGAGGGGGTGAATGCACCCCGTTCTGTGCTCTCAAGGATACTCCCGCGATGGTATGCGAACGATCGCCTTTTGCTGCCGACACGACTTTGGGTAATGCATAGCTCCCGCATTGCGGGAGAAGGGAGCTTGTGCTCCTGCTGCCGATAAGCTAACAACAAGCCGTACCCTGAGCCTGTCGAAGGGTACGGCCGTTCAAGACCCGTAATACCAAATCTGCTTGATTATTTTCTTTTTGGCCTTTGGCAGAGTGGAACTTGACTATTTTTGTTGTGTGAGATTTCGCGCTTCAGCGCGAAATCTCACACAATCTTTTCCTGTTTTTGTTTTTCCTGCCTTGCAAGGGCGCAAGACTGTAAGCCGGCTTAAAAGTCGGGCAGCACGGGCTGATCAACAAATGGCTCGGGCTGCGGATCGAGCGAGACAGGCCCGTAGGGCTGGGCTGGGTTGTCAGCCGGAACAACTGGTTCTGTCTGGGTGATGGTGTCGGGCACCGGGTTAGGATCGGGCGTGAAGCTGTCGACGTGCGGATCATCGCCGAATACATCGAAGCGCTGAATCACCAAGCGGTCGCTGTTTGCGCCGCGCGCCGTGATGGCGTAGTTGCCGACCGGCAGGCGCTCATCGAGATTGATGATCACATAGGTTTCGCCGTATTCGTTGGCCCACTGCGAATCAAGGCCGCGCACACTGCCATCGGGCAGCGTCAGCCAGAGGTCGATGCGCTCGTTGGGATCGAAGCGTTTGCCTTGCACTTCTAGGCCAAAGCGTTGGTTGACGGTCGCGGGGTAGGGATAAGCCACCCGCAATTGGGCCCAACCGCTGGGCTGCGAAGGCCGCGAATCGAGCCGGAACTTAGCGATCACTTGATAGTCGCTGCGGGTGCCCAGCGCTGTAAAGGCGTATTCGCCGACTTTGAAGTGCTCGTCGAAGCGGAAGGTCGAGACGAAACTGCCCACTTCGCTGCTCTGTTGCTGCGGATAGTCGATCACCGTGCCGTCGGGCGCTGTGATCCAAACCGAGATCACTTCGTTGGCGAGGAAGCCGCGACCACTGATGTTGACCAGAGCGCCGTGCAGGCCAGAAGGATCGCCTGTGGTGTTATCGGTCACGTTTAGCACGGCTGGCCCGGCGAAGGGCTGACCGCCGACCTTGGGCACCAATACAAAGCTGCCGCTTGCGGTGCGGTTGCTAGCTGCGCCCCGCGCCGAGAAGGTGTAGCAGCCGTATTGCCACTTGTTGCTGGTCTGGAAGGTGTAGTAGTAGTCTCCGCCCGGCGTGGTCGTAAAAGCCCAAGGGAAGTTGGTTGGCATGTCGATCACACCATCGAGGCCATAGGGCGTATCTGCGCTTGCTGGGCCCGTAACCACCGGGCTAAAAACGCGCCCATCGGGGAAGGTGAACGACAAAAAGACCGGCTCTTCATCCCAAAAGCCTTGTAACTCCAGCCCAAAAGACGAATCTTGATAGCCCGCTGCTGCGGTGCGCCCGGTTACCTCGCAGACGGCACTGGTTGGCCCGAACACATACAGGCTTCCAGTCGCGGCCGAAGAGCTGTAGGCGAACACTCCCACAATGACTGCGAGCACTGTGCTGAATGCTAACGCAAAGATCTGTGGTCGTTTTAGAAGACGCATACCTTTCTCCTTCGTACGGATTGTTCTGACGATCGCTCCTGCTGATACCTTCGGAGACGAGATCCGAAAGGATCAGATAGATGGCATCTAGAAGCCTTAAAAGACTTTCAAATAGCCCTAATCTGATAGGAACCTGATATCAGCATAGCAGTCGCAGAAAAAACGTAGAAGTTGCGTATATTACAAATGCATTGCGGTTGCTTCTCTATTGGGTGAGATCTATGCAAAAAAGTGTGAATTTTTCGTAAGCTAACGGTTTGGGATTTCTTGACGCCTCAAAAGGGCTGTGCTACACTTGAAAAAGATGCTGTATTGAGGAAAGAGATGCAAATAAACACTTACCGCAATTTGGAGTATGCTTATTATCCCCAATTTGGGAGGTAATTGCGCGCTCCACGAGCGGTATTGTGTAGTGTGAAACACAAAAGGCGTGGACGCAAAGTCCACGCCTTTTTCGAGCTTGAGGAGAGAACAATGGACGTGATCGACGAACTGCTTACACGAGGCGTTGCGGAAGTCATCGTAGAAGCAGAGCTACGCAAAAAGCTGGCAAGTGGTAAAAAGCTCCGTCTGAAGCAAGGTTTCGACCCCAGCCGCCCTCAAATGACGATCGGTAATGGTGTTGGCTTGCGCAAGCTGCGCAAATTTCAAGAGCTGGGTCACACTGCGGTATTGATCGTAGGCGACTGGACCGCACAGATCGGTGACCCGAGCGGTCGCGACGAGAGCCGCCCGCGTCTGAGCGCTGAAGTGGTGCGCGAGAACGCTCACACCTACATGGAGCAGTTCTTCAGCATTGTTGACCGCGATCGCACCGAGGTGCGCTGGCAGAGCGAGTGGTACGGCACCTTCACCCTCGAAAATGCCTTGAACTTGGCTGGCCGTTTCACCTTGGCTCAGATGTTGGCCCACGAAACCTTCCGTAAGCGCTACGAAGCAGGTAATCCTCTGACTATTCTTGAACTGATGTACCCCATGCTGCAGGGTTACGACTCGGTCGCTGTCCAAGCTGATGTTGAGTTCGGCGGCACCGACCAGAAGTTCAACAACTTGGCTGGTCGCCAGCTGCAAGAGCAGTGGGGTCAGGTGCCCCAAGATGTCTTCTTGGTGCCGCTCATTCCGGGCACCGATGGCCGCAAGATGAGCAAGTCCTTCGATAACTCGGTCGACATGCAAATGCCGCCCAACGAGAAGTACGGCAAGATTATGTCGATGAGCGACTCGGTTCTGCCGCTCTACTACGAGGTCTGGACCGATGTTCCGATGGCCGAGGTCGAAGAGATCAAGCACGCGCTTGCCACAATGTCGGTCAATCCGCGCGACCTCAAGATGCGCTTGGCTCGCGAGATCATCAGCCAGATCGACGGCCCCGAAGCGGCGGCAGCAGCAGAGGCCCACTTCATTCAGGTTCACCAGAAGCGCGATATCCCCGAAGATATCCCCAGCTATGAGCTGACCGAGCCGACCAATATCGTCGATCTGATCGTAGCGGTTGGTTTTGCGAGCAGCAAGAGCGAGGCGCGTCGTTTGGTGGCCGGTGGCGGTGTACGCTTTGGCGATGAGCGCATCGACGCCTTCGATTTCGCTATCAACCCCGGCACCAATGCTGTGTTGCAGGTTGGCCGCCGACGCTTTATGCGTATTAGCTAACGAACATGCGAGTGGAGGGCTGCGCAGCACTGTTTTCTCCTGTTAGTTGTGCGGCCCTCTACCTAACCCCAAGAAATAATCCTATGTCTATTTCCTTTGATATCGTTGCTCGTGATGAAAAAACACGGGCGCGGGCAGGCGTGATCCAAACACCGCATGGGCCGGTCGAGACTCCCGTTTTTATGCCAGTCGGCACACGCGCTACCGTGAAGTCGCTCACGCCCGACGAGGTGGCCGAGCACGGCGCCCAAATTATTTTGGGCAATACCTATCACCTCTATTTGCAGCCCGGCCACGAGTTGATACGCAAATTGGGTGGTCTGCACAACTTTATGCAGTGGCACGGCCCGATCCTCACCGATAGCGGTGGCTTCCAGGTCTTTTCGTTGGTCTACGGTGGCATCGCCGACGAAGTCAAAGGGCGCCGTCCGATTCAGAACCGTTCGTTGCCCAACATGGTCAAGATCACCGAAGAGGCCGTGATCTTCCGTTCGTACCTCGATGGCTCGGAGCATGTCTTCACGCCCGAGCGTAGCATCGAGATCCAGCATGCCTTGGGCGCCGATATCATCGTCTGTTTCGATGAACTGCCGCCCTTCCGCGCTGGCTACGACTATACCGCCCAGAGCTTGAAGCGCACCCACCGTTGGGAGGCGCGCTGTTTGGCTTACCATCGCCAGCAACAAGAGCTGGGCAATGGAGCCGAGCGCCAAGCCCTGTTCGGAATCGTACACGGCGGCGTCTTCCCTGATCTGCGGCGTGCTAGCGCTGAACATGTTGGCAGCATGGGCTTTCCGGGTCTTTGTATCGGCGGGTCGCTGGGCGGCAACAAACAGCAGATGTACGATGTGGTCGATATGACCGTGCCCTATCTGCCCGATGGCCTGCCGCGCCACCTGTTAGGCATCGGCGATGTCGACGATCTGATCGAGAACGTGGCGCGCGGCATCGATATGTTTGACTGCGTTAGCCCGACTCGTTTAGGCCGCCATGGCAGCGCCTTGGTGCGCGACGCCTCGAAGCGCTGGCGCATCAACATCACGGGCGCGGCCTACCGTGAAGACACTGGCCCGATCGACGAGAGCTGCGACTGCTATGCCTGCCGCAAATTCTCGCGCGCCTACATCCACTATCTCTTCCGCGCCAAAGAGATCTTGGGCATTCGTCTGGTTAGTCTACACAATGTAGCCTTTTTGACCAAACTGATGCGCGAGGTACGCCAGAGCATCATCGAAGGCCGCTTTGAAGAGCTGCGCCGCGAGTGGTTAGGTTCGGCCTAAGTTCGCTTGAGCTTGTGAGATTTCGTATCACAGTACGAATCTCACAAGCTTTATCTCCCTTTCTCCTCAGTATTTTTGTTTGTTACCCTCTTTTGCCTTCTTTGTTGTCCCATCGCATGAAATCTCTCTCCTCACTTTGTGAGCATGTGCGCTTGTTTTGGCCCGCTCGGCGTCCACACTGCTAGCCCTGTAGGGTGGCGGGTGGGATGTTGGTAGCCGTAGGCGGACGCGCTTGGAACTGATTGGAAGGAAAAGACCTAGCCGCCAGAATGCCGAACGTATGCTTTGCGGCTATGGAATGAGCACGATTTGAGTAAGCGTAAAGCGAGCGCGGGTTTAGGCGGAAGCAGAACGTTGTGAGCTTTGGCTTCTGCTAGGCTGGCGAGCTACGTTAGGTCTGTATGAACGCCTTTGGCGGCGGTTATCCCCTGAACGTATCCGTAAGCGTTTGTGTCTTAATGCCTGTTAGCTGCGCTTAAGCTGCTTGAAAAGGCTGGTATAAGGCCCTTTCTATGCCTAGATATTCATATATTTCATATTATGCAATAATGATTTTGGTTGAAATTTAAAAACCATATAGGAAAAATGATTGTAAATGATGAAAAATCATTGACTCTTCGAGCAAATACCTATATCATAAGTAAAAATACGGTTAAATATCTACTATCAACTGTAGGTGAAAGCGGCGATGAAGGAGCGCAAAATCAGGCACAAGAACATCACTCGGATCGATCATCCTGCCAAGCGGACTCACGGATATTTCGTTCGGATCCAGTGGAAAGGTGAGCGGCGAATGAAGTTTTTCTCTGATGGGGTGTATGGCGACCGCTTAGCCGCCCTTGATGAGGCGCTTAAGTGGCGAAATGCGACTGAGGTAGAACTTGGTAAACCGCGAACCGATCGAGTTGTGGTTGGTTCCGTGCGATCTTCAACCGGAGTACCAGGCGTGCGGCTGCGCAAGGATGGCAATACCAGCTACTATGAAGCTACTTGGGTAACAACTGTCGGCAAACAAGGCCGCACGCGCTTTTCGATCGAAAAACATGGAGCGAAGAAGGCCCTACAGTTGGCACGTCGCGTCCGCCAGATGCGCGAGCGAGAGCGCCAACAGATGCCTCCCTACGAGGATGACTAACGGCCTTGATGTTCCTCGTTCCACATACGATTGAGACAGTTTTCAAGCTCGCAAGGACGCGCTTAAGCATACTGTTTGGTGATGGTTGATACTCTACTCTGAGCGCGTTCTTGTAGCTTATCTTAGAAACAGGTGTTTATGCCGCTCGATCCAGTCATCGATGTCTTCTCGATAGTGCATGAGCAGCGCTTGCTCGTTTGGGTCTGGGACTTGCATGGCGGCGATCACGCTTGCAAAATCGCTCGGACTGGGGTGGCGGCGCGTAGGTTGTAGCGCGTTGTGTTGCCAACGCTGACGCACCACGCTCTCGGGCGTATCGAGATAGATCAGCACGAGCTCGGCCCTGATCGACTGGAGCAGCTGTCGGGTATGATCGCGCTCGTGACGCTGAAAGTGGTGCGAAGCATCGATCAGCCAGTGGCCGGCTTGAAGCTGAGCCAACATATGTGCATCGCTTTCGGCGTAGATTCGATCCCAATCGCGCTGGGTGAGCTGTTCATCTTGGATATCGGCCCCATACAGCTCGCACTTGGTGACGTCGACATCGATTTGGGGGTAGCCGAAACGGGCGGTGATATGTTCTGCGAGCGTCGTCTTGCCCGCAAAGGAGTGCCCGCAGATCAAAAAAAGCCTGCCTATTTGAGAAGCTTGCATGGCGCTTTTCTTTACAGTTCGCTGGATTTTAGGCTTTTGTAAGCGCTATATGGCTGATTATAGCATTTGCGAGCTGCTCCTTGCAGAGATTTGACAAACCTCTTAAATTCGTGTATATTTATCTGCGTTGAGAGTTCGTGAACAAAACGAGCCGAAGTGGCGAAATGGCAGACGCGCTACGTTCAGGGCGTAGTGAGGGTGACCTCATGTGGGTTCAAGTCCCACCTTCGGCACCACTAAGAGATCGGTACTGTGTTAGACAGTACCGATTTTTTTTGTTTATTTCTTGCAAGATAGTTCAATTTTTTCGTTTGTATAAGAGACTCCCCACTGAGGGAGTCTTCTTCATAGATCCATTTTATGTAAAGGGCGAAGATAGGCGCTTCGCCATCGGCAAGCTGTTGTTAGAAGACGCTAGCTCTGGTTTGCGACTAGACATGTAGGAATGTGATATGGCCTCGATTGTTGTTGTTGGTGCCGGTTTGGCAGGCATGACCTGCGCAATTGATCTTATGCACCAAGGTCATAATGTTGTTGTGCTTGAAGCGAGCGATGGCGTAGGCGGTCGTGTGCGCTCTGATGTCGTGAGCGGTTATATCCTTGATCGCGGCTTTCAAGTTTTGTTTGAAGCCTACCCAAGCATCAAGCGACGCCGCGAACTGGCAGCACTGCAACTGCGACCTTTCGATCCCGGCTTTATCATGAGCTCCCAGGGCAAACATTACCACCTGGCCGATCCGAAGCGTAGTTCGGCCCGCGATCTGCTGAATTCGCTGCTTTCTACAAACATCGGCTTGCGCGATAAGTTGCGCTTGTTGAAGCTGGCGCGCCAAGTGCGATCAAGATCGATCGACGAGCTGATGCAGGGCGAAGATCTGACAACGCTGGCCTATCTACAACACTGTGGCTTTAGCTCTGCTATCATCGAGAGCCTCTTCCGGCCCTTGTACGGCGGCATCTTCTTAGATCGCAGCCTGCACACCAGCAGCAAGATGTTTCTCTTCACCTTCAAGATGCTGATCGAAGGCTTGGCTTATTTGCCGGTCAACGGTATGGGCGAGCTAAGCAAGCTTTTGGCCGAGCCGCTTGAGCGGGAGGGCTGCATTCGCTTGGAGACGCGGGTGGTCGAGCTGTTGCAGGAGGCCGAGCAGGTCGTTGGAGTGCGGCTTGAGGATGGCAGCACGCTACGGGGCGATGCGGTTGTGCTGGCGACCACCGCCGACGAGGCCGCCCGCCTGAGCGGTCTGCCGACCCTTTCGGGCGCTTTACAACATGTGACCGTCTACCTTTCGGGTGCTGTGCCGCTCTATAACGAGAAGAAGATTCTGCTGAACACTCACCCGGAAGGTTTTATCAACAATCTGCAGATGGTGAGCAATGTGGTGCGCTCTTATGCGGCACCCAAGCGCCATCTGTTGAGTGCTATGATCCTCGGTTCGCCGCCCGCCAGCGACGAAGAGCTTTATGCGCGTACTTTCGGCGATCTGCGCCAGATCTTTGCGGGCAATAAACGTGTGTTGCGTGCTCTGCACGGCTACGCGCCTTTGGCGATCTATCGCATCAACTACGCCCAATTCCCCCAGCCGCCCGGCATCCACACCCGCCTGCCCAACAACCGCAGCGCTCGGCGCGGGCTCTACTTCGCTGGTGAATTCACGATTGCCAGTAATCTCAATGCGGCGATCGAAAGCGGCGAGCGCTGCGCCCAAGTGATTCTGGAAGATTTCGCCAAGCACCCCTCTGCCTAAAAACAGTTTGTTCAATTCGCGCGCTCAGCGTGGCAGTGTGAGACAACGAGGGGCGAAGAGCGCCTTGACAAGCGATGTTGCGCGCTGCCGAAGGCGAACCGCCCGAATGGATGGATAGGACTCTGGTAGCCGGAGGCGGACGCGCTGAGGACCGCATGAGGGCTAGAAGCCTCTCCGCCAAAGAGTGAAATCGATAGGGTAAATCTGCAGAGAGCGACTGGGCGGCACCAGATCGCTCTCTGCAACGAAGCTTTCCTCTAGCGGAAGCTGTACTAGCGAGTCCGACAGGTTTGGTTATGTTTTGGCTTTCGACAGAGTGGATCTTGATTATTTTGTTGTGGGGTATTTCACGCTATCGCGCGAAATACCCCACAATTTTTCACCAGCTTTTCGTCTTTCTTACATTGGTAGAGAGCAAGACTTTAAGCCGATTTGCTGGAAGCTTTAGTGGACGACGGCGCCGAATTGCGCTTGGTGCAGGCGGCTGTAGATACCTCCCGATTCCAGCAATTCCTCGTGTGAACCCTGCTCGCTGATGCCATCTTCGGTCACCACGATAATGCGGTTGGCGTTCTTGATGGTGGCGAGGCGGTGGGCGATCACCAGCGTGGTGCGGCCTTCGGAAAGCTCGGCCAGCGACTGCTGAATCATTTGCTCGGTCTCGGTGTCGAGCGCCGAGGTCGCCTCGTCGAGAATCAGAATGGGCGGGTTCTTCAGGAACATTCGCGCGATCGCCAAACGCTGCTTTTGCCCACCAGAGAGCTTCACACCGCGCTCGCCGATCAGGGTGTCCATGCCTTCGGGCAGACCCTGAATGAATTCGTCGAGGTGAGCGCGCCGCGCTGCCTCCCAGATCTGGCTGTCGCTTGCGTTCAAGTCGCCATAGGCGATGTTGTCGCGGATCGAGCCGAAGAACAAGAAGACATCTTGTTGCACGATACCGATCTGGCGGCGCAGCGATTGCAGTTTAATGTCGCGAATGTCTTTGCCGTCGACGGTGATTTGACCATCTTGAACGTCGTAGAAGCGGGGCAGCAAGCTACAGAGCGTGGTTTTGCCAGCGCCCGATGGGCCAACAAACGCGACCGTTTCGCCCGGCTCGATGCTGAGGCTGACATTCTTCAGAATCGGGCGCTCGGGGTCATAGCCGAAGGAGACGTTGTTGTAGCGAATGCGGCCCGAGAGATGCTGAACCTCTTCGGCGTTGGGGCGGTCGGCCACCTCTGGCTCGGTATCCATCACTTCGAGGAAGCGCTTGAAGCCCGCGATGCCCTTGGGATAGAGTTCGATCACGGCGTTGATCTTTTCGATAGGGCGGAAGAGCACGTTGGTCATCAGCAAGAAGGCCACAAACTCACCGACCGACAGCTCGGCGCGGAAGATAAACCAAGCACCGCTGATCAGCACAAACAGCGAAACAAGGCGCATTAACAGGTAGCTGAGCGATGAGCTCCAAGCCATAATGTTGTAGGCACGCAGTTTGGCGCTACGGAAGCGGGTGTTGTTGTGGGCGAACAGCTTCTTCTCGTATTCTTCGTTGGCGAAGGCTTGTACCACGCGCATACCGCCGATGTTGTCTTCGACACGGGCATTGAACTCCGCGATCTCGCTGTACATTTGGCGGAAGGCGCGGGTCATGCGGGCGTTGAAGTAGAGCCCCAGCCAGATCAAGAAGGGCACGATCGCGAAGGTCATCAGCGCCAAGGTGGTGTGAATGTTGAGCATGATCACAAAGGCTGCGATCAGGGTCATAAGCGCGATCACTACATCTTCGGGGCCGTGGTGGGCCACTTCGCCCAGATCGAAGAGGTCGTTCGAAATGCGCGACATCAGGTGGCCGGTTTTGTTGTTATCGAAGAAGCGGAACGAGAGCTTCTGTAAGTGGTTGAACAGCAGACGGCGCATGTCGGTTTCGATGTTGATGCCGAGCATGTGGCCCCAATAGTTCACCACAAATTGCATCACTGCGGTGAGACAGTAGATCACCAGCAGCGCTATACAGGCCCCAACGATCAGTGCCCAGTTGTTGGTGGGCAACAGCTCATCGACAACATTGTTGACAAAGATCGGGAATGAAAGCTCTAAAACCGCTGCGAAGACAGCGCAGAAGAAGTCTAGAATAAACAGCTTTTTATAAGGCTGGTAATAGACCGCAAAACGCTTTAAGACAGTCCACATCGAACACGATATCCTTTCTCAAACTGCAATTCCGCTTAATGGTGAGAAAAATGAGCGCAATAAGCTAAGCTTTCGTCACGTAATGGTGCTGATTGGCGACATTGTGATAGAGTATAACAGTGGAGCCGCTAGAGTGAAATGGAGAAAAGTAGAAAGCTTATGTGATTCTAGCTTGAAAGATTGTGAAGGAAGGTACGATTTCTAGCCGTGAGCCGCCGCGAAGAGATTTATTACGTCTATTTAGATAAAAACAATGCTATTCCTTTCTTTATCGAAATCGAGAAAGATTGGAGCCAACAAAGTACATCTCGTCCTCATCGCCACGCCTACCACGAGATCATCTGGGTGCGCGCGGGCACTGGAATGCACCTGATCGATGGCCGCCCTGTGCAGATCGTGCCCAATAGCGTCAGCTTGATCGCCCAAGGTCAAGTGCACGCCTTTCTCGAGGCAGACCAGATCCAGGGCTATACGATGGGCTTTGACGACAGCTTTTTAAGCTCAGAGAGCACATCGGCGTCGCTCAGCTTTCGCACTATGTTCAACTATCTCTACGAGCAGCAGACCTTTGCAATACCCGACGACGAGCAGCAGATCGGCGACCGTTTGCTAGAACTGATTGTGCACGAGTTTCTGGTGGCCCAAAAGTCGGAGTCGTATACTGTCTTGCGCCATTTGGTGTGTGCTTTTTTGGCCCAGATCGAGCGTATTCAGCGCCTCTCGCAGCGCCAGCGCATCGCAATCACCAGCTCGCAAGAGCAGATCTATCACGCCTTTCTGCAACTGCTCGAAGAGCACGTCTGCCATCAGCACTCGGTGAGCTTTTACGCTCACGCGCTCAATCGCAGCCCTGCTCAGCTCAATCAGATTTTGCAAGAGATGGTGGCGAAAACCACTAAACGTATGATTTTAGAGCGCTTGATACTCGAAGCGCGTCGAAAACTGCAATTTACCGATCTTTCTGTGAAAGAAGTAGCGGCTTCATTAGGTTTCCGCGATCAATTTCATTTCAGCAAATTATTTAAGCAAGAGATCGGCTTTACTCCTTTAGAATATCGCGAGCAAACCCAAAAAGGTATTATATCCATTAAAAATTGCTGATTGTCTCTATACAGCTTAGCGCTTTTCGGTATAATGCTGATGGTCTGATCGTTTACGTGAAACGGAATCGCAATGACAAACAAAGTCTATAACTTCAACCCCGGTCCGGCGATTTTGCCGCGCGAGGTTTTACAACAAGCTCAGGCAGAGCTGCTTGATTATCGAGGCACGGGCATCTCGGTGCTCGAGATGAGCCATCGCTCGAAGGAGTTCGAGGCGATCAATAGCGAGGCCGCTGCCCTTTTGAGCGAGCTTTTGGGCCTTGGCGCTGGCTGGAAGGTGATCTTTATGCAAGGCGGCGCAAGCAGCCAGTTCGCGGCCGTTCCGCTCAACCTGCTGAGCGAAGGCACGGTCGCCAACTATGTGCTAACCGGCGTCTGGTCAGAGAAAGCCTACGAAGAAGCCCAGAAATTCGGCCAAGTGCATGTGGCGGCCAGCAGCGCCGACACAGGCCACAAGCGCATTCCCAAGCCAGAAGAGATCAAGCTCAGCGCCAACCCCGCCTACCTCCACCTCACCAGCAACAACACCATCTATGGCACCCAATGGCAAGCATTGCCCAGCTTCGGCGACGTGCCGGTAGTGGTCGATATGAGCAGTGATATTTTGGGCCGCCCGATCGACGCCAGCAACTTGGCCTTGATTTACGGCGGCGCGCAGAAGAACCTCGGCCCGGCCGGTGTGACAGTGGTGGCGATTCGCGAAGAGCTGCTGGGCCGCGCACCCCAGAGTGTGCCGACCATGCTGAACTACGCGACCCACGCCAAGGCCGATTCGCTCTACAACACGCCGCCGACCTTCGGCGTTTACCTCTTGAACTTGGTGCTGCACTGGGTCAAGAACATGGGCGGTGTCGAAGCGTTCTACGCTCGCAACCAGCGCAAAGCCAAGCTGGTCTACGATGTGATCGACGCCTACGCTGGCTTCTACGACGGTCACGCCGAGCCAGAGAGCCGCTCGCTGATGAACGTTGTCTTCCGCCTGCCCAACGCCGAGCTCGAGAAAGAGTTCTTGGACGATTGCAAGGCGAACGGCTTTATCGGCCTCAAGGGCCACCGTCTGGCAGGCGGCATTCGTGTGTCGCTCTACAACGCCATGGATGAGGAAGGCCCGCGCGTCTTGGCCGACTTTATGCACGAGTTTGTGCGCAAACACGGCTAGCTTGTGTGGCAGTAAGAGCCGCGCTCGTTGTGGGTGCGGCTCGCCCTGTGTAAGGAGCGCTAGCGATGGCATCCTTGTTTGATGAGATCCGGGCCGCCTGTGCGGAGGTCGCGCGGCGCGCTCGCTCGGTGCAGATCGTCGAAGAGCGGATCGCCGACTACGGGGCCGCCTTGCCTCTGCACGAAACGGTCGCGCCCGAACACGATGCTGCGACCCACTACCTTGGCCAGGGTGACGATACGCTGGCTTTCTTCCTGACCCTCGACAGCATCAACTTCGGCTCGGGCTACTTCCCCCACCTGCGCAAGCGCCCGGGCATGTCGGGCTATTTCACGATCGCCTCCTCGCTCAACGACTACTACCGCGCCCACGGCCCGCTCTCGGCCCAGCAACTCAGCCAGCTGACTACGAACGATTGCGCCGAGCTGTTCGGCCAAACTCCGCTGCAGCCGCCCATCGACGAGCTGATGGGCTTCTTCGCCCAAGCGCTCAACGATCTGGGCAACCTGCTCTTAGCCGAGTACGGCGGCAGCTTTCGGGCCTTGGTCGATGCCGCGCAGGGTTCGGGCGAGCGTTTGGCTCGCATCCTGAGTTGCATGCCGCTCTTCCGCGACGAGGCCGAGTACGACGGACTGCGCGTGCCGATCTACAAACGGGCTCAGATCGTGGTGGCCGATATCGCGCTGGCCTTCAACAACCAAGGGCCGGGCGCCTTTTACGATCTCGATGAGCTGACGATCTTCGCCGACAACTTGGTGCCGCACGTGCTGCGCCACGATGGCATTTTGCGCTATAGCGACGAGCTGGCCGCGCGCATCGAGCGCGAAGAGCTGATCGAAGCTGGATCGCCCGAAGAGGTTGAACTGCGGGCCTGTGCTCTGCACGCGGTCGAACTGATCAGCGCCTCCTTGCGTCAACAAGGCCACGACATCAAGCCGCGCCAGCTCGACTATCTGCTCTGGAACCGCGGCCAGCGTTACAAGGAGGGCAAGCCGCGCCACCGCAGCCGCAGCGTCTTCTATTGATCGTCTGCTTCAATGTTTGTAGCTCAGGCGCTGAGTGCCCTCGCTCCTATTCGTTCCTGACCGCGTCCGCCTACGGCTACCAACATCCTGCCCTTTAACAAGATGTGCTATTTGCCCGTCAGACGCGACTGCTCGAAGACGAGAAACTCAGCGATGAAGCTAACAAACTGTTTTTGTTATTGGGCGGCTCGATAGCGGTAGAGCAGCAGGCGCAGGGCGTTAAAGACCACCACCAAGGTGCTGCCCTCGTGCAGAACCACCGCCCAGCTCAGCTCGACCAAGCCCGTGACCGAGGTGAGCAGTAGCAGGCCGATCACACCCAGCGAGATCACCAAGTTTTGGCGAATGATCGAGCGGGCGGCGCGGCTTAGACCGACGGCAAAGGGCAGTTTGCCCAGATCGTCCCCCATCAGGGCGACGTCGGCGCTTTCGAGCGCTACCGCCGTACCCGCGCCGCCCATGGCGATTCCGACGGTGGCAGTGGCCAGCGCCGGAGCATCGTTGACGCCGTCGCCCGTCATTGCGATCGCGCCGTAGCGCTGCGCCAGCTCTTTGATCGCGTCGAGTTTCTGTTCGGGCAGCAGCTCGGCTCGCACATCGTCGAGGCCAACTTCACCAGCTATACGCTGGGCTACGGCACGGTTATCGCCCGTCAGCATCACCAAATGCTGTACGCCTAAGCGACTCAACTCTTGCATAGTGTGTTTGGCATTGGGGCGCAGGCTATCGGCCAGACCCAACAAGCCGAGCACTTGGCCATCGTAGCCGATCAGCATGGTGCTGCGACCCTTGGCCTTGAGCTGTTCGAGGCCTTCAAGCAGGGCCGCATCCGGCTGGTAGTCCTGTTCGCTGAGCAAGCCGAGCGAACCGATGATGGCGGCTTTGCCGTCGACCTGACCGCGCAGACCTTTGCCAGCGATGTTCTCGATGGTGGCGCTCGGCAGGAGTTCGAGCGAGCGCTCTTGGGCGGCCCGAATCACAGCTTGGGCCAGCGGGTGGCTCGACTGCTGTTCCAGAGTCGCCGCGATCTGCAGCAGCCGATCAGGGTCAATACCCGCCAGCGGCTCGATTTCGGTCACCTGGAAGCGCCCTTCGGTGAGGGTGCCGGTTTTGTCGAAGGCCATGGCGTTTAGTGCGCCCAAGTTTTCCAGATGCACGCCGCCTTTGATCAACACACCGTTGCGGGCTGCTTGGGCGATGCCCGCCAAGACGGCGGCGGGTGTGCCGACCGCCAGCGCACAGGGCGAGGCGGCCACCAAGAGTAGCATGGCGCGGTAGAAACTCTCGCGCAGCGGCATCCAACCCACCAGCGGTGGCAGGGCGATCAGCAGCAGACAGGCGATCAGCACGGCCGGAACGAACCAGCGCGTAAAGCGTTGGGTGAAGGCTTGGGTCGGGCTTTGTTGACTCTGGGCCTCGGCCACCAGCTTCATCACACGGCTGAGAGTGTTGTCACGCGCGAGCTGGCCGACCGTAATTTCGAGCGCGCCCTCTTGGTTGATGCTGCCCGCAAAGACTTGATCGCCCAGGCTTTTGCGCAGCGGAACGCTCTCGCCCGTGATCGGGCTTTGATCGACCATGCTCTCGCCGTTAGCGACCTCGCCATCGACGGGGATGCGGTCGCCGGGGCGCACCAAGACCAGATCACCGATCTGCACTGCTTCGACCGCGATCTCTTTGATTTCGTTGCCTTGGCGCACCCGCGCTGTGCGTGGCATCAGCTCGCCGAGGGCATTGACGGCGTTGCGGGCGCGGTCGAGCGCGTAGTGCTCGCCTGCGTGCCCCAGCGCGAAGAGGAAGAGCAGAAAGGCTCCTTCACCGAATTCGCCCAAGATGGCCGCACCGATCGCCGCTGCCAACATCAACACGTCGGTGTCGAACTTGCCGCGCAGCAGGCCGGGCAGGGCGTGGGTCGCGATGTCGTAGCCGCCCGCGATGCCCGCCGCGATATAGAGGCCGATCGCGAGGCCAGCGGGCATGCCCAAGAAGCTCTCGCCCAGCCAAGCGATCAGCAGGAGCAGACCAGCCAGCCCTACCAGCAGCAGCGTCCAGCGCTCTTGCAGCCAGTGAGGCAGAAAGGCGGGCGCGCTACCGTGCTCGTGGCCGTGCTCGTGTTCGTGTGCGTCCTGAGCTGGCGCCGCCCTCAGCTCGCGCGCGCCAAGCTGGGCCATCAGGCGCGTGATATGCTCGCGCTGCAGGCTTTGGCGATCGTAGGCCACGCTGACTAAGCCCGCAGCATAGTTGACCGAGCAGTGTAGCATGCCTGGCAGCTTTTGCAGCTCTTGGGCCACGCTCTCGGCGGCGTCGGCGGCATCGAGGCCAACGAATGGAATGCTTTCGTGTGTGTAGCGCTGGCTGACAGACGCTCCGGTCTCGTTGACGATTCGCTTGAGCCGATTGAGCGGCAGAAGATTGGGGTCGTAGTGGACGCAGAGTTGAGCCTCTTGAGGCGCCGTTACGATATGGGCTTGGCTGATGCCCTTCACTTCTTTAAGACGCTGGGTTAGTTGCGAAACACAGCTATCTTGGGCTTGAATCGTCGGTAAAACGAGTTCAAGATCGAGTCGGAGGCTGCTGTTCATGCTGTCACGCTTTCGTTCAAAAAGCTATTCTTCAAGCTTGCTGCTTGTACTCTACACCTTCGATTCGAGTTGAAGGTCAACTCCTTCGTTAGACCGATCTGCTCTAGGACTTTGTTCGTAGAAGCGCAATGTGGGATCTCGCTATAATGTTTGTTGTGGCACGTTTATGATATGAATGAGGCTGCCATGAACCTAGAAACCTTACGGGAGCTCTTTGATTACAATAGTTGGGCCAACGAACGGATTTTAGTGCGTGTGCGAGAATTGTCTCCTGAACAGTTGCACCAGCCTACCGATTTTAGCTACCCGAGCCTGTTCAAAACCCTCGTACATATCATGAGCGCAGAGTGGCTTTGGCGTCAGCGTATGCAGTTCGGCGTTTCGCCCGAGCGCATGCACACCGCCGAAGATTTTCGCGATCTAGCCAGCCTCGAAGCCGCATGGCAGCAGAATACTCAAGAGCTGATGGCCTATCTTGCTACGCTGACTGAACGTGACCTACAGTCGAAGTTTTCGTATCGCAACCTTGAGCAACAGGATTGTACCAACCTGCTTTGGGAATCTTTGTTGCACCTTGTGATGCATGGCATGCAGCACCGCAGCGAGTGTGCCGCCATGCTGACTAGTTTGGGCCATTCGCCTGGCGATATCGATTTTATTGTCTTTGTAAGAAAGCGAGTGTAGGGTCGTTTAGGCGCGCTGAGATGACATATAGCGTATTTGAGTATTTGCTCAAATGATATACTGGCTTGTTGCGAAGCCGCTGCAAGTCATGTACAATAAGGCAAATAACAACGTCATACATCATATTTGAGATAGAGGAGGTCGCGCACTTATGCCGACGTACGTCTATGCATGCGATGCTTGTGGGAAGCAATTTGAGAAAAGCCAGAGTTTCAAGGAAGATCCTTTAACTAGTTGTATTCTTTGTCACGAGGATGGTAAAGTCCACCGTGTGCTTCAGCCTGTAGGTATCGTATTTAAGGGATCGGGTTGGTATATTAACGATAGCCGCAAAACTGATACCTCGGTAAGCCCGGCGAGCAGTTCAAAGAACGGTACAAAGAGCGAAAACGGTACAGGTTCAGAGAGTTCGATAGATTCTAAGGCAGACTCGATTGCAAGTACAACTTTCCCAGACGACTAAACTTCGCCAACAGCGAAGTCTGAATGTCCAAGGTAGGGCAACTCGTACGCGTACTTTTGTGGGGCTGTGTGCCTCTCAGTTGTGGCGGGCTTGTAGTGCATGTCCCGAAACGAAAGCATGTTGTTAGGGGTATCGTAGTCTCTACGGTACCCCGTTCCCCAACACTACGTTTCTACCGCCTACGCTAGGTCACGACGGGAGGTATTTTTATGTCTTTGAGAACAGCTTTACAAATCATTCGCGATGATGTGCGTGCGATCTTTTTGAACGACCCGGCGGCAAAGTCGATAGCTGAAGTCTTGCTTTATCCTGGTTTGCACGCCATTGTTATTCATCGTGTAGCTCACGCCCTATGGAAGCGACGCATTCCATTTTTCCCTCGCTTGATCTCGCAGATCGCTCGATTCCTAACCGGTATTGAGATTCACCCTGGCGCAACGATTGGGCGAGGCTTTTTTATTGACCACGGTATGGGCACGGTGATCGGCGAAACCACCATTATCGGCGATTGGGTTATGCTCTATCAAGGCGTAACGCTCGGTGGAACTGGCAAACAGCAGGGCAAACGTCACCCCACCCTTGAAGATCAAGTTGTTGTTGGTGTTGGCGCGTCGATTTTGGGCGATATTACGATCGGTAAAGGTGCTAAGGTTGGTGGTGGTGCAGTTGTTGTGAAAGATGTGCCTCCCCATTCGACGGCCGTAGGCGTACCCGCCCGTATTGTAGCGACCCGCGATCCCAACACAGGCGAAACCCGCCGTGTCGAGCAGCTTCCCGATCCCGATGGCGAATTGTTGCGCAGTCTGCGCGACCGCGTTTTCGAGCTAGAGGCGCGTTTGGCTGTTATGGAACAGGTGACTCACAACCATACCGCCGAGCGCCATGTGAAGGAAGCCGAACTGCCAGCGTTGCTCTGTGCTGCCCTTGATGAGATCCAGTGCCGGAATAATCGACCCGCATCGAACATCTATGACGAAGATTTCCTGAGCGGCTCAGGAATATAACGAGAATCTAAATCGTATGAGTATTCAACTGTATAATTCGCTTACGCGCCGAGTCGAACCGCTTGAGACGATCGAACCGCAAGTGGTGCGGATGTATGTCTGTGGCGTAACTGTTTACGACGATGCCCATATCGGTCATGCCATGTCGGCTATGGTCTTCGATACGATTCGTCGCTATCTAGAATGGTCGGGCTATACGGTCAAACATATCGTCAACTTCACCGATGTCGACGATAAGATCATTATGCGCGCCAACGAACAGGGGCGCGACCCGAAAGAGCTGGCCGAACACTATATTCAAGAGTTTTCGGCCCAACTAGCCGAGTTGAATGTTTTGCCAGCCACGGCCTATCCGCGTGCTACCGGCACCATGCAAGAGATCATCGACTTCATTCAAGAGCTGATCAATAAAGGTCACGCCTATGAAGCCGAAGGCGATGTCTACTTCCGGGTCAAGAGCGACGAAGATTATGGCAAGCTCTCGGGGCGCTCGCTCGAAGACATGCTGGCAGGCACCCGCTTTGAGGTCGATCCTCGCAAAGAATCGCCCGCCGACTTCGCGCTTTGGAAGGCGGCCAAACCGGGCGAGCCCTTCTGGCCTAGCCCGTGGAGCGATGGCCGACCGGGCTGGCACATCGAGTGCTCGGCGATGAGCATGAAGTATCTGGGCGAGCAGATCGACATTCACGGTGGCGGCAACGACTTGGTCTTCCCCCATCACGAAAACGAGATCGCCCAGAGCGAGTCGCTGACGGGCAAGTCCTTTGCGCGCTACTGGGTCCACAACGGCATGTTGCAGTATGTGAACCCCAAGACGCGCATGGTCGAGAAGATGTCGAAGTCGCTCGGCAATGTGGTTACGATCGATGGCTTTTTGAAGAAGTACGATGCTGACGTCTTCCGTCTGATCGTGCTGAGCAGCTATTACCGCAACCCGCTGACCTATAACGACGAGATCGCCGCCGACAACGCGCGCAAGCTTGAGCGCCTTTTGAGTGCGTTGCGCCCGGCCGTTGGCGACAAGCCTGATAGCAACAAGCAGCTCGCGCGGGCTTGCGAGCAGGCGCGTGCCGGCTTCAAGGCGGCTATGGATAACGACTTCAATACTTCGAGCGCTCTGGCCGTTCTGTTTGAACTGGTACGCTCGATCAACGTGGCCCGCGATGCCGAGATCGGCGGCCCCGAGTTTGAAGCCGCCCAAGCGACCTTGCGCGAACTGGCTGGTGTGTTGGGCCTGCGTCTGCGCGAACCCAAGCAGAAGAGTCAAGAGGCTGCACCCTTTATCGAGCTTCTGATCGAGATGCGCACCGCACTGCGCAAGGCCAAACAGTATGAGCTTGCCGATACGATCCGTAGTCGTTTGAGCGAATTAGGCGTAACGCTCGAGGATGGTCCCAAAGGTACGACCTACCGCTTCTAAAGGGAGCTTCAGAGTTCGTTCGAATTTTTGCGAAATGTTGGCTGGTGTTATGCCGCCAACATTTCGTCATTCTCAACCGTTGTAAGCCTACATCGCTTGTTAGCGCTCTGTTTTCGGGCCTCTTTGCTGATAGCAAATCCGGTTGATTGCTTTCTATTTGGCCTGCGGCAGAGTGGAATGTGACCATTTTTGTTGTGAGAAATTTCGCACTGCAGCGCGAAATTTCTCACAACTCTTTTGCCGTTTTGCGTTACAAGAACGCAACTCTGGAAGCGGATTTGATATGATACACCATGCGTTTAAAGCTGTATACGTTCGCAAGCTGGCAAGCTGAGAGGGTGATGAAGCAGCTTGGGGATGCAGACAGATACGCCCCTATTTTGGGGCGAGCTGTTGGTAGCCGTAGGCGGACGCGCCGAGGACGGCATGGATGGGCGAAATCTAGCCGCCAGAGCGATAAACGCAGTGGATGTAGGATAACTTTTTACCCACATTACGAACCTTCAGTCTAGGGAGCATATTCATGAGTTGGTTAGAACTGAGTGTCTCTGTCGACCAAGAGGCGGCAGAATCGGTTGCCGAATTGCTGGCACGCTATGGCTACAACGGTGGTGTTGTGGCTAACACCCCCTTCAAGCCCGGCGACGAAGGCCCCGAGTTTGAGTACGACACCCAGCGCCCGGTGACCTTGCGCACCTATTTGCCGCTTGATGATAAGACCGAAGATGTGCGCAATAAGATCGAGCAGGCGCTGTGGCACCTCGGTCAGATGCGCCCGATCGGCGATTTGCAGGTTAAGCAGCTCGAGGAAGAGGACTGGGCCAACGCTTGGAAGCAGTATTACAGCATTCAGCGCATCGGTGAGCGCTCGGTGATTGTGCCCTCGTGGTTGGAGTACGAAGCGCAGCCCGACGATATTGTGCTTGCGCTCGACCCGGGTATGGCTTTCGGCACCGGTCAACACCCGACAACCCAGCTCTGTATGCGCTTGATCGAGCGTTATGCCAAGCCCGGACAACGGACGCTTGATTTGGGTACGGGCAGCGGTATTTTAGCGATCGCTGCGGCGAAGTTGGGCGCCGGACCGATTTTGGCGATCGATAACGACCCGATCGCTGTTGAGGCCGCTGCCGTCAATGTGAAACACAACGGGGTTGCTGGCAGCGAGGGTGCCGCCGTTGAGGTTGCCTTGGGTAGCTTGGGCGCTGGCGGCGCGATGGGCCATTGGCTCAGCGGCGATTTCGGCGAAGAGACGCGCGCCAAGGGTGAATATAAGGTCGCGCCCGGTCAAGTGGTGCTGGCTCCTGCCGATGAGCAACCCGCCCCGGTCTCGAACCAGTGGACCGACGGCCAACAGTTCGATCTGATTCTTGGTAACTTGATCGCCAAGGTTCTGGTGATCGTTAGCAACGACTTGGCGGCTGCCCTCAAGCCAGGCGGCTTGCTGATTACCTCGGGCATTATTATCAATCGCGAAGATGAGGTGGCGCTGGCTCTGGCCGCTGCCGGTCTGCGTCTGCTTGAGCGCCATCAAGAGGGCGAGTGGGTCGCGCTGGTTCACACCAGAGAATGACCTAATCGACGGCAATAGCAATGGGGCTGCACGACCAGCAGCCCTATTGTTTCATAGATTGAAAACGATTATGCTCGAATATATTCCCAATACTCATCGCTTTTTTGTTGCGCCTGAAGCTATTCAAGGCGATCAGGTTTTTTTGAATGAAGCCAGCTTGCTCCATCAGTTAAGCAGCGTGTTGCGCTTGCGTAGCGGCGCTCGTATTTTGCTGCTCGACAATAGTGGTAGCGAATATGTGGTCGAGCTCGATCAGATCGAACGCAAGCAAGCTTTCGGCCATGTGATCGAACAGCGCGTAAGCTCTAACGAAACCTCCGTCACCTTAACGATCTATATCGCCTTGTTGCGCGGCGAGCGTTTCGAGTTGGTGCTACAAAAAGGGACCGAGCTGGGCGTGCAGCGTTTTGTGCCCGTGCAGTTCGCCCGCAGTTTGAGCAGCGAGCGCGCCGATGCCAAGAAGATGGAGCGTTGGCAGCGCATCTTGCGCGAGGCCGCCGAGCAGAGCTGTCGTGCCCGTATTCCCGAGCTGCTGGCGCCCTTGAGCTTTGAACAAGCCTGCCAGCACGCTCAAGGTTCGCGAGCCTTTCTGCTCTATGAAGGCAATTCTCCTCCTATGCGTCAGGTTTTGATCTCCTCGTTTAGCGACGCTGCCCCCGAAGGTGGCTACGCCCTCTTTAGCGGCCCTGAAGGCGGAATCACGAGCGAAGAGCTTACAAGTGCAAGCGCTCATGGTATTATGGCGGTATCACTTGGCCCGCGTATTTTGCGCGCCGAGACAGCGCCAATTGCTGCGACCGCTGCTCTCCTCTTTGCTCTTGGCGACCTGTAGCCTACAAGCTCGATTGCAAGAATCTTCTGAGAGAAAGGATCATTCTGATGCCGCAACTCTACCCATTGTTATTTGAAGATGATTTTCGCGATAAGCCATGGGGCAGCCGTCGTTTGCACGATCTTCTCAAAAAGAATGTCTCGCCCGATCGACCGATCGGCGAGAGCTGGGAGATCTGGTCGGGCAGCGTGATCGCCAATGGCGCTTGGGCTGGCAAGAGTGTTGATGATGTGATCGCCCAACACTGGGACGAGGTGATGGGCACACGCTTGGCCGCTGCTTCGCCGCGCACCTTCCCGCTGCTCTACAAGTTTATCGATGCCAACGAATGGCTTTCGGTTCAGGTGCACCCCGACGACAGCTACGCTCAGGCCCACGAAGGCGTGCCTTTCGGCAAAACCGAGGCTTGGTACATTGTGCACGCCGATCCGGGCGCTCAGATCATTTATGGTTGGAACAAAGAGCTGAGCCGTGAGGCCGTAGCTGCCGCGATCGAAAACGATCAGATCAAGCAAGATCTCAACTTTGTTGAAGTGAAGACCGGCGATATTGTGCGGGTGCCCGCTGGCACGGTGCATGCCCTAGGCAGCGGCTTGGTGATCGCTGAGATTCAGCAGAACAGCGATGTGACCTATCGCCTCTACGACTGGGGGCGAGTCGGCCTCGATGGCAAGCCACGCGAGCTGCATGTCAATCAGTCGCTCGATACGCTCGACTATAGCGCGGTGCAGGGCGGCTTTTTGAACAGCGATGATGTCGAAGCTGTGAACGGTGCGCGGCGTGTCGCGATCTGTCGCTACTTCAGCATGGATATCGTCGATCTTGAGCAGCCTTACCAGGTCGATCTAAACGGCGAGCGCTTCTTGATCGTGGTGGTCTTGCGGGGTGGCTTGAAGCTGACTTACCCCGCTGGCGAGCTTGACTTGAAGGAAGGAAGCAGCGTCTTGTTGCCCGCCGCCTTGGGCAAAACCGTGTTGAGCAGCGCCGACCAAGCCCGCCTCTTGTTGGTGCAGGTGCCAGATGCGAGCGAGCTGGCTGCCGAAAGCGATGCGCGCAAACGCTTCTAGAGCCTGCTAAGGACTTACCATAAGATCTAGCATTCAAACCCACGATAAGGTATGATGTAGCGTCGATCCGTGCAGCCTTATCCACCGAGGAGGATAGAATGATTCGCAAATCTCGCGCTTTACTGATAGGCGCTGTAGCAGCGTGGTTTGTCGCCATGGTTGCTTTTGCAGGCGGTTGGTATGCCGCCCGCACTTTCGGCGATCGTATGAGCATGTTTGCCTTTATCGGCAGTACGTTTGCCAAACGTGAAGCCCTTAACTCGACTCCACGCAATTTGCGCGATGAATTCGAACTCTTCTGGGATGTTTGGGCCTTGGTCGATAGCGAGTTCTATAGCACCGAAACTGTGAGCGATCAAAAGCGAGTCTATGGTGCTATCAGCGGTATGCTGGCCAGTCTGGGCGATAACTATACCTCGTTCCAAGAGCCAGATATCGCCGCCCAAACCCGCGAAACGATGCGCGGCAGCCTAGAAGGCATCGGCGCTTACATTCGGGCCGAGCAGGGCGTGGTGATGATCGATCGCCCGATTAAGAATTCGCCCGCCGCCCGCGCTGGCCTCTTGCCCGACGATATTTTGGTCGCGATCGATGGCGTTCTGGTGAGCGATCTGATCGCAGGCTTGAGCGACGGCGAGGCCAGCTCGAAGGTCGCCTCGACTATTCGGGGCGAAAAGGGCACCATCGTGCGCTTGACCGTGCGCCGTCCACCCTCGGAGACAACCTTCGACATCGAAGTTGAGCGCGATTCTGTAGCCTTAGAGAGCGCTATTACCCAAGTCCTAGATGGCGATCTGCTCTACATCCATATCACCGACTTTAAGGGCAATACCAGCGAAGAGCTCGACAAACAACTGCGCGAACTGCTGCCCAGCTTCACACCCAAGGGCGTGGTGCTCGATCTGCGCAACAACCCGGGCGGCTATATCGAAACCGCTCAAAAGATCTTGGGCCACTTCTACGATGGCGTGGCCTTCTACGAGAAGACCAAGGCTTCTGACCTGACCGAATTCAAAACGATCTCGGCCGATCAAGATGTGCGAATGTTCGATCTGCCGCTCGTTGTGTTAGTTAACAGCGGCTCTGCAAGCTCTTCCGAGATCGTAGCTGGCGCTTTGCGCGATCTGCGCCCCAACACCTATCTGGTGGGTGAAACCAGCTTTGGTAAGGGAACGGTTCAGAATATCCATACCCTACGAGATGGGAGCAGCGCACGCATTACGATCGCCGAATGGCTTACTCCCAACCAAAGCCAAATCCATAAGCTTGGCATCACACCTGAACAGTTTGTACCCTTCGATTCGGATGTTCGCTACGCCGTGCCCTGTTTGGGCGAACAACAACCCGCGCCCGGCTTCGAGAACTGTAGTGACTCGCAGCTCTACTGGGGTATGCGCATCTTGATCGATAACGAGCTGCCGCCTACAACCGAACCAGCTAGTGCTCCGGCCGAATAAAGCGAGCTGAGCGAGCATTTGACCCTACACAAGGCAGTGCAAGCGTAGGTGTTTTCGACCTAGGCTTACACTGCCCACGTTTAGAACACACTGGTGGCATAGCTCGAACCTTCAAAAGCTGTCTGAATCGATCGAAGGCTTTGTGTAGTGCGTTTCTATGCGTTTTGGCTTAGAGACGGTATAATCGTGAGCTTGAAAATATCGAACATACGTGCTAAAATAACTCTATATCGCCCCTAAAAACGGCTCCTCATAGCCGTAAGGGCTGACACCAAATCCGCTTAAAGACCTGCACTCTTGCAACGCGGAAAACACAAGACCGGGACAAAATAGTCAAGTTCCACTCTAGCGAAGGCCAAAAAACACAAACTGATCAGACGGATTTGGTATGACACGAGCCGCGTTTCGGAAGTCGCTTCGCTGTCGAGCAGCCTGTTCAGCAGAGACTGGCATCGAAGCTACACTACTTCCTAGTCGCTGTGCTATACTCTAAGATGTTTAAGAGCGGGCGTTGCCTGCCTACTGGTGGATACTGCTATGGCATCTTCAAGAACCAGTGCTCGGGCTTCATCAGCCAAAGTCACTCCTGAAGCTAATCAGGAACTACGCAATTACCGTCTTGGGGAGCGCGTAGGTCAAGACGAATTGGCGACCTTTTTTAATGCGACCCATCTGACGCTCGATCGCCCGGTGGTGGTGCATATTCTGCGCCGCACCGATTGGGTCTCTGCCAGCCGCTTCCAGTTGGCGGCGCGTCTAGCCGCGCGTCTGAGCCACCCCAATCTCTTACCCGTGCTCGATGCTGGCCACGATGATCGCTACGGCGCCTATTTAGTGACTCCGGCCCTTGAAGCTCGCACCCTTGACGAGACGCTCGCAGAGGGTCCGATCGATCCAGTTTTGGCGCTCAACATCGCCAAACAGATCGGGGCCGCGCTTGACTATCTCCACGCTGAGGGCGTTATCCATCGCGATGTTCAGCCAGCAAACATTCTGGTCACCAAACAGGGCTTGGCCTATCTGACCAACCTGAGTTTGGCGGCTAGCTCCGACACGCCCGACCTTTCGAGCGTCGACGAAGCCGACTACCTCACGCCCTATTCGGCGCCCGAGCAGCGCCTCGATAGCAGCGATGCCGACCCGGCCCTCGATATCTACGGTTTGGGCGCCGTGCTTTGGCATATGCTGAGCGGCGAGATCCCGCCGCCGCCCGGCGATACCCTGCCATCGTTGGGCAGCAAAGATCCGACCTTGAGCGCCGCCGAGCGCGTGTTGCAACGCATGATGGCGCCTCAGCCCCAGCATCGTTTTGGTGACGCAGGCCAAGCGATCGCCGCCCTGCGCCAAGCCTTGCGCATGCAGCTCGATCGCGCTACCAGCGACATGGAAGAATCGCGCTGGGAGCCTTCAGCCGAATGGCTCGAAAATCCGCTCGAGACGGCGATCGGCGATCTGCTCGACCAAGGTTTTATCAGCAAAAGCCGCGCTCGGGCCGATGGCCTGCATCGTACCGATGTGATCCGTCGTTTGCTCGATCGCTGGAGCCGCAAAGGCTTCTTCCGGCGCAGCCCGCTCGGCCAGTTGATCGAACCGCAACAGATCTCGAGCTACAACATCTATTTTTACGAACTGCGCACCACCTACGAAACGCGCCGACCGCCCGAAACGCGCACGCGGCCCCAACAGCCGCGCGAATACAGTTCGGTCGCGTTGCCGCCCAATATCTGGGATGTCGATGTGCCCGACGAAGACGAGTTGCTCGGCGAGCAAGAGCTCGTCTTGCCCAACTCGATGCGAGTCTTAGACTGTCCCGAGTGTCACGGCAAGGGCAAGATCACCTGCAAAAAGTGTGATGGTCGCGGCCATATCGACCATGTGCGCAAAACCAAGGGACCCAATGGCAGGCTGGTGAGCGAAACGGTGCTCGAGACCTGCAATGTCTGCCACGGCTATAGCAACCAAACTTGTCCGACCTGCGAGGGCGTGGGCAAGGTGACCGAAGAGCAAGTATTCGTTTGGTCGCGCCGCCACAAGCTCTGGGAAAACACCGATGATATGACCGATCTGCCCGAGAAGGCGTTGCTCAAGCGGGCCGAACCGGTCTTTAGCTCCGAGATCGATCTGTTTGAAGGGCGCTGGCAGAGCGTGGCTCCCTTGGCAGAGCTGCTCAAGGCGGCGGTCGACGAAGCCGACGAGCACACTCGCATCACGCATGCCGAGCTGAGCATTAGCGGCGCGACTCTGACCGAGCTCGACTTTGTGTTGAACGATAAACCCGGTCGCTTGTTGCTGGTCGGCCACGAAAACGAAGTGCTGGGCGACTGGTCGCTCTACAACTTCGAGCGCATCGCACTGGTTGCGCTGGGCGCACTCTTCGTTGTGATTGTGTTGATCTGGCTGGCCTCTTGGATGCTAGGCTAGGCTTTCAGTGCTAGGCTGCTGTCGTCTGACAGCAGCTTTTTTCATCCCCAACATTCCCCAACCTTGTCGACATTGTGGATAACTTGTTGAAAATGTGTGTACCCGGTGCATAGCACATGGGGAAAAGTGTCATTTTTCTGTTTATAACGGCAAGTATCGCCCTCAAGAGCCGCCAAAGTTTTCCACAATCTCATAAATGTGGATAATCTTGTGCCCTCTCTTCCGTCGCCTCAGGCGGAAAAAGGCTCACCCTTCCATACGACTCCTAGCGCGTCCGCCTACGGTTACCAACATCCTTTCCAAACATTCGGCTGCTCGTCTGCCTGCTCCCAAGCGCCCCCTGAAAAGCCAAGCAAACGGATTTTCAAACAGCTCTCTAAAAGCCTCAGTGTCTCGGTGCCTCGTGTGGTGAAGAAGGCCCTCACCCCCCGGCCCCCTCTCCTGCAGAGCAGGCGAGGGGTGAAGGGCAACCGGGAAGCAGGAGAAAGGGAGAAATGGAATGCGTTAGCGCTGCAGCGATCACTCAACCATCACAAACAGCTCTAAAAGCCTCAGTGTCTCAGTGCCTCGTGTGGTGAAGAAGGCCCTCACCCCCCCGACCAGAGCAGGCGCGGGGAGAAGGGCGACCGGGAAGCAGGAGAAAGGGAGAAATGGAATGCGTTAGCGCTGCAGCGATCACTCAACTATCACAAACAGCTCTCTAAAAGCCTCAGTGTCTCAGTGCCTCGTGTGGTGAGTAAAAAACAGTGCCTCAGTAGCCGGTGAGTTCCACATAGCCCCTGCCGCTGGCACTGCCGCTGATGCGCACTGCGCCCTCCCAATAGGTGACAGTCAGCAGCAGCTCTTGGTCGGCCATGGCTGGCGTTATGTCAATATCGATCGCGGCGCTTGGCACGCTAAGCCGCCAGCGGGCCGGATAGCGGATCTGAGTGTGCGGGCTTTGCCACTCTGTCAGTACGCTGAGCTCAAGTTCGTCGCGCTCGAGGCGGCGCGCGCTGCCGTCGGCCTCGACCAGATGCCCGCCCGAAAAGCGCGAGATCGAGCCGTCGGCCTGGCGAATGTGGAAGAAGACCAGCTCGCGCCCGTCGTCGAACTGCAAGCTGAACCAGTCCCAGCCGGTTGCGAAGCGGTCGAGCGCGCTGGTGCCAAACTCGTGGTCCATCCATGCCAAGCCAGTGACTTCGATGCTCTGGCCGTTGATCGTCAGCGTGCCGCTGGCCAGCATGCGAGTCAGCGAGTAGTAGTAGGAGGCGTTGCCCAGCGCCTCGCCCTTCTGGCTCAAACCTCGATCGCCCTGCAACAGTGCTGGCTTGCTGTTCTCAAGGCGTAGCGCAAGGCCGATATCATCTTGGCTGGCCTGCAGTTCCATCTGCATGCCTTCGGGGCCGCTGCCTGTGGCGCGCCAATCATCGAGCCAGACCTGAAAGGGTTCGCCGCTGGCTCCGGCCCAGTCTCCCCCATCGCGGCTAAAGCGCTCGAAGCTGTAGAAAGCGTTTTGGCTAATGTCGCTGATGGCCAGATGGGCCATATAGATCGAACGGGTGGCTAGATCGGAGGGACGCTGGGGCGCTTCGGCCAGCAGGGCGCGCCGAAAGAAGGTGAGCTGAAAGCCGAAGGTACGCCCATCGGCGCTCTGCAGATTGCCGGTGTAGTACCACCATTCGGTCTGGTATTCGTCGTGCGAGCCGTGATCGCGCGGAAAGACAAAGGGGCGCGGCGCGGTCGCCTTGGCGAACTGCTCGTTGTCTTCGGCATTGACCGCTTCGACGGCGCTGAGGCGCGTTCGGTCAGCTCGCGGGGGCGCGCTGCATGCGCAGAGCAAGCAGATCAGCACCAGCGTTAGCAATCGTCGTTTCATAGCCACCCCTCTTGTAGAAGCTTCGCCTGTATGGATGATAGCATAGCTGCTTAAAAATGGCCTTGTGCGGGCTTGCTTCGCAACTCGAATCAAAAAGGCCCCAAAATCGGCCTAGGCAGAAAAAAGTGTCGTAGTTTTAAGGGGTATTTTAGGCTTTAGGATCAGGAGAAGGCTTGTTCGCAACTTTACGCGCTTTTGGAGCAAAAAACGAGTTGCGAATCGAACGTGCCTTATGCTATGATCAGAAGGAAAAGAGGCTTTGTGAGCAGGCTGCTAAGCCTTTTTAAGCCGGTCATAGGTCCGATCATATGCCTTTGCACCTGAACAAAAGAGGATTTCTCCAGAGACGACTCAATCGAGAGTACTGAAACGCGTAAAAGTTCTCTAGGGTTGAAGAGTTCCTTTTCATTTCTCCAGAGACGACTCAATCGAGAGTACTGAAACATTGCTTTAGCGCGTTGAGCTTGCTTACCGGTACGCTTTCTCCAGAGACGACTCAATCGAGAGTACTGAAACAACACTAGGGGCGCTTTATCGGTCGAGCTTAGTTTTTCTCCAGAGACGACTCAATCGAGAGTACTGAAACTGAAGGTCTGATCTCTGGTAATGCACAAAGGGCGGGATTTCTCCAGAGACGACTCAATCGAGAGTACTGAAACCTGCTCGACGCTTATCGCGAGCAAGGGCTTGAGATTTCTCCAGAGACGACTCAATCGAGAGTACTGAAACGCGATCGAGGGCAACGGCTGGCCCTATGGTTCTTTATTTCTCCAGAGACGACTCAATCGAGAGTACTGAAACTTGACGGTTGCCATGGCCGCGCAACGTTCTCTTTGATTTCTCCAGAGACGACTCAATCGAGAGTACTGAAACACCGGTACAATGATTGATAGATCATTGTCGCCCCATTTCTCCAGAGACGACTCAATCGAGAGTACTGAAACCTACCTCACGAGCTGCTGCCGACTTGCTTCCAAGAATTTCTCCAGAGACGACTCAATCGAGAGTACTGAAACACTATTTCGATGAAGATACTGGATCTGGCAGGATAGATTTCTCCAGAGACGACTCAATCGAGAGTACTGAAACAAGTAGGGAAGTCGTCACAGTTCCATAAGTCCCGCTTTCTCCAGAGACGACTCAATCGAGAGTACTGAAACGCGTTGGCCAACGTGCCCGTACAGCGCACACTAATTTCTCCAGAGACGACTCAATCGAGAGTACTGAAACAGTTGCCAAAACATCTGAGACGCGTCAGGCGAAAAATTTCTCCAGAGACGACTCAATCGAGAGTACTGAAACCATGTCTAGATTCGTGTGGGAAGTCTCAGAGCTGGAATTTCTCCAGAGACGACTCAATCGAGAGTACTGAAACGTTGAAAAATAGAAAGTAGGAGTTCAAACATAAGATTTCTCCAGAGACGACTCAATCGAGAGTACTGAAACTCTCCCTCCAGCGCTCATCTGAGCGGTACTCTGGATTTCTCCAGAGACGACTCAATCGAGAGTACTGAAACAAGTGTTGAGGGTACGTTCAAGCGTGTCACCTAAATATTTCTCCAGAGACGACTCAATCGAGAGTACTGAAACAGAATGGTCATTCAGCTATTGGATAGGATTAGTGTATTTCTCCAGAGACGACTCAATCGAGAGTACTGAAACATTGGGAACTCTCGCTCTCAGTCGGCATTAATCCCGCATTTCTCCAGAGACGACTCAATCGAGAGTACTGAAACGATATCGAGGTAACAGGCGAAGGCGATGCGATCAATTTCTCCAGAGACGACTCAATCGAGAGTACTGAAACAGACATGGGTTGCAGTAAATGTGTAAAGGGGAGTTATTTCTCCAGAGACGACTCAATCGAGAGTACTGAAACCGTTTGTTTTGCTCGATCCAGCGAATAAATACGACCATTTCTCCAGAGACGACTCAATCGAGAGTACTGAAACATATTGGGGATTGTCGCTGAAGAGCGGCAATTGGTATTTCTCCAGAGACGACTCAATCGAGAGTACTGAAACCATAGATGACGTTTTCATCAAGCCAACGGCCTAGATTTCTCCAGAGACGACTCAATCGAGAGTACTGAAACGCGACCTTCTTTGGCCGCTATGGAAAGGGATTGATGCATTTCTCCAGAGACGACTCAATCGAGAGTACTGAAACTCGACCAACTGGTCTACGAAATCTTGAGCCGCACGATTTCTCCAGAGACGACTCAATCGAGAGTACTGAAACATCTCGTTAAGTTCAAATTTCCATTCCATTTCCTCGATTTCTCCAGAGACGACTCAATCGAGAGTACTGAAACTTGCCGTGGGGCTGATCCGCATTCGATCTGATGTATTTCTCCAGAGACGACTCAATCGAGAGTACTGAAACAAGTCGTCGGCCTCCGCTCACCCAACAGGATCGAGATTTCTCCAGAGACGACTCAATCGAGAGTACTGAAACACAAAGCACCTTACGCAATCGACTCAAGGCAATGAATTTCTCCAGAGACGACTCAATCGAGAGTACTGAAACCGTGCGCACGCCAGAATCATATACGTGGCAGGCCAATTTCTCCAGAGACGACTCAATCGAGAGTACTGAAACAATAAGTCAAGCCGCTACAATCGAACGAGTTAGGATTTCTCCAGAGACGACTCAATCGAGAGTACTGAAACAGAGCATTACAACAGAACGGGCTGGCTTGTATTTGATTTCTCCAGAGACGACTCAATCGAGGAGGGTAGCGCTTAACATAAGCGAAAACCCTCTTTTTTTGCCTGCAAAACGGCT
>CALGUG010000034.1 GCA_937902315.1 uncultured Chloroflexales bacterium
CAGCGCTTCGGAAGTCGGCGCTGACAATGCCGCGTACAGTGCGGGTCTGACCGTTAACGGTGTTGACTGGCCCAGCGCCTTGGAGTGCGCTGATGCTGATCAAGGGTGCTGATTGATTTGGAACGGAACATGTGCCCGGTTCAGGGTCGCTTACCGTTGCGGTTGGCGATTTTGTTGGCTCGGGAGTCTCGCTACAGACATTGAAAGGAGAACTACTATTGCGTGGATTGGGTGGGGCGAGCTCGAAGTCTTGGTTGTTGTTGTCGGTCTCGGTACAGCCGCCATTTTTGCGGAAGAGCGCGAGGGTATTGCTGGGTGTGGGGGCGGCTCCCGCTCCTTCGTAGAAGTTGGCGTTTCCGCTGCCAACTAAGTCGATGATGCGGCTGAGGGCGGTAGCGTCGCAGGGTCTCGTTGCGCTGCCGTTACAGTTGAGCGATTCGGTACCGTGGACCAAAACGACTTTGCTGGCACCCGCAGCTAGGGCGATGGGGCTGAGGTCAATATGGTCTGGGTTTTCAAGATCTTCGCCGTTTGTGCCCTCCATCTCTTGAACAAGAAAGTATTGGCCGGGTTGCAGGGTTACATTTGGCAGCTCAGTGATTGCCATAGAGTTGTTGCCAAACAAGCCGTCGCCTGTTGCACTGGCATATTGCAGCGATAGACCATTCAAAGAGACGGGACTCGGGCCGCGATTAAACAGTTCGATGTAATCTTGTTTCAGCGGCGCACCAGTGTTGCCGCCTCCTCCGTAGACTTGGCTAATCACAAGATCTGCGGAGAGAGCGTAACTTGGTTTGCTGTAGGCTATCATTGAAACGAAAATGAGGAGTGCGATGCCAAATAAGCCCCAGCGTTGCAAAGAAGGTTTGATAGTCACGACATGGTGTCTCATACCAAGCTTCTCCTCTGTTTGAAGGCACCTCGCAATGAGAATTCCTCCTTATAATGTTGCTATCGGCTATCTGATATTTGGATTAGATTAGAATATTTGCAATAACAAATCAATTAAAAATAAATCATATCCAGAGCCTAAAAACGGCTTGTTAAAGCAATAACCAGCCTCTGTAGGCTGGCTTGTTTGTTCTGATAGTCGTGTAAAGTATAAGAACTTGTCAAGTAGAGCGCTTTTAGCTTTGGAATGAAAAACAAAGAGTATAGCAGCATGAACTATTTGTTCACACCAGGTTCACTCCTGTGGGCATTTAGGTGATGTCTGCCTACTCGTTTGAGCCTTGGAGCGAGCTGAGAAGGATCGTTCTGAGTTAGGCTTAGGCCGTAGCGATATAACGAAAAAGTTACGCTGTATATCTGTTTTTGTGTGCAGGAATACGCTATCTAGCGCTTCGAATTAAGAAAAAAACGAATATATCAATCTAAACTGCTCTCGTAATGCTATGCTTGTTCAAAGCTGGCAGAATAACGCGATTGTTAAGTTGAGTCTGCCTCCAAACCGCGCCTTTGTTTCTCTCTGATGACAAATCAGCTTGAAAGATGCGCATGCTCACAACGCGGGAAAACACAAAACAGGAAAGCAAACATAGCTACGTCTCACCAGCGGCTTGACGCTCGCCATGCCAAACGTTACCATGCGGCTAGCGTTGTTTCGGCTATCGATCGCTTTGCTGTGCGATAATAGAAGCTAGCGTATAGCCAATCCGTTTAAAGCCTAGTACTTTCGCAATAGGAAAAACAAAACGAGGGAAAGTTTCACTCTGTTGGAGGCCAAAAAGAACTAAGCTAATCGGATTTACTAGTATCGCTTTGGTAGCAAAGAGAGATACGCAATCTGTCAGTATCATTGGGAGCGGCCTCGCAGCACAAAGAGACGCCCCTTTGGTGGGCGGGATGTTGGTAGCCGTAGGCGGACGCGCTAGGGATTGCTTGGGAGCTAAAGACCTCGCCGCCAGAGCGCTGAAACGGGGGTCGTAAGCAGCTCGCTCGCCTGAAGCATTCGCATCCGTTGAAGCCCAAAAGTAGTAAACGAATCACCGGATTCGCTATCAGTTTGATCGTTTGACACAAGCAAGAGTATTTGGCGCAATGATTGAGATCATTTTCAAAGAAAATCTAGGCCGATACATCCTTTCAGAGCGCATAATCGCTGTTTTGTGGGGTGTTCGCTAGCATGCATACATCAAACCAGCCCATTCAGCTTCAGGTGCATCGACGAACCCGTAACGACCCTCGTCGGCGGGTTCAAATGTTGTTGCAACAGCGCAAACCTCGTTTGCCGACCAGTTTGGCCGAGGCCCAAGCCGCCGCCCATGTCGATGCCGAGTTGCGTCGCGCAGGCATGAGCGTAAGTGTCGATACCTTTCGCACAGCCAGCGGCTATGGTGCGCTGATTCCAATGCTCTGGATCGTCGGCCTGCTTGCTTTGTTGAGTTGGTTTGTCGCTCCATGGTTTGGAATCGCGCTAGCTGCTTGGTGCCTCCTTACATCGATCTGCACCTTAGCGATGCCCAAGCGCCCGCTCTTTGCCCGCCAAGGAGATAGCCAGAATGTGGTGGCGACCCGCCCCGCCGAAAAAGAGCCTCATTGGCGCGTTGTCTTGCTGACGCGCGTCGATGTCGCTAAAGGTCGCGGAACTTGGCAGCGTCTGATCGCACCTCGTGGCCTAGGCGCATGGGTGCGTTTGCTAGCGTCTGCCCTGTTGACTGGCTTGCTTGTGTGGGCTCACTTGAGCGGCCAAGCTATCTACACGCTGTTGGCGAGTTTGCCGCTGCTCTATTTCACAGCGCTTACGGCCATTTTGTATCTGCCCTTTCGCCCGTCGGCCAGTAGCGTTGGCACTGGTGCCCTAGCCGCTCAGATCGCCGCTGCTGAACAGGCTGCCAATCTGCACGCTATTGAGCTATGGGCGGTAGCCTTGGGTGCGACTGCGCAGGGGCAGCGCGATGGTCTGCGCAACTTCCTTGAGCGCTATCCCTTTCCGCGCGGCGATACCCTCTTTATCGGGATCGATCAGCTCGATGTGGGCAAGCTCAGCATCATCACTCGCGAGCAGATCGTACGTGTCCAGTATGCCGATCCCTATCTGCTCAAACTCTTGGCAGAGGTCGATGCCAGCGATCCCTCGATCGATGCAGAGCCGCGCGTTATGCGCGATGGCCCGAGTCTGATCGCGCCCTTGCTGCGCCAAGGCTATCGGGCAGTCTTGCTCAGAAGCTACGGTCAAGGCAGTATTGCGCCAGCCCAAAGCGGCGACCCGCTCGATGCGCTCGACGAGCGCCTCATTGCGCAAGCTGCCCGTTTGATCGTTGGCTTGGTGCACAAGCTCGATAGCTGAAGCCAACAACGCATGCATATGCCCTATTTTTGTGCTGTAACGAGCTATTCTGCTTGGTTGCGTCTCTGCTGTTCTGTGATAAAATATACAAGGTTGCACAAGGTCAACATCCATATCCGATGACCTAAACTCGCTTGCTGGTATAAACTCTGCTAGCTTCAACAGGGGGGAGACAGCAAGAATCAGAAAGGTAATCGGTCATGGATCTTCCTTTACAAGCTGACGTCTACTGTATCGACGGGCACGCGGGTAAGACGGTTGGAGTTATTCTCACACCGAAAAACGACCAAATCACTGCTATTGTTGTCTTACAAGATGGTCTATTTGGTGGTAAGGTCATTGTAAGTCTCGACTATGTGGGCGAGACCACGCCTAACCAAGTTCGTTTGCGCTTAACACGCAAAGAGCTTTCGGAACAAGCTGTCTTCGCAGAGACCAATGTGCTTGAGGTTCCGGCGACCTATCCCTTTTTCTCTACGAGTGCCTCGTACCCGGTTGGCAGCGTCTACTGGGATCAGAAGCATACCGAAGACGAGCCGTTAGAGATAGCGAAAACCGTTCCTGATGGCGATATTACCTTAGAGCACGGAGACGCGGTAGAAGCAACCGATGGGCAGGCCGGACGGATCGACGACTTCTTGATGGATCCGAAAACCAGCCGCATTTCCCATCTCGTTATGCGAGAAGGCCATTTATGGGGTGCACGAGACGTCACGATTCCTGTTGCATATATTGAACGTCTCGAAAATCATACAGTGTATCTCAATCTGAGCAAAGATCAGATTGCCGCGCTGCCGGAAGATCGGCGTTGACATAAGGAGTGATATCAGTGGTATCGGTGAATTTGGAGCCGTTAGAGAAGCGCCCTGTGAGTGCAGTCGGTTCCGCAGGCTTGCTATTGCTCGGCGTAGCAATTACCGGATTTGGTTTCTTCCTCTACTTCATCGGTTGGCTTACCGCTCGTACAGCCGAGAATTCGGTTATGCCCGAACCTGCCGTCTTGCAGGCTCAAGCTCAAGAGCAGATGCTTGCCTACGCCGGTTCATGGCTTGCCTTCGCGGGTACCCCGATCATTATGTTGGGTATTCTCGCTGTTGTAGTTGTTTGGCTGATCATGGATTAATCTCCAGTCAGTTTGAAAAGGCCAAGCGTTCGCGCGCTTGGCCTTTTTCTTATCTCCACAACTTGTTACGTTTGACCTGTTCAAAAGTCGCGTCATAAACTGGGGCCATCTGTGACCAATCGTAGCCTTCAGCCACAGCCTTCCAATCGATCTTAGCCAGCTCAGCGCGCCGCTGCATAGTGCTGCAGAGCCGCTCTACCAACTCTTGGGGCGAACGGTAGAGGCAGTCGTTGTGATAGATCTCGGGCAAAAGCCAAGGATAGGTCAAACGCTTGGGCAAGACCGGGATACAAGCGCAATAGAGCGCCTCGATAATGCTAATTCCAAAAAACTCCTGAATCGCCGTGCTCACCACAATATCAGCTTGGTGCAGCAGATCGCGATAGAGCTCGCTGCTGGCCGCATAGCCCCAATGCAGAATATGCTGCGACCAACGCTCGCGCGCCGCCACAAATGCCGGAGCGTTCGGGTCGATATGCTCACCAGCCACAATCAACTTGAAGGGGATCCCCCGCGCATCGACCTCTTCCAAAGCCGCGAAGAAAGCTTCCGGCTGCTTGTCGTATTCCCAACGACTATTCCACAACAGAATCGGCTCCTCGCAGGGGCGGGCTAGCGGTTGGCTGCGATCGAGACGCTTCAGAGCAACGCCCGGCGCAAGCACGTGCGCTTTAGAAGCGATCAGATCGATCGTTTCGCGCTCCTGATAGTCGTGGTAGCGCAGCAACAGCGAGGGCAGGGCTTCCAAAAAAACCTCTTGGTGAAAGCGCGAATTAAAACAGACCAGATCGGCGCTCAGCGCACTGGTGTAGTTCGTCCAAGCGAAGCTCAAATCGCGCGAACGCCCCTCTGGCAGCGGATAGGTTAGTTGGTTTTCGTGGAAGTAAACCACGATCGGCATATCGTCGAGCCCTGCCAAAGCCCGAAAGCTCGCCACATCGAGCATGTCGGTTGTGACGATCAGATCGGGCTGCAGACCCGACTCGCGATACATACGCGCCAGCGTGACGGCCGCTCCGCGCATGCGCCAGCGCCAACCGCCATAGATCGGCAGCGTCAGCAGCGAAACCTGATGCTGGCTATGGGCCGCATAGCCCTGCGAGACAGCGGCGTGCGAGCCGCCGTGAAACGGATCGATCCAAAGAATATGCATCGTTTCTACTCGTAGCGTTTCAAACCTGATTCCAAATCAAAGTGGTGATGTCAACGTCTGCATGACGCTGGCGTCAAGGGCATTGCCTCAACAGAGGTCCTAAGCGCGTCCGCCTACGGCTATCAACAGCCTGCCCTCCCACCGCATCGAAGCGCTCGCTGTTTATGCCTAGCGCCTGCCTAAGACCTAAGCAAACAAAAAGCTCTCATTTGACTTGACATATGCATTACGATAGTGCAGACAAAATTAGTTTTGAAATGGTTAAAGGAGACTGTATGCTGAAACGGTTGACCATTCTCACTCTAGTCTTGTTCGGGTTTATTCAAGCCTCGTTAAGTCTGGCAGCTCAGCCCGATTCTTCCCAACCTGCTGCGGAGTATACAACCTTTTTGCCCTTTGTGGTCAGCCCTCCTGATACCGATAGTGGCAATGATGGTGGCAACGGCGGCGGCGATGGCGGCAACGGCGGCGAGAACGATGGTGGCAACGGCGGCGGTGACGGAGGCAATGGCGGCGATGGTGGCAACGACGGCGGTGATGGCGGCAACGACGGCGATGGTGGAGATGATGGAAATGGTGGAGACGGCGGCGATGGTGGAGATGATGGAAATGGTGGAGACGGCGGCGATGGTGGAAATGGCGGCGATGACGATGTTTACTACGAAGGCGAAGGCACCTACTACTTCGGTGATGGGACGGGCAACTGTGGTTTTGATCCCCTGCCCGATAAGATGTATGCAGCCATGAATAAAGCCGACTATGCCGAATCGGCCATCTGTGGGGCCTATGTAGAGATCACTGGGCCTCGCGGCAGCGTCGTGGTCAAGATCACCGATCAATGCCCCGAATGCGCCAAAGGCGACATCGACATGAGTCCCGAAGCCTTCGAAAAGATCGCCGAACTGCACCAAGGGCGCGTCAAGATACGCTGGCGTATCATCAGTCCTGAGCTGAGCGGCCCGATTGTCTATCACTTTAAGGATGGTAGCAACCCTTGGTGGATGGCTGTTCAGATCCGCAATCACCGCAACCCGATCGCCAAAGTTGAATATAAACAAGCCAATGGCACCTATGTGGAGCTGCCGCGCCAAGACTATAACTACTTTATCCTCGAAAGCAACAATGTAAGCGTCTATGACTTCCGCGTGACCGATATCTACGGCCATCAGATCAGCGACAATGGCATTCCTTTGGTCGAGAATGGCGATGTAGCGGGCAGCGCTCAATTCCCCGCTAAGCCTTAAGACCTATTTTGCCCTGGCCTAGTTTCAACATACGAGCGCCGCTCTTTAAACCTAGCTCACATTCAGGACAAAAGGATTCCGCATATGGGTGCGGAATCCTTTTCTTATGTGCCAGTGAGAGCTAAGCGAAGCCGCTTAGCGCCTGCGTTTGAAGCTAGGCTCTGCGAAAGCCAAAAAAAGCTCTGGTGGTATGCAATCTGCTAGAGGATGCTGTAGGGATATGCCTTTTTTTCAAAAGAGCATATCAGATCACGCTTTTTTGCGGTATAGACATGACAGATTTATGTGCTTCTAGCGCTGATAACTATCTTAATGCCTTTGACCGTTGTAAGAGCGACCGAGTGTGAGCACTCATCATCGCCTCAAATGATTACAACATCGTACACGCCTAGAGTTTGATCGGCGTTTCTCCTGTGCCCATTGTACTTGCTTGCGCTTTTGAGAAGGTTCTGTCGATAACCAAGCGAGCTCATGTAACTGGCCAAGTATTGCCCAATTGGTGCTCTTCTCCCTTTGATCCTTTCCGATCTTGGTGTAGCTCGGGAAGATCTGGCGCTTTGTAGCGCGATAGATTCGAAATAAATTAAGGAGGCCCTATGAAGGATACGCTCTTTCCTTTAGCCGGAGGCGAGCTTGTACAGGTCGCTAAGCGCCAGGCTCGGCCGCGCCGCTGGCCGTGGCAGCCCAAGACCTTGCGCGATCATATCCAAGATTGGAGCGCCGATATGAGCGAGCTGGCCGCTGCCCAGGGTGAAGTGCTGTTGCGCTATGTGCGCGAACAGTCGCGACCGCGCCGCTGGCCGTGGCAGCCCAAGACCTTGCGCGATCATATCAATGGGCGTAGCGCCGAATTGGCTGCTCTAGCCGCCGAGCGCAGCGCCGAGTTGGCCGACTTGGTGGCGCGTCGCAGTGCAGAACTCGCTTCGCCTTTGAACGAACGGGCCCAAAAGTTGTTGAAAGAGGCCCAACGTCAAGCGCGCCCACGTCGCTGGCTCTGGCAAAAGAAGACCTTACGCGACAAATTGAACAAACAGAGTGCAAAACTGGCTGCACAAGCCACTAAGCGCAGCGCAGAACTTGCTGCTATGGCGCTGGCCCGACGCGATCAACTGCTCAAAGAGGCTCAGCGCCAAGCTCAGCCGCGCCGTTGGCCCTGGCAGCAGAAGACGGCTCGCGACAAGCTCAACGATCGCGTCACTCAGTTGAAGACGAGCGCGAGCGACCAGGCCTCGCTTGTGGCAGGCCTGACCAACGAGAAACTCGATACCGCCAAACAGCGCGGCCTAGAAGTCTATCAAGAGCTACAACATCAGGCCCAGCCGCGCCGTTGGCCCTGGCAGCAGAAGACAGCTCGCGACAAGCTCAACGAGCAAGTCGCCCATCTGCAGGAGAACGCTTCTGACTGGCAAGAGAGCGCCAAGCAGCAGTTTGAGGCGGCCAAGCAAGCGGGCTCCCATGTTTTGAGCGAAGCTCAGCATCAAGCTCAAGAGCAACTCTCTGCCGTACAAAGCAAGGCCTCTGATCTGCAGAGCAAAGCGACGAACGTTAGCTCGAAGACGCTTTCGGAGATTCAGCATCAGGCCCAGCCGCGCCGTTGGCCCTGGCAGCAGAAGACGGCTCGCGACAAGCTTAACGATCGTTTGGCTGGTCTGCAAGCTAGTGCTTCAGACTTGCAGAGCGTGGCCCAAGAGAAGCTAGCATCGGCCCAACAGACTGGCTCGCAAGTTTTGTCGGAGCTGCAACATCAAGCCCAGCCGCGCCGTTGGCCGTGGCAAAAGAAAACAGCTCGCGATAAGCTCGGCGATCAGTTGACTAATCTGCAATCGAGCGCGGGTGATGTCGGCAACAAGCTGCAGCATGTGGCGGCTTTGGGTGCAGGTGCAGCGGCGGCGGGCGTGGCCTATGCAGCCACCCGTGGCCAGCAGGTGGCCGAGCAAGTTCAACACGTGGCGACCAGCGTGCCCGACGCGATCGGCTCCACGGCCTCTTCGGTGGGCGAAAGTGTGAAGGGCACAGCCAAACAGGTAGCCAAGCGAGCTGGCAAGACCAAGCAAGCCGCCAAGGCGGTGGTGCGTACACCTGTTGATGCCTTGAATACCCGCGTTCAGTATGGCAAACTGAACGTTAATCACGGAGTAAGCTTAGTGAAAACCGCGATCCGTTGGGCCATCATTGGTTTTGTCATTGGTATTTTGACCTCGCCGTCTTCGGGCCGCGAGCTACGCCGCCAGATCCGCGATACGGCTGTGCGTTTGATCGACAGTATCTTAAAGCCGAACTAAACGGTTTCTTAGATAAGCTGTGCTCCTGATTGTTGATAGAAGCCCTCGATCTCGCCATAAGGGGTCGAGGGCTCACCCTGTGTGCTCGATTGTCAATAATGAGCGAAATATTCCCTCTGGAAGGTGCAATCTCAACTAAGAAAGCCTTGTTGCCTAAAAGAGTGGTGCTACAATAGCTCTAAGGATCGTGATTGTGCGGAAATCTTTGCATAATCGATAGCTAAGTTGCGTTTAATCCGCTGGTGGAAATCAGCCTAGCAGAGCCTACTGCTCCAATGGCGAAGCAACAACAAGAACAAAGGAAGTACCATGTCCCAAAAGCTTGACCTTGCAACCCTATTCGCATCCATCGCTCAAGAGCTGGATGTTGACCGTACGCAATTAAATGAGTTAGACGGGCGGAATGGGAACGCGGGTGATAATCTTGCTAATAACTTTCGCTTGGTGAGCGAAATCTTAGCGCAACAAAAAGGCAAGACTGATGATCGTACTGCCTTGAAGCAAGCGGCTCAGGTTTTGCAAACCCAAGGAAGGGGCAAGACGGCTGATCTGTATGCGAGTGGTTTGAGCGAAGCCGCTGCGAAACTGCCAGCCGGTTCGCTCAGCATCAATGATTTGCTGCCCTTGTTGGAAGGTTTGATGCGAGGTGTTCAGCAGTCGAGCAACGCGAAACAGGGCGATGGAACCTTGCTTGATGCCTTGATTCCGGGCGTTTTGGGGTATATGCAAGCGAAGCAACGCGGTGCTTCTGATATGGAAGCTATTCTCGATGCGCTTGCTTCATCGCGGCGCGGTGCCTACGGCAATAGCGCTTCGTCGGGTGCCACCAGCCAAGCGCCAGCTCAAGCTGACCCGGGCGCAGTTGGTGTCGGCTCGCTTTTGGAAGGCTTATTCCGTGGCTTGCTGAAGTCGGGCGTGATCGGCGGCGGCAATATCTATTCAGAATCACCTTCTAACAAACAGGTCTAGCTTAGGCAGAACAGACGGTGGAAAGACGACATTTCGTGCGACAGCGCGAAATGTCATACAACTCTTTCCCTAGCTTTGCGTTTTCTCGCGTCGAGAAAATGCACGTCTTTCAAACGATTTGCTATCACGTTTCGCAGTCTGCAGTGTGTTTGAGGTCTTGCGTTTTGGGGGCCTCTTCGCGTAGGCTGCGAGGCTTCGTAGCACAAGAAGGGCCGGTTGTAGCCGTAGGCGGACGCGGTCGACGCCTCTTTTGAGGGCGAGACTTAGCCGCCAAAAACCTAGAGCTCAACCTTCTGAAGGTGGATAAACTAGCGAAGGGCGCGATCGCAACGATCGCGCCTTTTGTATAGTCTGATGCTTACTGGAATAGGTGAAGCTTGTGTGAAAGAGGGAACTTTAGTTATCTTCTTCGAGATCTGCAAGCGGCACGGGGCCATCGGGGTCCGAGACGAGCGCTTGGTTAACCCAACCAGTGCCATCTTCGGAGGCAATCTGTGATCCGGGGGCGTGGCGCTCGCCGAGGCGAATCTTATACCATTCACCATCGCTGGTGACGGCTAAGAAGATGATCTCGTCGCCCGGGCTGAGGCGGCCGATCGGCTCGTTTTGCACGCTGCTCGGTATAGCGCGTACGTTTGCAGCCTGTTGAAGCACCGAACCGGTGACGAGGATCTGCGCTGCGCTGGTCGCCGTAGGAGGAATAACTTCTGTTGGAAGCTGCTCTGGTGTGGATTGAGAGGCCGCTGCATTGCTACCTGTTGCGGTTGGGCGTGGCAGAGGACTCAGGGTGACGCCCGCATCGACCGTTTCTTGGCCGAAACGATCGAGCTCTTGGCGTAGGCTTGTGATCACACCAAAGGCTGTTACAAGCGCGATAATCATCAAGACACAGGTGATAGCCGTTTTGATCAGCTCCATGCCTTGCATAATCGGGCTCTGTTCGCGAATCTGGTTGAGCGCACTTTGGGCCGCGCCTGCAACCGATTCTCCCCAACTGGTTTTGCTGCGATCTTCTTGGGCTATCCGCCGAAGCTGGAAGATCGTGCGGGCGTCTCCAACCAAGGCCAAGGCGCGTACTGCGCTCCAGCGCACATTGCTGTTGCTATGGTTGAGCGCCTGCAGCAGGGCATCGGTCGCGCGCCCATCGCCGATATGGCCGAGGGCTTCAGCGGCGCGGTAGGCGGTCAGCCAGGTTGATTGATCGCTTTCAAGCGCTTCGACTAAGCTGGGCACTGCCGCATCGCCGATGGCGATGAGTTCATCGACAGCGAGCGCATGTTGGGGGTGTGTTGTGTCACCAAGTGCTGCGATCAGGCTCGCCAAGCGCTCTCGCGAGGGTGCAGCTTGGCGACGGGTGGTGCGACTTGTTGCGCTACGATTACGACTTGTATTCGATGAAGGCGAGAGTCGACGGGTGAGGCGTTCTAGCTCTTGGAACACCTGACCCACTTGGGTATTTGCTGTATTCGCATTTTGCGGCTTGGGTGTGGTTCGTGCTTGAGCACTTTCAGGCCGTAGAGAGTCTACTTGTGTTTCGCCAGTGCGCGCTTCACGCTGGTCGCGCTGCTCGTCGGTCGTCATGGGCGTGCTTAATCCTTATACGGTTTACCAGTACGGGGCGCATTGTATCAGTATCGCTCATACGCGTCAATGAGATTTATGATAAAACGAATTTTACCTTATAGGCGCAGGTGGTAAACCACTAACTCTTACCTGAATACGTATAGAGTAAAAACAATAAACACTGATGAACCTTGTTGGGAACATACCGTTCCCAACAAGGTTCGCTTTTTTTACTGTTCAAATGCCTCTTTTTGCATCAGTTGAATATCGACTGGGTAGCGACCCGAGAAACAACCAACACAATATCCTTGAGTACCCTGGGTCTGGCTCACAGCACGAATGAGGCCATCAAGGCTGAGATAGGCGAGGCTATCGGTACCAAGGTGTTTGTTGATTTCGGGAATGCTCATACGGTGAGCGATCAGTTCGGGATAGGTTGCCATATCGACACCCATGAAACAGGGGTGTCGAATAGGGGGCGAACTGACGCGCATATGGACTTCTTTGGCGCCAGCTTCGCGTAGCAGGCGCACCATGGGGCCACTGGTGTTGCCGCGTACGATGCTATCATCGACCAATACAACACGCTTGCCTTTGAGGTTGTCGGCGAGGGTATTGAACTTGAGCGAGATACCAACTTTGCGCAGGCTGTCATCTGGTTGAATGAAGGTGCGACCGATATAGCGGTTTTTGATCAAGCCTTCGCTATAGGGCAAGCCGCTCTCTTGAGCGTAACCGATCGCAGCCGGGACGGCGCTATCGGGCACGGGAATGACCACATCAGCATCGGCGGGTGCCTCGCGGGCCAGCTCGCGTCCTTGGGCTACGCGCATGCTGTGGAGTGAGCTTCCGTCAAGAATGCTGTCGGGGCGTGCGAAGTAAATATATTCGAACAGACAAGCTGCCTGTTGAGGTGCTGCCATATGAGCAACCGTTTGCGGTCCGTTTTCGCTGATTGCGATGATTTCGCCGGGCTTGACTTCGCGCTCGAAGGTAGCGCCGATTGTCGTGAGGGCGCAGCTTTCGGAAGCGACGACCCAACCGCGCCCTTCCAAACGCCCGATACAGAGCGGGTGCAGGCCCCAGGGGTCGCGCACGGCATAGAGCGTATCGCGGGTGAGTACGGTCAAGCAGTAGGCTCCTTGGGCGCGCACCATAAAGACGCGCAGCTTCTCTTCCCAGGTACGGCCTTCACCACCGGCCAACATCTGGGTGATCACTTCGCTGTCGCTGGTGCCCGTCAGGCCGACGCCGCGTGTCAGCAGTTCGTTGCGTAGATCGGGCGCGTTGGTCAAGTTGCCGTTGTGACCAACAGCCAAGGGGCCGAGCGCACTTTCAACCAAAAATGGTTGGGCATTTTCGATTTTAGAGGAACCTGTGGTGGAATAGCGGGTATGGCCGATGGCGATTTGGCCTTGGAGCGGTCGCAGCTTGTCTTCGTTAAAGACTTGCGAGACAAGGCCCATCTCTTTATGTACTTTGATACGCCGTCCATCTGAAACAGCGATGCCAGCGCTCTCTTGGCCACGATGCTGGAGGGCATAGAGGCCGAAGAAGGTTAGGCGAGCGACGTCGTCATCGGGAGCAACGATACCAAAAACGCCACATTCATGCTGTGGTTTATCTTGTTCAAAGGGATCGTGATACGATTGGTCTACCATTTCCTTTGCTCTCTATCCGATCTCTAAAGATCGGATATGTGTCCGGAAACGCAGGGGAAAGCCTGGCCGGATCCGCTTTGTCACCATGCAAGAGAAGCAAAAATGACGGCAAGGCTAGCCCGCCGTCATCATTGTCGGTGTGAGACATTTCTATGATTGAAAGACGGGAGGGGACAGAAGATTCGATCTATAACTGTCGATTTCATGTGGATCTCTTCACAGTTATTGCCTTTGTGTACTTAACTTCTATCGACACCCGGTTACATTCAGTATAGCACAGGCGCAGTGCTGCTTTAAGCTGATTATAGGCAGTGTTTTATCACCGCTGCCTCACCTCTGCGCTCATGCGGTATACTTGCTTGTCTGAAACGTGAGCCTTGCAGGGCAGTGCCGCGCCCAAGCGCTGCGGCTGCCCGCTCACGGGCCCTATGGTATCATAGATTTAGCATACGGTTTGGCAAACAGACCATCGTTTTTATAGGCGGACACAACGATTATGTCAGATCCAACTACTGATTCTGGTATTCCTCTCAAGGCGGTCTATCGCGCCGAAGATGTGCGCGAGGCCCAGCCCGATCCCGGCCAATTTCCCTATACGCGCGGTGTGTACCCGACCATGTACCGTGGGCGACTCTGGACCATGCGTCAATACGCAGGTTTCGCGAGCGCGCGCGAGAGCAATGCCCGTTACCACTATCTGCTCGAACAGGGCCAGACTGGTCTGTCGGTCGCGTTTGACCTACCGACTCAGCTCGGACTCGATAGCGACGACCCGCGCGCCGAGGGCGAGGTAGGCAAAGTTGGCGTCGCGATCAGCAGCCTGCGCGATATGGAGATTTTGCTCGCAGGTCTACCGCTCGACAAAGTCACCACCTCGATGACGATCAACGCCCCGGCCAGCTTGTTGCTCCTGCTCTACGAATTGGTGGCAGAGCGCCAAGGCATCTCGTCCGACAAGATCGGCGGCACGATTCAGAACGACATTTTGAAGGAATACGCAGCGCGCGGCACCTATATCTTCCCGCCCCGGCCCAGCATGCGCTTGGTGACCGACACCTTCGCTTACTGCAACAAGCATATTCCCAACTGGAATACGATTTCGATCAGCGGCTACCACATGCGCGAAGCGGGCTGCACGGCTGTGCAAGAGATCGCCTTTACGCTCGCTAACGGAATCGCCTATGTCGAAGCGGCCATCAAAGCTGGCCTCGATGTCGACGCCTTTGCGCCCCGCCTCTCCTTCTTCTTTGTGAGCAACCCGAACTTCCTCGAAGAGATCGCTAAGTTCCGGGCAGCGCGGCGCTTGTGGGCCAAGCTTATGCGCGACCGTTTCGGAGCCAAAAAGCCCCAAAGCCAGATGCTGCGCTTCCATACCCAGACTTCGGGTGCGAGCCTGACCGCCCAGCAGCCCTACAACAACTTGATCCGCACTACCATCGAAGCGCTGGCAGCCGTTTTGGGCGGCACCCAAAGCCTACATACCAACAGCTACGATGAAGCGCTCGGCTTGCCGACCGAACAGGCCGCTACCTTGGCCTTGCGCACCCAGCAGATCATCGCCTACGAGAGCGGCGTGGCCGCCACCGCCGACCCCTTGGCTGGCTCCTACGTGATCGAGGCCTTGACCGACGAGCTCGAAGATCGCGCCGTAGCCCTGATCAAGCAGATCGACGAGCTGGGCGGAGCGGTCGCAGCGGTCGAACAGGGCTGGATCCAGAGCCAGATCGCCGATGCCGCCTACGAATACCAGAAGCGGGTTGAGTCGCAAGAGCAGATCGTCGTGGGCATCAACCGCTTCCAAGAGGCCGAGAAGCCCGAAGTGCCGCTCTTTGTGCCCAACGAGCGCGTAGCCGAAGAGCAGCGCGCCGCTTTGGCCGAACTGCGCGCTCAGCGCGATAACCAAGCTGTTCAAGCGGCTTTGGCCGAGGTGCGCACCTGCGCTCAGGGCGATGGCAACCTGCTCTACCCGATGAAGAAAGCGCTCGGCGTTTATGCCACTATCGGCGAGGTCTGCGGCGTATTGCGCGAGGTCTGGGGCGAATATCAGCCCGAAGTTCGCCTTTAGTACGCGATATAGGAAGGAATTCCCTAATTGTACTAGGGAATGCATGAGGAAAGCCTTCCCTTAAATCAAGAACAATTCCCCTAACTTTGTTGTAACCTTTTTGCTAAGATGCTTACAGATTGGGGAGTAGCCGACCACCCGCTCGTTTGCGGTTGGTTCTGTCGATCGTCAAGCCGGAATAGCAGTTCCCGGTCGGCAGAGATGTAAGTCACATTGGCGAGACCAGCACGACACGAAACGTTGCCGTGGGGTCTCGCTTTTTTGTGACCTTACGCAGTTGCAAAGCTAATGGAGGCGCAAACGAATGAGTTCGATTTGGCTATGGGTAGGCTTCAACCTCTTTGTGATCGCGATGCTGGCGCTCGACTTGGGTGTGTTTCATAAAGAGGATCATGCTGTATCGGTTAAAGAGGCTTCGATCTGGAGTGTGGTCTGGATCTCGTTAGCCATGGTCTTTAACATCGGCATCTACTTCTTCTGGGACAAGATGATGCCGGGCAGCAGTTACAGTAATGGCGAGGCAGGCCTAGCCTTCTTTACAGGTTACCTCATAGAGAAATCGCTGAGTGTAGACAATATTTTCGTCTTTGTATTGCTGTTTAGCACCTTCGCAGTGCCCGCCAAATTCCAGCACCGCGTGCTCTTTTGGGGTATTTTCGGCGCCCTCGTTATGCGCGGCATCATGATCGCCATCGGCGCTTCCTTGATCCACCAATTCCACTGGGTCATCTACATCTTCGGCGCCTTCCTGATCTTCACCGGCCTGCGCATGGCCTTTAGCTCGGGCGAAGAAGAGATCCACCCCGAACACAACCCCTTGGTCAAGATCTTGCGCCGCGTCATGCCTGTGAGCAAAGACTACGAAGGCCATAGCTTCTTTGTGAAGCGCGCTGGCACTTGGATGGCGACACCGCTCTTTGTGGTGCTGTTGGTGGTCGAGAGTACCGACCTGATCTTTGCTGTCGACTCGATCCCGGCCATCTTCGCGGTCACCGATGATCCCTTCTTGGTCTATACCTCGAACGTCTTCGCGATTTTGGGCCTGCGCTCGCTCTACTTTGTGCTGGCTGGCGTAATGCACAAATTCCACTATCTCAAGATGGGCTTGGCCGGTGTGCTCAGCTTTGTGGGTGTCAAAATGTTGCTGAGCAGCACACCCTTTAAGATCGATACAATGGTCTCGTTGTTTGTGATCGCGGGCATTATCAGCGCGGCCGTGATCGCTTCGATGGTGCGCGCCCGCCGCATCGAGCGCGAAGAGGCTATTCAGAGTCGCAGTGAATCGCAAGTCTTGAGCTAAGCTCAGCGATCGAACGCAACAGCGCCACCCCAGATCTGGGTGGCGCTTTTTGTGTCTGGCAAAGGCTGCGACATATGGTCGATCGTTCCGGCCTGCAGAGCGATCATCATGTGGCGGAGAGGTCCCTACCTGCCATTCGGTCTCAACCGCGTCCGCCTTCGGCTATCAAAAGGGCTTGGCGGCCCTCACCCCCCGGCCCCCTCTCCCGCACTGCGGGCGAGGGGGTGAATACAAGCTCTCTGAGTTCTGTGCTCTCAAGGATACTCCCGCGATGGTATGCGAACGGTCGCCTGTTGCTGCCGACACGACTTTTGGCTAATGCATAGCTCCTGCCAAGCAGGAGAGGGGGAGCTCGGCCCACAAAAGACCGTACCCTTCGACAGGCGGCTCTAGTAGTTCGACGAGCGGTTCCTGTGGTTCGGCAAGCGGTTCCTGAGCCTGCCGAAGGGCACCAACCAAGCTTGCCGAAGGGTAGGGTACGGTTAATGACTCTGTGACTCTGTGCCTCGTGTGGTGAAAAACGTTCGCTACCGCGCTGCCGAAGGCCGATTGCCTGAATGGGAGGGCGACGCTCTGGTAGCCGAAGGCGGACGCGCTAGAAGCCGTATGGGGGCTAGAAGCTAAGCCGCCACATCATGAAAGCTGCCAAGCTGCTAACGCTTGCGGGCGCGGCGTTTGGCCGCCAAAAGACGGGCCATCGGGTCGTCTTCGCTGCTCGGCGCTTCCGGCTCGGGGTTGGCGGGCCGGGGCGCTGCTGCCACAGGCGGCTGCGGGCTTGGGCGACGCGGCTCGACGGGCGCGACCTCTGGAGCGGCGGCTGGCTGTTCATCGGGCTTGCTGGCCGAGCTGTAACGCTGGGTCGCGCTGGCCTTGGCGGCTCGCAGACGGGCCAAGGTTGGGTCTGGCTCGACGACCGGTTGGCTGGCTGGCCTGCTGAAGCTGGGCTTAAGGGCTTGCAGCTCGCGCTTGCCCAGACGCAGGCGGCGCAGGGCGATGTCGAGCGGCCAGAGCAGCAGCGCCAACCAGAGCAGATTCAAACCGATATCGCGTACCACGCCCACCGGTTGAGCGATCGGCTCAAATAGCGCAGAGCGGTCGGGGTTGTTGCGCCCACGGCTGATAGCGGCCAGATCGGCCAAGAGGGTCGGGTTATCGCGCTGTGAGCTGTATTCGGGCGAATAGCTGATCACCAAGCCGTTGCTGGCGCTACCGATCGCCTCACCATCGCTGTTTTGCACCAAGACTTGGGCCAGATAGACGCCCGGGTTTGCCGCCGAGATCTCGGCTCGATAGCGTCCGGGTCCGATCTGACTGAAGTTCAGGTCGATACCCTGTTGGGCCGGGTCGAGCACGCGCCCTATCAGTTGCAGTTGATCGAGCGGCTGGCCGAGGTCGTCTTGGGCGTTCAGTTCGAGCACCGCTTTGGTCGAACCGGGCAGGTTGTAGGCTTCCAAGGCCAAGCCTTGGGTTTGAGGCGGCGGCAAGAGCAGATCGAGCAGGCCGTTGACAAAACGCGGGTACTGACCCCAAGTGATCCAATCGCGGCCCCACTGGCCTTTGAAGTCGCTGGTCCAGGCTACGCTGCGCCCTAGACCATACTGCCACTGGGCCAGCACCGGTTTGTTATCGGGCGTCACCAAGATGGTGCGTGCCGCTGGGCGCGGTTCGGTCGCATTATATCCGTGCAAGGGCGGCAGGTTATCGAGGTTGCGCACGATGATGGCGGGTAGAGCCACGATCGGCTGGAAGCTCTGGTCGACGATATCGCGCCCGGCCACAATGATGGTCTCGTTCAGGAAGATATTGGGCACTTCGTTCAGATTTTGCACCCGATAGTAGCGCCCGCCACCGATCTCGGCGATCTGTTGGAGGGCTGGGTTGGCCTCTTCGCCGATCGCTACAATCGAGATCGTGGTTTGGTTAGCGCGCATCTCTTGGATCAGATCGGAATAGTTGCTATCGGCGTAGCCATCGGTCAGCACGATCACGTGGCGCACGCTGCTATTCAAGCTGGCTAGCGCCTCGGCGGCTGGCTCGATACCGCTGCGAATGTTGGTGCCTCCGCCTAGGCTGATCGTGCTGAGCGCGTTTTCGATATCGACAGCGCTCGGCAAGGGCTGCACTGGCAAGGCCCACATCGCGCCATCGTCGAAGGCAACCACTCCGATCTCGTCGTTTTGGCGCAGACCGAGACTAGCTTGATAGACCGCCTCTTTGGCGAGATCGAGCTTGGTAACGCCGCCCGCCAGATCCGACATACTGCCGCTGCGGTCGATCACCATCACCAAGCCGACATTGGGCTGCATTGAGGTATCGAGCGGGTCGAGCTCGACGGGCAATGCTTCTGCCAGCGGTGTGCGCCGCCAGCCGCCCGCCCCGAAAGAGTGGTTGCCGCCCACCATAGCCAAGCCGCGCCCAAGGTCGCGCACATAGCGCGGTAGAGCCTCTTGCACGGCGCGCGGCACATCGCGCGAGAGCACATTCAGCAAAATCACTGCGTCGTACTGGCTCAACAGCGCTTGGTTGGCTGGAATCTGAGAGGGCAAAACCACTTCGGCGATCGCGCCCGCGTTGTTGATCGCATCTTGCAGCGGTTTGGCCTCGCTGGAGTCGCTGCTGGCGATCAAGATCTTGGGTGGCCCTTGGATATTGGTGAAGGTGGCGGCGCGATTGTTGATCGGCTGAGTATCGCCCTCGGCTTCGAGCCGAATCTCGTAGCGATGGAAGCCGCTCTCGCCGCCCGGAACCGTCAGCGCCAGCGAGCTATTGCCTTCGGGGATGGAGATCTCGAGCGTGTCGACCAGCTCGTTATCGGCGAAGACCTGCAGTTGGCCTTGAGTTGCGATCGTGCTGCGGAAGGTCGCTTGCAGCTGCACCTCTTGGTTGACGCGCGCGCTATCGGGCGCGCTCAAACCGCTGATCAGTACATCGTTGCCTAGCTCCGAGAGCAGCGGAATCACATCGATTGGAATATTGCGCGCCGCTGCGATTCGTGCCGCTTCCCCGGCGTTGCCGCTGTTTTCGCCGCCATCGCTCAGCAAGACGATGCGTTTTTGGCGGTCGTTGGGCAGCAGGGCCAGACCGAGCTGAATCGCCTCGGCGATATTGGTGCGCACCCCAATCGGTGTCGAGGTCAGGCGTGCTAACTCGTTGAGGGCCGAGGGCGCACGCTCGACCAGCGCATTTTCGCCAAACACCACAATCGCCGCTTGGTCTTCGTTGCGCTTGGTTTTTAGGGCTTCGTTAATGATCGCGATGGCTTGATCGCGCTGGGCGGGCGCCACCGAATCGCTCTGGTCGATCAAAAAGACTACGGTTTGATCGCTTACAGGGCGCACGAATTGAGCACCAGCTAACGCCAGAATCAAGCCGATCATCATGACGCTGCGCAGGATCAGCAGAGACCAGAAGCGTAGCGGGCTACGAATACTTTGGGCCTTGCGACTTGCGAGCGTCAGCCCGATCATCAACGGTACAAGCACAAGAAGCAAGAGGGCTGCTGGGTAAATAAACGATAAGCGCATACTGCTCTCGTATTTCAAAATCGAATGGGGTTGGAGACGGATTCTGATCTGTTTAACAGTAGTCGGGTGTAGCAGCAAATGCTATGCTACACCCACTATCCTAACAGGTCACATCAAGTGGCGCTCCATTCAATCGATCCTTGGGTCGATTTGGAGTAAGATACGCTCTATTGGCGGCTCACGTTTCGCGCGTGGCAGAGTTTATTCGCTGAACGGTAGATCGACCACTGTCGCGATGACATCGCTGTTGGCGATAGCCACTTGGGTGCCGGTCGCTACATGGGCGGTACGCACATAGGCCAGCGCGATCGGCCCGAAGCGCGGCGAGATCACCATACTAGTCAGGTCGCCTGCCTCTTTGCCATCGACGCTCAGTTTGCCAAGTGGCTGCGGCCCAGCTTGGCTGTTTTCGTCGGTGGGGATGGGCGGCTCCAAAGCAGGAATGGCCGAGAGCTTTAGGCCGCGCAGCTGTTTAGCCATGCGCTTGCGGCTATCCATACGAGCGATGATCTCTTGGCCGACGTAACAGCCCTTGGTAAAGCTGATGGCGTCGTGCAGGCCCGTTTCGAGCGGAATGTATTCCAAGGAAAGCTCGCGTCCATATGCGCCATAGCCCGATTCAACCCGCAGAATCGTGAAAGCGGCGCTGCCGAGTGGCTGCGCGCCCGCCTCGCTAAGGCTCTGCCAGAGCGTTGCAAGCTGTTCGCGCGGCGCATACAATGCGTAACCCGCTTCGCCGATCGGCTTGATGCGAGCGATCCACAGATCAAGGCCTGCGATCTGGGCGCTGACGATTCCAAAGAGCGGCAGCTCGGCGAGCTTTTGGCCGCTCAGCTCTTCGAGAATGCTGGTGCTGTGTGGTCCGAAGAGCTGGAGTTGGCCTAGCGCCTCGCTGGCATCTTCGAGCTTTACTTTGTCGTTGAAGAAGATATTCTTGCGCAATAGTTTATAGACTGCAATGCGCTGCTGTGGGCTGGTTACCACCAAAAGACGATCTTCTAGCTTGTGGACGGTGAGCAGATCGATGATGCGTCCGTTGTGGTTGGTGAGCACGGTCTGCACACCTTGGCCGGGCTTGGGTTTGACCACATCGTTGGTCGAAAGGCGCTGCAACAACGCGGCTTGGTCACGGTCGCTCATCCAGATGCGCCCCGCGCCGCTGGCGTCGATCAGGGCAGCCCCATTCAGAGCGGCTTGATACTCTTTGTAGGTATCGCCATAGTGAGCGGCCTGTTCCCATCCATCAACTGTATCGAAGACTGCCCCTGCCGCTAGTTGCAGATCGCGTAGAGAAGGTGTTTCACTCATTCTTGACTCTTTCACTCGTTACATTCGGACTCGTTAGGCGAATCATACCATAGATGACGGCAATATTGGCTTGCTAGCAGAGACGAACATGCCTAGCTGCCCGGGGTGCTTTCGTATATAACTGAAGCTGTGCTCTATCAGTTCAAGAAGGAAGAGGAAATGCTGAAAGTGAGCTACGCTTTGTTGGCTGGTCTGTGTGTGCTTGTTGTGGTTTGGTTTGCGCTCTACGCTCGTACCAGCACACCACAGCAGGCGGTCTACTGGTACGATTCCCCGATTATTGCTAGACACAATTTCTCGTTAGGACTTCTACCTTGCAGCGCAAGCGAATATGGCCAGCTCGTAATCATACTTGATAGCTTCCGTAGTAGCGTTCCTGGGCCATATCTGAGTCTACCTGTGGCTCCACCTTGTCCCTAAGCTATCCTGAGCTATTTGCAGGCTAGCGAAGCGGCGATCTCGTTAGCGCAGCGCGGGTTTGCGAGTAAGGCCGAGCCGATACTGACCGCGCTCGCTCCTGCGGCCAAAAACTGCTTGGCATCGTCGAGCGTGGCGATACCACAGCCCGCGATCAAGGGCACGCTGAGCGTTTCGGCGAGTTGAGCGGTGCGGTAGAGTGCCAGTGGACGCAATGCTGGCCCACAGAGCCATCCTTCGACGCGCGCTCCTCCCCGTTTGACATCGATATGCATGCCCATTGGCGGCCCACTGAGCGAGATGGTATCGGCGCCCGAGAGAATGGCGGTTTGGGCCATGTCTTCAAGCTCCGGCTCGTCGATCGGCAGCTTCACAATTAAAGGCAGCATAGTGGCGGCTCGCACGGTAGCGACCGCTTGCAGTGCCTGATTGCGGAAGCGGCTAAGATTGAATTCGATTCCGGCCACCCCTTCAATCGAGTCGAGCTGAGTCGCCACATCGGCACATTGCTCGGCGCTGGCCCCGCCGATACTGACGATCGCACGAGTCTTCCAGTTTGTCCAGACCGAGGCGCAACGCTGCTCGATATGTCGTAGCCCAGGGTTGACATCGCTATTGGTGATCAAGACGCCCGAAGGCATCGAGATGATCTGCGGTGCGGTATGGATGCGCCGTGGATGGAGCGATGTCGTGCGCGTTATCAACGCTCCGATATGCTCCCAGTCGAGTATCTTTTGATATTCGACGCCGTACCCAAGCGCTCCTGAGGCGATAACGACTGGTGAGGGCAGGCTTAAACCGTATGGATTGCTAGGTGCAAGTTCTATCATAGAGGTTTATAGTATAGTGTAAGAAGCGCGTCCGAACACTATTGTAGCACGTACCACCTAGTGGCGTGCTAGCTCCATATCGATCATACACCATTCTGAAGCCTTCTATCGTTTGTAGTAGATAGCGAATCGATCGATCTCTTTGTCGGCTGTTGCTGAAGGAGTGCCATGAAAGCGTTGCGTTTTGGAATTAAGACCGCCCCACAACACACCACCTATCAGGCCATGTTGGAGGTTTGGAAAGAGGCTGATGCGACGCCGGTGTTTGAACACGCCTGGTTGTTCGACCATTTTGCGCCCATTCATAGCGATGTAAACGGCCCTTGTTTTGAAGGCTGGACCCTACTTGCTGCCTATGCTGCCCAGACGTCGCGCATTCGTGTCGGTTTGATGGTGACCGGCAACACCTATCGGCATCCGGCGGTATTGGCGAACACCGCTGCCACCGTCGATGTGATCTCGGGCGGACGGCTCGATTTTGGGATCGGAGCGGGCTGGAACGAGTACGAACACAACAGTATGGGCATCCCGCTCTATACGCCTGGAGAACGCTTGCGCCGTCTGCGCGAGGCCTGCGAGATCTGCAAACGGCTTTTTACTCAGCATACCACCGATTTCGACGGACGCTACTATCAACTAAAAGAGGCGCGCTGCGAGCCGAAGCCGATTCAAAAGCCCTATCCGCCCTTTGTGATCGGCGGCAGTGGCGAGCAACTGACCCTCAAGATCGTAGCCGAATACGCCGATATCTGGAACTTCGCTGGCGGCCCGGTCGATACCTTCAAGCATAAGGTCGATGTGTTGCGCCAGCACTGCGAAACGGTTGGTCGCAACTTCGACGAGATCGAGCTTTCGACTCAACTGGTGGTCAATTACAACAACCTCGACGAGACGATCGAACTGACCCAACAGTTCGTCGATGCGGGCGTCACCCATCTTGTGCTCAATCTGCGCCCGCCCTTCCCCGAGCGGATCGTGACGCGCTTAGCCGAGGAAGTTGTGCCGCGTATTCGTCCGCTTGCCTAAACGCGAGATGTTTAAAAAGAGGATGCAGGGCATAACATATGGCCCTGCATCCTCTTTTTAGGTTTTAGAGCTGTGCTCAAAACCACTCTCTATCGCACAACAGTCAACTTGAAGAGGTATAGCACTTCTACAAGCCGCTATACCTCTTTAGAAATCAGTGTTTAACCGTGACGTACCATACTTTTTGCCAGAGATGGCGTAATGACGGTATATGCTGCAATCTCATATGTGCTTGGACGGCTATGATGCGCATCAATTTGCTCGAAAAACGCAGACGCCAACGTAGTGGTTTTGGTCGTTCAAAGCGTTCACTGAGGATCATAAAGGCTACAATGAGCATCGCGACGAAGTGCCCTTGTAGTAACAGCATTGGGAAGAGCATCAAAGCCCAACACGAGCCAATACACCACAATGCGTGTGTTGTGCCAAAGCGTAGTACATCGAGATCTGCGGCGATCCCAAAAGCCGCTAGTTCGCGATGATTATGACAGCGATTCAAGCAATGTTGCTTTAGAGGCGAACATTGCCATACAAAGGCAATCATCGCGCCTACAATTGCTCGTAAATAGGAGAGAGGTACGAGCGATTGTATTATAAGACTGATGCTATTTAGGATAATACCTGCAACCATCCAAATCGCGACATACCCTAATACGAAAAGTGTAATCGAGCGAGCGCGTCCGCCTTCGGCTATCAACAGTCCGCCCATCAATACGACCTCGTATTTCGCTGAGCGCACAGACCACCCAAGACGAGTCGATGCCCACCGCGCGCAACAACGTGCGCGAGGCCAGCGTTGAGCGAGTTTTCGCGCGAAAACTCGCTCAACAGCAATAGTCAAGTGCCACTCTGTCGAAGCCTAAAACATAAACCGATCAACCGAATTTGCTAGTAGATCCGCATCCCGATAACACTTAGACGGCAGGCTGCGTTGAGCTGGGTTGCAAGTCGCCGGTAGAGCCGAGCGGGTTGATCTCGTTTACAAGCAAGAGCAGATCGACCATCGTGAAGTTGCCCGGTCGCAATGATGGCAGATGCGGGCGCCAATAGGGATGCTCGTCGCTCAAGATCGAGTATTTGCTCGCCTTGATCAGGCCGACAAATGTCTCTGCTACGATCGTGCTGCCCACCGGACCCAATCGCTGGCCTTTGCCCAAGACCTCAGCCTCCTTCAAGATGTAATACCAAAGCGGAGTTCGCGTGTCGAACTTATGCTTTTTCACAATCGCTGCGTGCGGTCCTTGGCTGATCTGTTCTGGGCCGAGCACAGGGATCTTCAGATCTCGGGCTACCTTCTGGCCCGAAGGCAGCTTGAGCAAGCGCCCGCGTAGCAGGTTGCGCACTGCAAGCTTGGGCGATTTGAAGCCTGTGTCAGGAGATACACTCAGCTTGCCAAGCCCTAATGCCAAGGCTGTGTCGATGCTGCGCGTTCTATTGAGTTTTGGATTTGGCTTGAAGCCAGGCACATCTTTGAAATCGAAGAGGCGCGTCCAATCAACAACCCAGTTTGTCGGAAGAGTGGGCGCGCCGAACATATCCCCGCTTAATCCCGAGAACCTAAACAGTAAATCTAAGGTTCCGGGGCTATTGCCGGGCCCTGCTGTCTCAAAAATGCTGTTCCATTCATACTGGTTTCTGATCATACTATGGCCGAAGCGATAGGCGGCCACAGAAAACTCGATCGGCATGGTTGGTGTTTCGCCCGGAGGAACCTTGAACAGTGTTGGCCCGCGGGTGATCACCTTGTGCAAAATGGTTTGGTCTAAGATGCGCGGCAGAAAATCATACAAGACGATCCATTGGTAGTGAAGCGTTACAGTGCGACGCGCCGCCACAAAAAGCTCCTTGCCAGAGAGGCCAAGCGGTTCGAGCTGAGCTACCACCACATTGTGAAACTTCAGAAAGGCGAGGTGTAGTTGGGCGATCGCAAGATTCTCATCGTTGCGCGGGTCGCCGATGCTCGCTTCGCGAGGATTTGCGGGGTTATCGCCACGGGGAAGGTCGTTGGGGAGCGAAAAAGTGGTATCGACTCCGAAGTTATCTACGCCAGTTGTGTGACCGATCCGAAGGTGTACCTCATCCGCTTCGTAGAGGTTTTTTTGCTCGTGATCCGGCCCCAATCCATACAGGCTGTCGAGATCGAGTGAAGGTGAGCGCCCCGACACGATCTGATCGACCGATAATCGGCCGCGTGGTAGACCGTCGGTCGCATCGAAGGTAATATCGTGATCGATAAACTGGCCCACATAGGTGAAACCAGCTGGCAGCTCAGGATGGTCGCTTAGATTGGGTGTGTCATCCATGGCTTCGCCCAGTTCGCTCAGCCCTTTGACGGTCGGTTTAAAGCTCTCTTCTTCGCTAAAAAGGCGCGAAAACTGGAATGCGCGCTCTGGATCGTTCTCTTGATCTGGATTCGAATCGAGAACGAGCTCCTCTCCAGTTTGGGGGGTCCGCAACTACTAGGCTGTGAGCAAAAGCGGCCGTCCTTAGAGTGCCAACTTCGCGGGCTACCTCTTCTCCTAGAAACCCTTCCCCTTTGATGTAATAGGTGGTTTGACCGTGTCTTCGAGACATGATGCTTCTCCTCAACTATTGGGGTTGCGAGCATCAAGGCGTAAAATGATGAGAAAATGAATAGCTCACCTATTGAACGGCCTACCATTGAATAATTAGGGCGATAGAATAATAAAAATTCGGTTCAGAATGTTTATTTCTCTAGAAACCTCTTTGAAGCATTGCTCGATTCTGGCGACGACTACACTTCTGTTTGGCGCCTATGTGATGATAGGAGAGCATGATATTCGATGCTTGTTACCTTCGAATGCTCTATGCTTTGGCGGTTTGTTCTCTCGCTTCCATTCGGTTCTTGGCGCGTCCGCCTACGGCTACCAACAGCCCGCCCATCAAAATAAGGCTGTAGCGCTCTGCGTGCGGCGGCAACACAAGGCGAGACAAGGCGAAACAATGCAAACAGCGTGCAACAACGAATGCGATGAAAGCATTGAGCGAGATGACGCACGACCGCGCGAAATCTCGCTCAACACAAATAGTCAAGTTCCACTTTGCCGAAAGCTTTTAGCTTAGACGTTTGAGGCGCCAGCCATAAGTCGCATTGATATGGCGCATATACTCGTCGGGGTTGATGGCCTGCTCGATCATATAGGTCGAGCCGGTCACAAAGATCAGCTGCTCGCCTCGGCGCATCGCTTTGGCTTGCTCCAGCGCCGCGCGTGGATCGGCGATCACCTCGATCGGAATGTCGGGGCGAAGTTGGCTCAAGCTGGTGGCGATCGAGTCGGCGGGCTGGCCGTGGTAGCTCGCTTGGCTAACGATCAGCGCATCGGCCAGCGGCAGCAAAGGCGCGAGCACGCTGGCGGCGTCGCGCTCGCCCGAAACGCTGACCACAAAGATCTTGCCGCGCTCGGGGAAGCGCTGTGCGACCTCGTTGGCGAAGGCGGCGATTTTGTCGGGGTTGTGGGCTACATCGATAAAGATGCCCGGCTCGATCTCGCTCATACGCCCGAGCAGCTTCAGCTCTTTTAGGCGCTCGGCTGTGCGTTGATAGTCGAAATCGGGCAGCAATTGGGCTAAGGTCTCTAAGACCAAGGCGGCATTGCGTTGTTGGTAGCTCGGGTGCAGTATCGAATCGACGCCTATTTCGCCCAGTGTTTGGCGCAGCTTCGCTTCGTGCTGCTCTTCGACCCACGAGAGCGGCGCGCCCACATCGTTGCAGACCGATGCGATGATCTCACGGATCTCGGGGGCGCGCTCGCTGCTGAGAAACGGAACCTTAGGGCGCGCGACACCAGCTTTATCGAGGGCGCGCTGCCAAGCCTCGCTGCCCAACACCGCCTCGTGGTCGCGCCCCACATTGGTCAGCACGCAGGCCACCACATCGAGGGCGCTGGTCATGTCGTAGCGCCCGCCGACGCCTGATTCAAGGGCAGCCCACTCTATCTCATAACGCTCGAACAAATAGAGCACGAGCAGCAGCGTATTTTCATAAAAGTTGAGCGGCTGGCCAGTTTGATCGACCCGATCGAGGTTGATGGGCAAGACCTGCTGCTCCCAAACCTCGGCGATCGCATTGGGGTCGGCGGGCTGGCCGAGAATACTGATACGCTCGCGGTAATCTAAGAGGTGCGGCTTGCTGAATGCGCCCGCTCGTCCATAGAGGCTGAAGCCTGCTTCGAGCATGCGTGAAACCGACCCCTTGCCGCTGGTGCCTACCACATGCACGAGTCGGGTTGGGTGCCCGTTCGGCCAGATGCGTGCGATCGTTTGGCGAAAACGTCGGATCTGTGCCAGTTTAGGCATCGTCCAAGCTGCATGGTAAATCTGATCGACCGCATTCAGATAGCGAGTGTTTGGCATACTCTCTCCCGCACGAAAGCTAACATCCATCGGTCTAAGCGACCGAACAGCAACGAAAATGGCAAAGCGCTATTGTACCGCACAGTCTTAAAAGTACCCTATTTGTGTGTCTATATGAACTAAAATATTGAAAAAGTCAGAATAAAGAAAAGTAGAGCAGCAAAACGCTGAAGCGGGGTGGGGCGCAGCCGAATGCCTCGCCGAATGGATGGAAGGGAGGTTGATAGCCGTAGGCGGACGCGGTGAAGGCCGAATGGAAGGGAGTGATTTCGCCGCTAGAGCGAGGCTTTGGAGATGCTCGAAAGCAATCAAAACGCAGCTTGGGATCCTTGGGATCGACACAAGCTGCGCCTTTGGAAAAGCTAGGGGAGCATATAGACGGTGTGTTCGGTGCTGCAGACCGTGCGCCATTTGCTATGTTGTTCGAGCGCGTTGATTAAGCCGAGCTGGCGGGTGGTATCGAGCAGCATGCCGTCGAACTGATACTTTTCGATTAGGGCATCGACGTTGTTGCCCGCGCTCAGATTGATGTAATCGACCCATTGGCTGTAGGGATAGAGCTCGATGCGCGGATCGATAAAGACCTTTTGCTCGGGCGTCTGCCAGATCAAATAGCTGCCGTAGCCCATCTCGTGGAAGAGGCGTTGCGGGCGTTCGGGCTGCTCTTGCATACAGGCGACCGCCTCGATTGGGGTCGATTCTTCGAAGAGCGCGCCGACCGCAGGCGGCAGATCGAGGCTGGTTTTGATCCAAGGCAGGCCCAAGAAGTAGAGCAGGCTGAGCACGCCCACTAAGGCCCAGTTGAGGGCGGGCACACCCGGAGCGCTTCTGCGCGCGCCGCTTGAAGCTGGCAGGAGTGTGGCGAGCTGGCTGGCGATCAGCGGGGTCGCGATCATGCCGAACCAGACAATGTTGCGCACTGCGCCGAGGGCGAGCCACAAGAACATGGCGGCCAGCACCATATCGGTGAAGTCGGGTTTGCGCGTTGAGTAGGCTAAAACGGCGATACACAGAAACAAGAAGAGGAAGAAGATCAGGCCGTTGGTCTCGCGGATGGTGGGCGGTGCCCATTCGGTCACCAAGGTTGTGACCGACGACGAGCTGAGCAGATTGCGCACATAGCCCAAAACCGCAAAGCCGCGCGGGTTGATCAAGAGCGCCAGTGCGGTGACCACGCCGCTGATAAAGAGCGGTTTGAGAGGCGGCTGATAGGCTTCGCTAGGCGGCTCGTTTGGGCGCATGCTTTTGTGTAGGCCCGCTGCAAACTGCTTGAGCCATTCGCACACAAAGGTCGCACCGATTAAAACGCCTCCTAACACAAACGAGCCGTGTAGGTTGACCCACAATACCATTAAGATCGGCAAGAGCCATAGGCGGTTGAAGCGCCCTAGTTGATAGGCACTTAAAATCGCTAAAAAGGCTGCGAAGAGTAAAAAGGTATAGGATTGCGGGCGTACCAGCCAGTTATCGAACGAGAGTGGCAGAGTCGTCAGCAACAGCAGACTAACGCTCAGTTTGACGTTGTTGGTGCGCCAGAGACAGATCTTGAGAATAAGCCAGTAGGTGGCCGCCAAGACGATCGATTGAACGATCAGCAAGAGCGCTGCGCCGCCGATGGAATAGAGCCCATAGAGCAGCACTTGCGAGAGCCAACTTTGGTTAAAGAAGCTTTCGCCAGCTTGGGTATAGGAGAAACTATCGACTTGAGGAATAGAACCTGTTTCGACGATGATGCGCCCGGTCGCCATGTGCCACCAAAAGTCGTTGGCGGGAATGGGTGTGAGCAAGGGGCGCAAGCCGATCAAGATGAGCGCTGCGAACAACCACACGTGGTCAAGGGTCGGGAAAGTTCTCTGTTGTTTCATAGATGTGCTGCTCGCTCTGCAAAACAGCGAAGGGCAACCGCGCGCGGCGATCGCCCTTCGCTGCAAACGGTTTAGCGTGCTTCGACTGTGTTGCGCAGAACACCGATGCCGTCGATCTCTGCTTCAACAACATCGCCCGGCTTCAACCATACCTGCGGGGTCATACCCATACCGACGCCGCTGGGGGTGCCGGTAATGAAGATATCGCCCGGCTCGATGGTGGTACCAGCCGAGTAGGTGCTGATGATCTCGGGGATCTTGAAGATCAGGTCGTTGGTGTTGGAATCCTGCATGGTCTTGCCGTTGACGCGCAGGCGCAGGCCAAGGGCATGCGGGTCCGGAATCTCGTCGGCGGTCACGATCACGGGGCCCATGGGGGCGTAGCCATCGAGGCCCTTGCCGCGGAAGAACTGCTGGTGCTGGTTCTGCAGGTCGCGGGCCGAGACGTCGTTGACGATCGTGTAGCCGAAGATATGATTCAGCGCATCTTCTTGCGAAATGAAGATGCCACCCTTGCCGATGATGAAGCCCAACTCGACTTCCCAGTCGATCTGGGTGCTGACGTGCTCCCAGTAGGGGATGGGCGCTTCGGGGTGGTTAACGGAAGTCACCGCCTTGCTGAAGAAGACCGGGTAAGGCGGCAAGGTCTCGGGCAGGCCCTTAGCGCGCATCGATTCGTAAGCGTGCTCGGCATAGTTCATGCCCAGACAGACAATATTTTTGCGTGGGCGCGGAATCGGTGCCAACAACGTTACTTCTGCCAGGGGTCGGCGCTCGCCACCCGAAGCTACTACCTCACGAGCCTTCTCCAAGCCCTCGGGACCTAAATCGATCAAGCTTAACATATCGGGGGCGACCGTGCCCAAGTCAACGACACTATCGCCGTCGATTGCACCGATGCTCGTCACCGAGCCGGCGCGGTATGTAACAAGACGCATATCTCTACTCCCTTTCCGGATCCAGATACCCCAGTGGATTGGGGCTTGGGCGCTATTATACGCTAACTAGCTTGTTCTTTGGAAATAGCAATAGCGCTTTTGCGCTGTTGCACCTAACAGCTCCTTGTAACCTGCTCTGCGGTCTTTACTATGAAATCAGTTTAAAGCCTGGCACTCTAATGTCACAACAAACATAGTCACGTTCGACTCTGTCGAAGACCAAAAGAACTACGCTCATCGGATGCGCTATGACACAAGCAGCGTTAGGCAGTATTGAAAACGATCACTTTATAAAACAAAAAGATATTCGCTTATTTTCTGCTCTCTAAGCGAGAGATAATCCAAACAGCCTTTGGGTTATTTGTTTCAGCTTGCCTAAAATCTGGTACGATAGATCGTATATATTCCATACCGCCCATACGGACTTATCAAGGACGATACGTCGATGCAACAACATCCGATTTTAGCTTCAGAATTGGTTGGGTACTCCACGGTTAATTCCGACCATTGGTATTGTCCTCCCCATGCGCATCAATGTTTCGAGTTGTTGTATGTGCTTGAGGGCCAATGTCGGATCGAAACAAGCAGCGGTTCTACAACTGCTCTACCCAACAGCCTCGTGCTCTTTCGCCCATTTCAATGGCATGAAGAGACAGCCCTCACCCAAATCTATTCCGTGGTCTGTTTGCGCTTCCCTGCCGAACTGGTGAATCGTTATCAGATACCGCTTTTTAATACAGATACTATCCCAACGGTGACCCAGTTACCCCCCGATACACCGCTCTATGGTATTCTCCAACAGATCGTGCAGGAATTTCAAACAGGCGATCGTTTCAGTTCGGCCATGATCGGTAGTTACCTTGTGCAGATCGCCGTCCATTTGCAACGCATCTTGGCAAGCGAACAGCGCCCAATCTCGCAGAACGAATCGCAGGCGGCCGTCTTTCAGCGTTTGCTCGACGCGCATGTGACCCAAGATGTGCCCTTGCGCGACCTTGCGTACCAGTTGCATATGAGCGAATCGCACTTCTGTCACTCGGTCAAAGAGCTATTGGGTGTTGCCCCCAAGACCTATCTGCGCGAACAGCGCATCGCTCGGGCTCAAGTTTTGCTTCAGAGCACCAATTTGAGCATCGAGGAGATCGCGCTCTGTTTAGGCTACGACGAGCCGACTTCGTTCTTTCGGGCCTTCAAGCGCGCAACAGGTATGACGCCCGGGGCCTATCGCCAGCAGATCCAATTGCAATATCGCGATTTCGCCGAAAATCAGGTAGGTTTTTCGCATTGCAATACGTGCTAGCCAGATCGCAAACTCTGCTATAGACAGAGATGCATTGCCTTTTTAAGATGGTAGCTACACAATCAGCAATTCTCTGTATCTAGAGGAGTTTGACATGTCCCGCGTGCGTTTGGGTATTATTGGTTGTGGTGGCATGTCTCGCCATCATGGTCACGTCTTCACCAAGAGCGTACCAGAAGCCGAAATCGTTGCACTTGTCGATCCCAACGAGGCCAATCTCGCTCGCTATATGCACGAAGTGTTTGGCGAGAGCGACAACAAACCAAAGACCTTTTCCGACCATCGTGCCATGCTTGAATCGACCGAGCTCGATGGCGTTGTGATCGTGAGCCCTCACTCGGAACACTTCCAGCAGGCGATGGATGCCATGGATGCTGGCGCTCACGTATTGGTAGAGAAGCCCATGGTGATCGCGACCGAAGATGCCAAAGAGCTGATCGCCCACAGCGAGAAGCTGGGCAAAGTTGTCTCGGTTGCCTTCCCTGGCCCCTTTACCCGTGAATTCCAGTACATTCGCAATGTGATCGAGCGTGGCGATCTGGGCGATATCTACCTCGTCACTGGCGTTTGTGCTCAGAACTGGCTGAAGGTGGTCGGTGGCACGTGGCGAACTGTCCCTGAGCTTTCGGGTGGCGGCAACCTCTACGACAGCGGCGCGCACATGTTCAACGCTATGCTGTACCTGACCGGTTTGGCTGCGACCGAAGTATTCGCCTTCATCGACAACAAGGGCCAAGATGTCGATATCACCGGCACCGTGACCATGCGCATGACCAAGGGCGCGCTCGGTTCGGCAGCCGTGAGCGGCGACTCGAACTACTTCGAGCAGGGCATCTACATTCAAGGCACCAAGGGCTCGATCAAAACCAGCATTTATGGTGGCAGCTTGCAGCACTGGGACGGCATGGAATTGGTGAAATACCCGGTTGTGCCCGAGACCACCTCGCTGCAGCAGAACTTCATCGACTGCATCTTGGGCCGCGCAAGCACGCCAAGCCCTGCGATCTTAGGTCTGCGCCAGGCTCGCCTGATGGATGCCATCTACGCTTCGGCTCGTATCAACAAGCCGGTAGAAGTGATCGCCGACTAACGATTGTGTTGTTATGCATCGAGCGCTTTTTAGCAGATGTCGCTGCTAGAAGGCGCTCGATCTTCTTACGATTCTACTCTTTGTTGACATAAGGAAATAAACCCATGTATGTTGGTATTTTGACCGCGCCGCTTCGCACCAAGCCTCTGGCAGAGATCATTCCCTGGGCCGCTCAAAGTGGCATCGCCGCGCTTGAGATCGATGTTACCCCCGGATCAAACCTTGATGCGGGCAGTGTCGACGACGCGACTGTCGAGCAGGTGCTGAGCCTGACCAAGCAGTACAATGTGCGCATTTCGAGCTTGGCCGCCTATGCTCCTGTCACGGGCGTCCCCCAAGAGCGCGTCGAGAAGTCGCAAGAGATCATTCGCAACGCGATCAACTTGGCCGCACGCCTCAATGTCGATGTGGTCTGTACGTTAGCGGGCATGCCTGCTCCGGGCAAGAGCCGCGCCAAGACCATCGCCGAAGATCTGCCCGGCGCCATGCGCCCGATTTTGGATGCCGCTGGCGAAAAGGGCATTAAGATCGCGCTCGAAAACTGGTTTGCTACCAATATTCAGCATCTCGATCACTGGCGTCAGGTCTTTGAAGTGCTGCCCGATTCTCACTTCGGCCTGAACTACGACCCCTCTCACCTCGATTGGCAGGGCATCGATGTGCTTTCGTCGGTCTACGAATTCCGCGATCGCATCTTCCACGTGCACGCCAAAGACGTAGCCGTCAACGAGTCGAAGCTCAAGCGGGTCGGCTACAACGGCGAGGGCTGGTGGCGCTATGTGCTGCCCGGCTACGGTCGCATTCGCTGGGGCGAGTTCATCACCACCCTGCGCCATATCGGCTACAACGGCGTGCTCTCGATCGAGCACGAAGATGCCGCCATTCCGGCCGAAGAGGGCTTCGAGAAGGCCAGCCGCTATCTGAACTCGTTGGTCTAAGCATCCAGCTTCTTCAAAAGCGAAAGGATCGGGCTGTTGCAGCTCGATCCTTTTTATGTTTGGGTTTGTTAGACTACCTCTGCTTGATAATCTGCTTTGGCGGCTAGGGCCGTACCCCAAACAAGGCTTTTGGCGCGTCCGCCTTCGGCTACCAACATCCCGCCCTGAGCAACGGGCTGCTAGCTGCGTGTGCGCCGAGACCGCCCCTCAAAAGCCAACTCGCCTTGCTCTCCATTGCTTGAACTTTGTATCAGCGAAGGCTAGACAGCGAACAGCAGCGAGGAGCGAAGAACAAGAGCGACCTTTTGCTTGCGGTAAGTGATTTGGTAGCCGTAGGCGGACGCGGTTTTGCTCTTTTTTGCGGAGAGCGACCTATCCGCCTGCGCTAGCTTACAACTTTTCTTCAGCTAGTTTCAGAACGAGGTTTGCAGCCAGTCGGCTACGGGGCGCAGCTCGAAACGCTGGTTGTTCGAGCCGCTACAGCTCTTGGTCAGGTATTGCGAGCCGTTCGAGGTCGAGCCATTGGCTGCGTCTAGACAGTAACTTTGGTTGTGGTGGCTCTTGAAGCTGCCATCGGTCGTGATCAGCCACTTTTCGCTGCTGCCGCCGTCGCAGTCCCAGAGGTGGATCTTTTTGTTATCTCCGGCCGAGCCGCCGTTGATGTCGGTGCAGTAGATGTTGGCGTGTTTGGGCCGCAACTGGCCTTCGGCTGTGTAGACGAACTGCTGGTTGTTGCCGCCGTTGCAGTCCCAGACTTGGATCTTGGTGCCGTTGCTGGCGCCCGATCCGCTCACATCCATACACTTGTTGCTGCTGTTGAGCGGGCGCAGCTCGAAGTAGCCCGGCAGCGAGCGTCGCACGCCCACATAGGGAATAGCATTGCCGAAGGTGTCGGTGGGGTTGTTGTTGCGCCCGATCGCGCTGACGCCATGGGCCACCGAGAGGTAGTTATAGACGAAGGAATCGGTGTTGTAGACGTGGTTGCCCCAGATGTGGAGGATCTGCTTGTGCTGGGCCGAGCGGTTGGCCGTGATTTGGTAGTGATCTTGGGCCGCGATATTGGCGCACACGATCGTTTGCGAGGTGCTGTTCGAGATGCCATCGACGGTGCCGCCCGGGTTCAGCTCGTCGGGCTCGGACTCGACATCGGGACAGAAGAAGCCGTAGGGCAGCCGTTTGGGCGTTTGGCTCAAGATGTAGTCGATGCCGTTGCCTTGGGTTTGATTCACAAGGCCGATCTTGCCGCCCGTATAGGCCACAATAATCTTGCCCTTGAGGTCGTTCAAAAGCGGCCAACCGTTGTTACTCACCGCTTGACGCAGACTCATGCCGCTGCCGGTATAGGCCGTGCCAGCCGCATACTGGTACAGGTCGTTGCCAGTATACATTGTGCTGCCGAGAATGCTCTTGACCTTCTCGTCGAGCATGTAAACTTCGTCAGCCTTCCAAGCATTGAGCGGGTCCCACGAGGCTTTCATATCGATAAAGACCAGAATCGGCCCTTCGTTGCTGTGGCTGCTCAGCCAGTTTTTGATGTCGTTTAAGCAGTGTCCCAAACGGTCGGGATTGCCCGAACAGTTCTTGTTGCCAGCTGAGGTATCGTGACTTACATAAGGTCCATTGGGGTCTAACTCCCAATTCTCCTTATCGATGATATCTAGCTCGACCGAGCGAAAGCCCTGATCGAGCCAATCGGTCAGATTCGTGCCATAGTCGAAGGTGTTGTGTTGGAGGGTGTAATAGACTTCGTGAAAGCGATGAACCGCGGGGTTGACCGTTCCGGCTTTAAGCGGAGGCGTAGCGGCTTGGGCGGGCGTGGGTAGCAGCGTTGCGACCCAGATCAGCGCTGTTGCAAGCAGAAACCATTTCCGGACGCTCATAGTACGTAATCCCTTTCTTGCGTGCAAGGCTACACTGCCTTACACCATCATGACAATTCCAAGGATGTACGATAGATGACTTAGGTTAGAACGGCTTAAGGGGCGAGTAAAACTTGGTTTAGATATCTTTACGATTTTTTAACTTATGTATCAATAATAGTACGACAATATTACGTTATTATTAAAAATTTGGCGAGAGAGGCGAATGTTTTTTGTTAGACTCGAATTTTGGAGGCCTAATTATCCTTGTTTCTATCTTGATATAAAACAGAGCGCAGTAGATTTGAAAAGCGCTTCTCCGCTCCTGGCCAGCAGATCGCTGACTATTAAGGTTGTACAACAGTTATTGTTTGCCACAATAATTGTTTGCTTTCCAGCAACTTGGATCTGCTGGGCTTAGCGATTTGGCAATAGTGTTAAAAAAGTAAGCAAAAAAGGCATATAATACAATATATGCTTTATTCATTTCCCCTCAACCTTCTTCATCAATATCCATCGTGCTTGGCGAGAGCCGTTACTCAGATTACGAGTTAGCTGATCCTTACTTCTTTTTATCTTTTGTTGCTCACGCTCTTCACTTCTTATCAGAAACAGAAAAATCCTGCTTGTTGTTAGAGTGCTATTTATTCTCGTTCTTATCACTGAGGAAGCCATATATGGGAGACAACAATGACTATTAACACTAAAACAATTATCTTGGTTGAAGATGAGCCTGATATCCTTCGCCTTTTACAACGTCTTTTACGACCGCTTATTGGCGATTATACGGTTGTTTCTGCTTCAGATGGCAAAACTGCGCTCCAACATATGCACAATTACGATGTTCCTCTCTTAATTACCGATTATAATATGCCTGAAATGAATGGGCTGCAGCTTACGACTCAGGTTAAACAACACTCACCATCTACAAAAGTTGCCCTGATTACAGCCTATCACACTCCAGAATTGCAACGACTTGCTCGTTTGCATGGAGTAGATTATTATTTACCCAAGCCTTTTTCTATTGATGAACTTGAAACTCTGTTACTACGCGTTTTACAATCCTAGCTCACAAACGCAACGCGTAGCGCTTTTAAGGAGTCTGGTGTATGCCACAGCAGGCCGAGCAGCAAGCGCCCGCTTTGTTAGACCAAGATGCGCTTCGTTTTCAGGTTATCGCTACCGTTCTGACCGCCTTGATGTTTGCGAGCCTTGTATATGTAATCGGCGGAGCGATTCAGCGCTTTAACCCGGTTTGGCAGCCGATCTATATGACCGTGCTGAGCCTTCTGATTGTGGCCGAGAGTTCTTTCATTAGTTACGTTGTTAAACGCGATCGCCTCATTTTGGGCGAAAATACTCGTTATCTAGTGGCAGAAATCGCGGTTTTGTTTGTGTTTACACGCGTTGTGGCTACGCTTAGTACAGGTGCGCTTACGCTCCAGAGCGATTTGCAGCAATGGTTGATATCGCCTCTCTCGATCTTGGCTGACCCAGCTTTTATTCTCTGTTTTCTTATTGGCCTGCTGATCGGCTTTTTAGCCCAACAATCTGTTCGCGATCTGCACTACTTATTGCCCCAATCCTTCGAGCATCAGGCTATTCCGCGCGACGAGCATCGCTACGTCTACAATATGGCCAATCAAGATCGCAGCCAAGCCCTGCAGCGCATCAATCGCCGTTTCGTCTATGGCGGCTTGCTACTTTTGATCGCTTTGATGATTCAGGTTGTTCCGAACGGCCTCGATCTGAGCCAACAATCGCTTTCGGTCTCTGCGACGATCGGTCTGGCCGCCCTAATCTATATTATCTCGGGTTTTCTGCTCTATAGTCAGTCGTGGCTGAGCATGCTCCAAGCGCGTTGGGCCTTAGAAAGTTCGAAAGTCGATAAGCGCGTGTTGCGGCGTTGGACGCAGATCAGCATTCTTTTAGTGGCGGGATTGTGTATCGTGGCTCTGTTTGTGCCGCGTAACTACGGCATGGGCCTGCTCGAAACGATCCATTCTAGTTTCGGCTTACTTGGAATGATTATCGCCCAGATTGGCTATACGTTGCTTTGGTTAGGCAGTATGTTGGTGATGTTGCCGATGATCTTGCTCTCTTGGCTGCTGCCCGATGCCGATGCGCCCACGCCGCCGCCACCGCCCCCTATGCCAACCCCTGAGATCGTTACGCTTACCGAAGAGCTTCCCCCTCCGCTTCTGCCCTCGTTGATCTTTTGGGCCTGTATGTTTTTGCTATTCGGCTATGCGATCTGGGTCGTTATTCAGCGCCATCCGAGCCTAAAATCTTGGTTAACCCTCCAGAAGCCAATGTATTGGTTGATGTCGATGCTCGGCATTGTTTGGAAAGATACCACCTCATGGGTGCAGTATGCGGCTAATACCATCACTACACGCCTAAAGCAGGCCAGACCGAAAGAAACAAAGCAATGGCCTTCCTTGCGTTTGAATCGCCTGTTACCTCGTGACCTTGTACGTTATTTTTACCGATCGACACTTCAGCGAGCTGCAAAGCAAGGTCTTGCGCGCCAAGTGGGCCAAACACCTTACGAATATACTCAAACCTTACAAGCTCATCTCCCTGATAGCCAGAACGACATTACTATACTTACAGAGGCATTTGTACAAGCGCACTATGGTTTAGGCGATCCAGATAAAGATGAGATCCGGAAAATTAAGAGACATTGGGAAAATATCCGGCGAAGATTAACTGTTTTCAAATGAATCATAGTATTCTGTCCGCTAAGCATGTGTTTATCCTTGTGAAATAGGCCCAGAAGGCGGCTTCGTTAGCTGATTCGAGAATGCGAGTATAGCAACTGAACTCCATTGAACAGCGCATGACAGCTTAAGGTGTGTCTGGAAAGAGCTTTGTTGCTAATTGTATTCGAATACGAATAAACACCTGTATGGATCATTTGCAAATAAGGATTGCAGCTAGAAAAGTGCTATAGGACTGAGAGATAGCCTCCCTCGGCTTAGAGCGTTCCATTTTCTTGCTTCCTTGGATATCGATTTGTATCAATAAAAAGTAAGCTTAGATCGAGAGTGTATCCAAAAAATACCATTTATTTCAAAGATAATGCTCTAGCGTTTCGATCGTGGAGTATATTGGAATGGTTATATAATTATGAGGTATACTCATATGTTTTGTTTAAGTAAATGAATTAGAAAAAATCCTATAGGCAAACTATACTAAAAGCAGCGAACAAGCTTGACAAAAAGGGCTAATATAGTACAATCTTAGAAAGTAACCGTAAATATTGAAAAGGGGTTTCTCAATGCCTACTATTCGTAAAATGACGCAGGAAGAAGTCGAAGACTTCAAGGGCCATAAACTCAGCCAACGACAGCGAACTGCGCGAGAATATGATGCCATGATCGAAGGTTTCACAACTGGAGATTGGGGCGAAGTTACGCTAAGTGAAGAAGACAATCGTTTAACTGTACGTAGCCGTTTGCAGGCTGCTGCTGAACGGCGTGGTTTCGCACTCGCTTTTCAGCGAACTCAGGGGTCAATTCTGCGTTTTGAAGTGATTCCGCCCGAATCGAAGGAAGAAAGCGCTAATAATTCGCCTTCGACTCCGCGCCGCCGTGGAGGACGACCGCGCAAACAGCCTGCATAGTCGGGATTTTTTAAACCTTTAGATCTAAAATTGAGTAACAGCTTTAGATATAGCTATTATCAAAAAAGATAGATTTTTATATTTAGACGTAGAGGGTTCTACAACTCTCTACGTCTTTGAATATAAACGGCCACTCGATGGTGTAAGCACGCTAAGCTAGAGAATTGGTTCTTTAAAAAGTAAAACATCATCTATATGACGAAATCCTTAGCTAAAGCGTGTAAATACATTGTGCTTGCGTAGCGGCTCTGGAGAGACATACGTTCTTTTAAGCGCCTATATGTTATACTGAGAGCGGTGAAGGCCATAATTGTAAAGAAACTGAACAGAGTTTTACTATGTCAGCTCGCCGTAAACGTTGGGTGCTCCGCGAACCAGCACCTCCTGAATTTGTTGCTGAGCTTGCTTATTCGCCTATTGTCTCGAATCTGCTGTATCAGCGCGACATGCGAGACAAACAAGCGGCTGAAGAATTCCTGCATAGCGACTACCGCACAGGTTTGCACGACCCCTTTTTGATGAAGGATATGGATATCGCAAGTGCTCGCATCGCACGCGCGATCAAAAACGGCGAGCCTATGGCCGTCTATGGCGACTACGATACCGACGGTGTAACGGCGGTTGCCCTTTTGATGCAGGCTATCCCCGCTATGGGTGGCAATCTGCGACCCTATATTCCGCATCGGGTCCGCGAAGGCTATGGACTCAACCGTGAAGCTGTTGAGCGCTTAGCGAACGAAGGTATCTCGCTGTTGATAACGGTTGACTGTGGCATTAGCAATGTTGCTGAGGTGGCGCGCGCCCGCGAGTTGGGCATCGATGTGGTGGTGACCGATCACCACTCGCCGCCCGAAGAGCTGCCACAAGCTAACGCCGTCGTTAACCCAAAACAGAAAAATTGCTCTTATCCTTACAATCAGCTGGTGGGTGTAGGTATCGCTTATAAATTGGTGCAAGCCATTGTGCGCCAGGGTATTCGCTTACCCTTGCGCGGACGCGATCTGCTCGATGTGGTAGCGGTCGGCACCGTAACCGATATGGGGCCGCTTACGGGCGAAAACCGTGTGTTGGTGAAACACGGCCTCGAGGCCCTCAACGCTACCACTCGCCCAGGCTTGCGCGCCCTAATCAATGCCTCGGGCCTAACCATGGGCAAAATCAAAGCCAGCGATATCGGTTTTGGCCTAGGGCCGCGTATCAATGCGGCAGGCCGCCTCGACGATGCCACTCGCTCATACGACCTGCTTTTGGCCGAAGACCTTGCGAGCGCCGAAAAGCTTGCCTTTGAGTTGAACCGCGCTAATCGTCAGCGTCAAGATCTTACCAAAGAGGTTCAAGAGCACGCCAAAGCCTTGGCCGAAAGCGATGGAACGCTCGAGAACCGCATCATCATCATTGCGGGCGAAGATTACCCCGCTGGTGTAGTTGGGCTGGTGGCGGGGCGCCTTGTCGAAGAGTGGGGCCGCCCGGTGCTCATTCTCGAGCGCAAAGCAGATGTCTCGGTCGGCTCGGCCCGTTCGGTGAGTGGTTTCAATATTATCGAAGCCTTGCGTCGATGCGGCGATCTGTTTGTGCGCTATGGAGGCCACAGCATGGCGGCTGGCTTTACGATCGAAAATGCCAAGCTGCCCGAGCTCAATCGACGCTTGCAAGCGATCGCTGCTGAAGAGCTCAGCGACGAAATGTTAGTCCCCAAACTCGAGATCGATTTGGAAATCCCTTTGAGCGAGGTCTCGTGGGAGCTGATACAACTGCTGGCGACCTTAGAACCTTACGGGCAGGCCAACCCTCAGCCGGTTTTTATGAGCCGCAATCTGCGCGTTGTTTCGGCCCAAGCTACTGGTGCCGATAAACAGCACCTCTCGATGATGGTCAACGATGGCAGCGACAAACCGCCTTTTAAGGCCATCGCCTTCCGTTTAGGCCATCTTGCACCGGCCCTTGCGCGCTACCCCTATATCGACCTGGCCTACCATGTCGAAGAGCGCGAGTGGAACGGCGAGCGCTCTATTCAACTCAATGTGCGCGATTTCCGGCGAGCGACTCAAGCGTAGATCTTCGCAAAAGCGAAGAGAGGAACGGCTTTGCAAGGCTGTTCCTCTCTTTTTTATTGTTGCCATATTGAGGCCGCTTGATGCTGCTTGTTATCATACCAAATTCGTTTAAAGACTTGCCCCCTTGGAACGAGACAAGTTCCTCTCTGCCGAAGGCCAAATAGAAAGTAATCAACCGAATTTGGTATCACTACATTTGGCGGTTGGGTCTTTAGCTTCCATTCGGTCCTTGGCGCGTCCGCCTTCGGCTACCAACATCCCGCCCCAAAACGAGGCCGCTTGCGAGCGGGAGCGCTCGCAAGCGGCCCAAGCATCTGTGACCTCGAATCCGCTTTCAAGACTTGTATTCTTCCAAAGGGAAAGTGTTGAGAGAGGTTTCGCACTGTCGCGCGAAACCTCTCTCAAGCAAATAGTCACCAAATATACTGTGGTCAACCCGACTTACTATCAGCTTAGCTGGCCTGCTGCGGCTGAGCTTGGGCTTGGAAATAGTGATCGCGCTCTTGGGCATTCATTTGAAGTTGCCAGTTTTGGAGCCGTAGACGCAGAGCCAACGCGCGTGCGATGTTGCGTACCACTTGCTGGCCCAAGGCCGGGTCTTCTTCGCAGAGCGCGTTAAAGCGGCTGCGGCTGAGCGAAAGCACTTGAGCACCCTGGGCACTGGCACGCAGATCGGCGCTACGTGGGTGGTTATCGAGAATCGCCATCTCGCCCACGACTTGGCCCGCACTGATCTTGGCGATACAGCGTGGTTGCAGCATAGTGGTGCTAGTGTTGGCGATCATGGTCCAAACTTCAATCACACCCGAATAGATCACAAACATCTCGTTTCCGTCGCTGTTTTCGGTTGCGATCGATTCATGCGGGCGGAACGAATGGAGCCGGAATTGGGCGGCCAAGCGGGTGCGTTGCGCGAGATTCATCGCATGCCCAACATCGGAAGAGGCCAAGAATTGGGCGATCTCAGAGATCATCTCGGCGCTTTGGTTCGGCTCTTCTTCGTCTTGCAGACTATGAATGGTTGGCAGGCCCAAAAAGGACGAGATATAGTGGATGGTCGTTTCATACTGCTCGAAGTGTGGCCAGTGCCCGGCGTTGGGTATCAAACGCAGGTCGGCGCTCGGCCATTCGGCGGCCACGCTGCCAGCGTCGCGCAGCGGCACGGTATTGTCTTCGGCCCCCCAGATCACCAAGGCTGGAACCGACAGTTTGTGGAGCTGCGAACGTAGGTCGCCTTCGCGCATGGCGCGGAAGCAGATCGCACGGATCCTTCCTTGTCCCTCTTTGCGGGCATCGGCGCGAATACGCTGAAAATCTTCCGGCGAGACTGTAGCTCGCGCTCGCTCGGCGAAGGTGATCGGTTTGAGCACACGGTCGGTATAGCTATGCCCGATCGGCGTTTTTTCGAGCAACTGAATCAGCGTCCCAGAGACGGTTGTGCGTTCGAGCAGAATCAAAGGGGAGATGAAGATATTGATGAAGGTCGAGAGATGGCCACTCACCGCCGGATTAAGCAGAACTAAACGTTCGACCAATGGTGGATTACGCAAAGAGAGCGTCATCGCGATCTGTCCACCCATGGAGTGGCCGAGCACAAGCACAGCCCGATCGCTAACATAGCGGATCAACTCGGCGATGATGTCAGCATACCAAGCGATCGTCGGCGGCTTTTTTGGCTCGGGTGAACTACCGTAGCCGGGAAGATCTACAGCCAAACAGCGGAAACGTTTGCTTAAAACTGGGAGCAAGGGCTTCCACGTGTACCAAGAGCTGCACCAGCCGTGGATCAGAATGGCGATTGGTGCATCTGTTGGGCCTTCTTCACGGACATGCAGGACTTGATCGTTGATGATGTAGGTCGACATAATAATTTCTTTGGTAGTGGTAGCCTTTGAACACAAATTGCTCGTTTCTGGTCTTCTCTGAAAAGTTCTTCAAAGTATTGCTTACATATATGGCTTCAAAGCATTTTTTGTGCCTAAAGGCTGCGATAGCCAAAGGTCGATGCTCAATTGTGTTTAAATAGGGTAAACGATCCTCTTTGTAGCAAGATCTAAGTGAGTTCTTCAGAGAAAGTATAACACGTACTGCTAGTACTTGTTTTTAAATAATACCTTGTAGATAGTGAACAAACCGTTTATGAACGAAAAAGCGAGATCTTAGTGCGATAAAAAAGCTAATTGTATAAACGCCCGGGTCTATACAATTAGCATAGCATAGTTAGAATAAAAAATGATTACACTCTAGACCTCAGCTAATCTGTTGTACCAAATCTGGCTGTTCACTTTGTGTTGTTGGCCTTCGGCAGAGCCGAATGTATATGAAATTCGGTGCAATTGCCGGCTTTGGGGAGATCTTTCGGCGCACACAGCTACAAGCCTCGTTTGTTGGGCGGGATGTTGGTAGCCGTAGGCGGACGCGCCAAGGACGTTCTTTTTGGGGCAGAACCTCGTCGCAGTAATCTGAAGAAAGCAAATAGCTGATCGGCGTGTGTGTTGCATGTGGCCTTAATAGCGCGTATGGCAAGGCTGAGGTTTGAGCTAGGTCTTTGGGAGCCTTTGAGTGTGACGGCGTGCTTGACGTGCTCTCCAATGAATCGCTAAGCGACGACGTTGCATCGAGAGGCGTTGTTGGCCGCGCATAGCGAGGCGACCAAGGAAGGCGAAAGAGGGTGTGGGGTGGCTGGCCCAACGCCGCAATAGTAGTTTGAGGTGAACTACGATCCAACGTAAGAGCCAGTTGCGCCGCCCCACTAAGGCGATTCCGATCACAATAAACAGAACGCCTTGCAGTAAAGGAAGAAAGAGGCCGATGATGCCCAAAAAAATGAAGAACCAGCCGAGAACTTGGCGTGCTATCGGCCAAACAGAACGCCAGATATAGATAACATACGCTTGGAAGGACATGTTTGAGGATCTGCGATTGCTTAGTGGCTTACGCGCCATGCCTCACTACCTTTGCGGGTAACGTCGATCCGATCGTCTGTTTCGCTGGCTTTGACGACCACGTTGCACCATAATCTGCCAGGCGTCATCTTCGCGGATGGGCCGTGTTAGCTCGTTGTCGCTGAGACGATTGGCTTGGCGATCGTTAAGTGAGATAACGCCTTTATCGTAGTATTCATCGGCTTCTGAAAATTGGGTGGTGTTCCGCCAATTGTACCAAGCGTAGCTCACCCAACCAAACAAAAGCAATGCGATGATCGTAATTAAGATCCATGTCAACATACTATTGACCTTTGGGGCAGCCTGTTATGCTCTTCTTTCATTATACACGGGCTTACGACTTTTGGAACACCTACAAGCGCTTGCTCTATTATTGAGCGAGCACTACATGGTTCTTACGCTGTTTTGCCCTGTACATCGCCATATCAGCATTTTTGATCAACGTTTCGGCGTTATCTGGCCCTTGATGCAAACTGGCAACCCCCGCGCTGATTGTAACGCTCACAGGTGTTTGATCGGCGACTTCGATCTGCAGATTGTCGATCAAGGTGCGCAGCCGCTCGGCGATAATAGCCGCATCGTTGCTATCGGTGTTGGGTAGAATGATTCCGAACTCGTCTCCGCCCCAACGCGCCACGATATCGCCGCGCCGAACGCCGCTACGCAGTTTCTGCGCAATTGTTGTCAAAACAAGGTCGCCCGCAATATGCCCGTAGGTATTATTGTAATAACGCATATCATCAACTTCGGCCACAATAAAAGATAATGGTTTATTGAGACGGCGGGCGTATCGCAGTTCCTGTTTGATTCGCCGAAAAAGATAACGTCGATTGAAGAGTTTTGTAGCATCGTCGATCGTGCTCAGGGTATACCAATGATCGATACTAGCGCTGAGCAAGATGCCTAAGAGCATACTGATACAGCCTAGAAAGATCCAACTATAGTCGCTTATTTGGGTGATCAGATAGCTAAAGAAGGTAAAAAACGCCCCTGCCAAGGCTCCTATCAGTAGGGTAAATCCTCGTGATGACTCCATGATCTTCTCCCGTGGATCTCTCATCTCCTCGTCACAGAGCAAGAAAGCGCTATACCAAGGGTTGTAGTGACCGTTCCAAGTAAGAGCATCTGAAAAGCTGAATTAACGGTATATCTAGCGGTGGATGCCGAGATTATGTAACAAGCGAGAAAAGATCTCTGTGAAGGTAGGCGTTGCTGGATTGTACTGCGATAGTTACGAAGTTGAACCATTCAAAGAGATATGCCTATCAAAATCTCCTTTCAGTCATACTAGTACGTTATACACCCATAGGAGCTTCTGATGATCTATCGAATACTATTTCTTATAGCATGCCTTCTGTTTCTGCAGGCCACCAGTGAGCAGCTTCAAGCTTCAGCTACTTACGCAGAACAGCGACTGCCAGAACAAGTCACTGTACGCTGGCTCGAGCCAGGGCAGCTTTTGTTGCGTTGGCATCAGCTGAGTAATGCTAATCGGATTATTGTCTATAGTTGCCCAACCAAGGATGTTATGACCTGTAGTGTGGTCGCTGAGTTGCAGGGTGAGATTCAAGGTGTTAGGACAGCGACGGTCTGGGGGCAGCCAGGGCAATATACGCTCATTGGTGAGTTCCGAGTCGACTCCTCAAACATCTACAACATGTATGGTTGGACCGAACCAATCGAGATTCCAACCTATCCGATTTATTTGCCGATCGTTAAATAGTCTAAAGCGAGCTCTACTTGTTGCACCAACGCGAGAACGCTGCTTATGTTGGTTGGGTCTTGGCAAAAAGGGGGAGCTCGCTTTGTTATTTGCAGCGAGATCTGCTGCCACCATCTTCACTTAAAACATCACGCACCAAATTCAGCTACATAGGTGTTCCTCTTTGCGCGCCGTGGTGCAAGCCTTCACCGGCCTCTTAGCTAAATATATAGACAAGTATACTCTTGTACACTTTATAGTACTAGTAGTATGAGTATACGATAAGAGACTCGATGAAACAAATCGGTTTAGAAGAACCACGATAAGCTGTAGAGGCCATTACAGTAGTTCTGCAATGGCCTCTAGATGCTTTGCAAACAGAACGCGTATTAGCTTGCTTCGCCTTGATTGCTAGCGGGTTCAAGCACTTCATCAATAAAGCCATAATCCTTGGCTTCATGGGCGTTCATGAAACGGTCGCGGTCGAAGTCTTCCGAGATCCGCTCAAGCGTTTGACCCGTATCGCGGGCCAACAGCTCTCGTCCCAACTGCTGCTTGCGCAACAGCTCGCGCGCCATAATTTCAACGTCGGGAGCGTAACCCTGCACACCGCTCGCTGCGGGGTGGAAGTGGATGGTGCTGTGGGGTAAGGCATAGCGCTTGCCTTTGGTGCCGCCAGCGAGGATGATGGTTGCCATACTACCAGCCATACCCATACACACCGTCGATACATTTGCCGAGATCGAGTGCATGGTATCGTAGATGGCGAGACCAGCGGTGACCGAGCCGCCCGGGCTGTTGATGTAGAGGCGGATGTCCTGGGTCGGATCTTCGCTGTCTAAAAACAGGAGCTGGGCAACAATAAGGTTTGCGATTTGATCGTCGATCGGTGTTCCGAGCACAACGATACGATCTTTAAGCAGGCGCGAATAGATATCGAAGGCGCGTTCGCCGCGATTCGTACTTTCCACCACCATGGGGATTAACATCTGTGGTGCTGTTGCCCATTCATGGGATTGTCGGGCGCGATCCATGCAAAACCTCTGCTTTCATACTAACCCTCAGGCTGTAGAAAATGTAGTGTTGCTGTTTGCCTGATAGTTGCCTCTACAGGAATTGTGTTCTTATGTCGTTTGTATTGTAGCAGCAGCCGCAAGAACTTGCCAACATTGGGCCGAAATTGGCTCCTCAAAGCCCTATCAGCTTCTTATCAGATTAGGCGAAACAAACTGATATTTGACTTATTTCGATCTTCATGGTATCTTTCGCGCTCAAGGTTTGAAGAAACTTATTTTCTTCTGTGATATGAGAAATGGCAAACGTTTCGAGTTTGCACGCAACCGTGAGTGTCTCGCTGTTAGCGTTCAAACACCCTTCTTCAAACCAGAATAGATGCCCTGTTCGCGTCTATTCCAGTAACACATCGAAACGTTCTAGGTAATGGAGGTGCTTGTGCCACGAATGCACTTGCTTAGACCACGACGAGCCTTACGGTTCGCTGGTTTGCGTGCTGGGCTCACGCTCTTTAGCCGAGTTCTGCTTCTTTGTCTCTTGTTTGTTGCTGCTTTGCCGCCGACGCCTGCTCAAGCAGCCCCCCGCTTGATCCTTCCCACTCCTCCTGGTCAACCCTGGAAGATTATTCAAGGATACGCTTGTGGCACTCACAATGCCTGGGATCGCTATTCCCTCGATTTGGCGAGCGCTACAGGTGGAACGATGGGCGCACCGATTCGTGCCGCTGCTGATGGCCGAATCTGGTCTTGGACTGCTGCGAGTGGGACCTTGATCCTCGATCATGGTGGCAACTTCTATACAATGTATACCCACATGTCGAGCGCTGTCTCTACCACGCGGGGACGCTTTATTCCGCGCGGCGCGGTGCTCGGATACGCCGGTGAGCGCCAGACAGTTGGCACGCCTCACCTGCACTTCACGGCCTTTACCGGTGCAGGTACGCGCAATTGGCGTTCGGTACCGCTCTCCTTTGCAGAGGGCTACGATCTCCCTGAGATCGGCGGCTGTAATCAACACGGGGGCAAAGAGCTGATCGCATCTGGCGAACTGCTTTCGATGGAACCCAAGATCGATTTCGAGTCTGAAGCCAAGAAGGGCATGTGGTACAACACCGACCAACGGATCGAATTCCGAATCGAACCGTTTTCCAAAGGCTTTAGCCAAGCGTGGGATCGTGATCCAGAAGCCGATCAACCCATGTTCCCCGATGTAGCAGAAGGTTATGTGCAGCTCTCGTGGGCTGGGGAAGGCTTACACTCGATTCATATTCGCGGTTGGGGCGAAGATGGCAAACAGGTTGTGGAGAATTATGGCCCGGTCGGCTACGATGTCACTCCACCTCAAGCCAAGGCGAGCGATACCCAACAAGAGGTTCCTGCCAATTTAGCGGTGACCTTGCGCTGGGAACCAGCCACCGATAACGCTTCTGGCGTAGCTGGCTACCGCGTCTATTTGGGCGCCGACCCTGCGGGCACTTCAGAGTGGTTCACCGAAGACGCTTCGATCGAAACACCAGCGCTTAATCCGGGCTTGTATATCTTACGAGTTCAGCCCGTCGACAAAGCTGGCAATGTTGGCGAGTGGGTGACGGTCGGCAAGGTGCTCAGTGCGCCGCCCGAAGAGATCTAATACGCAATCCGTTTGAATTGTCGGCTTTGGGGAGCTCTTTCGGCGCACAGATACACGCCTCGTTTGTTGGGCGGGATGCTGATAGCCGAAGGCGGACGCGCCAAGGACCGAATGGGGGCTAAAGACCTAGCCGCCACAATCTGAAAAAGGCAAGCGGATTTAACGCTCTTACCCCAAACCTACCTACAAAAAGAGGTCGTTGGAGCAACTTCCAGCGACCTCTTTACGTTTTGTTGCGCAATCGTAGCGTCTTCTTGTTCTGGCGAAAGGGCTCGTTCCCTTCAAAAAAGAGCTCTAGCGCGTCCGCCTTCGGCTACCAGATCGGCCGTCCATCCAGACAGCGGCTAAGTATACGGCGTCGACGCGCTAGTGCGCACATCAAAAAAGCTCTGTTCCACCAAAGCTCAAAAAGCACTGGCTTACAAAGCTTTCGCCTCGTTCCAAATCTCGATCATCTTCTGTACCCCGAGCGAGCTAAAATCTTGCTCGTGTTCAGACGCATACTTTTCGATCGCTTGGAAACGTTTGCGGAACTTGAGGTTGGTTTCGCGCAGCGCGCTCTCGGAGTCGATCTCTTGCCAACGAGCGAGGTTAGCCAGCGCAAACAACACATCGCCTAGCTCTTCGCTGATACGTTCGCGGTTGTTCTCTTGCTTGAGCTCAAGCTCAAGCTCCTGCAGCTCCTCTTGCAGCTTGCCCCAGAGGCTCTTGAGGTCGGGCCAATCGAAACCGGTGCGAGCAGCCTTTTTGCAGAGCTTCTGGGCGGTCGCCAAAGCGGGCAGCGCGGGTGGAATACCGTCGAGCAGGCTCGTGCGGGCGCGCCCCTGAGCGGCCAGCTCTTGCGATTTGATCGTCTCCCAGTTGCTGAGCACCGTCCCCTCGCCATCGACCGTTAACTGTCCGAATACGTGGGGGTGGCGGTTGATCAGCTTGCTGCAGAGATGCTGGTAGACATCGCTCAGGCTAAACTTCCCAGCTTGGCGTGCCATCTCGGCGTGGAAGAGCGTCTGCAAGAAGAGATCGCCCAACTCCTCTTCGAGCGCCTGCGTATCGCCCGAGTCGAGCGCCTCGAGCACTTCGTAGGTCTCTTCGAGCAGACCGGCCCGCAGGCTCTTATGAGTCTGCTGAACATCCCAATGGCAGCCATCTGGCCCCAGCAGGCGCGAGACGACCCAATGCGGGCCTTCTGGGTCGCGCTGAGCCTCTTCAGGCTTGAGGGCGGGCAGATAGAGCGAGCAAGGGGCATTTTGCGGTACGATCTGGCCTAGGTCGGTTAGGCTCAGCGCTTGGAGCGTGTTGGCGGCGCTGATCACATAGACAGTGTGCTGGCTGGGATAGCGCTCTAAGAGGGCGGGCACTACACTCGCTAGGGTGGGGTCGCCCTCACTTTGGTGAACGATGGCGGGCTGGCTAACGCAGAGTGGGTATGGCACAAGCGGCGCTGTATAGCTTTCTAAGCCCTGTTCGATCGCCCAAGGGCCTCGCTCTTCGCCACGGGTGGGTGCGTCGCTACGGTCGAAATGGCGGGTGCTCACAAACTGAATGCCGCTTGTGAGCGGATCGATCCCAAGCTGTTCAGCCAGGGTATCGATGATGCGTCCAACACTCATATAATCCTCTGTAGATGGTACAAATTGAAAAGAAAGAGACGAAGGTCACTGGCACCTTCGCCTCGCATAAACTGCAAACGAAACAATTTATTGAGGGGTGTCCTCGGGAAATGGTACAGTAAACGAATCAGGCGGAACTAAGATCTTCAATTGGCCCGATTGTTCGGCTTCCTGACGATATTGCTCATACCAGGTCAGAAACTGCTCGTTAAACATTTGTTGAGCATTTGGCATCGAGCTCAGCTCTTCAAAGCTGCTAAACTTGCGGTTCGCTTCTCGTCCGAGCGCTTCGATCACATGATAGCCGTATTGGCTTTTCACGATAAACGGGGTATTCAACGCATTCGCGGTATCGAAAACTCCGTCTTCGTATTCCGAAACGAACGAGCCGCGCGGCAACCAGCCATATTCGCCGCCGTTCGAGGCCGAGCCGGGATCGAGCGAGAGCTCTTCGGCCAACGTGCCAAAGTCTTCTCCGGCGGCCAGCCGCGCCATAATATCGTTAGCTTCGGCCTCGGTTTCCACCAAAATATGGCGGCTCTTGAACTGATCGACACGGATCTTGTCGAGCACAACGCCATAGATCTTCTGTTGGCGGGCGGCCGCGACCCGTTGCTTGACCAGTTCTGTGCTGCTTATCCCTTCCGGAAGATCGAGTGAGGTTTGGCCGATTTGGCTATCGATCGCTTGGGGATCGATCCCGATGCCTAAGCGTTGGGCCTCGAGATCGATCAGATACTCTTGGATCATGCTTTCGATGATCGTGTTGAAGACACCTTGCCGTTGGGCGATCTCGTTGATCTGCTCACGGGTTTGGCCTTGCGCTAGAAGCTCCTGAACGCCAGCCGAAAGCTCTTGGTTGATGCGGTTCTGTACTTCTTCAACGCTGACGCTTTGGTTACCAACCTGAAACGCAATTGGGCTGTCGCCCGTGCTCTTGCTCGGTTGACTCCGCAGAGCGCCGTTCTCGGTGCTTTGGCAGGCAGCTAAGCTGCCCATCGCCACAAGCAACCAAGCGCAGCTTAGCAGTTTGATCAGCCAGCGACGAGCATTGTGTGGCTTTAGAGACAAGCGCTGTATCATCCCAAGGCCTTTATTCTTAGTCAGAATTATTACCATCCAAGCTGAGTACGGCCATAAAGGCTTCCTGCGGAATCTCAACACTGCCCACCATCTTCATGCGCTTCTTACCCTCTTTCTGCTTTTCCAGCAGCTTTCGTTTACGGGTAACGTCGCCACCATAACACTTGGCGAGCACGTCTTTGCGCATAGCGCGAATTGTTTCGCGGGCGATGATGCGGTTGCCGATTGCAGCCTGTACGGGCACTTCGAACATCTGACGCGGAATCAGCTTGCGCAGCTTCTCGACTAATTGGCGACCGCGTGGATCGGCGAAGTCGCGGTGCACGATCATCGAAAGGGCGTCGACTGGCTGACCGTTGACCAGAATATCGAGCTTGACCAGATTGGCCTCTTGATAACCGGCCAAATTGTAGTCGAGCGAGGCGTAGCCTTGGGTGCGGCTCTTGAGCTGATCATAGAAGTCGACCACAATCTCGGCCAAAGGAATACGATACTTGAGCAGTACGCGCGATGTATCGAGGTAATCCATGGTCTCGAAGATGCCGCGTTTGCTCGTCACCAATTCCATAATCTGGCCGATATAGCGCGTCGGCGTGATGATCGAGATCATCATGATCGGCTCTTCGATGCTGGCGATTCGTTCCGGCGGCGGCATCTGGGCAGGGCTATCGACCCGCACAATCTCGCCATCGGTACGCAGCACTTCGTACTCTACGCTGGGCGCCGTGATCAGCAGATCGAGATTGTACTCACGTTCCAAACGTTCGCGCACAATCTCCATATGCAGCAGACCCAAGAAGCCACAGCGGAAGCCGAAGCCCAGTGCCGCACTGGTTTCTGGCTCGTAGCTGAGAGCGGCGTCGTTGAGCTTGAGTTTTTCGAGCGCGTCGCGCAAGTTTGGATAGTCGGTGCCTTCGACCGGGTAGAGTCCAGCGAAGACCATCGGCATAGCCGGGCGATACCCCTCTAGCGGCTGGCTAGCCGGATTGTTCGCAAGCGTGATCGTATCGCCGACTTGGCACTCGTTGACCGATTTCAAGCCAGTTGCGATATAGCCTACTTCGCCAGTTTCCAGCTCTGCAAGCGGCGTCATAGTGGGGTGGAACATACCCAGTTCCAGCGTTTCTGCTTCGCTATTGGTACCCATAAAGCGCACGCGAGCGCCGCTTGGAATCTTGCCGTCGACAACACGCACATAGGCGATCACGCCTTTATAGGCATCGTAATGCGAGTCGAAGATCAAAGCGCGCACCGGGGCCTGTTCGTCACCCTTAGGAGGTGGCACACGCTGAACGACTGCTTCGAGAATATCTTTAATACCGATGCCCTCTTTCGCCGAGGCCATAATCACTTCCTCGGCGGGCAGCCCGATCACGCTTTCGACTTCTTGAGCTACCTCTTCGGGGTGCGCACCGGGCAGGTCGATCTTGTTGATAACCGGGATAATGGTGAGATCATGCTCCAGTGCCAGATAAACATTCGCGAGCGTTTGGGCTTCTATACCTTGGGCAGCGTCAACGACTAAAAGCGCGCCCTCACAGGCCGCTAGGGCACGGCTGACCTCGTAAGTGAAGTCAACGTGACCAGGGCAGTCGATCAGGTTAAGGTCATATTGCTCACCGTCCGAGGCGGTGTAACGCATACGAACCGATTTGGCCTTGATGGTAATGCCTTTTTCGCGCTCAAGGTCCATACCATCTAGCAGTTGATCTCGCCGCTCACGAGCACTGATCGTTTCAGTGGCTTCAAGCAGTCGATCAGACAGCGTGGTTTTGCCATGATCAATATGCGCAATAATCGAAAAGTTACGAATACGTGTCTGATCTGTCATGTTCCAACCTTATCTGTGACAGGATATGAGGTACAAGGCGATAGAGCATCATCAGCTTATCAACCCTGTACCTCTTACTATCCAGAAGTATACCAGATGCAGCCCTTAGCTGCAACGAAAAGCCTAATTGCAAGGCAAAAGGGCTTGTCGCTTATGCATCCTCATTTTCGCAAAAGAGCGATCTAGGGATCTTCGCCAGAATACACTATGATATGTAATAAAAAGAAGAGAAATGGCGTTTGCGACTAGAGAAAAACGTTATTGCTTAGAAAGCTTGTGAAAAATAGAGAAAATGGAAAACCTTCGCCAGATATGAATGGAGAAAGTTTAAAAAAGGTATTATCTCTATTCAGAATGCTTTTTTGCTGAGCTATGGATAAATGATTTGTTTGTGTAACTAAATGGGTATGGAAACGGTAAAAATGATGTAAAATAATGATTTTTTGCTACTTTCTTTTCATAAAATTTGCAAACGGATCGTTTAAGATAGGCGAGTCGTTCGCTGGGAAAGCTTGTAAAGGAGGTCTCTATGCGATTCTATTAACGTCCAATCTTTTCTCGTTCGCAATCAAACGCTTCATCATCGATTATTACTTCACTTCCTTCGGCAGCCTGCGAAAGCGCTGCTCTTCTTAATCTACCTCTACCTACCGTGAAGCTGGAGATGCTTGTTTAGCCCGTCGCTTGAGCGATCGAGCAAACACCTGATCGCTGACCCATATGAAATCATATTCGCAGCGATGCTCACTCAAGAGCATCCTATCAACGCAGACATTCATATGATACAACATACGCTCTCTAAAGCTCCCGGGCCTCGTGGTCTACCCGGTGTAGGTAATCTCCCCCAACTGTTACGCGATCCCTTACGCGCCCTTGAGAATGGTGCCGCTCAATATGGCGATCTGGTTCGTTACCGTCTTGGGCCGCGCGACCTCTATGTTTTGCGCCACCCCGAACATATCCGCCAAGTCTTGTTTGACCCTCAGCGCTTTTGCAAGGGCGATATGGCGCGCGTTTTTGGAACGATTGCGGGCAATGGTCTAGCCATGAGCGAGGGCGAGTTCTGGAAACGCCAACGCCGCTTGATACAGCCTGCCTTTCATCGCCAGCGAATCGCCCACATGGCCGAAACCATGGTGCAGGTCATTCAGGCCTATGCCGTACGTTGGGAGGAAGCGGCCCGATCTGGCGAAGAGCTGAATATCGGCCAAGAGATGAAGAGCCTAACCCAGCAAGTGATCGCAAAGACTATGTTTGGCAGCACCTTAGATCCGGCCCAAGTGGTCGAGGCAGGCAAAGCAGTCAATACGGTGTTTGCTGGTTTGGGCTTACATATGCTGACGGCCGGTCTTCCAAGCTGGCTGCCTCTGCCTGGTCGCAAAGAATTTTATCGCTCCTTGGAGTTCCTCGATAAACTGGTCTACGAGGTCATCGCAGAGCGCCGTGCCAAAGGCATCGATGGCGACGACCTCTTGGGCATGCTCTTGGCTGCGCGCGACGATAGCGATGGCGTGGGCATGACCGACAAAGAGCTGCGCGACGAGGTGATGACCATTTTTATCGCTGGCTATGAAACAACCGCGAACAGTCTCTTTTGGGTTTGGTATGTCTTGGCGCGACGCCCCGATCTGCTTGAGCGCCTGCAAGCCGAGGTCGATACGGTTTTGGCTGGCCGTCTGCCGACCTTTGCCGACAGCATGCAGTTAGTCTACACCCGCATGTTCATAAGCGAAACCCTGCGCCTCTATTCGCCCTCTGGATTCATTCCTCGTACTTGCGCCAGCGATAGCGAGATCGGCGGTTATCATATCCCTGCCGGTAGTTTACTCTTCCTAAGCCAGTATCTTGTGCATCGCCACCCCGATTTTTGGGAGCGACCACATGAGTTTATCCCTGAGCGTTTTGATCCCAACAAACCCAACGAAGCGACGCGCCACGCCTACCTGCCCTTTGGCAGTGGCACGCGCCAATGTATCGGCAACCAGTTCGCTATGATGGAAGCGAGTTTTATCGTAGCGATTCTGCTGCAACGCTTCGCAATTACAGCATCTACCTTGGAAGCGATCGAACCAAAGTTTAGCACAACCATTCAGCCTCGCTCGCCTATGTATGTGCGTGTATCTGAACGCGTGCCTGTGGGTCTCGCTGTTTAGCTACAAAGCTCACCTGAAGCTATTGATATGAGGATATAAGTGCTCGGATCCTTATGCGAGCATTTATATCCTCATGCGTTTCTTACAGATCCGCTTCATACCTTTAGCGCTCTGGCGGCTACGTCCTTCCCCCAAAGAAGGCTTAAACCGCGTCCGCCTACGGCTACCAACATCCCGCCCGCCGTCACGAGGGTGTATCTGCCTGTGCGAAAGACCGCCCTAAAACCCAAGCAGCCCAGCGGACCTCGTACCATAACAAATGGTGTGCGCTATAGCACGAGAGCGCACAATCTTACTCAACACTTTCCCCGTTTTCATTCTCCCCTGTTGCAAGCATGCAAGTCGCTAATGCAGATTTGCTATCGGAACGACGATGTGAATTTGGCTGAAAAGAGGCCTGTTTAAGCCGATTTGCAATCATATAAAAATCGTATAATGTTATAACAAAGTTATACGCTAGAAGCATTGCGGAGCTAATTGCCGTGGTTTATACTTCCTACGACAAAATGTAATATTTTTAGCCATGTGCGTTGGGTAGTAGAGCCACGTTTCAAGCTTGTAACGAGACGAACACAACTGCATTTCTATAAGGTGCGGATTTGTAGTTCGTTATACGATGCTCTGTTCCAAAGGAGATGGCAGGGCAGTTTTGTGCCTCTTATTTTAGTTTTTTACTGAATATCGTAGACAAACGTGGAGACGTATATGGATTTGGTACGCGCACATGTAACGATCGAAGGGGAAGTTCAAGGGGTCAATTTCCGGGCTGCCACACGCAACAAAGCCCAAGCGGGCGGCGTAAAGGGCTGGGTCAAGAATCTGCCTGATGGACGAGTCGAGGCGATTTTTGAAGGATCTCGTTCATCGGTGCAACAGTTGGTGAGCTGGTGTTACAGTGGCCCGCGCTTGGCGCGCGTCAATCGGGTTGAGGTCGCTTGGGAAAAGCCCACAGGACAAGAGCATTCTTTTGTGATTGTGTGGTAGCGCTTGGCGAAAAATAAAAGAGTTACCCACCGTGGGGTAACTCTTGGGATAGACGACGCTTTATTTTGCTGTGATCTGGCTGCGTAGGCGGTTGAGTTCTACGTCAATATCAGAGAATTGGCGTTGCGAGTCGCCTAACATTTCACGTTGACTGCGTACAAATCGAGTATATGGGCCGATCTCTTCTCGAATACGAGCCAGCGAAAGTTCAAGTTCGTGGTTGAATTGATTGTTGAGGTTGGTCTTGAGTTTGTTGCGCAGTTCTTCGACGCGGGTGCGGAACTCTTTTTTAGCTTCGCGCTGTTTAGCTGGCAGCAAAAAGAATCCGCCAACAGCCAGCACCGTAGCCGCCAGAACACCAGTAAGATCAAGAAGTGCCGTATGGAAGATGGTAATCAATAGCGCTCCTAGACCCAACGCACCAACTTCGGTAATTGCTGTGGCAGCGACTGAGGCGCGCACATTATCGACAAGATTTTGCGATTCCTCTTCGCGGTCATAGCTTGCCACGATCTGCTTGGCTGTTCGGCCCAATGAATCGATCAATGCACCACGGTTGTAATCGAAGGCGCCACCGACCTCGCCGATTACACCCTTGTGTTGCTGTGCGATCTTGCGTTGGCCGATGTAGTCCATAATGCTCTGCCAGATGCGTAGATTTTTCTCGATTGTCCAGTCGATCAGACCATGGACGCGCTGTTCGATCTGGTAAGGCACGTCGCCGATCACCTCTTGCTCGAAGGCCGCTTTGATGCGTTCGCCGCGCACCAGATCGGGAATGCGCCCAATCCGCAGATATTCATCGAAGAACTCCATGCCGCGCTGTTCCATATCGTCGAGGATCTTGGTCACTTCGCTGATATGGTATTGCAGATCATTGTTGAGATCGTCGCGGTAAAGAGCGAGCTGACGGTCGATGTTGTCGAGCGCTGTAAAGTCGTCGTCGAGCGTGGCGAGGCGCTCTTCGGTTAGACGCAGATATTTGTTGGTGAGATTTTGGGCCACTCCGAGCGGCGACAGCAGTTTGAGTCGAACGCGCTCTTCCTCATCAAGCGTATTGATGATAAAGTCTTCGATGGCTTGAATACGGCTGGCTGCGACCATCGCCAGATCGTCTTGTTCGCGCCCGCGTTTGGCTAGGCGGGCCGAGATCGGGAAGACTTCAGGGGTGGTGCCCAACAATGTGGTCGCGTTGCTGCGCACAAACTCCAAGACCTGCTCAAGTTCGTCGGGCTGTAAGATATCGATCTTATTGAGCACCATCACGACCTTTTTGCCCCACGTCTTGATAATTTCCAGAAAGCTGCGTTCGCTTTCGGTGAAGGGGCGGTCGGCTGAGGTAGCGAACAACACCAAGTCGGCGCGCGGAATAAAGTCGCGGGTCAGCTCTTCGTGGCGGCGAATGACCGCATTGGTGCCGGGCGTATCGACGATATTGACCTGCCGCAGAATCTCGGCTGGATAGCCGCGTTCGAGCAGATAGGCTTCTTTGAGATGTTCGCTTACCTCATCGGCATAGTGGAGGAGCGTGATACGATCGGTTGTTGGTGTGACGCCTTCGGGCATGACGGGCGCGTTGAGCAGGGCGTTGACAAAGCTTGACTTGCCCGCGTTGAATTCTCCTGCTACCACAAGCAAAAACAGTTCATCGAGATGAGCTAATGTATCGCGTAAGGCTCGCATGTCGCTGGAAGCAACATCGGCACCGAACTGTTCGAGTGCGGTCTGGAGTTCATTCAAAATTTGACGAAGCTCGTTGAGTAGTTCTTCTTGTTGCTCGGTGAGAACGCGAGCGCGACCAAACAATCCTTTCACACACGACTCCTTGCAGTCTAACGAGAGCGGGCTGATCTTGTGATCTTCCTTATGCTTTTGTATTACTTCTATACTACGTAGCTGGCGCTGTTTGGTAACACAGCTTGCGGTCGAGATCGGGTTAGATGCGGTTGAGAATAATCGACGCGCCCGATAAAAGCAGGATCAGACCGAGACCGAGATAGATGATCAGTGGTCCGAGTTGTTCTGTTGAAGGTAAGGAAGGGCCTCGGCGCGGTGAGCGCACCTCATAGCGTTGCCCACGCCAGTATTTCACTTGGGTGGTGGATCGTCCGAAGCCCATGCCTCCAACCGATTGCCAAGCATAGTAGATCATATAACCACCACTCACAAGAAAAGTGCCAGCAAGTAACGGCCAAGGAATGCGGTTGGCATTGGCTAAGAGGGCAACAAAGACAATTAAGACGATCCATCGCCAATCAAAACGCCAAGAATTCATCTATCGTATGCTCCCATTGGTTCTCTATAGATCATCCTGCCTCTATTGTACCTGTTTTATGCTATTTGTGGTATAGATGCCTTATCTTTATAGCGTTTTGCGCGAGCAAATGGTACGCCTGTTTAAGCCCTGTTATCCCAAATCCAGTTACATTATTTCTTTTTTGGCCTGCTGCAAAGCGGAACGTGACTATACTTGTTGAGAGAGATTTCGCACTGTCAAGCGAAATCTCTCTCTTTCCCTCGTTTTCGTTTTGCGACGTTGCGAGCGTGCTTGTCTTTAAGCCGATTTAGCTACAAAAGGCTTGGGCGGTTGCCACTAAGACATCTTTGCCACGTTCGAGGTCGTCGAGCGCGACCCATTCAACAACGGCGTGGGCTCCTTCGCCGCTCGGCCCATAGATCACGGTCGGAATGCCGGCTGCGGCCAAGATCGCCGAGTCCATCCAGCCAAAGGTGCCGATCAGTTCGGGCTTGTTGCCCAAGGTCTGTTCAGCAGATTTACAGAGCAGTTGAACGATCTCGGCGGAAGGATCGATCTCGAAGGGCACGTTGCTGAGGGTCATTTTGAAGTTAGCGGTGAAATTGTCGGTGGCTGCCCCGGCCTCTTGCAATACCTGTTGGATCTCGGCGGTGATCACTTCGTCGGTTTCGCCTGGGATGGTGCGGCGCTCGACTTGTAGCAGGGTGTGTGCTGGATAACTTGAAAGCTCTTGGCCGCCTTGAATCAGTGAGGCGTGGATCGAGCCGTGGCCCAAGAGCGGATGGGCAGGTTTGTTTTGAAGGCGCTGATTGAGGCGTTCGAGGCCTACCAAAACGTGACCCATTTTGGCGATCGCATCGACCCCTTCGTTTGGCAGTGAGCCGTGAGCCGCCACACCGATCGTTTCGATATCGAACCAAGCGAAGCCTTTGTGCGCGATACAGACCTTATCTAAGCCCATAGGCTCGCTGATAATGGCGGCATCAGCCTTCCAGCGTTCTACAATCGAGCGCGTGCCGATACTGGCATACTCTTCGTCGCACACAGCTGTCAGAATGATATCGCCGCGCAGCTTACGTTGGGCCAGTTCGGCAGCGGCCTGCATAATCATGGCGAGACCGCCCTTCATATCGTAGGCGCCGCGCCCATACAAGCGCCCGCCTTCGATGCGTGGGGTGTGGGGCTGTTGCATACCAGCGACGCCGACCGTGTCGGTGTGGCCGTTGAGCATCAGACTGCGACCGCCGCCTGTGCCGCGTGCGATGGCGACTACATTGGGGCGACCGGGAGCGACTTCGTAAAGTTCGACCTCGAGGCCAGCACGAGTCAGCCATTCGGCGATGAAGCGGGCGATGGCGCCTTCTCCTGCACTATTGGGAACTAGATCGGGGTTGATCGAATCGATTGCCACTAACTGTTGAACAAGCTCGCTTACAGGGTTCACGGGCGTTTCCTTCAGTTTTCAAGAGGCGATACGGGGTTTTGGTGCGGGAAGGAGTGCTAAAAGCTACCCCAAACTGAACCGGTCAGCAATGGCAGAAACTGCCAGCTGTGGAATGAGACGATAAGTCAGGCTTGATCCTACATTTTGGTCTTTGGCAGAGTGAAATTAGACAATGTTTGTTGTGTGAGATTTTACGCTATCGCGCGAAATCTCACACAAGATGAGACACTTTCCTTGTTTTTTGTTTCCTGCGTTGCGAAAAGCACAGCTTTAAGCGGCTTTGGTGTGAGTTGTTGTGTGTCAAGGGGACAGTAGGTCTGTTTTCACACAATGACTCAGCTTGTTTTGTAGACGGTCCTATGCGAAATCGATAACGTTTCGTTTTTGGACGGCCTCTGTCGCATGCAGATGCCCCCGTATGGGTGGGCGGGCCGTTGGTAGCCGTAGGCGGACGCGCTAAGGAGATGGATGGAAGGGCGAGACCACGCCGCTAGAGTTGTGAAGCCTTGAATCAGAATTTCGTGTTAGTTGCTGTCGTGCAAAACGCGACGATCTTCTGGATCAAGTCGTTCGAGCAGATCATTGCCCAAACGTTTGAAGATGCGCTGAGCGAAGAGCTCCATCCAAATGAACTGGCGAGCGATCAAGACCATGTTTTGGTTGGTGGTGACAGTGGTGAGCGTGCTGGTATGGCCGCTAGCCATGAGGAAATCGCGTTCATCGGCGATAATGATCAAGGTCTCTTGCATGCGGTGCAGTTCGGTTTCGTGTGGGGGGTGGCGAACCACTTGGCCCAGATCGAAATCGGCTTTACCGGTTAGCATCACGCCGAGACGGACGCCACGCTCGTGAGCGCCGATCAAGAGCGGGCGCAGCTCTTCGACATCTGCATCGGTTAAGACCAACATTAACTCGTTTTTGGCCTGCACGATCATATCGGCGGCGTAGGCAAGCGCCTCTTTGCGACCGCTGAAGTTCCAGAGGCGGCCCTCATCTTGCTTAATATACAAAGGTGCAAGACCTGTGCGCAGGGCGTTGATGCGGGCACGCGACTCTTGCTCATAGCGGTCAAGCAAGGTATCTGGCGCGATCGGGCGGTAGAGAGTCGCCTTTTCTTCCAAGGTTTTCAACACAGCGCCTCGGGCTTCAAGGCGTCCCAACGCTTCATACACCATCGAGCGCGGGATACCTGCTTCTTTGCTGAGCTGATAGCCAGTGGCGGGGTAGTCGCGTAAGAGGGCGAGATAGACTTTTGACTCGTATTCAGTAAACCCTAAAGCCATTAGTTGTTCAATTAAGTCCATACGATTTACAAGCTCCATACTTTTGCATAGAATGATGCTACACAGTGCATGCGTTGAGGAGAAGGATTATGACGAATGGCGAGCAACCATTAGAGGTCCGCATGCGTGCCGTTGGCCCGTGGCCAATGAATACGTACGTCCTCGTTTGTCCTCATACACACAACAGCGTTTTGATCGACCCTGGCGCCGATAAGGATACGTTGCTTTCGATGCTTGCGTATACGCATCCGTTGGCTATTTTGTTAACCCATAGCCATGCTGATCACATCGGTGAACTGGAAGATATGCTATCGGTTTTGAAAGTGCCGGTTTTAGCACATGCAGGGCCCTATCATAATAACACTCCCCTACCAGTGACACGCACGCTTCAAGCTGGCGAGCAGATTGCGGTGGGCAAGCATAGCCTGCGTGTTTATGAAACGCCCGGACACACACGCGACATGCTTTCGTTCGCTGTCGAAGGTGCTCATCAGGTTATTGTGGGCGATACGATCTTTGAAGGTGGCCCGGGTCGCACATGGTCTGCTGAAGATTTTCGTACTACCCTAACAACACTGCGAGACGTCGTGTTGAAGTGGCACGACGATACGATCTGCTATCCCGGTCACGGCCCAGCTTTTCGGCTTGGCGATAAACGTGCAGCGATAGAGGCCTTTTTGGCTCGTGATCACGGCGACTTTTATGGCGATGCCACTTGGGATCAGTAGTTTTGGAAGAGCGTGCTCTCTATTTGAGTGCGCTCTTCGTTTAGCAGAAGATCGTTTGGAAAAACGAACGGTTGCTTCGATTTGCTTGTAAGTATCATACCATATTCAACCTTTGCTCTCTGATCAGGAGGCATGCGCCCTTTTTACTTGTTTAGCTTATTCGCCTGATTGCTGTGCTGAAGCTGCTCTTTTCATCCTGAACACTCCCGCAGTAGAACGTAATACCAAATCCTCTTCAAGAGGTGCATGCTTGCAACGTGGAGCAACGCAATACCGCGAAATCTCAACAATAGTCACGTTCCATCCTGCTAAAGACCAAAACACAAAGTAATCAGTTAGTAAGAGAGCAGGACTTGCGATGACATATCGGCTTGAAGAGCTTAAATTGCTCTTGTGGAGTTGAGATAAACAATGTATGATGCCGATATAGCAAGCTTGATGAGAGATACACGGGTTTGTTGTTAGCTCTATATGGTGGCCTTATAGGGTTTGCCAACTGCGTGGATCATACATCACCCTCATATCTGTATGGAGTGTTTAGATGTCCCAGTCGAATCGTGCGAAGTCAAAACAAAAGAAGAAGCCTTCTAACTCTCAAGCAAATGTATCTTCCAATGAGAAGAAAGTAGCTGTGGCTCCGGAAGCATCCTTAGAGAATAGGGAGCAGGCTTCTGCGTCACGTGCAAACACATCAAAAGAAAAGCAGGTTTCTTGGACTTCAAAAGCAAGTGCTTCGACCACCCGTCGCGTGCCACGGCGCAAAAAACAGCAGATTCCTTGGCTATGGATTGGTTTGGGCGTTTTTGTTGTGCTCGTCCTTGCTTTTGTTATCTACCGTCGCCCCGAGCCGATCGAGGGCTTGATTCGGTATGGCACGTTGAGCAGCAACCATGTCGAAGGCCCGGTGACCTATGCTCAGGTTCCTCCGGCAGGTGGCGATCACCATCCGACTTGGATGCGCTGCGATGTCTATAGCGAGCCGATCCCCAACGAACGAGCGGTTCACTCGTTGGAACATGGTGCTGTCTGGATCACCTATAGCCCTGATCTTGATGAAACTCAGCTGAATCTGTTGCGGGCCACTGTCAGATCACAGAGTTATCTGTTATTATCTCCCTATGAAGGTCTTCCGGCGCCGATTGTGGCGACTGCTTGGGGCTTGCAGATCCACCTTGATAGTGCAGATGATCCACGGTTGACGCAATTTATTCGCAATTACCGACAAGGCCCTCAGACGCTTGAGCCGGGTGCTGCTTGTTAGTTGATTAAATGCGAGAAATGCGATTGTGGAGGCAAGGGACCAGCTGGTCTCTTGCCTTTTTGATACTAAATGCGGTTGATCTTAGTAGTAATACCAAATCCGGTTGATTAGGTTCTCTTTGGCCTTCGGCAGAGCGGAACGTG
>CALGUG010000035.1 GCA_937902315.1 uncultured Chloroflexales bacterium
ATGGTATGCGAACGATCGCCTTTTGCTGCCGACACGACTTTTGGGTAATGCATAGTTTGCGGGAGAAGGACCGGGGATGAGGGCGGGCTAGCCCTGTTTAATAGCCGGAGGCGGACGCGCTTGAGACCGCATGCGAGCTAGAGACTTCTCCGCCAGAGCGTTGAAGGCATTAGGCAGATTTAGTATAAACTGGCGAGTAACAATAAACCCCGCTCATCACTGCGATGAGCGGGGTTTTTCAGTCGGAGTTGTCTAAAAGACCGGAACTTGTTGGGTCAGGCAGTGCCAAGCGCCCAAGCCCCAGATGATCTCGCGGCAATCGATGCCGACCACCTCGCGATCGGGGAAGCAGCGCTGAATGATCTCGGCGGCGCGCTGGTCGTTGGGGTGGTTGTAGAAGGGCACCAACACCACCTTGTTGCCGATGTAGAAATTGGCATAGCTGGCGGGCAGGCGCTGATCTTGGTAGACCACCGCGGGCGGCATGGGCAGCTCGATGATCTTGAAGGGCCTGCCTTGTAGATCGGTCATGGCCTTCAGACGGGCCAGATTCTCTTGCAGAACCGCGTAGTTCTCGTCGGCGGGATCTTCCTCAACGGCGGTCAAGATCGTGTCTTCGGCCACAAAACGGGTGATATCGTCGATATGGCCGTCGGTGTCGTCGCCCACGATGCCCTCGCCCAGCCAGAGGATCTTTTCGACGCCCAAGAACCGCTTGAGGCGCTCTTCGATCTGCTCTTTGCTCAGCTCGGGGTTGCGGTTTTCGTTGAGCAGGCACTGTTCGCTGGTGAGCAGCAGACCAGCGCCGTTCACATCGATCGAACCGCCTTCCAAAATCATGCCGCCTTCGATGCGCTCGACGCCCAGATAGTCGGCCATACGGGCCGGAATCAGATTATCGAGGTCGTAGGGTGGATATTTGCCGCCCCAAGCGTTGTAGCCCCAGTCGGTCGCAACTAGGCTTCGCTTCGGGCTGCTCTCGTCGTAGACAAAGATCGCGCCGTGGTCGCGGCACCAAGCATCGTTGGTAGGAAAGCGGTGGAGCTTGATGCGCTTCAGATCGGCGCCCGCCTCTTGCAAGAGTTGGCGGACCCGTGCTTCCATCGCTTCATCGTTCACATTGATATGGACCGGCTCCGAGCGCGCCAGCGCGGCGACCATCTGAGCATAGATCGGCTGAATATCGTCGATCTTGCCGGGCCAGCTCGCTTCGTTGTGAGGCCACGAGAGCCAAGTCGCTTGATGAGGTGCCCATTCTGCGGGCATTCGCAAACGTCTATTCATCGATGAACCGCTTTGTAATCTCTCCATAGGCGTCGATGCGGCGATCGCGCAGGAAGGGCCAGTGGGTGCGCTGCACATCGAGCTTGGCTAAATCGATCTTGACCGTCAGAATCTCGGGCTTATCAACGGCGGCCTTGGCCAAAATGGTGCCGCTCGGGTCGCTTACAAAGCTCTGACCCCAGAACTCGATGCCGCCTTCGGGATCATCGCCTTCGTGGCCAGTGCGGTTCACGCTGATCACATAGCAGCCGTTGGCGACGCCGTGCGAACGCTGAATCAGTTCCCAGCTTTGGTGCTGAGCTTCGCCGAACTCGGCCTTCTCGCTGGGGTGCCAGCCGATTGCGGTCGGGTAGAAGAGCATATCTGCGCCGCGCAGCGCGGTCAGACGGGCGGCCTCGGGATACCACTGATCCCAGCAGATCAAGACGCCGACTTTGCCGAATTTGGTCGGGAAGACTTTGAAGCCCAGATCGCCCGGTGTGAAGTAGAACTTCTCGTAGTAGAGCGGATCGTCGGGGATGTGCATCTTGCGATACTTGCCCAGATAGGTTCCGTCGGCGTCGAGCACCACGGTTGTGTTGTGGTACAAGCCCTCGGCCCGCTTTTCAAACAAGCTGGCGATGATAACCACGCCCAATTCGCGCGCCAGCGCCGAAAAAGTCTCGGTGCTGGGGCCGGGAATCGGCTCTGCCAAGCTGAAGTTCACATGGTCTTCGCTCTGGCAGAAGTAGAGGGAACGAAACAGTTCGGGCAGACAGATTATTTGCGCGCCCTGAGCGGCGGCGGCTCGCACGCCTTCGACCGCATTGGCGAGATTTTGATCGGGGTCGGCGCTACAGCGCAGCTGTACCAGACCCACGGTAACGTTTCGAGATTGCTGAGCCATTCTTCTCTCTTATACCGGCCAGATGCCGTTTTCTATCTTAGGCATTCCACCGGCTTCTATAATCGTTGTGCGGGTATTATCGCTTGCAACATAGACCCATGCCATGCGCGGGCCTTGCTCGCTTTGAACCTCAAGCAAGTGGCGCTCGTACCAATTGTTGCTGGCACCTTCTTGGTAGCCTTCCAGCTTGTCGAGCCGCTCTTTCACCAACTCGTACTGGCTCGGCTCGATCACCATCAATTGACCTTGCACGCCACCCCCTGATTCTAACACGAGAAAGGGGTAAGGGCCAGCGTTGTAGAGAGCGGCGTTGTTTAAATACGCCGAAAGCTCTGCGATCGTGCGCCCTTCAAGATGGGCCGCAAAGTTTGAGCCGCCCCGTTTAAGTGTCCCGTAGACAAAGAAAGGGTGCTGTTGCATAGGATACCCCGTCAGTAGGTGCTATTTTTAGAGCTAGTATACCATTTGATGAGCGTGTCTCACCAAGCTGGCTTGTGTTTATGCTCTAAACAGCCAATCTCCTCTTCTCTTCCAAAATTGCCCCTTGCTTTATCCAATTTATAGCCTATACTTTGATTGTGAATAAAATCACATTCATTTGACTTCGCTTGAAGGCTTTAACACTTTGGCGGCGACCGCTCTTCCACAAAGAAGGCTCTTGGCGCGTCCGCCTACGGCTATCAACGTCCCGCCCGAAAACCTAACATCCGTATAAGCAGCGAAAGCGAGGACCTCAATGCAACAGCCCGCAGCCTTAGCCAAGCCTCGAATGTTCGATTTTGTCAGCTCATCAAGCAAGCTCGGCATAAAGATTGGGTTTTCAGCCGCAGTTATTTATCTGTTACTGCTTCCCTTGCTACTTACCTTTTTATTCTTACCAGCGTCTGTAGGCAATTATTTTTCTCGAGATGGAGCCTCTATCTCGGCGTTAATTATGGAGCTTGTTCTCTTATGGGTTATTGTTTGGGGATATGGCATCGTCTTTGGTTTTTTGCCAACCTTGCTATTTGGAGGCATAACAGGGGCTTTATTAGGTGCCTTGGTGTATCAAACGCACACACGATTCTCCAAACTAGTGCTTAGCATCATTGCATCTGTGATTTGTGCGTTCATTATTGCAATCACCGCTGTTATTGTGGTCCAAGTCGGAGATGCAAAACTAAACTCATTGATATGGTATTTCATCCCGCCTGCTGTTATCTATATTGCGATTGCCGGACCTGCCACCGCTTATATCTATAATCGGCTTGAGAGCTATCAATAAAGCGCTTGGGAAAGATAGGTGCTTGTTTTCTGTATTTGAAAATTGTATACTCTTTTCATCCTCAAATTGGGGATGAAGAAAGAGCAGGAGCTATCGATGCAAGCAAATCAAGCCTATTTTGCCACACTTGAAGAGCGTAATCAGCTTGTGGCTGGTCTTCCGCAAGAGTTTCAAGCACAATTTCAGGTTATAGACGCTGCCTTCCATAGCTATCTCGAAACACTCTTTACTCATCCCCAGACCGACGATCCTGAGATTGAAGAGCTGCTACGCAAACAAGGGCTTGACCCAGATTTAGCTCAACGTTGTGTTATCTTCGCTCCCATTTCATGGGGCAGGGTGCTGTTGCAACAGTTTAATACCGAGACAAGCCAAAGCTATATTGCGCATAATCTCAATGATGGTTCAGAGCAGGAGCTTTCTTTAGATGATGAGCCTTGTTTCGTCTGGGCTGAATTTCTGCGAGAAGCCTACCTAAAGACGAAGTCGCGACTTGAACTCTTTAAAATGGTAGCTTTTCGCAGTGCGGAGGTGCATGCACTTACCCAAGCTCTGCAAGAAGGGGAGCCAGAGGACTTGTACTTTCAACCCATGAAGGTCTTTTTGCGCTAAGTGCCGCTGAAAACGTTCTAGCGTATCAATCCAAACGCTTCTTTTCGGTTCCTAGCCAGCAACGACGCGAGATCGCCGCTCAAGCTGTAAGCTGGGCGCTCTATAGTGTGCCAATCAAGTGGCAACAACAATCGAACCTGAGCAGGTCATTGAGCAAGCCTTGCCTGTGCTCAGCACTAGCAGCGAGGCTTTGTTGGCCTAGGCTTCGGGAATGTATTCATACTCCTCATTACTTCGGCCTCAAAACAGGCAAAAGCCGCATTGAAGTGCGCTATTTCAAGTATAATTTTGGGTACTTCCCAGATTTTGGCTCCACCTGTTTGAGCAATGCTAGTGAGGAGACGATGCAGTCTAAAACGATCGAAGTGCAGGGCGTCCCGATCTGTTACTACGAGAGCGCGGGACAAGGCTTGCCGGTGCTGTTGCTGCACGGCAATTCGATGTCAGGTCGAACCTTTGAAAAACAGCTAGAGAGCGATCTAGGTCAACAATACCGCCTGATTGCGCCCGATATCCCAGGCTTTGGTCTATCGCAGCCATTAAGCGATCCAAGCAGCCAAACTGGCATAGGCCAGTGGGCTAACATCTTCAAGAACTTCCTTGATGCACTTGGCATCGAGGAAGTTGTTGTATATGGCTGGAGTCTTGGCGGGCATATCGCGCTCAAAATGGCGCCTCAACTGCCCAAACTGCGCGGCATCGCCATTCAGGGCACACCGCCGCTTGGCAAACCTCCCGCGATGGAGCAAGGCTTTTTCACTCACCCAAGTATGGCCGCTGCCTTCAAAGAACAACTCAGCCCCGATGAAGCTCGCGGCTTTGTTCAAGCCTGTCTCGCTCCAAATTATCCTGAGATCCCCGATCAGTTCATTGAGGATATTCAGCGCTCCGATGGGCGCTCTCGCAATGCCGTGGCAGCAGCCGTGGGCCAGCAGAACTATCTCGACGAGTTAGAGATTGTGCGCGGCCTGCAAGTGCCCTTGGCCATTCTGCACGGCGCACAAGAGCAGTTGGTCAATGGCGCCTACTTCGAGAGCGTGGAAGCGCCGACCCTCTGGCGAAACGCCGTCCAAGTGATCGAGCGCGCGGGCCACTCGCCCCATTGGGAGACGCCCGACGAGTTTAATGCGCTCTTAGGCGCGTTCCTTGCTGATCTGGCCTAACATGCATAGCGAGGCGTGAGCTGCCGATAGTCTACGCCTCGCTCTTTCAGGCGTACCTTGGCCTGTACCGGGGCGAATCCGCTCCTGGTGCTCGGGTGTGCGCTCGTTTCCTAGCATCACACGGCGGAAGCGGCTTCAACCCCAAAGAAAGCTTTAAGCGCGTCCGCCTACGGCTACCAGAGCGCTGCCCTCCCATGCAAGGGCTATCTCGCTTGCGCGATGCCGCTTCGCTGCTTCTCTTTGCTTAGCAACGATATCTCAAGGAGAACATCGCTACAGCTAGGCGAGCGCTTTGCGCACCGCCGGAGCGACCTTGCTCGCAAACAGCTCGATTGCGCGCGCAACCTGTACAAAAGGCTGTCCTCCCACATCGATCTGGCCTACAAAACGTACATTGCCCAGCAGCTCGTGCATGTACAAAATGCGTTCAACCAACTCATCAGGATCGCCCAGCATCAGCGTGCCGTCGCGACTCGCCATCTGTTCCGCTGCTGCTCGCGAAAAGCTCTGCCCACGATAGCGGCGCATCATATAGTCCATACCGAGCGTATAGGCGGGCAGCAACTCTTGGCGCGCCTTTTGTTCGCTTTCGGCCAGCAACATATGCGAGAAGACCGCCACCTTGGCTTCACGCGGGTCGTGCCCTGCCGCTTGCCAAGCTTCGCGGTAGAGCTGAACGTTTTGGGCGTAGTTCGGCAGGCTGCCGCCCAAAACCGGCATCGTTAAGGGCAGGCCCAGCATTGCAGCGCGCACAATGCTCTGCGGCGACAAGGCGCCGATCCAGATCGGCAAGCGTTCTTGATAGGGGCGCGGCATCACAACCGCTTCGTGCAAGGGCGGGCGGTACTTGCCCTGCCATGTTACGCGCTCGCTGCGGTTGATCTCGATCAGCAATTGGATCTTTTCGGCGAAGAGCGCGTCGTAATCTTTGAGGTCGTAGCCGAACAGCGCAAAGCCTTCGATAAAGGCGCCGCGCCCTGCGATGATCTCGGCGCGCCCACCCGAGATCAGGTCGACGCTGGCGAACTCTTCGAAGGTGCGCACCGGATCAGCCGTGCTCAGCAGCGTAGAGGCGCTGGCTAGCCGGATGCGCTTGGTGGTGGAGGCGATTCCAGCTAAGACCGTAGCTGTGGCCGATACCGTGTAGTCTGGCATGTGGTGCTCGCCCAAGCCGAAGACATCGAGCCCGGCTTGATCGGCCAGCTGCGCCATCGCCAAGACCTCGTCGATCCGCTCTTTTTGTGAAACACGCACTTTCCCAGTTTGTGGCTCTGGCATAAGATCGCCAAAGCTATAGATGCCTAGTTCCATATCCGTTCACTTCGTTTTTGTGTAATCCGAAATTCGCTTTAGCGTTTCCAGTTCAGGGGGCGGCTTCACGCACAGTTAGACGCCGAATGTTTGGAAAGGATGTTGATAGCCGTAGGCGGACGCGGTTAAGACTGAATGGGAGCGAGAGACCGCGCCGCCAAAAGCGCAGCATGACGCTTAGCTGATGCGTGTTGGAGAGTGCAGAACAAGCTGTGAGACGCTCTCTGCCATATTCCGTCCTGTGTGGCCTAGGCGATGACTTGAATGGCGATTTTGCCGCGCAGGTGGCCGCGCTCGAGCAGTTCGTGGGCGCGTATGATCTCGGCTAGTGGCACGATCTCGCTTACGATCGGCTGGAGCTTGCCCGCTTCGACCAAGCTGCTGAGCTGGTTGAGGTCGTTTTGGTTGGCTTGTACCAGCATAAAATTGGCGCTGACGCCATATTTGGTCGCCAGCGCGGGGTCGGGCTGAACAGCCGGCGAAACATATTTGCCGCCCTTCTTCAGCACCGCGAACGAGCGCTCGATCTCGGCGCCGACCGCATCGAAGACCAGATCGACGTTGCGCGCTACATGTTCGAACTTGCTGGTGGTGTAATCGATGGCTTGGTGTACGCCCAATTCATGCAGCAGCGCGATTTTGCCGCTGCTTGCGGTCGCCAGCACGCGCGCACCCTTGGCCAGCGCAAGCTGCACCGCTAGCGAGCCTACACCTCCTCCTGCGCCGTGAATGAGCACCGTTTGGTCCGCTTGCAAGCCGCCATGTGTGAAGAGACCCTGCCAAGCTGTGAGGCCAGCTAAGGGTAGCGAGGCCGCCTCGCCAAAGCTGATCCCAGCCGGTTTGCGCGCTAGTTCGCTTGCGCTCAGCACAGCGTACTCGGCGTAAGCGCCTTGGCGCAGCATGTTCGAGAAGCCATAGACCGCATCGCCAATTGTGAAGCCGTTGAGCCCTTCGCCGAGCGCTTCGATCACACCAGCTAGATCAAAGCCGGGGGTCATCGGCAGTTGAAGCTGCAACATCCCTTGCAAATGGCCGGCGCGCATTGCGCCATCGACGGGGTTAAGTGAACTAGCGTGGACTTTAACTAAAACCTCGCCCGCAGCGGGCTTGGGGCGGGGAGCATCTTCATAGACTAATACTTCGGGGCCTCCAAAGCTATGAATTCGCACTGCTTTCATTAATGTACTCCAAGCTCTATCGCATGCTTGATCCTTGTTTTGTTCTATCCAACAGTTGTTGAATAAACAACAGCTGTTGGATATACTAGGTGTGAGCGTAGCTTGTAGATGTTCTAACACCTGTTACTTAACCAACAAGTGTTAGCTAAATCCTAGCGAGTGCTTTGGGGCGTGGCAATCCGCAATTATGCGAATTTGTTGTTTAGACAACAAAGGAGGCCAAAATGTTGTCGAACTCAGTGAAACGCGATCCGCGCGTTGTGCGCACCCGCAAACTGCTGATCGATGCCTTTATCGAGGTTCAGCGCGAAAAGAACTTCGATGATATCACCATTCAAGACATTACCGACCGCGCAACCGTTAACCGCGCCACGTTCTACGCCCACTTTCAGGATAAATACGACCTACTCGACCGGATTATTCACGATAGTTTTGCAGATGTGCTTGAAGCGCGTCTGCGCATACCAACCCACAATCATCGCGAGCATCTGCGCCAATTGCTGCTAGCTATCACCGATCATTTGGGCTCGGTTCAAACGCAGTGCCAGCGCTCGTACCGCATGTTTGGCAACTTGGTCGAAGCCCAAATCAAAGCTCAGATTCGTGAGCATCTGCAAGAATGGCTGGCTGAAGATCTGGCGTTCCGCAAGATTAGTCCGCAGCAGCGCGATCTGGCCGCTCGCTTATTGAGCTGGTCGCTCTATGGCGCAGCGAGCGAGTGGCAGCAGCAAACAGAACGCTCAACACCAGAGCAGATCGCCGAGCAAGCCATGCCAATGATCAGCGCCAGTCTTGAAGCATTGTTATACTAAAAGCTCCCATACCTATTGAGAGCGAGATTACTGTTGCTTGCCTATCAACTTCTAGCAAAGAGAAGGGAGTTCTATGGGGGGACCAACAAGTTTTGTACTCTTGCCCGAGCCACTATCGTCCGAACAACATAAGGAATTACTCGACCTGATGGCGCAGTTGGGCGAGATCGAGGAGAATTTTAAAAGCCGTAGTGGCACGAAGACCGAGCATGAGGCGGATACGTACTATCTTCAGATCATAAATAGCAGTGCATTTGGGCTTAATTTACCGGATATCGGCGGCTGGCCTTTTATTGTGTCTTATGAACGGCTGCCATCGTGGGAACTTAAAGCCTTAAAGGTTGTAGAGCAAAAAATAGGTTTTAAAGCCAATTATATGATTCAGCTCGACGCTTGTTGTAGCGATACACATTCTCATCGTTTGCTTGGTTTATTAACCCTCGAGTGTTGCGAGCGCTTTCAAGGCTTGATTCATATGGGCGGCCCGCTCTTTCCGCCAAGCACACCAGATTCTCCCGATGTGTGGGATTTAGATTGGCGCGAGGCCGAGCGTTACAGTCGAGAATATTTCGATCGCCTGCCGGGTACGCTGATTACAGTGCCCTATGTAGTCTCTGAAGAGCGGGATTGGTTCTACTATGTGGTTGATAGCACGTTTATGCGCGCTTGGTTAGCCGATCCAAACTTCTATATGGTTCAATGAGCCCGAGCTGGTTTGATTACTGCTCTTTGGCTGACGCTTTTTGTGCCTATCGAAGAGCTGCAAAATGCAATCCGGTATCTTGCACATAATTTTCAAGCTCTGGCGGCGAGGTTTCATTCTTCCATTCGGTCTCTGGCGCGTCCGCCTACGGCTATCAACATCCCGCCCGCAACCCGACGTCGCTAACCCTGTGCCGAGCGAGCGCTCGAGAACTGAGTCTCGTATCATACCAAAACCGTTTAACGACGTGCGCCCTTCGCAGTTTGAACGCCCTAGAAGTGTTAGCTCGATCCTCTTTCAGTGTGTTGCGCCATGCATTTACAAGAAAGGAACACCGTAGATGGAAATTATGCGTGCAGGCTCACGCCCTTCTGGCAAGGGTCCGGCTGAGTGGTTCATCGGCAGCGTGCGGATCGATCCTCTGTTCGCGGCGCAGGATCCAGCGCGTGCCACTGGCAATGCGGTTACATTTGAGCCAGGTGCTCGCACAGCTTGGCATACCCATCCCTTGGGTCAAGTTCTGATTGTGACAGCGGGCTGCGGCTGGGCACAGCGCGAGGGTGGGCCGATCGAAGAGATTCGACCGGGCGATGTGGTCTGGTTTGCGCCCGGCGAAAAGCATTGGCACGGCGCTACACCGAGCACAGCAATGACACACATCGCTATCCAAGAAGCGCTCGATGGCAAGGCTGTAGAATGGCTTGAACATGTAAGCGATGAGCAATACCGGCAATAGCCAACGATATCTCAAAAACGAACAAGGGAGTTGATGGCCAACTCCCTTGCTTTGTATGTGATGTTGGCTTAGTTTTTGGAATCGCGTCGCGAGTATTTCAGCACTTCAAACTGATCTTCTTGACGAACTGCGTCGTGTCCGTTCCCGTTAGTATGCCCGTTGCGCTGAGCGAAGCCGTTGCTGTGACCATTGGCCTGTTCTCTTCTGTTAGGCAGTAGGCCGCTCAGAGGGTTTCTTTTCTGCTTGTTAAGGCCCTGATTGCGCATCGATGCTTCAACGTAATCGGCGGCGTAGCTGATGCTCTGCTGCAAAGAGCCATGGGTTTGGATTCCGTTGAGTTCGACGCCTAGGCCAACCAAGGTTTGGGCTACTTCGGGCCGAATGCCGCTGATAAAGGTCTGTGCGCCCAAGAGCCGAATCGCTTGAGCCGACTGGATCAGCGAGCTTGCCACACCTGTATCGACCACTGGTACGCCGGTGATATCGATGATGACGACTTGTACATGGTAGGCTTCGGTTCCATGCAGTAAGGTTGACATAACCTGTTCGGCGCGCTGCGAGTCGATCGTACCGATTAAGGGCATAATCAAGATCTGATCGCTTAAAGGAATCAGCGGCGTCGATAACTCGGCTAGGGCGGTCTTTTGGGCGTGAATGACCTCCTCTTGAAGCCGCCGTTGGGCCTCTTCAGCCTGGGCGCGCTCGATCAGCTCGACTTGAAGCTGCTCGTTGGCGAGGCGTAGCTCTTCGCTGACGCGCTGGGCCTTGGCGTAGAGCAGGGCGTTTTCGAGCGCGATTACGGCTTGGGAAGAGAGCAGACGCAGCAGCTCGAGCTTGTGCACCGTAAAGACATGGCTTGTCAGATTATTCTCAAGGTAGAGGATACCCGTTAGGCGCTGCTGATGGAGCAGAGGCAACACTAAGATCGATTTACTCTTATGCTGCTTGATATAGGGGTCCTTCTTGAAGGGCTCCTCTTTGATCGCATCTTGAATGACGATCGGCGCGTTACGTTCATTGATCAGTTCAATCAGCGAGACGGGCAGCTCGTCGCTATGTTTGGTGAGCGGCCCAAGGTTCTGGCGAAGCTGCTCGGGATCGATCTGATAGACCGCCGTGATTTCTAGCTCTTGTTCGCCCTGCAGCAGCAAGACGCCTCGTTGTGCTCCCGCGTGTTCAAGCATAATCGCCATCAGCTTTTGAATAAGCTGGGGCAGCTCGATCTCACTAGCGATCACTTGCGAGGCTTTCAGCACGGTCTCCATATCGAGCAGCTCGCCGGGCTGCACTTGATCGCTCTTGCTAGTCGAAGGTGTGATCTGACGCTCTGAGAGATAGATATCGTCAGGATCTTGGATCATGATCTGATCGGAATAGCTGTCTAGCAAGATTTGCGCTTTAGCGTTCGCGCCCCACTTCAAGTAGGTGAGATAGGCGTCGGTCATATAGATCGGCACCAAGCGCTGGCGTTTGCGCTGTAGATAGAACTTGGCGAGCAGTTCGTTTGCAAGCGCGATAACGTGCAAGCTTTGTTGTTGGGACGCGAGTTCAAGCGCAGCGGCATAGTGATCGTCTGCAGCGAGCAGATCGCCTTTGATACGCGCGATTTCGGCGCTGAGCAGTTGTTCCTTAGCCCCGAAGGTATAGGCGAAGTCAGCTACTACATCGTGAATATGGCTTAAATGCTCTTCGGCCTCGTGCAGATAGAACGCTCGCTCTTTCGGGCTGGCCGTCTCGTAGAGCTGACAGTAGATCAAACCGTGGATAAAGTCGACATCGACCGGCAGAGGTTGACCGACCATCGCGATGAGGTAGTCCTTCGAAGCGTTGGCGTGGCGCAGCGCTTCGGGAAGATTGCCCAGCCAGTAGTGCATAAACATGCTGTAGGCATGGTAGACATACATCACGTGGATCGCTTGCTCTTCCTTGTGCTCAAGGAAACGCGCTTCATCGAACTGATCGTTTGAGAGGTTCTCTCTATTGCTGACTTTGCCCTGCAAAGCGAAGACCATATGGCGCAGCATAAAGGCGTTGTTTTGCAGGGTCGAGTTTTGAGAGTGGTAGATAAAGTCGAAATGGCGGTATATCTCTGCTAAGACGGCCTGTAGCTCGTGCCCTAAGACAAGATCCAACGCCAGAGAGTACCAGATGCCGAAGACGGTATAGAGCTGATCACCGACCCGCATACACTCTTCGATGGCTGTTCTCAAGAGGACGGCAGCTTCCTCTAGCGGCATAAACCAGTGGCTGATCATGCCATAGGCACCCACCTTAATGCGGCCCGAGTAGGCGGGGTTGGGGAACTTCTCGTTGAGCGCGAGGGCCAGTTGTACGTATTCGTTGGCCGTTTTGCGATCGTTGAAGGCACCAAGCACCATAACGCCATAGCAGCTATACGCATAGGCCGAGACATGGTTGTGCCCATACTTGATGTTGATCAGAATCGTCTCGACCGACAGCAACTGGAAGAGCATTGGTGCGATCGCATAGCTGACCGTACCTAAGGTCAGCATAAGGTGCATCAGCTCCATCTGGGTTTGGTCGGTCGCGGCAGGCAGATCTACCAAGTCTCTGATGGCACGCCCTTGTAGACTCTTCTGTAAGCGCTCGAAACTTGGCACAACCAGCGCCGCTCGTTCGCTCTCAGTGGGTGGGAAGTGCAGACCAAACTCGGCCAATGCTTGCAAGCCAAGATCGATCGCTCGCTGATTGGCGTGAATGGAATAGTAGATATCGAGCATGTCGACGTAGAGCCGCGCCCTGATGTGCGATTCTGCGGTATGCGAGGCCAGCTCTTTGAGATAGCCTTCGGCGACAGCGAAGTTGTGCAGCATGGCCTCGCAATGGGCACGCTGTTCAAAGATCTGCTTGCTTAATTCATAGTGTGCTTCCCACTTATCTGCGGGCAAGCATACCATGGCAGCTTCAAGGTAGCTTGCAGCTGAAGAGTAGGCTGCCGAGCTGCGCGCCTGTTTAGCCGCTATCAGATTAAGCTCTGCAAAACGCAGCCGATCGTTGCTGTCTTGGGAGCTAGCGAAGCCCAGATTGATCTGGTTGACAATATCAAAGATCCGCTCGTGCTGTTCGCTTGGGCTGAGGCTGTTGAGGAGCTGCTTCCCGATGGCAAGATGAACCTCGCGTTTTGTGGTCTCGTCGAGCAGGCTGTAAGCGGCATGCTGAATGCGGTCGTGCATAAAGCGGCACTCGCTGTTGAGCTCGCTGCTGCTAGCCTCGTCGTCGATTGCGTGGGCATAGCTCTTCAAGAGCATAAAATCAGTGTTGAGCGGAATGATCAGCCCTTCGTTAAGCGCCGATTCAAGCTCTGTGAGCGTATCGTTTAACGACTGCTTACGTACTTTTGCCAGAAGCTGGGCATCGAAGCGACTACCGATACAGGCGGCATACATCAAGGCCCTTAAACTGCTCTCTGGCAACTTCTTGAGCTTTTCGCTCATAAACTCGATCACGTTCGCGGTCGCATAACGCTGTTCGATCTGTTCGAGATCCCATTGCCAGTTCTGGGCCTCGCTGTTGAAGTAGAGAAGCCGCTCTTGGTAGAGGCTGGTCAGAAATTGGTTGATAAAGAAGGGGTTACCCAGAGTCTTGTTATAGACCACATCAACCAAGGGCTGAAGATAGCTTTCAGAGGCTTGACAAGTGTCGCTCAGCAGTTGCGAAACATGCTTTGAAAGCAGGGCCGGTAGGCGCAGATGTTGCAGCTTCGTGCTTTTGCTTTCGATCGCTTCGATAGTGAGCGTCAGAGAATGGCCCGGTCCAACCTCATTGTCGCGATAGGCGCCCAGCAAGAGCATGTTTTTGATGCTCGACTGTAAGAAATTTTGTAAAAACTGAAGCGAAGCCTGATCGGCCCATTGCAGGTCATCTAAGAAGATCACGATCGGTTGCTCGGGTCGTGCGAGCACTGCAATGGTTTGCTCAAGCACTTGAGGGATGGGCGGCGAGGTGCCATTGGCGCTCGAATCCTGTTCGATGCTAAACGGCGCGCTTAGCTCATTTACACTGGGCAACAGCTCTAAGAGGCTGTTCCAACCCGCGCCGACCTGCTTGTGAAGGACGGCTACTAACTCAGCACGCTGTTCTTCTGGCTCTTGGAGCATCTGTGTTACGAGCTCGTTCAGGGCTTGAAGTAACGCATTGTAAGGGATATCGCGCTTGTATTGATCGAACTTACCGCTTCCAAAGTAGCCATATTTTTGCACGATCGCTTGTTGCGATTCGCGTACCAGGGCAGATTTGCCTACGCCCGAATAGCCCGAGATCAGCAGAAACTCTGAATCGCCTTGGCTGACCCGTTCAAAGGCCTTGAGGAGAATATCGAGCTCTTTTTCACGTCCATAGAGCTTTTGGGGAATCTGAAATTGTTCGGCCAGCCCTTGGCGACCCAATGGGAAGGCTTCGATCTTTCCATGTTGCTTGAGTTGATCAAGACAGAGCTGCAGATCGGCTTTGAGCGCCTCGGCTGATTGGTAGCGTTCGTCGGGGTTTTTGGCAAGCAGTTTCAGGACGATGTCCGCAACAATGGACGGAATGCTCGGATCGATCTCTTGAGGGTTGGGCGGTTTGCGAGCGATATGGCAGTGGATCAGTTCGAGCGCTTCGTTCGACTGGAATGGGCGCACACCGGTCAACAGTTGGAAGAGCGTCACTCCGAGCGAATAGAGATCGCTGCGCTGGTCGACGCTTCGGTTGATACGATCGGTCTGTTCGGGTGCCATATAGGCCAAGGTGCCATCTAGGCGTTGGCCCGATGCCATACGTGGCTGAGTATGGATTTGAAGCGCGATCGCAGTGCCAAAATCCGTGATTTTGACTTGACCAGTTTCGGGGTTGATAAGCAGGTTATGTGGTTTGATATCGCGGTGGAGCACACCCGCAGCGTGCAGGTCTGCTAAGGCGTCTGCTACTTCTATACCGATAGATAATACTTCTTTCAGGCCTAAACGCTTGCGTAACATATACTCTTGAAGACCTTCGCCTTGGAAATCTTCAAGTATGAGATAGGCACTTTTGTCGGTATAGTGAATATCGTAGATGTTTGTGATACCTTGGAGTTTAATACCTTTCATCAATTCATATTGATGAAGCATTCGAGCAATATCACGGGTTGTTGCCTCGGGATTTGAAGGTGCCTTGAGAACAACAGATCTTCCATCGGTTGTATGTTGTGCGCGGTAAATAATACTATTACTGCTTTTGTGAATGGTTTGGAGGATTGTATACTGCTCTATTAGCATGACCAAGGCTCTCTTTTCTAACTATATTGGGCCAGAACTCATAAACGAATCGTTTAACCAAGGCACGTTATGATCGGTGCTAGAACTAGCAGATGTGTAAAACGACACATGGCATGTGTGCTTATAGCAGAGCATAAATAAAGGTATGCAGACCCTCCTCATCGTCGAACTTCTACAAAAGATATCCCTTAGGGACCGAGATTACCTTTGATGATCATTTGTTCGTTTTTATACTTATGGGAAATGTTTTTTGACAGGTTATCCTGAACTATTCAGAGTAAACGTGATTGAAATTATAATGAATGATTCTAATATTGTAAATACATAATTTTACGTAAATAAATAATTGAGAATGAATAATTTGTTGATTTTAATCCTTTATTATTAATTAATACCGTTTGCATAGCTTGTCAGGAACGCCCTGTTTATAAAAAACCAAAGTAGAAACGCTTTCGAATAGGAGAGCGTTTCTACTTTGGTTTTCCAACATCGATATAGCTCTTAGGCCATACCAAATTCGATCACTTTATTTCTTTTTGACCTTTTGCAGAGTGAAACATACCTATTTGTCCACTTTTGTTTTCTTGTGTTGTTGAGAAAACAGGTCTTTAAACGGATTTGTTATTACTCTGCTTGATCGTTCCTCTTAGAGGGGCTTTTAAATGGGTGTAAAGTAGATAGTGCTTCGTCTCCTTCTCTCTTTGTATGGCTAGCTTGTGCTTAGTGATAGGCTAAAAAGCGTTCGACCGCTTGCTGAAGCGTGATCGTTTCGGTTTGTGACCAGCGTTTGTAGGCTCGTAAGAACGGCACCGCATAGAAGCTAGCGGTTGCCACTTCGCGCCGGAAGAGCTCGCCCATCGGCCCGCTTGCCGCTAAGTAGCCACTGCTCTCGAAGCGCTCAAGGGCTGCGTCGAGGTCGTAGGGCACGCTGAAGCTTTGGATATGCCAGCGCCGTTGCTTGTATTCGAAGATCGAATAGTGGGCGCTTGGGTGCGAATCGAGTGGCAGCCCGATCGAACCGGTAGTTGCGATGATTCGATCGCCCCATAGGCGTGTTGCGCAGACATGGTTGTGTGCCCGCACGATCATACTCGCTCTGGGATCAGGGAAATATTCGTCGAGCAGAGCTTCGGGCGTATGTTGATTGAGCGAGTCGTTGTCGCTGCGTTGCGAGGCGTGAACGATCAGCAGATCGGGCACCCCCTCTAGCCGCAGCTCGATCGGTAGCGCACGCATGGCGTCGCGTTGCGCTTGGCTAAACTGACTGCTGGCCCACTGCAATGGAGCGAACTGTTCGGTTGCCCAAAGCGGGTCGGCGTTAGCTGTCCCCATGTCAAAGACATAACGTTCGTGGTTGCCGCGTAACATCGGCACGTTCAGCGAGCAGGCCAATTCCCAACAGGCTAGGCTATCCGGCCCGCTCACAATATCGCCCGCGATCACTAGTTGATCGTACCCTTGTTGTTTTGCGTGTTTCAGTCCAGCTTCAAAAGCCTGAAGATTGCCGTGAATATCGGCAAGAACAGCGATGCGCATCAGGTGGTCCCTCATATCGAATAGCTGCAACGATATGCCTTTGAAGATACCACACAACGAGGCAGTACGTTTCACAGCAAATCCGCTCGATCGCTGTATGTTTTGACCTTCGGCAGGCTGGAACTCATAATAAACCCGCTTGTTTCTTCAGATTGCTGCGGTAGATTCTGCCCCAAAAAGAAGGTCCTTGGCGCGTCCGCCTACGGCTATCAACAGTTCGCCCATCAAACAAGGCTTGTATCGGTGTGCCGAAAGACCTCCCCAAAGCCGACAATTCGATCGGATTTCGTATCACCTATCTTTGTTGAGTGAAGTTTCAGGTTAGCGCGAAATTTCGCTCAACTCTTTCGCGCTTTTGTTTTCCTGCGTTGCTAACGCGCATGTCTTTAAGCGGATTTTGTTATGAGGCTTGGTTTTGCATTGAAAGGCAGCGTTTGAACCTGCAAGGTGCTTGCACCTGGCAGGGCGCAGCGAAATCAGCGAAGGCAGCGAGACAGGTGCATTGTATGGATGGAAAGCGATTTGGTAGCCGTAGGCGGACGCGCTAGCGGCCTGTTTTGAGGTGGCCCTGTCGCCGCCTAGCGCTGACTTAGTGGATAGAGGGGAGGAGCGGGTGAAAACGCTGAGAAGTTTTGCTCGTTTGTAGGGGTGAAGGCTTTATGAGCGATAGAGTGCGCGAGATCGAGCGAGATCTTGTGGTTGTGTATGGTCTGTTGACTCTGTTCTTCGTCGAGATGGAGCCAACTTCGAGCTCTGGTGTAGAAAGAGGGACTGTGTTGCTCTTCGAGAATACTCTGTTGCGGGCCTGAAGGTTCGCTAAATAAGGCGTTAATGATGGAGATAAGAGGCAGACTAATGAGGATACCAATGAAAAGTATAACCAGCAGCTTGTGCGGTTGTTCATCTGCCATAGATCAAACCCCTCCTTGTTGAGCACTACTGTTCGGCAAACAGGACTAGGGAGATCCTCAAAGCGTCTCCCTTTAAAAAAGAGAGACGCTTCGAGTGGCAAAAAAGTTCCCGAAGGAAGCGATTTTTTTGAAATTCGGCTGCTTTTGCTTGATAAGGATCGCGCTTGCGCTTAAGCCTTCCACGTTTTGCGCAGTACGCGCACCCAGTTTTCGTGGGTGATCTTGCGAAGGGCTGCGTCGTCGTAGCCAGCTTGGCGCAGGGCTTCGACCAGCTTGGGCAGGCCAGCGGAGTCGCGTAGTTCAGCGGGCATATTGGCGCCGTCGAAGTCGGAGCCGAAACCGACTCGATCGATGCCTAGGCGCTCGACCAGATAGTCGATATGGCGCACCATCAGCGAGAGCGGCGTGTTGGTGTCGTTTTCACCATCTTCGCGCAAGAAGCTGACATGGAAGTTCAAGCCAACCATACCGTCGGACTCTTTGATGGCGTCGAGCTGCTTGTCGGTTAGGTTGCGGGTCGAGGGACAGATCGCGTGGACATTCGAGTGGGTCGCGACCAGCGGTGCATCGCTCAGAGCTGCTACATCCCAGAAGCCCTTCTCGTTCATGTGCGAGAGGTCGATCATAATACCTAGTTGATTACAGGCGCGTACTAGCTCTTTACCAGCGTCGGTTAGGCCGGGGCCGGTATCGGGCGAATGCGGGAAACCAAAAGGCACACCGTGGGCGAAAGCTGTCGATCGGCTCCAAACTGGGCCTAATGAGCGCAGACCAGCCTGGTAAAAGACCTCTAACGCATTCAAATCGGGATCGATAGGTTCGGCGCCTTCGAAGTGTAGAATGGTGGCAAAAATGTTGTTGTCGAGGCAGTATTGGAGCTCGTCGGCGCTGCGAACGACTTTCACCTCTCCTTGAGAAGCGCGCTCGATCTCAAAGAGCAGCCTAGCCATACCGAAGGCATGCTTTTGTGCATAGGGCAGCTCTAGCGGAGGCGGTAAATCGCGCAGATAGTTGCCGCTTGGCAGCGCACCGGGCTTGGCATCGGAATCTTCGAGCGAGTCGTTGGGAATATAGATAGCGAAAAAACCGCCTCCCAAGCCGCCTTCGCGTGCGCGCGGCAGGTCGATATGACCTGTCTCGCTGCGATCAAAAAAGGTTACGCCCTCACCGCGAGCTTTGCTATATAAGTGGAGAAGGGTGTCGTTGTGTCCGTCAATGATGGCAAAAGGATTAGCAGGTGTCATGCGTACTTGTCCTCTCAGTCCAAGTAGAGCGATTGTGTGACCATATTGCGATGGGAATGGATGGCGCCCAGTATAAACCTAGCTCTGGCTTTGAGCAAATCAAAAAAGCATATACACTCAGGCGCATAGCTTGGCGGGTATTGATATTCGCTTGTTATTATTTATATCTAATAATTGCTTGTAAGTGGTATTCTTGCAAAGTAATAAGGCTTGTATAAATGAGGGCCATTTTCAGTCTAAAGACTGAGTAGGGATAATTGACAATCATACGTCCAGTATGATATTCTCACTACTAGAAATTGTGTGTTGCTTCAACTTATGAAGTAATAGAAAGGGTAGTGGATAATATGTTGACACAAATTGTGCAAACTGTGTCTATTGTGGGCATTGTTGACGAAGCGCAGGGCGCTTCTCAAGCCCAGATGATCCTATTACCCGCGCTCCATAACATCAGCAGCTGATAGCCAGCTTATACTGATATATTTGGGGCCGTGGGTGAATGAAATGAATTCGCTCACGGTTTTGTTATGCCTAACAGCCGTGGGCCACGTAGTGGAGTAACCCGCGGCTTTTTGCGTCCCTTTTTAAGGTCAATGCAAGAGGTCGTGTCGACAACATAGGGAGACACCCTGGAATGAATTGTACAGCAATGGAGATAGGTAAGAACGCTTTTGGTAGTCCTGAACCAAGTGTTCTCTCGGTCCAAGCTGATTATTTCCATAATGCAAAGGAAACTACCTTGATCATTCTAGAACGTGATGGCTCGCTGGTTTGTTCAACTCTTGCAAATGATACCTGTCCTCCGACCAGGGGCTATGCAGAAGTAAGCGCTGATAGTATTCAGCGAGAACATACACTCATCGAACGCATCTTATCATTCGCTTTTGATCATATCGGTCTTCGATCACTTGAGTTACGCGTGCGCGAAGAGCCTAAGGACTAGGAGAGATTTCGAGACTATGCAAGGACGTATTCTTCGTGCACAGAGCGGCTTCTTTTGGGTTAAGACTGACGAAGGGGTATTACGATGTCGATTACGCGGACGACTTAAGAAAGAGCGCCAATCAGCCGATATCGCCGTGATCGGAGATCGCGTCGATGTTGTCGATGTTGGCAACGGAGATGGCATGATCGAAGCGGTCTATCCGCGCGAACGGCGCTTTTCTCGTAAGCAGCCCGGCCCGCGCGGCGCTTGGAAGGAGGATGTCTTAGTTGCCAATCTCGATCAAGTGCTGGTTGTGTTTGCCTGTGCTCGACCTGAGCCGCATGTGCGTATGATCGACCGTTTTCTTGTGGTCGCTGAATACAACGAGATCGATGCCATCCTTGTCGCCAATAAAATCGATCTTGTTACACCTGAAGTAGCTCAGTCGATTTTCGGAATATATCAACGGATCGGTTATCCGATTCATTTTGTAAGCGCGCAAAAGCAGATCGGAATCGACGAATTGCGCGCTCAATTAGATGGGAAGATCTCGGTGGTGAGCGGCCCCTCTGGTGTTGGAAAAAGCAGCTTGCTCAACGTCATTCAGCCAGGTTTGCAACTCGATACCGGTAAAGTTAGCGATGCGTTGAACAAAGGTCGCCATACCACTGTAGTGGCCCAACTGATTCCCTTGGAATCACCGCAGGGCGGATACGTCGCCGATACGCCCGGCATTCGCGAATTGGGACTCTGGCAGATCCCGCGCGAAGATCTGGCTTGGTGCTTCCGTGAGTTTCGGCCCTACCTAGGTAAGTGCGATTTCAACAACTGCACCCATGTTCACGAACCCGGTTGCGCTGTTATTGCTGCACTGGAAGAGGGACACATTGCGCCAGAACGCCACGATAGCTACATGCGCATGCTTTCGGGAGAAACTCGTTAGCGTTGCGAAGAGCTCTGCACTATCAGGAGGATGACGTGGACTTTTTAGAAAACCGCTACCTCATAGCTCAAGAACGCTATAAGGATTTTGTGGCTGAGTGCGCAGCTGATGCGAAGAAACCTCGCAAACAACGCCAAGGTCCATCTCTATTCCATACCTTGGCCCGCTTGTGCGGTCATCTACTGTTAAAGTTAGGCCTTATTTTGTTGCGATACGGCAAGGCTGAAGCCAAGTACTTGGTAAACCCTTATCAAGCGCCCATAAAGCCAGCCGATCTCAATTAAGTTTACTCGTCATAGACGGATCACCAAAAGTGATCTGTCTGACCAAAGCGTTTCAATCGCTATAATCAACAAAGCTTGCTCTGGAAGCGATGATCTACTCCAGCCCTGGTTTTAAGTAACCTTGAGATCACGCTTCGTAAGCGCCGCGCTAGAGCAAGAGCTTGTCAGCTTCGTCGAAATCTGGTGTATTATTGCAGGGAATCTCGTAAGTATCCACTCTCGCTTCGAGTATTTTGACGTAAAGTGGAGCTTATTACTGGTAGATTTGCTGTTGGCTTGAAGCCAATATCTACTATAATAGAAGTATCCACCATTCCAGCAGCTTAGCATGGTGGTATACATCTGATTGGCGGTACGCGGTGTGCTATATGAGTTGTGAGGGTACTCCTAGGACGCCAGATAGCTCACAACCGAACCGAATGTTCAACATCACGATGGATCGTCGGACCTCTTAAAGTGTAAAGTAGGAGCAAGCAAAGGTTATGCCAAGTATTCGCATTCGTGGGAATACGTTGACTGAGTTATTAGAACTTGACTTGGACGAGTTAGACGTGTTCGATAAAGATGGGCATCAGCAGCGCAACGCTGCAGGGTACGATCTAGACCGCCGCTCGTACAATGACGAATTGCAGAACCAGCGTCGTGCAAATCGTCGAAAGAATGCCGTGCGCGGCGCCCGCCGGAACAGCGAACGGCGATAATATCACAGGGTTGGTCTACTTTTCTCGAACGGTCACTCGTTATCATTTGCTGCATTGTCGCTTGCTGCCAATGCAGCAAATGATCTCCTTCTTAACCTCTTTCTTCGCAAAATAACAGTTTTTGTCTACAACTGATCGGCCACGTGTGCCTCCTAGGAGACTAACTCATGAGCGATTCAGCTGCTCCGAATCGCCCGATTGTTGTGCCGGGCGAAAGGATCTATCTTAGCCATGTCTTACGTTCTGACCTACCGCAGTTTGCAAAGTGGTTCGCCGACTTAGAGCTCACTGCCTATATCGGTGGATCGGGCCATTCCTTTATGATCGAGCACGAGGAACGCTGGTTCGATCAGGTTGTGGCGGGCGATAATCTCAAGACCTTTGCGATCGTTCGGCGCGAAGATGACTCTGTCATCGGTAGTGTAAGCTTGCAAAGCATCGATTATCGCAATGGAACAGCTGAATTGGGTATCGCTATCGGCGACAAAGGCGCATGGAATAAAGGCTACGGCCAAGAGGCGGTACGCTTGATGACCGATTTCGGCCTAACCTTCTGCGGCCTGCACACCATCTATCTCTGGTTGGTGGCCTTCAACGAGCGTGCTCAGCGTGCCTATCTCAAAGCTGGCTATAAAGAGGCCGGGCGTATCCGTCAGTTTTATAATGTAAATGGCAAACGCTACGATCGAATCTTGATGGATTGCACGCGTGAAGATCTCGGTCCGAGCAAACTGATCCATCTGATCAGCCAGATCGAAGCCTAAACAGTTCTTCTGCCTGCGAGCGTTCAGCTCTTAAAAGACCTTGTCGTCAGCAAGGTCTTTTTTATTGCCACAAAGGCGTTAACGACCGTTCCTCTCACAAAGTGCTCGACCGCGTCCGCCTACGGCTACCAAGTCTGTTACCTCCCAAAAGGCAGCTCGCTTCTGCTGCTCCTCCGCACTCTTCTGCTCATCGAAACACTGTTTATACCAACCCGTGTTCATAGCAAATCTGCTTGTATGCTTTGGATATAGTGTTCTGCTTGTTTCTCGGGCGCTACCTGTCCATGCGGCTAGAAGCGTATGTTCATGGGTGGGATGTTGGTAGCCGTAGGCGGACGCGGTTAAGATCGCATGGGAGAAGAAGATCTTGCCGCCTGAGCGCTGAATGTATCAAGCACATTCGTTTAAAGAGCTGTATGCTCGCAGCGGGGAAACCAAATGAGGGAGAGAAAGGAAGTTTGGTATACTGAATTTGAAAGGTGTTCGACAGGTGTGAGTCAGCATGCAAAACGACCTCTTGCTTCGGAGACAAGAGGCCGTGAAAGCGCTGAAATATGGAAACTGTTAGAGGCGAGCCGCTCGCCAAGCAGCGGCTGCATAACGCCCGTGAGGATCAAGCTGTTCGCAAGTGCGGAAGAGCATGCGGGCCTGCTCGATCTCGCCTTGGGCGTGGCGAAGCTGCCCGAGGTGATAGAGCAAGCTGGCTCGTTCTAGTGCAGAACAGCGATTGAGCAGCGATTCGATCCCGGCTGTTGCAAGGCGCGCTTCACCATCTTGATTGAGCGAGCATAAGACCAGAGCCAGCGAACAGCGCAGTGCTCCTTCGGTGGCGGGATCGCAGGGTAGGGCGAGCCCTTCGCGTAGACGTTGTTCGACATCGGTGCTCGGAACGCCGAGGCGCTGTTCGGCTTGGGCAACATACAGGTAGGCGATCGCGCATGAGGGATCGAGCGTAAGCGCTTGAACTCCTTCCCAGCGCGCTTCGATGAATCGTTCGAGTTCGAGCAAGGTGCTGCTTAACAAAACATGGATCGAAGCCTGCCCTGGAAAGAGCTGTAAGGCTTTGCGTAGTACCGCTTCGGCTTGATCGGCTTTATTGGTAGCGAGTAAAAGCATGCCGCGCAGGGCTAAGCTATCGGCTGACCATGGGTAGAGCCGCAAAAGCACTGTGATCAAGCGTTGAGCCTGTTGGTAACGTGCTTCGGCCAAAGCGTGACGCGCAGCGACCAACAGTGCAAAGCGAATGCCAAAGAATACGATCACGCCTAAGCCAATAAAGGCGATGAGTGGCGCACCGCTGGTTAGCCAGTAGAGACCCAAGATGAGCAATAAAGCGACCGCTTCGGGCACGAGCAAAGCCTGACGGAAGATCCACGGGAGTTGCGCTTGACGTCGCAACAAAGGCATTTGTTCTTGTAAGTGGCTTGCCATCCGTCAGATCCTTTCTGTTTGATCCTACTCCACATATGCACTATAACAAGCGAATGTGACATGTAGTGTCACAAAATCGTACATCTGTTTCAGATTGTGACAATCTGATTACAGATTGTCACTGCAACATTGTTGCCACGACAGTCGTCATACGGTTAGTTGGAACGAAACCGTCGTGTGACGGAAAGGAGTGTATCGATGCAGCCGCGTCTTACTCGAAGCCGAACAGATACAATGGTAGCAGGTGTCTGTGGAGGACTCGGGGCGTATTTTGGACTTGATCCCGTTATTGTTCGATTAATTTTTGTGCTTGTGACCCTAACAAGTGGTTTGGGTCTTCCGGTTTATGTGGTGCTGTGGTTGATTATGCCTAAGGATCCCATGGTCATGCCCGGCCAACAGCAGTTTAATCCACAAAGCTATGCTCGTAGCCTAGGTCAGCAGATCGGCCAAGAAGCTTCGCAATTTGGTCAGCAGATTGGCAAGGAAGCTGCTCAATTTGGCCGCCAGATGCGCGAGGCCGTCGGGATCGGTCGCCAAGCTGATTCGCAGCGTTATGGTCAGCCACCGTTCCCCCACCATGCGGCCCCGCCCGATCCGAGTCTCTATAACTTCGATCCGAATACGGGCGAGCCGATTGCGGGACGCAATAACTTTCAAACAGGCCAAACAATCGATCTAGGCGGCAATGCTTATCAACAGATGCCCTTGGCACAGCAGCAGCCTATGGTTACACCTCAGGCGCAGAAGAAGCACAATTGGAAGACCTTAGGCATGATCTTGATCGGAATCGGTGTGCTGGTCTTCTTAGACGAGCTGGCTATTCCGCTCGATTTCGTCTTCCCGTTGTTGTTGATCGGGGCAGGCTTCTTTCTGTTGCGCCGCCGTTCCTAGGCGTGGGTTAGCGGGCTGCCTCGCCAATAAAAATCACCTCTCCTACCTCGAGGAAAGGTGATTTTTGGTGTGCAGAATACGTCGCGATTTGCGTTTTTAAGCGTAGATACGCTCGGAGAATGCTCGAATACGTTCGCAGAAGAGCTCGATAAAGCGAGGGGTGTCGAATTCGGTCACGACCTTCATATTGGGCTGCTTGTTCAGCATGGGCAGGAAGTCGGCGATCGTCTTGCCCATCGTGACTTCGCTGGTGTATTCCACGTCAACATAGACCTCTTGGGTCTTGGCTAGATCGGGCATAAACGACAGGGCCAGCGCTGCTGGGTCGTTGATCGAACAAGCGGCATAGCCGAAGTAGTTGAGGTGGAATTCGATGTAGAAGCGGGTCAGCTCCTGAATCGCTTTGGTGATCGGGTTGGGCCGCTCGAGCAGATAGTCGACATTGCTCTGGGTAAACATCACATCGCGTGTGATGTCCCAAGGAATGAGTGTGATCGGCATGCCGCTGTGGAATACGATGTGGGCCGCGTGCGGATCGACATAGACGTTGAATTCGGCCAAAGGTGTGGTATTACCATCGACCCGCAGCGCGCCGCCCATAATGATCACTTCGCGCACGGCCTCAACGATGCGTGGCTCTTTGCGAATCGCCATGGCGACATTGGTCAAGGGCGCGACCGCGACTAAGGTTACTTCGCCTGGGTGCTCCATGATCTCGCGGATGATAAAGTCAACGGCGTGTTCGTTGATCGCTTTAGCTGGCGAAGGAGGAAGTTTCGCATAGCCTAGGCCGTTCGAACCATGGGTTTCGGGCGCTGTAAAGGGCTTGCGTAACAAGGGGTGACCGACACCGGCAGCCAGGGGAATATGGGTCGCTTTGGCGAGTGCCAGCACGTCCAGACCATTCTGAACGCCCTGTTCCATGCTACAATTGCCTCCGGTAACTGTAACTCCGGCAAGTTCAAGTTCGGGCGAGGCAAGCGCGAGCAGAATCGCCATAGAATCATCGATACCGGGGTCGGTATCGAGAACAATACGTAGTGGGGCCATGAATACACCTTACTATGCCCATCACTCAGCTGGGATGAGCGCTTTACGATAGGTTAGCTTAAAACAATGCAGCAAATTATAGCAGAGAATAAGGCTGGCCTACATTTGCAACTATCCTTGCTAAGAAACGTATTGATTAATAGTGATCTTGACGATCGCGGAGCCAGCATGCCATAATGGCAAAAAGAAGCGTGTGGTCTTTATTTGCTCCGACCTGACCTATATCACCTCTGTTTGGAGGAGCACGCCTTTGCTCCAAGCGAGAGATATTCGCCAAGCGAACGACGTGAACTCGCAATGTCGCCCCAGTCTGTCCGCGCCACACCTTACCTCACAAATGGTGTGAGGAGGTCGCTGGTTCTTTTTGTTTTGAGAAAATATTCTGCACAACGAATGGGTTTATTGTGTCGCTACGTGCATACTTAGATATCGAGACCAGCTTCGAGCAATCGATCAGCGTGATTGGCGTTTACCGTCCCGACTATGGTACGATACAGCTTGTAGGTGCTGGCGTACACGACATCAATTTGTACCAAGCGCTCGAAGGTGTTTCGACCATTGTGACCTTTAATGGAACATCGTTCGACCTACCCTTCATAAAAAAGCGTTTATGGAGCGACCTGAAAAGCGAGTTCGAACATGCCGATTTGTTATATATCTGTCGCCGACGCGGTTTGAGGGGTGGCCTAAAAGTTGTTGAACAGCGTTTGGGAATCAAGCGCGAGAGTGCGGGCATCAGCGGATGGGATGCTCCTCGGCTTTGGAGCCGCTATGACACCTATGGCGATCGACAGGCGCTTGAAACCCTTTTAACCTATAATCGGGAAGATGTTGTTCATTTGGCTATTTTAGAAGCGCTCTTGGAGGGCCAAGCAGCTCCGAAAATTGCACCCGATATCCGTGTGTTGCACGAGTAGTGCGTTGCTAGTTTGATGATTATAGCAAGATGGAGGGAGCTATGCAGGGCTTATTGTGGTTTGCTTTGCAGCGAGTATAGTAGAAGACATGCCACAAACTTTACTCAACAATCGTTATCTTCTGGAACATAAAATCGGTGAAGGTGGTATGGCTCGCGTCTATCGCGGCCGCGATACGCGCCTGAATCGCTGGGTTGCAATTAAGGTTCTCCACGACCATTATGTTGATGAACCCGGCTTTTTAGAACGCTTTCATCACGAGGCGCAGGCGGCCGCGAATCTCAGCCACCCCAACGTTGTTGACGTCTACGATGTAGGCCAAGACGGCGATTTGCATTATATCGTCATGGAATATGTTGATGGGCGCGACCTGAAGATGCTCATCAACCGTGACGCGCCGCTTGCCATCGATCGAGCCGTTGCCATCGCGGAAGCTGTTGCGTTGGGCCTTGAAGCAGCCCACCGCATCGGCCTGATTCATCGCGATATCAAGCCTCAGAATATTCTTGTTTCGCCCGATGGTCAGGTTCATATCACCGATTTTGGTATTGCCAAAAGCCACCTTAGCACGGCAACCACCGCAACCGGCGTTACTTTTGGAACAGCAGACTATATTGCGCCAGAACAAGCGCGTGGTGAAGCAGCAACCCCCCGCTCAGATATCTACTCTTTGGGAATCGTATTGTATGAGATGCTGACGGGGAAACTGCCGTTTGTGGGCGAAAACGCGATCGGCGTAGCTATGCAGCATATCAATGCCGCACCGCTTCCTCCGAGCCGCATCAATCCGCTCATTCCGCCTCAATTAGAAAACTTAGTGTTACGCGCATTGGCGAAAAACCCTGCGGATCGCCCCAATTCGGCCCAAGAATTCGCTCGGCTCTTGCGTAATTACCGCACCTTGACGACTCAAGAGACCAGCTTTACAAATACACCTTTAGTCGCTACTGGCGAGCAAAATTATTATACGCGCCCCAATAGTCCACGCTTTCCTGCCAGTAACTCGCGGGCTACCATTCCGCCTCCCAATGCGCGCCATATGCGTGCCCCCGACACCCAAGGTATCGGCTGTGGCGGCTTTATCGTCGGCTTTTTGCTTTTAAGCGTTGTGCTCGGGATCGTCTATCTGTTTACTTCAAACTCTCTAGATCTGCTCTTCCCGCCCAACACGCTTGGCAGGCAGACCACCGTGAGCGTTCCGACTGTGGGCAGTAGTGCCACCACTACCAGCCTCACCCCAACCGTCATGCCGAGCGCGACCCCTTCGCCAACGCCCCTGCCGCTGGTGAGCGTGCCCGACTTAGTGGGCAAAACCCAAGAGGAAGCGCGCCGTCTGCTCGAAGCTGCCCGACTCATCCCCTACGTGGGTGGCCAAGTCAACGACGAAAGCATTCCGCTCGGCAGTGTGGTCTCGCAAGAGATCCCCGCCGGTCAAGAGCTGCAAGAAGGTCAGACCGTCACCTATACACTCAGTCTCGGCCCGTCGATCGTGCTGATCGAGGTGCCCGATTTCTCGCAAGCGCCGCTCAACTTTGCGCGCAACCAGCTCGAGATCCTTGGCCTACAGGTCGTTGTTGTAGAACAGAGCAGCCCAAGCATCGATCCGGGCTATATCATCAGTCAAACGCCTCGCCCGCCCGCCCGCGTGCCCCCCGGCACTGAAGTGACCTTGGTGGTGAGCCGTGGCGATATGGTTCAGGTGCCGCCGCTCAAGGGTTTGACTGAAGATCAAGCCAAAGCCAAACTTGCCGCTACCGATGGCGCTTTAAACTATTCGTTTAGTGATATGCAAGGACCCGATAAACTCGGCGATATGTATTACGAATATGCGCCCGGCACGGTGGTAAGCTCAGACCCACCAGAGGGTACCTGGGTGCCGCGCGGAACCTACGTGACCTTGGGTGTGCGCGCGCCCTAACCACAGTTGCACAAATGTGAATGAAACTGAGCACTTGAAACTCCAGGTGCTCAGTTTCTATTTCTCCTTCTGACCCGAGATCTGTTGATGACTTCGGCGTAGAGGTCTCGTCCCCAAAGAGTGCTTAACCGCGTCCGCCTACGGCTACAAAAACCCTGCCCATCATCATGAGGTGCTAGCTTTCGGCGCTGTCATTGGCGCACCATGTCAGCGCATTGCGAATCATACGCTGGTAGGCAGGGTGCAGCCAGATCGGCAGGTTGTGACCGGGCGTAAGCATACAGACCCGCCCTACCCCTTCGCGGCGTGTCCAAGCACCCGGCTGGCGGCCATGCTCCGACTGGGTATAGGCGAAGACATCGGCGTTTGGATCATCGAGCGCCATTTCGTAGTGTTCGTCTTGCAAAGTAAAGGCTTCAACACCCTGTGTGAGGGGATGTCTAGCTTGTGGCTCGAAGCTGACCAGACATTGAGCAGGGTGACGCACAAACACGCCGCCAATCAAAGCTCGAAAACGAGGCGTCTCTTGGTAGCCCGCTGAACCAGAGTGAGTCACCAATAACCCGCCACCCCTTGAAACATAGTTGACAAAAGCATTTTCGATCTCTGGGAGCATCCAAGGAGCGAGTTCGTTATGAGAAAGGTTATTGGCTTTTGTTACAATAACAACAGGATAGTCGTGGAGCTGTTCTACTGACCAGTCGCCTGCATGCTCGATGAAGTCAAACTGAAGATCAGGACCTGCGAGTGGCGCTAATCCGGCCCGAACCGTCGCTGCTGGGTGCCATTCGTCGTTACACAAGACAAGCACGTGCATAGAGTACTCCTTCAGAGTGCTGCTTTAAGAGACAGCCAAGGCTGTCTATCGTAAGAGGATATGTTGCTTGCTTTTGGGCTGCACTAGTGTAGCACGAAAGGCCTCGATCTGCACGGTTCTTGGCTTGTGCTTAGGAGATAGATTGTACTATCGAATCCGCAGGCAAAAACGCACAATGATCAGCCGAATCTAATGTAATACCAAATCCGGTTGATTACTTTCTCTTTGGCCTTCGGCAGAGTGGAACTTCCGGATTTTGGTTTTGTGCGTTATAAAAGCGCACGTCTTTAAACGGATTTGGTATAAACAGCGCTATCTTGGTCTCTTCCCCACGTATCCAGCTTAACAATTACATAGATGTTTATGGGATACACTGCCCAGTCGAATGAACTACACAGATACGTAAAGAGAAACGCGAGCTTTGCATCTCGCGTTTCGTCTCGTTATCGATTCGACATCAGTCACTCATTCCTCTTCCGTGCGTGTGCGCAGGGGTGGTGAGAGGAAAAAAGAGGGTAAAGAGGTATATATTAGAGGTGATATTGGGAATACACGCTTACAGACAGGAAATTTCGACTGTGTCGCGTTACCGCCATAAGCATAGCATGTGGCTCTTTATCAAGACAATAGTCCACTATTCCCCCTCATGTATCACCCATGTGGTCGTGGCTGATTAGGAGAAAAGTTTAAGGTCTATGCTACAATAGAAGCAGTCTGCGGAAATTTAGGAAAGTAATTACTAATCTTTTAAACTAATTTATAATATTTGTCAAGTAACTATTTTCAGTTAGTAGTAAAAGACGATTATGGCAAAACGTCCACAAGCAAAAGATATGTTTGACCTCCAACGCGAAGACGCTATGTTGCGCCAAGCGCCACTTGCAGCGCGTATGCGGCCTCGTACCTTGGATGGTTTTGTAGGCCAAGAGAAGATCGTTGGAGAAGGGCGGCTCTTGCGGAGGGCGATTATGCAAGATCGTCTCTTCTCGATTATTTTGTGGGGGCCGCCCGGCAGCGGCAAAACCACCTTGGCCCGCATCATTGCCGAACATACCAATGCCCACTTCGAGCCGCTCAGTGCGATCTCGGCGGGTGTCGCTGATCTACGCAAGGTGGTCAAAGAGGCCCAAGATCGACTGGGTATGTTCCAAGAGCGTACCGTGGTGTTCATCGACGAGATCCACCGCTTCAACAAGGCTCAGCAAGATGCAGTTTTGCCCTATGTCGAAGATGGAACGATCATTTTGATCGGGGCGACCACCGAAAACCCTTCGTTCGAGGTCAATAACGCCTTGTTGTCGCGGGCGCGTGTGTTTGTGCTCGAAGCCTTGAGCGACGAACAGATCGGCACCCTGATCGATCGCGCTTTAACCGATGAAGAACTTGGTTTGGCCTCCTATGAGCCGATCTTGAGTGCCGATGCGCGTGGCTATCTGATCGATATGTCGAATGGCGATGCGCGTACAGCTTTGAACGCTCTCGAAGCCGCTGTTATCGCTAAAACCCCCGGAATCAACAATAAGCGCTTGATCACAGTTGACGATGTGCGCGAAGCTCTGCAAAGCCGCGCAACACGCTACGATAAGAAGGGCGAACTGCACTACGATGCGATCTCCGCTTTACATAAGAGTGTGCGCGACAGTGATCCCGATGGGGCGCTCTATTGGCTGGGGCGCATGCTCGATGGCGGCGAAGATCCCTTGTATATCGCGCGGCGTTTGGTGCGAATCGCGGTAGAGGATGTGGGTTTGGCTGATCCGCAGGCCCTGCCGCAGGCTATGGCAGCTCAACAAGCGGTACATTTTTTGGGCCAGCCCGAAGGCGATCTTGCCCTAGCCCAAGCGGTGGTCTATCTGGCCTGTGCCCCTAAGAGCAACGCCGTTTATCGCGCTTATGGTACTGTTCTCAAAGATGTCCAAGAGACGCGCAACGAACCGGTGCCGCTGCATTTACGCAATGCACCCACCGGTTTGATGAAGAACTTAGGCTATGGCAAGGGTTATGAATATGCCCACGACCTAGAAGAGGGTCGTTCTGATCAAGCCCACTTGCCGCCTGCGCTCGAAGGGACGATCTATTTTCAGCCGACCAAGCGTGGTTTTGAGGCGGATCTGCACGAGCGTTTGGCTTGGCGCGAAGAGCGCAGCTTGCGCACCGAGGCGACCCGCAAGGCGCATGGACCTGCTTCAACACCCGAGCTTGACCCGCAAGCACTTGCGGGAGAAGAACCCCAAGACTATGTTGACGACGACGAAATAGCTCCTGATCAACAAGCTGTACGGCGCCCAGCAGCGCCACGCAGTGGGCGGGGTTCACGTCGATCCGATAGCTGATGAGGAGGTGACGCTGAGCGTTCTGCTTTTGTATACGGGTTAGTTTCTGATCTGCTTTATAATACTTGGAAGTTGCATTCAATAATCAGCAAACCTGATCAAAGATGGTTGCTTTATCTTGCAATTTCTTAAACGAACGAGTATAGTTGATATGACTTCGTATACGTTTGGCGTGTACGATACTGGAATAGCCATCGCCAAGGAGTGAAATTGCGATGACGCTCGAAGATGCTATCGCCGATTTGACGGCTAAGATTAAGGGGATTAGCCCCGATGCAGTTATTCGTATAACTCGTGCCTCGGCTGAAGAGGCATCGATCCGTGCTTATACAACGCCGGACTTCGAGGCTCCGATCAAGGACGCAACGCGGGACCAGACCATCAAGTTGATGATGGAAGACGGCTTGGATGTCCAAGTCTTTGTCTACGATATCGCCACCTCGTTGCCACCAGAAGAATAGAGGTGTTCGTAGCGTGAAGAGTCGGCTGCCCGTGTTGCTTGTCCAGCTCCCCGTGCCTGGCAACCCAACGACAAATGTTCCGCTCGCCGCAGGTTACTTAAAGGCATATGCTTATGCCCAAGGCCTTCTTGAAGGAGCAGATCTAACTATTCTTTCGCGAGAACTCGTGGATAGTGCCGGAGACGCTCAATTGGTTGAGGCGATTGTGGCGCAGCGCCCGTCGTTATTGGGTTTGTCGCTCTATACGTGGAACAGCGAACGTACGCTTACGATCGCACAACAGGTGAAAGCCCGGCTGCCGGATCTTCAGGTCATCGTTGGTGGTCCGGAGGTACAAACAGACAATAGCTGGTTGTTAGCACATCCAGCGGTCGATGTAGCAGTGATCGGCGAAGGTGAACAGACCTTCGCCGATCTCCTGTCTCTCGCCTTGCAACGCTGGGCCAGCGGCCTTAAACCGCTTTTGCCGCACGATAAACTCGCCCATATCCCCGGCCTAATCTTCCACGATGCTTTGGGTAATCGCATCACCACAGCCGAGCGGGTCGCCCTGAGCGATCTATCGCTGGTGCCTTCGCCCTACCTATTGGGCTACCTCGACGATACTAACCCTGACAGCATGTTGATGGTCGAAGTGTCGCGTTGGTGCCCCTATGCCTGTAGCTTTTGCCTCTACGGGCGCAACATGGGCGCGCGGCTCGGCAACCGCTACTTCCCGCTCGAACGCCTGCTGGCCGAGATCGAATGGGGGCGGGCGCGCGGCATGCGGCGGGTCCACTTCATTGAGGCCAATCTCAACTTGGTTCCCCAATTCTGGCCTTTGATGGAGGCCTTAGCCGAGCTTAACAGCGACGGCTCGCTGGCTCTATACGCCGAGTTGCGGGGTGAGCATCTTAAACCTGAAGTGGTCGATGCGCTCTGTAGGGCGGGCCTTAAAGTGGCGGAAGTCGGCTTGCAGACCGCTAATCCGGTCGCACTCAAGGCGGCCCACCGACGCACCGATTTGCAGAAGTGGGCGGCTGGCACGCGCCGTTTGCTTGAACGCGGGGTCGAGATCTATCTCGATGTGATCTTGGGTTTGCCCGAAGACGATCAAGCTGGTGTAGAACAAACCCTCGACTTTATCCAGCGCGAGCAGCTTGGCAGCTACGATATCTTTACGCTGCAGGTTTTGCCCGGCACTGCGGTGCGCGCCCAAGCTCAGCAGTATCAGCTGCGCTTTCAAGAGCGCCCGCCCTACTATGTGCTCGGCAGTGACCGCTTCGACTATGCTACGCTGCGCCGACTGCGGCGCGAACTCAAGCTCGCGATCGGGCTTGACCCCGATGTGGTGGAGGGCTGCCCCGAACCGCGCCTCGACGCCTTAACGCCTGGCGGGCCACAAAACCGTTCGGCGACAACGCATCAATATATCGATCTGCGCAAGGCTCAAAGCCTTCCCCCCGTCACACAACTGGCGGCCCATATCGATCTGCTCTTCGATTGGGACGATCTGCAGCAGCGTCAGCGGGCTAACGATTATCTGCGCGAAGCTCTGCTCGCCAACCCTTCCAGTTTGATCGATTGTTATCTCTTCAGCCAGAGCGAGCCGCAGCCAGCCGAACTGACAGCTTGGCGCGAGGCTCTTCCCTATCAGCCCGGCTATCTCGACCGCGTGGCGGTCTACCGCCGCGAAGAGCCAGAGCCGCTGCACGAACGAGTGAGCCCGCGGTTGTGGCTCGTTGTGCCCTGGACGCTCGACATCGATCCAAAGTCCTTTGAAGGCTGTGCCGAGTTGATCTGGCAGTACGAGATGGCCGATCAAGCAGAGCCGCCCTTGCGCGCTTGGCTAGCGGCTGGCGGTGCCGGAATCTGGATTCCCGATGTCAGCGAGCAGCAAGTCGAGCGCTGGCGAAGCCAAACTCCGCTCTTGCTGTGGCACGGTCTATCAGCAGCTTCGGAGACCTAAGCCTCAGCCTCTTCTGCTTCTTGCCCGCGATGCAGCAGGCGCTGTACCACATTGCGCACATCGGGCGAACCGAGCAGCAGGGCGCTTCCTACATAGACAGCTCCTGCTAATACAGCGGCTACAACCAACCACACGATTAGAGGCACTAGATCGCTACGCCACTGATAGGCTTGGCCTGCCTCTAAAAACGGCAGCCAGCCGAGCGAGATCCAGCGTAAGCCAAACAGCACAGCCCCCACTAAGGCGCTTGCCACACAGGTGGCTCTGATCGAGCGCCAGAGCGAGCTAGAGCGCCAGATCCCGGGCAGATAGCGGCTAAGCACAATGGCGAGCAGCAGGCTTTCGATATTGTTGGCGATGCTAAAGGCGAAAGCTAGCTGGGTGGTGTTGCCTCCCGTTTGGACGATCACAAGGCCTAAAGCAAGGTTGATCGAGATCTGCATCAGCCCGATTAGAACTGGCGCCAAGGTGCGCTGCATAGCGTAGAAGCTGCGAATCAGAATCTCGGAGGCGGCGAAGGCGGGCAGTGCGGTTGCGTAGCCGAACAGCGGCCCAACCGTGACCAACAACGAGCTTTCGTCGAAGTTGGCGCGCTGAAAGAGCAGACGTACCACGGGGATGCCCAAGATACACAGGGCGACCGCTGAGGGGATGCTCAGAAAGAGAATCAAGCCGAGCGTGCGGCGCACATTGCCCATCAGGGTGTCGATTTTGCCATCGGCGAAGAGCGCAGCCAAACGCGGAAAGGCGACTGTGCTTAAACTGAGCGAGAAGATGCCGAAAGGCAGCATCATAATCTGGTAGGCGTAGTCGAGGCCGCTCAATTGGCCTGGGCCGAGGGCCAGCTTGGTGGTCAGCAAGGCCGTGACCAAGATGCTGGCTTGGGCCGCAGACTGGCCGATCACGCGTGGTGTCATATGGATGGCGATCGTGCGCAGTTCGCTCATTCCTGCACCCAATTCGGGCACAAGCCGCATGCCCAGCCGCATAAGGCCCGGCACTTGGATCAGTAGGTAGAAGGCGGCTCCGACGACCACGCCCCAAGCCAAGCCCCAAACGCCTATCGAGGGAGAGAGTAGCAGCGCGCCGAGCATAATGCCAACATTGTAGATCACTGGGGCGAGAGCGGGCAAAGTGAAGCGATCGCGCGCGTTGAGCACCGCCATAGCGAGGCCGCCTAAGCCCAAAAAGAGCGGCGAAAGCAGAAAGAGGCGCGTCATTTGGCTGATCAGCGCCAAGCCTTCGGCATCGAAACCGCTGCTCCATAGCCACGCGGTGAGTGGATCAGCGATAATGAACAGGATCGCGCTCACGCCACCCAACACAATCAGGGCCCAAGTTGTAACCGCGCTGGCGACTTTCCAAGCTCGTTCGGCTCCATCCTTATTCCAAGCTTGAACAAAAACAGGGATAAAGCTGCTGCCCAAAGCGCCGCCAATGATGACAAGATAGAGAAAGTCGGTGACCTTAAATGCGGCTCTGTAAGCGTCTAACTGTGCGCTGGTTCCGAACTGCGCCGAAATCACAATGTCGCGCAACAGCCCAGTGAGGCGGCTGAGCAGATAGCCGCCCATTACGATCAGGCTATTAAGAAATGTAGGATTCCAAACACGACGAAGGCGTTTTGAGAGTTGCACCACGAATATCCTTATGCTATAATCTCCGTTTGGAACGGGTTTGAGATCTATGCTGGTAGTGTACTCGAATACGGATTATACTCGACCTCACAACCGCAATTGTTGTAACAGAATCTCAACCGATTACAGACATACCTATTCGCTTTAGGAGAAGATCTTGGCTAACACAGAGTCGTCAACCAAACGAATTCGAACCAATGCTCGCAAGCAAGCGCGCAACGTGATGTATCGCTCACGTGTAAAGACTGCTATTAAGAAGGCTGAGAGCAGCATTTTTACAAACCAGCCCGATGCCGCTCTGATCCGCGAGGCTCTTCGCTCGCTCGATATGGCTGCTAGCAAGGGCATTATTCACAAGAACAATGCTGCTCGCCGCAAGTCGCGCTTGATGAAGAAGCTCAACGCACTTAACGCTTCGGCTGCTTAATAGCGCCTAATTGTGTAACAAGACGTAGGGGTTTTGCCCCTACGTTTTTTTGTTGCTCCTTTTTCCTAGCTTGTTCAGATTATGGCGGCTAGGTTTCCCTCCAAAAAGAAGTTCCTTGGCGCGTCCGCCTACGGCTACCAACATCCCGCCCAACAAACGGGGCTTGTAGCTGTGTGCGTCGAAAGAACTCCCCAAACTCGATAATTCCGCATTACAAGAATGCGCCTCTTGAGGTGGATTTAGTGTTGCTCAAGCTTTTGGGCGAAGTTCTGGGCCTAACGTACTTGGGCACCCTTCTCCCGCCATTGCGGGAGAAGGGCCGGGGATGAGGGTAGGATCTCGCAGTTGATAGCCGAAGGCGGACGCGCTAGAAGCCGTATGAAGGCGAGAGGCCTCGCCGCTAGAAGGCTGACTTATTGGCGGCTTGCTGGTCTTGACTCGAAGTGGATGTTGCAGGTGCGCATTAAGCGAAGGTGATATCGCCCAAAATGACGGCCCGTTTGGCTCCGGTCGCGGGTGGAAAGTTGCTTGGGCGGCGGTGCCAAGTTTCGTAGGCCAGCAGCGCGAAGGCCACGGCCTCTTTGGCATCGCTCGGCAGGCCAAGCTCCTCCGATGTAAAGATGTTGCATTCGGGCAGCAGCTCGCGTAGATGGCTCATCATCACCGGATTATGCACCCCTCCGCCGCTTACGATGACCTCGTTGGGTAAGTGGGGCAGCAGCTCGCCGTAGGAGCGCGCGATGCTATGGGCGGTGAAGGCGGTTAAGGTGGCTACCAGGTCGACTGGACGCAAACCCGTTTGTTTGGCTTGTTCCCACAGCTCGCTCCCTAGTTGGGCGCCGAATAGCTCGCGTCCTGTGGTTTTGGGCGGCTGGAGCTGTAAATAAGGATGGCCTAACAGCCTGTCGAGTAAGCTCTGATCGATCTGGCCTTCGGCGGCGATCTCGCCATCCTTGTCGTAGCTCAGGCGGCCATCGCTCAGGCGCATGACGATATCGTCGATCAACATATTGCCCGGGCCAGTATCGAAGGCGAAGGCTCCGCTTTGACCCGCAGGAGGAATATAGGTTAGGTTGGCGATTCCGCCGATGTTTTGGGCAACGCGCACCTTGTGGGGGTGCGTCAACAGCAACACATCGACATAGGCGATTAAGGGCGCGCCCTGGCCGCCAGCTGCCATATCGCGCGGTCGGAAGTTGCTTACCACAGGACAGCTTGTTCGCTCGGCGATCACGGCTGCTTCGCCGATCTGCAAGGTGCTGGGCCAAGGCCCGCTTGGGTTGTGCCAGATCGTTTGCCCGTGGCTACCGATCAGATCAACTTGGCTGATGGGAATGTTGGCGCGCCGACAGAGTTCGAGGGCGGCATCGGCGAAGACCTCGCCGAGACGGGCGTTTAGGCTACAGATTCGATCGACGCTGCCCGTTTCGGGGCGACAGCAGGCTAAGATCTCGGCGCGCAGGTCGGCGGGGTGGGGCAGCGATAGATGGGCGCAGACTTCCCATTCGAGCAGGGGTGGGCTGCCCTCGATGCGCACCAAGGCTACATCGCTTGCATCGGCAGAGGTGCCAGACATCAAACCAATTACCAGCATAGAGACACTCTCCAAACGCAAAAGAACCGTTTGGTAAGTGTACCATACCGCTGCTTTAAGGAGGTTCTGGATCGATTAGAGGCTGGCTGCGAGGAAGGCAGGGAATGGGACTTGCTCCTCTTCTGGAGAGCGTAAGCCAAAAGAGGAGCAAGCATGCAGTTTAAAAGTGAACAACAGGTGCTCCGTGTTTGATACTATTCGCTCTTTCCTGCGATAAAGAACGTAAGAACTGTCGTACTTCGCGAGGTGACCGCAGGATATACACCTGCTTTCCTGCGGAATAGTGGCGGATACGCTCCAGCACCGCCGGTCGCCGCATATCAGGGTACGCCCATACGAATTTTAGGAACGTCCAGCTCAAGCGCTCTGGGCAGCCGGGAGCCTGATCAGGTCGGGTTCGTTTATGGTATTGTATGCGCCGTTTAAGAGCGCGAAAAATGCATAAATAACGTGAGAAATCGAGAAAAATAATCGTGTCGGCGGCATTCAGGCGAATATCGAGCGTTCCGCCGTAGGTGCCGTCCATAATCCACGAATCCCGCGTGACAAGCGCCTCCATCTGCTTTCGCCAATCAGCATGCGAAGGTTCAACCCAGCCTGGTTTCCAAAAGTAGGTGTCGAGATGGAGAACTTGAATGTTTAAGATGGTGCCAAGCTGGCGGGCAAGGGTTGATTTTCCTGCACCGCCCGATCCGACGATAGCTATGCGTTTCATGCGCCTACACTTATCTATTATTCAAAAGCAGCCCCTATTGCCGTATGAACCTGAATCCGAAAGTTGTAAATATCCTTAGCGTTTGATCGACCAAAGAAGACTCGATTGGTTAAGAGCACGCAGATCAGCGCTTTTTCTGGGTCGATCCATAACGACGTGCCGGTAAAGCCTGTATGTCCGTAACTCGCTTCGCTCCAACGTGGCCCACACGACGCATCTGGCAGGTACAAGGCCCAACCGAGCGCGCGTCGTTGTTCTCCGTCGTTGGCGTGCTCACGTAGCATCTCCTGAGCGGTTTTTGGCCGCAGAAGCCGGTTTGCGGAGGGTGCTATCTGGCTGAGCAGAGTTGCTTCGGCTAGGCGTAACAGATCGCTTGCCGTGCCGAACAGACCTGCGTGGCCCGAAACGCCGCCTAAACGAGCAGCATTTTCGTCGTGAACTTCGCCGTGGATGCGCCGTTGCCGCCAAGCACACCACTCGGTTGGAACGGTGGCATGCTTATTTGCTGGGTTATAGCCGGTATTGCTTGCCCCAATAGGTTGGAGCACCAGGCGGTCGATCGCTTCGTCGAGACTTGTATTAAGCGTGCGAGCGATCACTTCGCCCAACAGAATAAATCCGATATCGCTATAGACGATCTGCGCGCCGATCGGGTAGGCCCACGTGGTTTGGAACAGCTCTTGCCAAGCGGCAGCGCTTGATACTGTGCGATACAGGGGCAGCCAAGCAGGTAAACCGCTACTATGGCTCAAGAGCTGGCGTATGGTGATGATGTTGGCGTCTACCTCCTGTTGTGCGTAGTTGTAGCTACGGATAAGACCTGTTGTCGGCTCTTCAAACGGCCCGATGGCGCGCCTGCCGCCGATCTCGGGAATGATTTCGGCCACTGGCTGGTCGAGACCGATTTTGCCAGCGTCGACAAGCCGCATAATCGCTGTCGTCGTGAAGAGCTTTGTTAAAGAAGCTAAATCGAAGCGGCGTTCACTTTGCATCGTCTCTGGTTCGCCAGCGCTTGCGTGATAGACGATCTCACCTCGATGCTGAACCAGAATCTCTGCTGCGGTGAACAAGCTTCCACATTGTTCTTGAATCAAAGGGCCTAATTCTGGTACAACCTGTTTTGTTGTGTGTACCAAAAACGTCTCGTCCATACAACACTTCTAACGATACTTGTCAATCCGTACTGCTAGTGTATCATTCGTTAGATACCAAGACCTTTCGGGCAAGCGATTTAACAGTATTTAAATCGTTATCTAAAAAACATACAAACCACATCTTTTCTTAATAAATTTAAATTTATATTGAAAATAATAAAGGATCGACGCAAGTCTCTTAGACTCCTCAAGGTTCCTACTGACTTGGTGGGCTAGAAGCACCTCTCTTACTATATGGACGATGAAAAGCGCGACTTTTTCATACTATTTCCTAACTTTTTTGTAAACCGGAGAAAAAGGTATTGCCTATGTTGCATACGCGAAATGTGCCTATTAATCTAGTAGGCAGCTTAACGCCAAGACGGGCTTTGGCGAACTTTTGCGTGCGTGAGTGGCGAGTGCGCGACCAGCGCTTTGAGGCTTCAAGTCGCTGTGAGATTTCAGCTCCGAAACTGAGATCTCACAGCTCTATTCGGCTTGTTATGATGGGAAGTGTACTCCTATAAAATCTGCTTACTTATACGACTGCTAACTACATTCGTAGTACACTCATATAAACGCAAAAAGCAGCTCTAGGATACGCTGAATTTAGCGAAACTTGCAGAAATTTAGATGTTTTCAATGGCAGGTCGAATGCGCCCGCCGTTAGCGGCCAACCGTTGGCGTGCTTCGTCGGCTGATAGGCCTGTGAGACCCATAACGATCGCTACTGGAGCTTGCCCATCGGCTTCTTTCAACAGTGATAATACGGACTGTTCATCGAGACCAGTTGCTTCTTGAACGATCTGCTGAATTCGGCGGCGCAGTTTGGCGTTAAGCGGCTGAACATCGACCATTAAGTTGCCAAAAACGTGGCCTAAACGAATCATCACTGTTGTGCTGAGCGTGTTGAGCACCAGCTTTTGAGCTGTGCCCGCCTTCATGCGGGTCGAGCCGCGAACGATCTCTGGCCCAACGAGCGGTGCGATTGTGATCTCGGCTAGTTCGGCGATCGGTGCGGGCATACGACAGGTTAACGCGGCGGGAAAGGCTCCGACCCTGCGTGCATAGCGCAAACCAGCTGCGACATAGGGTGTGCTGCCGCTTGCTGCGATACCTAAGACTACGTCGTTGGCATTGAGTTCAATAGCGGCGAGATCTTGTTCGGCAGCCGCTTCGTCGTCTTCAGCCCCTTCTTGCGATGCGACTAAGGCATCTTTGCCGCCTGCGATGAGGCCAACCACTTGGCTGGGGTCGACTCCGAAGGTCGGAGGGCATTCTGCAGCATCGAGCACGCCCAAGCGTCCTGAGGTGCCAGCCCCGATATAGATCAAACGCCCGCCACGTTCCATGCGTTCAACCACTACATCGGCCAAGGCGGCGATCTTCGCCCGTTCGGCTGCGACCTTAGCTGCGACTTGGGCATCTTCGGCTACAATGCGTGTAACGATCTCTTCGCTCGATAATGTATCAAGAGGTTGTTCTTGGGTCTGCATGCAGGGTCAATACTCCAGAAAAACTACAAGTACGTTAGGTTCTCATGCTTCGTTTTAGCATATAGCTTGATCGTATCATAGAAGCAGTAAATGATCGTCATCATTACGATTCTATCGTACACTAATACACAAGTTTTGTCAGCTCAGGTTTGAAGAAATAGCTCTTGAACTTTAGGCCATGGAGCTACTTATAACGATACATTATTGAACTGTAATAAATGGGGCTTGATTTATAGCCTATTGTTTGAACTCGTAGCTCTTGCGATAGGCGTAGATGCGCGTACTTGTAGTTGCCCGTGCTAGCGCAGTATGCTACAATAATGCCACTTTTCTGGGCGAGTTAAGGCGGTGTTCTTAATCGGTCCGATCATAAGAACGTTATGAGATCAACATCTTAAATTTTTAGCTATCTCTAGTTATGTGTTAGATCTCATATCAGCCTGTCGCTCGTCTAGGGCGAAGGTATACGGGTCGCGTGTGGTTGGTGGTGAGCATTGTGTGACTATAGCCTTACGACTTGTAGCGCACGAGAGACTGTGTAACGAGCTGTTCTTTCTAGAGAATGGTAGTGATGTTGCTCGTTGTCGCACTGAGCGAGCTTTCAACTGCTAAGTACTAGCTTTCGGAGCAGCTTCGCCTATTCAAGCGTTTTCGGCCTGAGTGCTTGTGCAGTTGGGAAGAAGCGCTAGGAAAAGAGAACTATAATAAAACTGGACATAGGTACTTTAAACGAGGCGAAGGTGTTGTAGTATAACTGTGTGGTGGGTAGTTCTATTATGTCTCTCACTCATTGGTTTGGCTGCAACTACCCAGAACGAGCGTGCATCTCTAATTCTTAGAGAAGCTCCGTTCCCACTCTGCATAGCGACCATCGTTGCATAATCTGGGCTGGTGTATGATCAATGAAGCCTGCAGGTTCTACAAGCACAGATACGCTTAGAGGCACTCTGTCTCGCGCTGAGTTGTCGCGTTGGTTTGAGTAGGATGCGAGGGATCTCGTCGTTTGGGGTGGTGTTCTCGAAAAAAGAGTACCCGCTAGGTCTTAACGGACATACTGTCAGAATGCAGTATGATTGCTATATGGGGGTGTACGATCGTTTGTAATAACGGTTGGCTCCCTTACGGTACGAGGGATCAATGTGACCATGACCAGGTGTGGCCTTGTGTTGCACTGCTTGGTCATTACTTCTGTCTTTGCCGAAACCGGTCGTGCGCTTGTTTTACAACCCTGAGAAGACGTTGGTATCGCGCCTATCTATGAACATGTTCCTGATCATTCTGCGAGCGCGGCAATTCAGTTCAGGCATAAGCTGCTTGAGCACGCCGCTTAGCCCAATGTCGTCTCAGAAGTGGCGTAAACAAGTCTCGTAAGCCCCGGCATATTTTGCGAAAAGAGGAGTGTTCTATGCCCGACCAAGCTGGTCGCAATCCGGCTATCATCCTTGTGGAGGATGAACCCGATATTTTAATCATTCTGCACCGGCTCATGCGCGATCTTACCGGGGGCTACGATATTCTCACGGTGAATGGTGGTGCAGATGCGCTTGCGCAACTTGAGTTGCGACCTGTTCCGCTGGTAATTACCGACTATAATATGCCAGGAATGAACGGGCTTCAGCTCACGGCTGCGATCAAAGAGACCTCGCCTAGCACGCGCGTCGTAATGATCACAGCTTATGCAACACCCGAGCTAGAACGGAAAGCTCGTGAACAGCGCGTTGATTACTATCTGCCAAAGCCATTTCCTTTAGATCGCCTTGAGCAAATAGTCAAGGAAGTCTTAAAATAACGGACCTATCTCACCACTTCATCAGGCAACTGTCATTGTATCTGAAACGCTACCTAGCGTAAGATGCAGGCGCACTCATAGACAACAGTCGCCTTTGAAGCATGGAGATAAGTCTATGTCAGAAACGACAACCAATCTATTGCCCATGCTCTTCTTAGGCATCATGATCGCGCTAACCTTGATTTTGTTACCGCGACTTAATGATGATCAGCCACGCCGAACCGAAGAGCTACGGCTTGAACAATTACAAAAGAGCGAAAAGCATAACGAGCCGAAGCCGCCATCAGCCAGTAACAAACGTTAGGGCCTGATGGCCTTACTCTGATTGTAAGCATGATCTATCTTCTTCATGGTAGTGATGAATGGGCCCGAAGCGAAGCGATCGCTCAGATGAAGGCTGCCATCCCCCCCGACCTTGCGGATCTCAATATTTCGAACCTGGAAGGGCGCAAGCTGAAACTCGATTCCTTGGTTGCCGCGTGTGAAGCGCTGCCCTTTCTGTGTGATCAGCGCATTGTGATCGTCAACGATCTGCTGAAGCATCAGAAGGCTGGCAAAGAGCGCGATGAACTGCGCGCCTATCTTGAGCGTGTGCCCGATTCGTGCGATCTGGTTTTTGTAGAAAACGAAGACGTCGATAAGCGCAACAGCATCTTTAGCTACATTAAAAAGATCGATGGCGTGCGCGAATTTCAGCCGAAGGAAGGGGCGGAGCTGCTTCGTTGGGTGATCGAGCGCGCACGCATACTTGGTGTGACGATCGAAAATGTAGCGGCCCAGCGGCTGATTGAATATATCGGCAATAACAGCCGCTCGTTGGTGAATGAGCTTACCAAGCTCGCCAGCTATGTGGGCCGCAAAGGTCGGATCACTCTTTCCGAAATCGAGCTTTTGGTGAACGATGGCCAAGAGCAAAACCTCTTCGCTTTTATCGACGACTTGAGCATGCGGCGTCGCTCTGCAGCACTGCGTGCGATCCGCGCTTTGATCGATGAAGGTCAAGCGGCGACCTACATCTTGTTTATGATCGCGCGCCAGTTTCGCATACTGCTCGCTGTTCAAGACCTTGCAGCACAGCGTTTGCCTGCCGACCAGATCGCAAGCCAGCTCGGTCAACGTCCCTTTGTGGTGCGCAAAGCCCTCGAACAGATGCGGGCTTTTAACCCCGATGAGCTGGTGCAGATCCACGATCGCCTGCTAGAGCTCGATCGAGCGACCAAAACGGGCCGTATGCAGGCCGAGACCGCGCTCGAAGTCTTGGTTTTAGAGATCTGCGCCCAAGCGGCCCCAAGGCGCTAGCTCTTCTGCTCCTCTAGTTTGTTTGATGCCTAATCCACACAAGCTTTCCCAGTCGATTGCTTGATACGCAACGAGATGATCGGGGATAGAGTTGAGAGAGATTTCGCGCGGCAGAGCGAACTCTCTCTCAGCATGTGCCTCTACTCTGACAAATCCGCTTGTTTTCTTCAGATTGCTGCGGCTAGGTCTTTCCCTTCCATGTGTTCCTTGGCGCGTCCGCCTACGGCTACCAACATCCCGCCCAACAAACGGGGCTTGTAGCTGTGTGCCGAAAGACCTCCTCAAAGCCGACAATTCAACCGGATTTCGTATGCCTTTCTTGTTTGGCCTTTGGCAGAGCGGAACCTGGCTCTTGTTGCTGTATATGTTTAGGGGAGTCAGAAGGCGCTTTGGGCTTAGCAGCACACCCTTCTCCCGCAATGCGGGAGAGGGGCCGGGGAGTGAGGGCAGGTCGCCCATTTGATAGCCGGAGGCGGACGCGCTAAGGATCGAATGGGAGCTAGCCGACCTCGCCGCCATACTTTGAAGCGATCGAGCAGATGGCTAGTGGGCTAGTAGCTGGGGAGAAGGCGTCGGAAAGAATGAAAAAAGGAGGCTTAGCTTGCGGGCTAAGTCTCCTTTATGCTGTTGAAACATGCTGATCAATAGACAAGCTTTTTGCTCTGGCTGCTTTGTTCGATGTTCTGCTGAGATTTTCAATGGTATGCGAGATTCGCTAAGCTCTACCCGATGATACAACACAAAAATGAAGTGCGATGAACAAGTGCGTTATTGCTTGTTACACGACGAAATGTCGTGGCAGTTGTGGAACGCTTCGTGAGCGCTGAGAGCAGCGCTTACGATTGGAAGGCGGCGGTCTTCGATGCGCTTGGGCTGTCGAAGCGCAGGGCAGCGCGTTCGCGCTCGAAAGCTTGGCGCTGGTCGGGTGAAAGGCGCGCGATAATGGCATCGAAATCTTTAATCGCATCGCGGCCCGTTTGCCCCTGCAAGGGGCATCCATATTGGTTATGGCGTTTTGTATTCATTCTTATTCAGACCTTTGTGGCCCTGGTTGCGTGCAATTAGGCGCCGAGAGACAAACGCAAGTAGTTCAAGCATCGGCGCAGATATACAAACGGTTAACGAATGTTTCAAATTGTTTATAAAGTTATACCACAGCCCTGAAGCTGATGAGATGATGCCAAGCTGATACGCTTATGAAATTTTCGTACGAGCTGAATGAAAGCTTCCGCTTGGAGAGCAAGAATAATTCGTTGCCAACCAGGAACATTTAAACGAAATTTTGCCGAGATTTTGTGGTCGAGAACTGTGTTATGATGCTTTCATCAACATAAGCAAGTTGCATGCCACTATGTTGATGAAGACGTCTCTCAATTGAGGAGGAGTTTATGGCAGGGCGGCCACGTATTCAACATGTAAGTGTTCCCAAACCGGCGGGTGGGCATGAAGAGGCGAAGCGTTTTTACGTCGATCTGCTTGGCCTCAAAGAAGTGCCGATCCCCTCGACTTTGCGCCATCTCGATCTGATCTGGTATCAGATCGGCGATTGTGAGATCCATCTCTACACCAATCACGCCTATCACGATGGAGAGGGCCGCCATTTTTGTATCGAAGTAGACGATCTTGCGGGCCTACGCCAACGCTTCCTTCAGGCAGGCTATCCCGTCGAAGACACGATCGACATTCCGGGTCGCCCGCGCTTCAATAGCTATGACCCCTTCGGCAATATGATCGAGTTCACTACGATCGAATACGACTACAAGCAGTCCTAGAGCTAAATTTAAACGCTAATCTACCATACGCCTCGTGGAGTGCAGCGATTTAGCTGGACGACACAGGCGTTTTTTTGTGTTAGGAGGAGATGTGACAGCTCAGAGTTCAACCGATACGACCGTACGTCCAAGCTTTTCACCCAACGATCTTAAGATGCTGTTTGTCATGTTCATCTGGGGCGCCAACTTCGCGATCGTGAAAAGCGCACTCGATGTGCTGCCGCCTCTGGTCTTTGTGGCTTTGCGTTTCGGTTTGGGTACGATTATTTTGATGGCGATTCTATTGTGGCGCGAAGGCTGGCCGCAACTGAGCAAGCAAGATTGGATCAAGTTGATTGGGCTCGGCATCGTGGGCAACACGATCTATCAGCCCTTCTTCACCTTCAGCTTGAACTATACAACTGCGGCCAATAGCTCGTTGATTTTGGCCTCGGTGCCGCTCTTTGTAGCGATCGTGAACGCTGTGATGGGCATCGAACGGATTAATCGCTCGCTGGCGGCTGGTATTGGCTTGGCGATGCTCGGCATGGCCTTGGTGCTAGCAGCGAGCGGTCTATCGCTGGGCGGCGAGACCCTGTTTGGCGACTTTTTGTGCTTTATCGCCATGGTAGCCTGGAGCGTTTATACGATCGGCCTGCGCTCGGTCGGCCACCTGAGCAATCTGCAGGTTTCGGCGCTGACGATGCTGACGGGCGCGCCCGGTTTGGTGCTTATCGGCCTGCCCGAGATGGCCAGCCTCGATTGGTCGCAGGTTGGTGTTGACGCTTGGGGCGCGCTGCTCTATTCGGCCCTCTTTGCGATCTGCGTGGCCTATCTGGTCTGGAACAACAGCGTGCGTGTGGCTGGCGCTACTCGCACTGCCGTCTATCAATGCTTGACGCCCTTGATCGCTACGGCTGTGGCGTGGTATCTGCTCGGCGAGCCTTTCACCTTGATCCAAGGCATCGGCGGCGTCCTGATCATTGTGGGTCTGCTGCTTTCGACTTTGCGTGGGCGCAATAAGGTCTAACACTAAAGGTTGATTACTTTCTATTTGGATTTCGACAGTGTAGAACCTGACAATGTTTGTTGTGTGAAATTTCGCGCTGCAACACGAAATTTCACACAACTCTTTTCAGCATAGGAAGAATCAAGCCAAAAGGCATTGCGAACTGGCGTTAAACCTAACCAAAGAAAGACAACAAAATGGCCGAAACAATCGTATCATAAAGAGAGCTAAAGCGAGACTGTCGAAGATTGTCTCTACAAAAGGGCTTGTAGCACAATTTATGATACAACTGAGTTCACAGCCAGATAACGCGCCCAAAAGCGCGCCGACGACCTTAACGCCAGAACAGCGCCTTGCAGAATACAAACGTATGCGGCGGGTGGCGACCGGTCTGTTGATCGGCGCGACGCTTCTGTTTTTGGTCTCCACCTACCTGACCCGCTACTGGGAATGGATGCACTTTGTACGTGCCTTCTCGGAGGCGGCTATGGTAGGTGGCATCGCCGACTGGTTTGCGGTGACGGCGCTTTTCCGCTATCCGCTCGGCCTCAAGATCCCCCATACAGCTATCATTCCAACCCGTAAGGATCGCCTGGCCGAAACCTTCGGCCGGTTTGTGCAAAACAACTTCCTCTCGGAAGAGGTGATCGCCGAACGAGTCCGGTCGCTGCAGATCTCGCAGCGGGTCGCCGCGTGGCTGAGCCAGGCCCAGAATAGCGCCATGGTGGCCGAAACCAGCATGCTCGCTTTGCGGGGTGTGCTTCAGGTCGTTCGCGATGAAGACTTCCAGAACCTGATTAAGAATGCGATCGTGGCGCGCATCGAAGAGCTTAAGGTAGCTCCTTTGGGGGGCAAGCTCATCTCGGCGGTGCTGTCTGACCAACGCCGCCAAGAGCTCTTGACCGCCAGCCTGCACTTCCTCACCAACCTCGTCAGCCAAAACAAAGAGCTGATACGTCAGAAGATCAAACAAGAGACGCCTTGGTGGACCTTTGGAACGATCGATGATGCGATCTATCAGCGTGTGGTCGGTGGGCTCGAGAAGACGCTTCAGGAGGTGCAGAATAACCCCGACCATGAGCTGCATCGCCGTTTTGGCGAGATCTTAGATCGCTTCAGCCAAGATCTGCAAACCGATCCTGAGGTGATCGAGCGCGGCGAGGCCTGGAAGCGCGAATTCTTGAACGATCAACTGGTGAACGACTTCGCGAATTCGCTCTGGCACGACATCAAAGAGGCGCTGACCAATATCGACACTGGCCCGGTGGCCCGTTTACGTGTACCGATCGAGCAGGGTATCGCCCAAGCAGGTCAAGCCTTGCTGAATAACCCCGAGCTGCGCGCTAAGATCGACACTGCGCTGGAGAGCGGCGTGCGCACCTTGATGCGCGAGTACGGCCATGAGGTGAGCAAGCTGATCGCGGGCACGATACAGCGTTGGGACGCCGAAACCACTTCGAATCGCATCGAGCTCTTGGTCGGCAAAGATCTGCAATATATTCGCATCAATGGTACGCTGGTCGGTGGCTTGGTCGGCTTGGTGATCTATAGCATCAGTCTCTTGTTGCATGCGATTTAGATGACCGTTTAAGTAGATAAAAACTCTAGCGATCTTCCTAGTTTGGAGGTCATACCAAATTCGTTTAGACTGTTTCAATTTCAGATGAGTTCTTTGAATAGGCACAACGATTGACATCGAAAAAATGGGGAAGGATGTATGGAATTTCGCGCGTCAGCGCGAAATTCCATACATCAAAAAAGAGCAGTTCCACTCTGCCGAAGGCCTGTGTTCATAAGAGTCTGGAAGCAATCGAAACAACTCAATCGAATTTGGTATCACTAGAGTTTTTTGATAGTTGAAAAATCGGCTTGGGGTGTCTTGAGGCGAGCTTTGCTCGCGGCTAGAAGTTTGTTGTGGCGGGCATGCTGTTGATAGCCGTAGGCGGACGACGCCATAAGTGCTCTTTGGGGGAGGCACCAAGACGCCAGAATTGGATCGTATCAAGAGGATATGGTATCAACAGTTTGAGTGCTATCCATGGTAAAATTTATATAATCAAATAAAAAATGATGCTTTTGGATCTTGAAAAACGCTTGTGAGGCTGGCTATGATCAATCTATGACGTGCATCTCTGCTGACAGCCCTCTGTTTTTTGCTTGTATTACTGGCAGGTTGCAACTTGGTTCCTAGCTTAAGCATTACGGTTGCAGATGGATATCAAGGATTTTTGATTGTGCGCTATGAGTGTGAGGGTGGTACGCCCTTTGCACGCGAGTACAATGTCGCAGAAATCACGTTTGATGATACTGGAGCGCTTTGTCTCGATACGACGTTTGAAGAGATGTATCCCCATGGAGTACACCGCATTAGTTCGGTGCAAACAAGTAGCGGCACCTCTGTGCCTTTCAGAGGTAGTTCGTTTGATGAACCGGGCTACGCTTTAGTTGCTCTTCAGACGGTTCTGTGTACTCGAGCATCGTCAACTAAAGATTACGATGAGATCTATTCTATTATGTGGGTTGGTGAGCTTGAGGATCTTCAAGTGATCAACCGAGAAGATCGTTATATGCAAGAACGAGCATCGTTTGCAAGAAAGAATAGCGAACGTTTACCGTTTTGTGGGCGGTCAGAAAGACCTCTTTCAGCTACGCCAGAGCCTAGCAAATAACAATCTCTGTTTTGGTCACTAAAACAGCGCCTTGCTCAAAAGCCTGCTCGTCATATGAGCGGGCTTTTTGCTACTAGACATTTGGCGAGGCTATGCTATACTTCAAGTAACGTTAGTTGTGAAGAAGGAGCATAGGCTATGTTTGAGCAAGAAGTGATCGAACAAGATCTTGCGCGTCAGCTCTATCGTCGCTATAGCCAAATCCACGAGGCGCTCTATAGCTCGCAGGTGCCTCCCAAGCCCGCCTACGACGAAGGGCGTTTGCACCAAGATCTGAGCGTATTGCTAGCGGTCGCCAATGGCACAATCAAGCGCTCCGAGGCCAGCGAAGATCAGATTGCCGATATTTTGGAGATCAGTGAGCGTCTGATCGATCTGCTTTTCGGGCGCGTCTATAATCAATCTGCCACGTCTGTTCCTTCCTTCTTTTGGAACGAAACGACGGTCGGCCAGATGTTGGCCCATGTGCAGGCTTGGTTGCGCCAAGACGATCTGATCAGCTTGAGCGATGCGGCCCAACTGCTCTTCCCAGAGCTGGCCGAAACTAATCTGCAGGCCGCCCGTATGCGCGTCAAGCGCCTGACCGAGCAGGGCCGCTTGATGCAGTATCGCGATCCGCGCGTTAATAACCGCATGCAGCAGTTGCGGGTTAGTCGCCAAGCGGTTGAGGCGCTTGCTTACGCTCAAAGCGCTGGCACGCTGGCAAAGGCGCTTTAGGGGCGCAGACGGTCGGCTTGAGTGTAGTTGAGCAGCCCAAAGCCATAGGGCGCCAGATCGGCGATCGGCACAGGTAGATGGCCTTGGGGCGCATGCTCGCCAAAGATGGCCTCGGCGATGGCGCGATGGCTGGCGGGGCGGTTATCGAAGGCTGCTAGGTAGACTGGGACTTGGCTGAAGTGCTGCAACTCGTAGGGCAAGCGTAGCCCAACCACCACAAGCTGTTTGCCGCTGGCGACTAGCTCGTTGATGAGGGCTTGTTGGCCGCTGTAGAGCTGAGCGTCGTAGCTGCCAATGATGATTGTGTGGGCGCTTTGGGCCGCAGCGAGCAGGGCGACTCGCTCTTGCGGGCTTGGGTCGAGCGAATAGTTGAGAGCAGTGACCGGGCGTTTGGCCGCGATGGCGCTGCTCAGCGTCGATGGATCGGCGATAGGAATCTCGCGGCGGGCGACTTGAGCGGGCTCGGGCGAGAGCACCAGCATGGGGTTTGGATCGTTAGGATCGAGCGGCAAGAGGCCGCCTTCGTTACGCACCAGCGTCAGCCCGGCTCGGGCTACTTCGACGGCGGCTTGTTGGCGCTCCGGGCTAGCAAGCTCCTCCAGCCCGATCTGGCTACGCTCTTGAAACAGTCCTCGGCGCAGCTTGACGCGCAAAATGCGGCGCAGCGATTGATCGAGGCGGGCTTGTAGCTCTGGTTCGGCGTGAACAGCAGCGAGCAGAAGCTGGTGACCGTGCCGCGCTTGCTGGTGGTCGAAGCGAAAGAGCAGCAGATCGGCACCGGCCCGAAAGGCCAAGAGCGCGGCTTCGGCGCTGCCGTAGCGCTCGCTGATGGCCTGCATCTCAAGGTCATCGGTGATAATGATGCCGTCGAAGCCGAGGTAGTTGCGCAGTGTTGCGGTCAGGGTGGCGTGCGAAAGCGTGCTGGCTTGATCGCCGCTTAGGTGCGGCACAGCGATATGGGCCGTCATAATCGCGTCGATGCCAGCGCGGGCGGCCGCACCAAAGGGCACCAGCTCGGTGCGCTCGAACTCGCTGCGCGCTTTGTCGATCACAGGTAGGTCATAGTGCGAATCGACGTGGGTGTCGCCGTGCCCGGGGAAGTGTTTGCCGACCGCTACGATTCCTTCGGCCTGATAGGCTTCTATCGCCGCTAAGCCTAGCTCTGCCACCAAGTTGGGGTCGGCCCCAAACGAGCGCGGCCCGATCACGGGATTGCTCGGGTTGTTGTTGACATCGAGCACAGGCGCAAGATTCATATTGATGCCGATCGCGCGCAGCTCTTGGGCATTGCCACGCGCTGCCCGTGCCACCACTTCAGGATCGCGGCTGGCGCCTTGCTGCATTTGGCTAGGCCAAATTGTGAGGCCGTTGGTGGCTCGCACCACAATTCCGCCCTCTTGATCGAGCATGGTGAAGAGCGGAATAGCCGCGCCGCTGTTTTTGGCTTGAGCTTGCAACTGATCGATCAGATCGCGCGCTTGGCTCGGGTCGCGCAGATTGGCGCTCACCAGAATCACGCCGCCGATGTGCAGCTCTTGGATCAGCGCGCTGATCGCGGGCGAGGCGTAGTCGTCTAAAAATGCCACAACCATCAGCTGCCCAACCTTCTCTTCGAGCGTCATATCGGCGATCAGACGCTCGACTTCGCTTTCGAGATCGTGGTCGGTTTGGCTGATAGCTGTGGCCGTGCGGGCCGAAGCCGGAATTCCGATAAAGGTTGGCCGACGGGCTTGGTCGTTGGCTGCTTGGTTTGCGAACGGCGCGCAAGCGCTCAGCAAGAGCACAAGCGCGATAGCTTTCAGAAAACGCATGGTTTAGTGTTTGAGCCTCTCTCGAAGATGGGCCGCGATACGATCTAGCTCGCTACGATCGGGCAGATTGTAGTAGTTAGGCCCAAATGTGAGGCCGAAACCGTCGCCTTCAAAACGCGGGAAGACGTGCAAATGAACGTGAAAGACTTCTTGCATGGCCGCTTCGCCATCGGCTAGAAAAAAGTTGACGCCTTCGCAGTCGAGGCTGCTGGCGCGCAAAGCTGCCGCCAGGCGTTGAGCTACTCGAAACATGTGCGCCCCCGTACTGGGGTCAAGATCGGCCAGATAGGGCACATGCTTGTTGGGAATGACCAGTAGGTGGCCGGGATTAACGGGCTGAATATCCAAGAAGGCGCTACAGATGTCATCGCGATAGACCATACTTGAAGCAAATTCGCCGCTCAAGATCTTGCAGAAGACACAATCGCTCATGGCAACCTCCTTGAATGTGTTTGAGAATAGATACCCGCTACATCGATACTATTTCCACCTGTGACTGACGAAAGTAAGCTTTATTCCGATACAGTATCACGCAAAAGCTTTTGCTGTGTAAAGTATTATAGCCCGAAGCGCACAATTTGTCCTCACCTTTTTGTTCGATAGTGGATTCTTTCCTTCGTTTGCTAGAAAGAGCGACATCACAATGCCGAAGGCCAAGAAGAAATGAAGGGGTTTAGTATCAGCTTTGGCTGCACGATGGCTAGCTCGTTGGATGGGCGGGCAGAATGGTGGTAGCCGTAGGCGGACGCGCTAAGGACTGAATGGGTGCTAGCAGCCTCTCCGTCTTATGCTTGACATAAATGAAGGAAGGGAGCGCTTGCGGCAAACGCTGCAAAAGGGGAAGCCGAAACCGCTTCCCCTTTTGCGCTTTTTTAGAAGTGATTGTGTTTGCAGATCGCGAATGCGCGCACTGGGAAGGTGCCGAAGCCGCTGATCTTGGGCGGCACGGCGAAGAATGAGAAGGGCGAGGAGGGCAGCTGATCGAGCCCGGTGAGATGCTCGACGATCGGGATCTCGGCGCCTAACAGGATAGTGTGGACCGGACGGCTGTTGCCGCGTGTATCGTCGATGTTGTGCGAGTCGATGCCCACCAGTACTGCTCCGGCCTGTTTGAGATAGAGCGCGCTCTCTTCGGTCAAAAAGGGGTGGCCTTCGAAATAGGCTTCGCTGCCCCAATGGCGGCTCCAGTTGGTCTGAACCAGCACAGCGCGTCCTGCTACATCGATCTGTTGGAAGTAGTCGGGCGTGATGGCGACTGGACCAGGCTGTTCGACCCGCACGACGATGCCGGGCAGGTCCGCCAGCTTTTCGAGGCTGAGCTGGGCTAGATCTTTGCCGTCGGCGTAGCGATGGAAGGGACTATCGACGTAGGTGCCAGTGTTAGCGACCATTTCGATTTTGCCGATTTGAAACTCGGTGCCGGGTGCGTAGAGTTTGCGCGATTCTTCGCGACTGAGGTAGTCGCAGATGATGGGGCCGGGCAGGCCTTTGTAGGTGATAGTGCCGTGTGCGATGGTGTGGCTGAGATCGTAAAACGTCATAGGTTCTCCTTTCGATAGATTACAAACGGAACCTTCCGATGATCGCTTTCGAAGCCTTTCGCGAAAGCAATATCGCTCAATGAGCTGGTTTAGAAGTGTTTAGGGGCAACAGATGGGGTAAAAAGAGTATACTCTAGAGCGTGCTAATCCATCCTCAGCCTTTGGTTTGAATTTGTTAATGAGGGGCAGTTTCTATTAAGCAAAATAAAGAGGGGAAACCAGTTTTGGCTCCCCCTCTTTGCTCGTTTATGCCGAAGGATTTAGGACGGGCTTTGACCTGCGGGAATGATCTTAACCGCAGGATCTTCGCGCAGAGCGGCTTCGGGGCCGTGCGGCGAATAGATCGCGATCAGCTTGAGCGGCTCCCAGCCGGTGTTCATAGTGCTGTGGTAGACATCGGCGGGGATGTGGAGCGTCATACCGGGGCGCACCGGGAAGGGCTTGCCGTCGTTGACGCCGTCGATGGTCTGCTCGCCCTCGCCGCTCACCACGTACAAAACCTCTTCGACGCCCGGGTGGTTGTGGCGGGTGTGGCCCTTGCCCGGATTGAGCAGAACAATGCCCATTGAGAAGTTCTGAGCGTTGCTTACGCGCGGCTCGCTGGTCCACTTCAAGGTGCCCCAATCGAAAACCAGCGTCTCAACATCTTCGGGATTGATAACACGCTTATCTGCGCTCATAGGTAGTGCTCCTTATGCTAGAGAGGTTTATCTACAGCTATTATTTGAGCGTAAGTTCTTTAAAGGCGCGGGCTTGGTTGGTGATGGCAGGTTCGACGGCCAGACGCTCGATGCTACTCGCGCCGAAGAAGCCCGCGATGCCTTCGGTGTGTTCGAAGATGTACTTGGCATCCTCTGGCTCGGCGATCGGGCCGCCGTGGCAGAGCACCAAGATATCGGGATTGATCTTGACGGCTGCGTCGCGCATGGCTTGCACGCGCTTGGCGGCTTCTTCGAGGGTTAGCGCGGTGTGTGCGCCGATCGTGCCCTTGGTGGTGAGACCCATGTGGGGCACCAGCACATCGGCTCCGGCTTTAGCCATCTCTGCGGCTTCGTCGGGGTTGAAAACATAGGGACAGGTCAGCATATCGAGCTCGTGGGCCATGCGGATCATATCGACCTCTAGGCCAAAGCCCATGCCCGTCTCTTCGAGATTGGCGCGGAACACACCGTCGATCAAGCCAACGGTTGGGAAGTTCTGCACGCCATCGAAGCCTTGGGCCTTCAATTCGCGCAAAAAGACCGGCATCAGGCGGAAGGGATCGGTGCCACAGACACCCGCCAGCACAGGCGTATTCTTGACGATCGGCAGCACCTCGCGACCCATCTCGACCACGATGGCGTTGGCATCACCATAGGGCATCAGACCCGCCAAGCTGCCGCGTCCGCCCATGCGATAGCGGCCGCTGTTATAGATGATGATCAGATCGACACCGCCCGCCTCTGCGAACTTGGCGCTGATGCCGGTGCCTGCTCCGGCGCCGATGATGGCTTTGCCGCTGGCAACGGTCGCACGCAGGCGGCGCAGCGATTCTTCACGGGATATAAATGGCATATCTCTATGCTCCTCTCGTTACTAGAAAAGGATTAGTTAGGCTTCGAGCATTTCCAACAAAGCCTGAGCGCAGCGCTCTGCGAAGGCTTGGTCGTTGATATTCAGATCGTGCTCTTCCACAGGGATATCGCTGCGCAGGTTGGCTTTCAAGCTCGCGATAAAAGCGCCGTCGGCTTCGGGATCCCAGAAGCGCTGGCCCGGGCTATCGAGGATCGAGAAGCCGCGCAATGGGATCAGAACGCGCACTGGTCCAGTGGCAGCGTTGAGCTTTTCGGCAAAAATGCGGCCCAACTGGGTGTTCTCTTCGACAGTGGTGCGCATCAAGGTGACGGCGGGGTTCCAAACGTAGAGGTTGCGATCTTTGTAGTGGGGAGGTACGGTCTCTTCGCCACCGAAGTTCGCCATGTCGATACAGCCCGGCACAACGATCTGGGGCGTTCCAGTTTTCGCAGCCGCTTCCAGACGGTGTGGGCCAGCGCTTAAAATGCCGCCGGTCAGCTCGTCGGCCCACTCGGTGGTGGTGATATCGAGCGAGCCTGCGATAAAGCCGCTCTCGATCAGATGCTCCATCGAGCGGCCGCCTGCGCCTGTGGCGTGGAAGACTAACACTTCGTAGCCTTTGGCCTCTAAGAAGGCGCGCGCGGTGTTGACCGCCTCGGTTGTGTTGCCGAACATACTAGCGGCGATCAAGGGCTTGTCTTGGCCATCGCTGACGACCTCGGCTTGCACCATGCCTGCGATCGCGCCCGCAGCGCGCGTGAAGACGCCTCGGCTGATGCGGTTGATGCCCGCCACATCGACGATAGACGGCATCATAATGATGTCGCTGCTGCCGACGTAGGCGCTCACATCGCCGCCAGCCATAGTCGAGATCAGCAGCTTTGGCACGCCGATCGGCAGGCTACGCATCGCAGCCGAGACGACCGAAGAGCCGCCGCTGCCGCCCATGCCGATGATGCCATCGAAGCGGCCTTCATCGTAGAGCTTTTTAACGACAATGCTTGCTCCCTTGGCCATGGTGTGCATAGCCGCGCCGCGATCGTTGGCGCTGCGCAGTGAGGCGAGGTCACTTCCGGCTGCTTCGGCCAGCGTTGCTGCGTCGATATCGACAGCTGTGAGTGCTTCGCCTAATACGCCGGTATTGATAACGAGGGGGTTGATGTTTAAACGTTTGAGGGCGGATATGAGAAAGGCGAACTCCTCGCCTTTGGTGTCCATAGTACCAATGACAGCTACCGTCTTCGTCATTCCAAAGACCTCCTTGTCTTTTCGGCTGCTTGTATCTAGGTTTATGTTATCCCGCGCTCTATTGTACCAAAGATTTTTCGCTTGTTGGTTAGAAAGACTCAACGACAGCTTGCACTTTGTAGCGAAAGCGTACGCTCGAATGATTATGGATACTTTTAAAAGCGAAACCTATATGAACAGCTAAAATACAAACCGATGTGATATGCCACAGTTTTTATGTGACGTATCACATCGGTTTTGGCTCAAATCGCTACTTCAACCCTGTTTGAGTGGAGTGTCGACTCATGCTTAAAACGCTCGCTAGCCTGCCGCTTTAGAAGAAGTCGACGGCTCGCGACCAGAGTTCGGCGCTTAAGCGCTCGGGATCACGTTTCACTCCATAATCGGCCCAATAGTCGCAGATATTGCTGATATCGCGCTGTAAGAGCGCATAAGCGTTATTATTGAAGCGCGGATCGACCGATTGCGGGAAGTCGATCGTAACCAGGCGACCGCGATGGTACAAGATGTTAAAAGCCGAGAGGTCAGCGTGCACCCGCCCGTGGCGCAGCCAGATCTCGATATCTTTGATCAGGCGCTCGAACAGCGGGCGCGCCTCCTCAGGTCGCAGTGTGACGCGGCTGAGCGTCGGCGCTGGCGCATCTTGATCGCCGTAGTAGTACAAGAGCATGGCGTTGCTGCTGCTGGCGAAGGGAATCGCTACCTGAGCGCCCGCCCCATAGAGCATACGCAAGGTTTGGAACTCGTGCTCGATCCAGAGCCTGAACTGTACTTCGCGCCCGATACGGGTTTTGTGCTCGACTGCACGGCGGAGACGCTTGTCGGGCACAACGCGCCCTTCTTGGTAGATCGCATCGTTTTTGAAGCTGCGATTTTCGCGCGAACGGTAGACTTTGGCCGCAATTAAGCCTAACTCGGTGTCGGGATGCGCTCTGCAACAGTAGACGGTCGCCTCTTTGCCGCTTTTGACCACATGCAAAATATCGCTGATCCAGCGGTCTTGAATAAAGGGCGCTAAGATCTCGTAAGGATCATCGATCTCGCGCTCTTCGGGCTGTGTGCTTGCGCTCGCCTTGGCGTTGCTCGCGCGCGGCGCCTTAATTCGTTCGAATGTAGCTCCAGCATCGTCAAAACGGCTGCTCCCCACATCGTAGACAGAATGTTTTCGTGGCATAAAAAACCTTTTAAGTAAAACGTGTATTCAACGACGCGGACGCACGAAGGCTAGGGCAGACGCTGAGCAAATCGCACACGAATGCCAACCGCACACGAAAACAGACTGATACAGCAAAAAGTTAGGCGCAATCGAGCGAGGTTTTGGGCATAGCAAAGGAGCTATTGCTCAGAATAGCCGCGGCCTTCGCATCACCCATTGGGGATTGCTCTATGGTTTAGGGAAGCAGATGCGCAATGGGTGCTAGACGAGAACCGATCAGTTGTGTGGTAATGGTTTCTTTGGCCATGTAGCACCTCGCGTTTCTCGGTAGCAACCGAACTAGGGGAAGAGTACTAATCTCAGCAGAATATCAGTTCAACACGATTTTGTCAATGATCAGTTTTTTGGTATGTAGATGCGCGATCTGTCTGGTTTTGGCGCATATCTGTTTTGGGTGGCGCATCATGTTGGCGGAGAGGTCTCCCGCTCCCATACGGTCCTTAGCGCGTCCGCCTACGGCTATCAACATTCCACCCAACAAACGAGGGGAGTCGTTGGTCCGCCCTACCGAAGCCGCATCCCCTTATAGCAAATCCCCTAAAAGACTTGTACTCCCTCAGCGCAGGAGAACAAAAACCAGGGAAGGACACGTTCCACTCTGCCGAAGGCCAAATGCAAGGCAATCAAGCGGATTTCGTATTACACGAAAAATGGGCTTTCGTGGTACACTCCTAGCGTGTTCCCCTATTGAAACAGCAGGTCGGCAAAGTTGCCTAATGGAAGCAGCCTCTTCCAGATCTAGCCTGCTCCGAAGTGAGGTGTGCTCATGTCATCACTACCGATCGGATGTGGTCAGATTACTTGGGGTCAGTTCCGTCCCGAGAACGTCGATGCGCAGGAGTGGGAAGCCAAAGTGTTGTCCGAGATCGCTCAGGCGGGCTACGATGGCGCGCCCGCTGGCCCCTACGGCGGCCAGACGCCCGAGCAGTTGATCGAACAGTTCCAGAAATATAGTTTGCGCCCGGCGCCCGGCTATTTCGGTGCCGAGTTCTGGCGCGCCGATAAGACCGAAGAGATCTTGCAGCAGGCCCGCAAACAGGCGGCCTTCGCCAAGGCTGTGGGCTGCAGCGAGCTGTATGTAGCGCCTAACGGCTTCGACTATAAAACCAAGCGCGGCCTTGTGCGCGCTCAGGTTGCGGGCCATGTGCGCCCCGAAGATAGCCTGACCGATGAGGAGTTTCGTCAGTTCGGCGAGACGCTCAACCGAGTCGGCGAGATTCTGCTCGAACACGGTGTGCGGGCCAGCTTCCATAACCACGTCGGCAGCGTGATCGAAACGCGCGAAGAGATCGACCGACTGCTGGAGCTGGTCGACCCAGCCTTGATCTTCCTCGGCCCCGACACCGGCCACCTCGCTTGGGCGGGCGCTGATCCGACCCAGTTCTTCCGCGATTATGCTTCGCGCATCACCACCGTTCACCTCAAAGATGTCGATGCAGCCGTGCGCGACCGTGGTGCCGCCGCCGAGTGGGACTATATGCAGTTCAATCGCGAAGGCGTGTTTATCGAACTGGGCGGCGGCTGCGTCGACTTCCCGGCCCTCTTAGAGATTCTGAACGGGGTGAACTTCAAGGGCTGGCTGATCGTCGAGACCGATGTGACACAACGTTCGAGCGCTTTGGAGAGCGCCCAGATCAGCCGCGACTATCTGCGCACGCTTGGCTTGTAGGTGAGGGTGTGAGACGATGATTTTAGCTACTCTGCCGCTTTGGGAAGAGGGTGCTCCGGGCGCTTTAGGCCAAGGCCCCGAGCATAGGCCCGATATTACACCCTACCTGCCTTCTGAGGGCAAGGCGACCGGCGCTGCGATGGTGATTCTGCCGGGCGGCGGCTACCGCATGCTGGCGCAGCACGAAGGCCGCGACTATGCGCTCTGGCTGAATACGCTCGGCATCACCTGTTTTGTGGTGAGCTATCGTCTGGGTGGGGCGGGCTACCGTCACCCAAGCATGCTGCACGATGCGGCGCGCGCCCTGCGCTTTGTGCGCGCCCAAGCCGAGCGCTGGCAGGTCGATCCCGAGCGGATCGGCATTATGGGCTCGTCGGCGGGCGGCCACCTCGCCGCGACCTTGCTGACCCATTTCGACGCTGGCGACCCCGAGGCGAGCGATCCCATCGATCGGGTTAGCTCGCGGCCGAGCTTGGGTGTGCTCTGCTATCCGGTGATCTCGATGGGGCCGCTGGGGCACGATGGTTCGCGCGAAAACCTGTTGGGTGAGTCGCCCAGCGAGGAGCTGATTCGCGAGCTGTCGAACGAGCTGCAGGTCAAGCCCGATACGCCGCCCTGTTTTATCTGGCACACTTGGGAAGATCCGGCTGTGAAGGTCGAGAACAGCTTGGAGTTCGCCCAAGCCCTGCGCGCCCAAGGCATTCCCTTCGATCTACACATCTATCAGTCTGGGCGGCATGGCATCGGCCTCAACGACACAGAGCCGTTTAGCAATGTACACCCTTGGGCCAATAACCTCGCTTTTTGGCTTAAAGAGCAAGGCTTTTGTTAAAGATTTGCTCTAGCGCAAAGGCATTCCAGTGGTGAAAAAACAACATTGGAATGCCGCTTTTTTATTGACAAGTGCCCTTTTGTAGCGCAAGCTAAGGATAGCTGAAAACGCTAGATCGCTCTCTTGCTTGATTACGGCAGAGTGGAGCGTGACGAAGTTTGTTGTGTGAGCTTTCGCCCGAAAGCTCACACAACACTTCTCTCGTCTTTTCGGTTCTTTAGATAGCAAGAGTGCGCATTTTTAAGGAGATTTGGTATAGTTTGGGGCTTGTAGCACTCGGGTCGCAGCGAAGCTGCGAGGTGTTTGACTGAATGGCTGGGCGGCGTGTTGGTAGCCGTAGGCGGACGCGCTTGGGACCGAATGGAGGGGCAAGATCTTTCCGCCGCTATGGGATTTTCTGGCGTTAGGATGCGAAATAGGATTTATCGCTCGTTCAAGGGAGTGGAGCCTGGGTTGTAGGACAGGTTTGTTTGCTGCGATAGCTTGGCGCTATACGGACATATGGCTTGCCCAGGATAGGACTAATCAACTAGTTGAGTCAATTGGTTCAGATTGCAACAGCAAGTATAATAACGAAAACGTTTATGACAAAGGAGCAAACCATGCTTGAAGTTGCTAATATCCCACTAAAGAACGCTCCTTTAGGTTTTGAAAGTATGACAGCAGACTGCACGGTCGTTGTACCTACCTACAACGAGAGAGAGAACATTGGGGCTTTGTTACCACACATTATCGCACACCCTCGTATGCGAGTTTTAGTTGTGGATGATAACTCCCCCGACGGAACAGCTGATGTAGTACGGGCTTTCGCACAAGAACACGATCGTGTTTCCTTGCTGTTGCGCCCCGGCAAACAAGGGCTAGGACGTGCCTATATTGCAGGTTTTAAACAAGCGCTTGCCGATGGCGCTCAATATATCTGCGAGATGGACGCCGACTTTTCGCACGATCCTTCGTATCTGCCCAAACTGCTCGAGGCCGCTGAGCAGCGCTATGATTTGGTTTTGGGTTCGCGCTATGTGCCGGGCGGAGCGACGAGCGATTGGGGCATCGGCCGTCAGTTGATTAGTCGAGGCGGCAACCTCTACGCACGCCTTATTCTCGGCTGGTCGATCGCCGATGGAACAGGCGGTTTTCGCTGTTATCGGCGTTCGGCGCTCGAAGCGATCGATCTCGACAGTGTTCAATCTAACGGCTATTCGTTCCAGATCGAAATGGCTTATCGTGTGATGAAAGCCGGTCTGAAGATCGGAGAGATCCCCATTATTTTCCCCGATCGGCGAGTTGGTCAATCGAAGATGTCGCGCCGCATCGTGATGGAAGCCCTTATCACGGTTTGGAAGCTGCGGCTTGGCATTCGCTAGTTAGCCCTTCTTTTGAACATACAGCTGAATAAGCCGATGCTTGATCCAAGCCTCTGCAGCTTGGCGCGTTGTGATCTGCCCGTCGAGTTGAGCTTTGCGCAGATCGCTCAAAAGCACGCCAAGGTGCGGCCCGGCTTTTAGGCCCATGTTTTGCAGATCGCGCCCATTGAGCAGAGTGGCTTGCGGTCGGAGCTGTTCGATATAGCGTTCGACCATTTCGGAGACCAGCCCAGCTTCGGCGATCTGAATCACACAGAGCGCATTGAGACTGAAGGGCTGTAACAGGCGGTCGAGGCTGCTGTTGGGCAGGGTTGGCGTGGAGAGCACGCTGCGTAACTGCTGCAGGCTGGTTAGTTCTGCCAAAAGCCGACTGATCTCTTTGGGCAGACGATAACGGTTGACAAGCTGCTCGAAAGCGCTTGGCAGCAGATCGTAACAGAGCAGGCCGATCATAATCGAGCGACTGTCGACTTCGGTTGGCAGGTTTGCGACATACCGGGCTGCGTCCATGCGCGCGGCTAGGGCCGGGGTGAACTTTAGCGAGGGAATCAGGTGGGGCGTGAGTTCGAGCTGGTCGGCCAAGCGCAGAACAGCCTCGGGGCGTGGCTCGTCTAAGACCAAGCAAAGCTCGTTGCGGATGCGATCGGGGCTTAGATCTTCGAAGCGGCCCGAGCGCAGCTCTTCTTCAAGCAGGGCGCGCGTCTCTGTTTCGAAGCGCAGATTGAGACGGCTGGCGAGCCGTACTCCGCGCAGAATGCGGGTTGGGTCGTCGCTAAAGCTTTGGCTGTGCAGCACACGCAGCAGTCCGGCTCGCAGATCTTGTAGGCCGTTGAAGGGGTCGTGTAAAACCAGCGATTCGCGTAGCAAATGGCCGTTTGTCTCGCTTTGGGTTGGCAGTTCAAGCGCGATGGCGTTGATGCTAAAGTCGCGTCGGATCAGGTCTTCTTCGAGGCTGGCCGGTTTGACGCTTGGCAGAGCGCCGGGGCGCTCGTAGCTCTCGCTGCGGGCTTGGGCGAAATCGATTGAGAGCATGAAATCGTCTGAAGGGCTAGCGAGCTGAATGGTCGCGGTTCCAAAGGCTTTATGCTCGGCGATCAGTTGCCCACCTGTAATCGCTAGCAGTTGACGGACAAAAGAATTGACATCGCCTTGAAGCAAGAAGTCGAGGTCGCGTCCGGGCAGGAGGCCGAGGGCTAGATCGCGAACGACGCCGCCCACAAGCGCGACGCGCAGCTTCATCTGGCAGCCCAAGCGTGAGATACTAGTAAATAGCTGAAGCGTTTCGTCTGGGATTTGCTCGAATGTATCTAAGAGGTGGGAATCTAGTGCAGCAGGCACACACTACTCCTCTTCTGTCAGGATGCGCCTAAAATAAGGCTGCCGATTTTCTTTTCCAAGCATCATACCATACCGAGGCCAGTTGTGGCGATTGACGACAGTCATATCTGCTTTATATCTCTTGGATGCTTGGCTCGAAAGAACGTTTGACAGCCGATTTGCATTTTTCGGGGAATTGTGTATAATAACAGCCGTTGGGACGCTGAACCAAACGAAAGCGAAACCAACAAAACTCTGAAAAGTGTCAAATGTGTTCTCAAACGAACCGATTTGACAAATCATCGCAGAGATGATACTATATGCGACGTCGGGCGATTAGCTCAGTTGGTTAGAGCGCAACGTTGACATCGTTGAGGTCACTGGTTCGAATCCAGTATCGCCCACCAAACCAAGTCGACAGGCTACAAAGCCTGTCGATTTTTTATTTCTTCTTTTAGCATAATCGCAGTTCACCCCCATTGTGCATGAGGACAACGGTTCGACGGGTCGTTATACCATTCCTGACGACGGTTCACCCCCATGTGTGTGGGGACAACTACAGTGCCGCGATGATTGCCGCCGCTCTGTGCGGTTCACCCCCACGTGTGTGGGGACAACGTCCGCACCGTGCCCATGGCTATTACCGTGCGCGGTTCACCCCCACGTGTGTGGGGACAACTACTCAGCAGCGTGTGGTTTGGATAAAATGTACGGTTCACCCCCACGTGTGTGGGGACAACGATTGGGGCCCGCCACTCTCTGAACCGCCTACCGGTTCACCCCCACGTGTGTGGGGACAACAACCAAGATGAGAATTTTACGGAACAATGGAGCGGTTCACCCCCACGTGTGTGGGGACAACTGTCCGACTCTGTATACGGCTGGAGTATGGTACGGTTCACCCCCACGTGTGTGGGGACAACAATTGTCTTGTCTACAAACGGATACACCGTGACGGTTCACCCCCACGTGTGTGGGGACAACCCTACACCGATCGCCTCCATATCTTCGACCAGCTGGTTCACCCCACGTGTGTGGGGACAACATCGCAGCCGCTGCTCTTCGAGAAGACCAAGACGGTTCACCCCCACGTGTGTGGGGACAACGCGCCGATCGCATCAGCAACACTTAG
>CALGUG010000036.1 GCA_937902315.1 uncultured Chloroflexales bacterium
GCTATGCGAACGATCGCCTGTTGCTGCCGACACGACTTTTGGCTAATGCATAGCCTTGCGGGAGAAGGGTGTATGCGCTCCCGCTCATGCGTGATCTTTCAGACTAACAGCTTAACCACTAATATCACATTCGCTTACAGAGTTGCGTTCTTGTAACGCAAAAACGGGAAGTTCCGCTCTGCCGAAGGCCAAAAAGTAAGTGATCTACCGAATTTGGTATAACTTGATAGCCGAAGGCGGACGCGGTTGGGATCGAATGGAAGGTAAAAAAACCTATCCGCCCTATGATGAGCGGCTTCGTAGTGCGAACATGCTTGTCGCACACTTGCGAGGCTAAGGAAGTGGGAAGTGATCAGCTTGTTGGCTGCTCGCTGTGATACTGCTGATAGAGCTTGCGGGCCAGATCGAGCGCCTCTTCGACAGTGTGGATCTCTTTGGCGTCTTGGGCCTCGCGCACTTCCTTGAGCAAACGGCCCAGCAGCGGCCCGGGTTCGAGCTGCAATTCTTGCATCAAGCGGTGGCCGTCGACCAGTGCTTTGGGGGCTTGGGTCGGCTGAGCCCAATACAGCTCAAGCAGCGCGCCAGTCCATTTATTGTGCTCGATCCAACCTTCTTCGCTGGTGTGCGGGCCGCGCGTCGCTAGATGATCGGCCATGGCGTGCAAGAGCGTATCGGGGCCGAAGCTGTTGCTGTTGGGCGCGTTGCCGCCTGTATCGCGAAAGAGGCGTAGGGCAGCGCGTAAGGTGACGGGCTGTGCGCCGAGCTGGCCCGGACGCATGTGGGCGCGCACCACGCCTGAGACATAGCTGGTAGCGGCTCGACCGAGGCGCAAGCGTTGGCAGATCGACTTGGCGACCTCTGCCCCGACCTCTTGATGGTGGTGAAAATTGACCCCGCCATCTGGTTTGTTCTGTTTGGTTTGGGGTTTAGCATTATCGTGGAGCAGCGCCGCCAACCTAAAGAGCACCCGTCGCGGAACGCCGCCGACGAACTCGTTCATATGTTGGTTGAGCTGTTCCATATGCGGCAGATCCAGCTTGAGCGAGGGGTGGGTCTGGGCTGCCACCGGGCGCGCGGTGGGCGGCAGTTTGCTCAACGATTCGGGTTTGTCGATCTGAGCTATGATCCAATCGACAGCGGCCACCGTTTCGATCGAATGGGCCAGCACAGGCAGAAAGTGAACGCGCGGCTGATCGCAATCGCGGGCCGCTTCAAGCTCAGGAAAGATCTGGGTCAGCAGGCCGAGCTCGTCGAGCAGGCTGATCCAAGGGGCCACCGAAACGTGGTTGAAGATCTTGAAAAGCTCGTCGCGCACCCGTTCTGGGGCGGGCTGTTGAATGGAGGGCGCGAGCTTTTTTATGCTCGCTTGCAACTCGGGCAGCAGGGTGAAGCCATCGCTGGCGGCGAAGCGCACCGCGCGCAGCAGTCGGAGCGGATCGTCTATCAGGCTGCGGCTGGTGCAAACCCGCAACTGTTCGTTGCTTAGGTCGCGCAGTCCATCGCTCGGGTCGCAGACGGGCCAGCCGTCGTGCCATTTCCAAGCGAAGCCTTCGGGTAACTCGTGCGGTTTGCTCGCGAAGGCGCTCAAGGGGATCGCCAGCGCGTTGACGCTGAAGTCACGCGCCAGCAGATCTTCTTCAAGTGTGGCAGCTCGCAGTTGAACAATATCGATGTAGAGGCGCTCGGAAGAATCGGGCAGTAGCTCGAGGTCGGTCTGAGCGAGTTCATCGACTTTGCCTTGCACAACCCGCACGCTGCCGCGCTCTTCGTCGAGCACAAAGTAGCTTCCGCCGATCGCATCGGCCAGCGTGCGCGCAAAGCCGATCACATCGCCACGCATCGCAATATCGATATCGTTGGCTGTGCGACCGCGCAGCAGATTTCGTACAAACCCCCCTACCAGCCACATATCAGCGTTGTAGACGCTGCTGTAGCGGGCGATCTGTGTTAGCAAGTTGCTCACAGAGGGGTGTTTGCTCATGCAATATACCTTGCAAGCATGCGATCGATCTCATCTAAGTAGCGTTCACCGAAATGGTTGAGATGGTTGATCGCATGGTAGAGGTTGTAGAGATCGATCCGCTCTTCTCGTCCCGGCTCGCTTGGCCAAACTTCCTCGTAGGCGGCATACATTTTGGGTGAGAAGGCCGTGCTCGACCATTGGCTATAGGCCAGATCGGCTTCGCGATCGCCGTAGTAGACCGCCGGATCGATAACAACCGGCTCGCCTTGCGGGTCGTAGAGCACATTGCCAGCCCAAAGATCGCCGTGCAAGAGGGCAGGACGTCGCTCGACGCCGCCCAACCACTCGTCGAGGCGCGCCAACAGCCGATCGAGCTTATCGAGACGGCTGATCGATAAGAGCCCGTTCTGTTCGGCCAAGATCATCTGAGGAAGCAGACGTCGATCGCGGAAGAAGCTGACCCAATCGCTGCTCGGCTTGTTGTCTTGGGGAGAAATGCCGATGTAGTTTTGCTGATCGAGGCCGTAGTAGTCTGCAACGCCAGCTTTATGCAGCGATGCGATCTGGACGCCTAAGCGCTCGGCCGAGTTCTCGATATTGCCCTTGAATGGCTCGATCCACTCTTGGAGCATCCAGCCGAACGAGTCTTCGCTTGCATCGGCCCAAGCCAATACATAGGGAACACGAACGGTTTTGGTTTGACGTAGCAGGTCAAGACCATAGACTTCGCTCGAGATCAGCCGCGCCGTGGTGTGGGTGTTGTATTTGAAGAGGTAACGATCTTTTTTCGTGTTGATCTGAAAGGCGTGGTTAATATAGCCGCCAGTTACCGCCTGAACCGTTTGAATGCCACTGGTATCGTTGATCTGGTGCAGCGCATCACGGATCAACTGCAGCACTTGTGCTGATGTCATAAAGAGCGCTCGTCTCGAATAAATTGCAGCAGGCCGCTACACCCTGCTAGAACAAGGCTGTAGACATAATCAAATCCACCGTTGTAATAGGGATCGGGCACATTCCGCTCGCCCGTCTGAGGTGCAAAATCGAGCAGCCGATAGACATTGGTCGGTGAGCTGCTATACATTTTGCGAATATCGATCAAGTTGTCGTCGTCCATCGCGACGATGTAGTCGAAGTCATGCAGATCGGAGGCGCGGATCTGACGGGCACGTTGGCTGCCCGGATCGATATTATTTCGTTCGAGGACAGCCAACGTACCATGGTGGGGTGGTTCGCCACTATGCCAGGCTCCTGTGCCAGCCGAGTCGATGATAAATTGCTGTTCAAGGCCCGCTTGTTTCACAAGGTGGCGAAAGACAGCTTCTGCCATTGGAGAACGACAGATGTTCCCCATACAAACGAACAATACACGAATAGGAATCATGGAGCCTCAAACAGTCTCAACTAACGTTGTTGGTTAGGCAATGGAACGCGCAGTTCCACTGTTGTTCCTTCACCAGGTGCCGAACGAATACGGCATTCTGCACCGATCAGCTCTGCCCGTTCCTTCATGTTGATCAGGCCCAAGCTGCCACGTGTTGAATAGCTCGCTTCGACTGCGGCAAGATTAAAGCCTTTACCTCGATCGCGCACACTGGCGACCAACTGATCTTCCTCTTGATAGAGATAGATGGTGATGGTGCTCGCGCGCGAGTGTTTACGCGCATTATTGACCGCTTCTTGCAAAATAATGAAGATCGCGGCTTCGACCTCTTGGGGGAGGCGAGGCACATTGGTGGGCGCTTCGAGACGCAACTGAATATTGCTGCCCGAAGGGTCGCGCCAACGTGCAACATATTGTTGCAAGGTCGGCAGAAGCCCTTGAGTCTCTAGACCGAGCGGTCGCAATTCAAACAGCAGCGTGCGGATATTGTTGCTGGTTTTGGTGACCAGTTCGGAGAGAATTTCGAGTTCGCCTGGCACCCGCTCTGGCATAGCGGTCAGCAGCCGTTTGATGAATTCGATGTTCATCGCGATGGCTGCTACTCCTTGGGTCGGGCCGTCGTGCAGGTCGCGTGCGATCTGTCTACGGACCTCTTCCTCTTTGGAAAGGAGTTTATCTCGCTCTTGCTTCAGCGATTGATAGAGCCGTGCATTTTCGATGGCGATACCCGCCTGAGAGGCCAGAGTCGTTAAGAGGCGCAGATCTTGATCGGTGAAGCGGGCTCCATCGCGTTTGTTAAGCAGTTGTACTACACCAACGACCCGATCTTTGACCTTCATGGGGACGCAGAGGATCGACTGTGTTACAAAGTCGAATTCGCGCCCGACGACATCGTACCAGCGCGGGTCTTGTTCCACATCGTGAACGATCTGTCCTACTCCGTGGGTGGCGACCCAGCCGGCGATACCACGATCGGCGGGCATACGGAACGAGCGTTCGTCGTCGAGCATGTCTAAGACCAACTCGTTGCGCTCTTCGTCCAGCATAAAGATCGAGCAGCGTTCTGCTCCGACAACTTCGGGTGCATGGAGTTTAATCTCGTCTAGCAAGCTTGCCAGATCGAGGTTCGCAGTCAGCGATTGTCCAACTTCATAAAGCAGGTGGAGTTCGCGCAGATCTCGCTCGGCTCGGCGCAGCATAGCGAGTTTATCAGCTTCACCACCGATAGCACGTACCAACAACAATAAGAGATCTTCATCTTTAAGCGGAGTATTGGAGCTCTTATCGCTGCTTTCGTTGGTGACGAGGTGAAGTAAGCCTACATCCTTACCACTGCTTTGCAAGGGCAGTTCAAGGATATCGCGCCCATCTTCGAGCGTATAGTAACCAACCGATGGTTTGGTATTATCTGTATGGCGAATAAAGCCACTACGCGCTTGTTCGATCAAGGTTGCAGCTGCGGAGTCGAGTGGGCCGCTTTCGAGCCGGACCAGTTCGCCATGCGGTGTCTGATAGATCAGCGCACCTGCTTGGGCAGGCCAAAAAGCTACAAGCCGCCCCAATGAGTCGGTGAGCAGACTAACAACGTCTTGATGACCCCCTGCTGTAAGGAGCTGACTGAGAGTTTCTAATTGGCGCTGGTCGAGTGTAAGCGACATAGGCAACCTCGCTCCTTATTCTAGTGACACATACCTTCACTTTAGCTCATTCATGATGGGCTGTCAACAGTCTGGAAGATATGGGTCGGCAGTTCCATAACAGGTTTGCGTTTTTGTATGATACACCCCTGTCATAACCTAAACGAAGATCTGGCAAGAATTTAGGGTGTCGTGAGGCGCTCAAGTTCTTCGAGTAACCTGAGCGCTTCTTCGCGCGTGGTGCCGCACATATCGATATTCGCTTGAAGACTCACACAAACAGCTGGCCGCTCGGGGCGCCCAAAGAGTTTACAGCGATTGTGTTCATCGAGCTGAACGCAACGAACACCTGCGGGTTTGCCATTGGGCATGCCGGGAATGGGAGAGGAGATTGAGGGCGCGATACAACACGCCCCACAGCCTATACGACACTGCATAATTGGCCAATCTCATAGATACACAGAGTGTGTTGTTCGAATTAAATAAAGCGTTCAAGCATTACAAGCGTGCTTGCAAGTAGTGTTGCAAGTGATAATACCACAGTCAAGCCCGATGGTGTATCTAGGGGGTGGGGCGAGAGCGGATGGCGGACCACCACGGCTAGGGCCAACAAGGTAGCGGGTAGGGCCAAAAAGACGCTCAACAATACCAAGGTAACTACTCCAGCACCCGCGAGCATACAGTGCACCCGCGCCTTGAGGGCGTAGGCAGCGAATTGGAACGATGGGTCGAGCCACGTCATAACGCCGAGAGGAATCGCGAAGGCAGCGGTAGTATAGACGCTAGCATACATTGCGAAGGTTGCCGACCAAGAAATGGTATACGACCAAACTGTTGCAGACGGCAGGCTTGCCGAGAGCACGAGCGCAATAGTTGCGATATGGATCACTTGGTCGAGCAAAAATGCACCGATCGGGTGCCTGAAGAGACGATCGCCCTTAGAAACCTTCCAGCGATCGGTTGCGATATGGATCGCGGTAATGACAAGCATTTGAGGCCAGAGCGCCATCATACTGCGATCGAGCAAACCAACGAGGAGCATACAGAGCAATACCACAGCGCCATGAATGAATAAGCCATGCCAATAGCGCTTGTGCTGCACCAATATGTAAGGTTGGAGAACAAAATCTGCAACAAGATGGGCAAACAAGAATAAGAAAAACATTGAATTACCTCTGGTTGCGTCTATTATGCCTGGTTTGAGCGTAGTTGGGTCAAAGTACGCTCGAGTTGGTCGAAATTCAGCACAATGATTTGTGCTCGAGACACCCGTACAAGCCCTTGTTCGCGGAGGCTCCCCAAAATACGGTTTACCGTTTCGCGGGTTGTGCCAGAAAGGCTAGCTAGATCGTCTTGAGTGAGATGGAGATCGATCGCTACCGCACCCCCATCGGCGACACCATATTGAGCTGCTAGGTTGATTAATTGGGCCACAACCCGCTGCGATGCGGAATGGCTTGCCAGCAATTGAGCATAAAGCGTGCTGTGACGCAGGCGCGCTGCTAAGGCTTCGATAACGGCTCGTGCGATGTAGGGGTTGGTTGCTATCGTCTCTAAAAAGGTTGTGCGATGGAGTGTCAGTGTTGTTGTGCGTCGCATCGCTTGGGCGTTGGCCGAACGTGGCTGCCCATCAAGTAATGAGAGTTCGCCTAAGAAGTCGCCCGGGCGATAGATGATCAACGAGAGGTCTTGGCCAACTTCATTGACGGTGAAGATACGCACTTGGCCGCTGACGATGATATAAAGTTCTTCGCCGATGTCTCCCTGTTGCATCAACATCTCGCCACGTTGAAAGGTCTGAATGCCAAGATTTTTGACAAGCAGCTGAAGATGCTCGTCAGAGAGACGAGAGAAAAGGGGCACACTTCTAAGAAGGTCTTGCTTTTCAGACATCTTCACGCAACCTTCAACACAATCCAACAGCGAGTGGGTTTGTGTATATATTTACTATGGTGTCGCATTAACTCGTATACCCAATTATACTGCTTTGAGCCTCGAGGCACTATGATGAATATCACGAAAAAAAGCGAATTTTCAGGATATTTTTATGGCTATGAGAGAGACTTTTCATGGTATCTACTTGATTAGTGCGATCTATAACTTGCATAATGCTTTGTAAAGAAGAAAAACGATATTTTTTGTGAAAATCTTAGTATGGCGGCCAACAATAACATTTGTTCCTCTAAATGCAGGTTGTATACCGCGAAAATGGAGATCTATCAACTGCTTCGTTACTTGTGGATTGGATTCAAGCATGGTAGAATGCGCCCGAATTCTTCAAGTATCCAATTGGCTCACGAGCATGTTGCTATAGCGATCTCCAGTGCCGGATGTTAGATCTGGTTTTTTGGCGTGCTCGAAACAATAGCTGCTCTAGAGGCAGATAAATCAAAAGCGCCTAGTATAGCCGTTCTAGCTGCCACAATTTGGCTTGGACGAGAGTAATGTGAGTCTGAGGATACACAATCGTTACTTAAGCGTAACAGTGGCCTCATGAAGGATTGGCGCATAGATGAGCCAGCTTAGAGGTGTGATAGCTTCTAGGCAGTGCTGAATGCGCTGGTCGTTAAGTCTTTTCCAGATTTAAGGAGCATCAACGTGGAGCAGACGTTAGGTAGTGCCGAGCGCCCGGTACGGGTCGCGATCATCGGCGCGGGGCCTTCGGCATTCTATGCCGCCGATGGCTTGTTGCAGAACAAAACAGTACACTTCGCGGTTGATATGTTCGACCGTAAACCGACCCCCTTTGGGCTTGTTCGCGATGGTGTAGCCCCCGACCATCAGAAGATCAAGTCAGTTACGCGCGTCTACGACAAAACTGCTTCGCATCCGCGCTATCGCTTTTTTGGCAATGTAACCTTTGGACGCGATATAACCCTCGATGATCTGAAGAAGTATTACGACCAGATAATTTTTGCGGTTGGCGCTCAGAGCGATCGACGCATGGGCGTGCCGGGCGAAGATCTAGAGGGCAGCTATCCTGCGACGGTTTTTGTTGCTTGGTACAACGGCCATATCGACTACAGCCATCTCGACTTCGACCTTTCTCAAGAGAGCGTCGCGATTATCGGCCAAGGTAATGTCGCCATCGACGTGACTCGTATTTTGGCCAAGTCTCCGGAAGAGCTGGCCGTTACCGACATCGCTGACCATGCGCTTGAGCGTTTGCGCCACAGCAAGATCAAGAAGATCTATGTGATCGGACGCCGTGGCCCGGCCCAAGCGGCCTTCACCAATGTCGAGCTGCGCGAACTTGGCGAATTAGATGTGGCCGAGTTGATCGTTAACCCGGCTGAGCTTGAGCTAGACCCAGCGAGCGAAGCCTCGTTGGCCAACGATCGTGTAGCAGCCAAGAACGTAGAGATCTTGCGCGAAAACGCCACCAAGGAGCGCGCAAACAAGGAGCGACAGATCGAGATTCGCTTCTTGCGCTCGCCTGTTGAGGTGATTGGCGAGAACGGCAAGGTGACTGCTATCAAGCTGCAAAAGAACATTCTTCAGCAGAAAGAGGATGGCTCGATCGTGGCCGTTGGTACCGACGAGTACGAGATTTTGCCGGTCGGTTTGGTCTTCCGCTCGATCGGCTACAAAGGTGCTCCGCTGGAAGGCGTGCCCTACGACGATCGCAAAGGCACCATTCCCAACACGCTCGGCCGCATTATCAACAACGGCGAGCCGGTTGTGGGCCAGTATGTGGTCGGCTGGGCCAAGCGCGGCCCGTCGGGCATTATCGGCACCAACAAGCCCGACTCGCTAGAGACGGTCAAGCAGATGGTGGCCGATCTCGAGGCTGGGGTGATCACTCCGGCCAGCGCCGACGCCTGCCAGATCGAGGAGCTGCTCAAAGAGCGCAATGTGCGCTATGTAAGCTTTGCCGAGTGGAAGCGCTTGGACGAGGTCGAGACCTCGCGTGGTCAGGCTCAAGGCCGCCCGCGTGTAAAGTTCACCAAAGTGAAGGATATGCTCGACCACTTGGATAGCTAGGCCGAGTCTTGAGCGCATCATACAAAGGGAGACGAGAAGTTCATACCTCGTCTCCCTTTTTGTATACTTCCAAATGCGATTGATGATTGCAACGAGTCTAAAGCGCTAGCGGCGAGGTCTCTAGCTCAAAGCAGGCTTCTAGCGCGTCCGCCTACGGCTATCAAATCGCTTTCCAAAGCAAAGAGGCTCGCATCTTCCCGCTGTAACGCAGCGGGAAACATTGTAAGCGCTGCTTTCCTTGCTTTCGCTGCGACCTGCCAGGTGCAAGCACAGGTTTCAACGCTGTTTTCGTTGCTTGTCGAAGGGCACGAGCGGTCGCTTTCACACAAGCTGGCACGCTGCGTGTCGCTGTGTAATGCCCTCTAAAAACCTTCTCGCTGCGAAGCTGCGGGAAGGTTAGTGGTCAAACTGTCAGTCTGAAAGGTCAGGCATGGGCGGGAGCGCATACACCCTGCTCCCGCATTGCGGGAGCAGGGTCGGGGAAGAGGGCGGCTAGCCGCTCTGGTAGCCGTAGGCGGACGCGGTGAGGACCGAATGGAAGTTTAGAAAGCTCGCCGCCAGAGCGTGAAAATGAAAAGCGTATCCTGCAACTCATTCAGGATACGCTTGTTCGTTCGAGCTTTGCTGCAGCCCAAAGGGCGCTGTTTAGTAACGGCGGGGCTGGCTGCTGTTGGGCACAACCAGCGGCGGTGGCGGCAGTTCGTCGAGCTTGCCGAGCACCTCCAGCAGTTCTTCGAGCTTGGCGATCCACTCGTCGCCCAGCATGCGGCGGTCGAGGCGCACAAACTGCGGGCCGACTTTGATGGTTTTGTCGCGCCCGAAGTGGCGGCGCAGGCGGTCGCGGTCGAGCAGCTTGGCCTCTGGCAAGCGCACAATAAACTCCTCGGAAGTGGTGAGCACCGAGCTGACATTGGCTTGAAGCGCCAGCGCTTTGATCAGCAGCCAAGTGAGCAGATGCTCGGCTGGCTCGGGCGGCTCGCCGAAGCGGTCGCGCAGCTCTTGGTGGAGGGCGCGCACCTCGGAGGGCGTTTGTGCCTCGCCCATGCGCTGGTAAACGCTTAGGCGCACAGCATCGTTGGGAATGTATTCGGGCGGCAGGAAAGCGGTAAGCGGCAGGTCGAGCGTGACCAGCGGCGTAACCAAAACCTTCTCGTCGATCTTGAGCGGTTCGGATCGAATGCGGGTTTTGGGCTTGGCAGCGTCGCCAGCAGCGGGCGTTTTGGGCCGAGAGTTGCCCAAGGCGCGCTGAACCTCCTGCTCGCGCTCGAAGCGATTTTTGAGATCTTTGACCGCTTGTTCGAGCAGGCGCGAATAGAGATCGAAGCCGACCGTCGAGATATGGCCGCTCTGTTCGGCGCCCAACAAGTTACCTGCGCCGCGAATCTCGAGGTCGCGCATAGCGATGCGGAAGCCAGCGCCCAGCTCGGTGGCCTCTTGAATGGCTTGCAGGCGTTGTTGGGCTTCTTCGGTCATGCGGCGGTCGCCCTTGTAGAGCAGATAGGCGTAGGCGCGGTTGGCGCTGCGGCCGACACGTCCGCGTAACTGGTAGAGTTGAGCGAGGCCGTAGTTGGTAGCGTCGTCAATGATGATGGTATTGGCGTTGGGAACGTCGATACCGCTTTCGATGATGGTGGTGCAGACCAATACATCGTACTCGCCCTTAAAGAAGGCCAACATCACCTTTTCAAGCTGGCGTTCGTCGAGCTGGCCGTGTCCGACGCCGATGCGCGCCTCAGGCACGAGGTTTTGCAGGTGGTTGGCGACGTGATAGATGCTGTGGACGCGGTTGTGTACAAAATAGGCTTGGCCGCCGCGTTCGATTTCGCGCAGCAGCGCCTCGCGAATCAAGTTGTCGTCCGAAGGCAGAACGTAGGTCTTGATCGGCATGCGATCTTCGGGCGGCGTGTCGATCACGCTGAGGTCGCGAATGCCCGCCAGCGACATATGCAAGGTGCGCGGAATGGGCGTTGCCGTCAGAGTGAGCACATCGACTTGTGAGCGCAGTTGCTTGAGGCGCTCTTTGTGGCGCACACCGAAGCGTTGCTCTTCGTCGACGATCACCAGACCAAGATCTTTGAAGAGAACATCTTTTGAGAGCAGGCGGTGGGTGCCGATGATGATATCGATTGTGCCTTTGGATAGCTCGAGCGTGATGGCCTCTTGCTCTTTGGCCGAGCGGAAGCGCGAAAGCATTTCGATATTGACCGGATACGCCTCCATACGCTGGCGGAAGGTATCGTAGTGTTGTTGGGCCAGCACGGTAGTCGGCACCAAGATCGCGACCTGTTTGCCATCTTGCACCGCTTTGAAAGCGGCTCGCAAGGCGACTTCGGTTTTGCCGAAGCCCACATCGCCGCAGAGCAGGCGATCCATAGGCTGAACGCGCTCCATATCGGCCTTGATGTCGTTGATGGCACGCAACTGATCATCGGTCTCGACATAGGGGAAGGCGCTCTCGATCTCGCGTTGCCACTCGTTGTCGGGGCTGAAGGCGTGACCTTCGGTCAGTTGGCGGGCGGCGTAGAGCGCCAGCAGTTCGTTGGCAAGATCGCGCACGGCTTGGCGCACTTTGCGCTTGGCGCGCTCCCATTCCTGAGTACCGAGGCGGGTCAATTGCGGCTCGGCATCACCAGCGCCGATATAGCGAGTGATGCGATCGACCTGATCGACGGGCACATAGAGCTTGTCGCCAGCGGCATAACGCAGCACCAAATATTCGCGTTCGACGTTATCGAGGGTGCGACGCAGTAAGCCGTCGTAGATCGCGATGCCGTGCTCGATGTGCACAACGTAGTCGCCGACCTTGAGGCCGCGCAAGAAGGCGGCTCGCTCGCTGGTGCTGCGCTCTTTTTGCTTGCGGCGCTCGCTGATCGAACGGCGTTGGCGCAGACCAAAGATCTCGAGGTCGCTATAGACGGTGAGATTGAGTTCGATCGAACGCCAGCCACCATCGATAATGCCGTGAATGGCTTTGAAATGAGCCAGTTCGGGGTAGTCTTCGACGGTGACGGCAGGCTCTGGTGCAACTTGCTCGTTTGGCTCTTCGCTCTGCGCTTGCTGTTGGTTCTGCTGGTTCTGCTTCTGTTTTTTCTTCTGCTTGGCGCGGCGCTCGCTGTTGACTTGGGCTGGATCTTTGCCTGCTAAGGTTTCGCGCACCATTTCATCGATACGGGCGGCTTGGGGCGTAATCGCCACGATCTTTTCGCCGTTGCGAATGCGCTGGATCAGGTCGCCTACGAAACGGCGCAGTTGGCCGCCGAACAGCTCGGTGTTGATAAAGAGCGACTGGGGCCAAGTGATCAATTCGGGGCGCCCATATTGTGCGATATAGTTCGCTTGCTGTTCGCTGGTTCTCTCTAGCTCGTTATTGCTGAGATCGAGCAGTGGCGCGCGGTTGCCAGCCATAGCCTCGTGCCAATAAAAATAGGGCCGTGGGAAGTTGGGCAGTAGCTCTTGTGAGAGCAGCAGCGAGGCGCGTTGCTCTTCGGCTTGGTGAATAAGGTCGTGGGCGGTCTGTTCGAGCAGCATCAGCTCGTTGCAGATCACCACAGCATCGTTGGGCAAATGGGCCAGCAGCGACATAGTGCTGTCGAGCGGCGCGTTGGGATCGAGCGGTTGACTTCGGAAAAAGGGCGCATAAAAAGGGCGGCCTTCAAAGCGCTCGCCTTGGGTGAGCCGTTCGAGGTCGTGCCGCCAGCCTTCTTGAGCCTCTGTGCGCAGTCCGCTTACATCGAGCGCTTCTAGATCGGCGATCACGCTTGCGCGCTTCCAGAAGGGAATCTCGTGGGGTGGGCCGATCTCGGCGCTTTCGAGACGGCGATCGCTGCGTTGGGTTTCGGCGTCGAAGCTGCGCAGGCTATCGATCTCGTCGCCGAACCATTCGATGCGCAGCGGCTGCAGGTCGCCCATGGGCCAAATATCGACGATACCGCCCCGTCGATTCAGTTCGCCTGGCTCTTCGACGCTGGGGGCCATACGATAGCCCTGTTCGAGCCACTGGCGAATCAGCTCATCTTGTACCACTTCGTCGCCCCGTTTGAGGCGAACGGTGGCGCTGGTCAGCTCGCGTGTGGTTAAGGTTGGCTGCAAGAGCGCTTTGACGGGCGCTACGATCACGCAGGGCCGCGCCTCTTCGGCCTGCTCTTGGCTGTTGACGCGGCGCAAACGAGCCAATTGGCGCAAGACGCGCAGACGCTGGCTGAGCACTTCGTGACCGGGCGACATATGCTCGTAGGGCATGGCATCGCTGGCGGGATAACGCATCACAATGTCTTCGCCTAGCCATTGTGAAAGATCGTCGGCGGCGCGCAGGGCGGCATCAGCATTGGAAACAATATAGAGAATAGTACGTCCCGCTTCGGCGAGGGCGGCGACCACAGGTGCGCGCGCGTTGCCCAAGACGGGGGCGACGCGCAGGCTAGCGCCCTTGCGCTGGAGACGTATGAGTTGTTTTGAAAGATCCTTGATCGCCCTTTGAGAGCGCAAGGTATCGAGAAGTTCAGAAAATGACATAGTTTTTGTTTCGTAGGCACCGAAAAAAAGAGGCAGATCCGTTTGACCGGCCTCTATTTCAAGAATGTGGTTGTGTTATAACATGAGTTTCGGATGCGGTAAAGGGCACAACGATGGATCTTTTCGACACAAATGTGAGTCATAAGATCGATGAATTCGCGAGAAAAAATCCCTAAGCTCGCTTATTTAGCCATAGAGACACATTTGTGAATTGTTGTACCCAACCGCTCGTTTTCGACAATAACGATGCCCTAGACCATCGGAAAGATGGCTAGTAGATCGTTTTTTACAGGCTTCTCGTTTATTCTTCCCTTTTTGATGCGCGTCGCGCTGCCAATTCGCGTCGCCGAGCCGACCAATCGAGAGCGCCTTGGATCTCGAAAAAGACACGAATGGCGCTTTGGGTGATGGCGGCTGTGTTTTGACCCGAAAAACTGCTGTCGCCCACCAACCAGAGCCGAGCGAGCTGACTCGCGCGCGGCCCCAAGTTGTTGAAGGTGCTGATCTGGGCGCGCTGCGCTGGGTCGCCAGGTCGAGTGTAGTGCTCAAATGTTACGGGCGAGCCGTTCTGCTGATAGCGAATATGCGGCTTTAGATTCGGAATGATCAGTTCAAGCGCTGTCAGCATACGCTCGCTCAATTGGGCTTTGAGCTCGTTGTATTGGTCGCGACCTTTAGAGCGCGCATCTTTCCAAGCGGGCAGCGAGATATGGGCCGAAAGCGTGAGGGCACGTTGTCCGCTGGGTGCGCGGCTGCGATCTTTGGCCGGATGCAGCGAGATAAAAACTGTGTTGGCCTCGTTGGGCTGAGCATTGTAGTCGAGCACAACTTGATGGTGATTGGACAACCCTGCAGGGATAGCGGATTCATCGACGGCCAGATAGAGCGGGAAGACGGCGTAGGAATGGGAGCGCCGTTTGATCAGGCGCTGCAAGCCCGCAGGTTGATCGTCGAGCAGGTCGGCTACTTGCTGGAGGGTGGTGTTGGCGACAATATGATCGCCATAATAGAGCGAGCCGTCGCTGGTGCGCACCGCCACGGCACGTCGCCCATTGCTGATGATTTTATCGACAGCGGTATGATAGCGCAGATCTCCGCCATCGCGCAGGAAGGCATCGGCGAGCTGTTTGGCTAAGGCCGAGGCGCCGCCGTAGAGATAGTAGATGCCTTGGCGAGGCAGATCGAGCGATGTGCTGCCGAACAGCCAAGCGCACTGCTCGGCGTTGGTTTGAGCACTGATTAAAAGTTGAGCATCGATAAAGCTGCGCAAGGCCCGATCGTCGAGCTGATAACGACGCAGTTCATCGGCGACGGTGCGACCGCGCTGCGGCAGAAGCGCCAGCATGCCGGGGCGCAGTTTAGGCAGCAGCTGCAACAGATCGCCCATTGTTTCGATCGGCAGGTAGGAAGTTGGGCTGGTCAGGCGCTCGAGCTGGCGGGCGAGGCTCTCTTGGTGCTTCCAGAAGCGCTCGGCCTGTTCGGCCTGCTCAGGGAAGGCGCGGCGGCGCTCTTCGGCCCAACGTTGATCGCCATAGCGTGTTACGCTGCGATCGGGCAGCCAGACTTGTAGAGCCGGTTCAAGCCGTTCGGTTGGAAAGCGGATCGCAAGTTGCTGGGCAAGCCAATCGAGCGCTCCACCTTTTTGAAAGCCGCTCAAAAGGCTGGTGTCCAGGTCGAATAGATAGGAATTGCCGTCGGCTTGTTTAGGCCGGAACGAAGTAGCCGACGCACCCGGATCGCTCTGGCTTTCAAGCAGCAGAACTGATCGACCAGCTTTCGCCAAGAGTGCTGCGACAGTTAAACCCCCGATGCCTGCGCCGATAATGATAGCGTCATAGCGAGTTTGCATAGTTTCGTATATCTATCTCATGCGATTCGCCCGAATTCCGCTGTTGATCATACCACACTTTGGAAAGGCTCTGCTACAATAGGGCTACTGTTTCATTGTACCTATTTTCTTGCAGATTCTGTCGATTTTCTGATCTTTTGAGCGCTTATGAGCATGTTTTGATACCAAATCCGTTCGATCCCTTCAGCACTCTGACGGCTTGGTCTCTTCCCCAACGAAGATCCTTAGCGCGTCCGCCTACGGCTACCAACATTCTGCCCAACAAATGAGGCTTGTAGCTGTGGGCCGAGAGACCGCCCCAAAATACGACGATTCAAGCGGATTTCGAATGACATGCTCTGAGCCGCTCGTGAGTCAGCATGGCAAAAGGCCTTCAGCCTTCTAACAGAGAGTAGGGTGCGATTCGCAACTGTCTGCCAAAAGTGTTGCGATCGGCAATGAAATAAGCCACCTAGCCAACATGGCGTCCTGAAGCCTTATCAACCTCTTCGCAAACGCCTATACCTTGTCAATCTATACTTCATTGATGAAACGCTCAGACGCTGTGCTAGAGACTAACGAGTAAAACCTCATAGTTTGAGAGGTGCGACAAGCCCTATGAATAGAAGCTTAACAGCCATCGAAGGTATTCGGGTCGGCCACGCCCATGATCAAGACGGGCTGACCGGATGTACGGTGATTCTTCTGCCCGAGAACAGTGTGGCGGGCGTCGACGTGCGCGGAGGCGCGCCGGGCACGCGCGAGACCGATCTGCTCGACCCGACCGCGATGATGCAAGCTATCAATGCGATCTTGCTCACGGGTGGCAGCGCCTATGGCTTAGCGGCAGCCACGGGCGTGATGGAGTGGCTGCGCGAGCGCGGAATCGGCTTTTTGGCGGGCGAGGTGCGGGTGCCGATCGTGCCTGCGGCGGTGATCTTCGATTTGGCTGTGGGGCGCAACGATCGCTGGCCCGACGCCGCCATGGGCTACGCCGCCTGCCAGGCCGCCAGCAGCGATCCGGTGATCGAAGGATGCGTAGGTGCTGGCATGGGCGCTATGGTAGGCAAAGTGCTGGGCGTCTCTCAAGCCACCAAAAGCGGCGTCGGCAGCGCGGCCTTTACTCTGCCCGACGGCGCGACGGTGGCGGCTTTGGCGGTGACCAATGCCTTCGGCGATGTGCGCAGCGATAGCACCGGCCAGATTATCGCCGGGGCGCGCCGCCCCGACGGGGCTTGGCTCGACACGGCCGCGCTCTTCCGCACCCAGAGCTTGCAGGTGCGCGGAACCGGCCAGAACACCACCATCGCGGTGGTGGCGACCGACGCTCAACTGAGCAAAGCCGAGTGTAACAAGCTGGCCCAGATGGCTCAAAATGGCCTGGCTCGTACTATTCGCCCGGTTCACTCGCCGCTCGATGGCGATACGGTCTTCGCTGTGGCGACGGGCCGCAAGCCTGCTACGCATCTTGCTGTGTTGGGCAGTGTTGCCAGCGACGTATTGGCCGAAGCGATCGAACGCAGTGTGTTGCAAGCGAGCAGTATAGCTGGCTTCCCGGCGGGGCGCGATCTGGCTAGCAATGCTTGAGCCTCGCTTCGTAAAACGCTGGAGCGTTTTATACGTACATGCTTGGGCTGCATACAGAAAGTTCGCAGCGGAGTATAATGCATAGTTACTTGTGCAAGAATATCGGCTATCTAGGCAGATAGACCAGTTGAATAGATCCCCAAGAAGGAGGGCGATCGAATGGCTGCTATTCCTGATGAGAAACCTCTGACCCTTAACACGCGTCGGATCGTGATTGCAGGTGTATTGGGCGCGATCGCGATTGTGCTTGGTGTAACTCGTTTAGGCTTTATTCCGGTGCCCAATACGACCGAAAGTGCAACCATTCTGCACGTTCCGGCCATTGTCGGCGCCGTCTTAGAAGGCCCGGTGGTAGGCACCTTAGCTGGCCTGATCTTCGGTATCTTCAGTTTCGCCAACGCTACCACCCCCCTCTTCCAGAATCCGATTATTGCGATTGTGCCGCGCATCTTGATCGGAGTGGTCTCGTGGTTGGTCTATCGTGCGACCTATAAAACCAATCAAGACCTTGCTGCCGCCCTCGCGGGGGTAGCTGGCACCTTGACCAATTCGATCGGCGTATTGGGCTTAGCGATCGTCTTCGGTTTCGGTAGCGCGATCATTCCAGCTTTGCCGGTCATCATTGCGACGAACGTGATTCCCGAGGTGATACTAGCAGCGCTGATCACGCCGATCGTGGCACGCGGTGTGAATATTGTGCGCTCGGGCCGCACCACAGCCGACGATGATACGCCCCGCGATAAGTCGTCCTTCTAAGCGGAGAGTTGGCCCACACTATGCTAGAGGTCTCGAAGCTTTCGTTTTCCTACAACGCAGGGCGAGCCGATGAGGTGCCTGCCCTGCATACGCTCGATTTACAGATCGATTCTGGCGAATTGCTGGCTGTGATCGGCCATAATGGCAGCGGCAAAAGCACGCTCGCCAAGCTGCTGGTCGGTATGTTGCAGCCGACCGAAGGGCAGATCGTCGTTGATGGTCTGCCCTCTACGCCGTCGAGCATCTGGGAGATCAGGCGGCGGGTCGGCATGGTCTTTCAGCGCCCCGACGATCAACTCATCGCCAACACCGTGATCGACGATATCGCCTTCGGGCCGGAGAACCTTGGCCTGCCGCGCGACGAGATCGAGCAGCGGGTGCGCGAAGCGGTCGAGGCGCTCGATCTGGGCGGGCGCATCAACACCCAGATCAGCGACCTTTCGGGCGGCGAAAAGCAGCGCGTCGCCATCGCGGGGGTCTTGGCTATGCGCCCCAACTACATGATTTGGGACGAGCCGACCACCATGATCGCGCCGCAGCAAGCCCGCAACCTGATCGCCCTCGCCCACGAACTGCGCGAACGCACGGGCGTCTCGATCATTCACATCACCCACTTTATGCACGAAATCGTCGCTTTCGACCGCGTGGTGGTGATGGACGGCGGGCGCAAAGTGATGGAGGGCACGCCGCGCGAGATCTTTGCCGAGGCCGATGCTCTGCGCGCGATCGGCTTGAATGTACCCCTCGTGACCGAGCTGGGCCGACGCCTAGAGCGGCGCGGCATCATCTCGGCGGGCACACTGATCCGCAACGCCGAGCTCGTCGAAGCGCTGCGCCCCAAAGCGGCCGCGTTGCCAGCCAGCGAACCTCGGCCCGAGCCGCGCGAAGAAGCAGTGCCAGCCGCCGAACAGGCCGAGCCGCTGATCAAAGTGCGCGATCTGCGCTTCAGCTATATGGCGGGTACGCCGCTGGAACAGCTCGCGCTCGATGGCATCGATTGTGAGGTCTATGAAGGTGAGACGCTTGCGATTTTGGGCGGCTCGCAAGCGGGTAAAAGCACCTTGGTCGAGTTCTTCAACGGCTTGCGGCGAGCGGGCAAGGGCCACGTCTGGTATCGCGGGCGCGATGTCGGCGAGTCGGGCTTCGACCTCAGCCAGCTGCGGCGCGAGGTCGGGATCGTCTTTCAGCAGCCCGAAAGCCAGCTGCTGGAAGATATCGTCGGCAAAGACGTCTCCTATGTTCCGCGCAAAAAGAAGCTGCCGCCAGCCGAATCACGCGCTTTGGTCGAGAGAGCCTTGACCGATGTCGGCCTCGACTACGAGACCTATCGCCTGCGCTACATCTACGCCCTGAGCGGCGGCCAAAAGCGGCGCGTCGCCCTGGCCGGTGTTTTGGCTGCCGATCCCAAGGTGCTGATCTTAGACGAGCCGGTGGCCGGACTCGATCCGCGCGGTCGCAGCGAGCTGGCCGACTTGATCCGCAAGCTGAGCCAGCGCAGCGGCCTGACGGTGGTGCTGGTGGGCAACACCATCGACGAATTAAGCGAGCTGGCCGACCGCGCGCTGGTGTTGCACAAGGGCAAGGTGGTGCGCCAAGGCAGTTTGCGCCAGCTTCTGCGCCATGCCGACGATCTGCACGCTCTGGGCTTAGCCCTCAGCGAGGCGGCCGAACTGGCCCTCGATCTGCGCACGATCTTCCCCAATTTGCCGCTCGATCTGTTGGATCTGGATGAACTTGAGACGGCGCTCTTGGCACAGGGTTTAGCGGTCTAGGAGCGAACAATGGCTATCGAATTTTCGCGCAATATCACCTTCGGGCAATACCTCAACTTAGGCTCGCCCATCGACCGCCTCGATCCGCGCAGCAAAATCATCTCGACTTGGTTGCTGATCTTCGCCGCCTTGTTGGTGAATAGCTATCTGGGCATGGGCCTTTTGGCGCTCTGTATCTTGCTGATTCTGCTGGTCGCCCGTATCCCGCTCGGCTACACCTGGCGCGGCATGCGCCTCTTGCTGATCGCCGCTGGCGTCTTCTTTGTCTTTCAGGTGCTCTTTCACCCCAACCCCGCGCCCGAGACAACCTGGTGGCGCTGGGGCTACATCTCGCTCTCGCTCGACGGCTTGGCTTTCGCCGGTCTGATGTTTTTGCGGGTTGTTTTGCTCTATCTGCTGATCAGCACCCTGATGTTTACCACGTCGATGATGGACCTAGCCGACGGGGTCGAGATCATGTTCGATCCGCTTAAACGCATCGGCCTGCCCATCAACGAGCTGGTGATGGTGATGGTGATCGTGCTCAAGTTTGTGCCGCTCTTGGTGGGCGAGATCGAGCGTCTGCTCAAGGCTCAGGCGGCGCGCGGCTCGTCGATCGACAGCGGCAGCTTGAAGGAGCGAGCCCAGAGCTTGGGCGCGATTTTGGTGCCGATCTTCATCAACGCCTTGCAGCGCGCCGAGGTGGTCGCGACCGCCATGGAAGCGCGCTGTTATCGCGGCGGCAAGGGGCGCACCAAACGGCGTGTTTTGCGCTTCGGCCGCAATGACGCCATCGCAATGCTGATCGTGCTGCTCTTTGTGGCGGCCATTCTGGTGCTGCGTTTTAGCTAGTTTTGGCGGAGAGCTCTTAACCTTCCATTCGGCTTCTGGCGCGTCCGCCTTCGGCTATCAAATCGGCCGTCCATCCATGCAAGCTGTCGTTTGCTTCGCAGCTTTCGTTGCTTGTCGAAGCCAGAGCGACCGATCGTACCCTTCGACAGGCTCAGGGCACGATCGGTCGCTTTTACACAAGGTTGGTACGCTGCATTTCGCTGCTCAAAGCCTGCTAATACCAAATCCGCTCAAAGACGTACATTCTTTGTAATGCAGAAAGAGTTGTGTGAGATTTCGCACGACAGCGCGAAATCTCACACAACAAAAATAGTCAAGTTCCACTCTGCCGAAGGCCAAAAAGTAAGTGATTTAGCGGATTTGGTATAAAACCTTCAAGCTGCGAAGCTGCTGGAAGCTTAGTGGTAAAGATGTCAGTCTGGAATATCACGGATAAGGGAAGCACATACTCCCTTCTCCCGCATTGCGGGAGAAGGGACGGGGATGAGGGTAGGCTAGCCCTGTTTAGTAGCCGAAGGCGGACGCGTCAGAAGCTGAATGGAAGAGAGAGAACTCCTCGCCAGAGCGCTGAAGAAAGTAAGCGGATCAGTTGGCTGGCTTGAACTGCTTGCAGTTTGTTGAAACCGTTTGGGTATTCATGGTGTATCATACGGCCATACCACTCGTGTCTTCAGAACCGCGACCACTAGTGAAAGAAAGAGAGCATCATGCGCTTAGAACATGTAGCGATAAATGTCGCTGATCCCCAACAGATGGCCGCTTGGTATGTTGAACAGCTCGGTATGAAGGTCGTGCGCTCGGAGGCTGTTTCGCCCTTCGCCCACTTTTTGGTCGATAGCAGTGGTCAGAGCGTGATCGAGATCTATAACAACCCGGGTGCTGCGGTGCCAGATTACGCCCAAGTGCATCCGCTGCAACTGCACTTCGCCTTCAACGTCGACGATATCGAAGCGACCCGTGCCCGTCTGATCTCGGCTGGTGCAACCGCCTTCGATGAGATCAAGACCACCCCGGCGGGCGATCAACTGGCCTTCTTGCGCGATCCGTGGAATGTGACCATTCAGTTGGTCAAGCGCAACAAGCCGCTGTTAGACTAGACTTAAACTTGGCTGAGAGATCGTTCAGCCGAGTGAAGAGATCTCAACAATTTGTCTCTGCGAGATAAGCCACATGCCCCAAGAGAGCGTGTTACAATCAAGCTTAGGGGTTTGCATGTTCAGGTATGGAGAGTGATAGTATGGCTGAGACGGTAAAGGAAACCGAAGAAGTTGGAAGCGATTTGGCTTCTGCGCGCGAAGCCTTAGCTCAGATCTTCAAACATGGCGAGACGATTTGGTTGGTTGAACAGAGCTTCGACGAAGCGCGATCGAGTTGGTTCTTCGTGGTCGTGCGCAGAGGTCCGCAAGCGCGATGGGTTCGTCAGCGCTACCGTTACGACAGCGCCGATCGCGTGCTCTTCTTCTTGGGCGAACGTCCGGTTAGCGATCAAGAGCTGTCCGAAGCCCGTCGCAGCGCTGAAGTCATTTATGCCTAAGCGATAAGCTAGCAAAGGCGTTTGGAAACAAACATCACTGGCGATGTTTGGGTCGCCAGTGATGCTTCCAAACCACTTCTCCCTCGCTCCTTCCTGATCTGCACCATTGTTAAGCGCTTTTGCCTCTCCATTTTGGGCTGTTTTGCACAGCCTGCGCTGTTGTGTTCAATTAAAAATGTCTATTGTTTTTCTGTGAAGCTTGGTACAATGTCATTAGCTACTCAAGATATAAGCTTGAATGTTCCTTTTTAACTTGATGGCACTATACAAGGAGTGAAGCTATGTCTAGTCAATCGGCTGCGCCGCGTAGGGCTGTGAACACGCGGGCAGTGATTGTGATAACGAGTATTGTGGTCGGTTTGATTTTGATCGCGCTGGTGCTCTCGACCGGCAGCGCGACTCCTGTCACCGGCAACAATACCAATATGCTGGTGTTTACGGTCCCGGTCTTTTTGGCGGGCGTTTTGAGCTTTCTTTCGCCTTGTACCCTGCCGATTCTGCCAGCCTATTTCGCTTTTACCTTCCAAGCGCGCAAACAGAGCATTCTGTTTATGACGATCGCCTTCTTCTTGGGGCTCGCCACCACGATGGTGATTTTGGGTGCGAGCGCCACGGCGATCAGCTCGCTCTTCTTCGCGCATCGCGACTCGCTCACCTTTTGGGGTGGCCTGATCGTGATCGCGATGGGCGTGATGAGCCTGTTTGGTAAAGGCTTTACCGGCATGCAGATCGAAGAGCGCCCTGCGATTGGTATCGTGGGCTCTTACCTGTATGGCGCGACCTTTGCGCTGGGCTGGACGGCTTGTGTCGGGCCGATCTTGGGAGCACTCTTGACCATGTTGGCGACCCAAGGACTGGCGATCGTGCAGGGCGCTATTTTGTCGTTTGTCTATGCTATGGGCCTTGGTCTGCCCTTGATCTTGGTGGCGACCTTCTTCAGCCGCCTTGGCACCGGCTCGGCCTTCTGGCGCTTTATGCGCGGCAAAGGCTTCGAGCTCAACTTGGGCTTCACCACGCTCTATCTGCACTCGACCAGCGTGATCAGCGGCATTCTGTTGATTGTGATGGGTTATGTGCTGGCGAGCGGCCAGATGACCGCCATCAGCGCCAGCGCCCAGTCTTCACCCTTTGCCCAGTGGATTATTCAGGCCGAAATGGCGCTTGAAAGCCTATTTGGCATTCGCTAGTCTTGGCGCTCTTGCCAAGCGAAACTGTTTGCCAACAATCGATCTGTGATGCGAGGAGCGACCGCAGCCAAGAGCACTTGGAGGCGGTCGCGCCACGTTACGTAGCTGACCAGCGGCTCGCGGCGGGCGGTACGTAAAATCGTCTGGGCCACCACTTCGGGCGAAACACCTTTGTTGGAAACGCGGCGCTGTTCGCTGCCTTTGCCCAGACGCTGGCTGCTGAACGAGGTCTCGGTGGTGCCCGGCCGCACCAAGCTGACCGCGATCGGGCTGTCATACAGCTCGGTGCGCAGCGCTTCAGTGAGGCGTTCGAGGGCGGCTTTGGCGGCGGCGTAGCCTCCGAGGTAGGGCAGTGCGCGCAGCGCCACCACCGACGAAACATTGATGATCTGACCCGCGCCTTGGCGCTGCATATGCGGCAGAGCGGCCTGAATCGTGTAGAGTGGCCCGAACAGATCGACCGCGAAGGCCCGTTCCAGATCGCTCGGATCGAGCTGGGCGATCGGCCCGGCTAGGCCGACTCCAGCGTTGTTGATCAGAATATCGATGCGCTGATAGTGTGCGATCGTCGCTTCGATCAGCTGCTTTACGGCTTCGGGCTGGCTGACGTCGCAGGGCACGACCAGCGCTTGGGAAGCTAAACCTGCTGCTAGTTGCTGCAGTTTATCGGCGCTGCGAGCGGCCAGCACTAGCTTGGCCCCATAATGAGCGAACAGGCGCGCGGTAGCCGCCCCGATGCCAGACGACGCCCCTGTGATAAGGACAACTCGATCGCGTGGATCCACCCTTCACCTCCCGATGTTTGCTCTGCACAATCTGCTAACGCGCTTGTTACTATGCGGCCAGAAAACGCACAAATGGGCATAAAACGGGCTTACACTCCTTGCCTCTGCCCATGCCGTAGGGTATAATACAACGAGATTAATGAAGTTAGGTTGAAAGGAATGGGCTTGGCTGCACAAGCGCTTTATCGGGTTTGGCGCTCGCAGACCTTTGATGAATTGGTGGGGCAAGAGCATGTCGTACAGACGCTCCGCAACGCCATAGTCGAGGGGCGGATTGCCCATGCATACCTCTTCACTGGCCCGCGTGGCGTAGGCAAAACGACGGTCGCTCGTCTGCTGGCAAAAGCCGTTAACTGTACTGCACCAGAGGCCGAGCGCCCTTGTGGTCAATGTGAGAGCTGTCGCGCGGTTGCTGAGGGCCGCTCGGTCGATGTGATCGAGATGGACGCCGCATCGCATACCAGTGTCGAGGACGCTCGCGAAATCATTGAACGCGTTCAGTTTCGCCCCACTACTGGTCGATACAAGGTCTATATCATCGACGAAGTTCACATGTTGTCGACGGCAGCCTTTAACGCGCTGCTCAAGACCTTGGAAGAGCCGCCGGGCCATGCAATCTTTATCTTAGCTACGACAGAAAGCCACAAAATCCCAGCAACGATTTTGTCGCGCTGTCAACGTTTCACCTTTAACCGACACAGCGTCGCCGCCACGGTCGAGCATCTGATGAAGGTGGCTGAGGGCGAAGGGCTTACGCTCGAACAGCCCGCTGCCGAAGCGATTGCGCGCGCCAGTACGGGCAGTATGCGCGATGCGCTCAGCGTTCTCGACCAGTTGCAGTCCTACGGTAGTCGCACCATCACGCTGGAAATGGTGCGAGCCTTGCTGGGCAGCAGTGAAGCAGCCGAAGTGACGGCTTTGGTTGACGCGCTCTCGAACAACGATCTGACCGCTGCCTTGAAGGTGGTCAACGAAGTGGCTGATCAGGGCGCCGACCTGCGCCAATTTGTGCGCGATCTGGTCGAGCGTCTGCGCGCGCTTCTGCTGATCAGCGCAGGCAGTGCTGGTGATCTGCTCGATGTTTCCGATGATGAACTCCAGGTGATGCAAGAGCAAGCGGCTCGCAACTCGGTCGGTCAGCTCTTGCAGTGGGTCAAACTCTTTAGCGGCATCGATCATCAGTTGCGCACCAGCCCTTACGGGCAGTTGCCGCTTGAACTGGCGGTGGTTGAAGCGCTGATCGGGCCTGTGCCAGAGGCGAACCCGAACACTGCTCGGCCTGCTATGGCTCGCCCGACTGCTGCTCGCCCTGCAGTGGCGACTGCGGCCCCTGTGCAGCGACCTGCGCCTCAACGAGCGCCTGAAGCGCCCCAGGCAGTTGCCAGCCGTCCAAGCGCGGCTCCTGCCACGCGGGTGCCTCCCAGGCCCGCCGTGCAAGAGCCAGCACCCGCTCGTAGCGCTGCCGCTCCTGAAGAGTACGTTGACGATCCGCTCCCACCTGTCGAAGCGGCTGTGCCGGAAGCGACGCCCGCTCCCGCAGCGAGCGATGCTCCGCCCGACGAGGTCGCAGCCTACAACGACGACATGGGAACGCTCGAACAGATCGAGGCGATCTGGCCCGCTGTGGTGCGCGATATGAAAGCCTACAATCCGCAGTTGCAGGCGTTGTTGCGCAACGTTCACCCGCTCGATGTGCAGGGCCAAACCGTGGTCTTAAAGGCCGACTTTAAGTTCCATAAAGAGAAGGTCGAGCAGCCGCAGCATCGTCGCCTGTTGGAAGATATGATCAGCAAACACGTCGGGCATCAAGTCTTAGTGACCTGTACCCTAGATGAAGAGCCTGAAGTGCAAGATCTGCGCAGTCAAATCAAAAAGAGTCGGCGCGATCCTTGGGTGAAGGCGGCTATTAATGTGTTTGATGCCGATGTCATCGGGGTCGAACCGTATGAACAATAAACAAGAGGAGTATTCATGAACCCACGTCAATTGCAGCAGATGGCCCAGAAGATGCAGCAGCAGATGGCCAAGATCCAAGAAGAGCTGGGCGCGACCACCGTTGAAGGCAGCGCAGGCGGTGGTGCCGTCGTCGTGACCATGAACGGCCATCGCGAAGTTCAGGGCATTACACTCACAAAAGACGTCGTTGATCCTGATGATATTGAGATGCTGCAGGATCTGCTGTTGGCAGCTATCAACGACGCGAGCAAGAAAGCCCAAGAACTGGCCGAGAAGCGCATGGGCCCTCTGACTCAAGGTATGAAGATCCCAGGTTTGTTCTAGTTTCGTTTCATGTGTGTAACTGGCTGATGCCCCTGTGGATCTAGCCGTGGAGAGGAAGATGAGCTCACGCAGTCCGGACAACTTGCTTGTACCAGAGCCGGTTTCCCAGCTTATTGAAGAATTTGGGCGTTTGCCGGGCATCGGCCCCAAAAGTGCATCGCGGTTGACCTTTTATTTGCTGCGGAGTGAAGAAGGCCAAGTTCAGTCGCTCGTTGATGCATTGTTGGCACTCAAGGAACAGGTACGCTTCTGCAGCCGCTGTTTCAACATTAGCACCGAAGATCTTTGTCCGATTTGTGCCAGTCCAAATCGCGATAACACCAAAGTCTGTGTGGTCGAACAGCCGCTCGACGTGATCGCGATCGAACGTAGCCAGGTCTATCGTGGGGTGTACCATATTTTGCATGGGCACCTCGCGCCACTGGAAGGCATCTATCGCGAAGACTTGCGCATCGCAGAGCTGATCGATCGCGTGCGAACTGAGCCGATCGAAGAGGTCATTTTGGCGACAAACCCCAATACAGAGGGCGAGGCGACGGCGGCCCTGATCCATCGCGACCTCGTTCCCTTGGGTGTGCGCGTCACACGCCCCGCTCGTGGTCTACCGACGGGCGGCGACCTCGAATGGGCTGACACTGAGACTCTTGGATCAGCACTAGAAGGCCGTCGAGAACTGTAATAGTGTCACTTGCCTAATGGTGTATCATTAGCAGAACGAGCGATTGTGCTCACACAAGGTCTTGCCGCAAGGTAGCCTTTTCATCCTTGCACTGCGCGAAGGAGCTTTAGCATATGGGCTTGACTGATATTCTGCAAGAGGCTGTAGATCGCGTGCAGGGCGCGCGGTTGGCGGGTGTGATCGGTGCTGACGGTTTGGGTGTCGATTTGGTGGTGGCAGATGATGCTGGTCTGCCCGATCGAGCCGAGACAGAGTTGGAACTGGCCTCACTCGCATCGAGTGCTTCGTATTCAGCCGATCGCTTAGGTGCTGGCAAAGTGCGCGATATCATCGTCGAGGCAGATAACCTCACCTATCTTGCGTCGCAGATCGTACCCGGCTATTTTGCTGTGCTTGGTGTCAAACCGACGAGCAGCTTAGGTCGCGCCCGCTTTGCAGTACGCCAGATGGTCTCTCGTCTCCAAGACGAGCTTTAGGTAGTTTACTGCTTACAGACTTGCAAAAAACGCAGCCATCTTGTTTCAGGATGGGCTGTGTTTTTTGCGCTTTTTAACGAGTAACGCGCCAAGCTATAGTGGCGCGTTCTTCATTACCCGATACCTAAGCTGCCAGCGCTCTAGCGGCTAGGTTTTTCTTCCTCCCATTCAAGCTTTACCGCGTCCGCCTACGGCTATCAACATCCTGCCCTTTCAAACGGGCGCTTGGCCTTCGGCGATGTGCAACTCTGCCCGCAGCGTTTATCCTCGTCTTTCATCGTCGCTCAACGCCTGCAGAGGAAGCCTGAAACGCGAAGATGCGCCTTCGATAACACCAAGCTTTCGGCAGCGAAAGGCGATGATAGAGCCTGCTAGCTGCTTGCAGCTGGCAGGTCACAGCGATGGCTGCCAAGCAAACAACAGCCCGCATGGAAGGGCGACGGGTTTGTAGCCGAAGGCGGACGCGCCAAGGAATGTATGGCTGCTAGCGACCTCGCCGCCAGCCTAGAAGCAACACGCATTTTGTAGGCTCGATGCGAGCGGCCCAGCATGATGCTTTACAATGAGTGAAAGGTTTTGAAACACTTCGCTTTCCAGCTCTGTTGCCTAGATCTTCTGGTAACGGGGCCGTGCAAATCTTTGAACTATGATTGACAAACAGAAAACGCTGGCTGTTCACCAACGCCTGACCGAGGTCTATGGAACGCCAGTCAACACCCATAGCGGCACCGACCCGCTCGATGAATTGATCGCCACCATTCTTTCTCAAAACACCAGCGATGTTAACAGCGATCGGGCCTTTCGACGCCTCAAAGAGCGTTTCCCGACTTGGATGGAGGTGCTTGAAGCTGATCCAAAAGAGGTCTATGAGGCGATCAAACCTGCAGGCCTAGGGGCGATCAAAACGCCACGCATACAGCAAACCCTCGAAGAGATCTTGGTCCAGCGGGGCGAACTCTCGCTCGATTTTCTTGCCGACATGGAGATGGACGAGGCGCGCGGCTGGCTCTGCTCGCTGAAAGGCATCGGCCCCAAAACCGCCGCCTGTGTGCTGATGTTCGCGCTCGATATGCCAGCTCTGCCGGTCGATACGCACGTTCACCGCGTTAGCAGGCGTTTGGGCCTGATCGGGCCGCGTATCAGCGCCGAAAAAGCCCACTATCTGCTTGAATCGGTCGTGCCACCTAAAGCGGTACTGCCTTTTCACATCAACATGATCCGCCACGGTCGGCGGGTCTGTCGCGCGCTCAACCCGCAGTGTACGGGCTGCCCACTCTATGATCTGTGCGACCGAGTCGGCGTCGATGGCCCTTACCACTAGCGGCTGCGCAGCACCCCATTGCGCTCACAAAAGCTGCTGACCGGGCAAACGCTGCAGCGCGGCGAGGTCGGGTGGCAGATATTTTGGCCCAGTGTCACCAAGAGCGTATTGTATTCGAGCCAATACTTTTGGGGCAGCTTGGCGCGCAAGGCCAGCTCGGTCGCGTCGGGATTTTTGGTGTTGACATAACCCCAGCGGTTGCTGATGCGATGCACATGGACATCGACACAGATGCCCGGTAAGCCAAAGCCCATCGTAACCACCAGATTGGCGGTTTTGCGCCCCACGCCCGGCAGTTCCAACAGCAGATCGAGGTCGCTGGGCACCTCACCGTTATACTTTTCGAGCAGAATCTGGCAGATCTGAATGATATTTTGGGCCTTGGTACGATAAAAGCCGACCGGGTAGATCGTTTCTGCCAAGCGCTCTGGCCCTAGCGCGAGCATGCTGGCGGGCGTATCGGCCAGCGCGAACAGGCGCGGGGCGACTACAGCGGTTAGGGTGTCTTTGGTGCGTAGGCTCAAAATAGTCGCGATCAGAATGCGGAAGGGCGTTTGGCTAGACTCGTTGCTGCCGTCGATCAACGGCGGAGGGAAACGCGGCATCTCTTCGCGCAAAATCGCGATCATCGGATCGATATCTTCGTCTCGCATACTGCTATCCTTGTCTTGTGCTTGCTTTGAGGCTATTGTACGCGAGTTTGCCCAGCCACGAAACTTTTTGAACTTTCTAGCGTACTTCATAGCAGTACATTCGCCGATCGGCGCTCTCTCGCTTGGGGGTACATGGTATACTGCCTAATGCTGTGTCGCTTGCCGAAGGTGGCGGGTGATGCTTGTAAGAAAGGATCGAAAATGGCAGCTAAACAATGGTCGACACCTCCCGCGATGGAGATCGATACTTCCAAGACCTATATCGCTACGATTGAAACCAACAAGGGTACGATTACGCTGGAACTCTACCCCAACTACGCTCCTAAAACTGTCAACAACTTCGTCTTCTTGGCCCGCCAAGGCTTCTACGATGGCGTGACCTTCCATCGCGTGATCCCATCCTTTGTGATTCAAGGTGGCGACCCGACCGGCACCGGCCGCGGCGGCCCGGGCTATCGCTTTGAGGACGAGTTCCTAGGCAATCCGCTTCGCCACGAATCGAAAGTGATCTCTATGGCGAACGCTGGCCCTGGCACCAATGGCAGCCAGTTCTTCATTACTCACACACCTCAGCCCCACCTCGATGGCCGCCACACCGTATTCGGCAAAGTGACCGAAGGCGCCGATGTTGTCGACGCGATCCGCCAAGGCGACGTTATGAAGAGCGTTACGATTAGCGAACGTTAATACCTGAACCTATTCTTTGCATTTGTGTGATGATTCCCACAAATGCAAAGAATACCTCTCTATACTCTTGCCAACAGGGACTTGACGATAAATCTCTTTTTTCTCTTTGAGAGCTGTTAGGTATAATTTACTAAATGCATAATCTGTAAAAGAAGAACGCAGATCCTCTGTTGTTGTTCTTGTATGATATTGTTATAATCAAATGGTTATCGTCTCTATAGCACGTTCGCACCGCTCGGTGTAGACGAGGAGCCAAGTCTTGAAACAACGATTGCGATTACTTGCCGTCATCCTCCTCTTGGCATTTACCTTCACCTCCGTCCCCAGTGCAAGTGCAGCAACTGATTCTGAGCGTTTTATGGCCAGAGAGTTGGTTGTGAAATTGCGGCCAGGAACACGCTTCCAAGCCAAAGGTGTTGCTGAAGGTTTGTATGCCTCTCGAATCAATAGTCTTTTGAAAGGTACTGGGGTTTGGGAAGCCCAGTCTCTTGGTGATGGAAGCGATACCTACCTTGTGAGTGTAGGTTGGGGCGCCGACCTTGATCGAATCGCGGCTCGTTTGGCTAATGATCCGGCCGTCGTTTACGCCGAGCGTAACGCTATTCGCACCATGATGCGCACCCCCAACGACCCGATCATCGGGCAACAGTGGGCTCTACGCAATATCCAAGCCTACGAAGCTTGGGATATCACTACGGGCGATGCGGTTGTGATCGCGATCGTCGATACGGGTATCTCTTCGTCGCACCCTGATCTCGCTAAGAAGCTGGTGCCCGGCTACAACGCCCTGACTGGCACCGATAACGCTAACGACGATGAGGGTCACGGAACCGCTATGGCTGGTGTTGCCGCTGCGGTCAGCGATAACGGCTCGGGCATCGCGGGTGTTTGCTGGGGCTGTAAACTGATGCCGATCAAAGCCCTCAATCGACGCGGCGCCAGCAGCGACGCTATCATCGCACGCGGTATTCGCTGGGCGGTCGATAACGGTGCTCGCATTATCAACCTGAGCTTGGGTGGCCCCGACGACACCCAAGTACTGCGCGATGTTGTTCAATACGCCTCCGATCGTGGTGCGCTGATCATCGCTTCGAGCGGCAACGGCTACGAAGAGGGCAATGTCACCAACTATCCCGCCGCCTACGAAAAGGTTGTGGCGGTTTCGGCGACCGGCAACAGCGATGTGGTAACTGGCTTTTCGACCACCGGCTCGTTCGTCGATATCTCCGCTCCGGGTGTGGGTATTTGGACCACCTCGTGGAGCGCGTCGCAGGGCGATGGCTATGCGCCCGGCAACGGCACTTCGCCCGCTGCCCCCCATGTTTCGGGCACCGCTGGCCTGATCTGGTCGATTCGCCCCGATTTGAGCGCTGATGATGTGCGTTGTGTTATGGAGGCTTCCAGCGACGATAAAGGTCCGGCTGGCAAAGATAACGAATACGGCTGGGGTCGTTTGAATGTGCTCAAGGCGCTGCAACTGGCCCAGAGCTATGCGGGTTGTCCGCTCAACCAACCTGCTCCGAGCGATCCGGTCCCGCAGCCCGACCAGCCCGCTCCTGCCGATGCTGCAGCTGCTTTCGCTCCCGTCGCCCCGATCACCAATAACGACAATCTGATCTACTTCTACGAGACCGGCCACTCCCTACGCAACGAATTCAAGCGCTACTGGGAGCGTCACGGTGGCCTGCCGATCTTCGGCTTCCCGATCAGCGAAGAGTTCAACGAGCAAGGCGCTGATGGTCAGATCTATACCGTACAGTATTTCGAACGCCATCGCTTTGAATATCACCCCGAGAACACTGCTCCTTACAATGTCCAGCTTTCGCGTTTGGGCGACGATATCTTGAAGATCCAAGGCCGCGACTGGTACAGCTTCCCCAAAGGCGCTCCTGGCGATGGCTGTCTCTACTTCGAGCAAACCGGCCACAGTTTGTGTGGCGGCTTCTTGAACTACTGGCGTAGTAACGGGCTCGAATTCGACGGACGCTCGGGCAAGAGCTTCGATGAAAGCTTGGCGCTCTTCGGCCAGCCCTTGAGCGAGCCGCAAGCAGAAGAGGTTCAGCCCGGCGTTTGGGTTACAGTACAGTGGTTCGAGCGCGCCCGTTTCGAGGATCACAACGGCCAAGTGCTGCTCGGCCTGCTCTCGAGCGATCTGGCCCGCGCACGTGGGCTGCGCCCCTAAACAGTATCTTCCAGAGTGCACCGCTTTTCAAACGGTGCACTCTTCATACCTATCTGTGTGGATCAAGCAAGCTAAGATGAAAGGCCATGTATGCGTAAAGCTCTGATCCTCGGCATTGCATCAGCACTTCTTGCAGGAGCACTGCCTGCCTTCGCTGCTAACGAACCAGACGAAGGTGCGTTTCGACGGCTCTGGGAGCGAACCGATGCCCAAGTGGCCTCGGGAGCTGTTCAGCGAACCTGGTATTGGGGCGCTGAACCATTGCGCACCTTCGATGAAGACTACAAAGAGGGTGTCGAAGGCAAGCGACGGGTGCAGTATTGGGATAAGGGCCGTATGGAGATCTCGAACCCCAACGATGATCCCAACGATCCTTGGTATGTGACCAGCGGCCTGCTGCCGATCGAGATGATCTCGGGGCGCATTCAGATCGGCGACCGTGAGATGCGACGCGCCGTTCCCGCCGATATTCCGGTGGTGGGCGACCTCGATATCGAGACTAACGGCGACGCTCCGACCTATCGCGACTTCTATCAGGTCACCACCGTCTTCCTCGATAGCCGACTGCAGCCCGTTTTAAGCGACCCGATCGGCCCGGGCAACGCCGATAGCGCTGCCCCACCTCGCTTCGGCGATTTGGTTTCGGACCGCTTGAACGGCAACGGGCGGGTTGAACGCGTGCCCGAACTGGGCGCTGCCTACCCTGGCACGCGCATCGTCTATTACGACGGCGTCTTGAGCCACAACATCCCCAAAGTCTTCTGGGACTTCTTGCAGAAGACCGGCAAGGTTCAGGTTAACGGCGAAGAGCGCCAAGACCTGTTGATGGACTGGCTCTATATGGTCGGCCACCCGGCTAGCGAGCCATATTGGGTACGAACCAATATCGATGGTGTGCCTCACGACATTATGGTCCAGATCTACGAGCGGCGTGTGTTGACCTACAATCCCAATAACCCGCCCGCTTGGCAGGTCGAGATGGGCAATGTCGGCCAGCACTACCTGAAGTGGCGCTACGAGCAGCTTGAAACGGCTCGACCTGCCGTACCGACGGTGCGCCCCGACAACGTGAACGCCACCGTCGAGCCGCAGCAAGGCCCGCCCGGAACCGCCTTCGCCGTCACATTGAGCGGCTTCCGCCCGGGCGAGAAGGTTAGCATCTGGCTGACCCTGCCCGATCAGTCGGTCGAGCCAGCTCCCGAGTTGGGCGAAGCCGATAGCAACGGTGTGGCCTATCTCTTCGGGGCAGCGCCCTTCTATGTCAACACAACCCAAGGCTCGCCCGGCGTCTGGGCAGTCACGGGCGTTGGTGAAAGCAGCGGCAACACCGCGATCGCCTACTTCACCGTTACCACAGAGTAACAGCTTGATTTGAGACTCAAGCGGCCTTCTTCTCGTAAAGGAAGAAGGCCGCTTTTTTGGTCACTTCGATTATGTTGGCGGAGAGGCCGTAAGCATCCATTCGGCTTCTAGCGCGTCCGCCTTCGGCTATCAACATCCTTTCCAAACATTCGGCTGCTCGTCTGCCTGCGCCCAAGCGCCCCCTAAAAAGCCAAGCAACCGTGTGGATTTGGGATCGAATCTGCCGAAGGCCTGTGTTCAAAAGCCTCAGAGCTCATGCAAACAAATCAAGCGAAATAAGGAGTATTTAGGCTCGTACCAGCTCAAGCGCTGCGCCATGGGCGAGCTTGCGGTCGAGCCTGCCAAGCACGCCCTTGCTTGCCAGCGCCACAGCCAGCGGTCCTTCGCCCCGACTAGCCAGCACTTGGCGAATGGCGGCGTTCTCTTCGTTCTCGTCGCGCGGCGACACCAGAATAATCTGCTGCTTGCCGATCGTAAAGACCGCGCTATCGACGCCCAAGCCTGCGATCTGGCTGCGGCTGAGCGGCTCGCGATCGAGGATGGCTTTGTAGCCAGCGATGCTCGCTTCGAGATCATTGACCGCCACCGTAACACTGGCCACTCCAAGCGCGCCGTTGGCGTGCGAGCGGATCTCGCCCTCGGGTACGCGCAGGGTGCGAGGCGTTACATCGCCGCAGAAGAAGGGCAGATTCGCGCTGGCCGGTCGCGCGTTCTTCCAAAGCAAAACTTCTCCATCGAGGCGGGTACGACCTCCTTCGATCGGCCCTTCGAGCGCTAGGCCACGGGCACGAATCGCAGCGTAATCGTTTTCGGGTTCGGTCGGCAGCAGGGCATAATCGATCAGACCTTCGCCATGCTGCTTCCAAACATCCCACCAGCGCCAGCCCGGATTCTCCTTCTTAAAGGCGATCAGCTCGAAATAGGTGCCGTCTTCAAAGATCACCAAGGCGTTGTGGCTGCGACCGCCCGGATGCTCGCCGCCCGGATAGACGCTAAAACCCAGTTCGCGGTAATCGACGATCGTCTGCTCTAGATCGCTCACCGCGATCACGATATGATCGATTTGGGTAAGGCTCATGGCTGCTTCTCCTGCTCAAGCTGCTTCATTTTGGCTAGTGTACCAGATTTGGTGGTATTGTCAATAAACTTGATATATAAACTTGTAAATGCGCTACGCGTAAATGAGACACGCCATGTTCAGGAAATGACCAATTTCTGCCTATAACCGCTCTTGAGCATTATTTCTCAATATTCATACGAAATCTGTTTGTATCGTTGCATGTTGGGGGCGGTCTCGCCACACAAATAGCAGCCTGCTGTAGCGAGCTACCTGTTTGTAGCCGAAGGCGGACGCGCTAGAAGCCGAATGGATGCTTACGGCCTCTCCGCTAAAGTATTGAACTTATCAAGCGGATTTGCTATCATCAACATTTACGTCGTTTGATTTGCGATCTTTGAGCAATTTGAATTCAAAGTTGGTCTAATTTCTGGTCCTCTGTTATAATGAAAGTGCGAACACTAGTGCTGTAAGGAAGGCTCATGAGCGACGAACGACTGGTCAGTGCAAATCAAGGACAAGAGGAAGCTCAGGTAGAGAAGAGCCTGCGCCCTCGCCGCTTAGATGAGTTCATTGGCCAAGAAAAAGTCGTTGAACAACTGCGCATCGCCATCACTGCCGCGAAACGGCGCGGTGAGCCGCTCGACCATACCCTCTTTTATGGCCCGCCTGGTCTGGGCAAAACCAGCCTCTCGAATGTGCTCGCCAACGAGATGGGCGTCAATATCAAGCTCACCTCTGGCCCGGCCATCGAGCGCGCTGGCGACCTTGCAGCCATTTTAACCAACCTGCAGAAAGACGATATCCTCTTCATCGACGAGATCCATCGCCTGAACCGCGCCATCGAAGAAGTGCTCTATCCCGCTATGGAGGACTTCGCTCTGGACTTGATGGTAGGTAAAGGCCCCAGCGCTCGCAACCTGCGCCTCAAGCTGCCGCCCTTCACCACCATCGGCGCGACCACGCGTCTGGCTCTGCTCACAGGCCCGCTGCGCGACCGTTTCGGCTCGGTCCATCGGCTCGAGTTCTATTCTGACGACGCCATGTACGAGATCGTGACTCGTTCGAGTAATCTGCTCAATGTGCCGATCACGCCCGAGGGCGCACGCGAGATCGGGCGACGCGCGCGCGGAACGCCCCGTATCGCCAACCGTCTGCTGCGCCGGGTGCGCGACTTCGCCGAGGTTGTCGCTGAAGGCACCATCACGCTTGAGGTAGCTAAGGCCGCGCTGGCCCAACTCGAAGTCGACGATTTGGGTCTCGATGAAAGCGACCGTCGTCTGCTGCGCGCGATCATCGAGCTCTTCAACGGTGGCCCCGTCGGTCTTTCGACCTTGGCGGCATCGCTGGCCGAAGAGGTCGACGCGATCGAAGATGTCTACGAACCCTTCTTGCTGCAACTGGGCTTCTTGCAGCGCACCCCACGTGGGCGTATCGCGACCAAACGCGCCTATGACCACCTCGGTATCCCTTACTTGCGCAAAGCGGGCAACGATAACGACCCCAATTCCCCTCAGCAAACTCGCCTCTGGTAGTCGGCTGACTGAATCCGTTGGTTAGTAAGCTATTCTGGCCTAAAGCAGCCCAAAGTGGAGCTCTTGTGGAAGTAGAATTATTTATTTGATCTAATGTTGACATTCCGCAAAGCTTACGGTATAACGGAATCAGGCACCAGTATAGATGACGGATCGTCATAACTCGATGCTGAAGAACTCTTCGTATGCGTATAAGGCATCAAGAAGAGTTATTCCTGTTTCAACATCGAAGGAGGCCGACGATGGAGACGGCCAAACTCTCCATTGACGATGAACAACTCTGGCGGATGTGTAAAGCACTGGGCAACCCTGTGCGTATGCAAATCGTGCGTTTTGTTCGACGGCATCCACGCTGTATTGGTAATCAAATATTGTTGCATCTTCCTGACGACGCGCCTCAGGCTCAATCGACCCTCTCTCAGCACTTGCGTGTCTTGTGCAATGCTGGCCTGATTGAAGCCGAGCCAGAAGGATCTGCGGTCTGCTATCGAATTTCCCCGCACGCTCTTGCTTGGTTAGCTGAGCAACTCGCCGATCTAGGATAAGCATGTAGTGTTTGGCAGTGCCTGTCAAACGTCCCACTAACGTCGCGCTTCGCTGCGTTGTTAGGATGACTGTGTCATATTTACGTGTTGAAGGATCGCTAAAGTCATGTTGACGCGGAAACAATCGGAACAAAGCACTGCTGATGTCGTGCTTGTTGGCGCGGGCATTATGAGTGCTACTCTTGGCCTCTTACTCAAAGAACTGCAACCCGAACTTACAATCGAAATCATTGAACGTCTCGACGTCGCAGCAGCGGAAAGCTCCGACGCTTGGAATAATGCAGGCACTGGCCACTCGGCCTTCTGCGAATTGAACTACACCCCCCAAAAACCCGATGGCTCGATCGCGATTGCAAAAGCAGTTACAATCGCCGAATCGTTCGAAGTCTCGAAGCAATTTTGGTCCTACCTCATTCAGAACAACATCATTCGTTCCCCCGAAAGCTTCATTCGCCGCGTTCCCCATATGAGTTTTGTGTGGGGCAAAGAGAATGTCGACTATCTGAAGAAGCGCTACGAGGCACTGCAGACCAACCACCTCTTCAAAGGCATGGTCTATTCGGAAGATCACGAGCAGCTGAGCAAGTGGATGCCGCTGGTGATGGAGGGCCGCGACAAGAGCCAGCCTCTGGCTGCTACCCGCATGGAGATCGGCACCGACGTCAACTTCGGTGCGCTAACGCGTGACATTTTCCATTATCTGGGTCAACAGCCGGGCGTTTCGATCCACTTCAATATGAATGTGCTCGATCTCGAGCGCCAAGCCGATCAGCGCTGGAGCGTGCGCTTTAAGGAGCGCAGCACGGGTGCCGAACACGAGATTCTCACGCCCTTCGTCTTTATCGGCGCGGGCGGTGGCGCGCTGCCGCTCTTGCTGAAGTCGGGCATTCCCGAAGGGCGCGGCTTTGGCGGCTTCCCAGTGAGCGGCCAGTGGCTGATCTGTAAGAACCCCGAGTTGATCGCACGTCACGAGGCCAAAGTCTATGGCAAGGCTTCGGTTGGCACGCCGCCCATGTCGGTGCCTCACTTGGATACCCGTGTGATCGATGGCAAGAAGGCCTTGCTGTTCGGCCCGTTCGCTGGTTTCAGCACGCGCTTCCTCAAGCAAGGCTCGCTGATGGACTTGCCCAAGTCGATTCGACCGACCAATGTGCGCCCCATGCTTGCGGCTGGTTTGCAAAACATCCCCCTGACCCGTTACCTGATTGAACAGGTGCTGCAGTCGCCCGAAGACCGTCTGCAAGCCCTGCGCGACTATGTGCCCGAAGCACGTATGGAAGACTGGGAATTGGCGATCGCTGGCCAGCGCGTACAGGTGATCAAGCGCGACGAGCAGCGCGGCGGTGTGCTAGAGTTCGGTACCGAGGTCGTAAGCGCTGCTGATGGTTCGGTTGCGGCTCTCTTGGGAGCTTCGCCCGGCGCATCGACCGCCGCTTCGATTATGCTGACCCTGTTGGAGCGCTGCTTCAAAGAGCAGATCAAGAGCGAAGCATGGCAGACCAAGCTCAAGCAGATGATCCCTTCCTATGGCCAATCGCTGGCTAAGGATGCCGAGCTTGCTGCACAGATTCGCGCTCAAACCGCTGAGGTTCTGGGCCTGACGGTGAGCGAGACCGCCTCTCAAGCCGCCTAATTCGCGCCCATACTGTTTCAGAAGGGATGTTGTGTATCAGCGCAGCATCCCTTCTGTTTCCCCATCGTCTCAAGCCACAGCCAGCACCCTATCTTGCTCTGGCGGAGAGGTCTCTAATCTTCCATTCGCTCCTTGGCGCGTCCGCCTACGGCTATCAAATTCCTTTCCTCCCATTCGGCTCTTCAGGCATCTCGCTGCCCTCGTTGCGATACACCGAGCACACAGGTTGGCTGAGCCTGTCGAAGCCAACTTCCACTCTTTTTTTCACCACACGAGGCACTAAGACACTGAGTCTTTGGAGAGAGCTGTTTGAGATATTTGTGTGATTGGTTCAGTGCTGTGGAATACTGAAACCGCCGAACTATACCCTTCGACAGGCGGTTCCTGAGTTTGTGGAAGGGCAGGATACGAAAAGCCAAGGCACGAGGCACGTCACTGTGTATGCAGCGCGGCACCCTTCTCCCGCATTGCGGGAGCTATGCATTACCCAAAAGTCGTGTCGGCAGCAAAAGGCGATATTTCGCATAGCATCGCGGGAGTATCCTTGAGAGCACAGAACGGGGAGCATTCACCCCCTCGCCCGCACTGCGGGAGAGGGGGCCGGGGGGTGAGGGCAGGTTATCCCGTTTGATAGCCGGAGGCGGACGCGGTGAGGGTTGAATGGGAGCTAGAAGCCTTGCCGCCAACAACAAATGAAAACGGGCCTTACCAGCAATGGCAAGGCCCGTTTTGGCATGCAGCGTTATTCGATAACGGGGCGGAATTTATAGCCGTAGACCAGCAGACCATCTTCGCCTGCATCGGAGAGGCGGCGAGTCACCATCTCGACGGGCATGCCGATCGAGATCTCCTCTTCGCTGCAGTCGGTGAGCTGCGCGGTCAGCATGGGGCCTTCTTCCAGTTTGATCAGCGCTACCGGATAAGGCGCGAACTCTTCGAAGCCGCTTGGCACTTGGCGTAGCACCGAAAAACTCCAGACCTCGCCGCGCCCGCTCAGAGCGACGGTCTCCCAGTTGGGGTCTTGGCCTGCATCTTGGGCGGGGAAGCGGTATTCGCCGGTGGCGCTATTGCGCTGGCCCTCGAGGCGGTAGCGTGCGCCCTTCAGACGCCAATGTTTCGCTAGATCCATAGTGTGTTACCTCTATTTATTTTGGCTGATTGCAAGCGTGGCTCGCAAGCCGCCCAACTAGGCTTCTTTAACGAAAATATGGGTGACCGCTGTTGTGCCAACGCCGCCGATACATTGCGCGAAGGCGACCTTGGCATCGGCGACTTGGCTGGCACCCGCTTCGCCTTGCAATTGGCGCACCAGTTCGACCGCTTGATAGACGCCGCTCGCACCCAGCAGGTCGCCGCGCGCTTTGTAGCCGCCGCCGGTCGCCAGAGGCGTGCTGCCGGTTGGGCTAATGCCTCCGTCGGCGGCGTGGCGGGCCGCTTGGCCGCGTTCGACAAAGCCGCACGATTCGAGCGCGATAGCCGCTGCGATGCCGTGGGGATCGGTCAGCTCGAGTACATCGATATCGCTTAGGCTCAGCTCGGCTTGGGCCAAGGCCGCCGCTGTGCTGCGCTGGGCAGCCGCGAAGTGCAGCGGATCGCGTCGCGCATGCAGGGCCAAGCTATCGCTGGCCAGCGCGCTGCCTGCGATGCGAATGCGCGCGCCGCCCAGTTCGCTGGCGATATGGGGCGCCGCCAAGACCACTGCCGCCGCGCCGTCGGCTGCGGTCGAGCAGTCGAGCATATTGAGGGGCGAGGCGATCATAGGAGCTTTGCGATATTTGTCGGCGTTGATGGCAAAGCGATAGAGCGCGCCTTTGTTGTTGGCGCCGTTGGCGTGAGCGTTGACCGGGAAGGGAGCCAAGGCGTCGGCTTCGTAGCCATATTCGTGCAGATAGCGCCGCATCAGCATGGCCCATTGGCTGGTTAGGGTCACGCCATTGGCGGCTTCGAAGTCGCTATCGGTCGCCAGCGCTATACTGGCTTCAACCTTCTCTTCGAGTTTGTCGGTGACTTTTTCGACGCCCAGCACAACCACCAGATCGTAGGCGCCGCTGGCGACCGCTAGATAGCCTTGGCGTAGAGCTGCGCCGCCGCTCGCTCCGGCGGCTTCAACCCGCAGCGCTTCGATGCCAGCTAGGCCCAAGCCAGAGGCGACCGCCGCGCCCAGGTTGCTCTGGCCTGCCAATTCGCCGCCTAGCGCGTTGCCGATATAGAGCGCACCCACACGGCTCGGATCGATGCCGTTGAGCGCTTTGTTAAAGGCTTCGCGTGCGAGATCGACCAGTGTGCGGTTGTAGTGTTCCGCTACAGGAGTCGCCGCCGCTCCGATAATATATACATTGTTCATACGCTTCTCACTTTTGTAGGATGTCGCGTGCGAAACGCGCATCGAGACTACCCCAGCCGTCTGCTGTGGCAACAGAGTTCAAAACAATCGACGTAGATCGTGTGAACAGACTTAGCCCATGACCAATTCTTTACGCCATTTGACGTAAATCGCATAGTCGATGAACTGCTTGCGCGCCACATAAGCCGAGGTGCGCGGAGCACGGTTCTGGCGTTCGAGGATCGCATCGGTCACGACCAGTGAGTAGGCATCGGAGCCAGCGCCGCTACCATAGCTTGCCACAAAGATCGTATCGCCTGGCTTGGCGATATCGAGCACAGCGCAGAGACCCATCAAGGCGGCGGCAGAGTAGGTATTGCCGATCTGCGGAGAGAGCAAACCGGGTGCGATCTGAGCATCGCTGAAGCCCAGACGCTTGGCTGCAACCTGTGGGAATTTGGCGTTCGGCTGATGGAAGACCGCGTAGGTGTAGTCTTGAGGTGTTCGACCCAAGTCGCTTAGCAAGCGCTTGGTCGATGACATAATTTGGTGGAAATAGGCCGGTTCGCCCGTGAAACGGTTGCCGTGCACCGGATAGGGTCGATCGGCGCGGCGGAAGAAGTCGGGCGTATCGGTCACATACGAGAGAGCGGCTTCGATCTTGGCGACCGACTCTTCGGCGGGGCCAAGCAGCAGGGCGGCCGCACCCGCAGAGGCGGTGTATTCCAAGGCGTCGCCCGGACGGCCTTGGGCGGTGTCGGCGCCGATCGAGAGCACATAGTCGGCCATGCAGCTGCCCACCATGCCCATACCGGCGGTCAGAGCTTCGCTACCCGCTTTACAAGCGAATTCCCAGTCGGCGGCGCTGACCCAGGGTTGGGCGCCGATGGCCTCGGCCACTAGGGTGCCGCTGGGTTTCACGCTATAGGGGTGGCTCTCGCTCCCGACCCAGACTGCGCTTAGGCGCTCAGCAGGAACTTGGGCGCGGCGCAGGGCATTACGGGCGGCTTCGATCGACATCGTGATGGTATCTTCGTCGGGACCCGGTACACTCTTTGATTCGACAGGAACACCGCCCTGACCGTCGGTCCAAATTCGAGCGATCTCCTTGGCCGCAATGCGATAACGTGGAATATATGTCCCAAAACCAACAATACCTACGGGACGTTTAGGCTGCATCATACGTGTAGTACTCCCACAAATAAAGGGTTGATGCAGTAGTGTTTACAATTTGATATCAGCTTCAATGCAATACGTCTATGATTCTGAAAATAACACTACTGCGGTTTCAATTTAGCTTTGCAATTCTGCCAGCAATTCTTCGGCGCGAGCGGGTTTAATTGTGCCTTCGGCCACCATGCGGCTCGCGATCTCGTCGACTTGGGTGCCGCGTGCTCCGGCCGCCAAGGCGATCTGACGGGCGTGCAAGCCCATATGGCCCTTTTGAATACCTTCGGTCGCCAAGGCGCGCATAGCTGCCAAGTTGCTCGCCAAGCCGACACAGACACAGATCTCGGCCAACTGACCAGCGCTCTCAACATTAAGCAGTTTGAGCGCCGCTTGTGCGCCGGGGTGAACTCGAGTAGCGCCGCCGACGATACCGACCGAAAGAGGCATCTCAAGCGTACCGACCAAGTTGCCATCGGCATCGCGCTCCCATACTGACAACGAGGTGTATTGACCGTTGCGGCTGGCGTAGGCGTGCGCGCCAGACTCGATCGCGCGCCAGTCGTTGCCTGTGGCGACGATCACAGGGTCGATGCCGTTCAAAATGCCTTTGTTATGGGTGGTAGCGCGATAGGGGTCGACAGCCGCAAAGGCGTAGGCCCACATAATGCCTTCCGCGACTTCTTCGCCGCTCAAGCCGTCGCGGGCCAGCGAAGCGACCGGCACTACCGCTCGGGCGCGCGCGAGGCGTCGATCGGTCAGGTTCGAGAGGATGCGCAGGTAGGCGCGGCCTTCGGTGATGCGCTCTAAGAGCGGGGCGACAGCTTCGCACATGCTATTGACGGCGTTGGCGCCCATGGCATCGCGGCAATCGATGATTAAGTGAACCACCAGCATCGGTCCCATCGGGCTTTCGTTAAAGAGGCGCACTTCAAGATCGCGCGCGCCGCCACCGAGCGTCACCAGCGAACGGCTTTGCTTGTTTGCCAAAGCCAAAATCTCGTCGCGATGCTCGAAAATGCGTTGGCGGGCCTGATGAGGAGCAACCACATTGACCAGTTGTACCTGGCCGATCATCAATGGTTCGCTATGGCTGGCTTGGAAGCCGCCGCCGTCGCGCACAAGTTTGGCGGCGTAGCTGGCACCGGCCACAATCGATGGTTCCTCGACCACCATCGGAATCAATACATCGCGCCCATTGATCTGAAAGTTGGTTGCTATACCTAGAGGAAGATTGTAGGTACCAACCACATTCTCAATCATCTTATCGGCTCGCTCTACCGTGAGCGACCCACTGCCACCATGCAGTGCGCGTAAGTCCTCATCGCTCAGTCCATCGAAAGACTTTACAGCTTGCAGTCGTTCGAATGGGTTGAGTTTGTAAAAGCCAGCCAAACGAGAATTGTTTGTCCCCATAGTATCAGCGACCTCTTCTACTCGAGTGTTAGAATCAGAATAATCATATCTTGTGATAGAACACACAAATTCGATATGCTCAAAATTATACCATTCGGCTTCCGGCAAAGTCGTTGAGAAAGCTGTCAAAACCTATCAACAGGCTATCTTGGCCTTCCAAAAGGCCAGTTTCTCGCTCTATTCTTAGAACGATCTCTTTAAACGAAATTTTATTCATTGGTTTAGATTGTTGTCTTCAAAACAATAAATAGGCGATAAGGCCTCGCTCGAACGAGCTTATAGCTTCGAATGAGAGGGCTTTGATGGCCGAAAACACCTGAAAACTCTTTACACTTAGTGTGTCAGCAGACACTCTTTCTGTAAGAGCAATATAGCGCTGATGAGTGTAATGGAGACCGCTTGAACCCGAACGCGAATGGTCAACTTCGTGGTATACTACCCCACTGATTTTGGTATTTTATGTTGGAAGAAACTATGCCAGTAGACACACCTATCGATGAACTTGTGCGGCAGTTGAGGCGGATCGGTTTGCGCCCAAGCGAGACGCTTGTGAAGCGCATTCTGGCTTTCGGCTCAGAGGCCCGCGATGCGCTTTTGGCGCTTGCTAGTGATCACAGCCTTTTGCATGAGGAGTCGCCCCTCTGTTGGGCGCCTGTACATGCCGTGCGTATCTTGGGCGAGTTACAAGATCCCAGCACGATTCCTGCGCTGCTTGGTCTCTTCCCGATCGAGCTTCGCGACGAAGAAGAACAGCCGCCCCAGGTTTGGGCGCTCGATGCCGCTCAGACCATCGGCCATATGGGCGCGCCCGCGCTCGAGCCGCTGTGGGATTGGTTCGACAACCTTGAGCACTCGATGGCCTCGCGGTCGGCGGCTGCCGATGCGATCGCCTATGTGACCGCAGTGGCTCCCGAGGAGCGCGAAGGCGTAATCGCTAAACTGAATGAGCGGCTTGCCAGCAGCGAAGATAAATCTCAGACCTCCTTTATCGTGATGGCGCTGAGCCGTTTGGCGGCTTCTGCTAGCTATCCTCAGGTGATGGCTGCCTTCCGTGAGGGTCGGGTCGATACCAACTTGATTCAAGCTAGCTCCGCTCGCCAGTTGATTTTGGGCAAAGGCACGCCGAACCTGAAGTGCGCAACCCACACGCTCTGGGAGCGCTACGATCAGCACGGGCCATTCGCACAAGCACCACAGCAATAGGATTATCGACTATGCGACTTCGCACCCATCTCTGGACCTCTGCTGTAACGGGTCTGTTGTGTTACCCTCGTTCTCCTGCCAAGGCGGCGCTGGTGCTAGCTGGTGGTGTGCTGATCGATGTCGATCATATTGTTTTGTATATGCTTCAGACGGGCGATTACAGCTTGGTCGGAGCGCTGGTCTATGACCGCTACCGTAATCGCCCGTCGTGGCCTGGCGATACTCGCCCGCGCTACGGCTCTCTGCGCTCGTGGGTACACCACCCGATCCTACTGCCGATCTTAGCTTGGGTGATCGCAAAAGTACCCTTGGTGCGCCCAGTTGCGATCGGCCTCTTGCTTCATCTCAGCCTCGATCATATGTTTGATCCGCTGCTCTGGCCGGTCTATTGGCGTGCCAAAGGTCATTGCGAATTGTGCGGCACAAAAACAGAGAAACCTCGCATTCACTACATTGTTCACCCAGCCGATGGCGGATCGTGGAGGCCTGATAATATGGTCGTGCTCTGCCGCGCCTGCCATCGCAAAGCGGCAGCTGCTTATCCCACATATCCTCCTGCTTAATGGAGCAAGGCTCATGATATGGAAGCTCTTGCGTCGATAACTGCGGAGATAGATCAGCTCACTGTCAACGATCTGACCCGTATTTTCGATAACCGCACCTTTTTGAAAGGCCGCGCTCTGGCTAACGACCGAGGTGTTAGCACTCCGCGCGCAAATCACAATCAGCTCTCGGCGAAGGTCTACGATAAAGCTGGCTATATCTATCGAGTCAATGTCACTGTTGCAAGCGATGGCATTCAAACCCGCTGTAGCTGCCAGCGCGATATACCTTGCGCCCACGCGGCGGCATTGCTGATTCTCTGGGTTCAGCAACGCCAAACCTTTCTGTTCACCCCGCTCGATAAACGCAGCCGTCCGCTGCCATCTCCAACGGCCTATAGCATTTGGCAGGGTCAACCCAACGAAGAGCATACCGCCTCATTCCTTTTGGCGGCTCAGAAGCTTCCAGATCTGCGCAAGATCGCGCGAACGCTGGGGTTGTCTGACACAGGTCAAGCAAAAGAAAACTTGATCTGGGAGATGGCTCCTATGTTAGGCCTGGCCGAGAAAATAGGCCCGCTCTTGGCGAGCTGCGATCAGCACGAAGAGGCAGTTTTGCAGGTTTTAGCGCTCTTCGACGGCGATCTCGGGCCAGCCGAGATCACAGCGGTGTTGGAGAAACTGGGCGGTACGAAGCTTCAGGTAGCCAACACCCTCAAAAGCTTACAGAGTCGTGGCCTAGCGCTGAGCCGTAAGCCGAGTCTGCCCAACGCACCCTTCTGGAGCGTTCCGAGCGAAATATTGCCCCATCTGCCCAAGGGCAACTTAGCTTTGGCGCAGGCTTGGCAAGGAGCCGATGACCCAACTCCTCCCCCCTTCGATCTGCTTGTGGTGCTACGCGCCTTTTGCTTCTTGGTGGAAAAAGAAGATCTGCCAGCTCAACCCCCTCGCGGACAAAGCTTGTCGGGAGTGCGCTATAGCTTGTTGGTTGATTGGGTCGAGGATGACGAGGAGGCTCCCTATCTCAATCAGCCGGACGCGACTGGTTCGTACGATTTTGCGGCTGTGGAAGAGGCGCCTTTGGTGCTCAAATCGGAGCAACTAGAACAGATCGCCGAGCGCTTGCAGGCCCCGCCCGCTCTGCTGGCTATGATCGTGCGCTTGCTCAAACAGCTCTACCTGATCGAAGTGGTTGATGGCAAGTTACGCCTCCGCGACCGCATGCAGCAGTTTTGGCAGCGTAGCGAAGATGATCAGCTTCGCTTACTACTCTCGACTTGGGCCAACGATCAGCGCTGGAGTGAGCTGCACGGCGTGGTGGAGATCCAGATGCGCCATACAATGCGCAGCTTCTTTTCAAATACGGTGGCCGGATTCTTCACCGAATGGGCCTTGCTGCGTCGTGCGATTGTACGCCTTGTTCGCCACCTTGTGCCCGAGCAAACTTACGACCTTGCCGATCTCTACCAGCGTTTGCAGGGTATCGTCCCCAAGCTGGGCAAGCATCTGATAGGCAACCGCTCTGAAGAGGGTTGGCGTTTAGTCGACGTGCAGAAGCAGCCACTCAAGCTTGATGGGCCGAGCAGTTGGCAAACGGTCTTCTTGCCCTATCTGCGGGAGGTTCTTACCTATCTCAGTTATTTCGGTGTTGTTCAGATCACCCATCAGGGCGCGAGCATTAAACTGACCGCTCGTGGTGCACGTTTGCTCGAGTTGCAGCCCAGTGCGATCTCCAGCTATGTGAAGCCAGAGCTTTCGATCGATAGCGATCTTCGTATTAAGCTGCCTATTCAGCAGGCTCAGAGCGCGCTTCTCGCTCAGCTCGAGCAGTTTAGCGACTTAGTTGAGTTTTCCCAAGCGCATTTTTATTACCAGATCAGTCCGAGGAGCATGCGCGACGCGCTCGCCGCTGGCCTAGATGCTCGGGCAATTATTACGCTTTTAGAAACACACTCTAAGCCGCTTTCCAAACAGATCGTGACCACGCTGCACGACTGGTCACGATCCTTGGGCCAAAGTCAGTTCTACCCGAATCTCGCTGTGTTGGAACTCGCAGACGAGCTGTTAGTAAGCGAGCTCTTGCGCCAGACTCGACTTGCTTCGGCCATGTTGTATCAGATAAGTCCGCGCCTGTTGCTGCTCGACTCGGCTCAGCTACCCGCTTTGTGGGAAGAATTAGTCCTTAAAGGCTATACTCCTCAACGCGCTCGCTTGTTGAACTCATTCAATGAGAGCTAGCTCGCTTTTCACTTAGACTACGCTGCTATTGTTGCGCGCCAAAAGGAAGCGGTATCCAACGCCACGGACGGTTTGAATGTAGCGTGGCGATGCGGGATTCTCTTCGATCTTTTCGCGCAAGCTGTGAATATGAACATCGATCGTGCGTGGGCCGCTGTTGATCGAATCAGACCAGATCTGTTCCATCAAGTGGGCGCGCGACAGCACGACATTACTGCGCTGCATCATATAAGCGAGCAGTTCAAACTCTTTATGAGTGAGATCGAGCTCTTCATCGTTGCGCCAAGCGCGTCGACTGATCGTATCGATGCGTAAAGGGCCAGCTTCGATAATGATATCGTTGGCCTCTTGGCTGCCGAATTGCGGGGTGAGCGCTGTCGGACGGTGCCAGCGCAAGAGCGAGCGTACACGGGCCTGAAGCTCGCCGAGACTGAACGGCTTAGAGATAAAGTCGTTGGCACCAAGCTCGAAACCAGCGATGCGATGCAGTTCATCTTGCATTCCGCTCAAAATCATAATCGGCACATTCGTGATCTGGCGCAGCGAACGACAGAGTGAGTAGCCGTCAAGGCGGGGTAATAAGAGATCAACTACAATCAGATCAGGAGCCAGCGTGCGGGCGAATTCCAAACCTTCTGAGCCGTCACTTGCGATTGTCACATCATAGCCCGCCTCGCTGAAGGCTGTCGAAAGCAGGTCAAGAATCGCTTGATCATCGTCGATGACGAGAATATGTGGACGAACTTCCATTACGGATGATCCCTTTTCGTGTGTTGATAATGAAGTCATAGCCTATACAGTCCGATCTGGTATGTGATTGGGAATAGAGACAAGTACAACCACCAACCTCTAGGCGAGGATGCGATCTATGGAATTAGCTGATCTTCTCGATAAGTACACTAAAACGAGCCTATTAAGCATGGCGCGTCATCTCGGCCTAAGCGAATTGTCGAACGATCATGCCGAGCTGACCAGAGCGATCATCGAAGCGATGAATGATCCTGATGCCGTGCGATTGGCCTATGCAGGGCTTACTCTCAGAGAACGTCGCCTGCTTGAGTTTGTTCAGTTGCATGGGGGATCGATCAGCATATTGGCTCTACGAGCGCTTGCGTTTCGCGAAAAGATCAGTTTATCGAATGCAGAGGGTTCGAGTTCGCAAATCAAACCTCGATCTGATTCAACAGTTTTTGAAGAGCAGTTAGCGGTACTTGCATCGCGCGGATTGCTTCTCACTATCAACAAAAAACGTGATAGCCTGCTCCGTTATGAGTTCAAAGAACGGGCTATTATTCCTGAGCCAGTACGTGAACACCTACCAACCGTCTCGCTTGACACAAGCCTTACTCCAACAACACCACCTCCTTATATCCGTTACGGCGATGCGGCGAGCTTCCAGCGTGATCTCTATCTCTACTGGAGTTACATCCGCGACAACACAGTGAGCGTCACAACACGTGGTTTGATAAAAAAAACACAGCTTAAGAAGATTAACCAGACCTTATCAAAACCTGATGCGCTCGATGATATTCGTGATGAAACTCGAACAGGTCGCTTACGTTTCTTACGTGAATGTTTGTTAGTTAATCAATTAATCCAACAAGAAGGCAACAGGTTAGTCGTTACGCCTCAGAGCGAGCATTTTTTCTCGAAACCTTTGGCCGAGCGCGCCCGGCTGATCTTTGATGGGTATCGTCAAAACCAGTTCTGGAATGAACTACTGCAAATACCGTGCCTCGTACTTGAGGGAGACCGTATTAATCCACGTTTCGCGCCAGAGTTGGTGCGCGGGGCGCGCCAAAAAATCTTATATTGTTTACAGACAATTCGTTTGCAAGATTGGTTAACATTTGAAGTGCTCGAAGATTTCATTCGTAATCGCGACTACGAATTTCTGTTCGAACGAATCGAAACCTTCTTTTTTGGTCGAATGGGTCGCTCGCTTCCCTATTTGTATACCGGCAATAGTCTGGGCTGGAATTTTTATGAGCTGAGGGAGAAGAACGGCGAGAGGTACGCCTATGAGATTGAGGATGAAGAGACGGGCTGGGATCTCGTTGAGGCAGGTTTTATAGCAGCGGTGATCGCTGAGCCGCTTGCTTGGATGGGCTTGGTCGATTTGGGCTTTGAAGAGGCGCAAGACGATGGCCCAGATGCGGTCGATACAGTGTTCTGCATGCGTTTGAACGAGCTTGGCGCCCACCTGCTGCTCGGTACAGAACTGAACGCACAAGCTTTGCAAGCCCAAGGTCGTCTGATTGTGCAGGCGACCTTCCAAGTGTTGCACTACCCACCGATCAGCGAAGAGCGTCTATCGCTGCTCGATCGGGTCGCTGAGCGGGTGCGGGTCGAGCAGGTGGCCGAATACCGCCTAACGCGCGAGTCGCTCTATCGTGCTCGTCAAACCTTCCAGCTCACGGCCGAGCAGATCATCAAGCTGTTGGAAGAGGCGAGCGGCGAGCCTTTGCCCCAAAATGTGGCCTACACCTTGTTGGAATGGGGTCAGGCTCAGGAGCGTATTCGCCTCTACGAAGAGGTAATGCTCTTTCAGGTCGCTCAGCCCGAACTGCTCGACCGGCTATTGGCCGAGCCAACCAGTGCCACTTTGATCGCGCGGCGTCTCAGCCCTAACCTCGCTCTGGTAGATAAGAGTGTCCAGGCCGAACTCGAACAGGCTTTGCTGAATATGGGGCAGCTTGCGCTGGTCTACGATACGCCCGAGGTGCTTAAAACGGGCGGCGATTGGATCGAGATCGATAGCAATGGCTTGATAACGCTCAAACCGCAAGCGCCGAGCGTCTATCTGCGTCCTGCGCTGCGTCGTTTCTGTCTAGAAAATCAGGCTGGCTTCTTGCCCAACGAGGCCTTGGTGCGCCAAGCCTTCGCCGATGGTCTAGAACTTGACGAACTGCTTGGGCAGCTTCGGCTTTGGGGCTGCCACGAGCTGCCCAAAAGGCTTGAACGCCAGCTCTATACTTGGTCGGGATCGCCTGGCGAGCTTGTTTTGGAGCGCCCGCTCTTGCTGAAGCTTGAAAATGAACAGTTGGCCGAGCGCTTGCTGCACGATCCTGAGTTGGCTGCTCTGCTCAAGCCCTATCGCCCGTTGGGGACTGTGCTTGAGGTCAGCGCCGATCAACTGGCTCAGCTCAAAGCCCTATTGGCAGAGCGCCATATCAGCTTGCTCGATCGAGACGAGGTCGATTAGGCCAATGCCTGAGCGGTGGGCTGCTGCTCAAAGCTAAGCGGTCTTTCAAACAAATTATATGAAATCTGTTTGAATGTTCGGTTTTGGGGAGGCCTTTCGATACACATAGCTACAAGCCTCATTTGTTGGGCGGGATGTTGGTAGCCGTAGGCGGACGCGCCAAGGAACAAATGGAAGGGAAAGACCTCGCCGTAGCTATGGGAAGCAAGCAAGCGGATTTGCTATTCATCATCAAAAATGTGTTTTTTGTTCGATTTCTAATAGATTGTTAAACATACAAATAGTGTACAAGTTGCTCAAATCATGGTAAAATGGGAGACAGATGGCGTGCTTTGAGCACGCCAATGCTTTAACTTTCTCACTTAGCACTCTCGCAGGGAGAGTGCTAACTATCTGGATGAGGCCCTCCTCAAGTACGCGGTCGGGTCGGATTCAGCAGCTCTTAGGCGGAGGTCAGGACATGGCCGGGGAGTTGACAGAACGGCGTCAGATGATCCTGAAATTGGTGATTCAGGAATTTATCGAGACCGCCCAACCGATCTCGTCGAAAATACTCGTCGAGCGTTATGGTTTAACCTATAGTCCGGCAACGGTTCGTAATGAATTGGCAGTCTTAGAAGAGTTAGGTTACCTAACGCATCGCCATACTTCGGACGGACGTATTCCGACCGATATGGGGTATCGACTTTTTGTAGAAAGCCTGATGGACCGTGTTCCGCTTTCGCCAGCGGAGAAACGCACGATCCGCCACCAATTCTATCAAGTTCGTTCTGACTTAGATCAATGGATCGAATTGGCAGGTGCCGTCTTGGCGCGAACGTCGCAAAACGCGTCGGTCGTGACCATGCCGCGCGCCTATGAAGCACGTTTTAAACATCTGGAATTAATTGCCATCCACGACACAACGATCTTGATGGTTTTGGTGTTGCACGATGGTTCAATTAAACAACAGACCTTAACGTTTGATACGCCGCGCACTCAAGAGGAATTGCGCCGCAGCAGTAACAAACTCAACGAGCATAACTACGAAGCGAGTGTGCGCGCTGTCGAGGATTTGCTCCAAACTGATTATGCAGCGGTAGTGCCCGTATTCGACGATCTCGAACATAAGGTGCTCGAGATGGTTATTCGGGCCATGAACCAGCTTGAAGAACAGATCAACGCGAAGATCCATAGCGATGGGCTGTTGGAGATACTCAACCAGCCGGAGTTCTCTCAAGTGCAACGTGTGCGCCAAATGATCGAAATTCTTCAAAGCGGCAAAGGCTTGGGCTCGTTGATCCCGCAGGTCTTGGCCCGCGACGGCGTACAGGTTGTGATCGGTGGCGAACATGGGAAAGACGAAATGCGCGAGTATAGCGTGGTGTTGGCACGTTATGGCAGCAACGACCATGCGGTCGGTGTGCTTGGCGTGATCGGGCCTACCCGCATGGCCTATCCGCGCTCGATCTCAACAGTCGACTATATCTCAACTGTGATGAGCGATCTGCTCGATGAGATGTACGGCGTAGATCGTTCGTCTTAACCAGTACCACGACGCACTATCCAAACCAATATATAAAAGAATGAGTTTCATTCTGGCATATATGGGCTCAGCTATAGAGGTGAAAGATGAGTGACGGACAACAGAACAACACTCCTACTCCCGAAGAGAATAATGAAAATAAAGGTGAAGTCTTGGAATTCGGACCGAGCATCGAAGAGGAACTGAAGCAGCAAATCGCTCTGGCCGAAAGCCAAGCTGCAGAATATAAAGATCAGTGGTTGCGCGCCGCTGCCGATTATAAGAACTTCAAGCGCCGGGTCGAAACGGAGCGGGCCGAATTGATCCGCAACGCTAGCGCTGGTTTGATCGTCAAACTATTACCGGTTATCGACGACTTCGATCGCGCTATCGCCAACATTCCCGAAGAGATCGCCAACAGCTCTTGGTGGCAGGGTACACAACTCATTGTTCAGAAGCTGCGTACCGTGCTAGAGAGCGAAGGTGTCACCAAGATCGAAGCGCTTGGCAACGATTTCGATCCTAACTTCCACGATGCGGTGCTTTACGAAGATGCACCGGGCCAAGATGGCAAGGTGATCGAAGAGCTACAGACGGGCTATAAACTACACGATCGGGTGTTACGCCCAACCGTTGTAAAAGTCGGACGCGGTTAAAGTAACATTCAAACAAGCACCAGAGCTGTTGCACTTCCTTCGCACACTTGGTGCTTGTTTATTGATGATTTTATTATTTTGAATACGCGTTTTTACAGCGTTATTCTGGCTGCTTTTAGGAGTTATTATGCCAAAAGTGATCGGTATTGACTTGGGCACCACCAACTCGGTCGTCGCCGTGATGGAAGGTGGCGAGCCAGTCGTCATCCCTAATGCAGAAGGTGCTCGTACAACCCCCTCGGTGGTGGCTATCAATAAAAACAAAGAGCGCATGATCGGACAGGTTGCGCGCCGTCAGGCCGTGACCAATCCCGAGAACACCATCTTCTCTGTGAAGCGCTTTATGGGTCGCAAGTTGAACGATGCGACCGTGCAACGCGACCGCGAACTGGTGCCCTACAAGCTCGAAGCGGCTCCTAATGGCGATGTGCGTGTACAGATGGGCGAGAAGAGCTACGCGCCGCCAGAAATCAGCGCTATGATTTTGCAGAAGCTCAAAGCTGATGCAGAAGCCTATTTGGGCGAGCCGGTCACTCAGGCCGTTATCACTGTTCCTGCATACTTTAACGACAGTCAGCGTCAAGCTACGAAAGATGCCGGTAAGATCGCCGGTTTGGAAGTTTTGCGTATTATCAACGAGCCGACCGCGAGCGCACTGGCCTACGGTGTCGATAAGAAGGGCGTTGATGAACTCATTGTTGTCTATGACTTAGGCGGTGGAACCTTCGACGTTTCCATTTTGGAATTGAGTGAGGGCCTGTTAGAGGTTAAGGCAACCAACGGTGATACCCACTTGGGCGGCGACGACTTCGACCAGCGCATCATCGACTGGATGGCCGACGAGTTCAAGAAGGAGAACGGTGTCGATCTTCGCCAGGATCGCATGGCCCTTCAGCGTTTGAAAGAAGCTGCTGAGAAGGCCAAGATGGAACTCTCGACCGTGATGCAGACCGAATTGAATCTGCCCTTTATCACCGCCGATTCCAGTGGTCCCAAACACCTCAACTTAACCTTGACGCGTGCTAAGCTAGAACAGTTGACCGCCGATCTGATCGAGCGTTCGATGGTACCGGTACGCCAAGCACTGAGCGATGCTGGTCTGAAGGCCAGCCAGATCGATGAGGTGATTTTGGTTGGTGGTCAAACGCGCATGCCTGCCGTACAAGAGGCTGTCAAGAAGTTCTTCAATAAAGAGCCGAATCGCAGCGTGAACCCCGATGAAGTTGTAGCCATCGGTGCGGCGGTGCAGGCGGGTGTATTGGGCGGCGAGGTCACCGATGTGCTACTCTTAGACGTAACTCCGCTGACCTTGGGCATCGAGACCTTGGGCGGCGTGATGACTCCGCTGATCGAGCGTAACACTACCATTCCAACCCGCAAAAGTCAGATCTTTTCGACCGCAAGTGATAACCAAAGTTCGGTAGAGATTCACGTTCTTCAAGGAGAGCGCGCCGAAGCTCGCTTTAACAAGTCGCTTGGTCGTTTTGAATTGAGTGGCATTCCACCAGCGCCGCGCGGTGTACCTCAGATCGAAGTCACCTTCGACATCGATGCCAACGGTATTGTGAATGTGACCGCGACCGATAAGGCTACCAACAAAGAACAGCGCATTACGATCACCGCTTCTTCTGGTCTGTCGCAGGAAGAGATCGAGCAGATGGTGCGCGATGCCGAGGCCCACGCCGCTGAGGATCAGGCTCGCCGCGAGTTCATTACCGTTAAGAACCAAGCTGACAGTTTGATCTACACTGCCGAGCGTTCGTTGCGCGAAGCGGGCGATCAAGTCGATGCAGCTATTCGCAACGATGTCGAAGACAAACTTGCTGCTCTGCGCTCTGTGATCGATGGCAGCGATGTCGAAGCGATCCGCAACCGCACTGCAGAACTATCGGTGGCCCTACAGAAGATCGGCCAGGCCATGTATGAATCGGGACAGGCCACCGCGAACCCGTCGAACGATAATGTTGTAGACGGTGACTTCAAAGTAGAATAAAAAAACAATCGTACATCGAGGAAACGTATGGCGTCCAGCACGAAACGAGATTATTATGAGGTTTTAGGGGTTCAGCGGACTGCGAGCCAAGACGAGATCAAAAAGGCCTTTCGACGGCTTGCACGTCAATACCACCCAGATGTGAATAAAGAGCCTGGCGCAGAAACCAAGTTCAAAGAGATTAACGAAGCCTACGAGGTTTTGTCCGACGAACAGAAGCGCGCTATGTATGACCGCTTTGGGCATAATGCACCAGGCGCAAGTGGCGGTATGGGTTTTGATCCCTTTGCCGGAGGCGATGCGTTTAGCTCTATTTTCGACGCCTTCTTCGGTGGCGGCATGGGCGGACGGACGTCGCGCGGCCCTCAGCGTGGCGCTGACTTGCGTTACACTCTTACGATCTCTTTTGAAGAGGCCGTGTTCGGCACCGAAAAAGAGATCGAGTTTCGCCGCTTGGAAACCTGTGCAACCTGCCATGGCAGCGGAGCTGAACCAGGCACCGATCCGGTGCGCTGTCCGAAGTGTAACGGCACAGGTGAAATACGTCAGCGCGCACCTCTCTTCAATATGGTAACCGTCACAACCTGTGACCAGTGCCATGGTGAAGGTGTTGTGATCGCCATGCCCTGCCGCGAATGCCGAGGTGAAGGACGCGTTCGTCAAACACGCAAGCTGGTTGTCAAAGTACCGGCTGGCGTCGACAGCAATTCGCAGATCCGCATCACGGGCGAAGGTGAAACAGGTCCACGGGGCGGCCCGAAGGGCAATCTCTACGTGCTGCTCAACGTTCAGCCGCACGAGATCTTTGTGCGCGACGGCAACGACATCATTATGGAGCTAGAGCTCAATGTCGCCCAAGCTGCACTTGGCGATGAGGTCGTGATCCCAACCGTCGAAGGCCCCGAGCATCTCAAGATTCCGGCCGGCACCCAAAACGCGCAGACCTTCCGTTTGCGCGGCAAAGGTGTGCCCTATCTGCGCCAGAATGGACGGGGTGATCAAGTGGTTGTAACGCGAATCACTGTGCCAACCAAGCTGACCGATCATCAGCGCAAACTCTTCCAAGAGCTTGCCCATACCTTCAACGGCACAACACCTGGATCGAACGATGAAGGCATTTTAGGGAAGATCAAAGGCGCATTCGGTATCGATTAACGCCTCTTTCCAGAACGAACGATCACGAAAAGCTTTGACGGCGGATGCGCGCACGCTTTTATCCGCCGTCATTTTCTGTTAACGGAAAAGAAAATGGCCGATATACTTTATGGACGAAATGCGGTGCGTGAGGCACTGCGAGCTAAACGACGCAAGCTGATACGCTTGACCGTTTCGGCGGGAGCGCAAGAGGTAGGAACCCTAGGCGATATTTTGAAGCTGGCTGAGAAGCAGAACGTGCCGATCAGCCGTGTTGAGCGCCAAGTATTAGATAAGCAGCTGCGCGATGCTAATCACCAAGGTGTCGCACTCGAAGCGGGCCCCTACCCCTATGTCGATATCGAGGATTGTTTGGAATTAGCCAACAAGCGCCAAGAATCGCCCCTGCTCTTGATCCTTGATCACCTTCAAGACCCACAAAATGTGGGCACCCTGCTGCGCACCGCCGAGGTTATCGGTGTGCATGGCGTGATTTTGCCGGGGCGGCGTGCGGCTAGCGTTACGGCTGCCGTCAGCAACGCCAGCAGCGGCGCCGTCGAACACCTCAACATCGTCGAAGTTACCAACATCGCCCAAAGCATCACAACCCTTCAAAAGAGCGGTGTATGGGTAGTCGGTGTCGAAGATGATCCAGCGGCCCAAGACTATAACCGCGCCGATCTCGACATACCTCTCGCCCTCGTGATCGGAGCCGAAGGCCCGGGCCTAGCGCGCCTCACCCGCGAGCGTTGCGACTTCTTAGTCAAGCTGCCTATGCGTGGTCAGATCGCCTCGCTTAACGCAGCCGTCGCGGGCAGCATTGTGATGTATCACGCTTGGCAGGTGCGCGGCAACAACGCTTAACCTTAATTGATACCAAGGCTGTTTGTTTGATCGCCTCTGTTCGCTTTCATGAAAGCGATGAGCTGTCTTGGTCAATAATCAGCTTTTAGCGCTTTAGAAAGCCTTTTTCGATATGTGGAATGTCACGCAACGAGGCGTAATTCCACATATTCTCTTTGCGCTTCTATTTCGTTTGCTTGCCCGCTCGGTGTTTTTTGGCCTTCAGCAGCTTCCAAGGTGATACAACATCCGCTTGATCAGCTCAACCCTCGGGCGGCGAGGTCGCTACCCCAATCACGGCCCTAACCGCGTCCGCCTACGGCTACTACCATCCTGCCCGCCGCACAGGCTTGTAGTTGGCTGTGCGCCGAAGCCGCCCCCACCCTAGAACAAGGCTAACGGATTGCGTATGATTATTGTTCGTTTTGCTGCGTTTGCAAGCGCGCAAATCTTTAAACGGATTTGCTGGTAATACCAAATCCGTTTAAAGACGTGCATTCTCTTCGCTCAGAAAAACGAAAAGCTGGGAAAAGGAGAGCCGTGTTCCGCTCTGCCGAAGGCCAAAGAGAACCTAATCAACCGGATTTGGTATACCTTGTCTATTGGGCTACTTCTGAAGAAAGTTTGCTAAAAACGCAAAACGCCAACTGATTATTTCATACAAAACCACTCTAGATCAACTATCGGCAATAGTCCCTATTTATTGCATTGGCTGATAAGCCACCATCATACACGTTGGAAATCACTATCCTCCTCGCAAGTTGATGATAAACTTATTTGGTACTACAATATTCGATCGACCTGCTCCATTAAAAGCAATCCAGCTATAACTTCAGACACAGGATTGTACTCCTCTTCATCCTTGAACTTCTTATCGTGTGTCGAATAGGCTCTTTGTGAGCTAATACTTCCTATTCAGAGCAAACTTCTGGAATCGCCTGTTTCAGAAGTTAAAACAGGATTAAATTTGCTAATGAGCTAGTGAAGATGCGTTTGGCTGATGCATCGCGTAAGGTGTGTGCATGCCTTCCTTAGAACTACGAGATGATTTGCTATAAAGCGGAATGCTCTCAACAAAAAATAGGAGAAAGCACCTTCTGCGTCGTATTCATCACAAAAAATGCTAACTCTTCATGTGAGATAGGTATAGGCGAAAGCCTATGGAGATTGATGGTTTATCTTAGATAAATCATGTTTGTTGGTAAAATCTAATATTAAATATTTCGATTGGATGATCTTCATGGCTATTAGCATGCTTAATAGGAAAAATACACGATAATTTATTTTAAGGTATAGGATGTTTTAGTCTTCATGCTTAATTGTCATGAACTTTAAGGCTAACTGATCAGATATAATCTACATGGTATATAATTAAACTTAAGCTGAAAAAGTAAATTTTTCCTCAAAATAACAAGCCAATTGTTTGTACTTGATGAAATTGCTAAAAATGATCTATAATATGATTAAATATGCGCATATAGTTTACGAGTTACGTAGTTGGGTAATTATGACATTATCGTATTGAGATATGAGGATACTACGGTGAACGACGACTATAGTAACATTCTACTAGTGCAACCATATCAAGCCGCTCGCTCGAAAAGGGTTGAAACAGTACGTCCTCATATAACATACGGCAGTGTCCTTGCTCTCTTTGCGCGATTGTTGAGAAAATTGCAACCGAGCATCGCGCGAGATTGGCGGGAATGGGGAGCGAGTAGACAAGCACATACTAGTCCAACCATTCGGGATAATCCTTGCTCGCAACAGCCCAAGTATCACGCAAGTAGGCATAGTTATCGGAACTGGTCTTGTAAGCGCTATCGAACAATCATCAACTCCAAGCGTGCGCCCCTACGTAAGGGTAAAGAACGTAACACTCCACTCTCTACCACTCGTTTCCTTGCTCAACCCTTTGAAATGAAGAGTCCATCTACCCTCTTCACCATCAGGCTCTTCAAGTCGCCCTTTCGAAGAGCAGAACTAACCATTATTGCAACTAGTAGCTCTTCATGTGGCGATTGTGAAGCGAATTGTTTGTGGAGCACTATTTGGAGCATGACCGCTAGAAACGACCAGCAGAACGGTTCTGATAGGTGCCGTAATTGGGCAATTGGTCGATCTCGAGTTCGTGAAGTAAGTAGAACTCTAAAGCTAGGGGGCTTGTGGCGTACTTCTCCACTTTCACAACAATATTCCTCGACCCTGAACAACATTAGTGCAGCAAGCACGTAGCAGTCCCCCCGATCTAGGCCTAAAAGCATGCTTCTCACGTATCCAACACCGACACCAAATTGGCACTAATCCAAGGCTCGTAGCGAGCATGGATCGTCAGTTTGATAGGTGTTCTAGCACAGGGATCAAGAGGCGCCAACGTGTCTAGCAAGCCAAACAAGTAAACAAGCGACAACGCAAAATGACAGGCAAATCGACACGCTAAGGCTTAACTGTGTAACTCTCTTATCTTAAGTATCGACGTAGGATTTGTGGCTAGCAGTGGTGCTCGCACCCTTGATGGCTATAAATCCTAGCGTAAGTTTTCAAATCACGAGCTATGAAAAAACAACATGTGGTTTTGACGGAATCCGATCGCGCAACCTTGCATAGCTTACTTGCGTCTGGTAATCTCAGTTTACGTAAACGCAAACGTGCTACTGCATTGCTTGAGCTCGATCAGGGGAAGACGCTTGCAGAAGTGGCCGCGTTGCTTTCGGTCAACTATAATGCTGTAGCGGAATGGCGCAATAACTACAAGACTCAAGGCTTGAAATGTCTTGACGAAGCGCCCCGATCAGGCCGACCTACACGGATCGATAGCGAAGCACGAGCCAAGATCATCGCTCTGGCTAAAACGCCAGCGCCAGGTGGGCGTGGTTGGAGCCTGCGACAGTTGGCAGAAAAAGTGGTTGAAGAAGGCATTTGCGATCAAGTCTCGCACACCTTTATCGCAAGCATTCTTAAAACAGCGAAGTAGCTAGGTTTATACCAAATCCGGCTGAACGCTTTGTGTTTTGGCCTTCGGAAGAGCGGAACGTGACTATTATTGTTGTGTGATATTTCACGCTGTCGTACGAAATATCACACAACTTCTTTCCCGCTTGTTCGTTTTCACATACTGTGAAAGGGACAAGTTTTTAAGAGGGTTTGCTTGTATTCGCTGAGATGGGCGAGGCTTGCAAGCTGATATTGGTCGAAGAGAAAGGCGCTTGCTGAGCAGCTTCAGGAAGCGCCTTTTGTTGTTGATCAAATAAGGGATCGGCAGAGTGGAACCAGACGCCTTCCCCGGTTTTCGTTTTTCCCTCGTTGTAAAAGGATGAGCCCTTAAGCAGATTATGCCGAGCTTGGTAAGGGTGTTGGGTTTTAGAATACCCTTTGGGCGCAGACGGCTAGCACATCTGGGTGGCGGGCAGGATGTTGGTAGCCGTAGGCGGACGCGGTCGTAGCCCTCTTTGAGGTAGAGACCACGCCGCCAGAGTTTGGACATGGCCGAGCGGATGCGATATAGTCTCTTGCTTTGTGATCGCTAGGAAGAGCTTGTTTACGCTTGGAGCGTGTTAGCTGCGCTGTACATAGGGTAGATAGATCTGGTAGGGATCACGGTCTTCGCTCGGCGAGCCGGTTACGCCCAAAGGCTCGTAGGCGTTGAGGCCCGGGAAGACCACCCCCAGCTTGTTATTGCCCATACGACGCATCAGAATCTCGCTGAGAACGGTGCGATAGTCGGTTGTGATGCGCAGATCTTGGTCTTGATCGAGGTCTTCGAGGCCGGGCCACTTGCCATAGACCTTGCCGCCGTTGGCTTTGCCGCCGAGCACAAACATCACATTGCCGTGGCCGTGATCGGTGCCGTTGCTGGCGTTGACGCCCAAACGTCGCCCGAACTCGCTCATCACAACCACCGTGAGTTTATTGACGTGGTTGGGCAGGTCGTTGTAGAAGGCGTGCAGACCGCGCGACAAGATATCGACCATATTCGAATAGTAGCCGTTTTCGCCTACACCTTGGTTCTCGTGCGTATCCCAACTGCCGAGATCGACCGTAGCCACGCGCAGCCCCAGATCGAGCTTGATGGTCTGGGCGATCAGCTTGAGCGAGTTGCCGAACGAGTTGTTGGGGTAGGGATAGTCGGGCGTGTAGTTGAGATCTTCGATCGCTTTAAAGCTATCGATCGTCAAAGCCGATCGAACGAACACGCTCGATATCGCCAGGGCGTGGGCCGTAGGCCATTCGATGCATGGCGATGGTCGCAGTATCGGGAGCTGCTGCAGGCGAAATATGTTGAGCAGGAGCGGAAACAGAAGAAGATGCAGCCTGAGCGTGCGGGGCTAGGGCTGCATCAATGGTTGAAGAGAGCGCTAGCGCTGTGGTTGTAGCTGCACTGCCTTGCAGCAGCTTGCGGCGCGACAAAGCCATTGGCAACCTCCGTACTATAGCTTGTTAATGACCGCTACATGCTTGAAAATGTAGCATCAATACAAGACTATACGGGGTTGCGCACTTTTTCGACAATAGACTAAAAGTCCTATACTTTTTATTTACTTGTCGTCGTACTTGTTGTTGTCGTAGCAAATGTAAAACGTTTGTATTATGCTGCAAACGCTTTGTAATCAGTCATTGTCCGACAACTTTATTTGCTACTATTCGCAGTAGCTTTAGGACCGTTCAGGCTTTTCTAAACTTGGGTCTGCTTCGGTTCGCAGTTGCCGAAGACCTGGTTCGATCTGGAGTTCCTCTATAAAATGAAGATAGAACTGTTGGCGATTTAAGCCAGATCGATCGCGTCGGGCGTATAGTTCCTGACGAGAAAGCGTGCTTCCGGGTGGGATCTTGACCTCATAGCGATAGGCCGAGCCACGCAAGCCATCCCACGCATCCTCGATCAGCTGGCGTTGGCTAAACAACACAGGCCCGGGCATTTCGTGGCGAGCAAAATAGCCGATATCGATCACCTCGTTAGGATCAGGGTTAAGACTTCCACTGATGAGCCGACCGCCAAACAGTAGCGTATGACCTGTTGCCTCAGCACTTATTTGCGAATAGAGACCGATCAGATGGGTCGCTTCCACTTCTAGACCGGTCTCTTCGCGTGTTTCGCGAACTGCTGCCTCAACCAACGACTCGCCCGCATCGATCATACCGCCCGGCAAACACCAGATCTCGAAATCATTGCGTTTTGTAAGCAATAGCCGATCATCTTGAAAAATAGCCATGACAACGCCGAATCTCAGCATATACACCTCCTTCAAATGATTGTAATTGTGAAATAGATTTGGGGCAACAACATAAGAAATAGTCTGGGTTGTGCAATTAAAACTGGCTCGAACCATGCAAGCTCTTCGATTAGAATAGGAGATATAGGAAGCATCGTTTCTGTTAACGATCTGCCGATAAGCTTCGAGCATCTGAATCATTTCTCTGCCTCTTTCTGACCCAGTTAGTGGCTAGCGAACTGCCTTCTGCCGCGATGGAAGCAATCAATAGCAAAGGATAGGTATGGATCTACAACTCACAGACAAGGTTGGAATCGTTACGGGCGCGAGCCGTGGGATCGGGCGCGCGATCGCGCAACGGCTGGCGGAAGAGGGTATGCGTTTGGCCTTGGTCGCTCGTTCGGGCGATCTGCTCGACGAACTAGCAGCTTCGTTGCCCGGTGATACATTGGTTCACCCTGTTGATCTGCGCGATCCTGCAGCGCCTGCCGCTGTGATCGAGGCGACAGCAGCCTATTTTGGCCGAATCGATCTGTTGGTCAATAACGCTGGAGCCACCAAGCGAGGCGATTTCTTGACTTTGAGCGACGAAGATTGGGCCGATGGCTACGCGTTGAAGTTCTTCGGCGCGATGCGTATGAGCCGCGCAGCGTGGCCCCATCTGCAACTGCAACATGGATCGATCATCAATATCGTTGGAGTCGGCGGACGCACTGGTAGCGCCGAATTCGCCATCGGCGGCAGCGTCAATGCGGCTCTGCTCAACCTGACCAAAGTCTTGGCCGACCGAGGCGTCAACGATGGCGTGCGGGTCAACGCCATCAACCCAGGTTCGATCGCGACCGATCGCCTGACCGTGCGCGTGCGCAAGCTGGCCGAAGAGCAGGGGCTAAGCGATGCCGAGGCGCTCGAAGCCATGGCCCGCCAGCAGCGGATCGCTCGTTTCGGCCAGCCCGAAGAGATCGCCAACCTGGTGGCCTTCTTGGCTTCGCCGCTCAGCGCCTACTGCCAAGGCAGCATTATCGATATGGACGGCGGCCAGACTCGCACGCTTTAAGCCTGTTACCGCATTCTTCACCACACGAGGCACGCGAGACACAGAGACGTTGAGAGAAGATCTGGTGATGCTTGAGGGAAACCGTAGCCTGCCCTTCGGCAAGCTTGGTTGGTGAGCTTGTCGAAGGGTAGAGATGTACGAACGAATGTGAACTACACGCCCTTTAGAAACTGTAATACTTCTCCAAGGCAATAGAAGACCACTTGTTCAGGATCGGGTCTAGGACCTTATCAGCCCGACTGAGGTTTCGGTGTAGCGGTTTTAGGAGGAGATATTGCAGGGGTCGAGGGGCGTGCAACGCACCCGCGGGAAGTCCAGAAGGGCTGGCCCTTCTGGACCACGCGCAGCGTAAAAACAAGCTGCTCAAAAACGCTTTCCCAAAAGAATTTGGCTTCAGTACGCCAAAGTTAGGCCAATATATAATCGGCCCCTACGGCCCATTTCACAGCGAAAGCGTCCCACCCATTAACCTAACAGCAGAATGCTTGCCCGTCCCGATTTCAGATCTTGAACGATAAAAAAGGCTTGTGGCAAGAGCGCCACAAGCCTTCGTTTTGCACCAGCGCGAGAGCTTAGAAGAAGCCAAGCTCTTCGCGGGCGTCTTCGCTCATCATTTGGGGGTTCCAGAAGGGGGTCCATACCAGATTGATGTTGACCTCTTCCAGATCCTTATAGACATCGGCCAGGTTGCTAACCTCGCGGCGAGCGTTTTCGATGATCTGCGGGCCAGCCGGGCAAGCGGGGGTGGTCAAAGTCATATCGATATCGACGCGCTTGCCGCCATCCTCAACATCAATGCGGTAGACCAAACCTAGATTAACAATATCCAGCCCGATTTCCGGGTCGTAAACATTCTTCAGTGCTTCACGCACCATCTCTTCAGTAAGCATATCTACCTCCACTCATAAGCAAAACGCCTAGAGTTAGCCGTTCGCTTGCGATCTCTCCCTCAGTATATCCTATTTCGCACGATTCGGCTTGTCATCACCTTAGGGTCTGGCAGCTAGCCTTCGCTATAGCTACCAGAGACGGCCTTTCGGCCGAGCTGAATGCTCTTTTCATATCAAATTCGCTTGTGCACTTTAAGTGGTTTATTAGGTTGGCGGAGAGGTTCTAACCTTCCATGCGGCTTCTAGCGCGTCCGCCTTCGGCTACCAACAGTTTGCTCACTACATTCGGCTGCTCGTCTGCCTGCGCCCAAGCGCCCCCTGATACCAAATCCGTTTAAAGACCTGCATGCTCTTCGCTCAGAAAAACGAAAAG
>CALGUG010000037.1 GCA_937902315.1 uncultured Chloroflexales bacterium
AGGCTCTGCTTGCGGCAGGGCAGATTGCGCAGGCCCAAGCGCTTGCCTCCCAGATTAGCGTTCCAGATACGCGAAGCAGGGCAGAGCGAGCGATTATTGAGGCCATAATCAAAGCTAATAACTACTTAGAGGTTATTAGCTATATTGAAACTCTTTGGCTTCAAATACAAACATATAAAGAACTATGCAACAAGGTCTCACTTGTCGATAAGCTATTGTTTAGCTTCCCAGAATTGGGCAGGCAATTCGCTGAAGGTTTTGATTGGGTTGAATCAGCTTTGGCGTAGCTCTTAAATCTATCGGCAAATACACAAGGCACTGAGATGGTGTATCTCAGTGCCTTGTATGCTGCATAGGCCAATTAGCCTTTAGAAACCTACATTGGGGGTAATGCTGATCGCTACCTGCTGGTCATCGCTAAAGTCTAGACTAATGGTGTAGATAAAGGGCGTTTCATAGAAGGCAATCTGGGCGACATAGCTCTGCTCGCCCAGCCATGCACCGCTGCTGGCCACCTTGCGCTCGATGGCTTGGCGGGGCGCAACCGAGGGCCGATTGCCCTTCAGGTTGGGAATGGTGGTGCTGCCAAAACGCCACTGGCCATAGCCGATCTCGATGGTGTGGGCCTGCTCGTCGCCTTGGTAGCGCAGGCGCAGAGTCGCGCCGTTTTCGCCAAAGTCAAGCTGAGCGCTCTCGACGTCTTCATTGTTGGCGGCGACCGTCAGCGTTTTGCCCGCGATCTGAGCGGCCAAAGCGCTGCTGGCTTGACCCGCTTGGGTCGGCAAACTGAGCGATCTAAGCTTGGCGCTGAGGGCGGCGTTGGCCTCTGGATCGGCTGCGAGCGCATCGTTATGCATCGCCGGCAGCAGATGCTCCCAAGCCAAATTGAGCACGGCCTGCATATCTGATGTACCCGAGGTGATCGCCAGCACTGCATCTTGATCGGGCATCACCACACAGAACTGACCGAAGGCACCGTCGCCGCGGTAGGCGTTATGGCGGCAGCGCCAGAACTGGAAGCCATAGCCCTGCTGCCAGTCGGGGTTGGTCGTCAGATCATTGCCAGCGTTCTCGATCTGCTTCGAGGTCGCCAGCTCAACCCATTCCTCGCTGATCAGGCGTTGGCCGCGCCATACGCCCTTTTGCAGATAGAGCTGCCCGAAGCAGGCGATATCCTCGGTGGTAATGCTCAGGCCCCAGCCGCCAGCGTTGATGCCCTGCGGCGAGCTATCCCAAGTCGCCTTGCTGATGCCGAGCGGCTCAAGCAGACGCGGCTTAAGATACTCCAGCAAGGTCTGGCCCGTTACCTTCTGGACGATCGCCGAACACATATAGGTCGCGCCGCTGTTGTAGACAAAGTGACCGCCGGGCGCGTACTCGACCGGGCGGGCCAAGAAGCCGCTGACCCAATCGCCATCTTTGCCCTCCCACAAATAGCCAGTGGTATCCTCGGCGTGACCCGTGCCCATAATCAGCAGATCACGTATGGTCATCGCGCGCAGATTATCGCTGACCTCGGCTGGCAACTGATCGGGGAAGAAGGAGATAACCTTATCGCTGAGCGAGATCCGCCCTTCGCTGACTGCGAGGCCGACCGCGCTCGATGCGAAGCTTTTGCTAAGCGAAAAGAGCAAGTGGATATCCTCGGGGCCGTAGGGCTGCCACCATCCTTCGGCGACAACCTCTCCGTGACGCACCAGCATCACGCTGTGCAAACCGAGTTTCTGTGCTTCAACCGCCTCGATAAAGGCGCTGATTCCCGCTGATGCAATGCCCTGAGCTTCAGGGGTGGAACGGGGCAGGCGTTGGGTCATGTGGTACCTCTTTGTCACTTCATACCCAGAACGAAACTAAGGAAGCGCGTACAACCATTCGTCTGTGCCGAACTTGGTAGCGATCAGCTCTTCGGCGGCGGCCAGCTCCTCCTCGCTCAGCTGCGAGTCTTGCAGGCCGAACAGCTCGCGGAAGGTCGCGACCATATGGTCGATCACCTCAACGCGCGGCAGGCCGGTCTGCCTGCGCACGGGGTCGACCCGTTTAGCCGCACTGGTAGTGCCTTTATCGCTTAACTTTTCGCGTCCGATCCGAAGAACTTCCAACATTTTAGCACTATTAATGTCATACGACATCGTCACATGGTGCAAAACCGACTGAGCTTGGCGCTTTTGGGCCGCCCCGCCGATCTTGCCGCCCTCCGAGGTGATATCGTTGATCGGCTGGTACCAGGCCTTCACGCCCAAGCGCTCCAAAGCGATCAGCACCCACTGGTCGAGAAAGGCATAGGACTCGATCGCGCTCATGCCAGCCACTAGCTCGATCGGGGCATAGAGCGAATAGGTGATCGTATTGCCCGGCTCGATGAACATCGCGCCGCCGCCCGAGATGCGGCGCACCACCTGGACATTGTGGCGCTTGGCCCCCTCGGGGTCGACCTCGTTGCGTACCGACTGGAAGCGACCGAGCACTACTGCGTTCGCGCCCCACTCCCAGATGCGCAGGGTGGGCTTGCGCTTGCCTTGGCTGACCTCGTTCATTAGCAGTTCGTCCAAGGCCATATGCATCAGCGGAGAGCGCGGGGTATCGCGGTCGCGCAGAAGCTGCCAATCATAGGATCGCCACTTGGCCAAAATCTCTTCGTTCACGCCGCACCTCCTGTGATCGCACGGCGTACTGCGACAGCCACGCCTTCCGCTGTAATACCGAGCGTCTCAGCGTTTGCTAGGGCCTCAGCGGCTCGCTCAGTGATCGTCTGCTCCGAGCTATCGGCGGGCAAACCTTCGAGGCTCTGGCTCAGGGCGAACAGCGCCTCATCTGGCTCAAGAAAGAAATCGCCGCTGACCTGCACATTCGCCAAGCGCTGATCGATCACATCGAGATCGACCACCACCAGCTTGCCGCCAGGGATTTTATATTCACCATGCATGGTTTTACCTTGACATAATGATTCGAATACAATCGCTTACAGCTTGTATTCTACTACAGAGTCTTGGCGGTTTGGCTATGTTATAATGGATATTAGTTTGGAACTGGATAAACAAAAAGAGTAAATCATGGCAATTCGACGTATTTTACATATTAACGACCCCGAGGATCGCAAAATCCTCAAAGCCAAAGCCCGCGAGATGAAGCTGCCCGTCAAAGGTCTCGATCAGCTGATTCAAGATATGTTTGAGACCATGCGCGCAGCCAACGGTGTGGGCTTGGCAGCCCCTCAGATCGGCCTCTCTCAACGTATCGTTGTGATCGAGACCCCCGAGATCACCGAGACCGATGAAAACGGCAACGAGGTGGTGGTCGAAGAATCTGAAAGCTATGTCTTGATCAACCCTGTGATCGTCAAGAGTAGCAAAGAGCTGATCAGTTGGAACGAGGGCTGTTTGAGCTTGCCCGGCTGGTATGGCGATGTGATCCGCCCCGAGTGGGTCACGGTCGAATACACCGACCCGAACGGCAAGCGTATGCGCCTGCGCAAGGCCGACGGCTGGCTGGGTCGCATCGTTCAGCACGAGATCGACCATCTCGACGGCATCATGTTCACCGAGCGTATGGAAGACATCACTCAGCTACGCGAAGTGAAGCCCGACCAAGAGGTCGAGAACGAAACTGTTTAAGAAATAAAGGCCTGATGAGTGATCTTTTCTCATCAGGCCTTTTGATTCCGCTTAATTCATCGGCGGAAACATCCTCACCCCAAAAAAGGTCCCTAGCGCGTCCGCCTACGGCTATCAGATGGGCTAGCAGCCCTCACCCCCCCGGCCCCCTCTCCCGCACTGCGGGCGAGGGGGTGAATGCTCCCCGTTCCGTGCTCTCAAGGATACTCCCGCGATGTTTAAACCTAGCAGGCGCTCGCACCTGCTAGGTTGCAGCGATTCCAGTGGTTACAGCGATTGCAGCGAGACGCTTTTCGATAGCCCTTGGGTTGTGGGTAAGCGCGTTTATAGCCGTAGGCGGACGCGGTTAAGACCTTCTTGAGTTAGAGCTGTAGCCGCCTATTGCTGAATATCGTACCCTTCGACAGGCTCAGAGTATGAAAGCTCCTTAGGCACAGGCTACTGCTTGGATCTGACTTTCCAAAGAGCTACCATTGCTGGAATGCTAGATCAAGCACACAAGAATCACAAGCACAATCTCTAAAAAACTCAGTGACTCAGTGCCTCTGTGGTGAATAAAAAAGAGACCCAATAGGTTAGGAAAAACCCGCCTATTGCTGAATATCGTACCCTTCGACAGGCTCAGAGTACGAAAGCTCCTTAGGCACAGGGTACTGCTTGGATCTGACTTTCCAAAGAGCTACCATTGCTGAAATGCTAGATTAAGCACACAAGAATCACAAGCACAATCTCTAAAAAACTCAGTGACTCAGTGCCTCTGTGGTGAATAAAAAAGAGACCCAATAGGTTAGGAAAAACCCTCCTATTAGGTCTCTCTTGTTGGCTTCGACAGGCTCGGCCAACCTTAGTTTTAGGGCAGGCTGCGTAGCTCTAGTTCCGAGAAGCGCGCTGTCACCGTTGTATCGCCAGCGGCGGCCACCACACCATACTGTTGGGTTTGGGGCATGCCCGGAATAGCCGCCTCGGTGGTGATCATACCGTTAATGATCAGGGTGAGCTGATTGGCCTGCACTCGCACCACCATGCGGTTCTTTGCGCCCGCCGATGTGTCGATATGCTCGCTGCTGCCTTGATCGATCACCAGAATGCGGCCGCCGGTGCGCTGCTCGACCCGATAGGTGCCGGAGCGCGGCTGAATCAGACAGACCACATAGTTCGAGCGGTCGAGGAAGCGTACCAACAGCCCTGCGCTGCCCGTATCGGCTTCGATCGTTACGCCGATGCTATAGTCGCTGCCGCCCGTTAGGGTGCGATAGCTCCAGATATTGCCGATTCCGGGCGAGGCTGTGACTTGGTAGGTACCTGAGCTAACATAGCCTACGCTCCAGCCTTGACCCTCTTGGTTGGTCCAGCCTTGGCGCGCAAAGTCGTCGGCGATCAGCACTTGGCCGCTTTCGACAACTGGAGTTGAGGTGCGTGTGCTGGGCGCTGTTGGCGAGGAAGTCGGCGAGGCAGTGGGCGAGCTGGTGGGAGCTTGGGTATTGGTCGCTTGGCGGGTTGCAGTCGCTGCGCGCGTAGCGGTCGCTGCACTAATCGCCTCGGGCGTGGCAGTAGCAGCGGGCTGCTGCGGTTCGTCGTTCGTTTGATCAACAGCCGCCGCAGAGATCGACGTGCTCTCAACGACGGTGGGTTCGTTTCCCCCCTGCCCTCCAGTCAGTCGGCTCGCTTGGCCGCGCAGACCAACGGCTACGCCGACGATCGCTGCTACGGCGGCGCTTCCCAAAGCCCCACCGATGATCATTCGGCGCATACGCTGGTTGTTCTTTGGCTCAGCGGCAGACGAAGCTGGCGCAGCGGCTGCGCTGGGCTGAACCTGGGCCTCGAGCATGGCGATCAAGGCTGCGCTGTCGCGATAGAAGGGGTTGAGTTGCTGAAGCTGGCGCAAGAGTGCGAGCGCTTGCACATTTCGCCCCGCTTCGATATGAGCACGGGCCTGATTATAAAGCTCGGCTTGGTGGTCGCGCGGAGGCGGCGGAGTCTGCGGCTTGGGCGGCGGTGTGGCCGCCGTTCCTTGCGAGCCAAGGCTTTTGCGGTTATAGGCCGAACGTGCCGCAAAGTCGCTTAAGGTCGCATAGGCCTCGTTAATACGCAGCGTGCGCTGGCGAGCGTACTCCTGCTCTTCCGGCGAAGCCGACATAAAGCGGTCTGGATGGTAGCGGATAATCTGTTGGCGGTACGCGCGTTTGATTTCTTCAGAGCTGGCGTTGCGTTCCACGCCAAGCAACGCATAGTAATCGAGGCGCTCAAAATCGAAATCCTGCACCCGATAGCCTCCAAAAACTGTTTGAATAGTTCCTAATATTTAAACCGCGACCATTATACCAGTTTTTGAGCAATCGGCTATGAGCTAGGTTTGGATTGTTGTTGAGAGAGCTGCTGCAATTGGCTTAAATTGTCGCGAACAATCACAGTGGTTGGATGCTCTGGTCCTAATATCTGCTCTCTGATCTCCAAGGCCCGTAGATAGAGCGGTTCTGCCTCTCCATAGCGTCCTTGGGAAGAGTAGAGAAGTGCCAGATCATTGAGGCTGCTGGCGGTATCAGGGTGGTGTGCTCCCAACTCCTGCTCTCTGATCTCCAAGGCTCGCAGATAGAGCGGTTCTGCCTCCCCATACCGTCCTTGGGAGTAGTAGAGATTGGCCAGATCATTGAGGCTTAGGGCGGTCAATGGGTGACGCGCTCCCAACTCTTGCTCTCTGATCTCCAAGGCCCGCAGATAGAGCGGTTCTGCCTCCCCATACCGTCCTTGGAAGTAGTAGAGAAGTGCCAGATCATTGAGGCTTAGGGCGGTATCAGGGTGGCGCGCTCCCAACTCCTGCTCTCTGATCTCCAAGGCCCGTAGATAGAGTGGTTCTGCCTCCCCATACCGTCCTTGGGATCTATAGAGAAGTGCCAGATTATTGAGGCTGCCGGCGGTCAATGGGTGGCGCGCTCCCAACTCCTGCTCTGAAATCTCCAAGGCCCGTATATAGAGTGGTTCTGCCTCCCCATACCGTCCTTGGGAGTAGTACAAAATGGCCAAAGTATTGAGGCTGCCGGCGGTCAATGGGTGGCGCGCTCCCAACTCCTGCTCTGAAATC
>CALGUG010000038.1 GCA_937902315.1 uncultured Chloroflexales bacterium
AGGGCAGATAACGCTGACCGTATGTCGATTTGTGGCTAATGTACAGCTCCCGCATGCGGGAGAGGGGGCCGGGGGGTGAGGGCAGGCTAGCCCATTTGGTAGCCGAAGGCGGACGCGCTGAGGACTGCATGGAAGGAAGAGACCTCACCGCCAAAGCGCCGAAATGCAGCAAGAGCAAGTGTTATGAGCGCACGTAACGTTGATAGACCTCTTCGTAGACCTTGAGCGTGCGCTCGGCGCTGGTCTTCCACGAAAAGCGTTTGGCTTGCTGCAAACCGCGTTCGCGCAGCTCTTGGGCGAGATCTTTGTCGTTGAGAATGCGCAGAATGGCCTCGCCCATGCCGTCGATATCTTCGGGGTCGACCATCAAGCCAGCGTCGCCGACCACTTCGGGCAGCGACGAGCGGTTGGAGCTAACAACCGGAGTGCCGCAAGCCATGGCTTCAAGCGGCGGAATGCCGAAGCCTTCCCAGCGCGATGGGAAGACGAACACGCTCGCGGCCGCGTACCAGAGCGGCAGATCTTCGCTGGCCAAAAAGCCCGGGAAGTGAACGCGATCTTTGAGATTCAGCTCTTCGAGGCGGCTGAAGATGCGGTCGTACATCCAGCCCTTGCCGCCGCCGATGATCAAGGGCGCATCGGTGCGAGTGGCGATTTTGGCGAAGGCTTCCAGCAAATTGGGCAGGTTTTTGCGCGGTTCGAGCGTGCCCACAAACAAAATAAAACGCTCGGGCAGACCGACACGGCTACGGAACTGGGCGATCTCGGCGGGACTGGCGGGCTTAAAGCGCTCGTCGCAGGCGTTGGGTGTGACCGTGATGCGCTCGGCTGGTACATCGAGCAGGCGCATCAGCTCGCGCTTGGTGAATTCTGAAACGGCTAGAATATGCTTGGCGTTGCGCCCGGTCACTCGCGCCGACCAGTTCAGGTAGGTGCGGTTATAGCCTCGGAAGGTCTGGGGGAAGCTCATGGGAGCGAGATCGTGAACGGTCACCACGGCCGGAACAGGGCAAAAGAGCGGCATGGCGACATGCATACCGTGATAAATATCGGCTTTGGTGGCGCGTAACAGTAGTGGGGCGACCAGATGCTCCCAGGGAATGCGCACACGCGGATTGATGGTATGAAAAAGGTTCGGTTTGACCTTGAAGTTCGAGGGCAGATTGAGCTGGTGCAGATCGAGGCCGCGAGTTGTGTAAACGCTATAGCGGTTGCGCCGATCGATCGTACCCAGAGCGCGAATGATCTCTTCGCTATAGTTCGAGATTCCGGCTCGTCGGAATGAGTTGCTATGCGCGATCAGATGTCCATTAATAGCAATATGCATACATACTTCTCAAAAGCTCAATAATAAAAAAAGTTTCTGTTGCATCGAAGGACGCAACAGAAACAGTATACACAAAGAATCTGGTTAGTTGTCAGGGAAAGTGTGCGAGTGAATTAAGCCTACATCGCTGAAGGGAAAGTAGATCAGGGCGGCTTTGCCGATCACGCGCTCGAGCGGAAGCGAATCCCATTCGCGCGAGTCGCTGCTGTTGCCACGGTTGTCGCCCATCACAAAGACGGTTCCTTCGGGCACTTTGACTGGGCCTTTGCCGCAGGCATGGTAGCTTTCGCAGCGAGTCGCTTGGCCTTGCAGATAAGGCTCGTCGAGCAGCTTGCCGTTGACATAGACTTTATTTTCGCGAATGGCCACTTCGTCGCCCGCCACGCCGATCACGCGTTTGATGTAGTCTTTCTTGATGTCGTTGGGGTATTCAAACACAATAATATCGCCGCGTTGCGGCTGGCGGAAGAGGTAGACATCTTTTTTGGGCAGGTCGTGGTTGCCGGGCAAGAGCCGCAAGGGCGCATTTAAGTCAAAGTGGAAGTAGATTAATTTGTTGACAAGAATATATTGGCCGTTGTGGAGGTTCGGCTCCATACTCTGGCCTTCGATCTTGAAGTTTTGCTGAACACTACGAACAATAAAGAAGATTAGTAAAATAAAAATTGCGGTCTCAAGCAGATCAAGGACAATTCTTCGAACACTTGGGGTAGGGGCTGCATTTTCGGGAATATCGTAATCCCATGAGGGGAGGGCTTGAGGTGCGGGTATAGGCTTCGGCGCGACTGCATCGGTTGAATCAAGATTGAGTCTGCGTCGCAATGGTGTATCATTCATATCACTGATTTCTCCCTGAGAGATGCGGGTGTGTTGTCTGGGCATCAAGTGTCTCGAGAGGGTGTAGACTTTTTTTGATGACACAAAAGGTGCAAGCGCAACACACTGGCATTATACCGTATGGAAATTAAAATCTCAATAGGATGCCGGTCGCATTGAGATACGCTCTTGGTCTGGCAAGCCATGGTCTGTGAGGCTCAAAACGGCTAAAAAACTTTACACTTAGTTGTCAATATCGACCGCTTAAAGGAGACACGAGCTATGCAACGGCGCGATCAAACGCTCGCCACCCTGGATCGCTATGGAAGGCTGTCGGATCTTGATCTGGTATTTGTAGACCGTTTGTCGGCGGCTAATGATGCGCAACTGCCCGCTCTCGATCAGATCGCAACCGCCGAGCCTTATCATTACTCGCCTCGCCAGCTTGGGCGCCTGATGCGGCGGCTGATCTCGGCCTACGTTTGGCCCCATTCCGTTTTCTTTCACGATCAGGCATGTTTTGGGCCGCTCGTGCGTTGCGCCGCTTTGCTGAGCGATTTGCAGCATGCTGATGGCACCTTCGATCAAGGCAATCTCCATTCGCCGCCCGATAGCAGCTTTACCATTCAAGATCTCTGTATCTGCTATCGCTTGTTGCAACTCGATAGCTCCGAGACGATGCGCCCGGTATGGGAGACGCTGGCTAGCATCATTCGTAAGGCGGCGCCCGCGCTCGTGTGCGGCGGAGTTCATACACCCAACCACCGCTGGGAGATCTGCGCTTGCTTGGCACGCATCGACCAGCTTTGGCCCGACCCAGTCTACGCCGACCGCATCGACGCTTGGCTCAGCGAAGGCATCGATTGTGATTCGGACGGTCTCTATAGTGAACGTAGCCCAAACTACGCTTCTGCGGTCTCGAACCCGGCGTTCTTGACGCTGGCGCTTGTAGCGGGGCGCACAGCCCTGCTGCAGCCGGTGCGTCGCAATCTCGAAGCAACCTTGTATCTGCTTGAGCCCAATGGCGAAGTTGAGACGGTGCAGTCGCGCCGCCAAGATCAGACCAAGCTTTTCGATGCTCTGCGCTACCTCTTGCAGTTTCGGGCCTTGGCGCTGCTCGACAACGACGGACGCTACGCCCAGATCGTGCGCGAGCTGTTAGAGCGCAGCGCCCAAGCTCAAGATGCCCAACTGGGCGACGCCTTGGCCGAAGTGATCGAACGCCCCTTTTTGGCCCAGCCGTTGCCGCCCAGCAGCGATCCGCCCCGTCGCTTTACCCAGCACTTCCCCGCGAGCAAGCTGCTGCGCATTCGGCGTGATGATCTGAGCGCGACCATCTTTGGCGGCACCGACTTCCACCAGATCGACCAGATCGCCTCGGGCCTAGCCACCAACCCTACCTTCTTTAAGCTGCGTTCTGGAGCCGCCATTCTCGATTCGCTTCGTCTGATGCCCTCTTTCTTTGGGATCGGTCACTTTCGCAGCACGGGCCTAGAAACGCACGATGGACGCTATGTCTTGCAGCAGACCATGAGCGCCGCCTACTATCAACCTTTGAGCGCGCCCCATCTGCGCTCTTCGGGCGACTATCCCTTTAGCTATGATGGGCGCTTCTACGCCAAAATGGACTTCGAGCGACGCCAGCGCGACGAATTGCACTTGCGCATCGCTGTCGAAATCGAGCCGCTCGCCGATGGCTTTGACCTGCTGTTTGATCTGAGCGAATCGGCGGTGCCTTTTACGCTCGAGCTCTGTTTTCGAGCTGGCGGCCGCCTAGAGGGCGAGCGGTTGCGTGAGTTGCCCGACGGTTCATTCCATTTGCTGGAAGGCTTTGCCAGCTATCGCGTCGGCTCAGATGCGATTCACTTCGGGCCGGGCCTTTTGCAAACGCCGGTCGAGATCCAACATGGCGAGCGCTACACTCACCTTAACGGCGATCTGACCCCAGAGGGCCTGCGTGTCTACATAACAGGACGTTCGCCGCAGCGCTATCGGTTGCAGCTACGAGTCTGACCTTTTTGGAAGATAAGGCCTGTAAGCCACTTAGCTGAAACCAGCGCGGTCGATCGTACCCTTCAACAGGCGGTTTTTGAGCTTGCCGAAGGGCGGGGTACGATTGCAGCCTTTCAAATCAGATCCGTATTTGGAATGATCTGATAGCAAATCCGCACGCTTGGCTTTGCAGGGGGCGTTTGGGCGCAGGCAGACGAGCAGCCGAATGTTTGGAAAGGATGTTGATAGCCGGAGGCGGACGCGCTAGAAGCCGAATGGGGGCTAGACGCCTCTCCGCCAAGTTAATATCTGAAGCGAACAAGCGGATTTGCTATGAAGAGTTAGCCGAGTGTTTCGAGAACGTAAAGCCAAACTCCTGTCTCCCGCTCGCGCGAGAAGGAGTGGGGAAAAGGCAACTGGGTTTGCTAGAACCGGCGAGGCTTGCCGCGGACGAAAGTGCGGGGTATGATAGAACTTGTTTTTGTTTGTGGCAAAGGAAGGTTTGAGAATGGCAGAATCATTAACTGGGAGCGCAGCTTGGAACAAGCTGAGCACGCACTATGCCCACATCAATACCAAACATCTTCGAGACCTGTTCGCTGAAGATCCGCAGCGTGGTGAGCGCCTGACACTCGAAGTCGAGGGCATCTATTTCGACTATTCCAAGAACCGCATCAGCGACGAGACGATTCAGCTCTTGGTCGAATTGGCCCAAGAGCGTGGTTTGCGCGAGCGTATTGACGCGATGTTCAGTGGCGAGAAAATCAACACAACCGAGAATCGCGCTGTATTGCACGTCGCTCTGCGCGCCCCGCGCGATGCCACGATTATGGTCGATGGTGTGAACGTTGTTCCCGAAGTGCACGCTGTGCTCGACAAGATGGCCACTTTCGCCGATCAGGTTCGCTCGGGAGCTTGGAAGGGTTACACTGGCAAGCCGATCAAGAACATCGTCAATATCGGTATCGGCGGCTCCGATCTCGGCCCGGTGATGGCCTACGAGGCCCTCAAGCACTACAGCCGCCGCGACCTAGTCTTCCGCTTTGTCTCCAATATCGATGGCACCGACTTTGTTGAAGCTACGCACGACCTCGATCCCAGCGAGACGCTCTTTTTGGTGGCCTCCAAGACCTTCACCACCTTGGAGACGATGACCAACGCCCATAGCGCACGCGCTTGGCTGCTCGCTAGCTTAAAGGACGAGGAGGCGATCGCTAAACACTTCGTCGCGATCTCGACCAATGCCAAAGAGGTCGCCAAGTTCGGCATCGATACCGCCAATATGTTTGGTTTCTGGGATTGGGTCGGTGGACGCTACTCTATGGACTCGGCCATCGGCCTCTCGACTATGATCGCGATCGGGCCAGATGGCTTCCGCGAGATGCTGGCTGGCTTCCATGCCATGGACGAGCACTTCCGCAACGCGCCTTTCGCTCAAAACCTGCCCGTGTTGATGGGCCTGCTCAATATCTGGTACACCAACTTCTTTGGGGCCGAAACTGTGGCTGTGCTGCCCTACGACCAGTATCTCAAGCGCTTCCCAGCCTATCTGCAGCAGCTCACCATGGAGAGCAACGGCAAATCGGTTACGATCGACGGCGCACGTGTCGACTATCAGACCGGCGCGATCTACTGGGGCGAGCCGGGCACCAACGGCCAGCACTCCTTCTACCAGTTGATCCACCAGGGCACGAAGCTGATTCCCGCCGACTTTATCGCCTTCTGCCAGAGCCTCAATCCGCTCGGTCAGCACCACCACCTGTTGATGGCGAATGTGTTCGCCCAAACCGAAGCCTTGGCCTTTGGCAAGAGCGCCGATGAAGTGCGCGCTGAGGGAACCCGCGAAGAGCTGGTGCCGCACCGCACCTTCGAAGGCAACCGCCCGACCAATACCCTGCTGCTCGATAAGCTTACGCCTGCCGCGCTCGGCAAGCTGATCGCACTCTACGAGCATAGCGTATTCGTCCAAGGCGTGATCTGGAATATCGATTCATTCGATCAATGGGGTGTGGAGCTGGGTAAAGTGCTTGCCAATAAGATCGCTCCTGAGCTACAGAGCGAGAGCGAGCCAAACCTCCAGCACGATAGTTCAACCAATGCTCTGATTCGACGCTATCGCGCTCGCCAAGCCTAAACGAGCACAAGCGAGAGGGTGCGCTGCCTAGCAGCGTGCTCTCTCGCTAAAACATCCACATCAGATTCATCTGTTCATCGTCGTCATCATCGTCCATCTGATCTTCAACGTTTTCGGGGTCGATCCCAAAGAAGCGTAGCCACTCTTCGATCTCGCGATGTGACAGCTTGCGATCGATATCTTTTTCTTCGATTTTGGGCATAGCGGTAGAGCGGATCAACAATTTGCGTCCAAATTCGTGCGAGGAACGGACTTTGATACCATTGCCGCGCGCTACGCCCGTCACAGCTCGGTCAGAACTCACCAGCACCCACTCTTTGACATGGCGGATCTTATTCATGCGCCGCATCAATTCGGCATCGGCGTCTTTGGGCGATTTCGCGAAAACACACTCTACACCATAGCCGTTGAGGTTGGATGGATGCCCATAAATGCCGTGGTCGAATACCACCACAATCCGTCGCCCCTTTTTGCGCGTTGCATAGCGCCGTAATAGCAGTACCAGTTTGTATTCGTCTTCGGGATCATCTAAGCGCAGGCCCGGGATCTGTCCGATCAGATTGTGGCCATCGACCAAAATAGGCATGATTTTGTTTTCCTCTCCTTCATGTAACTTGCAATGCTCACTTTGTGAATTCTTTCTCTTGATAATACCATGAAATGCTTACATGCTGCTGTTGCAACAATTTGTCCTGCAAAAACGTTCTTATAGTAAGAGAAACGCTTCAATCCCCTCACTCCGATCGCACCCACGTAATAGAAGGGTATGAATCGTGTGGTACATATTGTGCTATTAGTGCAAGCGATCATGTAGTGCTGGCACTTGACTCGATCTCAGAAAGCACATACACTGATATCATGAATTAATCGAGGGTCTAACGAGGAGCTTTTATGGTTGTCTATCATGCAGGACGATGCTTGCCCTCAGTACAACACGGCGCAGAAGCATCACTTCAGGGACACGATTCGTTCTACGCTGCTGATGAAGAAACGATGCTTCATGCTCCATCGACACTGCGCGCTCTGCTCGTATTGAGTGGTGCTGCATCGTCGAACGACCCCGTGTTGAAGCGTACTACCGATGCTGAAATCGCTGCTACAAGCGCCATTTTAACTATGCTTCCAGCGCTAAAGCCGTCGACTCAAGCAGCATAGTCGTATATAGATCTCACTAGTAGTAATAAAAAGACCCTTCTCACTCATCTGTGAGAGGGGTTTTGCTTTTACTAGGGCGGTCCGGTCTCTTCCCCAAAAGAAGGCTTGTGGCGCGTCCGCCTACGGCTACCAAATGGGTTAGCCTGCCCTCACCCCCCGGCCCCCTCTCCCGCACTGCGGGCGAGGGGGTGAATGCAC
>CALGUG010000039.1 GCA_937902315.1 uncultured Chloroflexales bacterium
CGGTGCTTGGGGAGCTGTGCAATATGAACAGGGGTTCTTGCACGGTGCTTGGGGAAGTGTGCACGGTGCTTGGGGAGTTGTGCAATACGAACAGGGGTTCTTGCACGGCGCTTGGGGAGCTGTGCAATACGAACAGGGGTTCTTGCACGACGCTTGATCCATCTCGCGTAGAGCGTGTGGTGATGCGCTTCAGCTTTTAGCGCTAGTCTCTTCTGGGTAGGATAAGGAGAGTGGGCGCTGCCGAGCACGCTCTTGGCCTGTGTATTGGCATCGTGAGGCTGAGCGTACCCTTCGACAGGCTCAGGGTACGCTTTTTGTATATGTGGGCTTCTTGCTTTGGTCTGCCTGCTAAGCGGCTTGGGATGTTGACGATGTATCTTCCAAAGCTCTTAGCGATGTTTGCCATCGCAATGCAGGCTTTGATCTGCTTGGTGCTTGCACTAGGCAGGTCGCAGCGAAGGCGAAGAGAGAAGGGACCTCTGGTTTTGGAGCGGGTATTTTATAGCCGAAGGCGGACGCGCTAGAAGTCTTTTTGAGGATAAGGACCTTTCCGCCCTATAGATACCTCTCAATCATACAGAAATCGCGCGATCAAGCCTTAAAAAGACTCTGTGACTCTGTGCCTCGTGTGGTGAATAGTGTTTTCGTACCCTTCGACAGGCTCAGGGTACGAATGTGCCGATGCCTCCGTGCTGTGAATAGTGTTTTGGCTACCTAGCGAGATAGCCGCGCTCGAATTCTTCCAACGAGTCGTAGTATATGACCTTTAGCCCGCTCGCATCGTAGAGTTTGCGATACTCTTGCATCGCTGCGTTGAAGGCGCGCTCGCTGGCGGCCAGATCTTGGCTATCGAAGCCTGTCATCAGGTCGATTGCGGGGATGGCATAGCTGTTGTGCATATAGTTGTAGAAGTTTTGGCAGCTAGCCATGGTCATCAGCGCGAGGTATGGGTCGTTTGTCTCGCTTGCAAGGCGCAGCTTATTCTTCCAATTCGAGAAGATCTCTTCGTAGCTGCCGCGCAGATTGTCGGTTGTGATCTGGGGTCTGCTGTGCAGGCCCTCTTCGATCTGTTGATAGAAGGCTTTGACGCTTTTGAGCAGCTGGAAGGCGCACTGCTTGAGCGCGTCGAGCGTGATAGCCTGCACAAGGGCGTGGTGCTGCGCCATAAAATCGTCGGGCAGGCGCTGCATGCTGCTGAGCTCTTGAGGAATGCGGCGTACGCTGCGCGAGATATAGCGCTTGTTTAGCATATAGATCACGAACTCAAGCGAATAAAGCATCTCGGCGGCGGCGTAGCGCGCTTCGCCTAGCTCGTCGCTCAGGCAGAGATCGGCATAGCGCAGCATGGCCGTATCGAGGTGCGCGCGGATCGCAGAGAGATCGGCTTGGTTTAGCGGGCTGTCGAGCTTGGCTTTGAGCTTGTCGCGCAGCGCAAGGTAGCGTTGCAAGGTTGCATCATCGTGGCTATAGACGATCTCAAGATCGAGCAGCTTAGTAACGTAGGGATCCTTGTATTCGGCCTGCTGTTCGAGCTGCTGCCAGGTGGTGCAGTAGATGTCGTGGGCTACCTCGCCCAGTATGAAACAGTGCGAAAGCTTGTAGCCTTGCTGATCGTTGATCAGTACGCAGAGATCGAGATCGGAGTGTGGGTGAACGTCGCCGCTGTAGAACGAGCCGCAGATGCCGATCAGGGCGAGCGAGTCGGGGCATTCGCGCTGGGCCTTGGCGATAATAGCGTCGATGATGCGCTGGTTGCGTGCGCGCAGTTGTGCAAGCAGTTCTGGGTCCATAGTTCTTACTGTCGTCTGCAGAGTTTGCGATCAGCTCTCATCATACATGCCCTTGCGAAAAGCTACAAGCGCGGATGGTTTGGAGGTTTGGGCTTTTAAGAGTGATGCTATAATGGCGAGCGTTTTCCCAAATCGGTTTCTCAATAGTGTTTTACATCGTAGTAGGATTTCATGAACGCAAACCATACCCGTTGGGCGTGTTATACCGGGTATATAACACAGGCGATTATCAATAATCTCGCCCCACTGCTTTTCATCATCTTCCAAACCCAGTTCGCTATCCCTTATGAACTGCTCGGCCGCTTGATTCTGCTGAACTTTACGACCCAGCTGATCACCGATATTGTGGCGGTGAAGGTGGTCGACCGTACTGGCTATCGCCCGCCTATGATTCTGGCTCACGTGGTGTCGGTCTTGGGTTTGATCTCGTTGGGGCTGTTGCCCTCGCTGCTGCCGAGCCCCTACCTTGGCCTGAGCATTGCCGTCATGCTCTGTGCGATCGGCGGCGGCCTGCTCGAGGTGCTGGTCAGCCCGATCGTCGATGCCTTGCCGATGCCCGAGAAGGGCAAGGCCGCCGCGATGAGCCTGCTCCACTCCTTCTATTGTTGGGGTCAGGTCGGTGTGGTGCTCGGTACGACCCTGATTCTGGCCGTCTTTGGGCGCGATTGGTGGCAGCTTCTGCCGATTCTATGGGCGATTGTGCCGTTGTTGAATAGCATCGCCTTTACGCGGGTGCCCTTGCCCGCTACTGTGTCGGAGGAGCAGCGTACCAAGCTGAGCACGCTCTTTGTGAACCCCGCCTTCTTGGCTGCGTTGCTGTTAATGCTGTGCGCTGGCGCATCGGAGCTGACCATGTCGCAGTGGTCGTCGCTGTTCGCCGAGACATCGCTCGGTTTGCCCAAAGTTTGGGGCGATATCGCTGGTGCATGTCTGTTTGGGGTCTTTATGGGGATCGGACGCATTGTGTATGGCTTTTGGGGCGAGCGCATTCCGCTGGTTCCGGCCTTGATCGGCTGTGGGCTGCTGGCGATCTGCTCCTATCTGCTGACGGTTTTCGCCTCGCTGCCGATGTTTAGCCTGTTGGGCTGCATGCTTTGCGGTTTGGCGGTCAGTCTCTTCTGGCCGGGCACCTTTAGCCTCGCTGCGCGGCGCTTTCCATTGGGCGGCGCAGCCATGTTCGGCGTCTTGGCGGTGATGGGCGACGCTGGGGCAGCCTTTGGGCCTTGGTTGGCCGGTGCGGTCGCCGACGCTTCCTTGAGCGGGGCGGGTTTCTTCGGCGGCATCGGCTCGTGGCTGGCCTCCTTGGGCATCGATGGGCTGCGCGCTGGCCTGTTTGTGGCGCTGATCTTCCCGATCGCGATTGTGATCACCGCTTGGCTGTATAACTTAGGGCCAAAGCCGCAGGGAGAAGCGGCTCACTAGACCTGCTTTAGGCTTCTCCAATCAAGAGCGATACTGGAACTAGGCTGTCCAGTATCGCTTTTTGTGTTACGGCTTCCTTCAAGCTCGTTTCATGATGGGGCCAACTCGCGGTCCAGATCAAAGATCCATTGCTTGCCAGCGAGAGCTCGCTGGACTTGACCACTTGCTTATGTTGAAACAGGAGCGCTGGTTGTTGGAAGAGTTTCTCTTGATATGACGATGCCCGTGAGTTGGAGTGCGGCGATCCTTGATGGCTTGGTTCGTTTGCGTGTTGGCTGAATTACTGTATGATAGATTTGATTTCCTATCCGATACAGTCTATCAGTGTGTGCTTTTTGCAAGGAGATGCCGCTCGAACGATCGAGTTTGGTAGCTCACTTGCATGCTGCAGATTGATGGAGCCGAGCAGAAGGATTGTTGCATGTCGAGCCCTCAGTATCTTAGTCGCAAACTCACCGCCAATTATGCTCTGATCCAAAGTATTTCCAATATGGGCTACTGCTGCGTTGTCTATTTCGCAGCGGTTTTTTTGCTTTCGCGCGGCTTTAGTAATGCAGAAGTCGGCGTGACCCTAGCGATCGGCAGCGCTGTGACGCTGCTCGCTCAGCCCTTTATCGCCGCCTTCGCTGATCGAACGCAACGACTAAGCTTGAGCCAGATTATCGCTGGCTTTTTGTTGTTGTGCCTCTTGCTTGGTCTGTTGTTGCTGCTAACACCGACCCTGCTTGTCATAACAGCGATCCTCTACATCTTGTTGACCTGCGCTTATAGCTGCCAAGTGCCGCTGATCACTTCCATGGCCATGGAGCATGTCAACGCTGGCACGCCGCTCAACTTTAGCCTTGCGCGCGGGGTCGGCTCCTTTGCGTTTGCAGCGCTGGCTTTGCTTGTGGGCATCCTAAGCGACCAGTACGGCGGATGGATCGTCGTGGCGATCGGTATGGCGGTCAGCCTTGTGGGCATGGTGCTGGTGTTGCGCTTTCCGAGCGCTCAGCGTGGCGAGCTGACGCAGGTGCGCCCCGAGGCTGAAGCAGTGAGTTTTGGTCTGTTTATGCGCCAAAATAAGCTCTTTATGGCGCTGGTGGGCAGTGTTGCCCTGCTCTACTTCTCGCACATTCTGATCAGCACCTACGCGATCCAGATCATCAACCGCGTGGGCGGCACAAGCAGCGATTTAGGGATCGCATCGGCGATCAGCGGCTTTCTCGAGCTGCCAGCCATGGCGCTCTTCCCCCTGATTATGAAGCGCATCAAGCGGGTCGGCACGATCTTTGTCTGGTCGAGCTTCTTCTTGGTGCTGAAGACCTTGGTCACAATGTTAGCTCCCAACGTTGCTTGGATCTATGTCGCGCAGTGTTTGCAGTTTTTCGCTTTCGCGATGTTTATTCCTGCCTCGGTCTACTATGTGAACGAGGTGATTTACGGCGCCAATAAGGTCAAGGGCCAGACCAGTATGGTGCTTGGAATGGGCATCAGCGGTATGCTTGGTAACTTTTTGGGCGGCATAATGCTTGACACCAGCGGCGGGGTTGGCTTTATGCTAAGCGTGGGTCTAGCGGTCTCGACGATCGGGCTTGTGCTGGTTGTGCTCTTTGTCAAGCAGATCGATGCGCGTAACTCGCTGGCCCACGTTGAAGCGACCGCCTAGGTTCATTTCAATAGTTGGCGTTAAGGCCCCTTTGATATGACATCGGAGCTTGGTGTGTCTATATGACTGTTAGTATTGTAACATTCATCAAACAGATCATAATCCCTCACTCACCCTCATCACGCTCGCTCGGCGCATCGGTTACACTAGCGTGGTTGGCCAGACTGGTATGGCTGTTCGATTGATGCGAGCGATAGACAAAGCTCGTCAAGAGGTCAATACAATGTTTTCGATCGAGAGTTTGGTGTGGTCGTTTCCGCTGGTGTTTATGCTGCACGATCTAGAAGAGATCATTATGGTGCGGCCTTGGCTAGACCGCGAAGCTGAGCGTCTGCGCCAGCGCTTTCCGGGCTTCGCCGATCGCTTCCTACACCAATTCCGTAACCTGACGACTTCGGGTTTTGCGCTGGCGGTCACTGAAGAGTTTGTGCTGTTTGTGCTGCTGTGTCTGGCCTGTCTGTATTGGCAAGCCTATACGCTTTGGGCGGCGGTATTGGTCGCCTTTTTTATCCATTTTCTGATGCATATCGGGCAATTTCTGCTCTATCGGCGCTATATTCCCGGGTTGATCACGACTCTTTTGGGGAGTATCTACTCGCTCTGGGCTTTAGCGCTCTGTTATGATTTGGGTTGGCTGGAATGGCCGAAGATTGCTATCTTGAGTGCGCTAAGCCTTTTGGCTATGCTGCTCAACCTGTTTTTCGCTCACTTTTTGGCTGGTCGCTTCGATGCTTGGCTGAGGAGCCGTTAGCTGCTTAGAGATCGCTCGTTCTCTTCATTGGGTCGATTAGATCGCTTGGCTGCTTTGAATTTTGGGCCTTCGCTAGAAAGGAATTCCCATGATTCGTGTTAGTCGAGTGTACCATGACTACAGTGGCAAAGGGCAGTATGCCGTCGCCGATATTTCGTTCACGGTCGAGCCTGGGAAGATTTTTGGATTTCTGGGGCCGTCCGGTGCTGGAAAGTCGACGGTGCAAAACTTGATGACGGGTTTGCTCCCTTTGCAACAAGGGGAGATATATTACGAGGATACTCCGGTTCAGGCCTTACCGAGCCAGTTCTTTAATCAGGTTGGCGTCTCGTTTGAGCAACCGAACGTCTTCCCGACCCTTACGGGCTACGAGAATCTGCGTTATTACGCGGCTCTCTTTGCGCTGCCCACAATTGAGCCAATGCGGTTGCTAGAACGGGTGGGCCTGCGTGATGCGGCTCACAAAAAGGCGGCCGAGTATTCGAAGGGTATGCGCCAACGCTTGACCTTGGCGCGCGCACTGATCAATCGACCGCGCTACCTGTTTTTAGATGAGCCGACCAGTGGACTCGACCCAGCCACAGCCGCCGAGATCCGGGAGCTTATTCGGGAACAGGCCCAAAATGGGGCGGCGATCTTTCTCACCACCCATCATATGGAGCTGGCCGACTCGCTCTGCGATACGGTAGCTTTTCTGTTTGAAGGGCGTATTGCAGCAATGGATACGCCCGAAAACCTAAAGCGCCTCTATGGCAAACGCCAAGTGCATGTGGTCTATGCCGAGCAGGGCGAGGAGCGAACACGAACCTTTGCGCTGGAAGAGCGCCATGCATTGGCGGCATTCCTCGAACAAGTTGAGCCGATCAAGATCCACTCTCAGGAAGCTAGCCTCGAAGCGATCTTTTTGCGCGTCACGGGGAAGGGGCTCACGCTATGAACGCTCTATTGGCTCTGATGCTTCAGGATTGCAAGCGGCTGCTATCAAATGCCCTGTTTTGGGTGATCAGCGTTACGCTGCTTGCTATCGTTCTGTTGGTGAACTTCGCGCTGCCCAAGAGCCTCCTCCCCGAAACAGCGCGGATCGTGACTTTCCAAACGACTCCAAAGATCCCCGCCGAGCCGCTGCAAAACGAAGCCGAACTCTATCGCTTGGTGGCAGAAGAGCGAGCGATCGGGCTGATCGGAGCGCCCGATGGCAGCATAAGGGTGGTGCATTCGGGGATCTCGGAGAAGATTGTGCGGGCCTTGATACTGCAGGCCTACGCGCAAGAGGCGGATCTGGATATGGCTGTTGTAACGTTGGTAGCCGATAAGGGCGAAATACCCTTCAATCTGCGCGTGCTGCCTATGTTTATCTGCTTCGAGGCATTAGTGATCGGCTTTATTCTGGGAGGTGCTCTGCTGTTGGCCGAGAAAGAGTGCGGCGTGATCCGAGCGCTGCGCATCTCGCCCATGGGCGTCGACCGCTATATGCTGGCAAAAACCCTGCTCTTTAGCCTGATTGGCATCGTCTATGCGGGCTTGATGGTCGTTTTTTGCATTGGGCTTCAAGTGGCCTGGCTGCCTTTCGTCTTGCTGAGTTTTCTTGGGGCCGCGCTGTTTGCATTGCTCGGGCTCGTGTTTGCAGCGCCGTTTCGCGATATGAACAGCTGGTTTTTCTCTATGGCTGTGTTGCTATCGTTGAATATGTTGCCTGCCGCTGCCTATGCCGCGCCCTCGTTTTTTCCTCGCTGGCTGCGATTTATCCCCTCTTACACGCTGATTAGCGCTTACGAAAAGATCCTGTTCGATATCGGGGAATCGATCGTGCCCGCCGTGCTGAATGTAAGCGTTTGGTGCGTTTGCATCTATCTTATCGGTCGTGTTTGGCTCAACAAGATCCTGTTTAGAAGACAGAAAGTCTTTGTATGAAGGCATTGCTTGTAAGCATGCAGCGTGAATTCACTCTGTTGTTGCGAAATGGCATTTCTGTTTATATGTTGTTGGCCCCGGCGATCTTGGCGCTGATCTTTATGGCTGTGTTTGGCACATTGCAAAACGTTGCGCTTCCCTTGGTGGTCGATCATTCTGTGCCAGCTGAGCTTGTAGGGCAGCTTTCGAGCGTCGCGCAGCTCGAACAGGTCGCAGATCTGGCCAGTCTGCAGAGACGAGTCGCGGCGCCCGATGCGGTTGCAGGGCTCAGCTTCAGCGATCAGCAGCTGCTCTTGATCGTTGAAGGCAACGAGCCCGCCGATTTCATTGACGAGATGCAAGCCTTTGTGCGGGCAGCGGCTGCCGCAGAGGATACGATCCCGACCTATAGCAGCGAGCGGATTAGCGCAAGGCCGCCCTTGGTCTACGAGCTTTCGCTTGTCTGTATTTTCCTGCTGGCTCTTTTTATCGGTGGAGCTTGTTTAGGCTTGAACGGGGTGAACGAGCGCGAGCACGGGCTGCTTCTGGCCTTTGCGGTCAGCCCAATGAAGCTTGCGACCTATGTAGTGGCCAAGCTGATCGCTGCGGTGCTGCTTGGAGCGCTCAGCTCTGCGGTCTGCGCGTTGATTATCGGTCGAGCTGAACAGGCTTTGCTGTTCGCAGTCGTGGCGGCCTGCAGCATCTTCGTCACGGGAATGATTGTCTTCCTGCTTATGGGCTTTGCCAACAACGATGTAGCGGCCATAGGAGTGCTCAAAATCATTATGCCGCTCTTTTCGGTCGTAGGCCTATCGGCGGCCTTTGTGCCAGAAGCGTGGCATAGGCTCTATTACGTTCTGCCGCTCTATTGGCAGTATCGCGCGATCGCAGCACTGATTAACAGCAGTCCGGTCGGCTTCTTTTTGACGATGTTGTTTCTAACCAGTCTGCCTTGGTTTTTGCTGGTTGTCTGGCGCTTTATTAAGCAGACCGAGTTTCGCAGGCGTTTGACAAACTCCATTTGATCGCTTTCGATCCTGGTTCCCAATCTGCTTGTTCACTTCAGGCGCTTTATTAGCTTGGCGGAGAGATCCTAACCTTCCATTCGGCTTCTAGCGCGTCCGCCTCCGGCTATCAAATGGGCTAAGGAGCCTCCCCATCCCTCTGCTCTCGCGCAAGCGGAAGCAGAGTAGGCGCTTTCTTTTTCCTAAAACGCTCTCATTGCACAACCGCATGATTACTTGCTCTCTTTTTCGCATTTGGCAGAGCAGAACGAGACTTGGCTAGTACAGTAGGCAGATCGCGATGAAGGCTGCGAAACGCTTTACGGCCTGGATGGGAGAACAGGATGTTGATAGCCGAAGGCGGACGCGGTGAGGACCGCATGAGGGCTAGAAGCCTCTCCGCCAGATGAATGAACAGAGCGAGCGGCGAAAAGCTTTTTCAGGCAAGCAAAAGAGCGCTAGGTTCTCTGACCAGCGCTCTTTGGTTTGACATAATGGTTTGAGGCGATGTTAGCCCTTCATGCCGGTGGTGACGATGCCTTGGACAAAGTATTTCTGGGCGAAGAAGAAGAGCAGGAGCGGCGGAAGGGCCACGATCAGCGAGGCCGCCATCAAGATCGCGTCGCGCGGCTCGTCGCCCGTGATCGGGGTGGCGAGGAAGTAGCGCAGACCGATCGAGACGGTGAACTTCTCGGTCGAGTTCAGATAGATCAGCGGGCCGATGAACTCGTTCCAGTGCTCGATGAAGGCGAAGATCGCGACGGTCGCCAGCGCCACCTTTGAGAGCGGCAAAATCACTTGCCAGAAGACTTGGAAGGAGTTTGCGCCGTCGATTTTGGCCGCTTCATCGAGATCGCGCGGGATCGAGAGGAAGAATTGGCGCAGCAAGAAGATCGAGAAGGCGCTCGCTCCAAAGAAGGAGGGCACGATTAGCGGCAGGAAGGTGTTGAGCCAGCCCAAGCTGCGGAAGAGCAAGAACGACGGCACGATGGTTACGTGCCAAGGCAGCATCATGGTGGCCAGTACAACCACAAAGAGGGCGTTGCGACCCGGGAAGCGGAAGCGTGCAAAGCCGAAGGCTACAACCGCCGATGAGAGCACTTGGCCGAATACCGCCGCAGCCGTTACGATCGCGGTGTTCAGCAGGAAGGTGCCGAAGGGTGCGAGCCGAAAGACTTCGCTATAGTTGGTCCAGCGCGGGCTGGAAGGAATAAAGGTCGGCGGAAAGGTGTAGAGTTCGGTCTGCTGCTTGAGCGATGTGCCGATGGTCCAGAAGAAGGGCAATGCGAAGAAGATCGCGGCGATGATCGCGATCAGATAGGCGAGCAGCTTCCAGATCAGATCAGGTCGCACGATGCTCTGGCTGACCTGTCTCGATGCAGTTTTTTGTGCGGCATTGGTTGTCATTGGCCACCTTCCGAGTATTCATAATGGACCCAACGCTTTGATAACCACATCTGGAAGAGGGTCAGCGACATCATAATCACAAACAGGATCCAAGCGAGGGCCGAAGCATAGCCCATTTGGAAGTAGCTAAAGGCGTTGTGATAGAGATGCAGCATGTAGAACCAGGATCCATAGTTCGGACCACCTTCGGTGGCGATATAGGCCAGCGAAAAGACGCTGAAGCTGCCGATAATGCTAATGATGGCATTAAACAGAATGGTGGGCGAAATTAAAGGAATCGTGATATGAAAAAACTGAGCGATTTGTCCAGCTCCATCGATCTCTGCTGCTTCATACATTTCTTGAGGTACGCCTTGCAGACCGGCTAAGAAGATGATCATACGCCCGCCGCCGATGCTGGCCCAGAGCGAGACCAGAATAATGCCGGGGATCACCCAGGTGCGGCTTGTGAACCAACCCGGCCCTTGAATGCCGAACCACGAGAGTACAAAATTGACCAAGCCGTACTCTGGTTGCAACAACCAAGCCCAGATCACGGCGAGCGCGACGGTTGGTGTGAGCGAGGGTAGGTAGAAGAGCGCTCGGAAGAAGGACTTGCCGCGAATATTGTTGAGTAGAATAGCCGCTAGGAGCGATAAACTTACACCTAAGGCGACCAACACAACGGCGTAGGCTAAGGTGCGGCCTAGCGAGGGCCAGAATAGTTTGTCGCGTGTAAAGGCTTCGACATAGTTTTCGAGGCCGATCCAGGTTGGGTTCGCACCGATCTTATAGCTTGTGAAGCTGAGGTAGAGCGAAACAAGCATCGGCCCGAGCGTGAAGACGGTAAAACCGATGATCCATGGGCTGATCCATAGATAGCCTTCGAGCGCTTCGCGACGTCGCAACGGCGATATGCCGCTCGCCCGTGAGCGTGCCATAGCTTTCATAGGTACTCCTTTGTGACCGTGTGACGCCTTGATCGACGGCCATGGTGTGGGCGGGACGAAGCTGGCTTTATACAGTTCGTCCCGCCGCCAGAGATTCCAATACTAGGCTTTGGGCTTGTCTAAAATGGCCTGAAGCTGGGAGTTGATATCTTCGATAAAGGCCTTGTCGGGCTTGGCTTCGCCAGACCAAAGCGGCTGGGTCAACTGAGTAAGCGCGCTTTCGGCTTCGGTTTGTCGCCAGTTAGCTGGGATGCGGCTGGGTTGGGCGTTGTCCATCAGCTCCTTAAAGACCACGCGATAGGGCTTCTGAAGCAGTTCTGCATCGCCGTAGACGTCGGGGCGTCCGCCGATGGTACCGCCGATGATACCAAGCTGCTTGCCACTCTCGTAGTTGCAGAGGTATTTGATCCACTCAAAGGCCTGCTCGGGGTTCTTGGTGTTGGCGGTCAGTGCGAAACAGTCGGCTTCGAAGTCGGAGCCGCCGACGCCGCTCGGACCCTTGGCATTGCCAACCACCATCCACTTGAACTTGTCGCCGATGGTCGATTCGAGGTTGGCCACGGAGGTACCACCTTGGTACATCGCGATCACGCCGCTAGCCCACATCTGGTTGGCTGCATCGCTACCCGTACCGGTGATCTGGTCGGGGCGCGGTGCTACCTTGTGGGTATGGAACATATCGTAGAGCCACTCGATCGCTTGACGGCCAGCGTCGGAGGTCAGTTGGATCTTGGTGCGATCGTCTGAGAGCAGCTCGCCGCCAAAAGCGCGCATCAAGGTTACAAAGCCCTTCCAACTAGTGTTGGGGAAGTAACCGAACTGGGTGACACGATCGCCTTCGGTGCGGGTCAGCTCCTTGGCAAGGCGCAACTGATCGTCCATGGTCCAATCGGAGGTCGGGACGGGCAGGCCAGCCTCTTCGAAGGCGGTTTGGTTGTAGTAGACCACTGCCATACCAGGGTGGGCTTTGAAGGGCAGTCCTAAGAGCTTGCCGTCGACTGTTACGGCGTCGAGACAGCCCTTGTACCACTGGCTTAGGTCGATGTTTTGACCTTTGACTAGGTCATCGAGCGGCTGAATGATGTTTTGACCGTAGTGATACTGAATGAGGGCACCACCGAGCGCGCTCCACATTACGTCGCCGAGCTGTCCACCAGCGTGCAGGGTCGAGATTTTAGCAGGATATTCGCCGCCAGGGAAGGATTCTTTGATCAGATTGATGTTGGGATTCGCCTCCATAAACTTCGGCATCATCATATCGTAGAGCGCATCTTCTTGCGCGCCGATACGAGCATGGAAGCGGACGTCAACTTTGCCGCCGCTGCTGCCTCCGCCACCCGAATTGCCACAAGCCGCCAACCAAGCGCCGCCCGCTATACTTGCTGAGGCCAGCGCTGCCGAACGCAGAAAACCACGTCGCGACAATTTGTAGTTTGCCATGATCTGCTCCTCCTTGGGGCATCTGTTTGTTCGCCAATGAACAATCTGAATGACCGGACTTCGTTATCGGGTCTATATGAAACCCACTATCGTGGTGTGATCTCGACTCTTGAGCGTTTACCAGTTGGTAACCGAGCCATCATGGCGGTGGAGATGAGGTGCTTCCCAGAACTTAAAGCTCTGCTTTTTGATCTCCTCTTCGTTGACTTCGACACCGAGACCAGGTGCATCTGGTACTGGAATCGCGGTGCCTTCCAGCTTAAGCTGTGTTGGGAAGATTTCTTCATGGTAGCCCGTACTGTTTTCGCCGGGGGTAACCCGCATTTCAAGCCACGAGAAGTTGGCTGAAGCGGCGGCGACATGTACGGTAGCAGCTGTGCAGATCGGCCCAAGCGGGTTGTGGGGCATCAGATCGATGTAGTGGGCTTCGGCCCAGCCAGCTACCTTCATAGATTCAGTAATGCCTCCGACATTACAGACATCGATGCGGGCAAAGTTGGTAATGTCGCGCTCGATATAAGGCAGGAACTGCCATTTACTCGCGAACTCTTCGCCGATCGCAAAGGGAACGCTGGTGAGTTTGCGCAGTGCTTCGTAGGCTTCGGGCGTCTCGTCGCGGATCGGCTCTTCGAGGAAGTCAAGCGTGCCGACTGGCATGCGCTGACAGAACGAGGCCGTTTCGGCCACATTGAGACGGTGGTGGTAGTCGATGCCCAAGACTGGGCCGAGGCCGACCGCTTCGCGCAGCTTGGTGAGCCATTCGGCGGTAACGGCGATCGACTGGCGCGGCTCGAACAAGAAGGGATCGTTGTCGGTATCGTTGGCGCTGCGAACTGCGCGGCGATCGATGCGCGACACCGATTTCGTGCTGGCTGGCCCCACGCGAATACATTCCCAACCGAGTTCGACCAACATCTGAACCTTCTCGATCAGCTCTTCGACTGTGCTGCCGCCGGTGGTTGCGAAACAGGGTACCACATCGCGCTGTTTGCCGCCGAGCAGCTGATAGACGGGCACATTGAGCGCCTTGCCGAGGATATCGTAGAGGGCGATATCAATGGCGGAGAGTGCTGCCAAGAGCACACGCCCACCCTCGAAATATTGGCTGCGATAGACTTCTTGCCAGATGCGGCCGATCTGACGGGGATCTTTGCCGATCAGAAATTCGCGGTAATGATTGATCGCGCCAACGACGGCCAGTTCGCGCCCAGAGAGGCCTGATTCGCCCCAGCCGTAGATGCCTTCGTTAGTTTCGACTTTGACCAAGAGTTGATTCCGATGTCCGACCCAGGTGGGATACGCCTTGATATCTGTAATTTTGAGGTTCATGCATCACTCCGTTGTGATTTGATGGAGTTCCAGCCTATGTATCGGAAGCCGCGGAGTCTGTTGTCGGAATGAACGCTTTAAGTGCACGTTCGAGCGAGTTTTGCGTGTGCCTTTCGATGCTTTTGCAGGCGTTGGCGACATCACCCGCATTGATATGCTCGATCAGATCACGATGGAGATCGACAACTTCTTCCCAAGCAAAGATCTGGCTATGTTTAGCCGCGAACATAAACAACTGTCCGGCCATCGACTGCAGCAATTTGTTGAGATGTGAATTGCCCGCCTGTTGCCAAATCGCCAAGTGCAAGTTGACATCTGCGCGCGGGAAGGCCGAATCGTCGTGAGAGCGATAAGCCTCTTCCATAGCAGCCAATGCTTGGTTGAGCTGTGCTTGATGCTCGGGGTTCGTATTACGTGCCGCCAATTCGACTGCTAATAGTTCGAGACGTAGACGAACCTCGTACAATTCGACGATATCTTTAGCCGTTAGCTCGATGACGTAGCGTCGATTACCATTTGTGCTGGTAACTAAGCCCTCTTTTTCAAGTTCTTGCAGGGCTTCACGAACTGGCAAACGGCTACAATGAAGCATCTCTGCAAGTTCACGTTCAACGAGAGGCGTTCCTGGCGGAATCTGCCCGAAGATGATTCGTGAACGTAATAACTCTACTATCTGGACTTTTAATAAAGTGCGCTTAATCGGCACATCATCGATTGAGCCTAGGATCTGAGAGTTGTGGGCAGCCATCGCCTATTCGTTTCTATGCTTAGTTTGGGTGATGGGCCTATTATGGCATACGGTATACCAAATTGTCAATACTTATTTTCGTGTTTTGGTATACCAATTTAGGCTAACCGTCGACCATTGCTCCAAAGATGGCGGTTCTATAAGATTGTTGGATAGATCGCCTCGCCATCTCAAACCAATGTTATGGATAACATCGGCATGCAAGCAGCCTACACCCGACACACGCCAGAATCGATTTGGCTTTATGATGCAGAAAAGACTCGCTCGTTTGCTAGCGCTTGTGCGCCAATGAACTGTTGATCGACCGAACCTCGAGCAAAACGCTTTGTTTGAAAGGCGATATAAGCCTGTTTTGGCGATCGATGCTTACGGTATACTATGCCCATCTCAGCGTTCTTGATGAGGAGGACCAAAGCAATGGCTAGCTTCAATGGCTTAGGGATGGGCCTAGGCAATCTGGCGCGTCTGTCGTCGGCACAGACACGTTCTATCAGTGCAGAAAACTTTGATGGCAGTAAGGGTGGTGGTGGCCGCGCGACCGAGGGCACTGGCGCAAACGCTGCCCGCGAATTGGGTGTCGGCTGGAAGGTGTCCCCCTCAATCAATATTAATCCGCTTTCGACCGTTACCTTAGCCGAGATCGAAGGCCCTGGCGCGATCCAGCATATCTGGTTGACGGTTCACCCGACCCAATGGCGCTCGCTTGTCTTCCGTATCTATTGGGATGATGAGGAGACTCCCTCGGTTGAAACGCCGCTGGGCGACTTCTTCTGCAATGGCTGGTGCGAACGCTGCAATATCTCCTCGTTGCCGGTTGCAGTGAACCCGGCCGGTGGTTTTAACTCTTACTGGGAGATGCCCTTCCGCAAGTCGGCTCGCATCACGGTCGAGAATCTGAGCGATGATCCGGCCAACGGCTTCTACTACCAGATCGACTACACCTTGACCGAAGTTCCCGAGGATATGGCCTACTTCCACGCCCAGTGGCGACGCAGCAACCCGCTGCCCTACAAGAGCGTGCACACTTTGCTCGACGGCGTGAAGGGCCAGGGCCACTACGTCGGCACCTACATCGCTTGGGGCGTCAACAACAACGGCTGGTGGGGCGAAGGCGAGATCAAGTTCTATATGGACGGCGACGATGAGTACCCGACCATTTGTGGCACCGGCACCGAAGACTACTTCGGCGGCGCTTGGAACTTCGAGCATCCTAAAGGTGAGTACGGTGTCTATTCGACGCCCTTCTTGGGCCTGCCCCAAGTGATCAAGCCCGACGGCCTCTATCGCAGCCAGCAGCGCTTCGGCATGTATCGCTGGCACATTATGGATCCGATCCGCTTCCAGAGCGATCTGCGCGTCACGATCCAAGCGCTCGGTTGGCGCGTGCCTATGGAAGGCAAGAGCCGTTATCTGCCGCTACAAGACGATATTTCGTCGGTCAGCTTCTGGTATCAGCAGGAGCCGCACGCTCCCTTCCCCGAACTGCCCGATCGTAATTATCTTGAAGTGATCTAGATTTCGAGATAGTGCCTGTTTAAGCGAGTGTAGAACGTCGAGTTTACACTCGCTTTTAGCTATGTTTGAGAGCTGAATGCGCGCTGATGCGCTATACTAGCTAACGAGGAGTGCCCTGCGATGAAGGACTTCAACGGTTTGGGAATGGGTTTAGGTACGCTTTCGTTGCTTTCGCACGCCAAAACGCGCTCGATCAGCGCCGAAAACTTCGATGGTAGCAAGGGTGGCGGCGCACGGGCGACCACTGGTGTGGGCGCTGATTCGGCCCGCGAGCTGGGCGTCGGTTGGAAGGTCTCGCCCTGTATCACGCTCGAGCCGCGCTCGACGGTCAGCTTGGCCGAGATCGAAGGGCCGGGCGCGATCCAGCATATCTGGATCACGGTGCACCCCAAAACCTGGCGTTCGCTGGTGCTGCGCATGTACTGGGACGGCGAGGATAGCCCTTCGGTTGAGACGCCGCTGGGCGACTTCTTCTGCAACGGCTGGTGCGAGCGCTGCAACGTCAACTCGCTGCCGATCGCGGTCAATCCTGCGGGCGGCTTCAACTCCTATTGGGAGATGCCCTTCCGCAAGTCGGCCCGCATCACGATCGAGAATCTGAGCGACGACGCTGTAGAAGGCTTCTTCTACCAGATCACCTACACCTTAACCGAGGTGCCCGAGAACGCGGCTTACTTCCATGCCCAATGGCGGCGCACGAATCCACTGGGCGAGGTGCCCGAGCACACCCTGCTCGACGGCGTGAAGGGCCAGGGTCACTACGTCGGCACCTATATCGCTTGGGGCTCGAACAACAACGGTTGGTGGGGCGAAGGCGAGATCAAGTTCTATATGGACGGCGACGACGAGTATCCGACCATCTGTGGCACCGGCACCGAGGACTACTTCGGCGGCGCGTGGTGTTTTGAGCATCCACAAGGTCAATACGGTACCTATTCGACGCCCTTCTTGGGCCTGCCCCAAGTGATCAAGCCCGACGGCCTCTACCGCAGCCAGCAGCGCTTTGGCATGTATCGCTGGCATGTTATGGATCCGATTCGCTTTGAAGAGGATCTGCGTGTTACCATTCAGGCTTTGGGATGGCGCTCGCCTCAAGGCGGCAAGCCGCGCTATCTGCCGCTGCGCGACGATATCGCCTCGGTCAGCTTCTGGTATCAGCAGGAGCCGCACGCGCCCTTCCCCGAATTGCCCGACCGCAACTATCTTGAAGTGATCTAGCTGCTGGTTTACGGGTCAGAGAGCGGGTGATTCTGCTTTGTATCGCTCGCTCTCCTGTTCCTTGTATGCCGAGCAGCAAGGAGCAGAGCATGACAAATATCGCCGATCTACGCAAAGAGTATACTCGGGGCGGTTTGCAAGAGAGCGACCTCAACCCCGATCCTTTTCAGCAATTTGAGCGCTGGTTTCAAGAGCTGCGCTCGGTCACACAGCTTGAGCCGAACGCCATGACCGTGGCGAGCGCCACCCCCGATGGTCGGCCCTCGGCCCGTATGGTTCTGCTGAAGAGCTACGACCAGCGCGGCTTCGTCTTCTTCACCAACTATACCAGTCGCAAAGGCAGCGAGCTCGACAGCAACCCGCGGGCGGCTCTGTTGTTCTATTGGCCCGAGCTCGAGCGCCAAGTACGCATCGAGGGCACGGTCGAGCGTGTTTCGGCCGAGGAATCGGACGCCTACTTCAACAGCCGCCCCTTCGGCAGCCGCGTGGGTGCATGGGCCTCGCCGCAGAGCAAGGTGATCAGCGGGCGCGCAGAGCTAGAGCAGCGCGTCGCAGAGATCACAGCGGCCCACCCCGACCAGCAGATCGAGCGCCCCGAGTTTTGGGGCGGCTACCGAGTTGTGCCCGAGAGCTTCGAGTTTTGGCAGGGCCGCCCAAGTCGCTTGCACGATCGCCTTAGCTATCGCCGCCAAGGCGACCTTTGGCTAATCGAACGTCTCGCCCCCTAGCCACAGCTTCGTCCGTCTTCTTTTCTGGCGGCGGGGCTGCTAGCTCCCATTCGGTCCTTGGCGCGTCCGCCTTCGGCTATCAGAGCGGCAAGCCAGCCCTCATCCCCGACCCTTCTCCCGCATTGCGGGAGAAGGGCGTATGCTCTCCCGCTCATTCGTGATAGTCTAAGACTGGCGTCCTGACCATTAACCTTCCAGCAGCTTCGCAGCTTGAAGGTTTCATACCAAATTCGGTTGCTTCATTCTATTTGGCCTTCGGCAGAGTGGAACTTGTCTCTTTTTGTTGTGTGACATTTCGCACTATCGCGCGAAATGTCACACAATTCTTTCCCCGGTTTGGTTTTCTTACATTCCACGTGGGCAAGTCTTTAAACGAATTTGGTATCAGACGGTTTTGGGCAGCGAAATGCAACGTTTGAACCTGCTAGGCGCTTGCGCCTGGCAGGTTGCAGCGAAGTCAGCGAAGTCAAGGAAGGCAGCGGCACGCTTGATGGACTGAATGGGTGAGCGGCGATTTTGTAGCCGAAGGCGGACGCGCTAGAAGCCGTATGGAAGGTTAGGACCTCTCCGCCAGATGAAAAAAAGGCCATCCCAACGCACTGGGATGGCCTTTGTGATCTATGGCTTAGGAGCGGATCAGGGCCAGAACCTCGTCGCGCTTGGCCTCCATCTCCTCTTTCGAGGCGATCGACTCGAGGTTGAGGCGGATGAGCGGTTCGGTATTGGAGCCGCGCACATTGAAGTGCCAGGTATCGTAGCTGACCGAGACACCATCCATGCGCTCGACCTTGCCGTCGCTGTAGCGCTCGGCGATCTCATCGAGCTTGGCTTTGACATCGCTCACGGTCGAATTGATCTCGCCCGAGATGAAGTAGGTCTCTTCGAGCGGCTTGAGCAGATCGGCCATCGACTTGCCGCTGGTGGCCAGCATTTCGAGGATGATCAGAGCCGGAATAATGCCTGAGTCGGCGTAGTTGAAGTCGCGGAAGTAGTAGTGTCCGGTGACTTCGCCGGCGTAGAGCGCATCTTCGTTGGCCATGCGGCGCTTGATGAAGGCGTGGCCGACGCGCTCCATCAGCGGGGTGCCGCCCGCCGCCTTGATGCGATCGGGCACGGCCCACGAGGCGCGCACATCGTAGATGATGTTTGAGCCGGGCACTTTGCTGAGCATATATTCGCCCATCAGCGCGGTCAAGAAGTCGCCCGAGATAAACTCGCCGCGATCGTCGATGGCGAAGAAGCGATCGCCGTCGCCATCGAAGGCGAAGCCGACATGGGCCTTCTCGCTGACAACGCGGGCCTGTAGCTCGGCGCGGTTCTCGGGCTGAAGCGGGTCGAGACCGTGGTTGGGCAGGCTGCCATCGGGATCGAGGTACATGCCGACCAGCTCGACCGGCAGCTTGGCGAAGACGCGCTGCAAGATCGGGCCGACCATACCGTTACCTGTGTCGGCGACTACTTTGATATTCTTGCCTTCCAGAGCTTTAACATCGATCAGATTGAGCACTTTCTCGATGAACTGCTCGCTCAGATCGAGCTCGCGCATCGTGCCTTTGCGAGTCGGGGTGGGGAAGTTCTCGCTCTCAACCAGTTTACGCAGGTCTTGAATGCCTTCGGCACCGCTCAGGAGGTAGGGCATTTTGCGAACCATCTTGAAGCCGTTGTACTCCTTTGGGTTGTGCGAAGCCGTGACCATCATACCGGGCTTATCGAGTTGGGTTGCTGCAAAGTAGAATTGGTCGGTGCTGACCATGCCGATGTTTATGATATCGGCACCTTGGTCCATGATGCCGCGTGTAACCGCTTCGAACATTTGGGGACCGCTCAAGCGCATATCGCGCCCAACGATCACTGTATCGGTTTGCAAAAAGGTTACAAACGCTCTGCCGATCAAGTAGGCGGCATCTTCATTGAGATCCGTAGGATAGATTCCACGAATATCGTAGGCTTTGAATATGCCCGGATTGACCTGCATGTGTATGCTCCTCTAGTTCAGTCATTGTACAACGATGCGTAAAGCGGATCGTAACACTTTACGATCTACGCATACTGTAGCATATCCCTAGGCGGGTATGCTACTACAATCTGTTCATGTTTAGGCTGGAAAACCTGACGGTATACTAAAATTGTGGCTGGATTCTTGCAATCGTATTCTGGAGTGCCTCGTACGAACTCAATGAGAAAGTAAACCGTTTGTGGATAAGCTTCAAGAATTTGAGTATCTCTACCAACGGCTTAAGATGTTACTCAGTAAGATTGTTGATCTTTTGCCTCAGCTTATTTTAGTGTTGCTGATCGCAGCCCTCACCTGCATATTCGCTTTCTATATCAGCCGTTTTGTGCAGCGCTTGTCCGAACGGGCAGGCGCGACCCCTAGCCTTGTGAGCTTGTTTCGCCGAGCCATCACCGGCGTTGTGCTGTTTGCAGGCGCACTTCTGATCCTCAATCTACTCGGTTTAAGCCATGTCGTTTTGAGTTTTATCGCCAGCTTGGGTGTGGCTGGCCTGATTTTGGGGTTTGCCCTGCAAGACCTGACCCGCCAACTCGCGGCGGGCACTTTGTTGCTCTCGCTGCGTCCCTTCGAGATCGGCGACGAGATCAAGGTCAAAGACTTTCAGGGCCATGTGGTTAACGTGAAGCTGATGGGCACAATTTTGCGCACCTCTAGTGGACTTGAAGTGCGCATACCGAATGCCGATGTCTATACTAGCCCGATCACCAACTATAGTCGTTACGGCATGCAGCGCGTTGAGCTGCCGTTTAGCGTGCCGATTACGAGCGATACCGCCGCGCTCGAGCGCAGCATTCAAGCTATGCTCGCCAAACAGAAGGCGATCTTGAACGACCCTCAGCCTCAAGTCTTGTTTCTGTCGATCAGCGATACAAAGCTGAATCTCAGTGTGCGCTTCTGGCTTGATTATCAGGTTTCCAAGATAGAGGAAGTTCAGAGTGCAGTCGTTGCACAATTGGCGGAGCTACTTCGATCCCAAGAGGCATAACTGTAGTTAGGCTCGGCGGTGAGACGCGCTACGGCGCGTCTCTAGCGCCACTGCGCCTAACAATTGTTTTGGGCTTTAACTTGTTTCGTTGCCCTCGCTGCGATTTTCTGATGGCAGGAGGTTATCTTCACGGGCGAGGTAGTAGGTCATACTTTGGAACTCGCGCACGGGGTCGATATAGCGTACCCAAACATCTTGAGGGACTTGAACCACGATCGGTGCATAGTTCAAGATGGCGCGAATGCCCGCAGCTACCAACATATCGGTGACACCCTGAGCGCGGTTGGCAGGCACTGCCAGAATCGCCATTTTGACATCGTGTTTGGCAATAAATTGAGGTGCATCATCGATATGTTGAACAGTAAGTGTATTGATTTGGGTGCCTACCTTGGCCGGGTCGCTATCAAAGAGACCAACAACATTTAGTCCATTTTCGCGGAACCCATCGTAATTAGCGATTGCTTGGCCAAGTTGACCGACGCCCATAACAACGACTGACCATTCTTGAGTTAGGCCCAAAATGCGTTCAATATGCCCTAAAAGTTTTTCTACATCATAACCGATCCCTTGTTTGCCAAATTCGCCAAAATAAGAGAGATCTTTGCGAATCTGGGCCGCTGTGTAGTTAATCCGTTCGCCAAGTTCTTGAGACGATACAGAAGTAACTCCTTCATCTAAAAGATGACGAAGACTGCGTGCATACAAAGGTAGACGTTTGATAACTACGTCTGGTGGGATTTCAACACGTTCCACAACGCCTCCGCTCGTTTTGGGTGGCTCAATTTGTTTAAAGTGTAGCACTCTAAACAGAACTATGTCAAGGTACGTTACTTGTATCAAAATCCTACCGAACGCTTATTTGCTTCGGTTTGGATGCCTGACTGAAGTAAACGCAATTCATCATCGATGGCTGGCCGCGCACCAGTGCGGGCTACAACCCAACCAGCGATGCTATTGGCTTTTTCTGCTGCGTAAATGGCGTCTTTGCTTGCAAGATAACAGGTTAAAAAGGCAGCGTTGAAAGAATCTCCTGCTCCAGTTGTATCGACTGCCTGAATTTGAGCAGTAGCACAATGCTGACTCAACTGTTGTGACTTGACGTAACACCCCTCATTATCAAGTTTGAGAACAACTAAAGCGTCTGGGAAGAGCCGTCGCAGTTCGTTTGCGATCGCCTCCGGTTCCTCTTGATCTGTTAGTGCTTGACCTTCTTCACGGTTGGGGAAGAGAATATCGATGTGAATATCTTTGAAGAGGTCGATAAACGCTTCGCGTCCAAATTCGTGAATCATCTGGAAGGAAGCGGGGTCTAACGAGACGCTTGCACCATGCTTTTGGGCGATGCGGGCCGCTTCGAGAGCTGCTGATCGTGGTGGATCGGTAAAGAGCGACCAAGCCGTAAGGTGAACATGCCTAGCGGCTGCGAGCGCATCTAGCGGCAGATCTTCAGGGCGCAACACAAAGTCTGCCCCTTGGTTGGTAACCATGCTGCGCTGCCCTTGTTCGTCGACCAACACCAACACTACGCCAGTGTCACGCTCTTTGGTGCGTGTCAACCAGGTTTTTACGCCCTCGCCTTCGAGGTCGCGTGCGATGGCATCGCCGAAGAAATCGGCACCCAATGAACCAACAAAGCCAGCATCGCCGCCCACGCGCGAGATCCACGCGGCGGTATTAGCTGCCGAACCTCCTGGGCTGAGCAGCACCTGGCCGGTGGTGTCGCCACCTGGCAACAGTTTGGTATCGGGTTTAACAACAACGTCCCACACAAGGTCGCCGACAGCAAGAATCAGCGTTGATTGATGTTGGTTTGGCATAGGTGGTGCAACTTTAGTATAGCTATAGAGATACGATTCCAAGATGAAAGAGTATAGCGATGCTTATGCGTCGGCAGCGCGAACATTCGCCCCTGAAGGGTGCGAAACTTGTTGATGATACGGCCAAAACAACAGACCAACGCTCAACAAGCTTGTCAAAATAACAGCCAACCAACCAGCGTACTGGGCGCTGACATAGGCCGTCATGGGTGGGTGATAGCCGAGTCCATAATCGATAAAGATCGAAAGCACGAACCAAGCGATCACCATCAGTCGTTTGCCCAGCGAGATCGAGCCGATGTAGGGCAACAGCAGAATGCCTTCGCAGATCAAGCCGATATGCGAAAGGAAGAGTACGATCTGCATAAATTCAACCGGAGCACCACCCATCCAGTGACGCGTCCAGAAGAAGAGCGTCCAGAAGCCATATTTAATACAGGCAAAAGCGGTTAAGGTCGTAAAGGTAGGCCAGCGTTTGCCCAACCAGAGCCCAATTGCGGCTATACACCAGAAGAGCGCCGCCTCGGGGCAGTCGGGAATAAATGGTACGGCCCAGAGCGGGCTGGTTTCCAGCATGGGCCAATACCAAAAGAAGATACCCCAGACCACGCCGATGACGTTGATAATAAAAGCGCTCCAGAATAAGAATGCTTGACGCAGGATCAAGTCCATTGTCCAGCGCAGAAGTTTCATAAGCATAGGAATGAACCTCTTGTTGAGATTGCGATCTACCCAGTTGGGCGATCGCTTTCAAGCCGCTTTAGGCTGGATCAGAGCTTTGATTGGGTCGCAGCAGCCGAATCGGGACGCCTCCAACAAAGCTTCCCGCTGGTACATCACGGTTTACCAAGCTCATAGCCGAAACTGTGGCACCATCGCCGATCACAACGCCCGGCAAAATGGTGCAGTTGGCCCCGATCGTTACATCGCGCCCGATCTGAACTGGGCCGCGCCGCCACTCGTTGCGAGTGAATTCGTGGCAGAGCAGCACGCTGTTATAACCGATTACACTATTTTCACCGATGCTGAGCAGTTCGGGAAAGAAGATATCGATCATTACCATCAGGCCGACCGACGTATGCGGCCCGACCTGTATGCCCAGCATGCGATAGAGTATATTTTTGAGCCAAAGCATCGGGGTGTAACGGGCAAGCTGGATCACAAGCGCATTTTTGGCGACTCGTAGATAGCCACCCGTTAGCTTGGGAAAATACCAGAGTGCATTGTGTGGCCCAGGCGAAGGATAGATCTCTAAACGTTGCTTTCGCACAGCGCTGCTGCCCAAACCATCGCTTGCCAAAGGGCCGGGCTGAGCTGCTTGCGATGCCGCATGTGCGCGCTTGTGCAAGTTGTGTCGAATCATTGTTTCCTATGCTACCTAATGCGCTATCCATCGCCAATAGATATCACATATTATATCAGACTTATAGCTCGAATATATGATGGTCACTCTATTTGCGAGTATAGCTAGACTCTTGTTTCGGCTTGAAATGCCAGTACACCTTCACGAATAGAGCGCTTAACGCACAGCTAAATGGTATGCTCGCTTCTAAACCAAAAGGGCCGCCGTTCAGCCAATGGGAGGCCGCTTGGTTGAGCTGAAACAAGCCGCTTTGCTGATAGTCGAGACCGCTGATGGGCAGACCGACCAGCAATGCTTGGGCTAGATTCCAGCTACTATGCAGCCCAATAACCCGATAGAGTGAAGCGTCGTGCAGCAGATAGAGGCTTGCAACGACCCCAAAGAGCCCAAGGTTAAGAAAGCCAAGGCCCGTCAGATAAGGATTATTCGCGTGCAAAAAGCCAAAAACCAGACCAGCAAGTAGGCATCCGGGCCAGATCCCCAGCGGCCTAGTAAGGTTGGGGAGCAACCAGCCGCGCAACACAAGCTCTTCAGAGAGGCTGACCAGCAGAAGTAGAACAACCGCCCGCCACAAGCCTTGCTGAACTGTAAGATCCGGTTTAAAGCTGAGCGCTCCGCACGCCCAGGCGAGTCCGACGCTGACTAGGCAGATCGCGAGCCCTTGAGCGAATCCAATCAGCAGATGGAGCGCTGCTTTAGGATCGTACCAACCCAAAGAGCACCACGAGCGCCCTTCATAGAGCTTGGCCCATATCAGAATCAGCGCTGTAAAGAGCAGGCTTGCCAGCTCGAGACTGCTTGTCGTAAGTGCGACCGCCGTTTGGCAGACCAACAGCAGGCAAAGCGCCCCAAGCGGATGGGTATATCGTTCCAAGTTGCTTGGCTGGCGCATAGACGGAACCGCCTTTTGGCTTTACACTTATGATCCGCTTTTCTCTATTATACGCCGTATTAGCGTGATATTGTAACATATGTCACAAGCAATTCAAGCAGCTTTTGGCTTTGAAATCTCCCTTCTTGAAAAGCAGGTGGAAGCATCGAGGAAACATGAACTGATATTGCTTGCAGGAAAGGTGTAAATCCTTCTTAACAAAGCGCTTGAAAATATGCTATACTGGTTATATAAAGCTTGTGGTATTACCTTCGATCACAAGAAAGAGCTGTACTCTTCTGAGTGCCTGCTTGGTTTTATAGTTTTTCTCTTGAGGAAATCATGCCTGCTTCAGAACCTGACGAACCTTATCACCGTACCAACGGTCGTGAGCTTCTTCACGACCAGACATATACGGCTGCCCGTTATTTCTCTCAATCCTACCCCTCAAATTCCACCAACTTCTTAGAAGCTTCTCTTCTCAATGGCTCATCTCTTGTAAGCTGGTTTATAGCCCTCTACTGCCCCTATCGATCTAGGTTGAGCACGATCATCGCTCAAAAAGCCCCGCACGTTTTCGCCCGTTTCTGCGAATTGGGCTATGTAGCTATGTCCCGTTTATTGGCCTATCGGTGTAGTGTCGCTGTAGTTGCTGCCTAAGCGTTTATGACAGCTTGGCGGTTGATGGTCGCTTTGTTTGAAAAGCAGATCTCCCGTTTTGAGAGCTGTAATAAACCTCGTTATAAAGCTTACTTTAAGGAGACATCATTGAGTTCGATAGTTGTGGAGATCGTCCTGATCTTTGTGCTTATCTTAGCAAATGGCTTTTTTGCAGCGTCAGAGATAGCGATTGTATCATCACGCAAAGGGCGACTGCAGCAGATGGCAGAACATGGCGATAAGGGTGCTCAAAGCGCGCTCGCCTTGGTAGAAAACCCTAGTCGCTTCCTTTCGGCTGTTCAGGTCGGTATCACCTTAGTTGGCACCTTGGCTGCGGCCTTTGGTGGTGCTCGTATCGGCAATGTATTGGCGGAGGTATTCGTCAAGATCCCCTTTATTGCGCCTTACGCAACCCCTCTGGCGCTCGGTATTGTTGTTTTGACGATCTCGTATCTCTCGCTGATTGTGGGCGAGCTGGTGCCTAAACGATTGGCCTTGCAGGGCGCAGAGGGCGTAGCCCGCTTTGTAGCTCCCACGATGACCTGGATTTCGCGCTTAGCCGCGCCGGTGATCAGCTTCTTGACCCTTTCGACCAATCTGGTTTTGCAACTGTTGGGGCGAAACAAGCCCGCCGACGAAAGCGTGACCGAAGACGATGTCTTGGCGATGGTGCGCGCCGGAGCCGAAGAGGGCAGCCTCGAGAGCGCCGAAGAGACCATGATCGGCAGAGTCTTCCGCTTCACCGACCGCACCGTGCTCGATGTAATGACGCCGCGCACCGAAGTGGTGGCGCTCAGTGTCGACACCCCGCTGGCCGAGGCTATCCACGTTGTGGCCGATTCGGGCTACTCGCGTATTCCGGTCTATGAAGAGAGCCTCGATAATGTGGTCGGCATCTTGCACGCCCGCGACCTGCTGCGTTCGACGGTCGCTCCCGAGACCATGTACGAGATCGATCGCGGCTCGCCCGAGGCTACCAGTAGCGAACAGGGCACCGTGAGCGGTAACACCGCGACCGAGCTGAGCTTGCCGAAGGTCTCGTTGCGCGACTTGGTGCGCCCGCCCGTGATGCTGCTCGAATCGCAGCGCGCCGTGCCTGCCTTTCAACAGTTAAAGCAGCGCCAAGTGCATATGGCGATTGTGATCGACGAATATGGCCAAGTCTCTGGCCTTGTGACGCTCGAAGACTTCCTCGAAGAGCTGGTCGGCGAGATCGACGACGAGTACGACGAGGCCAGCCAGCAGATCGTGAAGCGCGAAGACGGCAGTTATCTGGTCGATGGCCTGCTCTCCTTCGACGATGCCCAACGTGTGCTTGAACTGCCCGAGCTTTCCGAGCAGCTTGAAGAGATTGGCTTCAATACCGTGGCTGGTTTTGTGCTGGCTCTGCTCGACCGCCTGCCAGTGGTCGGCGATAAGATCGAGTGGGAAGGCTACACGATCGAAGTGGTCGATATGGACGGTATGCGCATCGACAAGGTGCTGATTCAACCGCCTCAGAACCAAGATGAAACCCTCGCCGATAGCGTGCTCGACGCTTCCTAAACCTAGCTAGAGCTAGCAAAAAGGGCTTCGCAACAGATTGCGAGGCCCTTTTTAATTGTGGTAAAGCGAAAGAGCGCAGATAGTTTATGGACGTGCTGGCATGCCTTCAACACTGATATCATCGCAAAAAACGGGCGATAGATTGCCATTGCTATCGCGGAATTGGACGCTAAGATAGAAACCAACCCAGCCGCTCGCGGCTCGCGTTGTAAAGCTGCGTTGAGCCTCAAACGGCTCCCAAGCTATTTCGGCCAGATCGCTTTCTTTGGCACAACCTGACTTAGTCGAGACACGCATCTCGTTCACTTGGCCTTGCTCGCTGCTAGCGCTGAAGTCCGCGCGGATCGTTACTTCGCTGCCAGCTTCGCCGCCGACACAACAACGACCATCCTCTAAAACGACGCTTCCTTGGACAACATCAGAACCGGTGAGGGTAGGGGTGATCGAAGCTTCGAGTGTTTCAGTAGTGCTGGACTGGAGAGTGACCGAAGGGGCAGCCGTTTTGCTAGTGGGCTGTAAGGTGATCGATGGCGCAACGGTTTCAACAATGGTGGGCTGTACAATCACGGGCAGATGCGTGATAGCGCTTGGGCTTGGATCAAGCACGCTCGCCTGACCCGCCGCTTGGCTTGTGGTACAAGCGCTCAACAGCAGGACTGTAGAGAGTATTACAAGAAAACTCCAAATGCGTCCCATAACAATTGCATCTTTCACGCTTTTGCTTGCGCCAACCTTATGAAAGAGGAAAGCATAACAATAAGCTCGCTTCAAGAACCTTTTCTATTAAAGACGCGCCGTTTTTAGAAATGTTCCAATATTCATTCCTATCGTTTGAGGCCGCATCCGCTTGAAGCATGTTGTACGCTGGCGGAAAGCTTCTAGCCCTCCATTCGGCTTCTAGCGCGTCCGCCTACGGCTATCAACGCTTTGCTCGCTACAATAAGGCTTGTATCTGCCCGCTCCGAGAGACCATCCTAAAAGCGAATCCCTAGCATGAAATCGGGCCTGAGATGCATAGTAGGCCGAATAAACTCTGATAGAATGCCTCTTTGCGATCGGCGTCTCAACGATACAGCTTAGATTTCACTGTTTTGCAAGGAGGCAACGATGCCAGACTACGATTCAACGCTTTTTATGGGCACGGCGAGCTACTATCGGCGTGGACGCCCGCCCTATTCGGCGGAACTGCCGCAGCTAGTGTGCGAACAACTTGGCCTAGATGGACGAGGTCATTTGGTCGATGTCGGTTGTGGGCCGGGTATTCTCAGCACCTTGTTGGCGCCCTATTTCGAACGGGTGACGGCCATCGATCCCGATGCGGAGATGCTGGCCGAGGGCGAGCGTTATGCGCGCTCGCTGGGCTTGAATGAGATCGAGTGGCTGCAGGCGCGGGCCGAGGATCTGGCCGCTTTGGGCTTGAGCGGGGTGCGTTTGGTGACCTTTGGTCAGTCCTTGCACTGGACCGATCGCGAGCGTGTGCTAGAGATGGTTTACGATCTGCTAGCGCCGGGTGGTGCGGTCGCCTTGATTACCCATAACATCGATCATCGCGAGCCTCCAGCGGGGCCAGGCCATCCGCGCATTCCGCATACTGAGATCCGCGCGTTGATCGCCAAGTATCTAGGCCCTCGACGGCGGGCGGGCCAAGGTCAGGCTTCATTTGGCGACGAGCGCTTTCAGCAAAATATGGCGCGCACTCGCTTCGGCGAGCCGCTGGTGTTGTATGCTGCCGGTCGCGAGGATCTGGTGCGCACTCCCGAGGAGGTGCTGGCGAACTATCTTTCGACCTCGTTTGCAGCGCCCCATTTGTTTGGCGAGCGTTTCGACGCGTTTGTGGCCGATTTCTATGCCTTGCTGGCCGAGCATACTAATACGGGCAAGTTTTGGGATTGGCCGGGCGATACCGAGCTGATTTTGGGGCGCAAAGCGTAGTACTGGGCCAGTGTATGAGTGATCATGCGAAATTCGGTTGAACAGGTTGTGTTTTGGCCTTCGGCAGCTTTGAGATCTGCTTGCTTGACGTTTCAGAGGGCGCTTGGGGCAGGTAGACAAGCAGCCGAATGTTTGGAAAGGATGTTGATAGCCGAAGGCGGACGCGCCAGAAGCCGAATGGAAGGTTGGAACTTCTCCGCCAATCTAATTAAAGTGAACAAGCGGATTTGATAGCAGAATGAGGGGCGACCTTGGTAACTGAGTGCCAAGGTCGCTGTTGTGTTTAAGCTAGTTCTGCACTATCGGCAGATAGACGAATGAGTTGGGTGAGTAGAAGAGGCCGGCGCCCTGAATATTGAAGCTAAAGGTCGGTTGCTTGGCGTCGTTGCTTTGGATCTGAATAAGGGCTTTGCGCACATCTAGAACGCTTGGGGTGAACTCGATAGCATTTGAAAATGGTCTAATTGGTGTTTGCTATATTTTTTGCTTGAGCCTATGTACTTGGAGAGGAAAAATAGAGAGGCACAAGAGAACGCTTCTTGTGCCTCTCTCAGCTTTAGGCTTTGCGTTCCCAGGCGACTTTGCCGTCGACGATGGTCAACTCGGAGCTGATGGTGTGCAGCTCTTCGGGCGGGCAGTTGTAGGGGTCTTTGTTGAGTACAGCAAGATCGGCCAGCATGCCGACGCTGAGGCGACCTTTTTCGTGCTGTTCGCCGCTGGCGATCGCCGGCCCGACCGTGTAGGCCAAGAGCGCCTCTTCGACGCTGAGGCGCTGCTCGGGATACCAGCCGCCAGCCGGGCTGTTGGCGCGCGATTGGCGAGTGACGGCGGCGTGAATACCCCACCACGGGTTCATCGACTCGACGGGGGCATCGGAGCCGAAGGCCAGTACCGCGCCCGATTCGAGCAGCGAGCGCCAAGCGTAGGCGTTGGCGCAGCGTGCGCCCCAGAACTGATCGGCCACCAGCATATCGCCTGTAGCGTGGATCGGTTGCATAGAGGCGATCACGCCCAGCTGCTTAAAGCGCGGGATATCGTTGGGATCGAGGATCTGAGCGTGTTCGATGCGGCTGGGCAAAGCGGGCAGCGGCAGACCCTTGGCGGCGTTCGCAGCCTGAGCGGTTTCGACCGCGTTGAGTACCTTTTGGTTGGCACCGTCGCCGATGGCGTGTACCACGATGCTGATGCCACCAGCGATCGCACGCGCGATCGTGTCGTTGAGGAATTCGACGGTATAGGTCGGCAGACCGTAGTTATCGGTGCCTTCGAAAGGTGCCAACATATCGGCGGTTTGTGAGCCAAGCGTGCCGTCGGCAAACAGCTTAAGGCCGCCGATGCGCAGCCAGGCATCGCCCAAGCCGCTGCGCAGACCCAAGCCGAGGGCGTGGTCGAGATCGATGCCAGCGATGTGGGCATGGTTGCGCACGCTGAGCAGACCGCGCTCGCGCAGAATCTGCAGGTCAGAGAGCGTGTTGCGCCCATCGCTCGCTTCGCCGCCCGGAGGAACGTGAATGCTGGTTAGGCCGTAGGAGAGCGCTTCGTTGAAAGCGTACTGAAGCGCGTTGAGCCGTTCTTCGGTGCTGACGGGCGGAATAACGCGGCGGATCAGTTCTTGAGCGGTTTCGAGCAGAATGCCAGTCGCTTTGCCGTTGCTATCGCGCTGGATCTGGCCGCCCTCGGGATCGGGGGTATTGTCGTCGATGCCCGCCAGCTTGAGGGCTAGGCTGTTGACCCACGAGGCATGGCCGTCTTTGCGCGAAAGGGCGATCGGCTTGTCGGGCACGATGGCGTCGAGCTGAGCTGCGGTCGGCCAGATGCCGCCCCACAAGCTGTGATCCCAGCCCCAGCCGCGCAACCAAGCGCCCTCGGGCAGCTGCGCGCTGCGCTCTTTGATAGCCGCTAGGGCGCGATCGATGCTGTCGACATCGGTCAGGCTGATGCGCTGGGCGTTGATGCCTTGCGAAGTGATGTGAACGTGGGCATCGCAGAGGCCGGGCACAACCGTGCGTCCGCGCAGGTCAATGGCTTCGTGCTGCGAGCCGACCACGGCGGCGACCTCGGCTGCGCTGCCGATGGCTGCGACGCGTCCATCGCGAATGGCGAGTGCTTCGACTACGGGTTGGCGTGGGTCGAGCGTGCGAATGACGCCGTTGTAGAGCAGGAGGATTGACATAATTGCGTGACCTTTGAATATGAGAGACCGAGAGGCGAAGAGAACTATCGCCCCTCGGTCGCATGTTCCAAGACGATCGATCAGAGACGTGAGGCTTACTGATCGATGGCGAAGTCCTCGAGGCCAGCCGGGAAGGCAGCAGGGCGCTCACAGTTGCTCTCAAGGGTGATGTGGCGACCTTCGCGCGAAGCATCGTGGAAGGCGTGCATCAGATCGAGCACGTGGTAAGCCATCTTACCATTGGCGCGGTGCGGGCGATTGCTGGTGATGGCCTGAGCCATGTCAGCTACGCCGAGGCCGCGGCTGTTGCCAGCGTTGGCGTGGCTCAGCTCGACTTCGCTCCATTCGCGCTTGCCAGCCGGAGCGATCATCACAGGGCCGCCAAAGGTGTTGGGGTCGGGAACCAACAGCGTGCCTTCGGTGCCGTAGATTTCGATGCGGGGCAGCGACGAGTGCCAGACATCGAAGCTGGTGATCAGGGTTGCGATCGGGCCGCTGGCGAATTCCATCACGCCAACGACGTGGGTCGGGGTGTTAACCTTGATCACTTCGCCGTACTTGGGCTGGCTGGTGATGGTGCGCTCGGGGAAGGTGATGCGGGTGCTACCGGTGACGCGCTGAACTGGGCCGAGCATGCTTACCAAGGTGGTCAGGTAGTAGGGACCCATATCGAACATGGGGCCAGCGCCCGGCTGATAGAAGAAATTGGGATCGGGGTGCCAGCTCTCGGGGCCGTGGCCGAGCATAAATGCGGTGGCGGCGACCGGCTCGCCGATTGCGCCTTCGTCGATCAACTTGCGGCAGGTCTGCAGGCCAGCACCCAAGAAGGTGTCGGGCGCACAGCCCACGCGCAGGCCCTTCTCGCTCGCCAGAGCCAACATCTTCTGCGCAGTTTCGCGATCGACAGCGAGCGGCTTTTCGTTGTAGACATGCTTCCCTGCATTGAGGGCGGCCAGTGCGACTTCACCGTGAGCCGCTGGAATGGTCAGGTTGATGACGATTTCGATCTCGGGATCGGCCAAGAGCTGCTCGACAGTGTAGGCTTTTGAAATTCCATACTTCTCGGCCTTGGCTTGGGCGCGCTCTTGCAGGATATCGGCTACTGCAACGATATCGAACGTCGTAAATTTCTGACCGTTCTGAAGGTAAATATCACTGATATTGCCGCATCCGATGACACCGACTTTGGCTGCCATTGTTTCCACCTTCTGATTGTTCACTTTGCCTATACGGAGGAATACACTTCCAATATCCAAATCGTGTGTTGTGTTTGGAACACAACCTACACAAGCCCTGCTTTGGGCCTTGGAGCTCAGCCATACTCGGGGATGCTTGTTGTGAGACGAGATGGCCCAAGCCGTCGCTTAGCGGGAACCAAGCTTATGACGCACGACTCCAGCGGCTTCTGTTCCAACAGTGGGCTTCAGCTGGCTCTCACCAAAAAACGCCTTAGCATCGGGCGAGATAGCTTCAAGTGCGGATCTGAGGATCAGAACCGATTGTTTTTGTGTAGGTTCTACGAATTGTCATTGGCGGAGCCATGGTACGTCTCAGCAGATTATTTGTCAAAAAACTGAGAATCGCGAAACGTAGCGCAGTTTTTCTCCATCAGCATGCACTAAATGCTTGCTCAGGCATGTCAAAATGTTGTTATGAACGCTTAAATGACTAGCTCTGAAGGTCTTTTTTTGCTTGTAGCTTGCTCAAAATCGACTTTACTCTAAACGCGCTTGCTGGTATGATTGCCCTAGAGTTTCCACAATCGGAGCTATGGAAACCGGGGAACGGCTTTCGCAGTTTGCCCTATAACAGAACCTAATAGGAGCACATGAAAACTACACTGTATCTCATCCGCCACGGCGAAACCGAGTGGAACGTCTCAGGACGTTGGCAAGGCCATACCGATATACCACTCAACGATGTAGGAAAACGCCAAGCTGAACTGGTTGCAAACCGTTTGCGGGCTGAAGAAGTGCGCTTCGACGCGATCTATAGCAGCGATCTAAGCCGTGCCTTCCAAACGGCTTGGGCCATAGGTGCCGCGGTGGGCGTCGCGGTCCAATTGTTTCCCCCTCTGCGCGAGATCGATCTAGGTGTATGGTCGGGACTCACGCGCGAGGAGATTCAAGCTCGTTACCCGATCGAACTCTCGTTGCTGGAGCAGGGCCAAGATATCGCCCGTGGTGGCGGCGAAACCAACGCTGCTTTGACCAAACGCGTGAGCGAATCGGTCAGAGCGCTCGCAGAGCAGCATCCGGGCGAAACGCTCTGTTTGGTTGGTCACGGAGGTTCGCTACGCGCTCTTATGCGTCAGAGCACAAAAGGTGCGGCACTTGATGCGCTCAACGCTCACCATCTCAACAATGCTTCGATCAGTGTGATGGTGTATGAAAACAATACCTGGGAACTGCTTTCCTATAACGATACCGCTCATCTTGGCGAGACTGTGCTAGAGCAAGTAGCAAGTTCCGATTCGACCGAGGATGCTGAGGGCTTCGCATAGTTTTGATCGCTGGGTGCACCCCAATCGGTGTGCACCCTTACATATCTCAGGATGGGCATGGACGATCGTTACATTGTAGACACGCCTGAAAATATTTCGGTCAGTTACGGTGTTGCAGGCATTGGCTCCCGCTTTTTGGCTGGAATCATTGATACTCTGTTGATCGGTCTGATCTATTTTGTCCTTTTATTTGCCGTTGCCTACGCGAATAGCGTCATGGACGAATGGTCAAGCGTCTTTGTAGCGATAGTGGTCATTGTGATGTTTTTGATCACCTGGGGCTACTACATTCTGTTTGAGCTGTTGTGGAACGGTCAAAGCCCCGGCAAGCGCCTGGTTGGCCTGCGGGTGGTGCACACCGGCGGTCGTCCGATCAGCTTTATCGGCTCGGCCATACGCAATCTGGTGCGGGTGGTCGATTTTCTGCCCAGTATGTATGCCTTGGGCGTTGTAACGATGTTTATCGATGCGCGCTCGCGCCGCTTGGGCGATCTGGCGGCTGGCACCTTGGTGATCAAAGAGGAGCGCGTCGTCACGCTTGAGAGCCTAACATCTAACCAGAACAATGCCAAATACCTGTTGCCATTGAAGCCGGGCGAGCCGATTCCGCCGCTTGAACTGCAACATGTTGATCAGCTCAAGATGGAGGAGTTCGAGCTGATTCACGACTTTCTGACCCGTCGTTCACATCTTTCGAGCAGCAGTCGTGCCCGTTTGGCGAGCCAATTGGCCCAGTTAGTCAGTGAACGCCTGCAACTGCCCCAAACGAACATCCCCGAAGCAATGCTGGAGTATGTAGCGACCCAATATCGCATCTATCAGACCATCAAATTCACACAACACTCCTCATATAAAGTCGAAACACCTTTAAGCTCCGATCCAAGCATCTCCTGACCGAGCGAGATTTGTGGCAAACTGCAAGCTCCCTGCCAACCGCAAGGAGCTTTTTTCATCTTTACAACAGCATATGTTGGCGACGAAGTCTCTCCCCTCCATTCGATCTCGACCGCGTCCGCCTCCGGCTATCAGATCGGCGAACCTGCCCTCATCCCCGACCCTTCTCCCGCATTGCGGGAGAAGGGAGCGAGTGCCCTCTCGCGCCTCTCCCCCGATCCCTCTCCCGATTAGCCACAAATCGACATACGGTCAGCGTTATCTGCCCTCACCCCCAGCCCCCTCTCCCGCACTGCGGGCGAGGGGGTGAATGGTGACCTCCCCGTTCTGTGCTCTCAAGGATACTCCCGCGATGGTATGCGAACGATCGCCTTTTGCTGCCGACACGACTGTTGGCTAATGCATAGCCCGCCAGGCAGGAGAAGGGCGCATACGCACTCTGTAGTCACCTGGCCGTACTCTGCCTTTGCCGTACCCTGAGCCTGTCGAAGGGTACGGCTATCCGACTCCTCACACCAAGTTCGTTTAAAGACTTGCTCACTTGGAATGTAAGAAAACTAAACCGGGGAAAGAGTTGTGTGATATTTCGCACTATCGCGCGAAATGTCACACAACAAAAAGAGACAAGTTCCACTCTGCCGAAGGCCAAATAGAATGAAGCAACCGAATTTGGTATCACAATAGCAGTAGCCTGTTCTTCGGCAAGTGCGGTACGGCGAGCAGAAGGCCGAGCGCGTAGCGCAGCGCTGCTTGCAGCGCTGGCAAACAGCCGCCTGGGAGCTAGAAGACGTTGATAGCCGGAGGCGGACGCGCTAGAAGCCGAATGGCTGGTTGAGACCTCTCCGCCTGAGTCGTATGCGATCGCGTTGCAGAAGTGCCTCGCTCGACGAACGCAAGCAGCCGACGCGCCGAGCGAACTGCCTGAACGATGCTTGATTGACAAACTGAGCAAGCTGGGGTATCTTTCAAGTATATTCCATATACTAAACAACTGTTCACAATATGAACACTTCAGCCTATAGCGGTACACAAGCGATCAGGCGAGCCATGGCGGTTTTAAAAGCCTTTGGGCCTGATACCGAGCCTCGCACGCCGGCCGAGTTGAGCGAACGCACCGGCCTCAACCGCAGCACGGTCTATCGGCTGTTGAGCGCCCTAGAAGACGAAGGCTTGGTGCAGAGCGCTGGCAACGGGCGTTATCGGCTCGGCTCTGAGCTGGCCATTTTGGGCTCGCTGGCTCTGCGCCAGATGGATCTACGCGCGATCGCCCAGCCCTACCTGCGCGAGCTGGCGGCGGCCAGCGGCGAAACCGTTGACTTGGAGGTGCTGCACGGCGCTCAGACCTTGATCATCGACGAAGTGAGCGACGATCATCTTCTGAGCACGGCTAGCAATATCGGCACGCTCTATCCGGCCAACTGCGCCTCGACCGGCAAAATGCTGCTGGCTTATTTGCCCAGCGAACAGCTTGAGGCCATCTTGGCGGGCGAACTTGTCGCTTGTGGTCCGGCTAGCATCACCGATCCGACCCAGTTGCGCGCCGAGCTAGCTATGGTAAGGCAGCGCGGCTATGCGACCTCATACGACGAGTTAGAAGTACATTTGCACGCCTTTGGAGCGGCGATTTTTGATCATGCTGGAACGGCGGTGGCTGCCGTGAGCGTCTCGGGTCCTGCGGCGCGCCTGCCACGCGAGCGCGAGGCCGAGATCGCAGCGCTGGTGCAGGCCACCTGTCGGTCGATCTCGCTTCAGCTCGGCTATCGAGGATAGCCACGGGCTGAGCACAGGCGCAATAGATGCTATCAAAGGGGGATCTATGGCCATCTATGAACGAGCATCGGTGTCGGCGGGCGCCTTCTCGATGGAAGGCAAGTTTTACAATTCGGAAGAGATCTTTCAGTTGGAACTCGAGCGGATCTTCTTTAACCAGTGGCTCTGTATCGGGCGTTCGGAGCAGATTGCCAATCCAGGAGACTATTTTCTCTACAATCTAGGCGACGAGAGTCTGATCATTGTGCGTGATCAGAACGGTGTCGCGCATGCCCTCGCTAATGTTTGCACCCATCGCGGGGCGCGTATCTGCCAAGCAGAGAAGGGTCACTTCAGCTCGACCATTCAATGCCCCTACCACGCTTGGACCTTCGATCTCGATGGCTCGCTGCGAGCGGCGCGCCTGATGCAAGATGTGCCCTCCTTCGACAAAGCCAACTACCCCTTGCACCGCTTGCACCTCGTAGAGTGGGACGGCTTTTTGATGTTGCATATGGGCGAAAACCCCGAGCCGTTCGAGCAAGCCTATGCCCCGCTGATCGGCAAGTGGGACAAGTGGCGTTTGGGCGAGCTGAAGATCGGCGCTCGAATCGATTACGATATTCAGGCCAACTGGAAGTTGCTGGTCGAAAACTATTCGGAATGTTACCACTGCCCCTTGATCCACCCGGCTTTGACGGCTCTTAGCCCGCCCGATAGCGGCAAAAACGATCTGATGGAAGGCCCGTTTTTGGGTGGTCCCATGGATCTCAGTAGCGATGTGCATAGCATGACCATCGACGGCGGCACCGCTCGCCCCATGATCAGCACATTGCCTCCCGAAGAGTACAATCACGTCTATTACTACTCGATCTTCCCCAACACCTTGATCAGCTTGCATCCCGACTACGTGATGGTGCACACCATGCGCCCCGTCAGCGCGCGCCGCACTTTGGTGCGCTGCGAGTGGCTGTTTGAGCCAGAGACCATGGCGCGCCCCGATTTCGATACCAGCGATGCGGTTGAATTCTGGGACATGACCAACCGCGAAGACTGGCACGCCTGCGAGATCTCGCAGCAGGGCGTCAATTCGCGCTTCTATCGCCCAGGCCCCTATGCTCAGTCTGAGGGCTTGTTGTGGCAATTTGGACAGTATTACCGACAGATTTTGCAGATTGAGCAATAAATGGAGTTTGTGCAATGACAACAACCTATGATGCCATCGTGATCGGCGGTGGCCATAATGGCCTAGTCGCGGCCTGCTATTTGGCGAAGGGCGGCAAAAAGGTGCTCGTGCTGGAGCGCTATCACGCCGTAGGCGGCGCGGCCATCACCGAAGAGATCCACCCCGGCTTCCGCGTCTCGGTCGCCTCCTATTCGATGAGCCTCTTCCGGCCCGAGATCATCGAAGAGCTGCAGTTGGCTAAGTACGGCTTTGAAGTCTATCCCAAAACGCCATCCTACTTTATGCCCTTCCCCGACGGACGCCACCTGCTTCTGTATGCGGGCGACCGCGAGCGCTCCAAGGCGGCTATCGCAGCCTTCTCAGCTAAGGACGCCGAGAATTATGATGCGTGGGAGGATTTCTGGGATCGCTGCTGCGATGTGATCGAGCCGACTCTGATGCAGCCCCCGATCTCCTTGGCCGAGCTGGCTCAGCGCTTCGACGATGCCGGCTACAGCGACGACTTCCGCCGTCTGATGTTCCTCTCGATGCGCGATCTGCTCGATGAATACTTCGAATCGGAGCATGTCAAAGCGACTATGGTGCCCCAAGCCATGATCAGCACTATGGCAGGCCCCGCTACGCCCGGCTCGCCCTTTATCTACTTGGTGCACGCTATCGGTCGCGCTATCCAAGGGCGACGCGGTATTTGGGGCTATGTCAAGGGCGGTATGGGCACCGTGACCCGCAGTTTGGCGGGGGCGGCTCGCGATCTGGGCGTCGAGATTCGCACTGAGGCTTCGGTCGGCGAGGTGCTGGTCGAAGGTGGCGAGGCGCGCGGTGTGGTCTTGGAGAACGGCGAGACCATTCGAGCGCGCGTGGTGCTTTCGAATGCCGATCCCAAACGCACTTTTCTCAAACTGACGCCCGCTAGCGCCCTGCCCGCTGACTTCCGCCAGCGCATCGAGCGCAACTACCGCATCGGCGGAACGGTCTTTAAGCTCAATCTAGCTTTGGCCGAGCTGCCGCGCTACTCAGCGGCCCCGCCCGATGTGCCGCCCGAGGTCTATTGCCGCGCCACCACCGATATCGCGCCTTCGCTCGACTACCTCGAGCGCGCCTGGGACGACTTTAAGGCCGGCCAGCCCAGCAAAGAGCCCTTTATCGAGATCTTCTCGCAGTCGCCGACCGACCCCAGCTTGGTGCCCGAGGGCAAGCATGTGCTCTCCTGCTTCTGCCAATACTTCCCCTACGAGGTCAAGGGCCGCTCGTGGGACGATGGCCTGCGCGAAGAGATGGCCGATCGCATCATCGACAAGTTGGCCGAGTACGCGCCCAATATCAAAAACGCCATCATTGCGCGCCAGATGTTGTCGCCTGTCGATCTCGAGCGCCGCTTCGGCCTGACCGGAGGCAATATCTTCCACGGCGAAATGACGCCCGACCAGAGCTTCAATCTGCGTCCGCTGGCCGGTTTCGCCGACTATCGCACACCGCTGCCGGGTCTCTACCTCTGCGGCTCGGGCGCCTTCCCGGGCGGCGGCGTCACCGGCATTCCGGGCCACAATGCCGCCAAGGCCGTGCTCAGCGACTTGGCCGAGTAGCCTATTCAGTTTGACATAACAAAAGCCGATCTAGGAGTGGAACAATGCTATTCCTAGATCGGCTTTTTTATACCAAATTCGTTTACTTTTTTCTGTATTATGGCGGTAAAGTCTCTAGCTTCCATTCAATCCTTGGCGCGTCCGCCTACGGCTACCAACATCCCGCCCATCCAGACGGCGCATAGCCGCTTGTGCCCCGACTTCGCGTGCTTATACCAAATCTGGTGGTTACGTTCTATTTGGCCTTCGGCAGAGTGGAACGTAACTCTTTCCTCGGTTTTGTTTTCTGCCTTACAAGAGCGCAAGTCTTTAAACGGATTTGCTATTAGGCGGCGCCAGTGAGATCGCGTTTAAGGAACCAGTAGTAGGCGGTCGCTCCAAACGAGAGGCAGTAGACTGCGATCACAATCACGGCTTGTAGCTGCGAGGGCAGAATCGCCAAGTCGAGGAAGCGGCTGAGCGCGATCGAGGGATCGAGACCGAAGCTGTAGGCGTTGCGAACCACCAGACTGTTGATATTTTGCTGCACCAGTAAGCTGTAGACAAAGGCCAGCAGGCCGTCGGTATTGGGCAGGAAGGAGAGGCCACCCAAGACTAGATCGGTGGTTAAGAAGATCATTCCGCCCGCTGTGCCAGCCAGTACCGAGCGCCCGAAGATGCTACAAGCCGCCGTGAAGAGTACATAAGGCAGCAGCACATAGAGCGAGCGCAGAATCGCGATCGGTAGGTTGATCAGATCGCCCGCGTTGACGCTGCCGACCGAGCCGAGCAATCCACCGAAGACGAAGGCCAACACCAGGCCGAGCGCTTGCGCCAGCAGGATCGCAATCAAGAGCAGCAGCATAATCGCGATCAGCTTGGCGGTCAGGTACATAGCGCGGTTGGGCTGGCGTGCCAGTTGGGCGCGCAGGGTGCCCCAGTTGTATTCGCTGCCGATCGCCCCCGCCGTGATGATGATCGCACAGATTCCGCCGATGCCATTGACTTGACCGAGAATCGCGCCGAACATGCCCGGAAAGCTGAGTTGCAGGCGGTATTGCTCGATCTGAACCGGGTTAAACAGCGCGACTTGGAAACCAAAGCTGCCCAAAGCAAGGCCAACTACGACAAAATAGAGCGAGAGGATCAAGGCTGTCATCAGCAGGAAGATCAGCAACAGCGTTTTCGTCATAGGACGATGGACTAATTTGATCCATTCGGCTTTTAGGAGCTTGATCAGCATAGGGCGCGTTTCTTTTTTCAGGATGTGGTTTGGGTGAGTTCCAAGAAGAGCTCTTCGAGCGACGATTCGCGGGCGCGAATGCCCGAAACGGCGATGCCCTGTTGGGCCAAGAACATATTCAGTTCGGCGGCGCGCTCGCTGGGGGCCTCGACTTCAAGCTGTTTGCCAACAACCCGCACATCTGCCACCCACGCGAGTTGGCGTAAGAGCTGGGCGGCGCGCTCATGCTCGCTGGCCAGATCGAGCAGCAAGCCTTGGTCACGTTTGAGCAGCTCAGCAACGGCGCCTTCGCGCACGATTTTGCCGCTTTTGAGGATGGCGACTCGGCTACAGATATGTTCAACTTCGTGAAGCAGATGGCTCGAAATAAAGACCGTGCGGCCATCGGCAGCCAAAGAGCGGATCAGTTCGCGCAGTTCGACCGTGCCCGCTGGATCGAGGCCATTGGTCGGCTCGTCTAGAATAATCAGCTTCGGGTCGTGCAGCAGAGCGGCGGCGATCCCAAGGCGCTGTTTCATCCCTTGGGAATAGGTGCGGAACTTATCTTTGGCGCGGGTGCTGAGATCGACCATGCTGAGCGCACGCTCGATGGCAGAGTTGGGCAGGCCAGCCGCGCTCGCAAAGACGCGCAGATTATCCCAGCCGCTCAGATAGGGGTAGAAGGCCGGGGCTTCGACCATGGCACCGACGCCTTGCAGCGCCTCGGAAGCGTTCTTTTGAATATCGTAGCCGAGCACAAAAGCTTGGCCGCTGGTGGGTTTGACCAGCGCCAGTAGCATGGCGATGGTGGTGGTTTTGCCAGCGCCGTTCGGCCCGAGGAAGCCGTAGATCTCGCCAGCTGCGACCTGAAGATCGAGGCTGTCGACAGCGATCCGTTGGCCAAAGCGCTTGCTGAGTTTGTGGGTTTCGATTACGTTTGGCATAGCTTCCCTGTCTCAAGCGCAAGCAGATTGCGCTTCAGAATGACCTCGTTACGGCCCAGCCGCCGCGACCAAAAAGTCGCCTACACACCAGCCTTCAACCAGCCCTTCGACCGCTTGGCCGCGCACCTTCCACCAAGTGAAACCGTCGACTTCGAGCGGCCCTTCTAACACTTCAACTGTCGTTCCGGAAGTAAAAACGGCGATGATCGGGCTATTGGGCCCGATGCCGGGCTGATTGCGCACATTCAGGTCGCCCTGTTGGGTCAGGACCAGAGCATTGCCGCCAGCAACCAGATTGCCGAACTGATTGGCGTCGTTCAACAACTCTTCGTTTTCAGGAACCGGCGTGAGATTGTTTAAGATCGGCGGAGAATAACCGGTCAGTGGTGTCTCGAAGGGATCGGGCGTAGGGTTAAGCGCATCGATCGAGTTGTTCTGAAGCTGCGGATCGACCACGGCGGTTTGGGGCAGCGTTGAGAAGTCGCCTGTTTGACTGCCGCTCTCTTCGCGGCTGAAATCGGCCGAGCGCAGCGGCTGCGGCCCTTGATCGCCCACCACAACCTGATAGATCACAAAGCTGAGCGCGATCACGCACAGGCCGATCGCAAAGGGAATCAGAAATTGGCGGTTTTGCTGAATGAAGTCGCTTACTTGCTCTTGCCAGGTCAGCTCTTCATCTTCAAACTCGTCGTCGTAATCGTTGTTATAGCGGCTGCGTGTGGTATGGCTGGCGGTCGGGTAGTCGCTACGCAGGCGGTTGGTCGTGGGACTCTCGCTGCGCAAACGGCCAGTCGGGGTTTCGCTACGTGCGCTGCGGCTGGCGGTTGGATAGTCGCTACGCAGGCGGTTGGTCGTGGGACTCTCACTGCGCAAGCGGCCAGTTGGACTCTCGCTGCGCAAACGGCCAGTTGGGCTCTCGCTGCGATCGAGGCGGCGCGAGGGAGTACGTCGTTCAACCGAGACGCCGTAGGCGCGTAGAATCTGCCAGACGATCTGCTGATAGGCTGCTACATCGCTGCGGTCGAGATCAACTTCTTCGCCGTGGGCGATCTGATTGCGTAGTTGACGATATTGAGCGATGAGATTGATTTGCTTTTCGCTGAGAGGCTGATCGGGGTCAGAATGAAGCAGCTCGATCAGAGCGGGCCAAGATTGGGGCGAGTGGCCTTGCTCGATCGCATAGGCCCAGAGACCATCTTCGAGTGCGCCTTGAAACCCAAGCAGCGCAAGAGCATCCTCTCCCATCTGGAGACGATCGGCGCCGTTGGCATACTTCTCGCGGCTAGATACACGCAGTACATTCGCTTGATATGAGCTTGAAGTTGTTTCGTCGGCCTCGGACATACTCTTTTCCTGCTGTCTATGCTCAATGGATCCGGCTTTGCCTACGATTGTAAACGGGAAATGAGCTCTATGAAAGAGGAAATTTGGGCGCTGCACAGAGACAACGCCCAAACAGATTGTGTATGGAAAGGCTTAGGAGCCGAGTTCCTTCTCGAGCACACTGCGGGCGACTTGCGGGTTGGCTTGACCCTTGGTGCGCTTCATCATTTGGCCGACCAAGAACTGAATAGCCGACGTTTTGCCGCCGCGATACTCGCTGACAGCCTTGGGATTAGCCTCGATCACCTCGCGGGCCATAGCAGCCAAGGTGTCGTCGTCGCTGATCTGGGTCAGGCCGCGCTTCTTAACGATCTCCTCGGGCGATTCGCCGCTGCGGTAGCTCTCTTCAAAGACCTGCTTGCCGACGGCGCGGTTGATGCTGCCGCTGCCAACCAGCTTGATCACCGAGATAATGTGGGCCGGAGTGAAGCGCTTGGTGGCTTCGCTCAGCTCTTCACCACTCTCTTTCAAGAGGCGGAAGAGCTCGCCTAAGATCCAGTTTGCGACCTCTTTACCGCTGTTGGCGCCAGCCGCTTGCACGACCTCTTCGAAGAAATCGGCCACTTCGCGCTCGTCGGTGAGTTGGAGCGCATCTTGGGTGCTCAGGCCGTACTGGCTGATGAAACGCTCGGCGCGCGCATCGGGCAGCTCGGGCAACTCGTGGCGGCGGGCCTCGATCCAGGCTTCGTCGATCAAAAGCGGCGGAATATCGGGATCGGGGAAGTAGCGATAGTCGTCGGCGTCCTCTTTGGTGCGCTGCTCGACGGTGATGCCCTTGAGCTCGTTCCAGCCGCGTGTCGTCTGCTGAATCGTGCCGCCAGCTTCCAAGACCTCGATCTGGCGCTGGATCTCATAGGTCAGAGCGCGCTCTACAAAGCGGAAGGAGTTGATATTCTTGATCTCAACTTTAGCGCCGTACTCCTTCTGACCGACCGGGCGCACACTAACGTTGGCATCGCAGCGCAGAGCGCCATCTTCCATGTTGCCGCTATTGACGCCGATCCAGAGCAGAATCTGGCGCAGTTTCTGGAAGTAGAGTTTGGCCTCTTCGGGCGAAGAGATATCTGGCTCGCTGACGATCTCCATCAGCGGCGTGCCGCTGCGGTTGTAGTCGATCAAAGAAGAGCCGTCGGCGGCGTGCGTCAGCTTGCCGGTATCCTCCTCAAGGTGAATACGGGTGATACCGATCTTCTTCGTTTCGCCCTTTTCAGTTCTGATGGTTAGCCAGCCACCCTTGCAGAGCGGATCCTCGTATTGCGAACGTTGATAGGCGGAGGGTAGGTCAGGGTAAGTATAGTTTTTGCGGCTCACCAAGCTGTCGGTATCGATTTCGGCGTTGAGCGCCAGACCGGTTAAGGCCACCTTCTCGATCGCTCGCTGGTTGATGACAGGCAAGGAGCCGGGCAGACCCAAACAGGTAGGGCAGACGTGCGTATTGGGAGCGGCACCTGCGTAGTTGGCGCTACAGCCGCAGAACATTTTCGATTCAGTCAGAATCTGTGCGTGAACTTCTAGACCGATTGTTACAAGATATTGTGTCACAGACCATGCCTCCGTGGAGTGTCTCTTCGGGTTGTGCGGTTCCGAATCAGAAAGATCGTGAACCCTTTCTCTAGGGCATATTATAGCATTTATTGCGTAGTGACGCGATTCATCGCCTGTCGAGGCTGCATTGACGATCGAGCAACGCTATTTGGCCGATGTGTCGATGATGCTAGGGGCCGTTTGCTGCTGGCTTTGGAATCGGCGTTTAACGCCGATCGGGTAGCCGATCATCTTGGCGAGGTCGCCCACAAGGCGAATGCAGGGCACCAGCGCCAATGCATACAGGCGGCGGCCCAACGAATAGCCACTGAGCTGTGGCCAGAGCCGTTTGTACGGTTTGCGGGTATAGCCGAGCACGCCCGCTCCCATTGCGGCTAGCGTGCCCCAGCGCACCAAGGCGTGTTTCGAGCGCAGCAGCGCGAGAGCGATTCCCCCACAGGCGTAGGTCGCGTAGCGGATCGCATGGCGTTTGGGCCAGAGATTGGCGCGTCCATCGCCGATCGCGTAGTTGTAGTATTGGCGGAAAAAGCTGATGAACGAGGAGCGTGGGCGGAAGTGTACGATCGCCTCTGGTTCGAAGGCGATGCGCAGCCCAGCCCGTTTTACAGCGAGATCGAAGAGAATATCTTCGCAGTGGTTAGCCCACTCGGGGTAGCCACCGACCTGTTCCCAGACCTCTTTGCGGAAAGCGACCGATTGCCCAAAAGGCAAAAAGCTTTCGGGTTTGACCTCGTCTGGATTGCGGTAGTTGGTCGCAGCCAGCGCCGTTTCAAACAGCGAGCGTGGCACAGCGCGATGAAAGCCACCCACCATATCGGCTTGCCCGCTCAGCAAAGGTGCCACGATCAGGCGCAACCACGAGCGGTCGAGGGTCAGACCCGCATCGGTGCAGGCCACAATCGGGTAACGCGCGTGGGCGATGGCGTTGTTGCGCCCCGACGGAATGTTGAAGCCGCCCGAAACCAGCCGAATCCGCGCGTCGCGTTCGGCATAGCGCTTGACAATCGCCGCAGTAGCGTCGCTGCTCCCGCAATCATTGATCACGATCTCATCGGGCGGAAGCTCTTGCGCCAACATCGATTCGAGCAGCGCTGCTATGTTATCCGCCTCGTTTTTTACGGTACAAACAAGCGAAATTTTCATACGGTCATTATAGCGTGTCTTGAGGCTTTGTTCGTTACCTTTTTGGAACGAAATGAGGAACGTGTGAGCCACCCGTAGGCAGCTCACACCTCATAGCGAATCCGCTTGATTGTCTCAGATAATGCATCGTTGGCGGTTCGGGCTTCACCTTCCATTCGGCCCTCACCGCGTCCGCCTACGGCTACAAACAGCTTGTCCGCTCCAAGACGTCCCTCGCTGTCGGCGCCCCGAAGCTACTGCCCGAAAACATCACCAAACGGTTTTGCTACCTTTTTAAGCGCTTGCGAGAATCGCGTCGATTGCGGCGAGTTCTTCGTCGCTGAAGCTGAGATTGGCCAATGCGCCGACCGCATCTTCGATCTGGCTCTCGCGGCTCGCGCCGATCAGGGCCGAGGTAACGGCCTCGTGGCGCAGCACCCAAGCCAGCGCCATCTGGGCCAAACTCTGGCCGCGCTCTTGAGCCAGATCGTTCAGCTTACGAACCTTGTTGAGCAGTTCGGGCGTTATATCCTCTGGCTTGAGGAAGACGCTCGCACCAGCAGCGCGCGAATCGGGCGCGATGCCGTTGAGGTAGCGGTTGGTCAGCACACCCTTAGCGAGCGGCGAGAAGGGGATACAACCGATGCCCTCTTCGGCCACTACATCGAGCAGGCCCTGCTCGATGGTGCGGTTTAGCATCGAATAGCTCGGCTGGTGGATCAGACAAGGCGTGCCAAGCTCGCGCAGAATCTTGGCAGCGCGGCGGGTATCTTCGGGGTTGTAGTTCGAGATACCGACGTAGAGGGCCTTTCCTTGGCGCACAATCAGATCGAGCGCGCTCATGGTCTCTTCGAGCGGCGTGTTGGGATCGGGGCGGTGGTGATAGAAGATATCAACGTAGTCCAAGCCCATGCGCTTGAGGCTCTGGTCGAGGCTCGATACCAGATACTTCTTCGAGCCCCACTCGCCGTAGGGACCGGGCCACATATAGTAGCCAGCCTTGGTCGAGATCACCAATTCGTCGCGGTAAGGCTTGAGATCAAGCTGCATTGCCTTACCGAAGTTCTCTTCGGCCGATCCGGGAGGCGGACCGTAGTTGTTTGCTAGGTCGAAGTGGGTGATACCCAGATCGAAGGCGCGCCGCAACATAGCGCGGCCCTTTTCGAAGGTATCGATCCCACCGAAGTTATGCCAAAGTCCGAGCGAGATAGCGGGAAGCAACAAGCCGCTGCGGCCTGTGCGGCGGTAGACCATATCGCTGTAACGCTGCTCGGCAGCGATGTAAGGTGCCACGTAGAACTCCTTTGTTTATTGCTTTAAGAAACGCTCAATGGTCTACACTATACCACGCATTTAGCAGGCCTCGTCCAGTCTAGGTGAGGTTCTCCTCGATCAGATATTCGACGATCACCACATCGCGCCAGACCCCATCGAGTTTGGCATGCTTGACATAAATGCCAACATCGCGAAAACCGATGCTCGCCAGCATATTCAGACTGGCCTTGTTTTCGGTAAATACGCGCGAGACCAGCTTCCAAAAGCCGGCTTGCTTGGCCGCTTCGATCAGCGCCAGCATAGCGTGGCGACCCGCGCCTTGGCGGCGGCCTTTGCGGGCTACATAGACCGAAAACTCGGCGATGCCTGCATAGCATTCGCGACTACGATAGGTTGAGGTCGAAGCGAAGGCGATGATCTCGCCAGCACGTTCGGTCACGACGATCGGGTGTTTGCCGTCGAACCAAGCGCGAATATCGTCTGGGCTGCGCAGACGGGTCTCGAAAGTGGCGACTCGATCTTCAATTCCTTCGTTGTAGATTTGGGCGATAGCAGCGGCATCGTCAGGGGTAGCGATGCGCGAAAGCAACTCAGACATAACGGGACTCCCGGGAACTAAAAAGCGCTCAACCTAGGAATTGTTCCTAGGTTGAGCAAGGTCGCAATTGCATTTATGAGGTGAGTACTTCCGAAACATCGCTTTCGGCTCGATCGGCCACCGATCCGATTGAGAAGTACTTCGCTTCCGGATGGTGAACCACGATCGCTGCCGTACTCTGTTCCGGAATCAGCTGATACGCATCGGTCAGGCTCACACCGATCTCGTCGGTCGGCAAGATCTTAAAGAGCTTGGTGTGCTCTTCCAGATCTGGACAGGCCGGATAACCCCACGAGTAGCGTTTGCCACGTGTTTCGCCGATACCGAGCTGCTGCTGAACGAGGCGATTGGTGTATTCGGCTAGACCTTCGGCTAAGCTGACGCTCAGACCGTGCAGGTAGTAGCCCTTGGTGTAGTCGCCCTGCTTCTGCAGCTCTTCGGTCAGGTCGTCGATGCGCGTGCCCATGGTCACGACTTGGAAGGCCGCTACATCGTATTCGCCGCTTTCGACCGAGCGGAAGTAGTCGGAGAGGCAGAGCCGCTCGCGCTCGGGCTGGCGCGGGAAGACGAAACGGGTCAATTCGCGGCTGCGGTCGACCGGATCGTAGACGATCAGGTCGTGGCCATCGGACTGAACCGGGAAGTAGCCGTAGACCACCTTGGGATCGAGCCAGTTTTCGCGCTCAGCCTCGCGCATCAGATCCTTGACCAACTGGTCGAACTCCAGCTTGATCTTCTCCCACTCCTCGCCCTTCTTGTTCTTAGCGCCCCACTGCAAGCGATAAAGCGCGTTGCGGTCGGTCGCATCGAGCACATCTTGAATGCGAATGCGAGTCAGGGTCTTGGTGCCCCAGAAGGGCGGAGTCGGCACGGGCACATCGCTGCGCACATTCGAGCGTACCTTTTCGCCGGTGATGCTGGCCTTGCCGATCGCATCGAGCGCCACGCGGCCCAACTGTGGCTTGGCCAAAGCTTTGGCCGCCTCTTGTTTGGTCTGCTCGATAAAATCGTTGCGTTTGGTCGTATCGCTCAGCTTATCCATCACTTCCAGACCCTCGAAGGCATCTTTGCAGTAGAAGACGCCCGATGTGTAGGGTGTGGTCTCGTCGATGAACATAATGCGCTGGCCGTACTGCTTGTTGATGGCGGCGCCGCCGACCAAGACCGGGATCTGCAAGCCTTGGCGGTTCAGCTCTTGCACACAGAGCGGCATCTGCTTGGAGGTGCTGACCAGCAGCGCCGAGAGGCCGATCGCATCGGCTTGATATTCGATCGCCTTTTCGATGATTGTACTGACCGGAACTTGCTTGCCGAGGTCGTAGACCGTGTAGCCGTTGTTGGAGAGAATGGTGTTGACCAAGCTCTTGCCGATGTCGTGCACGTCACCGTAGACGGTCGCCAGCACGACCTTGCCCTTGCTGGTGCCCTCCAAACGGTCGAGGTACTGTTCGAGGTGGGCTACGGCTTTCTTCATCACCTCGGCGCTCTGCAGCACGAAGGGCAGAATCAGCTCGCCAGCCCCGAACTTATCGCCGACCTCTTTCATAGCGGGCAACAGCACATCGTTGAGGATCTCGACCGCCGACGGCCCTTTGAAGGGCGAGTTAGCGATCACAAAATCGGGCGCTGTAGTGCTGTTGGGCTGGCCGTTGCGCGCTTCAGCCTCAGCGATGCGGCGAATAATTTCGTTATCGATATCCTGCTCGACGCCATCCTTCTTACGATGCACAATCTTCCAGTGGATGCGCTCGGCGTGCGACATACCAGCGGTTGGATCGACCTTTTCGTTCTTCTCTTCGCTGGCGGTGGTCTGATCGAAGTGCTGGATAAAGCGTGCTAACGCATCTTCACGTCGATTGAAGATCAGATCTTCACACAGCTCGCGCTCATTGGCGGGTATCTCAGCGTAGGGTGTGACGTGGGCCGGATTGATGATCGCCATATCGAGGCCCGCTTGCACGGCGTGATAGAGGAAGACACTGTTGAGCGCGGCGCGAGCGTGAGGTGCTACACCGAACGAGAGGTTGCTGACGCCCAAGCTGGTCAGCGCGCCCGGCAGGTGCTGTTTAACCAGACGTACGCCTTCGATCGTCCACCAAGCTTCGTCGCGCAGCTCCTCTTGGCCGGTCGTGATCGGGAAGACGTTGACGTCGAAGATCAGGGCATCGGGCGAGAGACCGTACTCTTGGGTCGCGATCTCGTAGATTCGGCGGCAGATCCGCAGCTTATCTTCGGGCTTGTGAGCCATACCCTCTTCGTCGATGGCGATCGCAATCACTGCAGCGCCGTAACGCACCGCCAAGGGCAGCGTCTGGTCGATCTTCTTGCCGCGCCCGCCTTCAAGGCTGGTACTGTTGAGGATAGCGCGCCCCGGATAGACCTTGAGGGCCGCTTCGAGCACTTCGCTTTCGGTGCTGTCGAAGACCAGCGGTGCATCGACGCTCATAGCGAGCTTGCGCACCAGCGCTACCATCTGCTCGGCCTCGTCAGCACGCTCGGTGGTCGCCACACACACGTCGAGCGTGTGGGCGCCGCTCTCGATCTGGTCGCGTGCAATCTCCAAGATCGCGTCGTAATCTTCTTTCAGCAAGAGGCGCTTGACTTTGCGGCTGCCCAAGCTGTTGACGCGCTCGCCGATCATCAGCGGGCGAGGATCTTGGTGCAATGAGACCGCGCCCATACCCGACGAAACGTGGGGCGTGGTATCGACTTCGCGCTTCTTGGGCGGCTGGTTGTAGCCGATGCGTTGGCGCAAGGCCGCGATGTGAGCCGGGCGGGTGCCACAGCAGCCACCAACTACGCTCACGCCGTACTCCTTCACATACTGCTCGAGAATCTCGGCGAAGGGCTCGGGCTCCATGGGGAAGTAGGCGTTGCCGTTGTCGTCGCGTAGCGGCAGACCCGCGTTCGGGATACACGAGATCGGCAGTGTGCAACTGCTGGTGAAGGTGCGAATCGCGTCGCGCATGTGTTCGGGGCCAGTCGAACAGTTCATACCGATCACATCGACGCCCAGATCTTGCAGGGTCGCGATCGCAGCGCCGACTTCGGTACCGAACAACATGCGGCCCGAGAGCTCGATCACGATCTGGGCCTGAACAGCTACATCGGGGCGATTGGTGGCCTCTTTGGCGCGGCGAATACCGTCAAGAGCCGCCTTCAGCTCCAGAATATCGATGTTGGTTTCGGTCAAGAGCACATCGACGCCGCCTTCGATCAAGGCCTGGGCCTGCTCGAAGAAGTAGTCGGAAAGCTGATCGAAGGTCACATCCGAGAGGGCCGGATCGTCTGAGGAAGGGATCTTACCGGTTGGTCCGATCGAGCCGGCCACAAAACGCGGGCGGCCGTCTTGAGCGGCGTAGCGGTCGGCTACCTTGCGAGCCAAGGAGGCGGCGGCGCGGTTGATCTCGGCGGTGCGATCGCCCAAGCCCCACTCTTCGAGGCGGATGCGGGTCGATTGGAAGGTACAGGTCTCGATTACATCGCAGCCTGCATCCAAGAACATGGTGTGGATCTTTTCGATCACATCGGGGCGGGTGATAACTAGATAGTCACGGTTGCCGAAGGTCGCTTCGCCGCCGTAGTCTTCTGCGGTAAGGTTGAATGGGTCGATATTGGTGCCCATGGCACCGTCGAAAATCAATACACGCTCATTGAGGGCGGCCAAATAACGTGAATTCACGCTCCGTTGGATACGAGTCATGGGCACCTCTTATTTTGAATTCTGGTGAAAAGCGATGGAGATGTCTGTTCCGCCATGAACTGTGGCGAGTTTCGTGGTGCAGAGGAACAAGGATCCCAATCTTGGCAATAAAAAACCTCACGCTTATGGCATGAGGAGTACATCTATGTAACCTCATCTGCCAGCTTACGCTGTCGGATTTACCACCAGCCAACGATTTCGTTGTGAAAGCCCTCCATAGAACTGCACAGCTTGTAACGCAGTTCTCGCCTTCAAACGGATCGTTGTGGTTGGCGGGGTTTCATTGGGCCGGTCCCTCCACCCCTCTGGATGAGCAATATTTGGTTTAAAAGAGTATAACACGCTCAATAAGGCCTGTCAATTTGTTTCCTTGATTTTCAAAAACTGGGCGCTTGAGCTTGATACGAAATCTGAGCGCAAGCCTTTAAACGGATTTGGGAGAGGTCCTTCGCTACACACAGCTATCAGCCTCATTTGGTGGGCGGGATGCTGGTAGCCGTAGGCGGACGCGCCAAGGACCGAATGGAAGGGAAAGACCTCGCCGCAGCAATCTGAAGAAAGCAAATGGATTTGTTATGAGTTCGCAGAGAACTCTCACTTGTGTCCCTTCCGCCTCGGTCAGGTGGCTTGATTCTCTGCTTAAAAGATGCTACCATAGCTGGTCTGGAATGCGTTCCAATGCCTTGGAACAGGGGACTAGCTCTGATTGAGAGGGGTTTGCGTGCATCTAAAACGCCTAGAGATTCAGGGCTTTAAGACGTTTGCTTCACGAACGGTGATCGATTTCCGCCATGGCGTGACGGCGATCGTAGGTCCAAACGGCAGTGGCAAGTCGAATATCTCCGATGCGGTTCGTTGGGTGATGGGCGAGCAGAGCTTCGCCACCTTGCGCTGTAAACGCACCGAAGAGCTGCTGTTTAGCGGTGGCCCGCGCCGCGCTCCCGCTGGTTTGGCCGAAGTATCGCTCACCTTCGACAATAGCGATCGTCTTTTGCCGCTTGATTTTGATGAAGTAACCTTTACGCGGCGTGCGACCCGCGCTGGCGATAACGAATATTTCATTAACCGCGCCAAAGTCCGTCTGCGCGATATCCTCGAAGCGAGCGAGCCTTTGGGCGGCTCGTACACCATTATTAACCAAGGTCTGGTTGATACAGCCCTGACCTTGCGCCCTGAAGAGCGTCGGCGTTTGTTTGAAGATGCCGCCGAGATCGGCAGTTTCGAGGCTCGCAAGCAGGAGACCGAGCGCCGTCTGCGCGAGACCGACGCCAATATGCAGCGTGTGGTCGATGTGCTGAGCGAGCTAGAGCCGCGCGTTCGTTCGCTCAAACGCCAAGCGGGTCAGGCCCGCCAGTACCGCGAGCTAGGCACAGAGTTGCAGGGCCTGCTGCGCCTGCACTACGCCGCTCTGTGGCGAGCTGCTCAAGAATCCCTGCGCCAAGCCTTGCAGCAGGTGGGCCAGAGCGAGCAGCGTTTGCAGGCCGCCCGCGAGGCCCAGACCGCTAGTTCGGCGGCTCTGCGCGAAGTACGCAGCAGCTTGCGCGAGTTGCGCGAGCGTTTGGGCGGCCTGCACCAAACGAGCAGTGAGTTGCACCAACAAGCCGAGATCGCTCAACGCGAACTGGCGGTTAGCAACGAGCGCCACGCCGCCTTAGCGCGCCGCGCCGAAGAGAGCGAACGATCGCTCCAAGAGCTGACGACACGTGCCGAAGAGGCTAGCCGCGAATACGAGCAAGCCCAAGAGCGCTTGCGCGAGGCCGAAGCCTTGTTGCAGCAGCGCCGCGAGTTGGTGGAAGAGCGCGAAGGTGCTTTAGCGCGCCAAGAAGCTGCTCGTCGCGAGCTAGCTCAAACTCTCAAACAAGCCCAAGATGCGGCCTTCAAGGCGGCCACGACCTTGGCGCAACTGCATACCCGCATCGAGCAGTTGCAGCAGCAGCGCAGCCAGTTGGAAGCTGAGCGTGAGACACTGCAACTGGGCTTGCAGCAGTCTGAAACGGTTTTGCAACAAGCCAAGGCCCAGGCCGAGCAGGCTCAGCAGAACTACGAGACGGCCCGCCAGCAGCTCGAAAGCTTACAGCACGAGGAGGAGACTCTGCGCAGCGGACTCGAGCAGTTGCGGCGCGATCGGGCGGCCGCCGACGAGGCTGTGGCAGCGGCGCGGCGCAGTTTGGCCGACGTCGAAGCGCGGCGTGATTCGCTCGAACGCTTAGCTCGCTCCTATGCTGGTGTCTTCGCTGGCGTAAAAGCGGCCATGCAGTGGGCCGAGCGCAACAACCGCCCGGGCTTTGTCTTGGTCTCGTCGATCATTCGTACCCCGCCCGAGCTGGAGACCGCGATCGAAGTCGCGCTCGGCTCGCGCCTACAACATATCGTGGTTGAGCGTTGGGAAGACGCCGAAGCCGCGATCGCCGAGCTCAAGCGCAGCAATGCGGGCCGTGCGACCTTTATGCCGCTCGACAGCTTGCGCGTGAGCGAGCGACCCAGCAGCTATCAGTCGCGCAATGCCGATGTGTTGGGCGTGGCGGTCGAGCTGGTCGAGTTCGACGAACACTACCGCGTGGTAGTGCAGCAGCTCTTGGGCCGCACGCTGGTTGTGCGCGATCTGCCGACCGCCCGCTTGGAGCTGCGCCAGCTCGGCAGCGGTTGGGTGATCGTGACCTTGGGCGGCGAACAGGTCAACACGGGCGGCTCGGTGACGGGCGGCGCCCAGACCCGCGAGAGCGGCGCTCTGCGGCGCGAACGCGAGCTGCGCGAACTGCCCCAGCAGGTGGCGGCCGCCCAGCAGCGCGTGAAGGAGCTGGAGCAGGCCCAAAAACAGGTTGTCGAGCAGCTGAGCCAGGCCGAGCAGCGTCTGCGCCAGTTCGAGGCCCAGCGTCGCGAGACGCAGCGCAACGCCGAGAGCCTGCGCAACGCCCTCAATAGCGCCCAGCGGGCCGTCGAGCGCGCCGAACAAGATCTCAACTGGCAGCGCAGCCGTGTCGCCAATGCGAACAATAATCTGCAAGCGCTCGAAGCGCAGGCGACTAGTTTGGCCGAATCGCTGGCGGCTGCCGAGACGGCTCAGGCCCAAGCCGAGGCCCATCTGGCCGAGGTGCGCGCCCGCCAAGAGGCCGAAGCTGGTGCTGATACGCTGGCTCAGAGCGAGTTGAACACCTTGCGCGCCGAGCTGGCCGCCGCTCAGGCCGAGGTCAACGCCGGGCGCACGATCTGCAACGGTTTGCGCCAAACCCTCGAGCGGGTGGTGCGCCAGCGCGACGAGAGCGCGACACGTTTGGCCGAAGCTCAGCGCGAGCGCGACCAGATCGCACCCTTGCGCGCCCGTTTAGAGCAGAACCACGCCGAGCTGTTGGCCCAGATCGACTTGTTGCGCCAAGATATCGGGCCTGCCGAAGAGGTCTTGCAAGAGCGTGAGCAGCGTCAGGCCGAGCTGGAAGCCCAAGAGGCCGAACTGACCGCCGCTCTCTTAGCTCAAGAGGCCGAGTATAACCGCGCGGTTTTGGAGCAGCAGCGCGCTCTCGACCGAATCGAGACCCTTAAAGAGCGTGCCAAGAGCGATCAGATCGATATCGAGGCGCTCGAAGCTGAGTTGCAGAACGCCGAGCAATCCGAGCAGAGCGATCCGCCCAGCGCCGAGGCGATTCAGCAGATGCGCGAACGGATCGCGCGTTTGGGCAATGTGAACCCGCTTGCGCTGGAGGAATACGAAGAGGCCAGTGAGCGCCAAGCCTTCCTGACCGCTCAGCTCGACGACCTGCGCCGCGCCCAGCACTCGCTGCGCGAGCTGATCGCCGAGCTCGATGAGGCTATGGCCGAACGCTTCCTCACAACTTTTGAGGCTGTGGCGGTCGAGTTCGAGCGCAGCTTCACCCAACTGTTCGGGGGCGGCACGGCTCAGTTGCGGCTGGTGCGCGAAGGCGACGACTCTCAGGAGGCCAACAACGGCCACTCGGCCAACGGCGCCTTCGACTTCGACAAGCGCCCTGTGACGGGCGTCGAGATCATCGCCCGCCCTCCGGGCAAGCGTTCGCAGAACATTTCGCTCTTGAGCGGCGGCGAGCGTACCCTGACGGCGGCTGCTCTGCTGCTGGCGATCTTGCGCGTTAACCCGAGCCCGTTCTGTATCCTCGACGAGATGGATGCGGCCCTCGACGAGTCGAATGTGGGGCGCTTCCGTGAGGCCCTGCTCGAGATGAGCGAGCGGACGCAGTTTATCGTGATCACCCACAATCGTGGCACGATCGAGGCCGCCTCGACCTTGTACGGTATCTCGATGGGCGACGATAGCGCTTCGCGGGTGATCTCGCTCAAACTAGAGGAATTAGTTGAGCAGGATTGATTTGTTCACCACGCACTGATCGTTTTGCTCACCACACGAGGCACGGAGGCACTGAGCCATCAAAACCCTACCCTGCTCTTCGGCAAGTGTGGAGAGCCTAGCGTAGACCTGTCAGCTGGGCGCAGCGCCCAGCTGACAGGTCTAGGACGCTTCTCGTGCCCTGAGCCTGTCGAAGGGTGGCTAGCGCTTTGAAACCTGTCAGTTGCGAAACTGCTGAAAGGTTGGAGGTTAGGACTTCAATCTGCCAATCCTGCCCTTAAGCACACAAACCGTTCCCATCCAAAACGTTCTAACCAGTAACCTGTCCGGTGCTTGCACCGTAAAGGTTTTATACCTGAGCTGCAGGCTCTTTGGGCTTGTCGTGGAAGCTTCGTCGGGAGATAGCAGCCTCTGTGGTGGGGAAGGAAGTTGATAGCCGAAGGCGGACGCGCTAGAAGCCAGATTGCGCGTACAACCCTCTCCGCCTGATGAATGAAATAGGCCCATTCGTGCCCTTCGACAAGCTCAGGGTGCGAATGGGCCTACTGTGTATGAGCGAGGTTGTTTGTTGCTACCAGATGCTGGCGACGGTCGGCAGGCGAATGCCAGCCAAGAACGAGTCGACCATATCGATATGCTCGCTATTGAGCGGCTGTTTGAGCGCTTTGGGCACTAGGGCCAAAATGTCTTCGCGCTCTTCGCTGTTGGCCGCGACGATATCGCCGATCGTCACAAGGGTCTCGGCTTGGCGCAGAAACTCTTCGCGGGTCATGGGCTCGTTATCGTGCGATCCGATGTAATAGTCGGCGTCGTAGCTCTTGAGCTTCTCTAAGAGCGGGTAGAGCAGCCCGCGCGTGAGCCGATAAGGCCCGTGGTAGATATCGTCGTAGAGCGCGTCGCCCACAAAGACCACACGCTCTTCTGGCACAAAAACCACGCTCGAGTCGTGGGCGTGATCGCCGCCGATATGCTCGATCACGCAGTTGATATCTCCTAACGAGAGCGTGATGCTGCCCGTGAAGCTGATATCGGGGATGCGCAACGGCAGATTGCTGCGTTCTGGCAGCTCGCGCTTGATCATATCGCGGCAGAAAGCCGTTTCGCTGCCCCGCGCAACCCGAGCGTCGAGGGCGCGGTCGCTCCAGTCGAGCTGAGCTAGAATGCGCACGATCCGTTGGGTTTCGATCGATGCGAAGGTTGGGATCTGAAAGACCGACGATCCAAAGACATGATCCCAATGCCAATGGGTCAACAACGCAAAGGAGGGATGCGGGATCTGGTGCTCGTCGAGTGCGCTAAGCAAACTCTTGGCGTGGGCTGGCGAGTTGCCACTATCGACGACCAAGCAGTGCTGGCTGCCGTGAATCACGCCAAGTATAGGCCGGTCAACGCTCTGATCGGGCGAGAGCCAAGCAATATGTGGTGTGAGATGATGAAGAGTATGCCTGCCCATACAGATTCCCTCCGTTAGGCCATAGTTTCCCAGCGAGCGAGCGTAACTTGGTGTTGAAGCGCTTGATTGGCAAGAAAACGCTGCACCTCTGCCAGGGTGATCGCCGATTGACGCAGGCGCGCTTCGCGTGTGACGGCGGCGATATGTGGCAAAACAATACAATTGCTAAGCTTGAAGAAGGGCGAATCGATCGGAAGCGGCTCGTTGGGATCGGTGACATCGAGCAGGGCGCTGATGCGACCGCTCTGCAGTTCGGCCAGCAGCGCGTCGTGGTCGATCAAGCGGCCTCGCGCCGTGTTGACAAAGAGTGCGCCGTCGCGCATAGCGGCGAACTGCTCTTTGCCCAGCATGCCGATGGTTTGTTCGGTGACGGGCGCGTGCAGCGAGACGATATCGCTTTCGCGCAGCAGGGTTTCGAGCGAGACCAGTTCGGCACCAAACTGAGTGGCGCTTTCGGGCGTGCAGAAAGGATCGTATAGCAAGATCTTGACGCCGAAGGGTGCCAGCAAGGGCATAACTCGTCTGCCGATCGCGCTGGCTGCGATGATTCCGACCGTGCTGCCGCGCAGTTCGTGGGCTGCTTGCGGCGCTAAACGACGATCGCCTTGCTTGAAACGTTCGTACATCTGGAAGGCTTGGCGGCGTGCCATGATGATTGCCCCGACGGTGAATTCGGCTACCGCTTCTGCCAGCGAATCATTGGCGTGGGTCACGATCAGGCCGCGTGCGAGCGCCACTTTGGGCAGCAGATATTTGACCGTGCCTGCGCTATGAACAACCAGACGCAACGGCGAGCTTTCGGGCGTCCAGTTTTGCAGCATGCTCAAATGCGGTGTGCCCCAGCCAGTGATCAACACTTGAGCGCGGCTGATCGCCTCTTCGATCGCCTCAAGTGTGGGGTTGCCGCTTCCCTGCCAGCGTTCGAGCTGTGCCACTTGTTCGAGCTGCTGAAGGTAGCTCTCTAACTCCAGCTCTTCGATAATCTCGCGGGAGAGGGCAACATAGACTATGGGAAGATGCTCTGTGTTTGGCAAGACGCAACCTGCTTTCTACTTGTCGAGTGCAATCACTGCATTGCGAAGTATAACAAAGAATTCTAGAAATAATACATGCTTTTGCAAGCCTCAAAACAGTCAATTCTCCATACGTTTAATCGCTTCAGCGCTCTGGCGGATACCTCCCCTCCTTGCATGCAGTCCTTAGCGCGTCCGCCTACGGCTACCAGCATCCCGCCCTACCATTCGGCTTGTTGGCTGTGTGGAAAGACCCTCCCAAATACGATAACGCTACAGCTCGCCATACATGAAAACGAAAAGTCGGGGAAAGAATAGTCAAGTTCCACTCTGCCGAAGGCCAAAAATAGGCGAGGCCCTTCGTCAGAAGGGCCTCGCCTAGAGCGGCTATGAAGCGCTGGGCTAACAGGTCACATCTTTGCCTTCGCTGCCAAAGACTGCCAAACGCTCGCTCGGTTCGATGGTTGCCACGCTGGCGGGTTTGTAGTGGAATTGCAGTGCGCGGCGGCGCAGCGGCGAGCTGCTGGGCGGCGTGCCGTGGTGGATCAGACCGTGGAAGAGTAGCGCACCACCCGGCTTGAGCGGCACGGTCAGGGCGCGATGGGCGGCCACATCGGTATCGCAGATCTGCCAGTCGCGGCGCTTAAAGTGAACAACCGGGCCTGCTGTGTGCGATCCCGAGATCACAAACATACAGCCGTTTTCGGGCAGTGCTTCGTCGAGTGCGATCCAGATGCCGACCACCGTCGTTTCGGGCGGAAGGTTAAAGTAGGCGTTGTCTTGGTGCCAAGGCTTCTCACGACCGATGAGCGGTGGTTTGAGCAGGGCTTGATCTTGGAAGAGTTCCGGCTCGTCTTGCATAATCCGTCTGATCACATCGAGTACTTTGGGGTGCCGGGTTAGTGCTGCTAGACGCGGCTCGCTATCAGCCATCTTCCAGAGCTTACGAACAGCATCGATGCGCTTTTCGGGCGTAAGGGTGTGCAAAATCTGGCGTGCGCCTTTTTCGTATTGAATGCCGCGATAGTTGGGATATTTGCCCTCGATAAGATCGTGTAGGCCGCGCAGGCCCGATTCAACCTCTTCTTGGGTGAAGGCTTCATGCACGACTAAAAAACCATCACGGTGGAAACGAGCGATCTGCTCGTCGTCGATATCCTCGAAATGTCGTACACCAGTAGCAGCTTCTTTGACTTGATACAGATCAGGAGGACAATCGCCGCCCTCTTCGGTATCGAAGCTCGCCAGTTCAAGTGCGTCTGCAGTCATGATCTTCTCCTCTGTCACGACGGGGCCGTGCCTGTTATTTCACCAGAAAGGGCCGCCGATCACAATGACAGCAGATGACGTTTTTTTGCACTGACTCGTCTATATCGCTTAGGGTCTGCGATTGCGAATCTGCAGCGGCGAGAGGCCGTAATGCTGCTTGCATTGGCGGCTGAACAGATAGACATCTTCATAACCGAGGGCTTGAGCGATCAGACCGATCGGCATATTCGTCTCTTCCAGCAAAGTGCGAGCGCGCGCTAAACGGGCCTGAAGCGCGAAACTGCGATAATTCATACCAGTCTCTTGCGAAAAGAGGCGGCTGAAGTAGCTAGGCGCCAAGCCGACCGACTCGGCGGCCTCTTCGAGCGTAAGGCGTCGTTCGGGCTGGCTGTGTAATTGGCTCACAATCTGTTCGATGCGCGGATCGTGTTGGGGCACGTGCCAGCCCTGATTCGCGGCGGCTTGGCGGTAGATCGTTACAAGGCATTGATGCAGCAGATGACGGGCTTCGGTCTGAGCCAAGGGCTGGTTGCCTTCGATCAAGCGAATCACTTGGTAGAGCTGCGGCTCGATCATCAGCAGATCGTGAAAGTGGATGTGGCGTTGCGGCAACCAGCCGTGTTGAGCATCGGCGGGCGCTTTCAGATCGAAGTGCAAAAAGAGCACCCGCAAACGCTGGTTACTATCTTGAGTGGCCCAGCCGCTGTCGCCCGGCCGCAAAAAGAAGAGGTCGCCAGCTTGAACGCTGTAGTGTTGATCGGCGATCGCGAGCTCGCCACGCCCGTCGAGCGCTAGCCACAGGTCGAAATCGCGCAGGCGCGGCTGCCAACTCCAGCCCGGCTCGCACTGCACCCGCCCACAGGCGCGCGAAAGCGCACTGATGCGAAGCTGATCGAGGACATGTGCTAGGTAGTCCCAGCCTTGGGCCTGTTGATAATCGATTTCGACCTTGAAATCCATGCCGACCTCTGCAATGAGTCTGCACTAGTGTGTCTATATGACCGATTGTGTTGAAAAATTTACATAATTCAATCTGCTAGACACAGGTGAGGTAGCGTTCGCACATCAGATCAAGTACGCTGTTGTAGGGCATATTCCAAAGCGATTCGTTAAAGATCTCAACTTCGATAAAGCCGTTGTAGCCGGCCGCCTCGACAGCCGCTCGCAGACTACGGATATCGATCACGCCGTCGCCCATCATGCCGCGTCCATTCAGCATATGGGGCGTGGGCACCAGCCAGTCGCAGACGTGGAAGCTGAAGATATGGCCCTTGGCGCGCTCGATCTGCTCGAAGACCTTGGCATCCCACCAGACGTGGTAGACATCGATCACGACCCCTACGTTGGGCGAATTGAAGTGCTCGACCAGATCGAGCGCCTCGCCTAGCGAAGTGATCACCGAGCGATCTCCGGCGTACATGGGGTGGAGCGGTTCGATCCCGATCTTGACGCCCAGCTCTTGAGCCAGCGGCAGAATGGCCTCGATCCCTTCGGCTACCATGCGGCGCGCCGCCCAGATATCGCGGTCGGGCGCGGGGCCACACACCATCACTAAGGTATCGGCTTGTAGCGCGGCGGCCTCTTCGACCGCTCGTTTGTTGTCTTCGATGCGGGCCAGACGCTCTTCGCGGGTGGCCGCCGGAAACATACCGCCCCGACAGAGTCCTGAGACATGCAATCCGGCATCGCGCACGATTTTAGCCCCCAGCTGATTGCCAACTTCGGCCAGTTTGTGACGCCAAATGCTGATAGCTGGAATGCCTGCGCGGGCACAACCGTCGACAGCTTCTTTCAAGCTCCAGTATTGGGTGGTGGCTTGGTTCAAACTGAGGCGCGAAAGGTCGGTCAGTGTTTGCATAGGCCTGCTCCTACTTAATTCCAGCTAGGCTGAGAATAGGGCGGAAACGGGCGGCGGCCTGTTCAGGATCGCTTAGGACGCCCGCTTGGTCGGCCAGACGGAAGAGCTCGCTCAGGTGGATGATCGAGCGGGCGCTCTCTTGGCCACCCACCATGCGGAAGTGCTCTTGATGCCCGTTCAAATAGGCCAAAAAGACCACGCCGGTTTTGTAGTAGAAGGTCGGGCGCTGGAAGATATGGCGCGAGAGCGGCACGGTCGGTTCGAGCAGGCGGTTGTAGCTTTCGATATCGCCCTTATCGAGCGCTTGGAAGGCCGCCGAGGCCACCGGAGCGATCGGGTCGAAGATGCCCAGCAGAGCGTGGCTGTAGCCTTGCTCGTCGCCACGAATCAGCTCGGCAAAATTGAAGTCGTCGCCCGTGTACATCTTGACGTGGGCGGGCAGACGACGGCGCATGGTGATCTCGTGGGCGGCGTCGAGCAGCGAGATCTTGATGCCGTCGATCTTGTCGGCGTGCTCGTGGATCAAGCTCAAACAGGTCTCCATCGCGCTCGGGATCTCGTTCGAGCCCCAGTAGCCTTTCAGCGCCGGGTCGAACATATCGCCTAGCCAGTGCAGAATCACGGGCTGCGAGACTTGGCGCAGAATGTTGCCGTAAACCTTCAGATAGTCTTCGGGTCCGCGTGCCACAGCTGCTAGAGCGCGGCTAGCCATTAAAATGATGCGCCCGCCTTCGCCTTCAACAAAGCCGACCTGTTCGGCGTAGGCCTCTTCGACATCGGCCAGTGTCAGGCCCAGGCGCGGAGCGAGATGATCGGTGCCAGCGCCGCATGCAACGTGGCCTCCGTGCTGGCGCGCCTCTGCGATCGAGCGGCGAATCAGTTCTTTGGCGTTCTCCCAGTCGAGGCCCATGCCGCGCTGGGCGGTGTCCATAGCTTCGGCCACGGCGAAGCCGAGCGACCAAAGATGGCGGCGATAGGCTAGGGTTGCTTCCCAGTCGAGGGCGGGCGCGTCGACCGGAGTGACATCGGCCAAACTATCGGCAACTATGTGGGCGGCCGCGAACACGGTGCGGCTTGTGAAGGGGCCCGCAGGCTTGGGATAGCTGCGAGCGGGGCCGAGCCTGTAGTCGGAGAGACTACGGTCGGCGTTGGGGAGACGGATAGTGCTTGCCATGGATTGCTCCTCGTGCTAAACAGACGCGAGCTTCCCAAGCGCTTGAGAAGCTCGCAGATCAGAGAGATTTAGAGCGTCAGTTCGGGCACATCGATCCAGCGGCGCTCGGCCCAAGACTTTAAGCCCAGTTCGGCCAGCTGCACGCCCTTGGCGCCTTCGAGCAGATCCCAACGGAAAGGGGCATCCTCGGCTACGTGGCGTAGGAAGTGTTCCCACTGCACTTTGAAGCCATTGTCGAAGACATCGTTATCGGGCACTTCGTGCCAAGTCTCCCAGAAGTTGATCGGGCTGGGGATGTCGGGATTCCAGACTGGTTTGGGCGTCATCGAGCGGTGTTGCACTTTGCAGTTGCGCAGACCTGCCACGGCGCTGCCTTCGGTGCCGTCGACTTGCAGGCTGAAGAGCTCGTCGCGATAGACGCGCACCGCCCATGAAGAGTTGATATGAGCGATAATGCCGTTCTCGATCTCGAAGGTCGCGTAGGCTGCATCGTCGGCGGTCGCTTTGTAGGGGCGGCCCTGTTCGTCGACGCGCTGCGGAATATGGGTCGCGCCCAAGCAGGAGACAGCTCGCACCGGGCCGAATAGGTTGTCGAGCACATAGCGCCAGTGGCAGAGCATGTCGACGATAATGCCGCCATCGTCCTCTTTGCGATAGTTCCACGAAGGACGCTGGGCCGGCTGCCAATCGCCTTCAAAGACCCAGTAGCCGAATTCGCCTCGCACTGAGAGGATGCGCCCGAAGAAACCGCCGTCGATCAGACGCTTTAGCTTCAGCAGGCCCGGCAAAAAGAGCTTGTCTTGCACAACACCATGCTTGACACCGGCCTGTTGAGCGCGGCGCGCCAAGTCGAGCGCGGTCTCGAGGTCTGCTGCAGTCGGCTTTTCGCAATAGATGTGTTTGCCAGCTTCGATCGCGGCCCGCACATTGTCGGCGCGCAGCGAGGTAGTGAGGGCGTCGAAGTAAATGATGTCATCGGGGTTGGCGAGGGCTTGGTCGAGCTTGGTTGTCCAGCGTTCGATATTGTGGGCTTTGGCGAGTTCGATAAGTTTCGCCTCATTGCGACCGACCAGAATCGGGTTGGGGATAAGACGATCGCCGTTCGATAAGACGACACCACCTTGGTTACGAATGGCGAGGATCGAGCGGATCAGGTGCTGGTTTTTGCCCATGCGCCCTGTAACGCCATTCATAATAATGCCAATCGTTTGTTCTGCCATCATCACTCCTTTGTGTCTCTTATACCAAATCCGGCTGAACACATTGCGTTTTTGGCCTTCGGCAGAGCGGAACTTGACTATGTTTCCTTCCCCATTTGTCGTTTTTACCTATTGCCAAAGAGGCAAGTCTTTAAGCGGATTTGGTATTACTACTCCGTGAAAGCGCTTTCCGTATCGCTCATTATACCAGAAATATGAAAGCTTTCAATCGGAAATTTGATCTTCCTTATTTTTCGATTCGCATGCTCTTGACAAAAAGAGAACGCCGACCTATGCTATGGAAAAGTCTTACCTCAAGCTAGGAGATCGGATTGTATGGCAGTAACGCTTGCCGAAGTAGCGCGAAAAGCAGGAGTTTCTTTAGCAACCGCTTCCCGTGCCTTGAACGGAAGCAAGCGCGCTGTAACGCCTGAACTGCGCGAACGTGTTCTGGCTGCCGCCGAAGAGCTGAGCTATGTGCCCAATGCGCATGCTCAAGCCCTCGCTCGATCGACCACTGCCTTGGTTGGTGTGATCGTACACGACGTCAGCGACCCCTACTTTTCTGAGATAACACGTGGTATTCAAAGCGTTGCGAGCGAGAGCGGTCATCTCGTCTCTATCTGCAGCAGCTTCCGAGATCCTGTTCGCGAAATGGCCTATGTTCGCCTTCTGACCGCCCACCGTGTCGAAGCGCTGATCTTGGCGGGCAGCGGTCTCGATGATCGTTCTTACAGCCAATCGATGGCGACTCAGATCGAGTCCTTCACTGCCTTCGGCGGACGGGTCGCTTTCATTGGTCGACATAATATTCCTGGTGATGCGGTGATCCCCGATAATGTGGGTGGCGCTCGTCTCTTGGGCCACCTACTTGCCGAACTGGGCCATCGTCGCATCGGAGTCGTTGGTGGGCCGCCGCTTGTAACCTCGAGCCGTGATCGCTTAGAAGGTTTTCGGCTCGGTTTGGCTGACTATGGTCTAGAGCTGCCATCTGAGTGGGTGCGGAGCGGCGACTTTTCGCGCGATGGTGGCGCGCGCGCTACCAGCGAGTTATTAGAGCTTCTTCCAGACCTGACGGCTATCTGTGCCCTGAGCGATGTTATGGCGGTGGGTGTTTTAACGGCGCTGAAAGAGCGAGGGATCTCTGTTCCCGATCAGGTCTCTGTGGTCGGTTTCGATGATGTTCCACTCGCCTCAGATGTGACACCAACCCTTACCACGGTGCACGTTCCTATGTTCGAATTAGGAAAGCGTGCCCTTTCGCTTGCCTTGCATGGCGAAGGGGATGAGTTGCGGGTGGAGCATCTTCCAACCCAGATTGTGATTCGCCAAAGTACAAGTCGCTGTAACGTATAACAAGAGGCTCTCTGGTTTTTTCAACCCCGAGAGCCTCTTCTCTATCCATTAAGCGTGATTGGTTGTTGTTGATCGACCGAAGCATAGATGGCATCGACGATCTGTTGAACTTGGAGCGCTTGCCGGAAGCTGGTGCGTGGAGCGCGCCCTTGCCGAATCGCTTGGGCGAAGTCTTCAAGCACAAGTTTATGTTCAAGACCTGGTTGTTCATCGCCTTCCCAGATCAGGCGAGTGGCTACTCCCTCACTTGTCGCTTCATCGAAGAGAATACGTTTTCCAATTCCTGGGGTCATTTGCATGCGCAGAGTGCCGCGATCGCCCATCACCTGCCACACTTCGTCGTTGGCGATCGCCGCAAACTCCGAGCGTTCGTAGCTGAGCACACAGCCATCAGCACAGCTGATCAAGGCGGTGATATGGGTTTCGGCATCGGAGCCGGGTGCGGCATATTCTTGAAAGACCTCGGCCACCTGCCAGCTTTGGGCTAAGACATGGCGTGGTTGCAGCGACCAGCCAGTGATACCAAGCAGATAGTCGAGATCGTAGGAGCCCCAGTTTACCAAAATGCCTCCGCCGTTGAGGGCGCGATTGAGTCGCCAGACGGGCGGTGGGCTTTTGGGGGGTGCGCCTGCACCTTTCAGGGCGCGGCAGCGGATAACCCGCAGTTGTCCTAAGGCTCCGCTGGCGATAAAGTCGGTCGCAATTTGGGCCGAAGGCAAGCAGCGCATACGGGCCGAGCAGCAGCCAGAGATTGTATCTCCTTGGGCGGCGATGAGCTTTTCAACCTCGGCACGATTCATGCCAATAGGCTTTTCAACCAGCGTATGTTTGCCAGCGGATAGCGCTTTCAGCGCAACCTCAAGACGGCCTCCGGTCGGCAGGGCCACCACAACCGCTTCTACTTCCGGGTCGGCGACAAGCTGTTCGACACTGGTATAGGCTTTGGGAATGTGATGGAGGGAAGCGACTTCTTGTGCGGCACTCTCACGAATATCAACAACAGCGACAGGCCGAATAAAAGCCGATTCCGCTGCGACTTTTGCATGGATGCGCCCGATCACTCCGCAGCCAACGATTCCTAGGCGTACTGGTTCTAGGGTATTCATTTCGTTGAACTTTCTATCCGAAGGGAAAAGATGCAAATAGTTGGGAAAGCGCTTGCATTTCTGAGTGTAGCATGTTATAGTGCTCGTGTCAAAATCAATCGTTTCCAATAATTAGTTTCGGACATTTTAATTGGTGCATAGCCTTCAGGGAACGTTTCGATCGCGCATTCTGTTTGCTCCCCTGACAGAACTGTCCTGATAGGAAATCCGTTTGAATCGTCGGCTTGGAGAGGTCTTTCGGCACACACAAATAGACGCCCCGTTTGTTGGGCGAGATGTTGGTAGCCGTAGGCGGACGCGCCAAGGATCTGCTTTTTGGGGCAAACCTCGCCGCAGCAAGCTGAAGAGAGCAAGCGGATTTGGTATGGCGTGTATAGATGAGTTGAGCGTCCATGGGTCTTGGTAGCATTGCTTAACGCTTGCTACTCAAAGATACAATACAGATATCCAAAGGAGGATAGAATGGCTCAGATCTTGGGACGACGCAAATTCCTCAAATCGCTCAGCCTCGGAACAGGTGCGGCTCTTTTAGCTGCTTGTGGGGCTTCAACACCGACGGCTGAGCAGCCCGCACCGACGACAGCTCCTGCTAGCAACGACGCGGCTCCGACAACGGCACCCGCTGCTGCTGAACCGACAGCGGCTCCAGCAGCAGAGGCTCCAGCAACAGAAGCTCCATCAACCAGTAGCGGCCTTCCGCTTGTGAGCGAGCCGGTAACCTTGAGCTACTGGGTCGAAACAAACACGAACATTTTGGTCACCTCTCCGACCTTTAACGACATCAGCCTCTACAAAGAACTTGAAAAGCGTACTGGCGTCCATATCGACTTCCAGCACCCGCCGACGGGCCCCAACCAAGGCCGCGAGCAGTTCAACCTGATGGTGGCTTCGGGCCAGTATCCCGATGTCATCGAGACCAACTGGCTGACCGGTTACTATCAGGGTGGCCCCGCTAAGGCGTTGCGCGACGGCGTGATCATTCCGCTCAACGACAAGCTCGATGAGTATGCTCCCAACCTCAGCCGCTTGCTCAAGGAGAACCCTGAGTGGCGTAAGCAGATTGTGACCGATGAGGGCGACATTTACTGCTTCCCCTTTATTCGTGGTGACCCTTCATTGCAGGTCTTTGGTGGCGCGGTTATTCGCGAGGACTGGCTGAAGAAACTCGGCTTAGAAGTGCCCACTACCTTGGATGAGTGGCACGATGTGTTGGTCGCCTTCAAGGAGAACGATCCTAACGGCAACGGTAATAAAGATGAGTGGGCCTTCTCGCCTTGGTACGGTAGCTTCCGAGGCGGCTTCGACACCACCTCGGCCTTTGTTGGCGCTTGGGGTCTTACCACGCGTTTCACCCAGGTCGATGGTAAGGTGATCTATGGTCCAGCTCAGCCCGAGTTTAAAGAGTTCGTCGCTCTGATGCGTTCATGGTACGAAGAGGGCTTGATCGATCCCGATTCGGTTGCTATGGATCAAGCTGGTTACGACGCTCGCATGACGGGTGAGTTGTTGGGTTCGGGCATGATGCTGCTTGGTGGTGGTATCGGTAAGTTTATGGGCCTGATGGCTGAAAAGAACCCCGAGTTCAGCTTGATCGGTGCGCCTTACCCGACCATTAACAAGGGCGATAAGAAGCTGATCGGTCAGCGCGAAAACCTCTTCCCCGGTGTGGGCGCGGCGATCACCAGTTCGAACAAGAATGTCGAGCTGACCATGCGCTGGCTCGACTACGCCTACTCGGAAGAGGGCCACATGCTGTTTAACTTCGGTACTGAGGGCCTGTCTTACACTATGATCGACGGCTACCCGACCTTTACCGATTTGGTGATGTTCAACCCCGATAAGCTGCCGGTCGCTCAAGCTATGGCCGCCCACGTGCGTAGTAACAGCAGCGGTCCCTTCGTGCAAGACAAGCGCTATGCCGAGCAATACTTCCAGCTCCAGCAGCAGAAGGATGCCTACAAGATCTGGCAAGAGCCAAGCAACGAGCGCCTGATGCCGCCGGTTACTCCAACCCAAGAAGAGAGCCGACGCTTCAACACGATTATGAACGATATCAATACCCGCTTCGACGAGGTCTTTGCTAAGGTGATCACCGGCGCCGAGCCACTCTCTGCTTGGGACACCTTCCAGCAAACTGAGTTGCCACAGTTGGGTATTAACGAAGCGGTTGAGATCCAGCAAGCAGCGCTTGACCGCTACAACAAGCGCTAAGCGCTGAGCAGGCTCGAAGCGAACAGAAGGAGTGCAAAGACGTTTGTCGATCATTCCAAACAGCAAATCAGTCCATCGACAAACGTCTTTTGCCACTACGCTAGCAGGTTCAAATCACTGGGAGAAGTTTATGAAAACAGCGCAGGCGCTAACTTCGACGAAGAAAGCAACACGTTCCAATTCTTTTTGGGCGCGTGTAGTAAAAGATTTTCGGCGCAATAAGTATATTTACCTTATGTTGACGCCGGTTATTCTTTATTATTTGGTTTTTCACTATATCCCCATGTATGGCGCCCAAATCGCCTTTAAAGACTTCTTCCCTGCTCGGGGCATCTGGGGTAGCCCTTGGATCGGTTTCGAGCACTTCGAAACCTTTTTTGAAGGCATCTACTTCTGGCGCTTGATCCGCAATACCTTGGCGATCAATGGACTTGACCTTATTTTAGGCTTTCCAGCGCCGATCATCCTCGCCCTTCTGCTCAATGAGCTAACCAGTGAGCGCTTTAAACGAGTCGTCCAGACCGTTACCTATATGCCCCACTTTATCTCCTTAGTGGTGGTTGTGGGTATGGTACTGGACTTTTTAGCGCGCGATGGTTTGATCAACCAGTTGCTTGCCTTGGTGGGCATCGGTCCCACGGCCTTTATGCAAGAACCCAAATACTACTGGATGATCTATGTGCTTTCGGGCATCTGGCAGAGCATCGGTTGGGGCTCGATCATCTATTTAGCAGCGATTACAACTATCGATCCTACCCTTTATGAAGCGGCCAAAGTCGATGGTGCCAGTCGATTACGGCAGATCTGGCATGTCACCATTCCGGGGATTATGCCGACGATTATGCTGCTCTTTATCTTGCGGGTCGGTCAAATGATGAGTGTGGGCTACGAAAAGACCATTCTGATGTACAACCCGCTCAATATGGAGACCGCCGACGTGATCGCAAGCTATGTCTATCGCAAAGGTATTTTGGAAGCCGACTTTGGTTTCAGCTCGGCGGTCGGTTTATTCAATTCTGTGATCAATTTCGCTTTCTTGATCGCTGCCAACCGAATGAGCCGTCATTTGAACCAGAATAGCTTGTGGTAAGGAGCCGCCAATGGGAATTGTAACTGCTAGAAGAAGAGCTGCTATTCGGAAATCGCCCGGCGAGCGTACCTTCGATATCGTCAACTACAGCTTGATGATCCTGCTCTTAATTGTGACGCTCTACCCGATTCTGCACGTTTTATTTGCTTCGTTTAGTAGCCCGTCGCTGCTCTCTGCTCATCGCGGTGTGCTGCTCGGCCCATTGGGCTTTTCGACCGATGCCTATAAGACCGTGTTCGCCAACCCCTCGATCGGCCTTGGATATCGCAACACTCTGTTTTATATGAGCTTTGGCACCGCCCTCAACATGGTGATGACGATTCTAGGAGCCTATGCCCTTTCGCGCCGCAATGTGATGTGGAAAGGGCCGATCATGTTTTTGATCGTCTTTACCATGTTCTTTAACGGCGGTTTGATCCCAACCTACTTGTTGGTCGCCAAGAACTTGAACTGGATCGATACACCCTGGGCCTTGACCGTCCCAGTTGCGATCAACACTTGGAACCTGCTGATCCTCAAGACCTCGTTTGAGGCGGTGCCCGAGGCGCTCGAAGAGGCGGCGCGCATCGACGGAGCCAACGATTTCACCATCCTCTGGCGCGTGGTTATTCCGCTCTCGCTGCCAGCCTTAGCGGTTATTCTGCTTTTCTATGCCGTCGGCCACTGGAACTCCTTCTTCTCGGCCTTGGTCTATCTGCGCAACCGCGAGCTTTACCCGCTGCAACTGATTTTGCGCGAGATCTTGATCGCCAACAGTATGGACAGTATGACCAGCGGTGTATCGAGCGGCGATATCGAGCCGATCGGCGTGACGATCAAGTACGCTACGATCGTGGTAGCCACTGTTCCGATCTTGATCCTCTATCCCTTCTTACAGCGCTTCTTTGTGAAAGGTGTGCTGGTCGGTAGTGTGAAAGAGTAGACGATGTTTGTGCTTGCGGCCGATAACCCACTCCGTTCGCGGGCCGATGTGCAGGCTTTGGTTCGCGAGCTCGTTGCGCCCTTGGCGGCCTACAGCTCACCGAGCGGCGCGCGGGTGCGCGTCGGCACAAGTGGCGCTCACTTCAGCCAGACCTGTGCCGAGCTAGAGGGTTTTGCGCGTCCGTTGTGGGGTTTGGCAGCTTTAGCGGCGGGCGGGGGGGCTTCGATGCTTGGGAGCGTTTTCGGGCTGGTCTCTGCGTCGGCTGCGACCCCAAGCACCCCGACTATTGGGGCCACGCCGATGCGCGCGACCAACGTTTGGTCGAAATGGCTCCGATCGCCTTCGGCCTCATCATGGCCCGTGAACAGCTCTGGGAGCCGCTTGCTGAGCACGATCGCCGCAATATCTTGAATTGGCTGAGCCAGATCAATCAGCGCGAGCTGCCAGAAAACAACTGGCTCTTCTTTCAAGTGATCGTCAGCTGTGCCTTAGAGCGCTTGGGTGGCGACTTCGACCAAGCTGCCCTCGAGCGCGCCTTCCAAAAGCTCGATTCCTTTGCGCTGGGCGATGGCTGGTATAGCGACGGCCACAACAAGCAGCGCGACTACTACGTGCCCTTTGCGATCCATTACGGTGCCTTGATCTACGCCAAGCTGCGCGGCGAACGTGACCCCGAGCGAGCGCAGCGCTATCGGCAAGCTGCCACTCGTTTCGCTCAAGACTTCATGCACTGGTTTGCGCCCAACGGCGCTGGGCTGCCCTTTGGGCGCAGCTTAACCTATCGCTTTTCGCAGGGGGCGTTTTGGGCTGCACTGGCCTTCGCCGACCTAGAAGCGCTGCCTTGGGGCCAGATCAAAGGTTTGTGGATGCGACATCTGCGCTGGTGGGCTAAGCAGCCGATTCTGCAAGGCGATGGCACGCTTTCGATCGGTTACGGCTATGCCAACCTCAACATGGCCGAGACCTACAACTCACCCAGTTCGCCCTATTGGGGCATGAAGATCTTTTTGCCGCTGGCGCTGCCCGCCGAACACCCCTTCTGGCAGGCCGAAGAGGAGGAGCTTGTTTTTCCCGAAGCCGTCAGCCATCAGCCCCATGCGGGCATGCTGCTCTGTCACGACCGCGAGAGCCAACACACCTTCGCCCTGAGCTGTTTACAAGAGGCAGCTTGGGCCCGCCATGGGGCCGCAAAGTATGCCAAGTTCGCCTATTCGACCCATTTCGGTTTCAGTGTGCCGAGTAGCGAGGGTAGCATCGCCCAGATCGCGCCCGACAGTATGCTGGCCCTGAGCGACGACGGTCAGCGCTACCGCGTGCGCGAGGGCAACCTCGAAAGCCGCAGCCAAGCTGAACTGCTCTATTCACGCTGGACGCCTTGGCCCGACGTCACGATCGAAACCTGGCTGCTGCCTCAGCTTCCTTGGCATATTCGCGTCCATCACATCACAAGCGAACGCGCGCTCTGGAGCGCCGAGGGCGGCTTCTGTCTGCCCTGCGGAGACGAGCGCCAGCACCCGCATCAGATTGAGGTGGGCGAGAGCTACGCCTTGGTCGAGACCGTGGGCGGCTGGAGTGGCCTGCGCGACCTTTTGGGCCAGCGCACAGGCCTGATTGTGCGGCCCGACCCCAATACCAATCTGCTCTTTCCCCGTTCTGTCCTGCCAGTGTTACAGGGCTACCACGAGCCTGGCTCCTACTGGCTGGCTTGCGCTGTGCTTGCACAACCAGCGCCCTACCAACAGCGCGACCGCTGGCTGCAAGCCCCCACTCGCGCTCATATCCCCATTCGTATCCCTTTGCCCCGCTGAGATCGAATTGATCGTTTTAGAGCTTTGGCGGCTCGTTTTCTAGCTTCCATGCGGTCTTAACCGCGTCCGCCTACGGCTACAAACAGTTTGCCCGCACAAGGCGGTATTCGCTGCCTATACCTAGCCGCTCCCCAAAACGTAATATCGCATCTGCTCACAGACCTACATTCGCGCAACGTGGAGCAACGAAGAACGAGAAAAATAGTCAAGTTCCGCTCTGTCGAAGGCCAAAAAGAAGTCGTCTAGGGGCGCTTTCGCACACACCAATACCAGCCTCGTTTGGTGGGCGGGATGCTGGTAGCCGTAGGCGGACGCGCCAAGGACCGAATGGAAGGGAAAGACCTCGCCGCTGCATTTTGAAAAAAGCAAACGAATACAGACTGGACTTGAATCAAATCGAGCTCCATGCTAGGATTAAATTATGATCCAGAACAAGTGTCGATCTATCTCAATCTTACTTTGTGTTTGTTGGTTTTGTTCGATCCTTGCCTCTTTGCCAGTAAGCTCGGCAGCCTCGCTGAGCAGCGCAGCTCAACCTTCTCGCATCCGCTTTCTAGGCTTGAATACCTACTTCACAGGTCTTGAGCGCATTTCACGAGACGGCGATGATGGAGTCGCAAGCTTGATCGCTTCCAGTCGGGCTATGGGCGCGTCGTGGGCGCGCGAAGAGATGAGCTGGGGCAATATCGAGCGTTCAAGAAAAGGCGGCTGGGACTGGAACCCCTTCGATAAACAGCTACGCAGTATGGCTGAGCAAGGCTATGGGATCGTCGGAATGTTATTGACGACTCCCCGTTGGGCGCGCGTGAATGACTGCTCGGCGCGTATACAGCGTTATGCCGCGCAGGGCGTGCATGTGGCCGACTATTGGTGCCCGCCCGCCGATCTCAACGACTTCGCCGACTATGTGCGCAAGGTGGTCGAGCGCTACGACGGCGATGGTATCGACGATGCCCCCGGCTCGCCGCGCATCGCGGCTTGGCAGATCTGGAACGAGCCGAACGCTTGGGAGACTTGGCCCGGAACGCCCGCTGAATATGGCGCGCTCTTGGTGGCGGGTTATCAAGCCGTGAAGCAGGCCGATCCGACGGCTTTGGTGGTGACAGGCGGCCTCTATGTCTTCGACGGCGGCTGGAACGATGGGCGCGGCCACCGCGATGGACTAGCTTTTTTCCAAGATGCCATCAACGCCGTGCCTCAAGCGTGGAATAGTTTCGATGCCCTCGCTATTCACCCCTATATGCCTGATGTTGCTCCTGACCAAGCCAACATTGTAGCGCGCGTCTCGTTGTGGGGCCGTATCAACACCGCTCGTCAGTGGCTCGATGCGCGGGGCGGCCGCGATCGTCCGCTGTGGATCAGCGAGATCGGTTGGTCAACCTGTGTCGCCAGCCAGTCAGACTGTTACGCCTCGGCCGAACAAGCCGCGCAGGATTCCTACGACTATGAGCGTTGGCCTTTAGCGCAGCGGCCGCATGCCAGCGAGCTCGACCCGGAGGGCGGGCAGATCGCAGCTTTTATCGGCAAAAACGAAGATCAGCAGGCTAACTATCTGGTGCGCTCGGCGGTGATCGCGAAGGCGCTTGGGGTTCAGCACTTCAGCTATTTCCAATACGAGGATAAATTCGACGGTTCGGCGGCCAATTTCTGGGAGGAAGCTAGCATCGTGCGCACCAAAAGCGAGGGCTACAGCCCTAAGCTGGCCTATTATGCCTATCGCACTTTGAGCGCTCAGATCGGCGATGCGGCCTTGATCGGCGCGGGTAACCTGCACACCTACATCTACAATCCGGCGGCCCAGCGTAATCCGAGCGCCCGCTACCACTTTCGCTTTGTGACCGCCGACAATGTGCAGATCGATGTGCTCTGGCTGGCTCAAGGCTCGCAGCGCGTGCAAGTGCCGATCTACGAGAATCGCACGGCGACTCTGGTCAACCGCGATGGCGCAGAGAGCCCACTGCCCGTTCAAGGCGCGAGCGTGAGCGTGACGATCAGCGAGCAACCGATCTACATTCGCCAGCTCTTGCCGCCCGCCTTAGATGTCGCACCCAATGAGATATTCATGCTCGCAGAGCGCGATTCATCTGTGCAGATGCCGCGTATTCAGATCAGCAATCGCGGTTCTGGTCCGCTGGTCTGGCAGACTAGCAGCAATCAAGCATGGGCCCAACCTGTGGTCAGCAGCGGCCAAGCGTATGTTTCAAATCTTGCTATTCGGGTCGATCCGCGCGGATTGCCTTTGGGGGAACATCAAGCCCAGATCCAAGTCGTTCAGGGAGATCAGACTAAGACAGTGCTGATTAGGCTACGAGTAGTGGAACGGGTTTGGCAGACCTTTATGCCGGTTGTGGCATCTAAGGGTTGATAGCGCTTGCTTTAGCTGGGCAGAGTGCATATCTAATCAGCTTTGTCATTTTAAAGCGCTATTTAGTGTGGAAAAGCATTCTAGAGCCTTGTTTAACCCAGCTAAGCGTGTTCTTCGTTCGACTTAGACCGATCGAAGGGCACGCTTTAGCGTTATTTGTAACGTATTGTGGCTAATTTGTGGGGATTATTACTTGTTTTACACGAGGCCGTGCTAAAGCTTCTACATTAGTGATTACTTTACACTAAATCGTGTCTGATCAAGGATAACCACATCATTATAGTGTAATTTGACATGGGTGTCTAGTTACTATATAATTTTAACCGCACAGTCAATTCATGGCATAACAATCGAAATTTATTGTAAAACAAAAATAGATCAGCGCTCCTCTTTAAGGATTGATATTGGGCGTTCACGGGGTTTGTTGAGTTTTTATTGTAATAATCTCTACAATAAACCGTGAAAATTGTCTCCGCACGGAGGACGCCCTGTTTTGCAATTTTCGAAGATACTTTTACCTTCTTACGAATTCAACGAATTCTTCGTATATATATATCCACAGCGTTGTGTAAAGAACGCAGAGAAGAGTTGTTCGTTGCTTGTATGCGTATTTGTCTTTGTCGACAAGTGGCTTATTAGCTTGTGTTTACCTAAAATAGCTGTCCTCGGGAAAACTTCTTCTTGTTGAAGTGCGTATATTCGATCGCCGTTCAACGGCTAGATGTATCAGCTTATGATCCCAGATGCAACTATGACACAGACCACAGCACGAACGTCGGGGCCAAGCGTCCTCATGCGCTTGCGTGCGATCGCCACCAGCTTCTTGGCGCGTCGCATTCTCAAAGCCCTTGCCACGATCTTCATTGTGGTCTCCCTCACCTTCGGCCTTGTCCGCCTTATGCCCGGCAACCCGATTGAAACTTACACCTTTGAGCTGATGAGCCAGTACAACATGTCCTATCAAGAGGCGCGCGACCAAGCCGCTGCTCTGATGGATGTGAACCTTGATGCCCCCTTGTATCAACAGTATTTCGAATACTTGGGCAAGCTCCTTAAGGGCGACTTAGGCAACTCGTACCGTTCGAAGGGTACATCGGTTGTTAGCTACATTAAACAATTCTTGCCGTGGACGGTCTTTAGTGTCGGAACCTCGCTGTTGATCAGCTTCACCTTGGGTGTAACTCTTGGTATGCTGATGGCTTACCGCCGCGAGAGCTGGCTCGATCACATCCTCTCAACGATTGCATCGCTTGCTAGTGCGATACCCAACTATTTGATCGCGATTATGTTGATCGTGGTCTTCGGTGTACAGCTCAAGTGGTTCAACGTTACCAAGATGCGCGGCTCCTTGTCGCCCGGTATGACCCCTGGTTTCACTTGGGAATTTTTCGCAGATGCCTTCTACCACGCCGCTCTGCCGATCACCGTCTATGTATTGACAACGGTCGGTACCTGGATGCTTTCGATGAAGAGCAGCACGGTGCAGACACTCGAAGAGGACTACGTGACGGTAGCGCGCGCCCGAGGCTTGAGCGATGGTCGCATTATGACCTCCTATGTAGGCCGCAACGCTTCACTGCCGCTCTTTACCCAATTAGCCATCAGCATCGGCTTTGTGGTTGGTGGTTCGATCCTGATCGAGCAGATGTTTGTTTACCAAGGTATTGGTCAGCAGCTGTTCAAAGCGATCAACGCTCGTGACTATGCCGTTATGCAAGGCATCTTCTTGGTGATTACAATCTCGGTCGTAGTGGCGAATCTTATCGCCGACCTCTTGTATGGCGTGCTTGACCCGCGTATCCGATCTGGCAAGGAATAGATATGAAGACTCTTCGTTTATTGATGCATAATAAGGTCGGCTTTGCGGGTTTCTTGGGTGTGCTCTTCTTCTTGTTCTTGGCCTTTGTAGCACCCTTGTTTATTCCGCTCGATACGGAAACCCGTGTCGATCAGATTTATCAGTTGCCATCAGCCGAACATATTCTTGGAACCGACTTCCAAGGACGTGATATCTTCTCGTTGATTGTACACGGCGGTCGCGATGTAATGGTGGTGGCCTTTTTAACTGGTCTGATCTCGACCACAATCGCGGTGATCCTCGGTTCGCTGAGCGCGCTGCTGGGCGGCTGGGTCGACTCTCTGATTATGGCGGTCACCGATGTTTGGCTGGCAATCCCTCAACTTCCCCTTTTGGCGGTGGTTGCGACCATGATCAAGCTTGATAGCGTCGTCTTGACTGCGGTGGTATTGGCCGCTCTGGCTTGGCCTTCGCTAACGCGCGCGATCCGCTCTCAGGTCTTGTCATTGCGCCAACGTGAGTACGTTCAAGCGGCTCAACTGTTGGATCTGGGCAACCGTCACATTATCTCCTCGGAGCTGCTGCCCAATATGATGAGCTATATCGCCATCAATTTGGTGTTCGCCATGACCGGCGCCGTCTATTCGCAAGTGCTCTTGGTCTTCCTCGGTCTGGTCACCTTGTCGAACAACTGGGGCGTGATCATCAACTTGGCTTGGACACGCGGCGCTATCTTCTCGAGCATGGCCTTTATGAATATCTTGGCTCCGGTTTTGGCGCTGGCCCTTTTCCAGCTCTCGTTGGTTTCGTTTACTCGTTCGCTTGAAGAGATCTTTAACCCACGTCTGCGCACCTCGGTGTAAACGATTGGCAGCCGCAGAGAGACTGTATTCGTGACTATCAACGATGGGCTGTTAGTTATGACAAAAACGGTACTGGAAGTCGATAATCTGAGTGTTGAGTTCCCCGCTCGCCGTGGTTTGGTCAAAGCAGTTCGTAATGTGAGTTTTCAGCTCTACGAGGGCGAAGCTTTAGCCTTGATCGGTGAGAGCGGTTCGGGAAAAACCACGCTCGGTTTGTCGCTAGTGCGTCTCTTGCCCAAAACGGCACGCATTCGCGAAGGGCGCATTCTCTATAGAAAAGATGGTGAAGAGCAGGATGTCTTACTGCTCAGTCGTGAGGGATTACGAGCTTTCCGCTGGCGCGAGTGCGCGATGGTCTTCCAAGGTGCTCAAAACGCCTTTAATCCCGTACTGCGCATCGAAGATCAATTCATTGATACGGCTCGTGCTCACGGTATTCGCGATAAAGACAAGGTACGAGCTGAGGCTCGCGAACTGCTCCGCCGCGTCCATCTCGATCCCGATCGAGTCTTGAAGTCGTTCCCGCATGAGCTCTCTGGCGGTATGCGTCAGCGTGTTCTGATCGCGCTCGGCCTCTTGCTCAAACCCCAGATCGTCATCTTAGACGAGCCGACCACGGCGCTCGATATTCTGACCCAGCGTTCGGTGATCGAAGTGCTGCGCTCGGTTCGCGATGAATTCAAGTTCTCGCTGATCTTTATCTCGCACGACCTGTCGCTGGCAGCCGAGCTTGCCGATCGAGTTGCGACCGTCTATGCTGGTAAGATCGTCGAGATCGGCAATGTGTTCGACATCTTTGAAAAGCCACGCCATCCTTACACCCAAGGCTTAACGCAAACGGTACCGACCGTGACGGGTGAATTGCGCGAGCTTATTTCTATTCCAGGTTCGCCACCCGACTTGATCGAACCACCCAAGGGCTGTGCTTTCAACCCGCGCTGTCCTTATGCGAGCGAGCGCTGTCGCCAAGAGCAACCGCCCTTAGAAGAAGTGGGCGATGGTCAGTTTGCGGCGTGTTGGAATTGGCGTGAGATTACTGAACGGAAACCACTCTAGGTGTTCAATCCCATGCTCTTGGGCTGATCAGCTTGGAGAGCCGTGCTGTAGTAGGAATGTGGATGTATGAGTACTCCGATTATTGAACTCGCTGGAGTGAGTCGTACGTTTGAACAGCGACGCAAAATTGTAAAAGCTGTTGACAATGTCTCGTTTTCAGTGAACGAAGGCGATGTAATTTGTCTGGTCGGCGAGAGCGGCTGTGGCAAAACGACGACTGGTAAAATGGTCTCCGGTCTGCTCCGACCGAGCTCCGGCGAAGTGCGCTATCGCGGCAAAGATATTTGGAAGATGAATAAGGAAGAGTTCCGCGAGTATCGTCTGGCGGTCCAGCTTATTCATCAAGATCCGTATGCGTCGCTCAATCCGGCCCATACGATCTACCGCATTTTGAGCGCACCCTTGATCCATCATAAATTGGTTCAGGACGAGAACCATGCCCGTGAGCGAGTGCGTGAACTCATGCGCACGGTCGAGATCTCGCCGCCCGATGACTTTTTCGATAAATACCCCCACCAGCTGAGTGGTGGTCAGCGCCAGCGTATTTCGGTGGCCCGCGCTTTGACGGTTAATCCAAGCGTAATCGTGGCCGACGAAGCTGTCTCGATGGTCGACGTATCGATCCGTATCAGCTTGCTCGCTATGCTCACCAAGCTGATGCGCGACCTGGGTGTGACCTTTATCTTTATTACCCACGACCTTGCCGTCGCGAAGTATTTCGCTTGGGAAGGCCGTATTGCAGTGATGTATTTGGGGCGCATGGTGGAGCTGTCGCGTACACCTGAGTTGATCAATAACCCGCAGCATCCTTACACCAATGCGCTGCTTTCAGCTATTCCGGAAGCGGATCCGCGCCTAACCCGTACTAAGGAGCGTATTCAGTTGCGCAGCCCCGACGTACCGAGCTTGTTGAATCTGCCTCCGGGTTGTACCTTCCACACACGCTGCCCGCTCTACGAAGAGGGCTTGTGTGATGTGCATGTTCCTCAGCTCCAAGAGCTTGAACCCGGTGTTGATGTGGCCTGCCATGTGGCGGCTCGTCGCCACGGCATATCGCTGGTAGGCGAAACATCAAACCGCTGAGGCAAGTATGGACGCAGGACTACGTGCGGCTTTGTCCATGGCGGTTTTTATCGTGATGGTGTCTGCGGGCCTTATTTGGGTGCAGACACCAGGCACCGCCGAATTCGTGATCAGCGTATTTAGCTTGATCATCGGGCTAATCTTTTTGGGTTTAGTTGTATTAGTCATTCGCCGCGTTTCCAAGTAGTGCTGGCTTCCGAAAGAGTTTTGCTCTTTCGTTCCAGATAAAGTGCCTTTCAGATTCTCTAGGAGGGACTAACATGTCTCAGTTCAAACGCATGTCGCGCCGCGACCTTCTGCAACTGCTGGCGTTCGGTAGCGCAGGTGCGGTACTTGCCGCTTGTGGCGGTGCTCCAGCTGCGGCCCCAACTCAGGCTCCGTCGACCGGCGGTGAGGCTCCGGCACCTGCTGCTGATGCTGCTCCTACGACAGCACCTGCTGCTGATGCTGCTCCTACCGAGGCTCCTGCTGCTGATGCTCCGGCTAGTGGCGGTGCTGCTCCAACCGGCGAATTCCATGGCGCCTTCCCGTATCAGGTTCCGCCCACCGGCCACTGGAACTCCTTCGTTCCCGATGGTATCCCGAACGGTATCTCGATCTACTGGGACTTGCTCGAAGAGCCTATGGCTCGCTACCACTGGGGTAAGGACGAGTGGGTTTACCTCTTGGCCGAAAGCTCGGAGGTTCAGCCACCCAACAAGTTTGTGGTGAAGCTGCGCGACGCCGTTTGGAGTGACGGTAACCCCGTAACCTCCAAAGACGTTGTGACCACCTTCAACGTGGGTCGCCTCTTCAACTGGACCATCTTCCAGTATGTGGGCCAAGTCAACGCTGTCGATGACAAGACCGTCGAGTTTGTCATGGACAAGCCCTCGACCTTGGTAGAGCGCTTGGCTTTGGTAGAGCGCATCCGCTCGGCTGCGACCTACGGCCAATACGGCGATCGTGTCGCACAGTTGCTGGCTGATGGCAAAGACAAGGACTCGGACGAGTGGAAGGCGCTGCTGCAGGAAGTGACTGAGTTCCGCCCGGCTACTCACATCACCTCCGGCCCCTACCAGATCGATCCGAACACCATCACCGACGCTTCCTTGTCGATGCACTGGGTATCGACCGCTTGGAACGCCGATAAGGTTCAGTTCGGTACGATCGTGCTCTACAACGGTGAGACTCCCGCAGTCACCCCGTTGGTACTCTCGGGCGACGTCGACTACGCAACCCACGGCTTCCCGCCCGCAACCGAGCAGGAGTACATGGCGCAGGGCATTCGCATCATCCGCGCTCCGACGTACTCCGGTCCGGCTCTCTACTTCAACCACGACAACCCCATCCTCTCCAAGAAGGAAGTACGCCAAGCTCTGGCCTACTCCATCAAGCGCGACGAGGCTGGTGTTGTATCGTTGGGCCAGTCGGGTGTAGCTCACAAGTACATGATCGGTATCAGCGACAACCTCGTACCGAAGTGGATCGACGATGCTACCTTGGCTAAGCTCAACACCTACGACTACGACCTCGCTAAGGCCGAAGAGCTCTTGACCAGCATCGGCTACAGCAAGGGCAGCGATGGCTACTGGACCGACGAGAGCGGCACGCCGCTGGCCTTCGAGCTGACCGTACCGGCTGAGTACGCAGACTGGTCGGCAACCGCCGAGAACGTCGCTCAGCAGCTCAACAACGCTGGCTTCAAGATCACCGTTCGCGGTATCCAGTTCCAGCAGCACGCCAAGGACATTCCGGCTGGTAACTTCACCTTGGCTATCAACGGCTGGGGCGCTGCCAACCCGCACCCGAGCTTCTCGTGGACGACTCCGCTCTTCACCTACAACTATGTGGAGTCCACCACCGGTAAGGGTATGAACTTCCCGCTCGAGCAGGAGTACAATGGCGAGAAGATCGACCTGCAAGAGCTGATTGTCAGCTCGGCCGAGGGCTTGGATCCCGAAGAGCAGAAGAGCAAGATCTCGGTTGTTGCTCAGGTCTTCAACGAGCTGCTGCCGATCGTTCCGATCTTCGAGCGCTACGGTAACAACCCCGCTCTCGAGACCCGCGTGACCGGCTACCTGCCCGAGGGCGACCCGATCTACAAGAACGCGGTCTACGGCGACAACTTCGTTGTCATGATGATCCAAGACGGCACTCTCAAGCCGCTGTAAGTCTCATCAACTAGTCGACATAACGGGGAGGGCGGCAGATCTGCCACCCTCCCCGCTTTTTATTTCCGCTCTAATACCGATTATCCTCGCTGATATCGAGTATTTCCGCTTTACTCTAGCGGTGTCGTCTCTTCCCCAAACAAGGCTTTAACCGCGTCCGCCTACGGCTACCAACATCCTATCCAACAAAATAGGGCTGTATCTCCGCGTGCCCAAAATCCACAGAATACAATAATGCACACCTATTTCGAGTTTGTATTTGAATATATGACCTTATTAATGAAATTATTCATACAAACTACAACTGTAGCAAGACCTGCACTCTCCGTGCTGCGGAAGCACAAAAAGGGGAGAAAGGGTTCAGAGAGATTTCGCGCGACAGCACAAAAGTAGTCAGGTTTCGCCCTACCGAAGCTCAATGTTTCGTTTTGGCTTTGGAAAAAAGGAAGATATTTATGGAAATAGATCCAAATGCTGATCGGGTGCACTCAAGCGTAAAAGACAGACTAAAATGCCTGCAGAACCAGTTAGAAAACTGATATCAAGTTTGTCTCCATCATCCCCACGCCATAGAAGTCGTGGCTGTTTAGTGGCGAAAGTCTCTAGTAGACAAGCAAGTTTATACGCTTCTGATGACCATAATGCATCCTTAAAAAAGCAAGCGCTATCCAAGAGGTAGTTGATATTCCCTGCAAGACCATAAGCCAGTGAAGGTCCGGTCCAGTAAGTTCTATAGGCGCTTCTTCGCGCAGCTCCCTCTGCCATATCGCGTGCGTTCGGAACAAATTCATAGCGAGCGGCAGAGAGAAAAAAGCGTCCAATACCAGAGGCACCATGGCTCCAGTAGCTTGCGTCTATGGAACTACCTTCAACAGCCGGCCAACCTAAACCATACCGCTTGCTACCAGCAGGTTTTGCTAAACGAGTTAACCAACGTGTCACGGCACATACAGCTTGAGCTAGTCGTTCATCTTGTGTCACTGCAAAAAGATCTAATAATGCATCGCCTATTCCCGTAGCACCATAGGCGTACCCAACAAAAGCCTTGCCACTGTTGATCCCATAACCAGAAGGCAGAATCCACTGCAATTCCCCAGAACGCTGCTCGTGTGCGGATTGCAACAAGTACGCGCCACATTCTACTGCTGCTTCAAGCTGAGCAAGATCGTTGCTGGCCTGCCACAACTTGAGGTGCAAACGAAGTCTTCCTGCGCTGCCAGCAAAGAGGTCTGGCGAATGATGAGGCAAGTTTGCAATCTGCTTTGCTTCTTGTAAGGCTAAGTCAATTAGTGTAGGTTCGTTCAATGCTTGTCCTGCACGTAAGAGGGCCAGACTAACGCCCGCACGCCCCGTATACAGCCCAGCATGTCGCTCACCCCCATGAGGCAGTGGAACTCGCATCATCGCTTTCACGGCATCTTTGAGAGCAACACTGAACGAAGCCTGTGGAAACCTCTGCACCAGACTAGCCAAGCTTATGACTATACCTGCAAGACCACTACCTAACGAGGAGTTCTGAAGAGTCGTTGCAAACAGCATGTTTTGAGAAGCTGTTACGCTTTCTTTGATAGTGATTGCCAAACTATCCCCAAGTTCATAAGCTAACTCGCTGTAGTGTTGGTGGGGCCGATCTGAATACTGGGATGTTTTTGTTGAAGCTCTGGAACGTTTCAACTGTATGCATGTCAATGCATCGACGAGCTGGCTTGCGAGTGCCCAACGCTTAGAGCTATCAGGATCTAGGCAAGTGCGAATAACGTGGACAAGCTGATCGGGAATATCTGGGCGTACTGTCTCTAATGGGCGAGCAAGGAGGTTGTGTGGTTGGGGTGCTATTGCAGGTTCTGCACCAGTCACCAAGAAGTAGAGCAATGCTCCGAAACTGTAGATATCATCGGATGGCGTTGGTGGAAGCGCGTTTTGTCGCTGAGGCGACATATAACCGCGCGTGCCAAATGGTGTGTACTTTGAGGTATGTTGCTCGACAACCATTTCCAAGTCGATCAAACATAGTCTCTGACCCTTACTAAGTATCAGATTGGCAGCCTTCAGATCACATAGAACAAAGCCCTGAGCATGAATGGAAGCGAGCATTTCAGCGAGTGCGCGTGCCCAACTAATAATCTTCTTAATGGGAAGATAAGTTCCCCTGTTGACCTGTCGTCTTACATACTCTCCAAGCATCTCACCTTGGATATATTCCATTACCAAGAAGAGATCACCCTGATAGTTAAAGAGGTCATAGTATTCGGGTACATCAGCATAAGGAGCTAAGCGCTTTAGCATTGCGCACTCGTAGCGTAATCGTGCGCAGGCATCACTTCCATCAGCAGCAACAAGGGCATTTTGGCGGGCCTGCTTAATAATACAAGCCCGCTTTTGATCCAAATCGATTGCCAAATACACAGCGCCCCGTGCTGACTGCGATAATAGGCCAGTGAGAATATAGCGTTGCGCTAAAATAATCTCATCTGTTTGTTTATGATTAACGATCCCAGCTGCAGCGAAGGGGTCTGTGACCCACGAGGGAACGATGTAAGTTGAAAGACGTCGATCTGCTACCAGATTACCATCTGGAGCTTCAATAGCGCTTAATATCAAACCATCGCTATCTTGAATGGAACGCTTATCAAAGCTTCCATAGCGGTATGAAACGATGCTGGTTAGACTAAGGCGCCTGTCGGAGAGCACAGCCGGGCCTTGTAACCCCGTTGTGGCCTTATCTAAAGCGATCGCAAGTCGTACCGCTTGTTCATCATCTCTAGGATAGATGGTAATAAACTTTCCGATCTGGCTTAATCCACTAGCTCCACTGTTTAATAGTTCAAGTAATGTCAGCGGTGCGACCTTGAAGCTAACTCGTTCGCCAAAGAGGATCGGAAGGACTGATCGTAATACATCGGGCGCACTGTAGCGTGTAGCGGAAACATGGAGCTTCCAGCCTTGGCCTGGTAAGGAATGGTTTTTGCAGGTAAGCATAATCCATTCTTCAGGGCCTGCTGGTGTTTGAAGAATGTATTCTGCTAAAGTAGAAGTTCCGGCGCACAGCATTTCAAGGATTGGATCGGAAACGACCTGCTCTAGCTTCGCTACTTCAATCACTGTTTGCCTCCATCCAAGCTGTGCGCCTATCTCTACAAACCTACTTCACTCTCTAGATCATTACCACTGCTGGTAGTAATATCTGGGTTTTTCGGTTCATCACTACCATCATTTTTATTGTTGATAGTAATCTTTGGAATTTTCGGTTCATTACTGACATCATTTTCATTGTTGATAGTGGGGAGGCGTGCTTCGTTACTATCAGTGCTTATATGAGGAGTGGGGGACAGCATATCACAGATAAGACCTGTCCCTGGACAGTTACAGCTGATCAGTTGCGTACAATTGGCGGAAAATGTGGTTATTCTAGTTACAATATTGGCATTGATGCTAGAGAAATTGTTATCAGAAGACAAAAGTGCAGCTTTCAGTTCATCTTCATTACGTGGATTAAAATTGGGATCCCGAAGCAAAGGATGATCGTAAGATTCCAGTAATGTGACAGCATAGACTGCTGGCATATCTTTCTGTTGTAGAGTGCTCAAAGGATTGGTTTTTATTTCTTGACGAAATACTTCATCAGTCTGCAAGCGTTTGAGAAATTGCTTCGCTTTTCGTTGTACCTTCTGAAGATACGTTCTGTTTTGCTTCGTCATAAACAGCCTCCTTATCAATGTTTTGAAATTCTATCGTAGCCAAATGTTCCCGAAGAGTGTTATGGATAAATTTATATGATCCTCCAGCCCGGAAAAGTAGGCGACGTTTTGTTACAAAGTCGAGAAATTTTACTAAATCTAAAGGAATGGCTCCTTCTTGTTGAAGGCAGGTACGTAACAGAAAATGTTGAATATAGGCAAAACCGCCAAAACCGAGACTTGTCGCGAGACCTAGACCGAGCGACAACATTATTTGGAAAATGAAATGATTTCCAATTAGCATTCTTCCAATAACTGTGAATGCGTCAACAAAAGCATATAAATTTGTTTCTGAATCAATAATTTTCAAGTAGTCCATCAACTGTCCCATAAAATGCAAGATAGTTGAGAATATCAGAAGCCCTAACCCTACAGTTAATCCAACAATAAGTGCATTTCGCCCTGTTTGAGAAATACCCTTACCGGGCAAGGTGCGTGTTGGTATTTCAGCAACCGATAATCCCCAAATAGGCATTAAAATAAGACTAACTATCGATCCAAATGCTAGAATTGCACCGGAGAAGCCTAAAATCCATTGCCCAATACTCAAACTCCAACTACTACTTTCGAACCAAGCTAGAATATTACCTACTAGTGCAAGAGAGAGAATGATCATTGCACCAAACGCTATGGAATTAAAGAACCCACGCAATGCCTGTGGCCATGACCAAATAAGGCGTTCGGCTATCTGGATAGGCTGTGGCTGCAAATAAATCTTGAAACACTTAGTGAAGCGCAAATTTAGGCCCATCATGATGCAACTACCAACTAGTCCATAGATAAGAGCAGCATCAAATGTAAATAGCCATACTTCAGTTGGCCATTCGAAAAGGAATCTTCGTAGACTCAAAAGCAGACCAAACACTACTAATAACCAACCTGTCCAACGCCAGAACCCAGTAATACCTAAAATAAGGCCCAAAGCAGATGCAATAGCTAGCTCTCGTCCAAGGCCGCCTATTAAGCCGAAAAGTAGCGCCGAAGTTAACATTAAGAAAAATATATAGATCCAGCGTCCCCGCGAGTTAAGCCAATTTGGTTGAAGCTCCTCTATCAGGAATAATGACTTATCGAGTTCTTTCATCTTTGCAGCTAACCAAGCAAGGTAGTGCAGAGTCTGTTTGGGTGTGTAGGGTAAAGCTAATGAAGATGTCGGGGTATCTGCAAGTTCGATCCCATAGATACGCTCACCCTCGGGGTAAGAGAGCATTCGCTTAATGTAATGCTCAAAGATCTGTGCTCGTCGCGCTTCAAAAGAACCACTTGTTAACGAAGGTATATTTGTGTTGTTCTCATAGGCTAAGATGATCATACTGAGCATTAGTGGCGTTCTGGCCATCTCGGCTAGTTGTTCATCATGAGTGAGCAATTCTCGTATAGGCGCGATCCGTTTACCGCCACTTTCAAGGTAGTTTGTTAATTGTTCCACACTGATGGGCACCACTTTAAGTACAGCTGGAATATCAAGTTGCTGCTGTAGCGCAACATAGTCGTCGATACGACTACAGACAACCATTTGATCTAGACCATACTCCTTCTTTCGAAAGGTATTTATTGCAAGAACGCAAGCATTACGTGATACTTCAGCTACTTCGTCAAGCCCATCAAGCAGAAGAAGAAGCGTCCCAGTTGTAATCCATTGGCGGCCTAGTGTGGGAGGCACTGCATAACGTAATTGGAGCTCTTCAATTAACCACTCTTTAAAGGTGCCTCGCCATGTACTGAATGAGGACAAATTGAAAATTACCGGGATTGGCTGATGCACATCTTGTTCTGCACGATCAAGTAAATCCTTTGCCAATAAAAGCAGTGCTGTTGTTTTACCAGTTCCTGGCTCTCCAAGCAGCAGCAACTCTTTGCCCACGCGGTCGTACACATCGGTTATCGAGATATTAGGAGGAAGATGATGATCTGGTTTGCGGTACCATTGACCTATAAGCCGCCAAGGATGTCGCTGGCTGGTCTTATGCGTTTCAAAACCTAGATTGATCAGGCTCATATGTTGGAGCGAGTGTTTAAGTACTCCATCGATCCACATAGAGCGAACCTTATCGATCATAGTGACACGTCGGCGCTTCTCCTCTGGCGAGATCCGCTGATCGAGTTGGACAGTAAGCTTAATGGCACTTGCTCCATTACCGATAGCAACCGTATCACTATTTTGGATCAAACCAACAGTAATTGAATCGTTGTTAAAATTGACCGTAGTTCCGTTCGCGTTAATCTGTGCTCCTATAAGCTCGTGAATCAGATTAAGGATTTGAGGTGTAGCACTAAGCTCTTTGCCAATCTCCTCTAATGAACACTCCTGTGTTACGGCAGCACTAAGAAGCTCTGCAAGCTTCGTTACGTCACGAGTATGGCCAGTTGGTATGGCATCGTGAAGAGTTGTCTCGATTTCTTTTGCTATTACTGAAGCATCCATACGCTTAGCTTTTTGGTAATTCCAATCGGGGTGTCAAATGCATCGCAAAAGGACATACCTTAAATGTGTAAGCATGAAGAGATGTAATGCTTGTGTGAGTCTGGAAAGTCTAGGCTAAAAATGATCATCATTACCATTTTGTTGGACCTGAGCGCGAGCACCATGTCCGATAGCGATCCCTGTGCCTGAAACTTTTCCAACAACAATATTGCCGCTGGTTTGAGACTGATTACCACCTACTTGGTTTGTGTCACCCTCAGCTTGAATCACGGTATTGTCATTGCCAGTGAAGCCCACAGCTCGTGTGGCGCTAATTGACTGTTCAAGAGCCCATTGACTACGAGCTGGGTTCACGAGGCGAGGCATGGTTTCGTTGGGTGGAGTGTGGTCAGCAGGAAAGAGGTCAAGCGTTGTGCTTCCGCGGTAGAGTGCGATGGGATACGGACCGACGCCCTTGAGAATGGTCAACTCTGGCTCTTGCTTTTTGTAGTGTTGACGGATTGCGGCAGGGATTAGTCGCTCGACTGCTTCTTCAATAGTGAAGTAAAGATATGTGTAGAGATCAAAGATGCTAATGTAGCCAGCTCGTCCACTTATGCCCTGACCTTGTAGTCCATCAATAAGAGCTTGACCAAAGATTGTGAGCGGACCAAGGCCGACATATGAGACCTGTCCATTACGGCAGGCGGTAATGATAATGCGTCCACTACCGGTTGAAAGTATGGCATCGATTGTTTGTTGGGGTAGTGACTGGCTTGTGAAAGGTTGCTGATTGTAGCTTAGAACGGGTGATATATCCCCAGCGTGACAAGCGTTAATGACTAAAACAAGCCGTCTTGCGGGAATAAGGCGTAACTTTTCAAGAAGTTCAGTCTGATTGATAGCCGTGCCCGCTTTTACATAGCCTTGATCAAACTGCGTATCGTGTGTTGTCAGTTGGTAGACGCTATCAACACTATAATGACCATGCCCACTATAGAAAAGCAATACAGTATCTTCTGGAGAGGTGCGATCAGCAAGCTCATCGAGCGCAGAGAGAATAGATTCGCGTGATGCATTGACACCAGTGAGTAGGGTAACTTGCTCTTTGGGATAACCACAGTAATGCGGATTCTGTAGGGTATCCGCGAGTGCTTGCGCATCAGAACTAGTAATAGGTACATCTAATTTAGACTCGTAGTGGTAACTGCCAATACCGATACACAGGGCATGACCATGGATGAAAGACATGTTTGTACATCCTTTCAACAAGGTTATATACAATTTTGATCGCGCCTTGTAAGGAGGAGGCAGTAGTTGAGGGGATGAGTGGTCGACATAAATGAAACTATGCCGAAGCTTTAAAGTTGCGCATTTTAAACAAGAGAAACTTTTGCTTACAATAAATTATTTATAGTTTGAAGTTTCTCTTAGCAGGCTTGGATGGTTCGATATTGTTTGATTTCATTTTAAATAACGATGAAAGCTTGAACGATTCAAGCATGAATTTAATAGATTTGATGAGGAAATTTGCTTCTTTGTAAGGAAAGAAATATTTTTTGATTATCGTAAAGGCGTTGTCAATTGTGATATCAAATCCGTTTGATGACTTTAGCACACTGGCGGCTTGCTCTCTTCCCCAAAGGAGGTTGCTAGCGCGTCCGCCTTCGGCTACCAACAGCTCGTCCATAACCTCGCTGTTGTAGCTGTGTGTCGAGAGGTCACCCCAACATACGGCGATTCTAGCAGATTTCATACGATATCCTTTATCTCTATTGAAATATGAAGTAGGTCCATATTTGCGCATTAGTTTTGATTAACAAGGTCTGCTTATACTTCGGAAGTTGTACTATTACGTGACCGTATGGTCTAATTCACATAAAACTTCAAAAATAAGGATTTTTATGAGTAATACCAACTCCGGTTGATTAGGTTCTCTTTGGCCTTCGGCAGAGCGGAACTCGACTCTTTTTGGTGTGTGAGATTTCGCGCGGCAGCGCGAAATCTCACACAACTAAGCTACAATCGAATTTGCTGCTGAAACGCTACTAATAATAAAGAGAATATTCGTTAACTTGTACCGAAGAGCGTTCAGCATGTCTACATCCGATGAAACTAGCCGCCTTCAGGGTCAGCTTGTCCGTTTGCGCGAGCAGCTCGCCGCTCTGCGCGCATCCAATGCCTCGGCGCAGCAGATCAACGAAATATGCCAAGTCATCGCTGATTGCAAAGCCGCCTTGCGTAGCAGCGGTTTCGCCGTTGATGACAGCAACGACGATGCCGCGCCGATAGAGAATCGCTATCATAGCTTGACAGTTAGCGACAATGCTCAGGTTGATGTTGCTATAGCAGGCGATCTCTATGGAAATATCATCTACCGGCTTTTGCCTGCACGAGTGCCACGCTACCCAAGCGAAGAGGAGATCGCACAAGCTAACGAACTGCTGGGCTATATGCCTATCCCTCCAGCAGATCCTCCCGCGCAGCCAAGGCCGTTTTTGCTCTCTGGTATCTTTCCTCTGCGCCATAACTCGCTCTTTGTAGGCCGCGATGCCATGCTGCAAGAGCTGGCTCAGCGTCTGAAACCTGTGGGTGCTAAGGCGGCTATTTCAACCGGTATCGGCGGCGTGGGTAAGACCACGCTCGCAGCCGAGTTCGCTCATCGCTACGGGGCCTTCTTTGCGGGTGGAGTCTTTTGGATCTCGTGTGCTGATCCGGGTACGATCGAGACCCAGGTGGCTAATTACGGCGGCCCGGGCGGCTTAGAGGTCTGGCACCCCGATGAGAAGCTTTCGCTCAAAGAGCGTGTTGCGCGGGTGAAGCGCCAGTGGGAGAGCGAGCTGCCGCGCTTGCTGATTTTTGATAACTGCGACGATTGGGCCGATGCAAAAGGCGATTTGAGCGCCGAACAGATTTTGCAAGAGTGGCTGCCCCCTAGTGGTGGCTGTCGTGTGCTGGTGACCAGTCGACGGCAGGAATGGGATGCCCGATTGGGAGTGGTCGATATCTTTTTGGATGTGCTAGCGCGTCCCGCGAGTATCACTCTATTACAAAGTCTGGCCAATCACTTGACGCATGAAGAAGCCGATCAGGTCGCTGAAGCGATGGGCGATCTGCCATTAGCACTCTATCTTGCTGGTGGTTATCTGCGACGCTATCGCCACGAAACAAGTGTCGATCAGTTTCTTGAGGAGCTGTTGCAGATCGATCCAATTCAGCATCCCTCGTTGCAAGGGCAAGGAAGCGCGTATCCTCCTACACGACGCTATCTGGAGCGAGAGCGTACAGAGGAAGAGGCTCAAGCGGAATTGAATGTCGCTCGTGTCTTTGCGCTTAGCTTTAGCCATCTGCAAGCCTCTGACCCTACTGATGCAGCTGCTATTGCCTTGTTGGCACGAGCCGCTTGCTTGGCGCCGGGAGCGCCTTTTGCTCGTCCATTATTGCTTGATACTCTGGAGATAGATGAAGCAGACGGCCAATTTACCGCAATTGAAGGACTTGAGCGCTTAGTTGCTCTTGGTATGCTGGAAAAGCAAGGCGACGAAGATCTTCGCATCCACCGCTTAATCAGTGGTTTTGCATCGCAAAGCATTAATGATACAGATGCTCAAGGACAAGTTGAGCAGGTAGTAGTTATCAATACCCATCATGTTGTTAATCAAGGCATTCCTGCATCGCTGATGCCGCTCTTACCCCATCTTCAGCACTGCTATCAACGCCAGAACAGCGCTGAAGATCTGCGCACTGCAGAGCTTGCTATGGCTTTGGGTCGAGCTGAGCAGGAGCAAATTAGCTACACTAAGGCAGAGCCACTCTTGCGGCAGGCCTTGGCGATACGGCAGAGACAGCTAGGGGAAGAACACCCCGATACGGCTAGCAGTCTGAATAATCTAGCGGCGTTGTATCGAGAACAGGGACGATACGAAGAGGCGGCGTCGCTCTTACAGCAGGCTTTAACAATAAGGCAGAGGCTGTTGGGAGAGGAGCATAACGATACAGCTACCAGTCTCAATAACCTTGCGGAACTCTATCAAGGACAGGGTCGCTATAGCGAGGCTGAGACGCTCTTCCAACAGGCTTTAGCTATATGGCGCAAACAGTTGGGAGAAGAGCATCTCACTGTGGCGACTAGTTTGAACAATCTAGCGGAGCTATGTCGACTTCAGGGGCGATATGAAGAGGCGGAGCCGCTTTTAAAGCAAGCCTTGGATATTCGACGAGAGCAGCTGGGAGAGCAGCATCCATCGACCGCCACTAGTTTGAATAATCTCGCGGAACTCTATCGGCTACAAGGACGCTATGGAGAAGCGGAGCCGCTCTATCAACAAGCTTTGACGATATGGCGTAAGCAGTTGGGAGAGGAACACCCCGATACGGCTCTCAGTCTCAATAACCTAGCTGCTTTGTATGAGAAACAAGGGCGGTATGGAGAGGCAGAACCGCTCTATCGGCAGGCCTTGGCAATAACGCAGAAGCTATTGGGAGAGCATCATCTTTCCGTAGGAATTAGCCTGAATAATTTAGCAGAACTCTATCGGCTACAAGGGAGGTATGGGGAAGCAGAGCCGCTCTATCAACAAGCTTTGGTGATATGGCGCGAGCAGTTGGGAGAGGAACATCCCTCTACGGCTACCAGCCTCAATAATTTTGCTTTGCTGTATAAAGCCCAAGGACGCTATGAGGAGGCAGAGACACTCTATTTCCAGGCTTTAACTATTCGACAAAAACGGCTTGGAGAAGATCACCCTGATACAGCGACTAGTCTCAATAATCTCGCAGGTGTGTATTATGCACAGGAACGCTATGGAGAGGCGGAGCCACTTTATTTCCAGGCTTTAACTATTCGACAAAAACGGCTTGGAGAGGAGCATCCATCTACGGCAGCAAGTCTGAATAATCTCGCGGAGCTGTATCGCCGACAAGAGCGCTATGAAGAGGCGGAGGCGCTTTACCAGCGGGCCCTAGCGATATGGCGTAAGCAGTTAGGAGGGGAACACCCTTATGTGGCGAACTGCTTAAATAATCTCGCAGGTCTCTATCTTCAACAATGTAGGTACCAAGAGGCAGAAGAGTTTTTCAAACATGCAATCTCGACCTATGAACGACTTGTAGGCGAGAACCATCCCAATACACACAATAGTCGTGCAGGACTTGAACTCTGCCAACAGCTAGGCTTAGAACTTAGCGAAGCAGAGCAAGCAGTTGCGGAAGCGCTTGGTAATCCAGCGATCGATCGAGAGGAGTTAGTACAGCAACTCGAAGAGCTGGCACAGAGTGCTGAATCAGGAGAGGAAGCAGGATCGCCTTGGCGGTTGCTTGCAGGCCGACTGCGCGAGCTGGCGGCCAAGCTTCAAGCTGGGTCTAGGGCCTAATTCGGGATTTAGGTTTTTAGGTGGTTTTTGGGCGTAGGAGGGAAAAGGACCTGATTTGTTGGGCGGGATGTTGATAGCCGTAGGCGGACGCGCCAAGGACCGAATGGAAGCTAGAGACTTCGCCGCCAAAGTGTGAAACTGATCGGCCAGAGCGATATCTTTGCAAGACAGCAAGGTATCGCTTCTTTTTTTGGCTGGTTAGGTTGTGATCTTTTCGTAGCCTTCGACAGGATCAGGGTACGAGGGATTTGACTATATGACTTTAGATGGTGAATTGTTCAAACAAGAAAGAAGAAATAAAAAAGAACCGACGAACGAATTGCCGTCAGTTCTTTGAAGTGGTGGGCGATACTGGACTCGAACCAGTGACCTCATCCGTGTGAAGGATGCGCTCTAGCCAACTGAGCTAATCGCCCGTGGTGTCCCAACGCGGGAAATTATAGCATACATTTGCGATTTGTCAAATCGCTTTGCGCTAGGACACCTTATTGTTTCGCTCATAGCTATGCCAAAAACACAAGCCGGGTCTGACGCGGGCATTATGAGCTTAGAAGAGCTTTTGGAAACGATTTTCTTTGCCTTGCAGCAGTCGCTGGATGTTTTGGCGATGCAGGAAGATGATCAAAGCCGCCGCCAGCCAAGTGAAGATGGCATAGGCCAAAAGCAGTTGACCGCTCGCCAAAAGCACGATCGCGGCGATACAGGCTGCCAAGGCGGCCACGATCGAGGCGACCGAAGCGATGCGGCTGAGTGCAAAGGTCAGCACCCAGGCTATCACACCGATGCCGACCCCGATCGGGAAGATGGCTAATAAGACGCCGCCGCTGGTTGCGACCGCTTTGCCGCCCTTAAACTTCATAAAGATCGAGAAGGTATGGCCCAAAATGGCGGCTAGGCCGATCAAAACCACGGGCATCCCGCTCCAGCCGAGGCCGTAGATGGCGTAGAGCGGCAGAGCCGCGCCCTTTGAGATATCGCAGGTGATCGCCAACAAGAAGGCTGGGAAGCCGCAGGAGCGCCAGACATTGGCTCCACCGATATTGCCGCTGCCAACGGTGCGCAGATCGACGCCCCAAAGACGCGCCACCAGATAGCTAAATGGCACTGATCCGAGCAGATAGCTTGCAAGAATAAGACCGATTAAGAGTGGAATTGACATAAGATCCTCGCCTAAAAAACTATTTGAACCCTTCAAACGGCAGGGTTCGACCTTCTTGTTCTAACCAAGCAAGCAGCGCCTCGGGTTTGTGCCGAAAACGTTCGCGGGTCTGTTTGCCCGTGGCCAAAGCGTTGATCAGCTGCCACAGACCTTGGTTGGTCGGCGCTGGCAGACCTTCCTCTTTGGCGGCTGTCGCCACCGCACCATACAGATAGGCCGCTTCAGAGCGGCTGCGTCCCCGTTGGAGATCTCCTAAGAGCGACGGAACCTTTCCGCCTCGTCCGCCTGTGATCGCTTTCTTCAAGACTGGTTGTAAAATGATATTCGGTAAAAAGCGCACTGCATAGGCCAAGAGCGCCGCCGGATAGCGCGGCAGATTGATTGGCTTAATGCCGCGTTTGCGCATCACCGCAAGGGCCTCTTGGATAAGACGTCGCTCAACTTGAAAAAGTCGCGGGTCGGCGTAGACAAGTTCGGGCGCCATATCGAGTGCGGCGGCTGTGCCATTGCCGAGCATATTGAGCAGCGCCTTCGACCATTTCAAGGAACGGTAATCGGCATAGCTTTGGGTTGGCAGACCAGCGCTGCTAAACAGTTCGGCCCATTGGGCGGGCCTTGTTAGGCCAGGGCCCTGCTCGCCGAGCGTGGCGATCCCAATTCCACCGGCTTTAGTTATGGTAATATGAAGGCCCTTCGTATCGCTACTATCAACGGTGACAGAGCTGGTGATAATACCCGATAAGAGGGTTTGAGAATCGAAGTGAGCCGCTAGAGCCTCTTCATTTCCGATTCCATTTTGAAGGGTCAAGATCTGCTTGGCTGCCAGTGCCTGCAAGCTCGGCAGCGTAGTTGCGGTATCATAGCCCTTTACACATACGATCGCAAGCGTAGGGGACTGATATTCGGCAGGAAGCGCCTCGGGGCTTTCTGCTGCAACTATTCGAGGGATATGGGTTGTTTGATCGCCTTCGTGGAGGGTTAGTCCACCTGTAGTTAAGGCAGCTACACCCGAAGCTCGCGCAATCAGAGCGACTGCTTTGCCTGCGTGGGCCAGCCGTCCTGCAACATACAGGCCAATAGCGCCTCCACCAATCACAACAATCGACACAATAGGCCTCTCTATGCTGAAAGGAAAACCCTGTCTTTAGATCATACTTATAAGCTCAAAACAAATTCTTGCGAAGTATAGCATACTCTTTTTATCTATTTGTTTGTACAGTGGCACAAGATCGGTACTTTTGGAGGAATGAGAAAATATCAAATAAAAGTTAAATTTCGTTCAAATATATGTGATTGGTTTTGGATAAAGTAATGCTATCATACAGCAGCAATTGTTCAGCAAGAGAGGAGGCGATGTGCCCGCTATAGCATATGATTCGATACCATATATTCTCTTCTTTGATCCGACTTATCCAACCGTCATTGCGCAGTCTGTTGCGCTTGATCTTTTGGGTGTCCCAGCTCGTAGCGTCGATGCTACCCAGCTTGCAGATTCTCTGCACGATGCCCAGACGCTTGTGCTGGCACATGGTTCCTATTTTCCTAAAGCGGCCTGGAATGTGATCTACAGCTTTTTAGAACGCGGCGGCAATCTGATTGTGCTGGGCGGCATGCCCTTCACTCGCCCTGTGCGAGCCGATGGCACAATCGAGCCCGAGCAGATCTCGTATACCCAACAGCTCTACCTCGGCCCGGTTTTTTCGGTGGTGCCGCCGGTTGGTCGCCTTTCGCTCAAACCAGCACCTTCGGCCACCTTGTTGGAAGATTGTCCGTTAGCGCCTTCGAGCGATGCTGATCTCTTTTGGGCCTACTATCCGAAACTAACACAAGCATCCGATCACCCCGACGAAATGGGTTCGGCCGGCCCGATCGATACGATTCAGACGCCGCTGATCTATGCCACAGTCGAGACCGTTAACGGCATCGAGCCGGTCGCCAGCGTTGCGACACTGATCGAGCAGCGCCAAGGCCGCTTCGCCGGAGGCCGCTGGCTGCTGGTCACTTGGCAGCCTGCCACCGAATCGGGCTGGTACGCTCTGAGCGAGGCCCTGCGCCGCTGTATCGCTCTGACCGTAGCGCCGCCCCATACGCTCGATATCCGGCCCGCTCTGGCCTGCTATCAGCCCGGCGAGCGCCCCTGTCTGATTCTCAGCGGAAGCGCCGCCAGCGATGTGCAGTACAGCCTGACGGTCAGCGATCCCGATGGTGTAGTGGTGCTTCAGCAAGACGAATGCTTCGCCGCCACCTCAGGCGACGAGCTGCGCATTCAGTTGCCGCCCGCCGAGCGCCCGGGCCTCTACCGCGCCACTATCATCATCAACAATGGCCAACCGATGCTAGAAGCGACGGGCTTTTGGGTCTGGGACGCCGATTTGGTCGCTTCGACGGCGGGCAAGGGCCTCCAAGCCAAACGCGATCACTTCTATGTGGGCGATAAATTGTTCCACATCGCTGGAACGACCTATATGGATAGCACGGTTCAGCGCCGCTTTCTGACTCTGCCCAACCCTCTGCGCTGGGATCAAGAATTCGCCACAATGCGCGCCGCTGGCATCAACACCATTCGCACCGGCATCTGGACGACTTGGCGCCAGTTTATGCCGCTGGTCGGTTTTGCCAACGAGGCCATGCTGCGTGCTCTCGACGCTTTTGTGCTGACCGCCTGCGCCCACGACATTCAGTTGATTTTCACCTTCTTCTCGTTCTCGCCTCCGCTCTTTGAAGGTGAAAATCCCTGGTACGATCCGCGCTCCTTGCGCGGCCAAGAGGCCTTTATCACGAGCATTACGCGCCGTTACAAAGATGTCGAGCTGCTCTCGTGGGACCTGATCAACGAGCCGAGCTTCGGCGATCCACGCAAGATCTTTAGCCAGCGCGCCCAGCCCAACTACGACCGTTTTGAGGTAGCGGCCTTCCGCAAGTGGCTGCAACAGCGCTACACGCTCGAAGAGCTGCAGCTGCGTTGGCGCTTTACCCCCAACGAGATGCCGACTTGGGAGAGCGTTCAGCCGCCCAGCGAGGTGGACTTTGTCGCTCATGTCAACTATACCGAGTCGCGCCATATGCTGCGAGCCGCCGACTTCACGCTCTTCTCGCAAGATGCGGTGCGCGACTGGGCGGCCCATATGCGCGAGGTGATCCGCGCCTCTGGCAGCAAAACCCTAGTCGGTATGGGCCAAGACGAGAGCGGTTCGCGCCCCGCGCCCCAGTTCTACGCTTCGGGCGTCGACTACACAACCACCCACCCTTGGTGGAACAACGACGCGCTGCTCTGGGATATGTTGATCGATAAGTCGCCCTTTGTGCCCAATCTGATCCAAGAGACGGGCGTGATGTTGGCGCGCGATGTCGATGGACGCCCTTGGCGTAGCGAAGAGGAGGCCGCTACTCTGCTTGAGCGCAAGCTCTATATGTCGTTGGCGGCTCGCGGCGCCGGTATGATCCAGTGGCTCTGGCATACCAACGGCTTGATGACCAGCGACAACGAAAATAGCATCGGTCTGCTGCGCACCGATGGCAGCGTCAAGCCGGAGTATCGGGCCATGCGCGAGTGGCTGCGTTTTATCGCCGCTGCCAATCCGCTCTTGCTCGAAGACGAGAAGCTGCCGCGCGTCTGGGTTCTTGTGCCCTATAGCCAGTGGTTCGCACGCCCCGACCTCGGCATCGAGGCCAGCCGCCGCGCTGTGCGCACCCTAGGCTACGAGTGTGGCCTGATCCCCCAGCTGGTCGGCGAACAGCAGATTGTCGATCTGCTGAACAAGGTCGAGCGCCCGGATCTGATTGTGCTGCCGGGCATTCAACTGCTGCAGGCTGACGTTTGGCATGCCCTGAAGCAGGCCGCCGAGGCAGGCACCACTTTGTTGGTCAGCGGTATTCTGGGCCGCGATCAGCATAGTTTGGTCTACGAGACGGGTATCGCCGATGTCAATACCAATCCGCGCCCGGTGCGCCGCTTCGAAGCCCTGATGAGCGACGAAGGCGCCACCTTGCAATTCACCTTCGGCGGCGACAAGATCGGCTACGTCAAGCAGGCTCACGACGAGTTGCGTCAGATCCCCTTGGGTGCTGGCAAGCTGATCTGGAGCGGTCTGCCGATCGAGCTATCCGATAGCCCGATCGCCATCGCCCAAGTCTATCGTCAAGCCCTCGGCCTGCCCCCCAAACAGGGCGACGAAAACCCGCTCTTGGTGGTCGAACGGCCCTTACGCGAGGGCACTCTGCTGCTCTTCATCTCCGAAGCAGCTACGGCTCAGTCCTACACCTACCACGACCAGAGCTTTATCATCGCGCCCAACCACGCTGGTGCAGCGCTTTTACTGCCGGGACGAGTGGCGACCTACGGCGGCGTCAAACGCGGTTAAAAAAACATCGAGAGGGGTCGCGCTTGCGGCCCCTCTTTTTAGCCAGTAGTGATCAATCCTATGTTTTCAGCCCTTCAACCCCTGCTCTATATCCAAATCTCGCCCGACACCATCACTATTCGCGATGTTCGCAAAAATCTGACGATCGAAGAGCCAGCCGAGCTCGCTGTATCGATTGTTCAATCAGTCATTCAATCGGTTATTGGGGTCGGCCGCGATGCCCAAGCAGCGGCAGCCAATCACCCCTCTAGTGTTGTCCTGCGCCCTTTTGCCCATCCGCGCACGCTCATCTCCGACTATCTTCCTGCTGAGGCGCTTCTCAAACACCTTGTTGTGCGCACGCTTGATTCGGTTCGTTCACGCCTGCCTTTTAAAGTCGTGCTCCACTTGATGGGCGATCCCGAAGGCGGCTTTGCCAAAGTGGAAATTATGGCTTTTCGCACTCTTTTGCTTGCGGCTGGTTGTCGCGCCTTTGCGATCTGGCAAGGCAGCCCGCTGAGCGACCAAACATTGCTCAGCGGCACATTTCCCAACGATGGCCAAATCTTGGATAAAGTCGGCATAAAGTAATGCCGCATCCAGTCGCTTGTTTTAGCTTTCAGGCGGCGATACCCTTAACATCCATTCGGCTTCTAGCGCGTCCGCCTACGGCTATCAACGGCCTACCCAAAAATGGAGCGGCTATCGGATCTTGTACACACTCGCTCTGGCTTCTGTTTCACCAGCTAGAAAATCGTCTATGTTTCAACTATTTCGCTCAATCGTCTATCTTCAGATCTCGCCCGATAGCGTTGTTATGCGCCACATTCAAAAAGACCTCACTCTGCACGAGCCAGCCGAAATCTTGCTCTCCAGCGACCAAAAGCTGATAGCCTTTGGCCAAGAAGCTCATGCGCAGGCGCTCAGCCGCCCAGACGCGACGCTCATCAAGCCATTTGCGCATCCCCGCTTGCTGATCGCAGACTTTGAGCCAGCCAAAATACTGTTGCAGGCTTGCAAAGAGCGTCTTTTGGGTAAATCCTTCTCCTTAGCCCGTTGTGTTGTGCATCCGCTTGGCGAGCCGGAAGGCGGCTATACCGAGCTAGAAAAACGCGCCTGCAGAGAGCTTGCTGTTCAAATCGGCTTTCGCCAAGCCTATGTTTGGTGTGGCCCAGCCTTAAGCGATCAGCAAATCCTTAGCGCCAAATTCCTGTCCGAAGGCGAGATGCAGTGGACGTAGTCTAACCCTGCCCGAAAAATTCTCTTTTATCGATCTTATCATGGCGCTATAATGGATTGTAGCGCCATAGACCTAAATACGAAATCCGCTTAGGCACTTGATGTTTTGAGCTTCGGCAGATTTGATAGCACATTCCGCACGCTTGGCTTTCAGGCGGCGCTTGGGCGCAGGCAGACGAGCAGCCGAATGTAGTGAGCAAGCTGTTGATAGCCGAAGGCGGACGCGCTAGAAGCCGAATGAAAGGTTGAGACCTCTCCGCCAAGAAATGAACAAGCGGATGTGATATAAGCTATCTCCCTAGCCGCCAACCAGTTTGGTTTTATAACCCAGCTTGCCTAGGGCTTGGGCGACCTTTTCGCGATGGTCGCCCTGAATCTCGAGCTGGTCGCCTTTGCGGGTGCCGCCCGAGCCGCATTGCTGTTTCAACTGCTTCAGCAGGCTATCGAGCGTGGCGGGATCGTGCTTGAGGCCGCTGATCACCGTGACGGTTTTGCCGCCCCGCCCTTTGCGGTCGCGCATAATCCGCGCGGTCTGCTGGCTGGCCGATGGATAGCTTAGAGCGGATGTGTTGGCTTGTCTCTCTGTTTCCGGCTCTGGATCAGGATCGCTTGTATAGACCAAGCGGCTATAGCGTTTATCTGTCATTGTTATTGCCTTTATTGTTGCTAAACCCTATCGGCATTGTACCATTTGCGTCTCGCCGCCATACGATCTATGCTACACTAAACCAAGAGGTTTCGAGATTCTATGCAGAAAGAGCGCCCAATGGAGCAGCGCAGTCAAACGATCCAAGTCTATCGTTTCGCTGATCAGGCCCAAGCCGTCGTCAGCGACGATCAGGTCGCCGTGGAGGAGCCGCTTGAGATCCGGCTCGACTATGGATCAGAGAAACGCATTCGCAAGAGTATCTCGATCACCATGCGCACACCCGGCCACGATTTCGAACTGGCCGCCGGCTTTCTCTTCAGCGAGCAGATCATTCAAGACCCCGATCAGATCGAGCGTATTCGCTATTGTGGCCTGCCGATCGACGAAGAAGGCCGCCAGAATGTGGTGCGTGTGGTTTTGCGCCCGGGCGCCGAGGTCGATCTGCAGCGCCTTGAGCGCCACTTCTACACCACATCGAGCTGTGGCGTCTGTGGCAAAGCCTCGATCGCCGCTCTACAGCTCAATCGCTGCCCGCGCCTGCCCAGCGACGGCCCCATCGTCAGCGCCCAACTGCTCTATCAGCTCCCCGAGCGCCTACGCGCCGCCCAAGAGATCTTCGACTCGACCGGCGGCCTGCACGCTGCCGCCCTGTTCCGCATCGATGGCAGCCTCGAAGCGCTGCGCGAAGACGTCGGGCGCCACAACGCCGTCGACAAGCTGATCGGCATGCGCCTGATCGAGCGCAACCTCGACTTCAGCGATCGAATCCTCTTTCTCAGCGGGCGCATCAGCTTTGAACTGACCCAAAAGGCTTTGATCGCGGGCATTCCGATTGTGGCGGCGGTCGGCGCGCCCTCGAGTTTGGCCATTCAGCTCGCCGAGGAGTTTGGCATCAGTCTGGTCGGCTTTGTACGTGGTCGACGCTTGAACGTGTATAGCAGCCCTTGGCGCATTACCAATTGAACGATGCTGCAGTGTCACGGGCTTGGAGATATGCAGCTTTAGGAGATCTGGTCTATGTCGATTGAAACCCAACACTCTCATCAAGAGCCGAGCGAGGATGTTCGTAAACAGGTTGAGTACGAATCATCGAAGGCTTTTACTGGCTTGAAGCGCGAGGACCCCAAACAAGTGGCGGCTGGGCTTCCAGCCGTGGTCTCATCGATGAAGTATGTCTGGGAGGAGATGGGCCTCTCGCGCGGGGCGATCACCCTGATGATGCTCAACCAAAAAGATGGGATCGACTGTACCAGTTGTGCTTGGCCTGATCCCGATGGCAAGCGCCATATCGCCGAATTTTGCGAAAACGGCGCGCGCGCCATCGCCGATGAAGCGACCTTAAAGCAAGTCACGCCCGAATTTTTCGAGCGATATAGCGTCCAAGAGCTATCCAAACAGTCCGATCACTGGCTGAATGACCAAGGCCGCATCACCCACCCCATGGTGCTAGCACGCGGCGCGACCCACTATCGCCCGATCAGTTGGGAGGATGCTTTTAAGCTGATCGCGATCGAATTGCGCAAGCTGCAATCGCCTAACGAGGCCGTTTTTTACACCTCGGGGCGCACTAGCAACGAAGCCGCCTTCCTCTATCAGCTCTTTGTGCGCCAGTTCGGCACCAACAACCTGCCCGACTGCTCGAATATGTGCCACGAATCGTCGGGCGTGGCGCTTAATGAGACGATCGGCATCGGCAAAGGTACGGTCACGCTCGAAGACTTTTCGCGTACCGACGTGATCTTTATTTTGGGCCAAAATCCTGGCACCAATCACCCTCGTATGCTGACCGCTCTGGAAGAAGCCAAACGTAACGGCAGCAAGATCATCTCGGTCAACCCGCTGCCAGAGGCGGGCCTGATGCGCTTTAGCCATCCTCAAGAGGTCAAAGGTCTGCTCGGTTTCAGCACCCCGCTAACCGATCTCTTTCTGCAGATCCGCATCAACGGCGATATGGCGCTGCTCAAGGGTATTATGAAGTGTTGGCAGCAGCGCGAGCGTGAGCAGCCCGGCAGCGTCTTCGACAAAGCCTTTATCGATCAGTACACCAGCGGTGTTGATGAGCTTCTCACGCTGCTCGATGCGACCGAATGGGCAGATATCGAGCGCGAGAGTGGCCTACAGCGCCGCCAGATCGAAGAGGCCGCCGAGATTCTGGGCAAAGCCGATCGCATTATCACTTGTTGGTGTATGGGCCTAACCCAACACAAAAATGCCGTCGCTACCATTCAAGATATCGTTAACATGCACCTTTTGCGCGGCCAGATCGGCAAACCCGGTGCAGGCGTCTGTCCGGTGCGCGGCCATAGCAATGTGCAGGGCGACCGCACCGTCGGCATTTGGGAGCGTCCCAAGCCGGAATTCCTCGACAAATTGCAGAAGACGTTTAGCTTTGAGCCACCGCGCCAGCACGGCTATGATGTGGTCGAAGCCATTCAGGCTATGCACGCTGGCAAGGTTAGAGTCTTCTTCGCCATGGGCGGTAACTTCCTTTCGGCCACGCCCGATACCAAGTTCACCGCCGAGGCGCTCCAACGCTGCAGCCTGACCGTGCACGTCTCTACCAAGCTCAACCGCTCGCACTTGGTGACGGGCGAGCAGGCGCTCATCCTGCCCTGCTTGGGACGCAGCGAGATCGACCGCCAAGCGAGCGGCGAGCAGTTTGTCAGCACCGAAAACTCCATGGGTGTGGTTCAGCGCTCGCGTGGCAAGCTTGAGCCGATCTCGCCCCATTTGCGTAGCGAGGTCGCGATTGTGGCGGGTTTAGCCCATACCTATTTCGGTTCGCGCAGCACGGTCGATTGGCTGGCTTTGGCGAGCGACTACGACCGCATTCGCAATCTGATCGAGCAGGTTGTGCCCGGTTTCGACGACTACAACCAGCGTGTGCGCAAGCCGGGCGGCTTTTATCTGCCCAACGGCCCGCGCGACGAGCGCCGCTTCAATACCAAAACCAAGCGCGCCATGTTTTCGGCAAACGCCCTGCCCCACACCATTTTGCCCGAGAACGAGCTGATTATGATGACGATTCGCAGCCACGATCAGTTCAATACCACCATCTACGCCCTCGATGATCGCTATCGCGGCATCTACAACGAGCGCCGCGTGGTGCTGATGAATAGCGCCGATATTGAGCGCCTTGGCTTCAGCGATGGCGAAGTTGTCGATCTGCTCAATCATACCGACGGGATCGAACGAGTCGCTGAGCGCTTCATTATCGTCAGCTACGATATTCCGGCTGGCTGTGTGGCGACCTACTTCCCCGAAGCCAATGTGCTGGTGCCGATCGATAGCTACGCTGATCGCAGCAAAACCCCAACCTCAAAGTTTGTGCCCGTTACCCTGCGCAAAAATGGCGTAGCTGTTACGAACTAAAGCCAAGCGGGCGTATTTCACAAGAACAAGTGAAATACGCCCGCTTTTTATATTCCGATAGTGGTTATATGACTGTTATAGAATTTTAATTCATATATTTGGTCAGCGACCCTTCAAAACCAGTCAGCACCGACCTTACCGAGACGGCTAGAGCATTAACCTGTACGGTGACAAGCACCGTACAGGTTTTGGAGAGATCCCTCCCTTATCCACGAGCATCTAGCTGCTATTTGATATTATTCGGTTAGCTTAATGCTTAGCTTGTCGTAGCCGCCAGCGATTACAAGTGGTTGATAGTTTAAGGTTAGTCCTCTTGCCTTTTTAGGCACTTCAAAAGCGATGATTCCATTCACAAACTCATCTTTGGCTATATCTCCCGAACTCAAGCCACGCGATCCAGTGTAAATCGTCGTATTGTATTCAAATCCATCGCTATCTTTGAGTGAAAAGTAGAGAGGGTTATAGGGTGCAGAGGAACGACCATAATTATCGATTCGAACACCAACCAATAAAAAGGTGGAGCCATTACTTGCTCGCATATATCCAACTTTATCTTGAAAGTCCATGCTCCAAACCTGTAAGTAGATCGTGTCGTCATGGTCGTGGGGAATAAATGTCTCTTCATCTGATACGATCGGTAAGCTATCGATATCGCTCTCAGGAGCAATCTCTAACAATGAAGCGCTAAGCCAACCCTCTAACCCTTGATTAGAATTGATTACAAACCAATCCTTCGCTTCATTACGCCCTTTGATAGTTACACCAGAATCTTCAAAAAGACGACCGATCACTGGCTCGTCATCGCCTGCTTTGGGCTGGGCACGCAGATTAGCTGTTCGCAATACTCTTGCAAGGACCTTAGGAACAGGTGTGGGACTAGGTTCTGGGCTAGCTGTTGGCGAGTTACTATTCTGTGATGATAGAGCCGCTTGTCCGTTGCTTGAAGTACTTGAAGTGTTCTTAGCACTATCTGACGAGTTTGTGTTGGCACGAATAATGAACGCAAGCATCAGAAAACCGCATAAATACAGGATAAAACGCTTCTTGTTTCGCTTTTCAGGTTTTTGCTGGGCCTGAACAGATGTAGCTGGCGGTACTTGATTAGATAATACCTGGGTCGGCATGGTATTAGCTTGGCCCGGATACGGATTCTGTGCTTGGTTTGGTTGAGAAAGTACTGTACCGCACTGCTTGCAAAAACGTTCATTATCGACATAGCGGCTTCCGCAGGTTGGGCAAAACACTTCCATGAGTTTCAATCCTCCAGTTTAGACTAGTCACTCGGAGATCTTCTACAAATCTTCCTCCTTCCTTATTAGTTCCAATTCATTTCAAAAAAGAAACTCTGCTAGTCTATTTGTTATAAGCAGATTTTATATTGACCATATGACTTTAATAGTTGTAAAAGTCATATAAACAATCCCATTTTAAGGCTGATTGAGAAACCGTAGTGAATGCTATAGGATTTTAATCACAATCGTTTGTTGTAAATGTTTTTTAGCCAAAAATCTGCGTTTAAACCTCTAGTATGGTACGCTGTAGTTGGTACCGTCTTGTAGTGGAGGACTATCTATGCAACGCCGCCCATGGTTGACGGCCTTTACTCTGCTTTTGCTCATGCTCGTGCTTGCGGCCAGCCTACCAGTGGCGCCAGTCCAAGCCCAATCCAGTGTTGTGCGCATCCATCCTAATGGAAAGCATTTTATTGATCCTTCAGGACGACCTTTTTTCGCTTTAGGCTACAACTATGAAGGCCCTTTTGACCGTGCTTGGCGTATGTGGGAGCAGTTCGATCTCAGCTTGATCAACCGCGATCTTGATCGAGCGCGAGCTGGCGGTGCTAACACCGTGCGCCTATTTGTGCAAAACCCGCTGCCGGGCGAGATTATGGCGGGCGATTTCAGTAAGCTCGATGCCGTGATCAACAGCGCGGCCCAGCGCGGGATTTATGTGCTCTTGACCTTTAACGATAGTGGTGACCGCGACCTTGCGCGCGTGATCGAGGTCAATCGCCGGATCGCCGAGCGCTATCGCGGCAATCCAGCGATTTTGGCCTATGATCTGCGCAACGAGCCGCAGTTCTTCACCTTGGCGACCACCAACTACCCAAGCGGCGTCGGCGTGCCGCTCCAAGGCACCGAGCTGATCGCCATCTACGGCGAGCGAGTCCCCCGCGAGGCCATTCCGGGTTGGCGCACAAGCACCAGCGATGGGCGCAGTCTCCAGAGCAGCTGGAGCGACGAGCAAGCCTACGCCTATGCCAACAACGTGGCCTACTTCCGCGAGTTTGTGGCTGCCTCCGAGCAGTGGACTGTAGCGGCGCCCGGGCGTAACATCATGGACTTCCCCGACTCGCCTGAAGCGCAAGCCTGGGCGCCCTTCTGGGCCGCTGTGAACGGCACCCTCGCGACGTGGATCGGCCTGCAGCGCGACGCCATTCGCAGCGCCGACGCCGAGCATCTGATTACGGTCGGCTGGAGCAACCTACTCTTTTCGCGCCTGCCCGCCAACGGCGCCCTGCTCGACTTCCACTCGCTGCACCGCTTCCCCAACCCCACTGTAAGCAGCGTCACTCAGATCTTGCAGTTCGGCGATGTGCTGCGGCGGCTCTTCCCCAATCAGCCGTTGCTGCTCGAAGAGATCGGCTATTCGACCGCCGACGCCCATGCCGATGTGACCGGCATGCTCGAGATGGCGGTGACCTTGGGCGCCTACAGCCGAGGCTACGCGGGCTTTTTGAAGTGGATGCTGACCGATCTACCGCCCGTGGGTAATCCGCGCGAAGACAACTACGGCGCCCTGCGCATCGACGGCAGCGCCAAACCGATCTGGCACACCTTTGGGGCCTTCGCGACCTATCTGGCCAACACGGCGGCTGAGCCGGGCGGCGAGCTAGCGCTCGGCGGCGGCCCGAGCTACACCTTTGTGGGCAACGACATCGTCTATAGCGCTGGAGTGACGGGGAATGTGGCGGGTCTGGCCTATCAGCTCGAATATCAGGGTCAGGTGCTTTTGCGCAAGCGGGGCGAGATCTACTTTTTGAGCACGCAGAACGGCCAGATTGCACTTGACATAAAAACATTGATGCCGACTTGGAACGGCGGCGAGTATCGCATCGAGCAGCGCGAGGGCGACGGTTGGGCGACCGTCTTCGCTGGCAATCAAGCTCAGGCGACCGTTGGGATCGGCTCGCTGCGGCCCTATCGCGTGGTGATTCCGCGCTATAGCGATCCGGTCGGCCCCAAAGATGGCTGCCTCTTCTTCCCAGAGACGGGCCACAATCTGTGCGGCGCCTTCTTGAGCTACTGGCAGCAGCACGGCGGCCTAGCGATTTTCGGCTATCCCTTGACCGAGGAGTTCAGCGAGGTCAGCAAACAAGACGGCAAGAGCTACACGGTGCAATACTTCGAGCGTAACCGCTTCGAGTATCACCCCGAGAACGCGGGCACGCCCTACGAGGTGCTGCTTGGCCTCTTGGGCAGCGATCTGACGGCTCATCGTCGTGCGGAAGGACCCATGCAACCGGTGCCCAACCCCAACGATGGGCGCGCTTACGCCCCCGAAACGGGCCACACTTTGGGCGGCGCCTTCTTGCGCTATTGGCAAAACAACGGCGGCCTGGCGGTCTTCGGCTACCCGATCAGCGAGGAGTTTCAGGAATACAACCCCGCCGACGGCAAGGTCTACACCGTTCAATACTTCGAGCGCAACCGCTTCGAGTACCACCCCGAGTATGCGGGCACGCCCTACGAAGTGCTGCTCGGTCTCTTGGGCAACCAAACCATCGACGGCTACGGCTGGCGCTAGCATCTAAACAGGGCGCCCCAACTTCCCTTGGGCTTATTCCGTACACGGAGTAGGCCCATTTTCACAGCCATCCGAACTTTGCATAACACTATCGATAGCATCTTTTTGGCGAATGCGCTTCAAGCTCCCATTCGGCTTCTAGCGCGTCCGCCTACGGCTATCAAAGCGGCTGGCCCACCCTCATCCCCGGCCCTTCTCCCGCCAGAAGCGGGAGAAGGGAGCTTGAACGCGCTGCCCAGCATCACCGTACAAGGCAACTTTCAGCCCAAAAAGTAGACGATCAGCGGGATCAGCACCGCCGAGAGCGAGCCGTTCAGCGCCATCGCCAGGCCGCTGAATGCGCCCGCCTCTTGGCTGATCTGCAGCATACGTGCCGTTCCGATGCCATGCAGGCTGAGGCCGACCGCGAAGCCGCGCACGCGCAGATCGTGGACGCGGAAAAAGTCGAGCAGGGGCGCTGCGATCAATGTGCCGACCATGCCGGTCAGCAACACAAACACGGCGGCCAGCGCTGGCAGGCCGTTGATCTGCTCGGCGATGCCCATAGCGATCGGTGTGGTCACCGACTTGGGCAAGAGCGAGAGCTGCATAGCTTGGCTGAGCTTAGTGAGGTGCCCGAGGGCGTAGACGCTCGAGATCGCGATCAGCGAGCCGATCGGCAGGCAGACCAGCAGCGGCACAAGCATCTGTTTGAGCTTGGTGACGTTGCGATACATCGGAATCGCCAGCGCGACGGTGGCCGGGCCGAGCAAAAATTGTAGCATGCCCGCTTGGGCGATATAGGTTTCGTAGGGAGTATCTGTTATCAGCAGCACAGCGACCAGAATCATAGTTGTGGCCAAGAAGGGGTTCAAGACCGGCCAGTCGGGCAGGCGTTTTATAACCCAAGCGCTCGCTTGGTAGGTGAGCAGAGTCAGGGTGAGCCAGAAGAGCGGCGTTTCGCGTAAGTATCCCCAGAGATCGATCAGGTTATTCATGAGCTTCCTCGCGGCGTTTGTGGCTGAGCAGAACGGGCAGCCGCTGCAGGAATTGCAGGGTGAGAGCGGTGCCGACAATGGTTATGGCGGTGCTCAAAATCAAGACGATTGCGATTCCAAGCCAGTGTTCGCGCAACTGATCGATATAAAGGATCAAGCCAACACCTGCTGGCACAAACAAAAGGGTGAGGTTATCGAGCAGGCCGCTGGAAGCTCGCTCAAGCCCTTCAGAGAGCTGGCCGCGCAGACTTAACCAAGCAAAGAGCAAGAGCATCCCGATAACAGGGCCGGGTATAGGTAGTCCAAACAGGTGAGAGATCGTTTCTCCCAAGAGTTGGAAACAGAAGATCAAGGTAAGTGCACCAATCATTTCCATCCTCTAAGGCATACAAAAAACGGTTCCCCAGCGGTGCAGAATTGCTGCCAAGCCGCTTCATCGAATGACGAGAGCGCTTGTACTGCAAGCTCTACTGCGCTGTGGAACCGTAACGCTCGTAGTGAATTTGTTCACTATCTTTTAGTATACCAGCGAATGCGATTGTGTGCAGGGCTCTAATGTAACCAATCTACTAACAGGTTGCTGACCGTTTCGCTATGAGTCTGTAACAGGCGGTGTTCGGCACCGTTGATCATCTGCAAGCGACAATTGGGCATATTGGTTGCCAGCATGCTGGCATGGTGCGGGCGAATAAAATTATCTTGATCGCCGTGAATGATTAAGGTGGGGGTCTCGATCTTGGCTTGAAGTGGGCGGCTATCGAATTTAAGCAGCAGGCGAGCCGCCGCTGCATTGCCGACCTCGGGTGTAGCGCTGGCTGCATTGAGGCCGCCGGTTAAGCGCTCGGCCAGCTTGGTGCCCAAAAGGCGCTGGAGGCTGGGCAAAAGGGCCATGGCGACGCTCTGGCGCAGCGAACGGCTCGGATAGGCCGGGGTGGCGACCAGCGCCATGCGATGAATACGCTGAGGTGCATAAGCCGCCAACTGCTGGGCAACTAAACCGCCGTGCCCAAAACCGAGCACATGACAGCGCCGAATGCCGAGCACATCGAAGAGCGCGGGCAGATCGGCGGCCATTTCAAGCACGCTTTTGGGGTTGCCAAGCAAGCAGCTGCGGCCGAAACCGCGCAGATCAGGTACGATCAGATGAAAATGAGCGGCCAGTGCCGGAATAATCGGTGCAAAAACCGAGCCAGCCGATCCGATGCCGTGGATGAGCAGCAGTGGGGTGCCCCAGCCGTAGGTGGCGCAGGACAGCGCACTTGAACGGCGCAACGCGGGGCTGCGCACAGCAAAAGTGGTCATAGACATCCTCCAAAGTCGTGTCGATTACCGACTCTGGTAGGTGTTTGGTCTATTCGGAATGGGGGGAAGAAAAAACCCACACCTAGCGGCGTGGGGGACGAAGCACAACGACCCGGCGCTACATGCGAAGCAGCGTATCGGTCGCTAAGCTGGGGCCTCCACGACGCATGAACCTCACACGTCTACCAGAGCCGCAGGGTTGTTCTGAATGGCTTGCGTCCATACTTCCTCAGGAATGGCTTTTTCGGGCAAGTTGCATATGAGCGACCTTGGTCTGTATGCAACCTTGAAGCGCCCAAACGATCCGATCGATTGGGGAAACGTGTTTCCGTGCGCTTCGTGCCATCAAAAAAGCGAGACTTAACGTTGAAATTTGCTTTCAACAAGGGGAGTATACAACTTTCAGCCCCATTGGTCAAGTAAAAATAGGATGACAACTTTGTTTGTCTATATGACCGTAACAATACAAAAAGTCACAAAACTCACTCACCACACTACTTTGAACAGCGAAACGCAGCGAGCCAAGCTGCTTGGTGCAAGCACCGGAAAGCTTGCTTCGACAGCAGTGTGAGCATAGATCTGGGTGTACCCTTCCATGCTCTGACGGAGAAGTATCTCCCTGCCATGCGGTCTCAACCGCGTCTGCCTACGGCTATCAAATGCTTTTCCTCCCAGACGGATCGTACCCTTCGACAGGCTCAGGGTACGATTACTCGCTCTACCTTCGACAAGCCACACTGCCAAAATTCTCTAAAACCTTCTAGCCACGAAGCTGCTGGAAGCTTGTATCAGTTAATTACTTTCTCTTTGACCTTCGGCAGAGTGGAACTTGACCATTTTTGCGTTACAAGAACGCAACTCTGTAAGCGAATTTGATGTTAGAGGGCAGGAAACAAGTATGTTGTGGTATTGAGAGATGTGCTTGCGTGCGCGGCAATCGCTGGCAGGTCAGTCACTGCGTTTCATTGAGTGGCGAAGAGTGCGTTGTAAGCGCTGCGTGGGCGCTGTACACGCTTTGGCGAAGGCCGATGGTCCGAATGGGAGGGAGCCATGCTGGTAGCCGAAGGCGGACGCGCTAAGAAGCCGCATGGGAGCTAAGGAGCTCGCCGCCTTAGTAAGAAGATCGAGCAGTATGCGCTATGGGGGCTGTGGCCGCTTCCTTGCCGTAAGCCAACCTTTTCGCTATACTAGCCCAACGGTTTCACCCTCCAGTGATATTATCGGTTATTATTCCTTGAGCGTGATTCTCCCTATACAGTTAGAGAAGAGTTATGGCGAAACAAATTCAAGCTTGGCGCGAACTGTCAGGCCATTACCGACATATTTACCTTGCGCCGCATATGGACGATGCCGCGCTTTCGTGCGGTGGCGCGATCATACAGCACGTGCAGGCTGACGAACCAGTTTTGGTTGTAACCGCCTGTGCGGGCAGCCCCGATCCGGCCGGCCCCTTTAACGCCTTGGCGGAAGAGATGCACACCGAGTACGGCGTGACGGGCGGCGAAGCGGTCGCTCTGCGCCTCAAAGAGGACGAGGCTGCGATGCAAATGCTCGGGGCCGACTACCTCTGGCTCGACTACCTCGACTGCATCTATCGCGTGCCCGACAAGTACTACTCCGACCCCACAATCTTCGGCCCCGTGGCCGACGGCGACCCGCTGGCGGCCGAGCTGTCCGCTCTGCTGGTTATCTTGGGCCAGCGCTGCCCCGATGCGACCATCTATGTGCCACTGGGGATCGGCCACCACGTCGATCATCAGGCTTCGTTCTTGGCGGGCTTGGCGGCGCATAACTACGATCTGCCGATCGTCTTCTATGAAGACTATCCCTATGTGCGCACGATGGGCGCTCTGGAAGCGCGTTTTGCCGAGATCAAGGTTAACCTAGAGCCTCAAGATATCGCGATCGACGAGACCTTCGAGCGCAAACTGGATGCGGTCGACTGTTACACTACCCAAGTGGTGCGCATCTTCGGCAGCTCGCAGGACATGCGCGATGGCACGCGCGAATTCGCGGCCAAGCGCGCCCCGAGCGGACACAAGTACGGAGAACGCCTATGGCGGCGCGTGTAAGCTCGGCTTTCGCGCTTGTTGAGCCCGATCAGAGCGAGTGGGATGCCTTCGTCGATAGGCATCCCCAAGGCAATCTGCTGCAGAACAGCGCTTGGGGCGAGTTGAAAGGCCAGTTCGGCTGGCAGGTGAAGCGGGTCGCTGTGCGCGATCAGAACGAACTGCGGGCTGGAGCACAGCTGCTGATTCGGCGCAAGTTCGGCCTCAGCATGGGCTACGTCCCGCGCGGCCCACTCTTCTCGGGCGACAGTGAGATCGATACACTGCTGCTTCAGGCCCTCCACCGCAGCCTGCGCGGGGCGCGCTGCGTCTTTCTGCGCATCGAGCCCAATCTGCACGAAGGCGAGCAGGGTGATGAGCTACACACCTTTCTGCAGCAGCAGAACTGGCGCATCGCCGACACGATCCAGCCGCGCAGCACGATTGAACTTGACATAAGCAAAGAAGCTGATCAACTGTTCGCCGCCTTCAGCAAGGGCCATCGGGCCGATATCCGGCGCTCCGAGCGTCTGGGTGTGCAGGTACGGGTGGGCGAGAGCGAGGCCGATTTAGACACCTTTTACGCCGCGATGCAGGCGACCACCGACCGCAAAAGCGATTACGCCATTCACAGCCGCGACTACTACGCCCAAGCTTGGCGGATCTTCAAGGCCAGCGGGCGCGCTCAACTGCTGATCGCCGATTTCGAGGGCCAGGCGGTGGGAAGCTGTATGGTCTTTGCAGGCAAGCAATCGGGCTACTATCTGTACGGCGGCTCCAACCAGATCGGCCTCAAGAAGGGCGCCAACCACCTTTTGCAGTGGCACGCCCTGCAGTGGGCACAAGCCCAAGGCTGTTGCAGCTACGATTTTTGGGGCATTCCCGATGCCTTCGGCCGGGCGGCCTTCGTGACAGACGAAGCGCGGCGCGCCGAGCTAGAGGCCCAAGCCCAGCAAGACCCGCTTTTTGGCGTCTATCGCTTCAAAAAAGGCTTCGGAGGCCAAGTTGTGCGTTTTCTGCCTGCCTACGACTTCGTGTATCTTGCGCCCTTGTACGAGCTTTGGAAACGGCGGGCAGCTTGATCTTTGAACGATTGTGATGGTATGGAACAAAAAAGTATTTATCCCTTGAGCCAACTGCTCAAACACTTGCCTACCGCTCGGCTGCTCGGTTCGGACAGCCAACCGATCAGCGGGGTGGCCTACGACTCGCGCAAAGTGCAGCCCGGCGATCTGTTCGTGGCGATTCGCGGCACGCACACCGACGGCCATCGCTACATCGCCAACGCCCTCGAGCGCGGTGCCAGCGCCGTGGCAGTCGATGAGCGCTACTGGGATGCAAGCAGCACCGCTACGCTGAAGGTACCGATCGTAATCTTGCCCAATAGCTTGGTAGCGCTTTCGCCGCTGGCCGCCGCCTTCTACAACTACCCAGGGCGCGAGCTCAAGGTGGTCGGCATTACGGGCACCAAGGGCAAAACCACAACGACCTCGCTGACGAGCCGTGTGCTCGACTCGCGCTATAACACGGGCATGATCGGCACGCTCGATTTCAAGATCGGCGCGCGCCAGTGGGCCAACAAGACCCGCCAGAGCACGCCCGAAGCGCTCGAGATCCAGCAGATGCTGCGCGAGATGGTGCAGGCCAAGTGCGACTACGCCGTGATCGAAGCGACCTCGCACGCGCTCTCGGCCAACTGGAACCGCTTGGGCGACTGCGACTTCGACGTCGCGGTCTTCACCAACGTGACCCACGAACACCTCGATTACCACGGCTCGGTCGAGCAGTACCGCCGCGATAAAGCGCGCCTGTTCGAAGCTTTGGGCCAGAGCAGCAACCGCGAACCGTGGGCGATCGTGAACGCCGACGATCCCTACCATCAGCTCTTCTACGATGCCGCGCCCAGCCACGCCCGCCGTTTCAGTTTTGCGCTCAAAGCGCAGGCCGATCTGCGCGCCGAAGCGATCGAGGCCACACCCAGCGGTACGCGCGCCGTCTTGCACTCGCCTTGGGGCAGCGCGCCGATCGCTCTGCGTCTGCCGGGCATCTTCAATCTGGTCAACAGCCTAGCTGCCATCAGCGTCGGCCTCAGCCAAGGCATCGAGCTCGAAACCTGTATCGCCGCTCTGGAAGCGGTTGAGGGCGTGCGCGGCCGTATGCAGCCTGTCGATCTGGGCCAGCCCTTCGCCGTGATCGTTGACTACGCCCACAACCCCGACTCCTTCGAGCAGGTGATGAGCATGCTGCGCCCGCTGACCAAGGGCCGTATCATCGCTCTGTTTGGCAGCGCTGGCGAGCGTGACCGCGCTAAACGCCCGATGCAGGGCGCTATCGCAGCTCGCTACTGCGACTACCTGGTGCTGAGCGACGAAGATCCGCGCGCCGAAGATCGCTACGCCATTTTGGAAGAGATCGCCGCCGGAGCCGAGCAAGAGGGTAAACGTCAGGGCAGCGGCTATGTCTGCATCGCCGACCGACGCGAGGCTGTGCAACACGCCCTGGCCTACGCCCAGCCGGACGACTTGGTGCTGCTCTTGGGCAAAGGCCACGAGAGCACGATCCAGTACGACGGTTACGACATGGAGTGGAATGAGGCGGAGGAGGCCGAGAAGGCGCTGCGCGCGCTCGGCTACGGCAAGTAGCAGCGCTGAGGGATGGGGAGGAGCTTGCGCCCTCCCCACTTGATCTGCTTAGTGTTGAGGTCCGTTATAGGTCTCGCCCGCTTCGATGCGCAGGTTGATGCGATTCTGGGCCGAAGGCAGCGGACAGGTGGCGTAGTCGGTAAAAGCGCAGGGCGGGCTGACGGCGCGGTTAAAGTCTAAGATCACCTTGCCGTCTGCGTCGGGCGCGCTAGTGTAGAGGAAGCGCGAGGCGCCGTAGGTTTCGTGGCCCGCCGTCGCATCGCGGAAGACGATGAACAGGCCGTTTTTGCTGGCCGACGAGACCTCGAGCGCGATGCTCTGGCCGTGCAGCTCGAAGTGTACCTCGCCCGGGCATTGCTCCTCACTGACATCGCCGAGCACATTGACGATCTGGCGCACTTTGGGCGTCGGATAGCTGATGTAGCGTCCTTCGATCACGTAGCTTTCGTCGACGGGAAACCATGTGCGCCCTTTGAAATTGCGCCGAGCATGGCTCTGTTTGTCGCGCAGACGCACGCCGATCCGCTCGCCGCGCTGCATCACAAAGAAGCTGACCTCGCCGATGCTGAACAGATCGGGCGAATCCATCGTTTGCAGGTTGATCTCGGTCGCTTCGTTTACGGCCCGACCGTTGAGCAGCAGTGGGCTGCCTTCGACCGGCAGGTAGCTGACGCGTTTGCCCTCACGCCGCAGATAACCCAGCAGCGCCGGTGCATCACCGGGCACGATCACGCTGCACTCTTCGGAGGCACCGATGCTATTGTCGCCCTCTTCCAGCCAGAACAGGCCGGCAACCGTGAGCCAGCCATCGTCGGCGCGCAGCTTGGCCTCGGCCTCCGCCCGCCACGCCTCGATCTCGGCCTGATACGTGCTAGTAACTATTGACATAACGAACCCTTTGGTAAAAGTGGATAAAGTGGATAAATTGGACTCGCATACTATACTACTCTCCAACGCGCTTCCCGTCAAAATTGTCGACGCTGAATAGAAAAAGGAGAAGTTGTGGAAGCCGAAAACATTATTCATAATACAGACGAGCGGCGTTTTGAGCTTCAGATCGGCAGCGATCGCGCTGTAGCCGAATATGAACTGTCGGCGAATCGCATGCTGCTGACCCACACCTACGTACCGCCTCACCTGCGCGGCCAAGGCATCGCGGGCAAGGTCGTCAAAGCCGCGCTCGACTATGCCCGCCAAGCCGGTCTCCAAGTTGTGCCAATCTGCCCCTATGTTCACACCTACATTCTGCGCCATCGCGAATACCAAGACCTTGTGACGCAACTGTAAGTCTGAGAGCAGCAGAAGGAGCCTTCCCTGTTGTGGAAGGCTCCTCCCTTTTTCAGCCTGTGCGTTTTCAGGCGGAGAGGCTTCTAGCCCCCATGCGCTCCTCACCGCGTCCGCCTCCGGCTATCAGAGTCCCGCCCAACAAACGAGGGCTGTAGCGGCGCTCGCACCTTGTACAGAGCCCGCTCGTTCTACACTTCCTCAAAACAAATCTGCTAAAAGACGTGTTCTCTTTCAGCGTAGGTAAACGAAAACCGGGGGAAAGAGTTGAGAGAGACATGTTCCACTCTGCCGAAGGCCAGATAAAAAGCAATGCGGATTTGCGTGTCTATATGACTTTATTCAAGTTTAAAGTCATAAAATCACCAGGCCATTCGCCACCAACAGCACACAGCCCAGCACAAACACAAAGCTGGCGAAGCTCGTTCGCAGCTGTTTGGGCGAGATACGTTGGCTGATCTGGCTGCCCATCAATAGCCCAAAGATGCCGCTCGCTACAAACACGCCGATCAAGGGCCAAGGCTGCTGCCCGTCGCTGAGGTGGCCGAGCAGGCCGGCCAAGCTGTTGATCGCGATCACGACCAGCGAGGAGCCGACCGCGTCCTGCATGCGCATACCGAGCAGCAGCACCAGAGCCGGAACGATCAAGAAGCCGCCGCCGACCCCCAGAAAGCCCGTCAAGAAGCCGACGCCTGCGCCGCCCAGCGCGACCTTCCACCAAACGACACGCTGCTGATCTGTGTTCACTTTCGGGCCGCCTCGTAGCATGCTCGCCGCGATTACAAGCATCAGAAGCGCGAAGCAGATCATCAGCAGTGTGTCGGGCAGGCGTTGCGAGAGGTGGGCACCCAGATAGGCGGCCGGTATGCCGAGCGCGCCGAAGAGCAGCGCTTGCTTCCATTTGACGTGGCCGCTGCGGGCATGCATCCAGGTGCCGATCAGCGCGTTGCTGCCGACGATAATCAGCGATGTGGCGAGAGCGGAGTGCGGGCTTTGGCCCAGAACGTAGACCAACACCGGCACGGTCAAGATCGAACCGCCCCCGCCCAGCATCCCTAGCGCCAAGCCGATCAAGACGCCGAACAGGGGCGCTAACACAAGGTTGAGGCCGCTTAGCATTCCGAGTGCTCCAGCGGCAACTGCAGTCGGCTCCACTCCAGCAGGCCGCCCCGCATATTGACGGCATCGAACCCCGCTGCGATCAGCTGGGCCGTCGCCGTGGCCGAGCGCTTGCCCGAACGGCAGCTCACGTAGATCGGACGGTCTTTCGGAAGCTTAGCCAACGCTTGCCCAAGCGATCCCAAAGGGATGAGCTTGCTGTTGGGAATGTGACCCTCGCGGTACTCGTTCGGCTCGCGCACATCGAGCACAAAGGTGTCGCTCTGCTCGCGCTGCCGTTTGAAGAGCTCGAAGGCTTCGATCTCGGGAATGCTGTTGTTCTGTGATGTATCGGACATTCTTTCCTCTTAATGCGTCTCCACAGGGAGTCCGGCCGCCTGCCAAGCCTTGATGCCTCCCTGAAGCAGACTGATCTGGCTGTGCCCAGCCGCCGAAAGCAGACTGCTCGCGATCGCGGCGCGCCCGCCTCCGGCGCAATAGACCAGCAACTCTTGTTGCGGCAGCTCGTTCAGGCGCTTGGGCAGCTCGCCCAAGGGGATGTGCAGGCTTTCGGCGATGTGGCCTTGCTGATACTCGTCGAGGTTGCGCACATCGAGCGGGATGTAGCCGTTGAGCTGCTTGTTTTCCTGCGGATTATAGCTTGAGATCCGCTCCAGCGCTTCGGGCCACTGCTCGATGACCGTGCTATCCCAGAGCTGAACCACCCGATCGCTGCCGATCAATCGTAGCAAGTAAATGGCCTCTTGTTGTTGCTGCGGCTCGCCGATCAAGCCGATGGCTTTATCGGCGCTGGTGAACCAGCCCGCCCAGCTCAGGAAGCTCTCGTTCAGGGGCAGGTTGATACTACCTGCGATATGGCCTTGCAGGAACTGCTCGGCTGGGCGCAGGTCGATCACTTGAAGCTGATCGGCCAAAGCCTCGGCGAGGCTCTGCACGCTGCCGCGCTCGGCTTGGGCTAGGCTGGCTAAGGGCGCTGGGCCGAGCTTGTTTTCGCGCTTCATGGTCGCGAAGTAGGGCGGCGGAGCGGGCTGGCCGTGCAAGACCTCCTTAACGAAGCGCTCTTCGTCTGCGATGGAGAAGCCCCAGTTTGTGCGCAGCTCGTAGCCGAGCGTCGACTGTGGGATAGCGCCAAGTGCGCGCCCGCAGACGCTGCCTGCGCCGTGGCCCGGCCAGATCTGCACGAACTCTGGCAGGGAGCGCAAGCGCTGCAGCGCATGGAAGAGTTTGTGCGCGCCCTCCACGCTCGAGCCGACGACGCCCGCGGCCTTCTCCAAAAGATCGGGGCGGCCCACATCGCCCACGAACAGCAGATCGCCCGTACAGACGCCGATCGGCAGATCGCTGTTGGCGCCGTCGCTCACCACAAAGACCATATGCTCTGGGGTGTGGCCCGGAGTGTGCAGCGCTTCGACCCTGATATTACCGACCTTGAAGCGGTCGCCGTCGTGTAAGAGGATGGCCTTGCTCTCGGCCGCGTAGGCGTACTTCCAATCGGGAGTGCCCTCGTCAGAGAGATAGAGCTGCGCACCTGTGCGGGCGGCCAGCTCGCGCGCCCCCGAGATAAAGTCGGCGTGGATGTGAGTCTCGGTTATGGCCGTGATCCGTAGCCCTTCGCGCTCCGCCAGTTCGATATAGCGCTCGATCTCGCGGGTGGGATCGACGACCAGCGCTTCGCCCGTGGCTGGGCAGGCGATGAAGTAGCTGGCTTGCGCCAGTTGGTCGTTATAGATTTGACGGAAGAACATCGTTCACTCCTTGTATCTTCAAACAGTCTCTATTCGGCGGCCAAGCGCTTCTTCAGCGTTCCGATATCGCAGGTCGCATCCTGGTTGTAGGGCAGCTTGCAGAGAAGAAATGCCAACCCGCAGAAGTTGGTCAGCGCCGAGAAGGTCAGCCCTGCGCCGACGAAGGCCGCGATCAGCAGCATCGGCTTCCAGAACAGGCTAGCGATAACACTCAGCAACACCAGACTTCCCGCCAAGCCGCGCACTTGGCGTTCCAAGCTCCAGCGCTGTTTGCCGCGCACCACCGGTTTGCCCATGCTGCTCCAGCGCGCGACGCCGCCCTCGAGGATGTGCAGGTTTGTAAACGAGGCGCCGCGCAGAATGCGCTCGGCTTGCTGGGCGCGCGCACCGCTTTGGCAGACGATGATCAGCGGAACATTCAAATAGTCGCGCAGTTCCTCGCAGTGCTTGGGCAGCAGGTCGAGCGGCAGGTTGAAACTGCCCTCGATATGCACGCTCTCAAACTCGGCGGGCGTGCGCACATCTATCAGCTTGAAGCTTGCTCCCTCCTTGATCAAGTTCTCAACTGTTTCGACATTCAAAAAGCTTGGATGCGACATGTACAATCCTTTCAGCACAATGGTGAGAAACTTGTTTCACTCCTTCGTTCACCACTTCGATGAAGATCGGAGCGTTTTGGTTACAAGCGAGAGCGGGGCGCTGGAAGACGACGAGGAGCGTTGCGCTGCAACGCTCCTCGCAAGCCCTTGTTTGTTGGGCGAGATGTTTAGTAGCCGGAGGCGGACGCGCTAAGGATCGAATGGGAGCTAGAAGCCTCTCCGCCAAAAGCATAGGCAGGCGAATGGGTCGCGCTAGCTTTTGCAGATCTGCTTCTGCTTGATAAAGCGGCGCAGACGCTCTTCGACTGCGTGGGGCAGGGCGGGGTTGTGCTCGTCGAGCCGATGGTAGAGCTCGAGGGTTTGGCGCAGACTCTCGAAGAAGCTGCGGCAACTCTCGCATTCGCATAGATGGACCTCGAGCTGGGCGCGCGCCTCGGGCGACAACTCGTCGTCGAGCAGGGCATTGAGCAGCTCGTACAACTGAAACTGTTCTGCTTGGCTGTGCATAGTCATTCTCCTCGAAGATAGTTGGCTAACAGGTCGCGTAGGCGCAGACGGGCGCGATGCAGGCGCACCTTGACCGCGCTGAGGCCGATCCCTAGACTGGCGGCGGTCTCCTCTGTACTGAAGCCTTCCAGCTCGCGTAAGACGAAGACGAGCCGCAGACTCTCGGGCAGCTGCTGCAGGGCAGCCTCGAGTTGCTGACGCAGCTCTTCGTCGAGCACAGCCAACGACGGGTTCTCGGGCCACTCTTGCGGCTGATAGGTCAGGTTGTCGGGGCTGAGGCTATCGGCCAAGTCGTCGAGCGAGTGGCGCTGAGCTTTCTGCTTGCGCAGGCGCATCAAAGCCTCGTTTGTGGTGATGCGATACAGCCAAGTCGCTAAACTGCTGCGCCCCTCGAATTCGGCGACCTTTTCGCAGGCGCGGATAAAGCTCATCTGCAAAACGCCTTCGGCCTCGTCGGGGTCGCCGACCAAGCGCAGGGCCTGGGCATACATCTGAGGCGCGAAGTGCTTAAACATACAGGTGCAAGCGTCGCTTTCTCCCCTTCGCAAGCCCTCGAGCAGGGCTTTTTCGTCTTCGTAGATGCTGAGATCGATCTGAAGCGGCACGATAATCTACTCCTCTGCCAATTGGCATACATTGACCTATCTGTAGAGAGATGCGAATCGAAGGCTTTCGGTTACATATTGTGGCTATATGACCTTTATCAACAAAGCATTCAGAAAAAACAGAATCAGTCCAAAGACTGGCTTGACACGTCTAGCGAGCGTGTGTTAGTCTACGGAGGAGTATTCGCTGAGGTTTAGAGGAGTGGTTTATGTTCTGGGATAGCTTCAACAACACATGGCGGAGCCATATCTCGGCCACTCTGCGCGCAAAACATAGGATCACTGTGTCTTGCGCGCCCTTGCAAAACTAAACCTCACTTTTTGATAGCTGTTTGCAAACGTCGCGAGCCAGTGCGGTTTCGCGACGTTTTTTATTTGCCTAGCCGTCTGGCCGCTCTTTGCAGACTGATGAGAGCAGAGAAAGAACGATGATTATCGCAGACATCAACAACATGGCACGCGTCCACGGCGGACGAACGATCTTTCGCAATCTCTCTTGGTCGATCCAAGAGCGCGAGAAGATCGGTTTGGTTGGCCCGAACGGCATTGGAAAATCGACGATTCTGTGCACTCTCGCTGGCATCGAAGCGCCCGACGAAGGCACGGTGACCCTGCGACGCGGCCTGCGAGTGGCCTATCTGCCCCAAGAGTACGAGGGCGATCCCGAGCGCTCGGTCTTCGATGAGCTGCTCGCGGCACGCGACGATCTCGTTGCGCTCGAGGCGGCCATCGCCGAGGCCGAGGCCCAACTGGGCGATCCAGCGGTGATCGTCGATATGGATCGTATGGCGAAGGTGCTGCAGCGCCACGAGCAGCTGCTGAACCAATGGCAAGAGCAGGGCGGCGGCCAGACCCACTCGCGCGCCGAGGCGCTTTTGCGCGAACTCGAGCTCGACGAGCGCCAATGGCAGCGCCCTATGAAGCTGCTGAGCGGCGGCCAGCGGAAACTGGTTGGTTTGGCGCGCTGTCTGCTGAGCGACCCCGATCTGCTGCTGCTCGACGAGCCAGACAACCATCTCGATATGGAGAAGAAGAGCCTGCTCGAGCGCATCATCAATCAATTCGACGGTGCGGTGGTGATCATCTCGCACGACCGCTATCTGCTCGACGAGACGGTGCGCATCATCGCCGAGATCGAGCCTTCCGATAAGAGTATGGCGCGTATGAAGCGCTGGGAGGGCAACTACTCGTCGTATGTGACCCAAAAAGAGCTGGCGCTGATTCGTCAACAGCAGACTTACAGCTCGCAGCAGAAAGAGATCGAGCGTTTAGAGGCGGCCATCGCACGCTTTCGGGTCTGGCTGAATATCTCGCTGGACAGGCGGCACAAAACGCGCCTCCTCAACAAACAGCGCCAGATCGATCGCATGGAGAAGATCGAGCGGCCAGTCTTGGAGCGTCGCAAAATGGCGCTCGAGTTCCGCCCACGGCTGCGGGGCGGTGCCAAAGCGATCGAGCTGCGGGGCATCGATAAATACTTCGGCGATCATATCATCTTTATGGGCGCCAGCGCCACGATTATGAACGGCGAGCGGGTCGGGATCGTCGGCCCGAACGGGGCGGGTAAATCGGTGCTGCTGCGAATGATTATGGGTGAGATCGAAGCCGACGCGGGCGAGATTTGGATCGGCCCGAGCATTCAGACCGCGTACTACGCTCAGCAGCACGAAACGCTCGATATGAACCAGACCCCGATCGAGGCGCTGCGAGCGCTCAAGCCGATGTACGAGGGCGAGGCGGTCGCCAAGCTGGGCAAGTTCCTCATTCCCTACGCGGCCTGCAACCAGCCGATCGCCAAACTTAGCGGCGGCGAAAAGAGCCGCGTTCAGCTCGCGCGCCTGATGCTGACGGGTGCCAACTGTCTGATTCTTGACGAGCCGACCAATAATCTCGATATCCCATCGGCGGAGGTGCTAGAGCAGTCGCTCGATAGCTTCGCGGGCACGGTGATCGTGGTCTCGCACGACCGCTACTTCCTCGACCGCGTGGTCGACCGCATCTTCGAGATCCGCGATGGCGGCCTAAAGATCTATGAAGGTGGCTATAGCTACTACGAAGAGCACAAGGAGAGCTAAGGGCTGGAACGGCGGGCCTGCAGCGTTTTGCTGATGCGCTCGAGGGCCTCGCGCAAAGTGCTTAGCTCGCGCTCGATCAGCCAAGCGCCATAGTCGTCAAGCCGCTCTAGCTCGCCGTGAATGCTGAGCATACTGGTTCGGGCGCGCGCGATCTGCTCGCAAGTGGGTGTGACCCAAGCGGGCAGATCGGCCGCTTGACGACGCTCGGGCAGCGACCCCGCATTCTGCGGGTTATCCACAATGCTGCTCTCAAACTGCTGCTCGGCTAGCTCGCTCTGTTCCTCATCGCGCCCGACCACAAAGTTGCGCAGGGTTCCTTCGCGCTGCAGGGTGTTTAGGGCGCGCTGCACATCACAAATACGTGGGCTGCACTCGCTTTCGAGCATGGTGTCGAGCACGCTGGGCGGGGTAGAGGGTCGCGCCACTAGCGCGGCGACGCTCTGGTTGAAGTGGCCGCTGATCACAGCCTCGCGAAAACGGCTGTCGCGCTGGGCTGCCAGATGGATGTTGAGCAGGCGCTCGGCCACATCGGGGCTGGTGCCGGTGACTTCGAGGAAGAGATACCAACGCCCTTCGTCGGCGATACTGCGCGCTTGGCTGAGCCAGGTCGCAGCGTCGAGCAGGGCCTCTCCGCGTCGGCGGCGATCCATAAGGTAGTTGCGGGCGATCTCGATCAACTCGTGACCGAGTTTGTTGGCTTCGGCTGGAAGAACCACCTCTTCGAGGCGCAAACCGGGCTGACTCGGCGACAGGTCGCCGACACGCTTCAGGCTTGGTTTGACCATCGGCCATCTCCTCACACAACCCAAACCGATCTTGCGATGCTACTGGGTGGATGTCTTAACTATACCACGCCTGTCCAGTTCTTAACCAGCATACACAATCACGAGCAGGCTGCCAAAAGCGCTTGAAGAGCGCGTCTACATGCCGTATGATGAAACAATTGGCAGATCTCATTTTCTGGGCTGTGTAGCAATTTTCCGAACATTTCGGTACATATAAAGTAGGCGGTATTGCTGCCTGTTTTTTCCGCTCTCTATCTGTTTAAAAGGCGATCAATTATGGATCTTACAGGCCATACGATTGGGTCATACAAACTGCTTGAAAAGCTTCAGAACGACAAACCGGGCATGAGCGAAGTCTATCGGGCTTACGATAACCTACATAACAGGCAGGTCGCGGTTAAAGTTCTCTCGGGCGCACTGGCGCGCAATCCCGCCTTTATTCAGCGCTTTCAACAAGAGGCGCGCGTCTTGTCTCGTCTCCAACATCCTTCGATTGTGTCGTTGTACGATAGCGGAACCAGCGAGAGCTACGACTATCTGGTGATGGAATATATGGCGGGCGGCTCCTTGGCTGGCTTGATCCAGCGCGAAGGCCCGCTACCGCTCGAGCGAGTGCTACGCATCACCGAGGCAATCGCTTCGGCGCTCGACTACGCTCACGCCCCGCCCTTTCAACTGGTTCACCGCGATGTGAAGCCCGCCAATATCTTGCTCGACGCGCATGGCAATCCCAAGCTGAGCGACTTCGGCTTGGTGAAGGTGGCGGAGGCTCATCTCACCATCGTTGGGCAGCGCTTCGGTACACCCGCCTATATGCCGCCCGAACAGGCCTTCCCTTCGGGCGAGATCGGCAGCCCAACCAACGTCGGTCCATGGACCGATATCTATTCCTTGGGTGTGGTTGTCTTCCAAATGCTGACCAAGCAGTTACCCTTCCGTGGCACTGTCGACGAACTGCTTAACGCTCAGCAGAACCAAGTTCCGCCCTCATTATTGGCCTTTCGCCCCGAGCTTTCGCCCATGCTCGATGAAGCCGTTCAGAAAGCGCTACGCAAACGCTCGACAGAGCGCTATCACAGCGCAGGAGCCTTTGCAGCCGCGCTACGTCAGGCTGCCTATCACACGCCAATGGCCCAAGCGGGCGGCTATCGCCCCCCTGTGATCGCGCAGATCCCGCCGACGAGCCAAGCCGCCTATGCGCCTCAGCCAACACCAAGCAGCCAGCCTTCGTTTTCGCAAGCTCAGCTCTACGCTTCCTTGAACCCGCCTGTAAGCGAGCCTCAACGCAGCCGCATGCTCTCGATCGTGATCTGGATGCTGATCGCCATGGTTGTGATCGCGATCATCTGCTTGTTGGTGCTGCTGGTGTTGTTATAAGCCACTGTCCTTTTGTTGGCGTGCCTTTTGCTAGCTTTCAAGCAAGCACTTGTTTGCACAACTCTGGCGGAGGGTTTGCTTGCTCCCATTCGATCCTTGGCGCGTCCGCCTTCGGCTACAAAAGTCCCCATCTCGCATGCAGGCTGCTTGCGAGCGCTGCTTGCAACGCTGGCAGCGCTGCGCTATGCTGCTCTCCTGCTTGGCAGGAGCTATGCATTACCCAAAGCCGCGTCGGCAGCAAAAGGCGATATGTCGCATACCATCGCGGGAGTATCCTTGAGAGCACGAAACGGGGAGCATTCACCCCCTCTCCCGCACTGCGGGAGAGGGGGCCGGGGGGTGAGGGCAGCTAGCCGCTCTGATAGCCGAAGGCGGACGCGCTTGAGACCGCATGGAAGGGAGAGAGCAAGCCGCCCAAAGCATGAAAAACGGCTTCACATGCGCTCGCTGGAACATATCGAAGGCCGTTTTAGAGCATGCTATCGCCAAAAGCTCCTCATTAGGCTAGACAGAAAACACAGAGTAGCATACAATTGAAAAGACTCAGACGATTAGATAAGGAGATGTATCCTATGGCAAAGGTGAGTGCTGGTGTGCTCTTTACGCCAATCCCAGAGCGTATCGAACGGCTCCATGATTTGGCCTATAACCTCTGGTGGACGTGGCATAACGAGGCCCAAGAACTATACCGTCAAATCGACCCGGCCTTGTGGGAATTGGTATACCACAACCCTGTAGATTTCTTACGGGAGGTTCGTCAGCACACACTTGAGGCGGCTGCAGCGAATCCTGCATATCTCCAACAGTATGATGCAGTAATCAGTGCCTTCGATGCCTATATGGGCGAAACCTCGACTTGGTTCACCAAACACTACCCCGATATGCAGAACGAAACGATCGCTTACTTTAGCGCCGAGTTCGGTCTGCACGAATCATTGCCGATCTATTCGGGCGGTTTGGGTATCCTTTCGGGCGATCACACCAAAGAAGCCAGCGATATGGGCTTACCCTTTGTGGGCGTGGGCTTTATCTATCCGCAAGGCTACTTCCGTCAGCGTCTCGACCATAGCGGCTGGCAGTTTGCCGAATACAACAAGCTCAACTTCTCTAATGTTTCGGCCACTCCGGCGCTCACGCCCGATGGCAAAGAAGTAGTGGTTGAGGTCGAATTGCCCGGACGCACAATCTACGCCAAAGTCTATCGCTTCCAAAACGGTCGCAACCCACTCTTCTTGATGGATACGGATATTCACCCCAATAGTCCGCGCGACCGCGAACTCTCGGCGCGTCTCTACGGCGGCGACCAAGAGATGCGTATCTCGCAAGAGATCGTTCTGGGCATCGGCGGTGTGCGCGCCCTGCGCAAGCTCGGTATCAACCCGACCGTTTGGCATATGAACGAAGGCCACTCTGCATTCCTCGTATTAGAGTTGCTGCGCGAAAAGATTCAGGCTGGTGTGCCCTATGAAGAGGCCGTGCGCGAGATTCAGGCGCGCTCGATCTTCACAACCCACACGCCTGTTCCGGCTGGCAACGACGCCTTCCCCTTCCATTTGATGGAACAGTTCTTTGCGCAGTATTGGCCACAACTTGGCCTCTCGCAGGAAGATTTTCTTAACTTGGCGCGCCAGGATCAGCATTGGGGTCCCACCTTTGCGATGACTGTGCTAGCCATTCGCTTTGCCAGCCGCCGCAATGGCGTGAGCAAGCTGCATGGCCATGTAGCTCGTGGTATGTGGAACTGGCTCTTCCCCGGCACCCCCCAAGACGAGGTGCCAATCACGTCGATCACCAACGGCGTGCATACTGGTACATGGCTCGCACCCGAACTTCGAAAACTGTACGACGAATATCTGCCCGCTAACTGGACCGATACAGTCGACGACAAGAAAACTTGGGAGCCGATCCGAAACATTCCCGATAAAAAGCTCTGGGAAGTTAAGCGCAAACTGAAGAGCGATCTGGTGCACTTTGTGCGCTCGCGCACCCAAGCGCGCCTGCAACGCATGGGCCAACACGCCCTCGTTTCATCGCTGCTCGACGAAAATGCGCTTACGATCGGTTTCGCGCGCCGCTTCGCGACCTACAAGCGCGCGACGCTGCTCTTCCGCGATCTAGAACGGCTCAAGGCGATTTTGAATATGCCGGGCCGCCCTGTACAGGTGATCTTTAGTGGTAAGGCTCACCCGGCCGACGATCCGGGCAAGCACTTTATTCAAGATGTCTATCAGCTCTCGATGCAACCCGGCCTTGCTGGTAAAATCATCTTCATCGAAGAGTACGATATCTGCGTCGGTCAGAAGCTGGTGCAAGGCGTCGACGTATGGCTCAACAACCCGCGTCGCCCGCACGAAGCCAGCGGCACTAGCGGCCAGAAGGCCAGCCTAAATGGCGCGCCCAACCTGAGTATTCTCGACGGTTGGTGGCCAGAAGCCTACAATGGCAAGAATGGCTGGAAGATCGGCGAAGAGCGCGAGTATCAGAACTACGACGAGCAAGACTGGTTCGACGCTCAGGATCTCTACAACGTGCTCGAGACTCAGGTCATTCCGACCTATTACGATCAAGACGAAGAGGGCATCTCTGCGCGCTGGATCGAGATCTGCAAAGAGGCGATCGTTACCTGCGCGCCGCAGTTTAGCATGCGCCGTATGGTGGCCGAATACACCAACGAGCTCTATATCCCGGCAGCCCGCGAGGCCAAAGGGCTCTAAACTCGTATCCTAAGCCTGTCGAAGAGTACGGGAAACATTGCTAACGATAATGTGTAAAGAGAAGAAGGTCGCTCTTAGGCGGCCTTCTTCATTGTGAATTAAACTATGCTATACCTTGTTGCTACCCCCATCGGAAATCTGGGCGATATTACGCTGCGCGCCTTGGAAGTGCTGCGCGAGGTCGATATCGTCGCCAGCGAAGATACCCGCAAAACCGGCATTCTGCTCAAGCACTTCGATATCAAAAAGCCCCAAGTCACCTTCCACGAGCATAACGAGCGCCAAGCAGTTGCGCGCGTTATTGGCCTGCTCGAGAGCGGCAAAAAGGTCGCGCTGGTCACCGATGCAGGCACGCCCGGTATCGCCGATCCGGGCTATGTGCTGGTGCGGGCCGCCGTCGAGCGCAATATCCCGGTCAGTATGGCGCCCGGCCCGACCGGACTGATTATGGCGCTGGTGCTCTCGGGCCTGCCGGTGCATAGCTTTACCTTTCGTGGCTTCCCGCCCCGCAAAAGCGGCCAACGGCGGCGCTTCTTCGAGATCGATCAGAACGCGCCCCATACTTTGGTCTTTTATGAAAGCCCCTACCGCCTGATCGAAACGCTGGAAGATGCCTTGGCTGTCTATGGCGATCGCGAGGCAGCGGTGGCCAATGACCTGACCAAGCTCTATGAGCGAGTCGATCGTGGCAAGCTCTCTGAGCTGATCGCAGCGCTCGGCGAGAGCAACAATGTGCGCGGCGAATATATCATTGTGATCGCTGGCGCAGAAGAGCAGCGCAGCAAAAAGCGGGTCTATATTCGCAAAGACCGCGACCTCGACCCAGAAGATGAGGAAGAGGACGTTGAAGACGAGGATGAAGCGCTCGAAGATGATGAATAGGCCGATATGGCCAACTCAAAAGCGAGAAGTATCACACGGAAATGTGATACTTCTCGCTTTTTAACCTTATTGCTGACTTGAAAAGCAAATATGGAAATAATATGCTGGTATAATCACTTAAAATAGATCTTGCTCTTTCCTTGCCCTCAACTAGCCCTAGGTGTAGCTTATGTCCGATCCTTCCCAGAATCCCCAGCATCACATAACAAACCAGACGGTTCAAGGTTATGCCTATGTTGGTGCTATGGCCGGTAGAGATATCATTGGTAATGTCACTATTAACAATGGCCCTGACCGTACTCAAGTCCTTAATGCCTGTTTGGATAAAAACTATAGCTTCTTTCAAAGCCGACTAGATCGATTTGTAGGTCGAGAACAGGAGTTAGCAGAGATTCGTCAAAGGATTGCGGAATTACTGCCAACTGGTGGCTATATCACCATTATGGGCCAAGCAGGGCAGGGCAAGAGTTGTGTGATCGCCAAACTGGTACACGATCATCTTCTACAAGTCGCGGCTGCACAAGGGAAAGAGCTTTCTTCAAATCCAAGCTTCGATCAATTAACCAGTAAAGTTGGGCATGAGCAAGTTATTTTCCATGCTATTCCGCTCGACCCGGGAGCAGACTATCAGGTTAGACTTTTGCACAATCTGATCGCTCGGCTTTGCCTCAAGTATGGTCTACCAGAAATCTATGCCAGCAATGCTCCACGTCAAGCTCTAGCCGGTTATTTTCAAAATGCTTTACAGGATATTGCCCGACAGGGAAAACAGGAGCTGATCTATATCGATGGTCTTGATCAGATTCTGCCAGATAGTGATGGTAAACGCGATCTTAGCTTTTTGCCAACCAATCCTCCATCAGGTATCGTCTTTGTGCTTGGCACACGTCCTGACGATATCCTTCAGCCATTGGAGCTACGCAAACCGCGCGAACCTTACCTACTGCCAGCGCTTAGTCGAGACGATTTCGAGCTGCTTCTGCAGCGTTATCAAGTAAATCTGGCAACAGTCAATATCGAGCGTTTTTATGATGCAATGGATCATAATGCGCTCTATTTAGACTTGGTCGCTCAAGAGTTACATGCTCACGAAGGAGAATTAACTACTGAAGTAATTCAAATAATAATCAAAAGTATTGAAGAGAATCCGGATAATATCTTTGGGCTCACTATTCGGCGTTTTAAAAACGTATATAACCAATACTGGAAGAGCGCAATCAAGCCTTTATTTGGCTATTTATTAGCTGCTCGCTCCCCCTTGAGCGAACCAGCTCTACGAGAATTAATTGGCATTGATAGTGAAGAACTAAGAGAGGCTTTGCGTGTAATAGGAGGCTTATTAACCACAACCAATGACTATCGTTATACCCTCTATCACTTAAAGCTACGCGATTATTTAAAGAGGGTTTCGCCCAATATAGAGGATGATCTTCTTTTTACCAGCGATGAACTGCTTCGCTTTCATAAGCGGCTGGCTAATTGGGCCTGGCAGGGCAAAGGTGGACTAGAAGCTATCTGGCAGGACCATAAAGATGGATTGAAACAGGAGCGCCGCCTCTATGCTCGTGAGCATTTGATTACCCAGCTTGCCGATGCCCAAGACTATGAGCGGCTTTGGGAACTCCTTGATGTTGGTGACTATGGTCGTGCCAAGCTGCGTTTTGACCCTAGCACTCGTAGCTATGCCCTTGATCTTGACTATGCTCGCCAAGCGATTATTGATATCGATGGAACCCTAGATGAACAACTTCAACTGCTACCTCGCTTTTGGAGGTATAGCCTATTACGAACCCGCCTTGCTAGTAGGGCCGATGCCTACCCCGATGAGCTCTATCAAGCTATGGTTCGTCATGGGCGAGTGCAAGAAGTTATTGGTCTGCTGGAGCTACTTAGTGATCAAAAGCGTAAAATTCGTCTTTTTGTAGAATTAAGCACCCTTATAGCTGATCGTACTGATATAGTTCAGCAGATGCGCAACCGGGCCTTACAACTTTGGCATGATCTTACTTCGGAAGAGCGTGAAAGCTCTATCGATGCTTGGTTTGATCTAGATAACGAGCTAAAAGATGGAGCAATCAAGCTTATACCTTTGTTAATTGAGCCATATCTGGCTCAAGATTCTGCTCGAGATCGGCTTAATCCTTATCTCTATATCCGTTATTACCAACTTATAGCTGATTACTACTATTTGATTGATACAAATACAATAAAAGAACAAGCGGCTCTTCAAATTGTCTTTGGCCTCGATTTAGCAACCCTAGAGGCAGAAACTCGTGACCAGATCTATAGATTGCAGATACAGCTTACCTTAACTCGTTTTAGGAGGCCAGAGTGTCTAGTCCAAGCCCAAGCGCTTGCCTCCCAGTTTAGCCATCCTTTGCAGCGAAGCAGGGCAGAGCGAGCGATTGTCGAGGCTTTGGCAAAGATAGGGCAGATCGAGCAGGCCCAAGCGCTTGTCTCCCAGATTAGCGAACCATTTGAGCGAAGCAGGGCAGAGGGAGCGATTGTGGAGGCTTTGGCAAAGATAGGGCAGATCGAGCAGGCCCAAGCGCTTGTCTCCCAGATTAGCGAACCATTTGAGCGAAGCAGGGCAGAGGGAGCGATTGTGGAGGCTTTGGCAAAGATAGGGCAGATCGAGCAGGCCCAAGCGCTTGCCTCCCAGTTTAGCGATCCATTTGAGCGAAGCAGGGCAGAGCTTGCGATTGTCGAGGCTTTGGCAAAGATAGGGCAGATTGCGCAGGCCCAAGCGCTTGCCTCCCAGTTTAGCGATCCTTTGCAGCGAAGCAGGGCAGAGCTTGCGATTGTCGAGGCTTTGGCAAAGATAGGGCAGATTGCGCAGGCCCAAGCGCTTGCCTCCCAGTTTAGCGATCCTTTGCAGCGAAGCAGGGCAGAGCTTGCGATTGTCGAGGCTCTACTTGCGGCAGGGCAGATTGCGCAGGCCCAAGCGCTTGCCTCCCAGATTAGCGTTCCAGATACGCGAAGCAGGGCAGAGCGAGCGATTATGGAGGCTTTGGCACAGGCAGGGCAGATTGCGCAGGTCCAAGCGCTTGCCTCCCAGATGAGCGATCCATTTGAGCGAAGCATGGCAGAGCGAGCGATTGTCGAGGCTTTGGCAAAGATAGGGCAGATTGCGCAGGCCCAAGCGCTTGCCTCCCAGATGAGCGATCCAGATACGCGAAGCAGGGCAGAGATTGCGATTGTCGAGGCTCTGCTTGCGGCAGGGCAGATTGCGCAGGCCCAAGCGCTTGCCTCCCAGATGAGCGATCCAGATACG